>CAXHMA010000011.1:0-8455 GCA_964017825.1 uncultured Alphaproteobacteria bacterium | reverse complement strand
ATTATAAAATTTATTTATATAATAGAGAAATAATACATATACACAACCAGAAAAATATGTACAAGGAGAATAACATGTCAGACAATGACGCTAAATTTACAAAATTAGAATCAATTTATAAAGCAATATATAATGAGTGCGAAAGCAAATTGTATTATCCGCCCGACGATTACCAGCGTATTTTTCAAAAAATAATTCATACGTCCTCCACACTATTTTACAGCGCTTTGCGGCAGCTTCGGCGTCAAAATCCTCTGCCTAATTTTAACAATAAAGATTTAAGCATAGAAAATATTCAAGCTCTTTTGCTGAACATTTACAATATTATTGCCGGAACAGATTATCCGAATGTTATGGAGCAAAAAATTAAACAGCTCATCAAGGACTATAAACTTAACCCTGAAGAGCTGTTAATTGCCAATCCCTCTGATGAAAAAGAATATTTAAGGACACAAATTCTTTTAAATGAGACTTTATAATTTTTTGTCATACAGCCTTGCGGCATTTAATACAACGAAAATTGAGCCCAGATTATGCATTACGGCGCCGGTTACCGGCGTTAATATGCCATATACGGAAAGGATAATACCGATAGTATTCAATATCATGGATATTGCAATATTTATCTTAATTGTCTTTATGGTTAACAGTGAAAGTTCTTTAAGATAAGGCAAGCTCTTAATATTATCGTTAATTAAAGCGATGTCCGCAGCGTCAATCGCAATATCGCTGCCGATGTGTCCCATAGCTATACCCACATTTGCCGTTTTGAGTGCCGGCGCATCGTTGATACCATCGCCGACCATACAGACATTGTGCCCGTTTTTTTGTAAGGATACAATTTTATTTACTTTATCATCAGGCAATAAATCTGCAAACACCTGCCTGACATTAACAGCTTTAGCAAATTGTGCAGCAGTAATACTGTTATCTCCCGTTAATAATAAGGTGTTAATATCTTGCTTTTCTAACTCTGCAAGTGTTGCGCCTGCTTCCGAACGAACAGTATCGGTAAGCGCGATTATGCCGATAATTTGATTGTTATAAGCAACAATAACCAATGCTTTTCCCTGACCGGATAATTTTTCAATGACGTTTTTTGCCGCTGTGGTAACGGCGATATCATTTTCTTGAATAAAGCTCATATTACCGGCAATAAGCAAATGATTATTAATCTTACCTCTAACGCCTTTTCCTGCCTGCATTTGAAAATTTTCAACATCACTTAATTTGATATTATCTGCAAAAGCCTTGCAAATAATCGCTTTTGCCAATGTATGTTCTGAATATTTTTCAATGCTCGCGGCAAGTTGTAATACTTTCTCAACAGTCATATCTTCTGCAACAATCACAACATCAGAGACGACAATTTCTCCGGTTGTCAGTGTTCCGGTTTTATCAAAAACGACCGTGTCGACGTTTCCCATTTCTTCAAGCACCGCGCCGGATTTAATCAAAACGCCGCGTTTTGCCGCTTGCCCGACAGCCGCCATAATTGAAGTCGGCGTGGCAAGCACCAATGCACACGGGCAGAATACCACTAAAACAGTTACCGCTCTAATAACCTCTCCGGTAAATAAATAAGTCAAAGCCGCAATGGCAAGAGCAGATGGAACAAGAACGGCCGCCCATTTATCCACGATTTTCTGGGTCGGTGCCTTTTCACTTTCTGCTTTTTTAACAAGGTTAATCATTTTTTGCAAATAAGTATTTTTAACGTTTCCAACCCGCATTTCTATCATGCCGTAACAGTTGACCGTCCCGGCCATAACCAAATCGCCCGCAGTCTTGTCAACCGGCAGAGATTCGCCGGTCAGTGTTGCTTGATTAACGGATGTTGAACCTTTGACAATAACACCGTCGGCAGGAATGGTTTCTCCGGCAAGCACACGCAAAATATCGCCTTTTTTAATATCCGTAAGTTCAACAGTCTTCTCGCTGCCGTTTGTAAAGATTTTACAAGCTTTCGTCGGCGTCAGTTCCAACAAACGTCCTAAACCGCGTTTAGCTTTGTCTATCGTCGCGTCTTCCAGAAGTTCGCCGATTGCTATAATCAATGCTACCTCGCCGGCGGCAAAAAGCTCGCCGATGATAATCGCAGCAATCATGGCTATGGTAATTAAAAGCGGGGAGGAAATACAACGACAAAAAATAAGACGGTTGAAAGCTTTATAAACAACCGGTGTACCGGAGATAACGACAGTCAGCCAAGCCGGATTGAAAACAGGTCCAACACCATACAACATAAACCCTAAACTGATAAGCAAAAACACCGCTGATAAAATTGTCATCCTAACGCCGGATAAAAATTCCATAACCTCTTTCATCACATCAAAACCTTTCATTATTTTAACTTTATTAATACTATATACCCCATATGGTATGGTGTCAAGCAAAAAAATAACATTGACAAAAAACGTACGATAAAATTAAATATTGGAAAAGCGTTCTATTGCTTTGGCAAATTTTTTAATCGTTTCATCCGCGTCGCCATGTTGAATCCCTTCACGGACACAACAATTTAAATGTCCCTCCAACACTATCTGCCCCGCTTTGTGCAATGCTGATTTTGCGGCATTGATTTGCGACAACACTTCCTCACACGGCGTCCCGTCATCCACCATGCGGCTGATAGCGTTAATCTGCCCTGCAATGCGGTTCAGGCGGTTGTGCAGAGCTTTGGAATCTATACAATGGTTCATTTTATCCTCCTTATCATATACCCTATAACCTATATGTTTATCAATTGACAGTCAAGCAAAACAACGCATTATTTCAACTGTTGTTTCAGGGCATTTAAATCATTGTTGCAAAGATAAGGTATTAGCTTGTTAATTACTTCTTCGCTGCGGTCATATATTTTCAAGGACAGCAGTTCTGTAATCGTCTCATCATCAAAGCGCTTTTTAATCGCCCGTGCCGGGTTTCCGCCGACTATGGCGTATGGTTCAACATCTTTGGTAACAACCGAATTTGCAGCAATAACCGCGCCCTCACCGATGTGTACCCCCGGCATAATCATTGTCCGCATGCCGATCCACACACCGTCGCCAATTACCGTATCGCCTTTGGCAATATATGCCTCATTAATTTTTTCCATAAACGGATAAGACGAAAACCAATCCATACGGTGCGTATTGTTTCCGCCCATTAAAATAACCGTTTCCGCCCCGATGCAGACATAATTGCCGATATAGAGCTTATCATATGAAAAAGGCGGTTCAAAATGGCTTTTAGAATAATCATCGCCATAGAGATATCGCACGACATAATCTTCAAAATCCGGCGTATACGCATTGCTGTAATAGCTCTTTGTCCCTTTAATGATGATATTCGGATTTTTAACGCTTTCGTGTAAATATTCCACTTGTGACCAATGCTTGACCATTTTTATCCTTTCTGTAAATTCCAAAGTTTTGCGAATCTGCCTTTTTTATCCAAAAGCTGCTCTGGCGTTCCTTCCTCTATGATTTTCCCGTTGTCAATCACGATAATCCTGTCCATATTTTTAAGCGTTGACAAGCGGTGCGCGATTGCAATAACCGTTTTGCCTTTCATCAGCCCGTTTATGGCGTCAATTACTTCATTTTCGGTTTCATTATCAAGCGCAGAAGTTGCCTCGTCCAAAATCAAAATCGGTGCTTTTTTCAAAACCGCCCTTGCAATCGAAATTCTCTGCCTTTGACCGCCCGAAAGCTGCACGCCGCGCTCGCCGGTGATTGTCAAATACCCGTGCGGCATTTCGGCAATGAAACCTTCTGCCTGCGCCAGCTCCGCCGCCGCTTTAATTTGCCGCATTGTCGCCTCCGGATTGCCGAACGAGATGTTTTGTTTTATCGGCCGATGAAACAATACGCTGTCTTGGGCGATAACCGCTAATGAGCGTTTCAAACTCCCGAGCGTCACCTCTTTAATATCCTGCCCGTCAAGCAAAATCCTGCCGCCGGAAACATCATAGTTTCTTTGCAGCAGATTGATAAGCGTACTTTTTCCGGCGCCAGAACGCCCGACAATCCCAACCTTTTCGCCGCTCTTAATTGTCAGGTTAAAATCATTAAACACCTCTTTTCCCGCTTCATAACCGAAGCGGATATTTTGAAACTCAATCTTTCCTTTGTCGGCTTTAAGCGGACATGCATTTTGCGCTTCAACAATACTGAGCGGTTCCCGTAGCAAAGCAACGGAATAATCCAGCTTTGCCAAATTATTGCGAACAAGCGTTACATCAAAAAGCAATCTTGAGAAATGCGGCAAAAAGTCATTTAGCAAGAGCAACAGCAAAATAACATCCGCCGCTTTAATTATCCCCTTGTGCCATAAATAAAGCGAAATGATGAGAATCGTAATTTGAAACAGCGCAATCAAAGCCTCCTGCCCGCCGCGGATAATGTTGTTAATCTTGCTTTTGCGGATGTTATACGAATTGACAACCTCAATATCATTTTTAAGCTTATCATTTTCCTGCCGCTCCGCGCCAAACATCTTGATTAAAAGGATATTGCTTAACGCGTCCGCCACCTCGCCGTTAAATGCGGTTTCCTTCTGCTCGCTTTCTTTATAAAGCGCGGCAGATTGCCTTGAGGCATAAACTGAAAACAAAACCAACAAGCCCCCGAACGCCAACACAAGAAACAATATGCCCAAATCCGTCTTGCCGATAATAAAAAGAGGAATAACAATCAGCCAGAAACACGAGGTAACGCGTTGGAAACTTAAAAACAGCGCCCAGCAGTTGTCGCCAAAGTTGTTTATCCGTTGCGCGAGAGCGCCGGATTTCTGCTCTTTCAAATAAGCGGAAGACTGTTTGGCAACGTATGAAAGTGCGTATTCCTGTGCCCGCCAGCCGACAAGCGACCGCGCTTTTTCATCCGTCGTTTCGCGGATATATCGGCACGAGTTTGTAAAGAGAAAAAGCCCAAATATCCCGCCCACATAAAGCATCGCCATCTGCCACGAAAACTCGGCAATCGTTATGGTTGAGAAATAATCAATCAATTTGGCAAATAAAACCGCCACCAAAATCTTGGATAAACTGTTTAAAAACGAATATGCTATATCAAAAATAAATATCCAGCGAAAGCCTTTGCAGGCATCAAAGAAAAAATGCAACGCCGATTTTGCGGAGGCCTGTTTTAATTCTTCGTATTTAATATCAAGCATTTTGACCTCCGCTTTTCTTCCGTTCAGCATAATAGAGTTTGGCAAATTTACCGCCTTTTTCTATCAGTTCTTCAAAACGGCCGACTTCGGCAATCTTCCCCTTATCCAACACGATAATCCTGTTCATGTTTTTGAGTGTGGACAAGCGGTGTGCAATCGCAATCACCGTTTGTTTGCCGATAATGTTTTGAAGCGCTTTGTTGATAAGCTGCTCCGATTCGCTGTCAAGTGCAGAAGTTGCCTCATCCAAAATCAAAATCGGTGCTTTTTTCAAAACTGCCCGCGCAATCGCAATCCGCTGCCGCTCCCCGCCCGAAAGCAAACACCCTCTGTCACCTGCAAAACTTGTATATCCGCCGTCTTTGGCTTTGATAAATTCATCAGCATAGGCTTTCTTTGCCGCCAGCTCTATTTGCCTTTGTGTTGCAGACTTTGCACCGAACGCGATGTTTGCCCCAATGTTGCGGTTAAACATCACCGTATCCTGCGGAATAAGGCTGATATTTCGGTGCAAGCTTTCCTGCGTCACTGCGGCGATGTTCTGCCCGTCAATCAAAATCTCTCCCTCATGCAGTTCATACGCTCGTTGCAACAAATTAACCAATGTCGTTTTCCCCGAACCCGACGCCCCGACAATCCCCACTTTCTCACCGACATTAATCGTCAGGTTAAAGCCCTTAAACACCGGCTTGCGCTTTCCTTTATAGGCAAAAGTTATGTTTTTAAACTCAATTTTCCCGTTTTGGGCTTTAAGCTCTTTCGCATCCGGCGCATCAACAATCCCGTGCGACACGGCAAAAGGTTCCAACCCTTGCTCAATTTTGGCAATCATCGTTTTATGATATTGAAAATTATCAAACAGCATTCCCAGTTGATTCAGCCCGCCGGTTAAGGTCATCAACACAAAAACAACATCGGCAGTGGTGATACGCCCCGCGCTCCAAAAATACACCGCCGCCAACAACAATATAAAAGAGGAGCAGCTGACCGCCACACTAACAGCGGTATATTGCTTGAAAAACAGCCCCGTAGACTTAATGACAGCATTGTATTTTTGCAAAAACAAAGGCCGCAGCCGCTGTTTTTCATACTCAACATTGTCAAATTGTTTAACAATTTCCAGATTATTAACCGTATCCAACACCCGCCCGCTGACAATGGCCAAAATTTTCGCCCGGTTCTTATTGGCTTTCATCAGTGCATTACTAAAATACCGCCCCGGATAAATCACCAAAACTCCCAGCGCAAAATACCCGAGCCCGATAAGCGGCGAAATCAACATCAGCATAATTGTTTTAACAAGGATATCCAAAATGATTTCCACATCCCACTTAAAACTGCCTAACATCTCAGGCAGTTTCTTAACTTCATTTTTTTGCGCAATCAGCATGCCGCTTTGCTTGGAGGTAATAAATTCGTAGCTATGCCCCAAAAGATACGCAAACAAATCCTGTTCCATCCGGCTTTTGCAGGGAATAAGAAAGTATCTGTCAGTAAAGTAATCCGCAAACCGACCGGCAAAAACAGACGCCGCACTGCACCCGGCAAATAAGTAGACATACAACATAATGTCCACACTATCGGGGTTATCAAGTTTTATTGCGCCGACAATATCGGAAAAAAAACGGATATTTAAGTTATAAAGTGTTGCCGCCAATGTCATCAAAACAAAAAATAAAACAATCCGCCATTTAAAAATTTTAAGATATATCATCAATAGCGGGAAAAAGTTCTTCGGAAAAGTCTGCATAATTCCTCACAAAATCATATAAGATGTTGCAGAGCATAGCACAAAAAGCACGGCGAATCAAGCTTAATTTACTATCAAAATCTTTCTTGACTTTATGTCATCTAAGTAATATCGTTTGTCCGGTAATGTATTTTTATAACTAAATGTATGTCGTATGGATAAAAAACTTCTTTTGTTCAGCTATTATTTACAGAAGCTGGCACAGAAGGAACAAGAACTGTTGCGAAGCGATGATTTTCGCCTCGGTTTGTTTGCGCTCATATGCGCCAACACACGCTTGTTCCGCCGCTTTGCGCATGGTTGCACCGTTGAGCCGATTTGCTTTTGCGATCCGATGTATGCTCAGGAGCTCTTCATCTATCTCTGTCTTGATGCAAAAGCGCATGGAGACAGTCTTCTGAACGAGTTTGACTTTCATCAAACAACAGGTTTTCCCTCTCGTTCCGTAAAAGACGGGATGCCTTATGTTCAGGATATGGCTCTGACTTTTTTCCTTATAGATAAGGTCTACCCGCCCGTCCTGACTGATGCAAATATTGATATCGCTTTGTTCAAAAAGCTTGGCGATATTATCTGTGAGCCTGATTTGCCAAGCAAAATCCGCCACCACGACAATGTGCGCGATGTTCATCCCGAGGCGCTGCATGCCTTTGTACCATGTAAAGAGACAGAAATGATTGACCGTGCCTTGGCTCGCCTTACAGATGATTCTGTTATGCAGAACATGCTGAGCTCAGGAAACAAATGTAATCTCAATGCTGAAAGTGTTGCGTATGCAGTTGTTAAGCAGCACATTTCTTCGTTTCCGAAAGAATGATCCTTAGAAATAGACCGCCTGACGACATCAGGCGGTTTATTTTTTACTCTTCCCACATTAATACAGCCGTTCCATCAGACTTCAGATAAGATTTGCGGAAAAATTTATGGCTAAGGGTAATATTTTCTATAAGAGATTTTACGAGATTATCTTTTTGTGTAAGCGAATAGGAAGAAGTAACTATTTCACTCAATTCATCCAAAAAGCTTAAATTAATTTTAAGAGAGATAGGTGTTCCATTATTGGAAGTAATAAGGGAAGATTGGTTACGAGTAATGCGGAGAGCGTTATTAAAGAGAGCATTAGCGACGGCAAGGGTTCTGGTTGTGCATTGATTAATATCGTCATCGGCAAAGGGCAAATATTCTTGGCAAGCGGTGCGTATATGGTTATAGAGATATTCAGCCAGTAAATTATCAGTCATATTTCCCCACGATGCGTAAAGGTTAAAACTTGCGATTATATAAACACATCTTTTTTAATATATCAACATATTTTTTATATTTTAGATTTATTTATATGTTATTTTACAGCATCTTTTACGCGTTTTTTATTTTTTTATCAATTTTATTGGTTTATTACGGCTGCGCGTATGATTCATTATTTTACTCCGCCATGTTTTTGTGTATGGAGGAGCATGAGGAGAAAAAATAAACAGAAAAAGTTCATCTCACAGCGGACATAAAATTTAAGAAAGCTTCAGCGCAAGGTAGAGGCGTTGCGGCCAG
>CAXHMA010000010.1:0-16223 GCA_964017825.1 uncultured Alphaproteobacteria bacterium | reverse complement strand
CCTCCACGATCAAGGTATCACTGATGACCCAGGCTGCCCGAACGGTTATTTTGAAGAAATACCGAATGATGGGCGTCTCTTGCGTGAAACTTCTGTCCAAAACGGAAAGACCTGTTATCATGTAACAGGCTGTGTCTCGCCATTCAGAAATCAGGCCTATACCAATGTTAAGGCGGTTGCGACCTATGCACCACAAAACTTTAAATGTTATAAGCCACTTAAATATATGACCGTGACGATTGAAAGCTCTAGAGATAATGTAAATAAATTACGCCTCAAATGTTCTACTTCGGGGACTAGTAATCAGCAGAATCTGGTACTAAAAACATCAAAACGTCAAGTCACATGCAATAGTGATAGTATGACGTTTGGTATGACTTTGAGTGAATCTCCGAAGCATGATGATACTTATTACTCCGGCATATGCGATGTGAATAGTAAACCATGTAAACTGCTGGTAGACGAAATAATGGCGGGACTCACAGTTGTTAAAAATGCGAACAGCACATATGATTTCTGTGGTAATTCCGGATATACTTTCTCGTTTTCCAGCCCGACGGATATACATTATTGCGTGCAACCTGAAGAGGATGAATGGAAAGTCAAGCTTGCTCGTGGAACGCTGACATGCCCGAGCGGTTATTATCAGGAAGATCCGGGTGAATGGTTTAGTTATAATATCCAAAGCGGCTGCTACAAAGTGACGGGATGTTCTTCCGGTGCATATGAAGGCAGCGGGGCGGACTATATTTCGCATACTTATCATGGAACTACTTGTTCTACAATCAAATGGCCAGAAAGCTATAAGATTTCAGGACAGATAAGCCCCAACAATACTAACCAGGGTACGGGTTACCAATGCACTTATAATGGTTACAACGTCACAGGTGAATTGGTCAATAACTTAGGTCAGGCAATCAGTTCGGGACACAATATTTATGATTACTTTGAAGCAATAGAGTTTGCGTATGGACTTAGCAGCCGGCCAATAAAGCTAAAAGACATTAATGTGACCATAGGAAGTGTAAGCATTCGAAATGGAAAGTTGGAGTACTCCGGAACCTCGGGAAACGCGACTTGTCAATATGGAAGTTATATTCCAATAGTTTATTACAGTGATAACACATATGGACAAACGGAGGACACATTATATGTCAAAATGAAGCATAAGAAAACAGGAAAAACAAAAGATGTAAGCTTAAAGTTTAGAGGAAATCTGTATTAACAACATATGCTCCCGACACGGCAAACGTCGGGAGCATATTCCCTTTTACTTATCTGATATTCCGGTTCGGCAGGCGTTATCTTCCCGCAAGCAAAGAAACCGAAGATATCGTATCGCCCATGCCGACAAGGGTTTTAGGTTTATCAATCAGGATGGTCGGGACAGCGCTCACATATATGCCGTCAATTTCACATAGTCCTGTTTCCAAGAGTTCGGGTTTGCCAAGCATATCCGCCAAGGCGGAAAGCTCTTTCAACCCTTGGTCGGAAACAGGCATACCGTATGTTTTTGCCACATCTTCATATTTGGCAAGCTCGCCGTTAAACGCTTTGCTTGACGAAACAACAGCAGCCGTCATCATGCCTTTGAGATTTTGCTCGGGGGTGTAGGGGAAACGGCTGTCTTGAAGAGTAAGGTACAGGCCGAACATATGGAGCTGGATGCGTTTGGCGTTAAGCTTATTTTTCAAAAACTTGACGGCTTCAAACAGATTACAGCTGTTCGTTTCTTTCTCTATGCAATCCGCCAAGGCTTCCTGCCCCGTAATTTCAAGCAAATCAATCGTTTCGCGTTCATTCAGACCGATAGAATCCGCCAACGGAGCAATCTTTTCAATTATTGCTTTACGAATCGCAACATCCTGCGTGGACGCAATTTCCAAATGCAAAATCATATCGGGGTTAGCCTGTTTCCATTTACGGATAACGGGAACGGCGTTTTCAACAAGGTTCAGTCCGCCCATATGGCTGAGCAACGGGTGAAAGCCTGACATCAGGAGATAATCGGTTTTATTTTCGTTCAGATATTCGACAAATCCTTCATTCATTACCAAACGCATATTCAGCGGGTCATAGGTGGCGATAAACCGGTTTGATTTGGGACAACTGAATGTCATGCCGTCTAAAACAAAACTGTCCCCTTTGTCAAATTCAATAATCCAGTGGATAAGGGGAATATCGTTTTCACGCGAGATATGCGAAGCTTGCTTTAAGCTGTTGCTTTCATCAATACCGAAAAGATTCGGCAAGTTCAAAAACTGTTCGGCCTGCTGTTTGGGGTGAGAGTTCGTATGCGCAATAACTTTATTGATACCGAGAAGTGCCAGAGCGTTGGCAATAATTCCGCCCTGTCCGCCCATTTGCAAGCGGTCATAACCAAGATTTTCAGCCATCCAGTTATAAACGCAGATATCCTCCGTTACCCACTCTTCGGCAATACCGCGGCTGAAACACTTAACAATACCGATTAAAACGTCAGCAGGCTTTTTGAAGCAGGAGAGTTTAATATCGGCAAGCTCAGTACCGGATATTTGATTTTCAACCAAAAGCTCTTTTAATTTCGCGCCGCTGATTTTTAAAATCGCGTCAATATTGGCATTGAAAGCCGTAGCGGCAGAAGGAATTTGCTTTAATTTATTCAACTGTTCGGGAACGGCTTCGTATTTCTTTTGCCAAATATGTTTTAAGTCATCATTAGTCATAACTGCTCTCCTGCAAATATATATTTATAGGAGAACGTTAGCGTTTTTTCAGATTTCCTCAATATCTGCCGCGGCTTTATCAACATAAAGATGCCAGTAATTGCGTCCGATTTCCCCGCAGTCAGGACATATCGGCAGCCAAACATCCTCAACATGACCGCAATTTGCGCAAACCCACTGAAAATCTTTCGGGCAGCTGTCAATATTGTCGCTTTTACCCATTTCGGCCAGGCGATGTTTGATTGAGCTGACAAAGCCGTTAGCTTTTTCCGGATGATTTTTGTTCATCTTAATATCCAGCTCTTTTAACATAGAAGCAATTTTTTGCGTGGCAGGATTGGAAAGCAGGAATATTTCGCATTCGGTTTTGGCTTTGGCATATTTTTTAGCCTTAATATACAGTTCCGCCAAAATTAAATTGTTCAGTGACGGGCGTTTGCTGTTGGCCAATGCCAGCTTTTCCATGCGCTGGATTTTTTCGGCTTTGGTATCTTTGCAAAACAGGTCAAGATACGCTTCGGCAATTTCGTAACACGGGTTTTCAGTCCAAATGCGGCGCAAAACACCTTCGGCTTTACGAATCTGGCGGTCGGTTTTAAGGTAATACTGAGCCAAATCAAGCGCTGCGGGAATAAGCTTGTTATTTTCATTCAACGCCTGAGTAATAAATTTAAAGTATTTTGTTTTATCATGTTCGGCTTTGGCCTGTTTGGCAAGCTCATAAAGCGCAACGGCCTTTAATCTTGATGCTTTTTGCTCGGGTGTGATATTCTTTTCAATGCCGGCTTCCAAAACTTCCAACGCGCCGAGCCAGTCGTTATCTTTGGCGCGCAGCAAAAAGGCACTGCCGATGACCCAATATAAATCCTGCCGGACTTCAAAAGCCTGATTGACGGTTTTCAGCGCTTCGGTAAACTCTTTCTTTTCCATTTGTGCTTCCAGCGCCGCTTTCATGCCCACGAGCTGGATATCCTCATTCTGCATCAGCTTTTGCGACAGCTGCTCCATCTTGTCAAAATTCTTTTCGCCCTTATAAATTTTGAGCATCAGAATATCAATTATCGCATCATCGCCGATAATTTCTTTAAGATTAGCAAGATGACGGCGTGCATCATCCAGCAGACCTGCCGTAATGGCGCTCATGGTTTTGACAATTAAAATAGCCGCTTCGTCAAACTGGTTGCGGCTTAGAACAATTTTATCCGTACCTGTTTGCATTAGTTCAAGAGTTTCCTTATCACCGGCAAAGGCATGGTTGGAGATAAGCACATCATGTTTCAATGTTTTTACGACCCGGCACAGCCCGAGGCATAACAGCTCTATCAACAAAAAAGTACCGAACAAATACAGCATAATTTCATAAACGGACAATGTATAAAATGCTTCGGCAGTTTTTATAACAATTCGAGCATTCGGATATGCCGCCGCAAAAACCAGCGATGCCGCGGCTAAGAGAACCGCTTGTTTCAAAATTGATTTAATCATATCAGCCTCATCGTTCAGATTGTTTTAGTTTTGTGCTTTGCCGAAGTCCTGCCGAACGGCGCTGAGTTCGGCGGCGATAATCTTGGAAACGGCACCGTCAAAACGGATTTTTTGCCTGACCTCTTCCTGCCATGCGGCAAAAGCACTGTTTTCGGCATTGTTAAACTGCGGATTATTTTCAATAAATGCCAGAGCATCCTTAAAATTGTGAGCATTAACCAGCTCTGACAACGTCTGCAACAAAAGTTTCTGTTCTTCGGTCTTTTTATCCTTTTTAATGACGACGACTTTATCAAAGTTTATGCCGGCGACAGTATCTTTAATCAGCTCTATGCTTTTGGAAACGGCACTGCGGTTTTCTTTTTCAGCTGACGAATCATTTTCTGTCATTACCGGTTTTTCAAAACTGAACGTTTCTTCAATTTGTTTAAATTGCGCAATAAGTTCATTATCCGCCGCAATTTTTTTATTCTTCATTCCGTTGATTGTTTGAATTTGTTCGGCAATGTTTTTTTGGTTTTTGCCTAATTCGGCCAAAATTTCGGCTTCCTGCGCAAAACTGCGGTTATATAAAGCGTTCTCTTTAATGATTAGAGCCAGGCTCAGCACAAGAGCTTCTTCGTTTTTGGTTTCTTCAACGCTTTCCATTCGGTGATTCAATGTTTCCATTTGCTGCTGAACTACATCAATTTTTTTGTTTCCGACTTCTGCTTTGAGAGTATTTAAGCTTTCTGACAAAAGATTAAGCATGCCGGCATTGGCTGCTATCTGTTGTTCGTTGGCTGCAATAGGCTGCGAAAGTTTATTTAAGTTTGCAATCTCAGCTTCGTTGGCTGCAATGCGGTTAAGCGCGGCATGCAGCCGGTTTGTATTATCCGCATTTCTCGATTCTGCAATTTTAACGGCTGTTGCGATTCCTCCTGCTTCCAAAATAATGACGGACAAAATTGCCGCAGACCATTTAAGAATTGAAGAAAGAGTGTTTTTTTTAGCAGAATTTGCCGCATTGTCAGACATTTTTAACTCCCCGTTGTAATAGTTATTTGCATTCTATAAAATATAGTTTATAAAATAAAAAAATAAACTTCAATCTTTTTGGGTAGAAATATGATAGTTTTGGGAATAGAAAGCAGTTGTGACGAAACGGCCGCCGCAATAGTAAACGATAAAAAAGAAATATTGGGTGAAGCATTGCTGTCACAGGAAGAGCATAAAGCATTCGGCGGTGTTGTGCCTGAAATAGCCGCGCGTTCACATTTGGAGCATATTGATGATATTTTGGAGCAATGTTCCCGACGTGCAAATATCAGCTTAAACGATATAGACGCCGTAGCAGCCGCATCAGGCCCCGGGTTAATCGGCGGTGTTATCGTCGGTGTGATGACGGCAAAAGCTCTGTCCGTTGCTTTAAACAAACCGTTTATTGCGGTCAATCATTTGGAGGGGCATGCTCTGGCCGCTCGTATTACCAACGATGTGGAGTTTCCGTATCTGCTTTTGCTGGTATCGGGCGGGCATTGCCAGATTTTAGTCGTTAAAGACGTAAACGATTACGAACGTCTGGGAACTACGATTGATGATGCTGCCGGAGAAGCCTTTGACAAGGTTGCCAAAATGCTCGGGCTCGGGTATCCGGGCGGGCCGGCAGTCGAAAAGCTTGCCGCAGCAGGGGATGAACGGCGTTTTACTCTGCCGCGTCCGCTCATCGGCACCGCGGATTGCAATTTGTCGTTTTCAGGATTAAAAACAGCCGTGCGCAAAATTGTTGAGACCTATTCCCCTGACGGCGATATTATGCATGCTGACATCCCGCCCCATGATATTGCGGATATCTGCGCATGCTTTCAAAATACGGCGACAGACTGCCTTTGCCGTAAGTTAAAACGGGCAATCGGCTATTTTAAGCAACATTATCCGAACGGAAAACATTTGGTTGTTTCCGGCGGCGTGGCTGCAAATTCTTATCTGCGGGCACATTTGCAAAAACTTGCGGATGATAACGGTTTGATTTTTGCGGCACCGCCGATACGTTTTTGCACAGACAACGGCGTTATGATTGCCTGGGCGGGATTGGAGCGATTCAGAAAAGGGCTTGTCAGTCCGCTGGATTTCAAGCCGCGTCCAAGGTGGCCGCTGGATGCCGATGCGCCGAAAGCGGCGGGTGCAGGCGGCGTGAAAGCATAAAACCATGACGCGAAAACCTTCTGAAATACTGGAAATTATGCGGGTGTTTCAGCAAGAAAACCCTCATCCGCAGTGCGAATTAAACTATACAAACGCCTATACGCTTCTGGTGGCAGTTATTTTATCTGCCCAGGCAACAGACAAAGGTGTCAATCGGGCAACCGAAACCTTGTTCAAAATTGCCGATTCGCCGCAAAAAATGGTAGATTTGGGCGAAGAGAAGCTTATTTCTCATATTCGCAGTATCGGATTGTTTAACAACAAGGCCAAAAACATCATTTCCATGAGTAAAGATTTGGTTGAAAAATATAACGGCATTGTTCCGGAAGACAGAGAAAAACTGGAAAATCTTGCCGGCGTTGGGCGGAAAACGGCGAATGTGGTATTAAACGTATGGTTTAATAAACCGACACTGGCGGTAGATACGCATGTTATGCGCATTTCTCACCGGTTGGAATTCAGTAAAGGCAAAACACCGCTTGCTGTTGAACTTGATTTGCTCAAAGTTTTGCCGGATGAATACGTTATCAATGCCAACCACTGGCTTGTTTTGTTCGGAAGGTATATCTGCAAAGCCCAGCGCCCGGAATGTTGCCGCTGTCCGATTGCCTCATATTGCCGCAGTAAAGATAAATTAATTTAATTTTATCGACTTATTAACTTTGGTGCTCTAAACTTTTCACAAAGCTATAAAGGAGAACGAATGTTTATTAATCGGGAAAAAGTCATCACCGGGGCAAAAGCAGCCATGTGGATGCTTATATTTTATGCCGTTGCATTTGCAACATGGACAGTGTTTTATACCGAGACGGGAAACGGCGACAACGTGGAGCATATTCACGCCTCCTGGCTTATCGGATACGGGAAAGTGCCTTACCGTGATTTTTTTCAACATCATAATCCTCTGTTGTGGTATATTTTTGCGCCGATAATCAGAGAATTGACGGATATAAAGTTTCTTTTGGACAGTGCCCACGCTGTCGGCATATTGACAGGGATTTTAACGTTTTATACGGTTTTTAAAATCTGTGTGAGATTTTTTGCTTCAAAGTATGCTTCTTTGCTGAGTCTGCTGATATTATGCCCGCCGTCTTTTTACGTTTACTGTTTCAACTTTAATCCGGATACATTTATGGCATTGTTTTATGCCATAGGGTTATATCAGTTGTTTTCATATTGGCAGAGCCCGAAATTGGATAAATTAGTCCGGGCTTTTCTGGCATTTTTTGCCGCTTTTATGTTTACGCAAAAAATCCTTGTCGTTTATGCCGTTTTGGGGATTTTAAGTCTGTATATGTTTTGGCACCGTAAAACGCCGCTTAACCATATTTTGTACGCGTTGGCTTTGCCTGTTTTCGGAACATTGTTTTTTATGGCTTATTTATACAGCCAAAATGCATTGTTTATTTACTGGAAATCCAATTATCTCTTTAATACGGTTATGCAGGATTACTACGGCTACAACAAAATCAATGTAGCGGATTATCAAATGCTTGCATTTTCGGTTATTTTGGCTTGTATCAGTATCTTATCTCTGTTTCGCAACCAAAATTCTTATTTTAGAATACTCGCAATTTTATTTGTCATAGAGCTCCTTTTAAGAAGTTTCTACTTTTCCCTTTCGCCGTATTATATGCTGCCGTTAATGATTTACACGGTTTGTTTGAACAGTGTTCTTTTAGAAAAATTTATGAAAAAAAGCATTCCGGCTATATATATTTGCCTGGGCATATGCATTTACTTTGCATGGATTTCTCCTTCAAAATATTTGTCTGCACGGGGAAATGACCGCAGTTTTGTACATTTCCTCGCTCTAAACATTACGCCGTGCGATTATGTTATCAGCAGCTATTTCGGCAACCAATCCATTATTTACAAAGATCCGTATTATTATTGGTCCATGCCCGGGCATATAGACCTTGTCGGTTCGGCAATGGGAATAGCGCCTATTCCCGATTTAACCGCTTTAACCCTTAAATATAAGCCGAAATTGATATTTGGCGGTATATATTGGAGCAGCTATGAACAAAACCGAGGGCGAAATGTTCCCGTGCAGAGCATTTCCCGCGAGGTTATAGAACAATACTATATACAGACGCCGTTTCCGGACTTTTTTATCTTAAAACCGGAATATCGGGGAAAAGATTGCCGTTATAATACGCAAAAAGGAGAATGGATGTATGCAAATTAAATATCTGCAAAGATTTTTATGGATTTATTTTGCGGTCATGTCCGTTTATTGCATATATTTATACGGCATCGTCGTAAAAGCAAACGGAGATAACGTGGAACACTTGAATGCCGCCTGGATGATATGGCAGGGAAATATTCCTTACAGGGATTTTTTCCAACATCATAATCCGTTACTCTGGTATATTACTGCCCTGCCGGTCGCATATTTTATAAATTTTGCCGGTATATTTTCCCTTTTTAACAGCCTATGTGTTCTTATAATCTGTTTGATAATTTATTATCAGGCGAAAATACTAAAGCTCAACGGAACGGGAAAGACTGCGGTTCTGTTCCTCGCCGGAATTATGATATCATCATATTCGGTCATGCTGGCCACTAATTACAGACCGGATACTTTCATGTTTTTGTTTTTCTTCATCGGTTTATATTCTTTATTTAGCTATTATGAGAAAAACAGGTTGCAAAAACTCGTCGTCAGTTTTTTAAGTTTCTTCATCAGTTTTATGTTTACACAAAAAGTATTGTTAATCCTTTTGGTTCCGGCTGTCGATGTATTATATCGCGTCTTAACTCATAAAATAAAAATCGGTGATGTTTTATATGCATGCCTTTTGCCGGTCGGATTGTTTTTTGCTTTTGCCGGCTATTTATATTATCATGATGCATTATTAATTTATTGGAAATCAAATTTTTTATTTAACATGCATATTCCGGATATTTTTGCCGGTCATCGCATTATCTTTCCGCCGAAAGAATATTTGGAATTTTATATTTTTCTGCCTTTGGCCGGCCTCGCATCTGTATATTTTTTCCATAAAGGAACTTATATAGAAAAGCTTTTTTCCGCCATGTTTGTCTTGGAAACAATATTTAAGGTATTTTATTTTTCGGCTTTTCTGCATTATTCTGTTTTCTGGCTCATTTTAGCCGTTATGCTTACGGTTATGTTTTTGGACAGACCGGTTAAGTTAAAATATATATCGGCAGTCCTTGGAATACTTTATTTATTGTTTATGTCTTGGTATAATTACCAAAAAACATATCAAGTGGGAATAAAAACACACCATCTGCTAAACGGGCATGAACTGGCGTTTAAAGAATTAACCCCGTGCGACTATGCAATTAACGGCTATTTTTCGGTTATTAACCTGAAAGCCAAAAACCCCGGGTATTATGCCATTCTTTTGGGGCAGATAGACGTATTGGGTGAAAAAACGGGTATCGCGCCTCGGGACGACTTGAATAACCTGATAAGAAAATATAAACCGAAAATCGTTTTCGGAGAAATCTATTGGGATACATATTGGGAAGAACGCGGCAAAAAAGTCATAGCGCACCGGATTGATCCGTATCTGATTAATACGTATTATGATTACAGCGGCATAGGTTCGATATTTATCTTAAAACCGCAGTACCAAAAACACAACTGTGTTTATAACGGCAAAACATGGGAGTTTGTTGATTAAAATGTTTGATATTAAAAAAGGATTAAGCGTTTTGCGCAGCAATGTCAAGATTGCTCCCGAAGCTCCCGGCGTTTACCGCATGCTAAATGAAAACGGAGAAGTTCTGTATGTCGGCAAGGCAAAAAACATTAAAAAGCGCATTGTAGCCTATACACACATAGACCAACTGACTATCAGATTACAGCGCATGGTGGCGGAAGTCCGTAAAATGGAATTTATTATTGTCGAGAATGAAAACAGAGCACTGGTTGTTGAAAATGAGCTCATCAAAAAATTCCATCCTAAATATAATATATTGCTTAAAGATGATAAATCTTATCCGCATTTAATGCTTAACCTGCGCGAAGAATATCCGGCTTTGCGCAAATTCAGAGGCAAACGCAATGACCATTGCCGTTATTTCGGACCGTATGCCAGTGCTACGGATGTTAATCAGGTTATGGATATTATTCAAAAAATATTTATGTTGCGCTGCTGTCGGGATAATGTGTTTCATAATCGTGAACGCCCGTGTCTGTTGTATCAGATAAAAAGGTGTACGGCACCCTGTGTCGGTAAAATCAGCAAAGAGGAATATGCCCGCCTTGTAAAAGACGTCATGGCTTTTCTGGAAGGGAAAAACACCCAAATTCAAGCAGAATTATCACAAAGAATGCAGGAAGCCAGCAACGAGGAAAATTATGAACAGGCTATTATCCTGCGTGAACGTATCAAGGCGTTAACCGGCATACAATCACATGCCAATCTGGAATATTCCGGTTTAAAATCCGTTGACATTATAGGCATTGCCGACAAAGACGGCTGGTATTGTATAGAAATATTTTTTATCCGCGGCGGACAGAACTGCGGCAATGTTCCGTATTTTATTAAAAACAAGGAAGAAGCTTCCGCTGCCGAGGTTTTGGAAGCATTTCTCAGTGCTTTTTATGCCGAGCACGTGCCGCCGAAAGAGATTTTTATCTCGGAACTGTTGGAAAATAAATCTTTTTTGGAAGAGGCGCTGAGTGTCAAAATCAGCTCTTTTACCAAAGGGAATAAATTTAAATTAACCGAAAATGCCAAAAAAAATGCCTTGGCGGCGATAGAGCGCCGCTTGGCCGAAACCAACAGTATTCGAGCAAATTTGGAAGAAATGAAGTCTTATTTTGATTTGCCCAAACTTCCTCAACGCATTGAAATTTACGATAACTCGCATAATCAGGGCAGCTATGCCGTCGGAGCAATGGTTGTTGCCACCCCCGAAGGATTTGATAAAAAGTCTTACCGCACGTTTAATATTAAAGACCCTACTATCACCAACGATGACTTTGCCATGATGAAAGAAGTTTTGCACCGGCGATTTGAGCGCATGGCGCCTGAAAACAAACCTGATGTTATTCTGCTTGACGGAGGGCTCGGACAGCTGCATGCCGTGCATGAAAGCTTAAAGGAATATGATTTAAGCGGTATCAACATTATCGCCATCTCCAAAGGCGTTGACCGCAATGCCGGCAAAGAATTTTATCATCAGGCCGGAAAAGAAAGTTTTTCCCTGCCGTATCGGTCTCCCATAGCATTTTATCTGCAAAATCTGCGTGATGAAGCACATCGTTTTGCTATCGGTACTCACCGCAAAAAACGGGCAAAATCCATGACGAAATCCGGTTTGGATGACATAGAGGGCGTCGGTGCCAAACGTAAAAAAGATTTGCTTAATTACTTCGGATCTGTTGCCGCCGTAAAAGACGCCTCGATAGAAGACATTATTAAAGTTGCCGGCATAAACAAAAAAACGGCTGAAAACATTTATAATTACTTCCATAAATAAAAAAAAACATTATCATATACATAAATTCAAATTATTGGAAAGGATTAAGTCGTGTATAATTTGCCGAATTTGCTGACTATTTCAAGAATTGCGGTCATTCCGCTGGTTTTTATGTCTGTTTATTTCAATTGTTGTTGGATTAATTATATAGCGGGCGTATTGTTCATCGCGGCTTCCGTAACGGATTATTATGACGGAAAGCTTGCCCGTGCGCGCGGCGAAGTCTCCGCTTTCGGCAGATTGCTTGACCCGATTGCCGACAAGCTTTTGGTTGCAACGGCTCTGGTTGTCTTTTTGGCTAAGCCGGGGATGATTCATCCTATCAGTTATATTCCGGTATTTGTCATTTTGTGTCGTGAGATTTTGGTTTCGGGATTGCGTGAGTTTTTACGTGAAGTTAATGTCGGCTTGCCCGTTACACGTTTGGCAAAATGGAAAACCGGTTTCCAGATGACGGCATTGGCGATGATTTTCTTTAACGGTTGGTTGTTTTGGGGTGCGCTGGGCGAAATCTTATTATGGGTTGCCGGTATTCTGACCTTTATTACAGGCTATCAATATTTTGAGAAAAGTTTGGAATATATCAGAGCTGATACGGCAACAAATGGCAAGCAGACCGCGGCGGCAGCTCCGTCTGCACCGGCGAAGAAGACCCCTGCAAGAAAAACTTCCTCCAAAGCTAAAAAACAATAAGGAACAAAATGCAGGAGGCGCAAAAACATTTACTGGTTGTTGATGATGACACGCGTTTAAGAAGCCTTTTACAAAGATATTTGCGTGAGCAGGGATTCTTGGTTACGGCAGCCAAAGACGCCATGCAGGCAGAAGAATTTTTAACTGTTTATAAATTTGATTTGCTCATTGTCGACATAATGATGCCTCAAATCTCGGGAATTGAATTTTTGCAGGATGTTCGTGCAAAAGGGAACAATGTTCCCGTTATTTTATTAACGGCCATGGGCGAAGCGGAAGATCGGATTAACGGGTTGCAAACCGGCGCTGATGATTATGTTCCCAAACCGTTTGAGCCTAAAGAATTGGTTCTGCGTATCAACAATATCCTCAAACGCACACTTGCGGCAAAAGAACAAGCGGCGAAACTGGTATTTAATAATATCTTATATGATGTGGAAAAAGGCGAATTGGTTAATCGTTCCGGCGAAGTTATCCATATTACGCCTGTGGAACGAACGCTTTTGTCTTTGCTCGGGCGCAAAACAGGCGAGGTTCACACCCGCGAGGAATTGGCCGAAATTTTGGGTGTTGCGGAAAACCTGCGTACGGTTGATGTTCAAATTACAAGGTTAAGAAAAAAGATTGAGCTTGATACCAAAAATCCGCGTTATCTGCAAACGGTACGCGGCAAAGGGTATATGTTAATTTCTGAATAAAGGAGAGTAAAATGCATGTAAAATTTCCGGATAAAGTGGAGAAAGTTTTACAGTATCTGAAACTGAAAATTTTTCCGAACACATTGTTTTTCAGAACAATGCTGCTGATTTTTGTACCATTGATATTGGTTCAGGTCGTTTCGGTCATTGCCTTTTTTAACGGCAACTGGGAAAAAGTCGGCCGTCGCTTGTCTGACAATTTGTCAAACAATATCGCCGTCGCTATGGAGATGACAAGCCGAAATCCGGAAGCACTTGCTGAAATTCAGGAACTTTATAAACAAAATTACGGCATTACCCTTGATTTGATTACGGGCGAAGAACAGCTTGCCGTTAAAACCAATACCCATTATGGCAAAGAATATAAAATCGTGACCGGCTTTTTGGAAAAATCTTTGCATAATAAATTTCCGAATATGTTGACAAATGTATATTTGGCCAACGGGCGCGATAATGTGATTGTACTCGTGGAGGCGCCAAACGGCTTGTATCGTTTTGTAGCGTCCACAAAACATATTTTCAGTACATCTATTTTCGGTTTCGTTGCTTGGATGGTCGGGACCTCTTTGCTGCTCTTTTTAGTTGCGACACTGTTCCTGCGCATTCAGGTTCGTTCTATTGCCACATTGGCACAGGTGGCCGAAGACTTTGGTAAAGGCATTAATACGCCGTTTAAGCCGTATGGCTCGTCAGAAGTCAGAAAAGCTGGTATTGCGTTTATCAAGATGAAAGAGCGTATTCAAAAGCAAATTTCCGAGCGTACGCAGATGTTGGCCGGCGTTTCGCATGACTTGCGTACACCGCTGACCCGCATGAAACTGCAAACGGCGATGCTTCCTGAAAGTCAGGAAAATAAAGAATTTATCGAAGATATCAGCGAAATGGAAAAAATGCTGGACGGATATCTGGCGTTTGTTTCCGGCGAAGGCGGAGAGAAAAACAGCTTCGTTGATATGAATGAATTGATTTTAAGTATTATCAATAAATTCCGTAACACTAAGGCCATGATTCGCTATTCCACCAACGATCAGGTCAGCGCTATCCAAGGACGCGAGCAGGCCTTAAAACGTGCGGTAACAAATATTATTTCTAATGCTTTCAACTACGGCAAAACGATTGCCGTCGGGCTTGAAAGCAATAATAACCGGCTCGAAATTACCGTTGACGATGACGGTCCCGGAATTCCGGCAGACAAGCGCGAGGATGTCTTTAAAGCGTTTTATCGTATTGACGAATCGCGTAACAAAGAAACGGGAGGCGTCGGCTTGGGCTTATCTATTGCCCGCGACATTATCACCTCACACGGCGGAAAAATCGAGTTATCAGACAGTGAGTTAGGAGGCTTGAGGGTTCTCATTTCTATTCCCTTATAACTCGCACATACGAAAATATGTGTTCCGTTGTGGTAATTAATGATCACGGAAAGTAAAAAAGGAAGCAGATTAGCTTCCTTTTTTATTGCAGAGGTGTATATCATCGTAAAGACAGATACGAACTTTTACTTTACGCAAGGATCAAAACGGTTTATTGTCAAGGTTATGCCTCGCAATACCATTCTTCCTTTCCCGTTTGCAATCGTAATTACTGATACATCTTGTCAGTTCCGCATGTTTATTTTATGTGGCCGGTACATTTCATGCCACTAACATGAAGTTGACCGGAACTATTAGAACCTGTCATATAGCTTTTACACTGCATTGGTACACCGGTTATCTCTTTCGTAATAGGTGCAGTTGACGTTAGCTTAAAGGAAGGTATTTGATAAACCTTATCTTTATTACCATTAAATGGTTGATTTAGGGCTTGACTACACCTGCTATCCGCGTTTCTTATTGAAATCCAGCAATCGTTTTGGTCAAATGTAATTTCTTTATTGAGATAATTCTTAGCATTGGTAACGCTAATCACTGCCTTAGCAGGAGTTGGATTAATGTCAACCGTAATATTTACCTCAACATCTTTATTGATTGGTTTGCACCAAAAATGTCCGGATTTATGTTCATCACCGCAAAGCCAGTTTTCTTCACCGGCCACATATGTGCCCTTTTGATAGCCGGAAACGCAGCCGGTGGGTTGGTAGCACGTTTTGCCACTCGCCAGAGTCGTTTTATTATAAGTACATTTTTCGCCAGGCTTAGTTTCAAAATAATAGCTCGGGCAACTTGAGTCAGTGTTTGTCGTATATGTTTGAGTTGTTTTAGTAGTAGCCGGATTTTCCTGAATCTTAAATGTTACCGAACATCCGCCGGGAGCACCTTTTATACCTTTTATACCAAGAGTAAGCGCATGAGTACCGCCTGCATTTTGTTGATTAACTATCTCGCAACTGTTTTGAGCATTGTTTACTGTCGCGATAAGATGTAATTTATTTGTTTCACAACCGGAAACGCCGTTGCACCCTGCCTGAGCATATATACTGCGAACGGTATACGCTGTTCCAATTCCTTGCGGGTTCGGGCAATTAACCTCAACATGGTTTCCGGTTAGTGTACATTTTCCATTTTGTGATAAACAATCGCTGGCCTCGCAGCTTGTCGCTTCCGTTATATTGATGTAGTAACCATTAGGCGTACTGCTGCCGTCTTTTTTTAATCTGTAACAGGGTTGACCGGATTTCCAATCTGTTTCACCTGTTAGTATATAATCAACTCCGGTTTTACAATATTTACTTTCATCAGCAGGATTGTATCCTCCAACAAAACCATTATCCGCATTGCAGCCATGACAATTTGTACAAGAGTAGTCTCCGAATTTTACCGTTGAGCAATTAGAGACTTTTGCCGGTGTTCCTCCGGCAATGCATCTATCGCCGTTTTTGCCATCAACAGGCCCCAGTTCCGTTAAACGATATTGTTTATATCTACAATCAATTACCTTATAGCAGCCTTTTTGTGTCGGATGTTCCTCAAATTTGAAGTACGTCGTATCCGGTTGTTCTTCAAAGTAACCTGACGGGCAGCCTGGGTCATCAGTGATACCTTGATCATGGAGA
>CAXHMA010000009.1:0-34640 GCA_964017825.1 uncultured Alphaproteobacteria bacterium | reverse complement strand
TCGCCGCCTATAACCTCACCTGTCTCCTCATCCACTACCGGCGCGCTCGCCTTCGCATTTATCGTTACATCCCCGTAATAATCCCCAGCTTCATGACGGATGATCAGTGTCTGATTGTTCACCCTCTCCCACGCACTACTCAGCATCCGAGTGGCTGAAACTTTGTAACATTTAGTTCCTCCTCTGCACTTATATTCTGTTTTTTCCAGGTCTATGCCCTCTAAATCTTTGGCAGAGTCTGAATACCCTTCAGGACATTGTTTGGCAAATGTACATACCCAACATGTTTTTCCTCCGGACATACCGGCGGTATATTTAAATGTATGTTCTTCCCGTGTACATTCGCAGCCGCCCGTGCATTGGGAATCATAACAATCATCATCACTTCCCGGTTTATTTTCTTGAAGCTGCCCTTCACATGGAACTACCTTTACCCAGTAGCACTTTTGGCTATTCCAATTTGTCAGCTCCGTAACATCCCATCCGTCTTTTTCCTGATAATTATTTATATTTGTGGTAAGAAGTTCATCTGTTCCGGCTTTATCAATGACACAATTTACTTTGCAATAAAAACATTTTTCCCCCGCACTATTTGTTTCTTTTTCTTTTCCTTGTTGATTAATAAAAGGTTGTTTCACAGCTTCAACAATGTATTTATTTTTCATAAACTGAGCAATTTCCGGATTGTCCTTCACTTTTGCTTCCAATTGCCCATATGGCTCACATTGCTTATATAACTCATCATCTGCCACATCTTTAGCTGCCAGTTTAAAAGAGCATCTATACAGGTCAAGCATCCAACATTCAGGAGTTCCCGCCGGCACGGTGGGAAGTGTCGCATAATTGGTGCATTCATAATCATCCGGCGCTCCCGTATTTTTTCTCTTCTCTTCACACTCCTGTTGTGTGTTAAAAACATCATAACCATTGGCTTTACATGTCAAAGAGCAGGTTCCGCAAGGTGTGTCGCCGCGAAATGAATTCGGACTTTCTGTCCATTTGGCTGTATAGGCCTGTTGAATAATTATGTTTGAACTGTCATTTGAACATTCGTTTTGCAGCACATTCATCGTATCCGTACATTGTTCATTCGGGACGCATTTTTGGCACGGACGGTCTGTTCCGCCTCGTTTGCCTTCGTATTTTTTCATCCCGGTGCCGTCGGTTGCCTGTGTCAAATGCCACCCCATGCTTCCGGTCGAGCCGCATGTTTCTACGTCCGTCACATCATCACCTGCCGGCGGTGTGCATTGCTTCGGTTCGCATTTAGTACATTGTTTTCCTTTGATGTTGGACGCTCCGCCGTCTGTCAACGTCCATCCGCCGGCGCCGCTCGTCCCGCATTCCGCCACATCCTGAATTGCCGTAGAAAATCCCTCGCTGCAGCCTTCCTTAAAAATATAACATTGCACACCTTCAACAGGGGTGACTTTATCACATGTTGCCTGCGCTAACCGGCAGACATCCTCATTATCGTAAGCCTGCTGCGAGCTGTCACATTGATAAAGGCATTCGTTGCATTGTTTCGTGCCCGAAAAACCTCTGGTTTTAACATCATAAACTTTCAGATACGGAACTGTCGGGCATGCTTCGACATTTACAATCTCCGTACTGCCCACAGCACAAGGTTTGGCATCGCATTTGCCGCATTTGAGCTCGCCCGACCAGCCGCTTTGCGACCAGTTCCAGCCGGCTTCCACCCCGCCGATGATAACGCAGTTGCCGGCGCTTTGATACGCGGTGTCGTATTCGTCTGGACACGGCTTTTCACCGCCGTCAGGGTTTTCGGGGTTTGGCGTGCGCGAACGATAATAACAGCCGGTAGAGGTATTTTGCTGACAGATGTAGCCCTCGCTGCCGGCGCCGTTGGTTTTGCAGACTGTCTCGCTTGAAAAGCCGGTTTTCTCATCGCACTGATAATTACAAATAAAGCAGCCCCTGTCTCCTGCCCAGCCTTTTTGTTCGCGTCCGGTGAACATCATACCTTTGCGGTCCGGACAATATTCGTCTTTACTGTAACGCTCGTCTGAACCCAACACTTTCGGATCGCCGTAAAACGCCGGACATTGTGCCGATCCGCGGCGGATATAGCAATTTGTATTGGGATCTTGCTGACATTCATAACCGATATTTCCCGTCTCGTTAATCTGACAGGCCGAAAGCGCGGCGAAACCGGTTTTGCCGTCACATTTATAGCTGCACGTATAGCAGGCATGCACGCCCGACCATCCGTCCTGCTGCGTACCTGTTGCCGCCATATATTCACGGTGCGGGCAATATTCTATTGAACTGTAATGAATATCGGCACCGCGGGTTGTCACACTGTCACGGCGGGCGCATTGTTTAAGGCGGCAGATGCCGCAGATTTCATTACCGGCATAACCGGAAACTTCAAACTCCCAACCATCGGGATGCTCGCCGCAGTCATTAACGGATTGCCACAAGGTCGTACAGCCGGTGTCATATGCTTTCGGCGTGCATTTACCGCAATTTTGACGTGCGGGGTGTTGCTCAAATATCCACCCTTCCGGATGAGCACCGCAGGAAGATACACTTTGGTAATTTGAGGAATATCCGGCCGGACAGGATTTACTCCCTCCTCCGCCGCCGAGTTCGGTTGCGGCATAAGCAGCTCCTGCCGCAGCAGCCACGCCCCAAAGCCAGCCGGCACCATTGGCTCGCGTATGTTTATCAAGCAGAACCGCACAAACCGGATCCTTATCATTATAGCAGGAAACTTTTGTGGAAGCGCCGAAAACCAAAAGCATCTTAAAGCTTTCCCTGTCTTTGTTCTGCTGCGCCAGGCAAAGGGCCGTATTGCCGTTTTCATCTTTAACGTTTATGCGGCTGCGTATGGACAGCATCGTACGGCCGTCGCGCTCCTGAGCCATGGCGTAAATCTGCTGCGGGGTAATTTCTTCCACTGAAAACAGTTCTTTTTCAACAGCATATGCGGCAGATACGGCAAAACATACCGCAAGCGTTATTAACGCGATAATTTTTTTTACATTATAACGTAAAAATAAAAACATCTTCTTACCTTTTTATGCGAAACGGTTCCCGCCGCACAATTTAAACGTTCCTTTAGAATAAGCGTACATTTAAGGTCAGGCAAAATCAATATGGATTTTAGAATCATACACAAATTAAACATTCCGGATATGTCCGCATCCGAGCGCATGATGAAATTAACGAATTGTTTTATGAAACCGGATACAGATATCCTTTTGATTACAGAGCGGCTGAACTTACGGCAAGTATTGCTTTGCCGATAACGTTTATTGATGATATATCTATTTGTTGCGGCGGATATACCGGATTATCCGACAAAAGGTTAAGACCGGAGGTAAAAGTATTTTGCAGGCGGCGGAGAATAATATTTTGCCCGATTTGCAACAAATAAATACCGTTTTGCACAGTATCGCGTTCAGCTTTGTCTATAACCACCAGTGAGCCGGCCGGTATTTTTGGCGACATGGTGTCATCCGGCATTGCAAAAAGAGTCTGATTTTGTATGTTTTCAGGAAGCATATGCGCCGGAAACGGCAAACGCGACAAAGGCGGCAGAGACAACACGTCAGGATTGATGACTTCAAGCCAAACCACACCGTTTGCGGTCGGTTCCGATGTCAGTGCCAGCGGTGAGACATTAAGAATTTCGGCAATTTTTTGAGCCAGTTCTTCTTTAAGCTCCAACTGTCCGTTTTCAATTTTGCTCAGATTACCCTGCGACATATTGAGCTTTTGTGCGAGTTCGGTTACGCTTATTCCCTGCCCTTTGCGCAATTGTTTGATATTATTCATAGCGTTTTCCTTTCGCACAGGCGGCAAGATAACGGCGGACGGCCGGACGGTTTCGGCGGCGCCAATTTTCATCGCACTCCGCATTATCACCGGGTTCAAACACCGCAGCGCAGGCTGATGACGACATTTCATGCTGCCATTTGAGGCACTTATGGTTAACGGCACTGAGGATAACTGCCGGAATTTCGGTCTGGACGACGCTGCCGTCCGGCGCCAGGTAATAATATGTGCCGGAAGTGTATTTATCATCTGTGTTTGTCAGACCGTACAAAATTTTCCCGCCCGCAGCATAGAGGCGCATATTACCGTTCAGGCGGTTGTTTGCATATTGAGCCTGTGCAAACAGGCTGCCGTCTTCATTATAAAATTTGGCGACGCCCTGTTTTTTGCCCGATGTGTACAGGATTTCGCTTTCCAAAGCACCGGACGAGACATATGTGCGGGAAGCGCCGTTTAAGACACCGTTTATATATTCTTTTTCCGTTTTTTTACGGCCTTTGGCATCGTAAGTTACCGCAGTACCGTGCAGCAGCCCGTTTTGCAAAGGGTAGAGGCGGAGAATGACGTTATCACGGTATTTGTGCAGTTCACCGGTTATCGGGGTCCCGGATTTATCCGTACAATAAGTCGTTTTGTCTGCCTTGCGTACAACGCATCGGGCTTCATCGGGCATAACGTATATGCGCGGCGATACTTCCTCAGCGTTGCTGCTGCCGGTCAACGATACGGCAATGGTGATTGCGGCCAAACTTGTTTTTAACAGCGTGTTCATATTTGCCCCCTTTTTGTTTAATTATTGTAAATCGCAATCTTTAATATCGGGTTAAAGAAGGGAGAGATGTTTCCATAAAAAAACGGGAAGCTTTTACGCCTCCCGTTTATGAGTTTTGCAGATTTATTATGCTTCGTTTTGGTGCGGCATCTGCGCTTCCGCCTGCAACTCGGCAATCACCGTATCCAAAACTTTGACTTCCTGCTTATCAGAACCCAAGCGGCGAACGGTGACCGTCTTATCCGCTTCTTCCTTAGCGCCGACAACCATAATCACCGGAATTTTGGAAAGCGAATGCTCACGGATTTTATAATTGATTTTCTCGTTGCGCAAATCCGTTTTGGCGGTTAAGCCGGCCTGACGCAGTTTTTTGGCGACTTCTTCGGCATATTTGTCAAACGCCGAAACAACAGGCATAACGACAACCTGTTCCGGAGAGAGCCACAGCGGCAGTTTGCCGGCGTGGTGCTCAATCAGGATACCCAAGAAGCGCTCAATGGAGCCGAACAGCGCGCGGTGCAACATAACCGGTTGATGTTTTTCGCCGTCTTCGCCGATATAGGAAATATCAAAACGCTGCGGCAGGTTCATATCCACCTGAATCGTGCCGCACTGCCATTCGCGGCCGATAGCGTCACGCAGAATAAATTCCAGTTTGGGGCCGTAAAAAGCGCCCTCACCTTCGTTAATCTCGTATTCATAGCCATGCTTTTCCAGCGCGTTAGCCAGCGACTTTTCGGAAATATCCCAGATTTCGTCAGAGCCGATACGCTTTTCCGGCCGCGTAGAAAGGTAAATTTTGATTTTATCAAAGCCGAAGTCTTTATAAATATCAAAAATCAGCTTCATCGTAGAAATACATTCTTCTTCCATTTGCTCAGGCGTGCAGAAAATATGCGCATCGTCCTGCGTAAACTCGCGAACACGCATCAATCCCATCAAGGCACCGGAAGCCTCATAGCGGTTGACCTTGCCGAACTCTGCCATTCTTAAAGGCAGATCGCGGTAGCTCTTCATGCCCTGTTTATAAACGAGCAATCCGCCCGGGCAGTTCATCGGCTTAATACAGAACATTTTGCCGTCTTCGGTTTGCCCCGAATAGTTATGCGCACCGTATTTCTCCCAGTGTCCGGAAGTTTCCCACAAACATCTGTCCATAATGCGCGGGGTGCAGATTTCCTCATAACCGTTATGATTTTGGCGGTTGCGCATATATTCTATCAAACGGCGGTAGACCTTATAACCCTTGTCGTGCCAGAAAACGGCGCCGGGGGCATATTCCGGTTCAAAGTGGAACAAGTCCATTTCGCGCCCCAACTTACGGTGGTCGCGTTTGGCGGCTTCTTCAATGCGTTCGAGATATTCTTTCAAGTCCTTTTTATCCGCCCAAGCCGTGGCGTAAATGCGCTGCAGCATTTCGTTATTGGAATCGCCGCGCCAATAGGCTCCGGCAACTTTCATCAGTTTGAAAGCGTCGCCTATTTTAGCGGTTGACGGGACGTGCGGACCGCGGCAGAGGTCAACATATTCCCCCTGACGGTATAACGAGATTTCGGCGTCCGCAGGCAAATCCTCAATGATTTCCACTTTATAATGTTCACCGCGGGATTTGAACAATGCTACTGCATCTGCGCGGCTGACAACCTCACGCGTTACCTTTTCGTCACGTTTAACGATTTCATGCATTTTTTCTTCAATCTTGGCGAAATCTTCGGTCGTGAAAGGTTCTTTGCGGGCAAAGTCATAATAAAACCCGTCTTCGATGAACGGTCCTATCGTCACCTGCACATCAGGCCAAAGCTCTTTGACGGCTTCGGACATCACGTGCGAACAAGAGTGGCGCAGAACTTCAAGCCCTTCTTTGTCTTTGGAGGTAATAATTTTAACTTTGGAATCGGTTGTTATCGGGGTAGTGACATCTTTCAATGTGCCGTTAATTTCTACGGCCAATGCGGCTTTCGCCAGATTATGACTTATACTTTCTGCAAGTTCAAAGCCGGACACGCCGCTTTCAACTTCCTTAATGCTGCCGTCAGGCAGTTCAATCTTAATCATAGTATACCCCTTGATTATTAAAATTAGTTATTGCTCTTCGTCTATCAATGAGCGATAGACGGCAAGTGTTTTATCACACATTATTTGTTTTGTAAAGTTTTCTTTTACAAATTTTTCGGCGCTTGCGGCAAACTTTTCACGTTCGCCTGAGGACAGCGAGAGCGCCCAATCCAGCTTCTCAGCCAAATCGTCCGCATCACCGGAGACAAAATGGCGTCCGGTCACACCGTCTTTGAGGTTATCCAGCGAACCGCCGATGTTTGACGCGAGAACGATTTTGCCCATAGCCTCACCTTCGGCGGCAATGCGCCCGAAAGCTTCCGGCTCAACGGAAGCGGAAACGACGATATCGCAGGCTTTCATCAACGCCGGAACGTCATCGGTATGTTTGATGAACGTAAACATGCCCTGCATGCCGTATTCTTTAATTTTGTTTACCAGCCCTTCGGTATATTTGACGCGGCCTTGGTCATCACCGGTGAAGACGCAGTGAAAATCATTACGATCTTTGATTTTTGCCAGCGCCTCAATCAAAAGCTCCTGCCCTTTCCAGCGGGTTAAGCGCCCGATAAGCAGAATGAGTTGTTTGTCAGTCGGCAGTTCGTATTGCTCTATCATGGTTTTCAAACGTTCGGGCGTGACGGCGGCGGAGTTGAACTTATCAACATCCACACAGCGGTGAATAAACACGAGCTTATCTTCGGGCGTATGATAATTTTCCATAACGTGGCGCTTGATATGCGACGAAATGACAATGACCTTTTCTCCGAAAGTCATAACGCGGTTATAGAGCTTTTTAATCCCTTTGGGGCCTAAACCGTAGGTACCGTGAAAAGTCGTCATATAATGAACACCGGCCTTTTTAGCGGCAAGATACGTGCTCCATGCCGGCGCGCGGGAACGGGCATGCACAATGTTAATGCCTTCTTTTTTGATGATTTCGGCAAGTTTTTCGGCATTACGCAGTATAACAAACGGGTTTTTGCTCTTTAACGGCAGTTTAAAATGTTTGACGCCGAGCTTTTCGAGCTGAAACTCCATACGCCCCCCTTGACTGGCGACAAAATTCTTAAAACCGTTTTCGGCCAAATGTCCGGCAATCTGCACGGTTCCCAACTCAACGCCGCCCTGCCCCAATTCGGGCAAAACCTGCAAAACAACCGGCTCTTTTACTTTATTTTTACTCATTTAGTTATATATACCTCTTAACAAGTTAAATTTATGAGGTTTTCAAATGCAACAAATCACATTCAAAAACGGACATACCACACTTTGCGAACACATTAAGCCGAAAGCTTCCAAAACTCAAAGCTTTACTGTTGTTTATACACACGGATTTTGCTCCGACCCGTTCGGACGAAAGCCCGAAGAAGTAAAAAAATGGTGCATTGAAAACGGCATGGGCTTTTTCCGCCATGAGCTTGCGGGGCACGGCAGCGATAAATCCCGCTTTGAAGAAACGACGTTAAATACTTATAAAAGCCAGATTTTTGAGATTGTCGATGAATTGGTTGAAGGTGATGTCGTGGTCGGCGGCGCTTCGCTCGGCGGTTGGCTGTCGCTGATGGCTGCATGTCGATACCCGGAAAAAGTCAAAGGTATGTTCGGGCTGGCGGCGGCACCCGATTTCCTGAAAAAATATATTGAAGCCTATTTTCAGCCGGAACATAAAGAACTTTTGCAACAAAACGGCAAAGTTGAGTTCCCGACCAATGATTTTACTTATGTTATCACGAAAGACATGATTGCCTCCGGATATGAAAACCAGATGCTTGACAAGGAAGTTATTCCCTATGCCGGTAAAGTGCGCCTTTTGCAGGGCATGAAAGACGCCGCGCTTGATTGGCGGACGGCGCCGTTGATTGCGCAGAAGCTTTGCAGTGATGACGTGAAAGTTTGTCTGATGAAAAACGCCGACCATAGGCTGGGAGCAGATGAAGATATTGCAGAATTACTCAGTATACTTAATGACTTTCTGATTTAATATTTAAGGTTAAGGTTCTGATATGTCGTATGATTTAATGTTTCAAAAAGCCATAGAGCTGCAAAATAACGGTGCGCTGAATGAAGCGGAAACGATTTATGTCAAAATGCTTGAAGCCATGCCGCATAATTCGGATGTTTGGAATCTGCTGGGGCTGATTGCGCAAAGCCGCGGAGATAACCTTCGGGCTGCCGATTGTTTTCTGTCAGCAATAAAATATGCGCCGATGCCGTTTGCACCGCATTATTTCAACCTGGGGCTTACTTATAAATCATTAAACAAACCGGCGGAAGCAAAAGAAGCATTGCAAAAGGCCGTGAATTTGAACGGCGGATTTAAAGAAGCGTGGAATTATCTCGGCGTTTTGCAGGCAGAAACCGGCGAGCATAAAGCGGCAGTCAAAAGCTTTTGCAAGGCGTTGGATATTGACAAAGATTATACGGACGCATTGGTTAATTTATGTTTTTATACCAATGATTTGGGAACTTTAAAGAAAACGGCGGACGACAATGCGAACCATTTTGAAGCGAATTTTAAAACCGCATTGCTTTTGACGGACAGCCGTGAGAGAGAAAATTATCTGCGCCGCGCCGTTCAGGCTGCACCGGAGCGGACTGACGGGCTGTCGGCTTTGGCTGATTTGCTGCGTGAGCAAGACAAGCTTGACGAATCTTTAACTTACTATCATAAGGTCTTAAATCTGAACGGCAATGATGTACAGGCGCTTTTGGGCGCGGCGGATATTTCTCTTGCCCGAGGCGAATTGGATAAGGCGGAAAAATATTACCTGCGCAGTTTCAAACTGGCTGCGGATATTGCGGGCGCACATTTAAACTACGGCATCGTTCTCTATCGGCAGAAGCGTTATAAAGAAGCGCTGGAAGAATATCGTATTGCGGTAACCCTTGCTCCCGATACGCCGGAAATCAGTTACAATCTGGCGCTTATCCTAAAAGAAACGGGAGACTTGGAAGAAGCCTTAGGACTGATGTTTAACGCCCACTTAAAAGCGCCGGAAAATCAGCTGTTTGCAATTAATATCTCTGAAACTCTTGTGGAACTGTTTAAAACCGACGCCGAATTGGCGCTGAAAATTGCCGAAAACTGGCAGAAGCAGGAACCTGATAATATCTTCTCGGCGCGCCTTCTTGCCGGAATGAGCGGCAATAAAGATATTTCGGCAGACGATATTTACGCGGCAGCTTTGTTTGATACTTTTGCCGAAACTTATGATGAAACAATGACGAAACTTAACCCGCAGATTATTCGTAAATTCAGAGAATTAAACGACAACATTCAAGGAAGAATTCTTGACCTCGGATGCGGTACCGGCGCGGCGGCGGAAGCGCTGGGCAATGAGAAGACGATTTTTGACGGTATAGATATTTCGGAGAATATGCTGAAAGCGGCAAAAGCCAAAAACATTTACCGTACTTTAACATGCCGGAGCATTGCGGACTACCTTAAAGAGACTTCTTTACAGGGTAAATATGATATAGTGCTGGCGTTTGACGTTTTTTGTTATATCGGCGATTTGAAAGCGATGTTTAAGAACCTTAAAGGCTCTGATATTTGGTTCAGCATTGAAGCGGCAGATGAAGAGCGGAGCAAAAGCTTTTACCTTACCCCTAACGGGCGCTATAAACATAATATCGGATATACCGAGCAGCTGCTGCGGGACTCCGGATTTAGCAAAATTGCCTCTTATCCTCTTGTTTTGAGGAAAGAAAACGGAGAAGATGTTTCCGGATATTTAATCAACGCCGAATAAAAACAAAAAAATTAAAAAAAAGCTTTACATTTTCAAAATAATAATTATATATTGCACCGTTTGCAAAAATTATGATGTACAACTTTTAAATTTTTATGTATGGACAAGAAAGAAGCTCTTATTGTCACCTCGCCGGCCGCCATGGTTGCACTCGTTCTCAAATACCTTTTCGGTGCTCTCATCATGAGAAACGTCCGCCGGCTGAAATTTTGCGTTATGCCCCAACGCGTCCGCTGCATTCATGCAGACCGCTTTGCGCACAGACCGCAACTTTCCTGAAATGCCGCCGGCATACAGGAACCGTTTCTCCGACGGGGTTGTCCCCTCGGGGATTTTTTTTACGGAATAAAGCAACAATCCTGTTAACAACGCAAAAAATATATTGAGAGAATTTTAAAGTGATTCTACGTTTTAAACGGTTTGTTAAGTTTATTATATATATATGTTAAAAGATTTTGCTCTAAAAGATTTTATTTCGCGGATATTTGTGCTTTGTTTCTTTCTGTTAGCACAAATAAGGTGAAAACATTTTGAGATTTTTGCGATGTATTTCGGCCGAATCACCGCAGACCGGATGAGATTCACGGATTGCCCGATGGTTTTATAGTTATTATTAGGAGATCTTTCTCATGAGAAATTGCGCAATGAACGAACAGAGCGCTTTGAAGCTTTAAGTATCCCTGCTGCGAGCAGATAAGCGCTTTATTTTCAATATATTATTTTTGTATGTTTATGTAATTCTTTAATATTTCCGTTTTGATTTAAACAGCGCTTTCGGGCGCGTTTTTTTGTGCTTTTTTATTGATTTTAAGGCTTTTTTAGGGTATACTTTATTATATATTGTCGTACGGAGGCGCTAATGGTAAAAGCCGCAGACATCAACAAAGACATTAAAAGCATTGCAGAAAAAGTCGGCACGGCAGTTTTTTCATATAATGAAATTCACAATAAAGATGTTAAAAACACTTTTCATTATGATTATCAAAAGGTGATTGACGAAGTGTCACGCCTCAACGGCAGAGATATGACCGATGAGCTTATTGAGAAAGAAATTCTGCGACCTCTGCCGAATGGCGAATATAAAGTTAATGTTGGGGACGCAACACTCGGCGGCGGCGGATTGAATTATGCCGGAACTGCTTTTTTCAGCTTTTCTTCGAAAGATTATCAGATTAAATATCACGAATTGGCTCATTCGTTACAGAAGCATTATGACTTATTTAATGACGAGACGGTCGGTAAAATGTATGCCGACGCAGAAGAAAAACTCGGCGGTAAAGAAAAGGCCGAAGGTAAGCTTATGGAGAAATGTGAGTATGAACTTTACCTTAATGAGATGCACTCAGAGAGCTTTGCATACGCAGCGCTGATGCTCAGGGCGAAGAATCCGGCGGATTTTATGTACCAAGCAGTCAGAACTTACAGTGCCGGCGTTGCACGTAATATCGTATCTTTATATGACTTTCGTAAGCCCCGGTATGGCGGAGGAAATGCAAATACCAAATTTTACACCTCTTATTCGGTGATGAAAGAGACGATTAAACAAGTATGGAAAATTCGCCGTGCCCAAAAGCAGGGAGAATTTTTTGATGAAAACGGCGTTTTGAAAGATGAAAAGCTCGCAAGATTATCCGAGCAAACAGTGATTAAAAGCGCTTATACGCCGCGAACATTGAACACGCTGTTTAAAAACAAGTTTTTCAGCAAAACTTCTTTGCATGAGAATGGGTGGCGGCGGGATATGGTAAAATCGGTTTTGGCGCAACCTTTGGTGATGACCTCAGCAATGGAACTAATGGAGAAAATAAAACATTTTAAAGAACACTATTTATTGGTTAAGAAGGAAAAAGCGGCTTTACGGCGTTTTATTAACAGTTCCTATCGGAGCACTGATAAAGAGGCAGAGGCTTTACATAAATATTCGCAAATAATGTTTCAGGCCTCTATCTTGTTTACAAAACAAGATGTTTCCCTAATCAAAAGTTATATGCAGGGAATCACCCAAAGCGGGGGTTTGAGCGAAAAGATGAGCAAATATGTCGGACAAAGAGCTTTTACTGTTTTATCAGAGGTTGGCGATTTTAAAAATAAGGGAGCCGTTAAACCTTTTTTGGAGAGTTTTAACAAGTTCGTTAAAGAAAACGGGGATAATCCGTATTTCATGGCATTATTGCGCAGTGACATGCCGCTTGACGAGGCTGTTAAATTAAAACAGCAGAAAAAACATAACCCGGACGCACAAGTTTTGAATTTGGACGAGTTGGCAAAGAGAGTGCCGCAAACCGGCGGGTTCGGTTTTTATCCGGTGGTAACCGAGCTTAAAAAAATAGCGGCATTTGCGGATAAATATGATAAAACCGGCAACTTAAAAAAGAGATTGGAAAAGATGTTTATTCATCACCCAGAAATGTTGGAAAACAATGACGTTCGGGAGGGTGTGTTGAGGGATTTCGCGCCGAAAAAAGGGAAAAAGGCATTTGCGGCAGAGATGGAAGAATGTTTGAACAGTGCGGCCTTCTGTCATTTATCAGATAAAAGCAACCCGAAATATGCGGCAGCCCTGAACTATCTTGCGCAAAACGGCGGAGATAATATGCTTGCCGCTGCCCAGCAGCAGCTTATTGCGGAGCGAGAAGCCGGAAAGCGTAAGATAGTTCAGGAACAAGGCAACTCATTCCGGCAATATGAAACCGTTGCGGATAAGGCCGCGGCCGGTTTGCCGGAGGGACAAGCGGAACAAACGCAAAATATCTCGCCAGAAAAATCGCCCAAAGAGAAAGTTATAGAAAAGCTTAAATCTTGGGGAATAGAAGACGGCTCGTATATGATGTTAACGCCGGAAGAAAATGCGAAGACCGGTCATCCGGACGGGTTCAGAAGCACGGAATGTTATTTCAGCGAAGGGAAAAAAGATATTGCGGTAACCGGCAAAGAGGTTGTTTACGGCACAAACAACGGGCTAATCGGCGCCTATTTTGCCGAAGGTGTTTATGTGGTTTCGTCCAGTGCCGAATTGAGAAATGCCTTGTATTATAAAGGCGTTGACAATGGTTTCGGCGTTATGCTCTCCAACGGCGAGAAATTTGACAATCCGGTTTTAAACGAACGCTGGTCACGTATTGAAGCCAAAGGTCATAAGATTAACGAAGAAATGCAAAAGGAATATTTGTTACGTCAGCAGCGTCTGTCAGAAGCACAAAAACTGACTGCGGGAAATACCGTTTATCAAACGATGCAAAATATAGTGCAAATTGCCGACAAACATGACAAGTCAGGACAGCTCAAAGATGACCTGCTCAATTCTTATACACGACATGCGGAGCAAATGTTGACATTGGAATATTGGGGCAATGTTGTGCAAAGACATGCCGATACAAGCCCCGAAGGACGGGAAGCTTGTGTTAAAGAACTCGGTTCGCTCGGTCTGGCATTGGGAAAAGAGATTAAAAGCAATGCGCAAAACAATTTTTATAAAGACATCAAAAAGAATTGTGCCGCAGGGAAAAACGGCGATGAAATATTAAAAATTTCCCAAAAATATGCCTCTCATTCCACGGAAGCAGGCTTCAACAATACATCTTCCGTCAGAATAGCGGCATGCCGTTAATTGTTTTCTTTACATTATTTTAAGATTAGCCGTTTTATTATCAACATGTAATTTATTTCAGGAGAAAATTTATGTCCACAACGACCATCATTTTAATTATCGCGGGCGCTCTTTTGCTCGGGCTTTATTTGATTTACGCCTCGCTTATCAAGACCAAAAACAACGTTAGAGAAGCGGCCGCAGGTATTGACGTGCAGCTCAAAAAGCGCTATGACCTTATCCCGAACATGCTGAAAGCGGCTAAGAAATATATGGAACATGAAAAAGCCGTGTTTACGGAAGTGACGAAACTGCGCGAAGCGGCGATGGATGCAGAGAACTATGCCGACAAATTCAAAGCGGACGCACAATTAAACAGCGCTTTACGTTCGTTTAACATTCAAGCGGAAGCTTATCCGGAGTTAAAATCCGATACGGCGATGGTAACCGCGCAACAGGCAATGGGCGAAACCGAAGAACATATTGCCGCCGCGCGTCGTTTTTACAACTCTGCGGTCAAAGAATACAAAAACGCTTTGGAAATATTCCCGTCTTCAATGGTCGCGGCCATGATGGGCTTGAAAGACGTTTATCCGTTTTTTGAAACAGACGACGCTGAACGGCAGGCTGTGGATGTGAATGATATTTTAGGATAAATTTCCCGATACAACGATAAAAGGCGTGCCCTGAAAAGCGCGTCTTTTGGTTTTCTTAGGAATATATTAACATTACGCCGCTAAAATAAAGAAAAATTTACGGGAGAACGATATGTCGCGCGCAGAAGATATTTTTGAAAAGCTGGTTTATTTCGGCGAAGACGCCATTGACGAATTTATCATCAACCGCCAATCGGAAGAGTTGTTTATGGACTTTAAACAAGCTGCGTCGGACGGCAAGTCCATGCGCGCGCTGCACCAAAACGACAGGCGCAACTTAGGCAAAGCGATTTCGGCATTCGGCAACTCGGAAGGCGGCGTGCTGGTCTGGGGTGTGGAGTGTGCGAAGGATTTGGAGCTTGGCGACGTGGCAAAAGCAAAGGTTAAAGTACAAAACGTGCACCGCTTTTTGAGCTGGCTGGAAAACGCCATTTCCGGCTGCACCATTCCGTCGCATAACAAAGTGCGCAACCACATCATCAGCTGTGATAAAGACGGCAACGGCTTTTTGGCTACCTATATTCCAAAGTCCGACATTGCGCCGCTGATGACGACGCAGGGCAGCCAAATTTATATCCGCTCGGGCTCCAACAACGTCCCTGCCCCGTATGCGGTGATTGCCGGCATGTTCGGGAAACGCCCGCAGCCGAATATGAACTTAGTCATTACGGATAAAGCGGTCATTGCCGGAAAAGAAGGCGAAGAAGACATTTTTGCACCCGTCAAGAAATCCAAGAAAAAAGAAGAATTTGTCAAAGTGCGGTTTTCACTCATGGCGGAAAACAGCTCCAACGCCGTTGCGAAAGAAGTTTACCTTTCGTGCCGCACAATCAATGTCGGCGGCGACAAATGCAAGGTCAATTTTTATTATGACAGCCAACTGGAAAATCTGGCAGCGGAAAGCAACTCCATCAATCTGATTACGCCGGTTGAAATGCGCGTGCCGCCGCGGGCTTTGTTTGCCTGTGCAAAAGCGGAAATCCGCTTTTCGGGAGAGATAAGTGAAGATTTCCTGCTGGACGGGGTTATCGGCGCGGACGGCGCAACGCCGAAAAGTTTCCGGATTTATATTTCCAAAAACGATTTGCGCTCGTTTACGGCGCAAGCGGTGAAAAAGAATGCGGATACGGCAGTGCTGACGAACGAGTTTTTCTCGCAGTATTTGAAGACGGAATAAGGAATTAATGTTTCCTCCTCACCCCACCCCTCTCCCTCGGAGGGGAGAAGGCAGAGTAAAATGCAAGCCCTGCGGAGGGAGAGGGAAAGTTTAAGAGAATATTTATACCGGCAACTATATAAAAAGGAAAGACAATGAAACGGATTGAGATATTTACGGACGGTGCATGTTTGGGAAACCCGGGAGCCGGCGGTTGGGCGGCCATTCTGCGCTATAATGACGTGGAAAAAGAAATATCGGGCGGCGAAGCTGAGACCACGAATAACCGCATGGAATTAACCGCGGTCATTGAAGCACTCGGCAAACTTAAAGAACCCTGCAACATCACGCTTTATACCGACAGCAGATATGTGATGGACGGGATTGAAAAATGGATTTATGCTTGGAAAAAAAGCGACTGGAAAACAGCCAACAAAAAGCAGCCGGTCAAAAACGTCGAGTTGTGGCAAAAGCTGGATGCGGCGCGCGAACGGCATGAAATCCGCTGGGTGTGGGTCAAAGGGCACGCCGGACACAAGGAGAACGAACGCTGCGACGAACTGGCTAGAAGCGAAGCTTATAAATTCAAAGACGCAGGATAATTTCTGTGCGTCAGATTATATTCTTGACAAAAATGTTTTTGTTTTATATCGTAAGGACAGTTAACTAACTCTATGTCCTATGAATAATTTTTTCTATCTATTATCGTGGCTTATGAACAAATGCTGCAGGAAGAAAACATGGCGCAGCAAAAGCCGGAGACGTCTTGCCAAAGGCGCGGCTCTGTGGAAAACATTGGAAGAAAAGCTTCCCGAAGCCCGCGGTGTACTCGAAGACGATGAGCCGAGAATGGCAGCCTTTAAGGCTATGCTTCCCTCTCTTTCGGCAAAAAAGAAGCGCTGTCTGCGCGAATGGCTGGAAGACAGGCTCTATGATCTGAATCATAATTTCTGCGAACACTTTACGATGTCAGACGAAGTAAGGGAGCAGAAATACCGCCAGATTTACGGCGAGCACCTGAAAGCGCTCAATGCCTAAACAACAAAACAGCAGCTCCTTTGCGGGAACTGCTGTTTTTTGATTCAACTTTTTACCGAGAGTAACAACCGTGAGACAAATTCCGGAAGTGTTTCGGCGGCATCACCGATAATCTGCTCATCAAAATTTCTGCCGGTGACGATTTCCGCATTTAACAGAACCGTACGGGCGCCGTTTCTTTTCGCTTCCGCGGCAAAACCGGCTGCCGGATAAACAACACCAGAAGTTCCGATGGCGATAAACAAATCAGCCTTTTGCAACAAATCGGCAATCATTTGTTCATGAAGAATCGGCTCATGAAACAAAACAACGTCAGGTTTCAACTTTCCCGAAATACCGCAAGCGGGGCAAACGGTTTTCGTACCAACATCTTCCCACGTTTCCATAATATGCCCGCACTGCAAACATTTTGCCTGATTTATCTGTCCGTGAATGTGGTAGACATTTTTTGTACGGGCCTGTTCGTGCAATGTGTCGATATTCTGTGTTAACACGCTGACGTTTGCAGGATAGATTTGCTGCAGTTTCGTAATTGCAAGATGAGCGGTATTGGGACGCGCGGCAAAGAATTCCGGTTTTAAGCTGTTGACAAATGCGTGAACCTGCTCCGGACAGCGTTCAAAAGCTTCCTTTGTGGCGACATCTTCCATGCGGTGATTGTTCCACAAACCGTTCTGACTGCGGAATGTTGCCAACCCCGAGGGAGCTGAAATGCCCGCGCCGGTCAAAAATACGATATTGCGATATACGGGCGGTAAATCTGTTTTGTTTTTATCCATAAAAAAGTGCAAATAATAGTTTATTTATAATGATAAATTTCATTTTCTTTTTAGATGATTTTGTCTAAAAGTCAAGATAAATATATCAAAAACGGCAGCCCCTCTGCGGAAACTGCCGTTTTGATTCAGCTTATCGCGGCAAGATGCTGCTGATAAATTCGTATCCATTTATGCTTGTACACAATGATTTGGAATGACAAATCTTCTTCTTCATCATCATGGAGCAAATGTTCCAACCTGTTTTTTATCCATCTGACAAGGAGCTTTTGTTCTTTATGTGTCAGAGTGGTTTTGAAACGGTCGGCAAAGAGGCTGATGCGTTGTTTATCGACCGTTGTGTCCCCTTGTGGCGGGGCAAGGCCTTTATTAATGCTTTTCCAAAGCTCTTCGCCTTCGTCATAGTCCAGTCCTTCACGGTATTCGTCAGACGTGACTAACAGCAGACAGTGCCATAAGCGGTTTTTCTTTTTGGTTTTCATAATATCTAAAAAATTAATTTCGCTTTTACTTTAATGTTTTTCAGCGTTTTGTCAACAACAAAAAACAGCCCTTTTCAGGGCTGTCGGTTTAAGATTGCAGGATTTCCAGATGCGCACGAAAGATTTGCAGCTGACAGCGCTCATATTTTTCATGTACACCGCTTGTTATTTCGCAGTAATTGTCTTCGATGTCTTCAATCTCATGGTTTAACCATTTGATTAAAGCGGACTTCTGGCGCGGTGTATACGCCGGTATCAAATTTCGGAATGCGCGCATACGCGGTTCGTCAACTTCCGGATTGAGGCCGCAGGCCTTGGGTAGTTCCTCATTGATTTGCTTCCACAAGTGCCGGCCTTCAGCCAGTAAGGAGCTGATTTTCTCCTTTTCATACTCTGCCCGTGCTTTTTTGGAAAACATACAGCAGATACGATTAATGATATTCATATGACATAAATTTACAAGTTTCGTACGCAGTATATTAGACAAAAATATGTTTGTCAACCTGTTTTATGCGGGAATCTCCCCTTGCTCGTACAGGCGGGCGGCGGTTTGATAATCAAACTTGCCGGTACCGAGGACGGGCGTTTTTTTCATATAAACAACTTTTTTCGGTACCCAAAGTTCGCTGAACCCCTCAGCTTTGAAAAAGGCTTTAATCTCATTAAGCGAAGCCTGTTCTGCCGCGGTGATGAATATCAGCTGTTCGCCTTTTTTCTCGTCCGGTTGTGTGATGATGCCCTGCATAAATCCTTCATACAGCTTGTCCAATGCCGCTTCAACCGCGGTCAGCGAAACCATTTCTCCGGCAATTTTGGCAAAGCGTTTGGCGCGGCCGTGAATGGTGACAAAGCCGTCCATATCAATACTGACGATATCGCCGGTATCATACCACTTATCAGGCAATGGCTGCAATTTTTCGGGCTTGTCTGCTTTCATATAACCCTGCATGATGTTATCACCCGCAACGAGCAACTTGCCGCCCTCCTCAATGCCGGCGACGGGTTCAAGCTTATAAGCTATACCGGGAAGCAAACGCCCGACCGAGCCTTTTTTGCGGTGCATCGGCGTATTGATACATAAGACAGGGGCGGTTTCTGTGGTGCCGTAGCCTTCGAGCAGGCGGACGCCGAATTTTTCCATCCAGAGATTAAAGGTCTGGTCTTTGAGCTTTTCGCCGCCGACAACCGCATATCTGACATTAAAGAAATCATAAGGATGCCCCATGCGCCCGTAGCCGTAAAAGAAAGTATCGGTGCCGCAGATAATCGTGGCGCAGGTATCATAAACGAGTTCGGGAACAATACGGTAATGCAGCGGCGACGGATAAAAGAACGTGCGCACGCCGAACAACAGTGTCAGTATCGTACCGACCGAGAGCCCGAACGAATGGAACAGCGGCAGCGCATTAAAGAAAATATCGGTGCTGTTAAACGCAATGACCGTGCTGACCTGATAACGGTTGGCCTGCAAGTTTTTATGCGTCAGCAATACGGCTTTCGGCATTCCCTCGGAACCGGAGGTGAACAGCACGGTGGCGGTGTCATCGGCTTTATGCTGCGGCAGGCGGTTTGTTATATGCCGCATAAGCCCTTTGAGCTTGGTTTTAAGCGAAATATGCGGGGCAAAGTCTTCGAGATAAACAAGCTTGACGCCGCATTCGGCAATACCCTCAGCCAAGCGTTCAAGCCGTGCCTGTGCAATAAATTTTCGCGAGGTAACGACGGTTTTAACGCCGACGGTTTTCAAAGACGATGTTACCTGCGCCACGCCCTGCGAGAAGTTTACCATGACCGGCACCTTATCCACGCTTTGCAGCGCAAAAAAGCTGACAACGTTGACGAGCATATTGGGCAGCATGAGGCCGATAAATTTCTCTGAGGTAAATGCCTGTTCGTATGCCGTGCCCAAAACATATGCTTTTTTAATAAACGCATTATATGTCAGCGGGCGGCGGGTGATGTCTTCGGCAATCTTATGATTCCAGCCGTGGGTTTTGGCTGCGTCTATGAGCGAAGTAAAAATATTCTCATCAATATCCGAAGTTTTGTAAATCATGTCAGCCATGAGTTCATAAAGCTTTACCGAAGTGACATGGCGGCGGTCGCGCCCTTTAACCTCTTCGGGAATATGAATTTTCAAAGGCTTTAAGACCGTCATGGTGATTTTGGGGAACAGGCGTGTCTTATACTTGTTGTTCATATAAGAGAGTTTGCTGTATTGCGCGCCGTTGATTCGTATCGGCAAAATGCGGGCATTCGCCTTTTCGGCAATCACCCCTGCCCCTTCGTAAACTTTCATCAGGCCGCCGGTAACGGTAATGCGCCCTTCGGGGAATATCATCAGCTTGGAGCCTTTTTTAACTTCATCAATCATTTCACGGATGGAAAACGGCGAAGTCGGATCTACGGGAAGAAAGCGGACGACCAAACCGAAAAGTTTGACATACCAGGTTTTTGCCCATTCGGTATTAATGGCAAAAGTGACTTTTTCAGGCATGAACGCTGCAATCAGCAAACCATCCAAGAGCGAGGTGTGATTGGCAATTATAATGGCATTGGCACCGGCTCTTTTGATATTTTCCAGCCCTTTTATGCGTACGCGGAACAAAACGCCCAGCACGGCCTGAAAGAACGAGCGCAACAACGCATCGGGCAACAGTGCTGCAATATAGATAAAGACAAACAGGTTAACAACCGCTGCGGTTAAAAAGAGTTCGGGAATGGTGAAGCCCATTGAGAGCAGAATAACGGCAAGGACAGCGACAACGGACATGCCGAGTGCATTCAAGATATTATTACCGGCAATCACAGCAGCGGTATAGGCTTTCGGCGCGTTTGCCTGCATAAGCGCGTTTAAGGGCACGATATACATGCCGCCGAAAAAGGCCAAGAGAAAGAGAGCAGCGGAAATCGTATCCGAAGACGGCGCCGTGAAAAAGTCATTCAGGGTAATGAGTTCCGCAGGTGTTTGATAATCCTTGGTCAGGGCATAAAGCGCATAAAGGCTCAGCCCCATACCGAGCGCAGAAACGGGAATATAGGTTGCGTGAATCAACCCTTTCAAGATTTTGCCGCAGGTAAGAGAACCTGCTGCCACACCAACTGAGAAGATAATGAGGAAGTACGTGATAACGCCGGCGGAGGCATGGAGAATTTGACCGGCAAGAGGATATATCTGCACCGCAACCAACGCACCCACTGTCCAGAACCAGGTAGCGCCCAAGATGCTTTTGAAAACGACGGGATTTTTGCGAATAATACGGAACGTCTCTGCCAACGCCTTGAAAATGTTTTTGGAAATGACGGCTTGCGGACGCGGCGCCGGCGCGTCAGGAATTTTGCGGGATGCAACAACGCCACAGAGCGCCAAAACAATCAGAACGGTAATGGCAATATGAACCGGCAGGAGCGTTCCCAATATCAGCCCCAAGAGAATCGCCGCATAGGTTGAAGCTTCGACGTAAGCATTTGCCGAAACAAGTTCATCGCGGTTTAAGAGCTGAGGCAGAAGCGCATATTTAATCGGCCCGAAAAAGGCGGACTGTGTCCCCATTAAAGCCAGAAGGATTATCAGGAGTGTGATGTTTTCGGTATAAAACACAAAAGCAACGGCACACATCAGTATGAGTTCGGTCAGTTTCAGCACGCGGGCAATGGCGGCGCGGTTATATTTATCGGCGACTTCGCCGGCGGTTGCGGAAAATAAAAAGAAAGGCAGAATAAATAACCCGGCTATTATGTTCGACAGAATATCCGCCTGCGCCGTCAGCTTTACGGTAACCATGGTCAGCAAGGCATTTTTGAAAAGGTTGTCGTTCAAAGCCCCGAGAAACTGGGTCAGCAATAAAGGAAGAAAGCGTTTTGATTTTAATAAATTCTCAGACATCATATACTCCGTTCGTTAGTCCTTATGCCGGATTTTTAGCTTTTTATCAGGCAGAGCGCAAGATTTTTGCCGATTTATCCCACGGTTAATCTTTTTTTGCACATTTTTTATTTTTATTATTGACATTCTAAAAATTTATCTGTAAATACTCTTCCGTACCTGATGGCTGAGTAGCTCAGTTGGTTAGAGCAGAGGAATCATAATCCTTGTGTCGGGGGTTCGAATCCCTCCTTAGCTACCATAAATAAAAAAGCACCCTTTACGGGTGTTTTTTTTATTTATGATGTTTAAACAGGGGATGAGAACTCCAAAGGGGGTTCGACTACAAGCGAGAGGCGGGCGGAAGAACGCCGGTGAGCGCAGCGAATGAGCGCCCGTGCGGCGGAGTGAAACGACGTCAATCCCTCCTTAGCTACCATAAATAAAAAAGCACCCTTTACGGGTGTTTTTTTATTTATGATGTTTAAACAGGGGATGAGAACCTCGCATTTCAAAATTCTATATTCTTCAACAGGTGTAAAATAAAATCGCGTTTGGCGCTAAGCGCTTTATCGGCGGCAGTGACTGCGGCAAGCGTTCCGCAGCGACCGTAACAATAATCAGGCGATGCCGATGCGGTATAAAACTTATCGGCGGCAGAGGAAACAGCATTATAACTTTCGTGCATTTCGCCAGCATTGAAACTGTAAAACAAATTGACTGTACGGGAAAAGACATCATCCAGACATTTCTGCCTGTCAGCAACTTCTTCCAGAACTTTGCCGGCGGTGTCGCCGTCATACGCTGCCATACATGTTGCCGTTTGTTTTTCAAGGCGGGCTTTTTCGTCGGCAACCGCCAAGCGCCCTTTATCATAATAACGGATAAAAAACGTACCGCCGGTACCGTTATATTTTAATATCGCGTTTAAATTTTCCCAGCGGCCGTCCGCATTTTGCCTGAAAAGCCGGTCAACGGGATATGACACACCATTGATTATCAGTTTGCCGTCATCAGCATAATCAGGGCTGAAAGAGATGTCGGAAACGGTTATCCGCGATGCGTCCGCGCCATTCACAAACGGCGAGCTGATTATCAGCGTTTCACCTTTTAACGCGGCAATATCCGCTTTGCCTTCTGCCGCAGTCGTATGGGCAATTAATGCCAAAAGCATTCCGACAAAAACTGTTAACCGGCTTGTTTGCATTTATTGTGCTCCTATACTTTTTAATTTGCAGTATATTAAACGTAACAACTTAATCTTTTCTTAATACCATAATTCTTTACAACAAAACTGCCGTGCGGGGCTACGGACGATATATGATCCCCCGACACGGCAGCCTAACAAAAAGAAAAAGAGTCGAATTTACGCTTCCGGCTCTTTATCTTTTATAGTTTTAATGAAATGAAACGGGTCTTTTTCCGCCGTTTTCAGGATACTGTCGGCTATCATATATATTCTGACGGCAAACAGCCCGCAGACACCGGAAATCCCGTATTTTACCGGCACGGGAATATCCATATATTCCGCCAAAAGTCCGCAGAGCATGCTGACGATAAAAGTTATCAGCATGTCGCGCAGACTTTGGCGAACGGATATAAACGGTTTTATCAGCAATGTGACAAAGCCTATGAACACACCCCACAGCCCGTAGTGTGCCAGCACATCTTTTACTTTCTCCATTTCTCCCCCTTATTGCAGCAAGATGATGGGAATGACGGTTTCATATGTTTCATTGGTATTCAGATACAAACTGATACCGCCGTCATAACTGGAAGCCACAGAGGCAAAGCGCCCGCTTTGTGCATCGGTACCGTTAAAGCAGACATTCGGCACTTTGGCGGCGACGGCACCTTCCAGAGCAATATTGACTTTGTACGGAAAGCCCGGACAATCCGTACTTTGCACGGCCGTCTCAGCACTTACGGAAAGTGTCGTATTGACAAAGCGCAGCGGTGTTGCCGGTTCCAATTTAGCGTCCACCTCCGCCGCCGAATAATAATTATTCAAGATATCATTATACATGATGCGCAGCTCATCTATCATCAGCGGAATATTTTCCATCAAATGAAAATTTTTTGTCAGCATGGAAAAGCAACGGAACAAATCTTCTTCGTCATAATCCTCGCCCACAGGTGTGGTCAGCGTGCGCGAGAGCTTCTCGCGAAGCTGCTGCAAAGCCATGGTCAGCTTGTCCAAAGCCTTTTCAAAATCCACTGCCGGAAAATCTTCCCCCTCCAAAAATGTAGTCAACTGATTAAACGCGACATCGCGGACAATCGTAATCCTTTCATCCTTTACCGGTGCCGCGGCCAAAATGACGCGCCCCGTTTCCAATCGTTCGTTTTTATCTATTGTATAATCTTTACCCTCTTCCAGAGGAATACTTTTCTCCCCCAGAAAAACGGCAATCTGTTTTTCAAAAAAGCAAAACGGTACCGGAAAGTTTACGGTTTCTCCGTCACCTAAGTAAACCACTTTGCTTGTTTCTGCCTGAACAGTCATTGTTTTCTCCTTCAATTAAATTTAACATTAAAAAAAAGAACCGCGGATAACGGTTCTTCGGATTAATTTGCCTTTCGGCAACAAAAAAGCCCTGCCGGAGCAGAGCCTTTATAACGGCAATTCGCCATTATGGGCGGTTTTATAACACAAGCCGTCAGCTAAGTCAAGGGTTTTGGAGATTTTCATGCAAATATTTTATTTGAGGTTACCTTTCGGCACTGTTTGCCCTGCCCTGCATCTGCGGGACGGCGTAACTTTCGGCAAATGCTTTCCGCGTTTCATATGAAAGTTCCTGACTGCCGCGGCTCAATTTTATGTTATTACCGGAGACGGTTATGACCGTGTCGCCAAGGTTTATTTTTACCGTGTCGTTTTGATAGCGATAATTTCCTATACGGGCACCCCGACCGTCTGACAACCAGCTTTCCGCTTTAGGGCGATTATCCGCCCCTATCATCAGTTTGCGCTGTTTCGGCAAAAGAAGGATTTCTTTTTTAGCGACGGAAACCGAACGCCCGTCTATAACGACATTAACAACATTAAACTGTTTATCCATAACAACTTTTGTGCCTGCGCTGACCAGCAGGTTTACCTGTTTGCCGCGAACAACAAGTGCCGCGCCGTCAGGATATTTTACGATACCAAGTTGAAAATTAACGTTAATACCGTCCGGAAGCCGGCAACTGACAATTTCCGTTCCCGCGGTGGTGATGCTGACACCGCTGCGGTATTCTTCGGTAAAACGGCGTGCCGGTTTGGTTTTAACCATATCCTTATAGACGGAACATCCGTCTTTGCCGATGACGTTCAAAACACGTTTTTGCGCAAAATCGATATCAACAACCGTCCCGTCCGCATGTTCGGCACGAAAGATGTTCCCCTGCAGCGAATAAACCGACGGGCAGAGTTCTTCCAAGCGTTTTTGCAAAGATGCAACGGCATCCGTAAATGAAGGCCAAGCCGCATCCAGCCGTTGTTCCATTGCTTCATTCATGCCGTGATGACTCAAATCATTGCGCAGCTTTTTAAATTCTGCCCACATTTTGGCTTCTTCGGGCGAAATGATTTCCTGCGCCGCCAGATCTTTCCAGGATTTCAGCGGCGTTTGGCTTCTGCCGCGCAACAGAAAATGCCGGCAGATTTGATATTCGATACGTTGAAAATATTCTAAATAGTTTCTGCGTTTGATATGCATGCCGGCGCGGCTGATAAAACTCTCCATTTCCAAATTTCCGAGGTCTATTACCTGCCCCTGCGGAAAAAGCCGGCTGATATTTTTAAGCAGCGAGGCTTTCTTTGCGGCCGTAAAAGCGTAATTGGCTTCGACCCAAAAAGGTGCTTCGGGATTTTGGCGGGCATATTCCTTTATGCGGGCAATGAATTTTGAATTACTTTCTTGCGGCGAACGGATAAAAAGTTCCGGATTCAGGGCCGCGGCAAGTTTCGAAAAATCGGCCGCTGCCGCAATATATGCGTCCAGCCTTGCGGAAAGAGAGCTGCCGCACAAACCGTGATAAGCGTCAAGATAGCGCTGTCGGACAGAAAAATTTTTATTGTTGTCAAACGAAGTAAAGCGCCCGATATTATCAAGCGTGTCCCACTGGTGATGCAACAGATGACGGATATTTAAAAACTCCTGCATGCGGGCAGCGGAAGGAATGACCCCGTTGTTTTCGGCATACTGCAGATAGCTGCTTTTATTTATCTTCATCGGAAGGATACGAAGAACTCTGTCTGCTTCTTCGGCCAGTGAAGCCAGCGCGGTTATAATCATATTTTCAAAAGGCGCCGTCATTTCGGAGGCCAACGTTTCCGTCTGTGCCGCGCGGAGTATTTCCGCATCTATCTTTTCAACATCATGCGGACATTGCGCCAAAATATCCAGCATGCAGTAGAACTTTTTTTCATCCGAAGGTGACTGCAAAACCTCATTTATCGTCCGTGTATCTTTGTCGTCATCATAAACCATGGCATACCGGCCGTCGACAATAAACTTTGCATGCGCTATTTTTTCGTCTTGCGGAAAAGCGGCGACATAGCGCTCTATGCGGCTGGGTAAATTATTGTATCGGCTTATCATTTTATAATCTTTGGGCGCAGACATAATCCCTGCCCCGGCGTTTTGTTCGGAATTGGTATAATTCAGACTGACAAAAACGCTGCGGCTGCCGGAAGCGGACCTGCGGGCGTTCAGAAAATCATCATAAACATCCCTTTCTTCCGCGCTCACGGGCTCTATGTACCAGGGATTATTTTCCGACCTGCCGTCATATATGCACTGCAGCTGAAAAGAGGCCAACGCCCCGATTTTGTACTTTTTGACGATATATTCAAAATTACGCATAAGCGAAACGTACTCCTGATACGATGACAACAGGCGTTTTCGCTGCGCGATGCTGAATGCGGACGCATGAATCGACAATATATTTAACGGTTCGGCCATTTGCTCTTTTTTATTATACGGTTAATTTTATTTTGGACAATTTTAGTGAAAAAATATTTTTTGTCAAGATGTAACATTTACCTTCCCTTATTTCCGTTGGGAAAAAGCATTAAATTATTTGCAAAACAAAAACGGCGTGTTATGGTTATTTATCTTTTAGGAGAGATTATAAAATGAAAGTCAGAAAAATGGGGCTGTTTATCAGTTTATTATTTAATATCTTTATCCACGTAACGACGGCGACGGCCGACCCGAGTATTTATGAAATCATCAAAAACGAAGATAAACAGACATTTTCGGACATGGTTATGCTCGGTTATGATATTGACGAGAAAGACCTTGACGGCTTTACGCCGCTGATGATTGCCGCGGCAATGGGCAAAGTCGATTTTGCCGAATTTCTGATTAACAACGGGGCAAACGTCAACATGCGCAGCTATACGGGACTGACGGCCATGCACCGTGCGGCGCAGGAAGGACACACACAGATTATTCTGCTGCTTTCGGAAGCCGACGCATTGATTGACATGCCGGATAACGAAGGCTTTACGCCGCTGATGAAAGCGGTTACGGCCAATAAACTTTTTGCCGTAGACTTCTTAATTAAGCGCGGAGCGACCGTAAACTACCGCAACGCAGACGGACGCACGGCCTTATGGATTTCCGATCGCATGCGGTTTTCGGAAATCAGCAAACTGCTCAGACTTAAAGGCGGGCGATACTAACATTTGTCCGCCTATAAAAAATCCGTCCGACGGGGTTGCGGAATACGCCTTTTCTTCCTATATAAACCGTAAACAGTTAAGATAATGATTCAACCTTTATACGGAGCACTTTGAAATGGCTGAAAAAATTGAATTTAAAACAGAGGTGAATAAGCTTCTGGATATTGTTATCAATTCGCTTTATTCGGAAAAATACATTTTTTTGCGGGAATTGATTTCCAATGCATCTGATGCTTTGGACAAGTTGAAATACTGGACGCTGACCAATCCGGGGCTGAAAACCGGCAATGCGCCGCTGCAAATTACGATTACACCGGACAAAGACAACAACACCTTGATGATTTCCGACAACGGTATCGGCATGAACCGCGATGACCTTGTCAATCACCTCGGTACGATTGCCAAATCCGGCACGGCGGAATTTTTGCAAAATGCCAAAGACAACGCTTCCGCGGTTGACCTTATCGGACAATTCGGTGTCGGCTTTTATTCGGCATTTATGGTTGCGGACAAAGTTGAAGTTATCACAAAACGCGCCGACAGCGACAAAGCATACAAATGGATATCCGACGGTGTGGACGGCTATGAAATCTCTGACGCGGAACGGGCGGAACACGGTACGGACATCAAGCTTTATCTCAAAGAAGATGCCAAGGACTTTACCGATACGATTTATCTGCGCAACATTATCCATACTTACTCGGAGCATATCGACTATCCGATTGTTTTGAACTTAGGCGAAGCCGGAGAAGAAACGGTTAACACAGCTTCTGCCTTGTGGGCTAAAAACAAAGCGGAGATTACGGAAAAGCAGTATACAGACTTTTACAGGCATGTAACGAAAAACTTTGACGAACCTTGGATGACGCTCCATTTTAAGGCAGAAGGCAGCATAGAATATACAGGGCTTTTGTTTATCCCGTCCAAAGCGCCGTATGACCTGTTTCAGCCTGACAGGATGACCGGCATTAAACTTTATGTCAATAAAGTATTCATCTCGGACAAAGTGGATGGGTTGATGCCGATGTATCTGCGCTTTGTTAAAGGCGTGATTGACAGTGCCGATTTACCGCTCAATATCTCACGCGAGATGCTGCAACAAAACGCACTGATTGCCAAAATCAGGCAGGGAACGGTGTCTCGTCTGTTCAAAGAACTGAAAAACAGAGCCAAAAACGAAGAAGATTACGAAAAATTCTGGAATGCATTCGGCATTGCATTTAAAGAAGGCATTTATGAAGATTTCAGCAACCGTGAAGAGGTCGCCGAACTGTCGCGCTTTTATTCCACGCATGAGGACGGAAAGCTGACCTCGCTTGACGCTTATATCGAGCGTATGGGCAAAGAGCAAAAAGCAATTTATTACATTACCGGCGATGACTGCAAAACCCTTGCCTGCAATCCGCAGCTGGAAGCCTTCCGCGAAAAAGGAATTGAAGTTCTGCTGTTGACCGATCCGATTGATGAATTTTGGACGCAGACGCTGCTTTCATACAAAGGACATGACCTTAAACACATTTCGCAGGCAGAGCTTAAACTCAGCAGTGAACGCAAAGAAGAACGTGCTGACGACGCGAAGCTTAAAGCGCTGACGGAAAAAATGGGTGAATGGTTTAAAGGTGAAACCGGCAAAGTGGAGATTACCGAAAATCTGACCAAGAGCCCGGCGAGCCTGACGGTGGAAAACGGGCAGATGAGCATTCATTTGGAGCGTCTGATGCGCAATCACCAGCAAAAGACGACCTTTGACAGTACGCGGATTTTACAAATCAATCCTTATCATCCGCTGATTATCAGACTGGCGGAAATGCTCAGCGACAGTTCAAAGGAAGCGGAAGTGAAAGATGCCGCGATGCTCGTTTTGGAACAGGCTAAAATTGCCGAAGGGGAAGCGGTTTCCAACCCGAGCCTGTTTAACGAAAAACTGAGCGAATATATCTTGAAGGCAATTGCATAGGCCAACAGCCAAATTTTAAAGCGCTCTGTTTCCGGAGCGCTTTTTTTGTTATATGGCTTTATCTGTCGACGGGCGTTTGATATTTTCGTTAGCACCTGCTGCCGGCGGTTCATACAGCAATTCGGTCAACCCGCCGATCGGCACATAGGCCATGGTCGGACGATTGCCCATTTCATAATTGACCTCATAGAGGTTTTTGCGCAAAATTTCCAAACTGAGCCACGGCTCGTTTATGGAATGCCCGCCCAGAAAATCACGCGACGCGCGTTCAATCAGCGGTGCAACGGCTTTCTGTGCCCAGGCTTTTCGTTCGGCGGCAGCGGTAACATCCGGTGCTGCGGCAGCAAAGTTTTCAACGGCGACGGCTCCCAAATAGCCTTTGATGGAGCGGTACATACCGGCAATATCACGCACGGCGATATGTTTTTGTTTGCGCTGTGCCATCGGCAATCCGGGTTCGCCGGCAAAATCAATAAACCGCAAATCATTATTCGGCGTTACCATGACCTGACCCAAGTGGAAATCGCCATGAACGCGCGCCAGTACGCCTTTATCTTTGGCGTTCATAAGCATATCAATGCGTTTTTGTACAAAGCTTCCGGTGCGTTCATCCCAATCGGCAAGCAGCGCGGCGGCTTCGGAACGAGACGGTTCGGGCAGACGGGCCAGGTTTTCACGAATTTGCGTTTTGGTTTTACGCAACAAAACTTCCATTTGTTTTTGATAGGAACGGATAAAACCGGCATCAACCTTTTCCGGCATAAAATGAGGATCAGCGTCTTCACGCGTCAGGCACTCGCTCATCTCGGCGGTTTTAGCACTCAGATTATGCACCAACGCCGTAAATTCATAGTCGCGCCCTAACCCCTTTCCCGTCAAATATGCCGCGCGCAACCTGACATCCAGATATGACAGAGCATAATTCCACATATCTCCTTTGTTTTTAACAAACTCCTGAGTAATACCCGAGGAAGCCTGCATACCGTCAGGGCGACGCCATATCAGTCCGCCGTAGGTTTTAGGCATAACGCTGCATCTTTCACGCATAAGTTTCTCATTCATTTCAAACTCGGAATTAAGTTCGGGAGAAAATTCCAACATACGTTCAAGCTTAAACGCCAGACGGCCGTTGCCGACATTAACGGTCGTATTGCTTTGTTCAACGGAAAGTGCATGGGATTCGGCAGTTTCGCAACCGGTAACCGCAGCACCCGTCCCGATGTCCCAGCTTTCAAGCGTCCAACCGTTATTAAAACGTACCTGACCGCCGTGTTCTTTCATCAACTTCATCAAGCTTTTGTAAAAATCAGGCTCCAGCGCGGCATCGGTAAAGATTTCGCCGTCCAAAACCAAAACGTTTCCTTCCTGCGGCATGGCGGCTTTGCGCGCCAAAGGCATTGAAAAATATCTGCTCTCCTCACCGGCAATCTTTGCTTCGCCCAAAACAAAGAGCTTGCGCCCCTCATCATAAGACATGGTTTCCAACGTAAAACCGGATATGCGCCCCTGACGGATTTCTTCTTTGAAGCTGCACCAGCGGCAATCATACAAATAATTTGTCAAAATAGACATATTTTGTACATCTTTTTCCATTTCTGAATCCTTTTTGTTGTTTATTATAATATCTGCTTATAACATCTTTATTTTGTTGTCAAAGGATTTTTAAAGGTTTATGCTTTTTTAAAATTTAGGAGAGACATTATGGACAAATTGCAAAGACTCGCGGAAAAAGCCGCTATTTCATCGTCATATATTGACAAAACGGGACAGACGCATTTTACCGATGACAAAGTGCGGCAATATTTTTTAAATGCCATGGGTATTAAGACCTCGACAGATAAGGATATGGACATGGCGCTTGACGAATTGAACAAGGCACGGATTATCCCTGATGTTCTGCCGTTTTTTGATAATGAGGAAATTATTGTTACACCGGCCGCCGAAGGCACGGTTCTTCTGCGGTTGACAGACGAATCCGGTAATGAAATCCTGCAACTGACAGCTGCGGGTAATGCGCCCGTAGCCCTCCCCCGTCTTCCATCCGGTTATTACACCTTGTCAGCGGAACATGACGGAAAGATAACGGAAAGCCTGTTGATTATGGCTCCGAAAACGTGCTATCAGCCGGAATTCATTCAAAACAAAGAGCATTTATACGGCGTATCGCTGATGTTGTATGCATTGCGCTCGGAACACAGTATGGGCGCAGGAGATTTCGGCGATTTGGCAGAAATTGTGCGCCTGACGGCTGAGAACGGCGGCGACGCGGTCGGCATTAACCCGCTCGGCGTGATGTCGCCCTACATTCTGCCCTCGCCGGTTACGGGCATGCTGAAAGGCGATGTCTCACCCTACCGTTCGTTGAGCCGGTTGTTTATCAACTACATGTATCTCAATTTGCCGAGCGAAGAGGATTTTAAGGCCTCAAAGGAAATCAGCACATTGATGCGGCAACCCGAAATGCAGGCGGAAATCAAGCGTCTGAACGAAGCGACGCATGTTATTTACGCCGCTGTACTGCGGTTAAAACTGCGGCTGTTGGAACTGATGTATCAAACTTTTCTTGACCAAAGCGGAAATGAACGCAGGAAAGCATTTGAGAACTGGAAAAAAGAAAAAGGCAGCGAACTTTATAACCTCTGTCTGTTTGAAACGCTTTTGGAAAAGCACCCGGGCAAGCTCTTCTGGCGGCATTGGCCTGACGGAACGGCAGACATTACTTCAACAGCCACAAAGGAATTTGCACATCAACATCAGGAACGAATTGATTTTTATGCCTATTGCCATTGGCTGGCTGACGGCCAGTTGCGGAGTGTACAAAAACTGGCACGTAACCTCGGAATGAAAATCGGGCTGTATGCCGACATGCCTATCGGTGCGGCCTCAAACGGTGCCGAGGTATGGGAAAACCCGCAAGCTTATGTTTTGGATGCGGGTATCGGGGCGCCGGCCGACCCGATGCGTCCGAAAGGGCAAAGCTGGGGATTTACTCCTTATCATCCTCAGGAACTTGTCAAACAGCACTATGCACCGTTTATTCGGTTGGTGCGGGAAAACGTTTCCGCTGCCGGCGCGCTGCGCATTGACCATGCCATGGGGCTGCGGCGTTTATTTTGGGGCTTTTTCAGCAACGAAACCCCTGTTTTGCAGGGAGCGTATATCTATTATGACATCAAAGCAATGACCGCTATTCTATCTTTGGAAAGCAACCGTGCGAAATGTCTGCTTATCGGCGAGGATTTGGGCACCGTTCCCGAAGGGTTCCGCGAATATATGGCTGAGCACGGACTGTTGTCATATAAAGTATTTTTTCGCCAAAAAGAAAAGGACGGGACGTTTATTGCGCCGCAAAATTATATGTATATGTCACTGGCTCAGTCTTCCACGCATGACCAGGCAACTTCACGCGGCTTTTGGAGCAATGAAGATATTCATGTATTCAAAAGCTGCGGCCTGTATTTTAATGACGCACAATATCAAGACAATCTCAGCGGCAGACGGAACGACCGCCTTAATATGATTAAAGCATTTGTAAATGAAAAGCTTTTGTCACCGATATTACGCGAAGCGATGGAAAAAAGCGCTGATGAGGGAGGACAAATTCCCGCTAACCTTGAAGACGCCGTTACCGCGTTCGGCGCCAAAACCAACAGTGCCCTTTATTTAACAAGATTGTGTGATATAGACGGGCAGCAAAAGCTTGACAATGCGCCGGGGACGATTGACGAATACGAAAACTGGCGATTGAAACTGAAACACGACATCGGCGAAGATTGTTTCGCTCCGGCTTTTGCGCGCACGATGGCCCTTATCAAAAAACACCGTCCGTAAGTAAAAACGCGCTCTCATCCCTGAGAGCGCGTCTTGTCGTTTTCTGTTCAGAACTGATCCGAATTAATGTAGCAAATGCCGGAAATGTCTTTATCCGTACGTTTGAGCGCTCTGAAAAGCAGACTGAATTTCAGCGGATCGCGCATTTTGGCCTTTATGCCCTTACGGCAATTATGCCAGAAGTACAGATGCAGTCTGGTCGGCACATCAAGCGTGTCAGGATTAATCAGAATACCTCCATGCATTTCCCAGCCGGCTTCGGAATAGTAATTCTGCAACGACTTCAACTGTGCGGCCGTGTACGGCTTTTGCAACAGGATGTTCAATGCGCTTGACGGCGGCAGTTCGCACAGCACGTCGTCAACGACAGCAAAGAAACGCGGAAAGCATTTGCCGCAGACAGCGACTATTTTACCGTCCAGCACAACCACGCTACCGATGTTGCAGCTGCCGATTTCGGAAATATCGATGCGGCAAGTTGTGCCGTCGGCTGTCTTATACAGTGCGGCGGATGTTAAATCCAGCACATTGTTCTTATGACCGGCAGAGAGCAGATATTCTCCCAAATCCACATAACAGCGCTTAGCGCCGTTTAAAGGTTCGGGGATATACCGTTCGTTGCCGAAGCGGATGATGTTGAACACATTTCCGCACATTCTGACCTCTTTGAGGATGAGGTATTTATCACGGCGGATTGCGGCGTGAGAGCGGTTGAGACCTTCTTTCACAAGCTGTTCCAGCATTGTTTGATTGAATTGAGCCATAAAAATTTTTAATTAATTGAACATAAGAGTAACTCATCGCTGCGAACTTTATGTTTATTTTTTATGAATGTCAAGGCTTTTAAAGTATAGGTTTTCTCTCCCTGCCCATCTGCCGGATTGCCGCGCTCGCTATGTTTACTTGCAATGACGGGTTTGATTGATTGTTTCATGATTTAAAATTAAAAAAGCTCCTTACAGGAGCCTTTTTAATTTTAACTGGTGGCCAGAGAGGGGGTGACCTTCGGCTTTTTTACAAAGCCTCGGCCGCACAGGCGCTCATCGGCTGCGCCGACCGGCGTTCTTCCGCCCGCCTCTCGCTGGTAGTCAAACCCCCGTTTTCGGGGGCTCGATCCCCAACTTTACTATCTATCAGTTAACAAAAAAACGCCACGAGGGCGTCTTTTTGTTAACTGGTGGCCAGAGAGGGGATCGAACCCCCGACACGAGGATTTTCAGTCCTCTGCTCTAC
>CAXHMA010000008.1:0-63954 GCA_964017825.1 uncultured Alphaproteobacteria bacterium | reverse complement strand
TAAGGGGAAGCTTCTTAATCTTATATAAAAAAAAGAGCCCGCCGAAAAACGACGGAGCTCACCTATATCGGAATTTTTACCTAGGGAAAATCCCCGCCATGAAACCGAAATCTTCAGGGCTCCGGACCGTATCATGTATAACTACAAATCCGTATCCGATAGGTAATTGCGCAATCGTGTTCTTTAAGAATCGTATTGCGTTTTGCGGAAAATCCGCGCCAATCAGCAAAAAAAAGCTTCATGGCTGTTAATATCTTCTCATTGGTTGCTGCGCAACAACCAATTCAAACCGGTAAACATCCGTAAACTCTTGCAATGAACTTTTCGCTCACTAAAACCTATCAAGAGATCACGTTTATCTGCCGGACTATTCCGAAGATTAAATTACACTTTGTGCAATTTGGAAATAGTTTTTATTCATAATTTTTTTTACATATCTATAGGTTTCATTATCTTTATAGCACAATTTTACATCGCTGTCAATAGATTTTGTCATTTTAATGTTATATTTGCAGTTGAGTGCAAAAATGGAATATTATTCATAGTTACAACATAACAAATCGAAACAATATAAACTAATAATGATAATTTATTGAAAATAAACAGATATTCATTAAAATGAATATTTATGCCATCTTTGACAAAAATTCAAATTTTGAATATTAACCCTAATTGACGCAAAAATAATCATATACCCCAAAAAACAGCCGAAGATCGGATTATACAAAAAAAAACGCCCCGAGGGGCGCTCCTATGCTTGCTGTTTGTGGCATATAAATTAAGCTAATACGGCTTCAATGGCTTTTTCCAAATCCATAATCAGCTGCTTTTCATGGGCAATTGCCAGCCTGATAGAATCTTTATATTCCTTGATGATGCTGATTTCATTATCGCCTATCAGAGACGGACGGCGCCCGAGGTCAAATAACCATTTACGATTATCTGTTGCCAGTTGAATCATTTCAAGAGGCATACCGCGAACCAAAACCAAGGCGCGATTGTTTTTAAACTTCTCGTAAACTTTGTCAAATACCATTTGTGACATTCTCGGTTCCGGCCAGATTAAATGAGCAATATGCGTTTTGGCAATCACTTCGGCCAAATCAACCAGCTGCTCATCGCTGAAATAACTTCCGGTCAAATCCAGATATACGAGCGATCCGGAAACATCCTGAATGGTTTTCAGCAGTTCGTTAAACAAATCTTTATCTTCCGCGAAGATAAAACATTTAAGGCTGAGATTGCGCAGTTCCTTCTTGTCATGCAGTTTACCTAAAATCATATATAAAATACCGTTATCTGCCGGCATATTCGGATAAACATTCTGTTTAATCACGCTGCGCGCGGCGGAATACTGCCCGTTGTCGGAATTATTAATGACAAAATTTTCAACGGCACCGATTCCGATGGAAACCTTTTTCAAATCATCGGCATAATCAAACCACGACAAGGCTTCATCAATATCGGTTTTGCGCTGGCAGGGGCGTTTCAAAACAATTTCTTTTGCTCTGGCATCATAATATCCGAAACCGTTTCTGGATCCGCATTCGTTAGAGACTGAACGCATGGTATACTCCCAAAATAAACGTTAAACTAATCAAATAAAATAAATTCTAATATGAATTATTTTTTATGATATGACAGTACACGCGTTTTAGTTAAATTGCAACAGATTTTTTATCTACTATTGTATTGAATTGTCCGGAAAAAACGGGCTGAAAAATAAAATATTATATGCCTAAAAATTAAAGAATGCATTTTTCTCAAAAAAAACAGTTTTTTATGCCGTTTTATATACAGGTGTCTGTCAAAACAATTGTAAATTTGAGATAAAAAAATTATAACTTTACTGAATTATTTAGAAAGGCTGTGACTATGTTTACGACAAATATCCCGTCAGAATATCTCTGTTTCGCTGCCGCTATGTCGGCTTTGTTAATACTGTGTTTTGTTGTTTTAATAATAAAATCAACAAGATATAACAGACTCAATCTTCGTTTTGCCGTGCTCGCGCACCGATTCGCCGATTCTGAAAATCTTAATGCGGAATATAAGGAAGAAAACGGCCGTCTTCATGCCGTTATCATCTCGCAGGAACGCGAATATAATATATTAAAAGCAGCGTCAACCGCCAGAGAAGAAGCTTTATCCGAAAAGATTGCCTATTTGGAAAAGATTAAAGAAGATTTGTCCTTAAAGTTTCAAAATATCTCCTCCGAGGTTATCAAATCGCAGCATGAGACCTTTGCCGCCGAGCAGAAAAACACGCTTTCAAATATTATCGCGCCGTTTGCCGAACAGCTCAAATCATTTAAAACCGAAGTGGCAGCGGCCAGAGAAGAGAGTATTAAAAACAAATCGGGGCTTGACGCGCAGCTGGCAGCTCTTGCCGATTTAAACAAAACGTTGAGCAAAGATGCCGAAAATCTTGCCGAAGCGCTGAAAGGCTCCAAAAAGGCACAGGGAAATTGGGGCGAATGCCAGTTGAATCGCATTTTGGAGATTTCGGGACTGCGCAAAGGCATAGATTATGAAATGCAGGAAACCTATCATGACGAAAATAAAAACATCCTGCGGCCGGATTTGATTGTCCATTTGCCCGAAAATCGCGAGATCATCATAGATTCAAAGGTTTCTCTCGTCGATTATCTGGCAGCGGTTGAAGCGGACGACGACGACTGCCGCCGCCGATATCTGCAAAAAAATGTTGCCAGCCTGAAAGCGCATATAGACGAGCTTGCCGCCAAAGAATATCAAAAGCTCTTGAAAGGCAGCGCCCTGAATTACGTGATTATGTTTATTCCGGTTGAGAGCGCCTATATCGCCGCGTTGGATGAAGACAGGCAGATTTTTGATTATGCCTATCGCCGCAATGTTGTTCTGGCTACGCCGCTTTCGCTGCTGCCGACGCTGCGCACGGTGGAAAATCTCTGGCGCATGGACAGCCAGAACCGCAATGTGCTCAAAATTGCCGAACTGGGCGGCAAAATTTATGATAAGCTCGCCGCTTTTACGGAAGACATGAAAAAGATAGAAAACGGTATACATCAGGCCGGCGCCGCTTACGCCAATGCGCTGACCAAGCTGACGGGCAGGGGAGGCGCGCTGCCTCAGGCTGAAAAAATGCGCCTCCTCGGGGCAAAAACCAATAAGAGCATTAACCTTCCGTTAAATGATGAGGAATTATTATTAACCTATGAAACGGAGTCTGCCGCAGATATTACCGCAGACAATACAACAGGAGAGGCCGATGCCTAAAATTATCTTTACCGGAGGAGGTTCCGCCGGACACATTACTTTGAATCTGGCTTTAATCCCTTGGTTTTTAGCAAAAAAATGGGACATTGTCTACATCGGCTCCAAAGGCGGTATGGAAGAAGAATTAGTCAAAAAATTCCCCGAAGTGCGCTATAAAAGCGTATTGACCGGCAAATTGCGCCGCTATTTTTCATTGCAAAATTTTTTGGACATGGCCAAGATTCCGTTGGGCTGCCTTCAAGCAACAGCGATAGTGTGCAAAGAAAACCCGGATGTCATTTTCTCCAAAGGCGGCTTTGTCTCTTTTCCCGTTGTGGTCGGAGGGTTCTTAAACCGCAAAAAGATTTTTATGCATGAATCCGATATCACGCCCGGACTTGCCAATAAAATGAGCCTGCCGTTTGTCAACACTTTCTTCACCACTTTTCCCGAAACGGCTGCAGCGGTAAAACAAAAGCAAAAAGTGTCCTGTGTCGGCCCGATCCTGTCTGACCGCCTGTTTAACGGCAGTGCCGAAGCCGGTGCTGAATTTGCACACCTTGAAACCGGCAAAAAGACGGTTATGGTCATCGGCGGCAGCCTGGGCGCCAAAAGTCTGAATAATGCCGTTGCCGAAAATCTCTCTGAGCTGTTGAAATTTTATCAGGTCATCCATATTGCCGGAAAATCCGGTTATAATCCGAAATTAAAGGGCAGGGGCTATGCGCAGTTTGAATATGTGGATAATGAACTTAAAGATTTGTTGGCTCTTTCCGACATCGTCATTTCCCGTGCCGGCTCAAATTCCATTTTTGAACTGGCCAGTCTCTGCAAACCGATGATTTTGGTGCCGCTGCCGAACACGTCTTCGCGCGGTGAGCAGACCCTGAATGCCCAAAGTTTTGTGAACAAAGGCTATGCCGAAATTATAAAAGACGAAGATATCAGCCGTCCGGATATCCTTTTCCCGATGCTTGAAAAAATGTTTGCCGAAAAGGAAGAATACATCTCCCGCATGCGCGAAAATCCGGTGCAGACCAGCACGGTGGAAAGCATTTGTGCCCGCATATGCCGGTAATTTTGCCAAAAATACAATTTTTGTACAGAAATATGTTGCAAATAAAAATCGTCAGGCTATACTCGGTATAGTTCATTATTTTTATTCACCATTAATTCTTTCAACAATTATGAAACATCTGTATGCGGCACTGATTGTGCTGACGGCATGTATACTCGGGGCATGCGGAAGATACGAATCCGAGGTCAAACCGCTTATGGGCAATGAAACGCTCAGCACATTTACCGCTCTGGCCGAAGACGGTAAAACAATCCTCACCGGTGTTGCGCAGCCGCAAAGCGGATCTGTTGTGGTTGAACCGGCCGACTATATATCCGTTGTCGGCGACAGCAACGTCATCATCTGCAAAACGCCGGCGGATAAATATCACGTTTTCAAGATCGACGGCGAAAAACTGGGTGTATTTGACCTGTTTATGCACTGGACGGAAAGCGCTGATTACTACCTCGGCAGCAAATACGGTATGCAGCTTTTGTACTTTCCCCGCCAAGCCGTATCCGTTACGGCGCAAGACATCATGGATGAGGTCGATGTCATGCTTGTGTGTGCTGACGGCAAATGGCAGGTGCGGGACAACTTCGGTAAGAAATTGTGGGATATTCCCGCCGCTTTCACGCTGATAAAAGATGCCGGCAGCAAAGATATCTTTGTCATTGCCATTACCGAAAAGCATTCGGCCGTTTTGTATGACAAGAACGGTACCAAGCTGAAAACACTCGGCGCCGGACGTTGGAATAAGCTGCAAAAGAAGCTGGAAAATAAGAAAGAATACCAAGGCGGGACCGTCGAAGCCGATGCGGAAGGCCTGCGGAATTTTCTCTGACACGTCAAAAAATGTCGAACCGATTGGGTTTCGGCATTTTTTTGTGCAAAAAGCATTGCTTTTTCAAATTTTATTGCATATAATGACAAGCGACAGTTATTTTTATTTCTTCATCATTATTTCAATAAGTATGAAACAGTTTTCAATCATTCTGGCAGTAATGCTGGCAATGCTGGTTTCTGCCTGCGGCGGGTTTAAATCTGCCGAAACACCGATAAACGGCACGCTGACAGCCTTCACGGCTGAGGGAAAAGCCTCCGGCGATACGCTTATCGGAGTTAAAAACATCCAAGGCGACATCGTCATCGAACCCGGAGACTACACTTCGATTGATGCCGACGAAAACCTCATCTTCTGTAACAGGCCGAACGGCACGGTAACCGTCTGCCGCTATGACGGCACGGATTACGGCACCTATGACACTTTCACCCGCAGCGCATCGGAAAACAATGTTTTCTATATCGCTGTTTCCGGTGAAATCACCACATACTGCTTCGTAGACGCTGCACAAATAGCCTGCCGCCGGTCATACCTGGGCAAAAACAACTTTTTTGCCGAAACCGACAGCGTTTGGAATGTGTATGACTATACCGGTAATAAAGTATGGAGCCTGCCGCAGTCTGCCATGGTCATCGAAAGCGTTCAAACCGGCGAGTTGATTATTGCCGTTCCCGAAAAAGGAAAGCACCCGAAATGCGCCCTGTACACGACAGAGGGCAAAAAAATTCAAACTCTGTCCGCATCACGGTGGAGAAATTTCAAAAAACAATTCTCTCAGCCTTCCGAAGTGGGGACACTGCGTATTTATCGCGTCATCCCGCCCAAGTATGTGCGTCTTTCAATTGCGCCGCCGGTTTTGTCAGCCGATGAGATTAATCAGGTAAAATGTAATCTCTATACCAAAAAATATATGGAGCATTATCTTGCCTGACAATCTTCTTAAAAAAAGCATCCTGAACAAGGGTGCTTTTTTTGTGTATGAAAAAAGCGCCTGCATAAACAGACGCTTTATGAAATAAACTGGCGGAGAAAGAGGGATTTGAACCCCCGGTACGCTTGCGCGCACAATTGATTTCGAGTCAACCGCATTCGACCACTCTGCCATTTCTCCGATACCGTAAACATATAAAGACAATCAAAATAAAAAGCAAGCGAAAATTTACATATGTGCAATAAATCACGGTTACACATTTGCAATCTTATGAATATAGGTTATATCGTCAATCCATGGTTGAACGTTAGTCGGCAGCCCGTGTCCCGTCTCCATGGTAATAAGGGCATTTTCGTCGGTAAATTCGTTAACCAGACGTTTCAGGTCATAATTGCCTTCACCGTAATGCAGATGGCTGTCGTTTGTACTGGCAACATCGCCGTCACATAAGTGGTACATTGCCGGTTTTAAAGCGTAAAACTCCGCCAAAACTTCATATATATCGCGGTTATATGTATTTGCCCCGCAGATAGCATGTGAAAAATCCAAGCAGAACTTTGCTTTTGTTTCATCTATCAAGCGTTTGATTTCACAAGGTTCTATACCATGAAGCTCGCGTTTGGTCTGCGAGCAGTATCCCGGAAGGTTCTCCACGGTCAGGCGTGCATCATCAAACAGTTTAAATTGGCGGATGCTTTCTTCCAGATATTTTTCACCGCGCTGCATGCCGGGGTGCAAAATGATAATGTCAGCATCCAGCATATCGGCAAATAATTGAGAATCTTTTATGCGTACACGATTATTTTCCAATTCGTCAGGATTAGCAATATCCAAATGCTGAATGCCGTGCGGCGCATGGATAACCGTTTTTACGGTGCCGAAACCGGTTTTAACCGCCTCTTTTGTTTCCGCAAATGTGCCGGGCAGGGCAAAAAGTTCCAGATAATCAAACTTGCCGTCTTTTAACGCCCGTTCGGCATCTTTCACAAACTCTTTGTTGGATATAAAATCTTTTGACCACAGTTTCAAACCGAAACGACGCATGTTTTCCTCCGCATTTTTTTTTATAAAACCACTCAACACATACGCCTGTCGATAAAAATAATCAAGCAAAAATCGTCTTGACTCACCCGAAAAATCATGCTACCCCCGACATGATAATTTATTATTCTCTAAACTCAATTATATATGCATGAATTATTAACCGAACGCTTAGCCGTGCTGGGGCAGGCGAGGCTGAAACAAACATTTTCGGCAGCTCTGGCTTTTGCCGTTAAAGGGGCTGCGCACATTCCCAAAGAGCGCATGAATTTTCTATTAAAGGGTGTGAAAGAGTTCGCTCATACACCGGCAATGTATTTTCGTTTGCGCGAACTGTCGCTGCATCCGGAAAATATCAATATCTTTCTGCAAGCACTGGCAGACGGCGTATATGCTGCCTCTCTGGCAAAAACGCTGCAAAAACAGATGCTTCCGGTGCTGGCGGAGCAGGACTGCACACTGCAGGATTGCATGAACGTTTACACGGCCGTATATGCACACCAGCTTCTGTATCTCGGCGCCCGTACAATTCTTAATCCGGAAAACGGCTTTAATCCGGAAACCGTCCGTTTTTTTATTGAAAATCCGGAAAAAACGCACGGCGAAGAACTCATCAACGACATTCCGCCGCTGTTGGAAAACGGATATATTTATCTGAATAACTGCGGTTTTGAGCAGCGGACGGATTGGCACCGTAATACGTTTACGGACAGCTGGTTCAAAGCGCTGATGAGCTACATGACTGCTGATATTTTAGACAGCAAAGAAATCCGCAAAGCGTTTCAACTGTCGGAAAAGCCGACACAAACTCTTTGAACTGCTCTTAACCGGCGCCTCGCACGCCGGTTTTTCATTTTAGCGGTACATATAGATTAATTATTTCTCAAACACAAATATAATATCCCAATATATATGACCTCACACAGTTTTCTGTATTGTTCTTATTTTATCGCAGCGCTTGATACGGTGAGCCTCATTTTCGCTGATTTTTATGACTGTTGCTGCCGGTAGGGAAAGCCCTCCTTTTCATATTCAGCTTGTCGCATAATATATATTATGTATAGTTAGGGGTGAAGAAAAGGGTAAAAGATGATAAAATTCAAATATTTACAGTATATTATAAATAAAGCTTTTGAGATATATTTGCCGCAAAATTTGAGCGCTCAGGACGAGCTGATAATTAAATTGCGTATAAATTTATCGCAGTGCGCCGAAAAAACTTTCGAATACGTTCGTTCCAACTTGTACTTTTAAATTTTCCAAATATTAACTTTATATCGGCGCAAAACAAAAAAGCCCTGAATAATCAGAGCTTTTTTTGTTGAATTTAAAGTCCTGCTAATTTGTCTTTGGGTTTCACGCCCCATTCCTTAACCGTCCAAAAAGCTTCATCGCTTTCTTTTTCCAAAATGCAGACGCCGCCGGTGCCGACTTTAATATTAAAATCTTCGGCAAACTTGGCAAAATCGCCGGTAAGATGCGGTGCAAAGCGGATAATGCCGTTAGAACTGACTAACAGAACCGTCTTATCTTTATAATCACGCTCAACTTCATTGGCAAAATCCTTCCAGGCTTGAATAATCCCTTCCACGGAAACATTCCACCCGTCGGGAACAATTGCCTCGGCATTCCACTTATCCATAGCCTCCTGACCGATGCGCGCAGTAACTTCTTCTTCCGTTTTGGCTTCGTCGGGACCGTAATCAATCTCCGTAAAACGGGCATCACTTTTCAGCGGAATGTCTTTATCAAGCGCGGCAATAGCCAAACGGGCGGTTTCCGTTGTGCGTTTCAACGGTGCAGCGTAGACAGCAGACGGAATTAAACCGCGCATTTTCAAATATTTACCGATATTTGCACCGCGCTCTGTTTCTACCAAAGGCAAATCCGTCCTCCCGCCGACGCGCAAAGGCGTCTGGTCTTTGGTGAATGTATTTCCGTGCCGTGCAATAATAAGTCGCGTCGTCATAAAAGAACCTCCTAAAATTCGCCGTATTTCTCAAACAAAGCTTCCGCGCGCTTCAAATCTTCCGGCGAATCAACGCCGCTCATTCCCTCAAAAGCACCGTAATCCACTCTGGCAATTTTGATTTTCATGCCGTTTTCCAAAAAGCGCAGCTGTTCCAAGCCTTCAAGTCTTTCATAAAAACTCTCTTCCAACTCTTTGAATTTGAATAAAGAATCATATTTATAACCATACAGGCCGATATGGCGCAACACAGGGCTTTTAGCATTTTTTTCACGCAGGTCAGCCTCTTTGCGGATGGCCGGAATAATGTTTTTGGAAAACCAAAGCGCATAATCATTTTTGTCGGCAATACATGTCGTGCCCGAAAACGGCGTTGTCTTCTTGCTTTCGCGCAGCTTATCCAAAGCTTCCCAGCTCAGTTCGGTGCACGGTGTCACCAAATCAACCGTCTTGTCAGCTTCGAAAGCTTGAATCAGCTCTTTGATAAACCACGGCGGACAAACCGGATTATCGCCCTGCAGATTGATAATCAGCTCAGGTTTAACACCCAGCGTTTTCACAGCTTCGCAAACGCGGTCGGAACCCGTTTTGCACGCATCGCTCGTCATCAGGCATTCCACGCCGTGCTGCGCGCAAAAATCCATAATCCTCTGGTCTTCCGTCGCTACCACAATTCTGGCATCAGTATCTGCCGTGCCTTTTTTGGCAATGTCAACCACGCGCAAAAGCATCTCTTTGCCGGCAATTTTAGCCAGCGGCTTTCCCGGAAAGCGCGAAGATCCGTACCGTGCCGGAATAACAACAAGGGTTTTAACCATCAATTTAACTCCATAGGTTTATACAGTAATCTGATTTTATAATGCCTCAAATGCGATGATTGACAAGCATATTGTAAAAGTTTTGCACAAGCCCTGTCCTGATTTGTTCTTGTTTTATTCTTACACATATTCCGTGCTGTCGCGGGCTTCTTACCTTTCTTGATTATTGATATAAGACATCTCGATTGAAGCCGCAGCCCTGTTTGCCTTGTAATTAATGGCTGCCAGCATATCTTTCGGTATCAAATCACGCACGCGGCAAACATCTTCCCGACTGTTCGACGCCTTTTCACACATCATTTTATGTATATCCCCGTAATTGTCAAAAAAGACGCCGAAACCGTCAGCGTTAATCGCCGGAACATCGTTTCCCTGTTTGTCTTTTTTGTAGCTGCCGATGACGTCTTTCTCGCAGGGCATAATTTCATGCAGTTCCAAACGATACGGCGCACAATTCAGATAGCCTTTATTCGGAATATTGTATATCGGCATATCAAGCAAATCTTTACCGTCCCATTTCTCCAAAAGGCAGGCGCTTAATACATACGCCCTTTTCAACAGTCCCTTCTGTTTTCTGAATCCGGTGAGTTTGCGCGACAGCTCAGTCTTGCCGGCGCCGTCCTTAACCGCTTGGTAAAATTCTGAGTTGCGAAAAGCTTTCTTTCCCCAACAAAAACCGGCACCGATACAGGCTTTTAATTCTCCGTTGCTGCACCTTCTGCCGAGTTCGTCGCCCAAAAGCGGAAACATCTCTTTTTCAATAAAGCGCCATTTGTGTTCCATGGCCTCTGCGGAAGAAACACGGTCTCCGTCTTTAACGGGTATCTCATTGCCTTTGTCATCCAAATAAAACGTCGTGCCTGAGCCTATGGTTGCCTGTCCGACCCCGTCAAGATAGGCATTGTCCGCATATCCCTCCACGGCAATCAACATTGCGGTTATTTCCGGCTTTAATTCCATAATACGGGAAATATTACCGAGGCTGTCCGAATGTTCGGTTCCCATAAAGTCAATATAAACGTTGCCCTGCCGCGTGTAGGTATACATCTCGACGGGCGCTTCGTCCGATCGTCCGCCTTTTTCGCTGCAACCACGGTTAAAAAGGCTTGTGCCGCCCAAAACACTGAGTCCGATAAGCGTGGAAATGCCGATGGCTTTGCCTTTCTTCTGTGCTTTTTTCCAGATTTTTTGCGCCAATTCTTCCGTCCGGAGGGAGATTTCTTCGGCAGATATCCCGAAAACGCTGCTTCTTCTGCCTTTGGCTTTATCGGCAACCTGCTTAACCCGTATAGCCTTTGCCGCTTCTTCTCCGGCCTTTTCTTTTTCGATAAAGGTTATGTATTGTTCTGCCGCCGTCATGGAAAACTCTGTCAGCCCCGCATGCCTGCGTCGCGCAAGCTTTTGGTGCGCTTCAATGATGAAATTATATTTTTTCATAGCCGCCGCTGCCACATATCGGGCAAGTTTTACCGGCGAAACATTCTGTTCGCGCGCCTCAAACGGCACAACAAAAGCCGTCCCGTCATAAATTACTTTCCGCACGCTCAGTCCCGCTCTTCTGTATTTTTCTTTTTCGGCGGTTTGAAAATCAAGCAAATCGCGTTTAAATAAGTCGATAGCTTCCGTTTCGTTTTTTCCCGCTTTGCGATACCGGAACGGTACGACAAAATTTGCCTCTCCGACACCGGTCAGCAAAAAATCATCCGTACCGTGTGCCAGATATTCCGCCACCAAATAGCGGTCTTGAGCGGTAAAAGCTTCATCCAGTTCGTCTAAGTTAATCAAATTCCCCTCCGAATCAATTATAATTTATTATAAGTCATTTTTTCATCAAATCAAATATTTTAATCATCACTCAGCCGCGGCTTCCGCGGTCAGATAGACTTTCCCCGCCGCCTCATCATCTTTTCTTTCCAAAATTCTGGCCTTTCGGTAAATTTCCGCAATCCCTCTGCCGTCCGCCGCATCAAAGACATAGGTCCGCGTTTCCGTCTTCTTCGCAAATTTCAGGTATAACAGAGCTTTCAAATCCGCAATGCCGGCACCCGTAATCGCCGAAACGGCAACGGCATTTTTGCCGCTCGAAGCATTAAGGCGCCCCCTGCTCTCCTCGTTCAACAAATCGGTTTTGTTATAAACTTCGATATAATTCTCTGCTGTCGAAATATTTTCCAGCCCCAGCTCATGCAAAACGTTCAAAACGTCGTCACGCTGTTTTTTGTACTCCGGATTTGAAACGTCAATCACATGCAAAATAACATCCGCTTCCGCCACTTCTTCCAAAGTTGCCCGAAACGCCATAACCAACTCATGGGGCAAATGCGATATAAACCCTACGGTATCAGATAAAATAATCTCCGTATTCTGTCCCAAATCAATCTTGCGCATTGTCGGGTCAAGAGTCGCAAACAGCATGTCTTTTGCAAATACGTCTGCTTTGGTGATATAGTTAAACAGCGTCGATTTTCCGGCGTTCGTATAGCCGACGAGCGCCGCGACGGGATACGGAACCTTGACCCGCGCCGACCGCTGTATGCTTCTGGTCTGCCTGACCTTCTCCAGCTCTTTTTTGATTTTGAGGATTCGCGTATCCAAATGCCTGCGGTCAAGCTCAATCTGGGTTTCGCCCGGACCGCCCAAAAAGCCGCCGCCGCCGCGCTGCCGCTCCAAGTGTGTCCAGCTTCTGACCAACCGTCCGCGCTGATAGGTCAAATGCGCCAGCTCAACTTGCAGTTTGCCTTCTTTGGTTTGCGCCCGCCGCCCGAATATCTCCAAAATCACCGCCGTCCGGTCAATAACTTTAAGGTTGAGTTCCTTTTCCAGATTTCTCTGTTGCACGGGCGATAAAGGCATATCCACGACCAAAAGTTCAACTTCTTCTTTATGGCAGGCTTCTTTCAAACGCTCAATAACACCTTTGCCGAAAAAGGTACCGGAAAGCACTTTGGCAAGCTTAATAACATTGCAAAAAACGGCGTCCTGCCCCATTGCTTCCACCAAGCCGACCGCTTCACCTTTTCTTTTTTCCAAATCTTCATCAGGATAAAGCGTCTTTTCGGTTTTCAGCACGGGGCAGATAACCGCCGTTCTCGTTTTCTTGTCTTTTTCTATAATAACCGGCAAGAACTAACCTTCAACCACATCAATCGGCGTTGCCGGCATAATTGTGGAAATTGCATGTGAATAGACAAGTTGAGTGTGCCCGTCGCGCCGCAGCAACAAAGAAGTTGCGTCAAACCATGTAATCACGCCCTGCAATTTCACTCCGTTAATCAGAAAAACGGTTACAGAAACTTTCTTATCTTTGATATCATTCAAAAAATCAACTTGTGCATTTGTCGTCATTTTTAATTTCCTTATTATATTTTCAACAGTATGCCGATACGTTTTTACGCAGGGCATACTGTATATATATGCTGATTTTAGTTAATATAATCTAAATATTTATCCGCCGACGTAAAATATTTTCGTGACCGCTGTCCGAACCATTCTTCCTTTCTATACTAACACTGAGCCGGCGTTTATTGTATCCGGCTCAGTGAGTGCGTATATTTTAGAAATTATATCTTAACCCCATATCGAAGTTTTGAGCTTTATTTCGCTGCAGGAGCTGATGGTATTTGAGGTAGACGGCCAGACGCTTGTATTCGTAGTCGAGCATTGCCGAAAGTACGGCGCGGTCGCGGCTGTAAATGTCGGCGAAGTCGTTGATGTCGTATGAGCCCACACCGCCTTTGAACCCGGCCCGGATACGGTTGTACGGGTCCGCCAGTTCATGATAATACATGCCGCCCACGCGTCCGGTCAGTTTGCCGTATTTGCCGCTCAGAAGTTCTTTCTTTAAGTAAGCGCCGATTCCCGCTTCAACCGACAGGTGGTTACCGCCCTTAACCATAAGGTTCCCCTCGTCCATGTCGTCCTGATAGTACCCCATCGCATTCAACACCAGCGCCGGTTCCAGTTCCGCAAAGTCCGCTAAGTTCACGCTGTATACGAGTTTGTTCGTCAACCCGTAGATGAAGTCATTGATATGCGCGTCACGGTCACTCCCGCGGTCATAATCGCCGTAACCCCAGCCCAAGCTCAGAATGGACGCCAACCGCAGCTTGTCCGTAAAGTTATGAAGCCACGGCATAAATACGCTGATGAAGTTTTCATCATGGTCGCCCCCTTTGTCATACGACGTGTTCAGCTGCATGAGCGCCAAGCCCAAGCCTAACCGATTCTGATTGTTTAGCTTCTTGTCGCCGTACATAAATGCCGTTGCCGCCGTCGTCTCATAGCCGCTCGCCCCGCGGCGCCCGTCCGCATCCATATAATAAGCATCCGCACCCGACATCACACGGTTGACTTCTTCCGTCGGCGTCAATACCGAATCGGCTATCGTTTCGCTCGCGTGGCGCAAGGCGTTTAAGTTCTCCTGAGGCAGGTTTATCAACACATCCGCACCCGTCTCGTTCAATATGTCGCTGCTCAGAGCCTCGTCCGTCTCAGCTCCTTTCAGCTCGCCGTAAAGCTCCGCCAGGCGCTGCTGTTTATAGTTCTCTTCCAGATACGCCGCAATCGACCGATTCGGCGCAAACTCGTTGAAGTTCCTCCGATCGGCTACAATATCGTATCCGCCTTTGTCGTTTTGGGCCAGCGAACCCTTAAACATCGCGCTGTCCGATATCACGTTCAACCCACCGTCTGCCGCCTGTACCGCCTGCTCTGCCCTATATCTGTCCGCAAAGCCTTCTTTCACCACAGACTGCGCCACATGGATATCTCCGCTTAACGTATCCGCCTTATAGCTCCCGCCCTTCTCGACAGCAACCCGGCCGTTCAGCGCGTTCAGATTCTGCGCCCCCTTAAACTCTACCTCGCCGCTGTTGGCCAGCGTCGCTCCGTTTAAGTCTATCGCCGTCTCTTCATTGTTCAGACTGCCGTTGACGATGATACGTCCCGTATTACTGACGACCGCGTGCGCGCCGTTTGCCGCTATCCGGATACCGCGGCTGTTCGCATCACCCGTCGCGTCTATCAACCCCGAGTTCGTCACCGTCACCCCGTTGCCTTCGTCACCGCCGTTCGCTATATAGATGCCGTATGCCGTCTTTGTGTCGCTCGCAACGATAATGTTGCCGCTGTTGTCCACTATCTGACCCGCGCCGTTACCCACATAGATACCGTATGCATTCCCGTCCGCCGCATGAACGTTCACGTCCCCGCTGTTATATACGCTGCCCGCTTCCGAATACAGTCCGTACAAATCGCCCGCACCCGTTCCCGTCACAGTCACAAGGCTCGTTTGCTTCGGTGTTGATTGGTTATAAACATCGCCGCCAGCATACATCCCGTAGGCAGCCCTGTCCGTCGCCGTATGAATGTTAATACGGCCCGACGCAACCGCGTTCTCACCATCCGTAAAAGCATTGTACGCATTCCGCCGCGCCTGTATCCCGTATATCACGTTCGTCGCCGCTTCCGTATCCTTAATGTCTATCACGCCCGTCGCCCGAGCATTGTTCGCCGCATACGCATTATACGCATCCGTCCCCGATGACATCGCCGATGCCGTGACGTTCTCCGCTCCTTTCTCCATAATCAGCTTCAACGTCCCCTCAGCCGACACCTCAGTCTCTCCGCCAGCACCGTCAGCCTGCGCGTTATACAGCCCGCGCATCCCCCCGGATTGCAGCGCCACTTCCGCATTCGACGCGCTGTTATACAGCATGATCGACCCCACGGCATCGCCGCCTATAACCTCACCTGTCTCCTCATCCACTACCGGCGCGCTCGCCTTCGCATTTATCGTTACATCCCCGTAGTAATCCCCCTCTTCATGACGGATGATCAGTGTCTGATTGTTCACCCTCTCCCATGCCGAACTCAGCATCCGAGTGGCTGAGGCACAAAAGTAACATTGTTTACCGTTATAATTGCTTAAACTGCTGACACTCCCTGCACAATCGGGAACACTTTCCGCTTTATCATAATAACCGTTTTCGGTATCGCAATCACAGGTGTAGCATGCGGTTGTACCTGACGTTACAGCAACTTCGGCACCTCGCACAAACCCCCTTTGATTGCACTGGGTGTCTGTCCCCTCTTCTTGTACGGAGCAAGGGTTACTGGCGCAAAGATAACATTGCTCACCTGCATAGAAGTATCCCTCCAACTTCACTTGCAGCCAGCTATCGTTTGATGTCTCCGGTGCCTGTTGGATTTTCGGACACCCTTCCTCTGTGATATAACTTTCAGGATAAGCCGTGTTAATCTGTCCGTTTTGGTCTACGCATTGCCCGTAACTGCCATTGCCGGGAAGCTGTTTCAAATAACATCCGCTCCAAATCTCAATATAAATATAGCCCTCCTCATTTTTACCGGTTACCAGCGGCCAGCCGTCATGTGTTCCTTTACAGTCAAAACCGCAGGTATAACAGTCTGCAACATTTCCCGAACCGTCCAAACCTTTTGAACCGGCAGGATCGGGGACAAGAATGGTTTGCTCCTCATAACCGCCTTTGTATGTATCGCAGTCTTCCGGTTTCAGACCGGCGGTATACCCTGCCGGACAAGCATATTCAACCGGACGCCAGCAGGATATGTTATCGATTACTTCTTTGCAGTATTGCGTGCTTGATGCCGCCGCCTCACATGCCGCTTGACTGTCATATGAATTGTAACAAGTATAACTACAGGTGTAGCAGGGCGTATTTCCGGCATAATTGCCGCTTTGCACGGCAGTTTCGGTTTCATAAGCTCCGGCAGAACAGCCGCCTTCTTTTTCGGTATTCGGACACTCCTTCGCCTTGCACGTTTTGCACTCATTGTCGCCCGAGTAGCCGGTGAATTCTAATTTCCAGCCGTTCTCGCCGGAAGGGCCGCAAGTTGAGACATCCGTCACATTGGCGGGACTGCATGGTATCGGAACGCATTTATTACAATTCAAACCGTTTGATTTGCCGTTTTCATCCAAATTCCACCCATCCGGATGCGCTTTGTCGTTACAGTTTTGTATCCAGGTATGATAGCCGTCCGGACATTCGTCTTTAATCACCCAGCAGCCGTCTGCCTCAACACACTGCAAACCGGAAGCATTGGCCTGACAGGCTTCCTGAGTGGCAAACGCGCGTTGTGCCGGATCGCACCAATAGATACATTCGTTACAGGGCTCGGCGCCGGCATAGTTGTTTTCCACGGCCTGCACGGCAACCGCAATCTTATTTGTAACTGCCGGACAATCCGCTATGGTTTTATACGCAGTTGAGCCGACAGAACAGGTTTTCGCCTCGCATTTACCGCATTTGAGTTCTCCCGACCAGCCGCTTTGCGACCAGGTCCATCCTTCGGGAATGCCGCCCAAAACAGCACAGTTTGACTGACTCTGATATGCCGTGCTGTATCCCTCCGGACAGTCATCTTCCCCGCCGTCGGGAGTTTCGGGGTTCGGCGTACGCGAACGGTAATAGCATTGTGTATTCGGGTCAAGCTGGCAAACGTATCCCTCCCCGCCGGATTTATTGGTTTTACATGTTGTTTCATTGGCAAAGCCGTATTTTTCATCACAAGCATAATTGCAGGTGTAGCATTGCCCGTCGCCGCTCCATGCTCCCGGAGTAACATCCGTTACCTCCAAATACTTGCGCACCGGACAATTTGCCTTTTCAGCGTAAGAAACACTGGAGCCGCGCGTTGTGGTCGTATTCACTGTCGGACAGGTTTTGGCCTTGTCGCGGTAATAACATTGCGTATCGGCATCTCTCAGACAGTCATAAGCAGCGTGTCCGTCGGCGTTATTCACACAGCTGTTCATGGCGGCAAATCCGGTTTTCTCATCGCAGGCATAGTTGCAGATATAGCAGCCGTGCACGCCGGCCCAGCCCTTTTGCTCCGAACTTATCGGCACCATATAGTCGCGGTGCGGACAATACTCAATGTCCGTATAGCGGATGTTTTCACCGCGAACGGTTGTTGAATCACGGTTAACGCACTGTTTCGGCGTACAAATACCGCAGACTTCATCTCCCGCATAGCCCGAAGATTCGAAATTCCACCCTTCTGGGTGTTCACCGCAGTCATTAACGGACTGCCACAAGGTCGTACAGCCGGTGTCATATGTTTTCGGGGTGCATTTACCGCATTTCTTATGTTTTGGGTGAGCTTCATAAATCCATCCTTCGGGGTGGATACCGCAGGCAGAAACATCGCGGTAACGCTTGGAGTATCCGCTGGGGCAGGAATCGTCATCAATCAACTCGCTTATGCCATAAACAGCGCCTGCTGCCGCCGCAGTCCCTAGAGCCAGCCACCCTGCGCCGTTGATTTTAAGTTTTTCGCCGGCAATAATCGCACAAATCGGGTCATCTTCGTCATAACAATCGACTTCATCGGAAGCGCCGAAGACGAGCAGCATTTTCATGCTTTCTTTATCCTGATTCTGTTGCGCCAGACAAAGAGCCGTGTTGCCGTTTTCGTCCGTGATATCCAAACGGTCGCGTATCGTCTGCATCGTCCGTCCGTTGCGATCTTGCGCTATGGCATAAATCTTTTGAGCCGTCAAATCGCTGATATCCGTTTGCGGCAAATTCTCAGCCGCAGCGGCACAACACCAAACGCCGGCAACACACAGAATTGTCAAGCTGAATATTCTTTTTACATTAAAAATGCGTAAAAATAATGACATATTCGTTACTCTCTATCTACGGCACGGCAGATTTACTGCCGCATAATTTAAACGTTCCTTTAAATCAAGCGTACATTTAAGCTCAGGCAAAATCAATATGGATTTTAGAATCATACACAAGTTAGACATTTCGTACATATCGATATCTGAACAAAAAGCGAGGCCGGACGAAAGTTATACACGATATGTTTGAGACAAACTTTCCGCCACATCTTAGTAAAACATAAGGCAGGGATTGCCCTGCCCGTAATGTTTATTGACGATATATCAATCTGTTGATGCGGATATACCGGATTAACCGACAAAAGGTTAAATTTACCCTCTTGCTTAATACCTGCTTTTATCCTTTCATTTTTAAGGTCGGGAACAAAATAACGTCGCGCAAGGTCGCCGCCCCGGTCAACAACTTGGCCAGCCTGTCCATACCCATTCCCATACCCGTCGTCGGCACAAAGCCGTATGACAGCGCATCAATAAAGCTCTCATCCAGCATCTGCGCTTCATCATCGCCGTTTTCGCGTTCGGCCATTTGCGCCTTAAAGCGTTCCAGCTGTTCAAGCGGGTTGGAAAGTTCGGAATAAGCACAGCCGAGTTCCATGCCCAAAAGGTACGTGTCAAAATGTTCCACCAAACGCGGATTGTCGCGGTGCGTCTTGGCCAGCGGCGAAATATCTTTCGGCATATCCGAAACATGTATCGGTTCAATAAGCGTATGTTCAACTTTTTCATCAAACACTTCCTGAACCACCTTGCCCCAGTTTGAGCAGTGGTCAGCATCAACACCGACGGATTTCGCCAAAGCTCTTGCGTCTTCCACCGTCTCAACGCTCAAAAAGTCCGCTCCGGTTTCGCGTTTAATCAAATCGATAATGGAAACTTTCGGGAACGGCTTGGAGAAATCAATCTCATGTCCGTCCAACACCAGCTTTTCGGTGCCGAATACTTTCTTGACGACAAAGTTAACCAAGCGATACATCAAATCCGCCATATCGTTATAGTCGCCGTATGCCATATAGGCTTCCAGCGCCGTAAATTCCGGTACGTGATTCTTGTCAATACCTTCATTGCGGTAGTTTTTGCCGATTTCAAACACACGGTCAATACCGCCGACCACAAGTTTTTTCAGATAAAGTTCGGTAGCGATACGCAGATAAAACTCATTGTCCAGCGCGTTATAATGCGTCGTAAACGGCTTGGCGTTCGCCCCGCCCATAATCGGATGGAACGTCGGTGTTTCCACTTCCAAAAATTCGTTGAAATTAAAGAACTCGCGCACGGCGGAAACAATTTTGCAGCGCTTCATCAGGATATCTTTGGCTTCGTCATTGATAATCAAATCGACATAACGCTTGCGGTAGCGGGTCTCAACATCAGTCAGCCCGTGAAATTTCTCCGGCAGCGGCTCCAAAGATTTCGCGATAATGTCAAACTTCTCGGCGGCAACCGAAAGCTCTCCGCGCGGCGTGCGGCGGATAAATCCCGTAACACCGACAATATCGCCGATATCCAAACATTTCAAAAGCTTTAAGTTTTCTTCGGATAAGTGCGATTTATGACAAAACAGTTGAATATTGCCGGTTTTGTCTTTCAAATCAATGAACATGCCGTCGTTTCTGACCGCCATCGCACGCCCCGCGACCGTCACGCGGTCTTCGGTGTTCTCGCCGTTGGCAAGCTCTTTGTATTTCTCCTGCAAATCTTTGGCAAAACTATCCGGCTTAAAGCTGTACGGATACGGATTGTATCCCATTTCTTCCAATCTTGCCAGTTTATTAAGGCGGCTTTGTCTCTGTTCGCTGATTTCTTCTGCCATTTTTCTCATACCCATTCTAAAAAGTTACATAAAAAACTGCGGAATTTATACCACAACAAACAAATTTTGCAAGTATTATTTTGCCGGCGTCACGGGTTAATATTATCATTGACAAAATGACAAAAGCATAATAAAATCCACGCAGACAACATATTATTAACTAAACACCGTATCGCTATGTCAATGACCGAACACGGCAGTTCTTACAGCTTTATGAGCAACAGCGAAAAAGCTGCCTTCCGCAAAAGATGGTATTACATCATCCTCGTTCCGTTTTTATTATTTTCTTTAATCGTCAGCGTTGCCCTCTTCATCCGGCCGCCGCTGAAAAGCCCGCACCTCACCGTCTGGATGGTCGTAGCCGCTGTCGGCGTTATCGGCCAGACGATTTCGTGGAGCATGCTGGTTCGCCGCCACAAAGAAATTCTTGACTCGCTGAAATGGGAACGCCTTGATACCGACTTCACGCTTCCCCCATCGCATTTTCTTTGCGGTTTTCTGGCATTAGGCTGTGTTTTGGGCCTGCTGATTAAACAAATTCCGCTTTCGTTTGACATCATTATGAAAGCACCGCCCGAGTACATGCTGTACATTTTTATTCTGGCACTGCTGACGGCTGTCTGCTTGTCCTTAAACATCGGCATTGCACTCGGAATTAAAAAGTAACCCTTCTCAAAAAACACTCTGCAACGGGTGTTTTTTTGTTTCGCAAAATAACCGCGAAAGCCCTGCTGCGTTACATGTTTTAATGGTGGAAAATTTGAGACGAATAACGATGGGTTCAAGAGCGCTTAAAATTTTAGTGTACACAGTAGTACATGAATTTTAAGAAAACAATAAAACCCGCGTCACATGTTTAAAAGCGGAAAATTTTGTGAAGTAGCCGCGGATGTCCTGCTTGCGTTACATGTTTAAAAGCGGAAAATTTGAGATGAATGGAAGTCATTGTCCGGTGGCAAAAATCATAATGTACATTGCAATACAGAAGATAAATTTTGTGAAATAACCGCAGATGTCCTGCCCTAAAGCGCAGCGTACATAATAGTACGTGAGCATTTGGGGACAGGCTTCCATCTGCAAGTTAGTTCACAAAATTTTCCCTTTTAACGGAATTTCCAAACCACCGTGCACGTATCCTTCCCACACCTGCACACATTTTCAAGTTGGCTGTCAGATGCAAATCGTGCGACATTTCCTTTAAATATATTGGATTTTTTTATCATGCTTTGATCTGTACTCGGATAAATCTCGTCCAATACACCGCTGGGCGTGGCGGAAGCATAACCGGCCACGGCTATCAGATTTTCCTGTTGGCCTCCGTCCCAATTCATACGAATGAGATGCATGCATGCCATATCACTGATACCTTGAAACGAAATTTCAAACGCACCGTTCAGATTATCTGTGCCCAAAGCCGAATAAAACATATCCACGCCGCCGTTATACGAATTCACGGCTTCTTTAAAACCTTCTTTAAACATGGCTTTCGGAAAAATATTCAGCGCAACCGCCCTTTTGTAATCCAGTCCGTCATAATTATGCTGGTTCATATACTTTTCTTGTATGTTTCTTGAAATTTCGCCGACCTGCTCAATGCAAATATTGATTTTAGTCATTTCCACGGCGTTTCTGTAAGAGCGTATTCCCAAATAAGACAGCATAATGAACCCGCCAAATGCTATAAGCTTAAAAATCATTCTGACTTGTTGCTTCTGCCCTGCCATTGTTTCTGTCCGATTTTAAACACTAAAAAGTATACATAATATAAAAATGTTACATTACAGTTAACTTTAATATAAAAGCATATTTCACAGAGGCTACATTTTTAATGCTGTTTATCCACAATATTTTAGCCCGAAAGTTTTATATGCACTCTTTACGAAGCAAGACAGACCACGTTTCACATTCTCTTTCCCGACCGAGGGAAAGGAAAACAACGGTAGTATTAAAGTAGAAAAATTTGAGATAGAAACTGCAGCTCCAATTAAAGGAGGGAAATTTTGCGAAATAATCGCAGATGTCCTGCCCTAAAGCGCAGCGTACATAGAGGTACGTGAGCATTTAGGGTCAGGCTTCCTCACGCACCGATAGTATAAGTAGAAAAATTTGAGATAGATAACGATGGGTTCAAGGACGCTTAAAATTTTAGTGTACAATTTAAAGGCAACAAGTTGCCCATGAATTTTAAGCGCCCTCTCCCATGCACACTTAAAGGAGGAAAATTTTGCGAGTGAGCCTGAAATGTCCGCCAAGGGAGGGGAGTGTACATGAAGGTACATGACCCGACCGATGTGCGACTTCCATTTCAGAACTCCCACTTAGCGGCGTTAAAGGAGGAAAATTTGAGATGAATGGAAGTCAATGTCCGGTGGCAAAAATTTTAGTGTACACAACAGTACATGAATTTTTGCCAACCGGCATCCATTGACGATCAGACACTCAAATTTCCCCCTTTAACCTTAAAAGCCGAGGGAATTCTTATAAGCCACCCACGCCTTAACCGCCGCATCATAACGCGCTTGTGTTTGTTGGCGCCTGCGGTCGATGCGGTCTTTGTAAGCCTTGTTGTATCGGTTTTTCAACAACACCGAGAACCGGTAATCCTCTTTGTGTTTAAGAATATTGTAAATACGTTTGGCGTGCTCAAAATCAATCGTTGAAGCATCATTGTTTCCTTGGCGGACAAACTGGTAATATCTGCCGCGGCCGTCGTTACCGTTGGAACGGTACTTGTTTAAGATGCCGACGATTTCATGAAACTGTTCCACATCTTCAATATGCTCAATCGGAATATGCATTTTTTTGCGCCAGTTCGGAAATGACTTGTCTCCTCTGATTTCCAAAATCGGTTCCTCGGCGGACATCTCCATTTCCGTTGTTCCCGGAATATTGCCCATTTCGCTCATACCGAAGATATCGGAAAAAGGCATCAGCATAATTGCCGAGCTCGACTGTCCCATATAGCTGGCTACTGCCGGAATATATTTATCGGGAACAATATTCGCATTTTCTTTCGGGTTTTCGGAGGGAGCACCGCCCACTTCTTCCCAGCAGCCGTACTCACCGAGCGCCCAGTTCAGCGCCTGCCGCTGATGCGCATACTGCCCGAATTTGACATCGGCCTGAAAATCGGTGATGATACCCAAATGTTTTTTCTGCCACACATCGCGCACATCCCATTGGTTGATAAGCGTCGGCGTATCATGCGTGGATGTTGCGCAAACCGACATCTGCATATATTCTTCCGGACGTACCATAGATCCCCATTGGTCTCCTTTAAGTTCAAACGGCAGAACTTTATACGACATAATGCCGAAGCTTTCCAAATCGCCGCGGAATGTCTCCTGCGCGTTGCCGAGGTCTTCGCCGATAACCATGGTTTTATGCCGGTGGCTTTCCAGCGCCACAATCGCCATAAGTTCCTGCGAATTGTAATAAACATACGAGCCCTGCCCGCCCCCTTCGGGGTAAATATACAAACGGCTTAATTGCAGCACATGGTCAATCCTCAGGCAGCCCGCATATTTCATATTGGCTTCCAAAATCTTGCGGTACGGTTCGTAACCGTCTTTTTGCAACTTCAACGGATTAAAGCCCAACAGTCCCCACTGCTGCCCGTTCTGCGAAAGGATATCCGGCTCGGCACCCGCCGTTCCGTTCAGATAAAGGTCCGAATAATACCAGGCCTCAAACCCTTTGCAGGAAGCCCCGACCGCCATATCCATATAAAGCCCGATTTTCATGCCCGAGTTAAGACAGGTTTCTTTCACATGTGAGAGCTGCTTTTCGCAAACCCATTGCGTGTATTTGTAATATTCAATCTCGTGCTTATGCGTTTCCTGAAACCGGCGCACCGCTTCCGAATTCGGATCTTTATATTCTTCGGGCCATTCCCGCCAGTTGACGGCAACCGCACCGCCCGTAGAAAAATGACGGTTCAAAGCACGGAACGTCGCAAACATATCAAGAATGCCGTCCTTATCAGCACAGAACACATCAAAACGGTTATGTTCCTCACTCTCGTGGTCTTTGTCAAACTCATCAAAACAACGATGTAAAATATCGTCTACCAGCTGCTGCGTCGTCGTATAATCGACATACGACCTCCGGCGGTTGCGCTGCATTCTTTCCTGAAACGCCGGACTGTAATAATAAGCTTGAATTTCCGGTGAATTTTTAAACTCCGGTACTGCGGTCACGTCAATATAAATGTAGTTAAAAAACATCCGGCTGTCGGGTCCGTAAGGCGAAGCATTCTCCGGCATGTTGTCATGCGATGCATGCAGCGGATTGACACCGATAAGCCCGGCCCCGTTCTTGCCCAAAATATAACCGAGCTGCGCCAAGTCGCTGAAATTGCCGATACCGAGATTGTTTTCACTGACCTGTTCATAGAGCTGCACCGGCACGCCCCAGGTCTTCTTTCCCTCGCGAATGCCCAACCCGTCATAACACCTTTCGGGGGCTGAAATCAGGTGCGTCTTCTGTCCGGTAACCGAACCGTCCTCACGTACATATTCAAACTCTGCCTGATGGTAGCCGAGACGCACTTCAAACGGAAACTTAAAAAGATACTTGCGATATCTGACGCCGTTGACCACTTTGCTTTCCCTTTCGCCTCTATAAGGTTTGAGCTCCTCAATCGGAACAACGCCGCGGTAGTGCCTTTCGTCATCTTCATCGGCAACTCTGGCTTCCCCTTTATAAAATTTGGACATATCCTCATCTTCATAAAAGTTCCAGCGCAGGCTTTTTACCCCTTCGGGCAGTGAGATGACAATCTCTTCCGCCTGATTCTGCCGCAGAACCGGTACATGGTGCGCAATATCAATAAATTCTTCCGCCTCTTTTTCCTCAACCAGTTTCTTCATCAATTCCAGATTTTCATATTGCAGATGTTCGTCTGCCGTATGGTGGTCAAAACCTTGGTCAAGGACACCCATCGCTTTCAGCAGTGCCGCTTTCACATCAATGCTTGCCGTATATTCAATACCGCACAAATGCGCGAGTCTGCCGATATAGTGGTCAATCCCCATCGTCTTCTAAAATCCTTTTAAACATAAACGTTATCATATATTATGCCGGCAGTATAAAATCAAAATCCGCTTAATCAAAACATATCCGAAACTTATAAACAATATTCGCAAACGTTTTCGCATGTTAAAATCAAACGCCGTTTTCTGCCGTAACGATCTTATCTCAATATCCCCGATATAGCCTTTCCGTAAGCTTTTGCAACCCCTGAAAAGGTTGTGTTTTTACCGGCCCGGCAAGCGGCAAATCAGTTCCGGCCGGCATACCCGCGCGACGCAACGCGAAGTTATGTCAGGCGCTTCCCTTTAAATCCTATCTTCCGCTCCCATATTGTCAACAAAAGGAGCCCGTATGAATTGGATAATTTTAAGCCTTATTTATGCCGTTACAAACGCGATATATACCGAGTTTAACAGCCGGCATAATTACAATGCCTACGTCCTCGGCATCTGGAGAGGTTTCGGCATAAGCCTTGTTATATCGCCGCTTTTATTCACCGTACCGCTTGATATTCCCGCCGATTACTTCCTCATCCTCGTCTTGCAGGGAGTGATGATAGGAATATACGACAGCCGTTTGTTTTTTGCCAGCGGGCGCTGGGGCAGCCATACCGGCTCGGGCTTTATGGCAACCACGGTCTGGATAACGATATTGCTGTGGTGGAGTATTGACATAGCCGAATTGAAACGCCTGCTGCACACACCTGAAAAACTGATTACACTTGCCTTTATCGTCTGCGGATTCTCTGTCAGTTATTGGCAGATGATGAAAGTCCATGTCAGCCCCGCCGCGGAAAAATACCTGTATCCGGCCGTCTTTGCACTCGCCCTGATGAGCATTGCCACACGCTATATTGCCTTAAACGGCGGCAGTGCTTACGCCGGCGTGGTTTATTATCTGACAATCGCCTGTTTTACAAGCGGTATATACAATACCATTATGTACCTGACACACCGTCCGCAAAAACAAAACCGCAAACAAAGCAAAATTCCCGCCCGCCAAGGCATCTGGCTTGTCGCGTTCAGCACGATTCTCATCGGCGCCAAAACCTTGGCGCTGCGTTTTGCCGACAACCCCGGATATGTCGTTGCCATGCTTTTGCTCTCGCCGATGATTGCAGATGTCATCCGCACCGAACGTTTCCGACCTTCTCCGTCTGCCGAACTGGTCATCATATTTTTGATATTGTTGATTATTCTTGTTTATTAAATCAGGTCAAAGAACGTTCTGCCAGCCGTGCCATAATCTGGCCGTCTATCCGTGTTTGCCTTGCCGCCTGCGGTTCTTCTTTTGTCGGTATTTCTCCGCCTTTGTTTGCGGCAGAACGCTCAAAAGCTCTGCCTTTGGCTTGGCTGAGTACCGCATCGCGTCGCATATCCCCCGCGAGCAACGTCCTGTCCTCATTACCTGAACGTCCGTTGTCCGCCGTATAATTCAAAAGCATAAGGATTTCTTCGTCCGCATAGCGGTCAAACATCATAAAATCCACAAACTCCGGAACTTCTGCCCCTTCACCGTGCTCGGCTTTATATTTATCATGACGCAAGGTGCATTCCTCACGCATACGGGCAACATCTTCCACCGTGCATTCTTTATCTGCGGGCAGTTTAAAATGATGTCTGAGCTGCATCAGACGCGCATACATTTCGCGCGGGTTATCGGCATAAGCGTCATGCACCGTTCCGACATCCCCGTGAATCATGGAAAGCATCAATTCACTGGTCTGAGCTTCTGCCGCATGCGTCGTTTCATGCACGATAAGGCTTTCCAACTCTTCCGGTTTTAAATCCTTCACGACCTCACCGTTTAAAACGATTGCCGGCTCCGTCACATATTTGGAAACGCTGATACCGCCGATGACCTGTTCACCGGCAGCAGCCTTTCCCCTTTTGCTCTGATTGGCTGCTTTCAAAGCTTCCAATGCCATTTCCTCACTGCCGCAAAGAGCAATGATTTCCGGCCTGAAATGCAAATCACCCCGCTCCAAAGCCTGCTCCAAGGCCGTATACATATCATCGGCAACGATAACTTTGATATTATCCAAACGCGACATTACGCCGTCAAATTCAGGCTGTTCCGGCAGTTCGGTATAATTCCCGCTGTCTTTCCGCACCTGATACCAGTCTGCAACCCACGCCGCACCGTCCTGAACGGCTGCCTGCTGCTCTGCGCTTAATTGTGTTTCTTCTCCGCTGATTATCTGCACCATAATACGTCTCCCCATGAAACGGAATTTCCGCCGATCATTACCAGTATATCTGAAATTGCCCCTCTTGTCAAGATAAGAAAACGGCAGGTTCCCGCCCGGCATAGTGGAATTTAGTAACTGCGGATATCCTGCCCTCACCCCGCATTAAAGGCGGAAAATTTTGTGAGTGAGCCTGAAATGTCCCCCAAGGAGCACGAGTGTACACAGAAGTACACGACGCGACGAAGCGGGGCTTCCATTTCAGAACCCGCGCCACATGTTTAAAGGGGAAAATTTTGCGAAATAACTGCGGATGTCCTGCCTTAAAGCGCAGCGTACACAGAAGTACGTGAGCATTTAGGGTCAGGCTTCCATTCGCAGATTAGTTCACAAAATTTTCCCCTTTAATTACCCTTTAAAGAGTTTGGACCAAAAGCTTTTGTCTTCCTCTGACGCTTCCATTTCAAACTGCGCCAGACATTCTTTCTGCTTGTCGGTCAGTTTGGTGGGAATAACGACTTTGAATTGCACATATAAGTCACCGCGCCGGTCAGAGTTCATATAGCGCATGCCTTTTCCTTTGAGACGCAAACGATCGCCGGGCTGCGTCCCGGGTTTGACTTCCACTTCCAGCTCTTCATTGTCTATGCCTTTCAGCATAAATTTACCGCCTAAGACCGCTTTGGCCATGGAAATCGGCGTTTCCGTAAACAAATCCGCCCCGTCGCGCTCATAAAGCTTATGGTGCTTGATTGAAACAAAAACATACAAATCGCCTTTCGGACCGCCGCGCTTTCCGGCCTCGCCTTCGCCGGAAACACGCATGCGCGTACCGTTTTCAATACCGGCAGGAATCTTAATTTTCAGGGCTTTATCCGATTTTTCCGTGCCTGTACCGCGGCATTTTTTGCATTTGTCAGTCACCACACGTCCGGCACCGCGACATTGCGGACATGTTGTTTCAAACACCATAAAGGCGCTTTGTTGGGTACGGATTTTGCCGCTGCCGCCGCAGGTTGCGCAAACCGGCGCCTCTTTGCCGTCTGCCGTACCGTGCCCGTGACATTGCTCACATTCTTTGGACGCGGTGATATTGATTTCTTTCTCTATGCCGGCATAAGCTTCTTCCAAGGTCAGAACAACATCATACCGGATATCATTCCCTCTGACGGCATACGAACGTTGGCGGCTTCTGCCCTGTCCGGTAAATTCCGAAAAAATATCTGAAAAAACATCGGCAAATCCGGCACCGGTAAAATCAAAACCGTTAAATGGATTGGCACCGCCCGCCCCGCCCATACCGGCGGTAAAAGCCTGATGCCCGTAACGGTCATACGCCGCACGCTTCTGGTCGTCTTTTAAAACTTCATAAGCTTCATTGATATCTTTAAACTTTGCTTCTGCTTCTTTGTTATCCGGATTGCGGTCCGGATGATATTGCATGGCAAGTTTGCGATAAGCTTTCTTAATTTCATCGGCGCTTGCGGTTTTGGTTACGCCCAGCGTTTCATAGTAGTCAGCCGTTGTACTCATCTTAATAACCGTTCTGTTCACATTATTATTTTAAATCTTATGGTTATTTAGGAATATTTATCCGTCAATGCAAGCTTTTTAATACTGATTTGAACATTTTTATTTACCGAATAAAAAAAAGACGAAAACTTTGCCCGCACCACATGCTTAAATGCGGATGTCCTGCCCTAAAGCGCAGCGTACATAGAGGTACGTGAGCATTTAGGGACAGGCTTCCACCCGCAGATTAATTCACAAAATTTTCCTCCTTTTTAACAATTCGAATTCACATCAACCACCATATCATTCTTTATCACCGCTTTCACGGTGCATGTCGTACCGGATGATGCATTGTTATAGGAGATAACTTCGCCGCTACCGAACGGACGGTAAGTCGTATAATATGTCCACATAGTGCTGCCGTTACCTAAGTTTTGCACCTGATTCGGCGCCCCGTTCGTCTCAAACAGGGACGAAACGCTCTGCCCTTTGTAAGCGTTTATACCCTGAACGGGATAAACGGGAGCAGCGCGCCCGCCACCGCAGGTCAGACATTCGCAGCCGCCAATTCCCAATACGGCACCTGCCAACAAAGCAATCCAATATTTCATATTTCCCTCCGTTATTGTTAAAAAAATACTGCGGAACATATAATCCCGCAGTAAATAAAAACAAGAGGCTTATTCCGGTTTATTTGCGCCGATGCCTGTTGCGCTGCCTGTCCGCTTCACGCTTGCTGAATTTAAACAGGCTGTCATCAAGTTTGCCGTCCACCACGGTATCATACAAAGATAAAGAGACTTCCAAAGACTGCGGCGTAATAACTTTCCACTGCTTTAAAGTCAGCGGATTGTTGGCAAACACGAGCGTGAACGGCCCCAAATCGCCGGCATTCCGATATTGCAGCTTAATACGGGTCATGCCGGGGTCTTGATAAAGGTCGGTCACTTTCAAGTCTTTACCGTTCAGCTCAACCCGGCTTGCAAGCACCATGGCCGCCGGAATATCTTCGTAGTCGATATTCGTAATCTGGTCAAGTTCTTTGTCATAATAAACGATATAATCGCCGTTGCCGACAATCAGAATATCGGAAGGCGCATTATATTCCATGCGGATTTTATTCGGTTTTTCAATATAAATCCGCCCTTCGTTCTTCTCGCCGTTGCTTGCAATCTGTACAAAATCGGCGGAAAGCGTTTTAAACGAATTAAGATAATCCTGAATTTTCTTAATTTCCGCAGGATCTGCCGCCTGCGCCTCGCCGAACGCAAAAAATAATGCCGTCAACACCGATACCAGTTTTTTCATGCCTGCCTCATAAATAAATTAAAATTGCTTCAAACATAACCATAACGCACCAAACTTTCAAGCGTTTTCGGCGGTTATCGGCAGTTTTTTAATCAAATCGCGGATATTTTATGAGGGATAACCGTCTTTTTCCTTTTGACAGAACGCCGCCCTCTTTCGTATACTGAACAAAAGAAATCAACGGAGGATGTATCGTGAATAAAACCGTTTTTAACCTGTCAGTTTCCGGAATTGTCGGCTTCATCGCAGGCATCGCTATGTTTTTAAGCGGATACGGCATTTCTTCGGCTCTCACTGCCGGGGTACTTGCCGACGTACTTATATATATTTTGCTTATCCCCTCCGTTTTTTCAAGAGCAAAACACATTTGCTGCGATTTGGACTGGGCTGACGAAACCGCAGCGTTTTATAACCGCATTCCGGCCGTGTATCGTAAAAGCTTTTGGTTGTTGTTCGGATTTATCAATCTGGCATTTTTATTCCACACCGTCAATTTCATGTGGGGCGCCGATGACTGGGCCGCCGTTCGCAGTGCCGTCAATCCCGAAGAAAGCCTGCAAAACGGCAGATTCAGTGCTTACTGGCTGCAGGAATTGCTCTTTGACGGTAAAATCCTTCCCGTTGCCAACAATCTCTGGGCGTTTCTGGGGCTGAGCTTGGGCGGCATTCTGCTTGCCATATACTGGAACCTGCCGCAGAAAACCGCTTCAATCGTCATCGTCAGTCTGTTTTTTGCCGTTACGCCGTATACGTTGAGCTGGCTGTACTCTGCCAAATATGCGGTGGGCATTCTCTGGCTCCCTGCCGTATCGCTTGCCGCCCTGCTGCTGGCCGATATCAAAACCGGCTCCGTCAACCGCGCCTATGCTTACAATCTCATCTCGATTCTGCTGTTTGTTTTCGCGCTCGGAACTTATTTTACAACGCTTAATTTTATCGCCGTTGCCGTTTTGGGGCGCATTTTCCTCAAAACAATATATGCCGACATCAGCTTGAAAGATGCCTGCCTGCGCGTGCGCCAGAGTATGGCAAATCTTGCCGCTGCCGTTATGATGTATATCTTAATTCAGGTTCTGCTGGCGGAAAGCGGTTTGCTGCAATCTCCGCAGAGTTTGGCAACGTCTTTTATTTCCTGCTGGTTCAAAATTCCGGCGTTGTTTAAAATCATGATTATTCAGTTTGTACAACCGTTGCCGTTTACCGATATTGTATATAAACTGATGCAGCTTTTCATTGTGCTGTCGGCTTTGTTCATCGTGATTTTCAAAGCCCCCGCACCTCGGGCTGCCGCGCGGGGCCTGCTGTTGGTACCGTTCCTGCTTATCGCGTCCGAACTCAGCTTTCTGTTTGATTCCGAACTGCCGCTGTCTGCGGAAAACGAATTTTTCAGCCTGCCGCTTATGACAACGCTGATGCTCACTGTTGTCATAAAAATCGGCGGTGCATATTTGCGCCGTGCCGCATATGTCTTTGCCGTCCTTCTCGTTTTCATGGGCTTTGTCCGCGTTGCTTATGCTCAGAAAGTCTGGAAATTCGGCTGGGATGCTGAAACCAAACTGGCAGAAAGAATTATTACCCGTTTGGAAAAAATGCCTGAGTTTAATATTAACCGCCGCTATAAACTTATCCAAATCGGAGAGATGAGCCTGCGCCCTAAATACTATATCAATAAGCCCTTCGAAATGCAGAGCGATTCGCTGCTCCATAAGCCGTATTATCCGGCAGGAGCTGCCAAAGATGCTTATAATTTTTATTATCAGACGGACTTTTTGAACGCCGATGCGGGTGTTGATGCTCTGCATATACCGGCAATAAAAGACTACCTGAAAAACGTTGCCCGTGCCTGGCCCGCTTCGGAAAGCCTGCACATATACGGCGATTATATCATTATCGTTGTTGATGAAAAAGCCCTGAGCAAATTGCAATCGGAATTGTCCGAAGAATAAATATACTTCAAAACTTTCTCCATATGCATAAACCCGATACTTTCGTATCGGGTTTTCTATAATTCTGAAAAACACACGACTCACCGACGCACCGATAGTGTCAAAGGCGGAAAATTTGAGATAGATAACGATGGGTTCAAGGGCGCTTAAAATTTTAGTGTACATAAAAGTACATGAATTTTTGCCAACCGGCTACCCGCGTCACATGTTAAAGGGTAAAATTTTGTGAGTGAGCCTGAAATGTCCGCCCAAGGGCAGGAGTGTACATAAAAGTACATGACTGCCCTGCAGAGCGGCTTCCATTTCAGAACTCAATCGCAACAATTTTCCCCTTTAAAATCAGGCAAGGCCGATTTGCGGCAAATACGTCGCCATATTCACCCCGCTGGCGGTCATTGCCTTCTCCCAGCGATCTTCAAATTTGGTGTCAAAAATCAATTCCGTCTTTCCGGGGATAATCAGCCATTGGTTGTTGAATATCTCCCATTCCAGCTCACCGCGGTGCCACAGGCAGTGCCCCATGGCAATAATCTTTTTCTTAGGGCCGATACCGTCCAGAATTTCCTGCAAAATGCCGAAAGACGTCGAAACGGCAATTTCGCCCTGAACCTCCGCAAACGGGTCTTCAAAATAGCGTTCCTCGCTCGGAAACAAGACATAACCATGAGCCGGATTCTCCGGTCCGCCCTGATATAAATCCTCATAAACGCTGCGCGAAACGTCATCGCCGCTTTTGCATTCCACGGCAGCAGTACCGAACAAAAGTTTGTTTATCATAATACCGCGCACCGTATCGGGGTTGGATTCCGTAATATAGATAACCGCCCTGTCATAAATATCGCGCGACGAAGCACCGATATGCACAAGGCATTTTCCGACAAGCGATTCGGGACGGACGCCCGCCTGCCCTTTCCGCCTGCGGCGTTTTTTCCGCGCGGGCTTTTCAGCCTTTGCTGTATCTTCAATATCAAAATCTAATTCTTCTGTTCCGGCTTGCATGGACCGGCGCTGGCATTTTGTCATCTTTAATTGTGTCTTTCCCTAAAAAGTCTGTTGCCTTTTGGCGTTATTGATATAATATGTCTATATCGGATTAAATATTAAATCAATAGTAAAAGTTATGAAAAAATTTGTATTTTATTTCATATGTCATATAGGGTGCGTTGCTGCTCTTTTCAACCCTCATGCGGTAAAAGCGGAAGATTATTTACTCGCCTCATCGTATGAAATCCAAAATTATGTTGCACCGGTTGAAGAAAAAGATGAAGAAAAAAAAGCTAAACCCCGCTCAATTATTGAGACGGATAACGAGCTGTTCAAACTGGTTCTGATTCCGTTTCTGGTTGACAAACTTTATCCCGAAGGCAAAATCAACGAAGATTTGAGCGGTTTTCTGCACCTGATTTACCCTCAAACCGATGTTGAAAAGCTGAAAACGCTTGAACCGTACATCAAATTTTTTGTCAGTGCCAAAAGACGGTACACTTATGTCGTCAACCTGCTGGAACAAAAAGTCAAAGCGCTTGCCCTGCTGCCGGCGGACGCACCTATTGTCGCCGGAGACGGCGAATACGCCCCCGAAGTTACCGACGCCCGCAAACAGACGCCGCAGGGAGAATACGGTGTCAGCTACACCGAATATAAATATCTGGAATATGACCCCGGCGAAACCGGAGAGCCCGTGCGCCGGCGTGATAAAAATTATGTTGAAGAGCCCGACCTTTCCGAAGAAATAGCACTGGCAATCTTAAAGTTTGACCTTCCGGCTTTTTACCGCGCGTTAAAAAAATTCCCGACATATAATGACGGCAGTGCCGAAAAAACCGTCAAACTTCCGAGCGGTATTCAGGCCCGCCTGCTCTTGGATGTTTCCGAGCCCGGAGAGCAGGAAAAAATTCGCGGCGTCATTGACCTTTATGTGCCCAAAGGACACTATATCAACGGCGATTATCTGAACCTTGCCGCACGCCCGCACTTCTTTTTAAACGAAGATAAATCCGACAATCATAATATTAAGAGCTATCAACTCTTTCATCCCGCACCGGCCGGTGTTGACGCCGGCGGACATGCCAAACGCATCTATACCGGCAGCGTCCGCTTCCCGATTGAATTTACCCGTGCCGACGTCAGCAAAGGCATCAAAATCAACGGTACGTTCAACTTCGAGCTCTGCGATGCCGAAAGCCGCTGCCAAAGCGTGGCCGTCCGCCACGGAATGTCGCTCAAACCGTCGGACAACCATGTTTTTTCCATATACAATAATTATGTCATGCAAGGCTTTGCCCACTTGCCGCGCGAAACTTCTTCACATGCCGAGCTGAAAGATATCTCGTATTCACCGCAGACCGGCCGCCTGAAAGTCCGTTTTGACACGACCCGCCGCTTTGCCAACGTTGCCGTCATGGCTGAAAACAAAAGCGGTGCCGATTTTACGCATCCGCGATATGCAATATCCGATAACGAAATCGTTGCCGAATTCGACAACACGTCCGCCGCGGTGCAGGCTGACCCCGGTGAAATTGCCGTTACCGCCGTTTTTAATGATTTTGAAAGCCTGCGCAAAGTTGCCCGGCCGCAGATAATCGCAGACGAAACACAGTTTGCCCGCCGCGGCTTCAGCCGTCCGGGCTGGTTTTCCGCTTTTATGTTCGGACTGTACTTAAATCTGATGCCCGGCATCCTGTATTTATTTGTACGTCTGATTAAAATGTTCTGGCAGCAAAAATACCGTTTCCGCATTTTCCTGCGCTATGCCCTCGGCACGGCGTCAGGACTGGCTTTTCTTTGTGCCGTATACCATAAGCGATATTTTGCCGAAATGTATGAAAATGCTTTTATCGCTGCCGCAGCCGGGCTGATTGCCGTTTCTTTTGTCATGGAATGTCTGCGTTTTATGGATTTTGAACTTTTCCGCCCTTTAAAGCGCTTTGCCCGCCGCGGCTTTTTTATCGGCTTCTTTTCCGCATTGTTCATTGCCGCTTTCCCGATGTATAACGCTGCGTATACACTAAGCCGCGCATTTGAATTCTCAACCCCGCAGCTCTTTTTGTTTGCGTCCGGCATTTGGGCAGGCATGCTGTTTCTGCCGCTGCTGATACTGCTGTTTTCCCGCCCGAATTACTATATTCTGGCCATGGCACGACGCTTTTCCGTTTTTTATAACCTGCTTTTCATTGTCGGCATTATCTTTCTGTTATACATGTCGCGCGGAACAGGCGCCGCCCTGATTGCCGCCATATCTTTTGCGCTCATGGCCGGTCTGTGGTATGTTTATCCTTTTGCCTTGCAGGAAGCGGCAAAACAAACCCGCAGTGTCAAACGTCAGGCAGATATCTTTAACCGCCTGCAAAAACACGCTCTCACTGCCGTTATCGTCATCTTTATCCTCACCGCGGGAACCATATCACTGTTTTCTCCGAAAAAGCCGCTATTGGCGCCCTCGCCTGCTCAGGTAACCGCTATGGCGAAAAGCTATAACAGCCGCAATATTCCCGTCCTTGTCGCCGTCACTGCCGATTGGTCGGTTATCTCCTACTTTAACAATCGTGACATATCCCGTATCAAAAATGCCGGCATAAAAGTTATTCGCATACAAACCGCCGGTTCTGCCGCCAATGCCGCTTTGTGGTTCAAAACTTACGGTGTTGACTATGCACCGCTGAACGTCTTGTTCACCCCGCGCCACCCGCAGGGACTGGTTCTGCCTGAGAAATTGCAACTGTTGAACTGGCAGGCGGCTCTGGCCGAATTGAACGGCAACAAAAACGAAAGGACTGTAAACCATGACTAAAATATTACCTCACTCGGGATTACGCCCGGTCATTGCCATTATCGGCACCCGCAACGCCGGAAAATCGACACTCTTAAACCGCATTACCGGACAGGATGTTTCAATCGTTTCTCCCGAAAAGGGAACAACCACCGACGCCGTTGTCAAGACCTATGAATTTATTCCCGCCGGCCCTGTCAGCTTTTATGATACCGCGGGATTGGATGACGAAGGCACGCTCGGTTCCCTGCGCGTCAAAGCTTCCGATAAAATTCTTTCCCGCGCCGATTTGGTGTTGGCCGTTATCGGCAAAGAAGGCCTGACCCCCGAATTGGAACAGCGTTTACAGGCGCTCAAAGCAAAAAATATTCCGTTTATCCCCGTGTTCAACTATGCCGACATGGCGGATATCAGCAGCCATAACCAAGTTTTAAAGCAGCTCTATGACGGTATTGAAGTCTCGGCTCTGACCGGTGAAGGCATAGAAAGCTTAAAATCCCGCATTGCCGAACAGCTGGTCCCTCTGCATAAAGAAACCGCGCTGCTGCACGGGCTTGTCAAAGCCAAAGAGACCGTCATTCTGGTTACGCCGATAGACCTTGCCGCCCCCAAAGGGCGCCTGATTATGCCGCAGGTACAGGTACTGCGCGAAGTGTTGGATAAAAACGCTCTGGCACTGACGGTTAAAGAAAGCGAGCTTGCCGATGCGCTGGCATTGCTTCCGTCTCCGCCGGCTCTCGTCGTTACCGATTCGCAGGCCGTTAAAGAAGTTGCCGCCGTTGTGCCACCCTCCGTGCCGCTTACCACCTTTTCCATGCTGCTCGCGCGCCAAAAAGGCGACTTTACGCAAATGCTCGCCGGCGCCGAAATGATAGAAAATCTCCCGGCAAATGCCAAAATCCTCATTGCCGAGGGGTGCTCGCACCGTTTGACCTGCGACGACATCGGGCGTGTCAAAATCCCTAATCTCATCCGCGCCAAAACCAAAAAGGAATTTTGCTTTGAGTTTGCTTCCGGTTTGGATTTTCCGGAAGATATAACCCCGTATTCCCTTATCATCCATTGCGGCGGCTGTGTTTTAAACGAAGCCGAAATGCAACGCCGCCTGCGGCAATGCGCCGAAAACAACGTCCCAGTGACCAACTACGGCATGATTATCTCGCTCACTCAGGGGGTATTATCCCGAACGGCCGCGCCGCTGTGCAACTTAAACGCCGAATGAAAGAACAACAATGCCCGTCAGAATTCTTCCCTCCAATTTAGTCAATCAGATTGCCGCCGGCGAAGTCATCGAACGTCCGGCTTCCGCGGTCAAAGAACTTGTCGAAAACGCCTTGGACGCCGGTGCCACCCGTATTGAAGTCGCCTTGAAAGCCGGCGGCAAAACCTTAATTGCGGTGGAAGACAACGGCAAAGGCATGAGCCGCGAAGACCTCGCACTGGCCGTCGAACGCCACGCCACGTCCAAACTGCCGTCAGACGATTTGTTCAATATCTGCTTTTTGGGGTTTCGCGGGGAAGCGCTTCCGTCCATTGCATCCGTTGCCAAAATGAAAATAACGACCCGCCGCCGCGAAGACGCCGAAAACGGCTGGGAACTTGAAATCAAAGGCGGTGAAAAGGGAGATATCCGCCCCTGTGCTGCTGCTGCCGGTACCCGCATAGAAGTCCGCGATTTGTTTTATGCCGCACCTGCCCGGCTCAAATTTCTCAAATCAGACAGCGCCGAAGCCGGTGCCGTTGCCGATATCATCAGCCGTATTGCCCTGGCTAATCCGGAAGTCTCGTTTTACCTCTATGTGGATGAAAAAAAGAAAATTGCCTTAAACGCCTCCGCCGGCGAATTGTTTGATACCCGCCTGCGCCGTGCCGCAGAAGTCATGGGGCGCGATTTTTCCGAAAACGCGCTTAAAGTGGAAGGCGTACGCGATGATATGAAATTAACCGGACTTGTCAGCCTGCCGACATATAACAAGGCCAACTCCCTCTCGCAGTATCTGTTTGTCAACAACCGTCCGGTCAGGGACAAACTGCTTTTAGGCGCACTCAAAGGCGCTTATGCCGGTGTTTTGGAAAACGCGCGTTATCCGGCCTGTGTCCTGTTTCTGGAAGTCGACCCCATGCATGTCGACGTCAACGTCCATCCCGCCAAAGCCGAAGTCCGCTTTTTTGACCAGCAGGGCGTACGCTCACTCATTGTCGGTGCCGTGCGTACCGCGCTTCTCGCAGGCGATAAAAAAAGCGCCGAAACCTTAGACCTTAACACCTTAACCGCTGATTATATTCCTGACAATTTTCCCGCTCATTCCGCCCCTGAAAATAATATATATTTTCTCAACGAAAACAATAATATAGACGGAAATATTCAACAAACACATCAATATAAGCCCGTCTTTCAATCCCGTATATCGTCATCTTCTTCCCGCAGTGCCATGTTGCCCGAATTGGAACACGCCCTCTCCGTCCGCCATGAAGAACCTGCCGCGGCAGATATGGAAAACGTCGGCCCCTTGGGCGTTGCCAAAGCCCAGTTTCATGATACTTATATCCTCTCGCAAACCGAAGATGCGTTGATATTGATTGACCAGCATGCCGCCCATGAACGTATTGTGCTGGAAAGACTGAAAGCCGCGATGAACCAAGGGGAAACACTCCCCTCACAGTTGCTCCTGCTGCCCGAAGTGGTGGATTTGTCCTTAACGCAGAAAGCCGCCCTGATGGGCGAGTTCGCCGGCCTTGCCAAACTCGGACTGGTGCTGGAAGAATTCGGCTCAAGCATTATGGTACGCGAAGTCCCTGCCCTGATTAAAGACGCCGACCTTAAAAAACTCATTACCGACCTTGCCGACGAAATGGCGGAATGGGGCGCAGCCAATGCTGTGGAAGATAAGATTAATCACATCGCCGCCACTATGGCCTGCCACGGTTCCGTCCGTGCCGGACGCCGCTTAAACCTTGCTGAGATGAATCATCTGCTGCGCGAAATGGAGCAAACGCCGCATTGCGCCCAATGCAACCACGGCCGCCCGACTTATATTACTCTGGACATCGGTGCGCTGGAAAAACTCTTTCACCGCTGATTGAAATCGTGCAGGCACAAAATATACAAATCATAAAAAAAAACTCCCCACATTTAGGCAGGGAGTTCATTAACTTCACTTCTATTTCAAAAAGTTATCCTGCATAGCGGCAATATGCCTTGCCTTTGCTTTTTCTTCTTTCTGCCGGCGTTTTTCTTCTTGCTTCTTTTGCTTTTCGGCAAGCTTTTCCCGTTTCTTTTCCACCATCTTGCGCAATTTAGAGAACCGTTCAACGCGCTTTTTCCGTTCCTCTTCGGCTTTAAGCAATCTGCTCGCCTCGCCCCTTGGTTCCAAGAAACGGTCACAAAGAGCAATGGCTGATTTCCTATCGCCGCTTTCTTTATTAAGGCTGGAAGCGCGATGGTCAACTTCTCCCGACACAATCGCCGCAGAGACTTGTGCTAAATCAGCCACATCATAATTGCCTCCGCAAACTTTTCTATATGAAAAAACAGGGCTCTGCAAACGCCCGATTGTCATATTCACTTCTGTTTTTGCCCGCTCATTATTAGAATTAAGCCAGCCTCGATCGTAATAGCAATATTCATGAGCCGAGTTAGAAACCGCATCAATTCGCAATGGCTCTCCCGAAAGCTGTCCTTTTTCCAAAAGCATGCCAAACACTGTGCTTTTACTAACCGAGTGAGCTCCGGTAAATTGTCCACACTCGCCGCGGCGATCTGGAACATCTTCTCTCTCACAGCGTATGCCGACAATAAATTCTTTTTTACCGTCTTTCAGCACTTTTAACTCATCAAAAGATATGCTGTCTCTTTTTTCTCCCCAACCAAAGTCACGCTTTCTGACGCTGCTTTCCGCATAAATTGTTTCAAGCTGTTTTCTATATTCTTCCGGATTAATATCAGTCATCTTCATTCTCCGCCAACGTATATTTTAGATAATAATAACATAAACCATCCCCTTTGTCAAAACAAAAAGCCCCCGCAAGAGGGGGCTTGTTTTAATGTACCGAAAAATCAGCACGCTTTTCTGAGTTTCCATATCTTCTCAATCAACGCGTTTGTCGAGCCGTCATGTTCGGCCTGAATACCGTTTTCCAACTCCGGCAAAATCTTTAACGCCAGCTGCTTGCCGAGCTCGACGCCCCATTGGTCAAACGAATCAATCTCCCAAATTACGCCCTGCGTATAAACCTTGTGTTCATACATTGCAATCAGCATGCCGAGCGCAAACGGCGTCAGCTTTTCAATGACAAACATATTCGAAGGCCTGTTGCCGTCAAAGCTCTTGTTGAGTTTCAGCTTCTCAACCGCAACTTCGTCTTTGCCCGCGTTGCGCAGTTCCGCCGCGGCTTCTTCAACCGTCTTGCCGCGCATCAGTGCTTCTGCCTGCGCCAAAACATTGGCAAGCAAAATCTCATGATGTTTGCCGATTTCATTCTGTGACACTGCCGGAATGATAAAATCAACCGGAACCGGTTCCGTCCCTTGATGCAAAAGCTGGAAGAACGAGTGTTGCACATCCGTTCCTGCTCCGCCAAACAATGCCGGCCCTGTCGCATAGTCGGTAATCTTTCTGTTGTCCAAACGTACCGATTTGCCGTTGCTTTCCATATCCAGCTGCTGCAAATACGAAGGCAGCGATTTCAGATATTGGTCATACGGAATCACCGCATAACGGTGAATATTGTAGTAGTCATTATACCAAATGCCGATAAGCGCCATAATGACCGGAATATTCTTGTCCAAAGGCGCGGTGCGGAAATGCTTGTCCATCGCTTCCGCCCCTTTTAAGAGCTGCTCAAAGTTGTCATATCCTGTTGCCAGCGCAATCGAAAGCCCGATGGCAGACCACAGCGAATAACGCCCGCCGACAAAGTCCCAAAACTCAAACATATTGTTAACATCAATACCGAACTCCGCAACGGCTTTTGCATTCGTGGAAAGCGCGACAAAATGGTTGGCAACCGCCGCTTCGCCTAAAGCTTTCACGAGCCACTCGCGGCAGGTGCGCGCGTTTGTCAGCGTTTCAATCGTCGTAAAGGTTTTGGAGGCCACGATAAACAGCGTTTCTTCCGGATTAATCCTTTTCAAAACCTCGGCGCACGCCGTTCCGTCAATGTTGGAAATGAAATAACATTTTATATCTTCCGCCCAATATGTTTTCAGCGCTTCGCAAACCATATACGGCCCCAAATCAGACCCGCCGATGCCGATATTGACAATGTTTGTGAGCTTTTTGCCCGTTGCACCCCGAAACGTACCGCTGCGCACGGCTTCCGAAAAGTCTTTCATCTTCGCCAAAACGCGACGGATTTCCGGCATCACATCAACACCGTCCACCAAAACCGGCTTGCCCGAAAAGTTGCGCAGCGCGGTATGCAGAACCGCCCTGTTTTCCGTAATGTTAATCTTTTTGCCGGAAAACATGTCATCAATGCGGCTTTGCAGATTGTGCTCTTTCGCCAAAGCCAGCAACGCTTCCAAAACTTTGTCGTCAAAACGGTTTTTGGAATAGTCAAAGGTCAGACCTTCCAGTTCCAGCGTATATTTCTCCGCTCTTTTGCCGTCTTGGGCAAAGAGCTCATTCATTGTCATTCCCTTAAAGCGCCGGTATTCGTTCATCAGCGCTGCAACTGCTTCAGATACAGCCATTTTTATACTCCTGAAAAATTATCGTTAATGCGCCTAAAATAAGCTCAAAGCCGTTCCCTGTCAATAATCTTCACAACTTTTTTCCACCGTTTGTCACATACGCGGTTATATTTTTTTCAACTGCCGCGCCGCCCGTTTAATCCCTTTTTTAATCTGTTTTTCACCCTTGGCATATATGTTGATATAATAACCGATAAACACCACGAACGACCCGCCGACCCAGGCCAAAGGCGATGCATAATATATGCCCTCATAGCCCATTTTGGAAGCAAGATAAATCGCCGCATACGAACGGATACCCAGTTCCACAAAGCCCGACACGACGGGATATAACGGCTTGCCGATACTTTGTAAGGTGTTCTTAAATATAAATATCATGCCTAAAAAGAAATAAAACAGAATGCTGATATTTAGGTACGACACGCCGACGCTGACCGCAAACGGATCGGGATTATCCAAAAAGACGCCGACAATCTGCCGCCCGAATACAAACACGCACGCGCTCATTGCCAGACTGATAATCAGCGATGTCAGCGCCGTCCGCCGCACGGCGTGGCGGATACGCCCTATATTTCCCGCACCGAAATTCTGCGCCGCAAACGTTGCCATCGCAAGCCCGATGGCCATAAGCGGCTGCGTTGCCAGCTGCTCGACCCGCAGCGCAATCGTCAGCCCGACGATAACTTTCTCGCCGAACGAATTGCTCACTGCCTGAATAACCATAATGCTCAGCGCCAAAATGGAAAACTGAACGGACATCGGGATTGCAATATGCAGATGCTCACGCATAAACGCCGCATTATACGTCCAATCTTCGCGTTTAAGGCGCAAAATCGGAAAATTCCGCCAAATGTAAATCCCGCAGCAAACTACTGAAATTGCAATCGCGATAAACGTTCCGAGAGCCGAACCGACAACGCCGAGCCCCGCATAGCGGATAAGGATATAATTGAACAAGATGTTCAAAACCGTGGAAAAGATTAAGAAATACAACGGTGTAATGCTGTCTCCCAAAGCGCGGATAAACCCCGACAGCAGGTTGAACGCGACAATCAAAACCATTGCCCCGCCCAAAATCAGGATAAACCGGTATGAATCTTCAAAAATGCTTTCCGGAACGTTTAAGATATGCAGCAGCCGTTTCAGACTAAAAAACAAAACCGCCGTTAAAATAACGCTGAGCACCAGACTAGCTCTCAGCGAATGCGTCACCGAGCGCCTGACACCGTCATAATCGCCCGCGCCGAAACGCTGTGCCGTAATCGCCGTCAATCCGCCGGTAAAGCTGAATGCAATAATCAAAAACATAAAATAAATCGGTGCCGATGCCCCCACGGCCGCCAGCGCATTCTCACCCAAAAGCCGCCCGACAATAAAGATATCTGCCAGCTGATACATCTGCTGAAATACGTTGCCGACTAAAATCGGCAGCGAAAACAGCAATATGAGTCTAAGGGCATTGCCCTTTGTCATGTCCTTAATCATCGTTATCCCGAATTAAAAAATAAATCAGTTATGCAGATGGCACATCTTAACCAAAACACCATACGCAAGCTTTGCCCCACCGGCGCGCAGATTGTCGGCCACCGTCCAAAAGCTGATGCCGTTTTCGACAGATACATCCTGCCGCACGCGCGAAACATAAACACTGTCTTCGCCCTGCACGTCATCCACGCTGACATAACCGGCGTCAACCGTCTTGTCAAACACCACAACGTTTTTGACCGTCTGCATGGAGTCTCTGATTGCCGCAGCGTCAACTTCGTCGGCAAATTCCGCGTTCACAAACGCCGCGTCGCCGATAAACGTCGGCACAAACGCACAGTTTGCATGCACTTTGACATCGCTTTTCAATACCTTCTTTATTTCAGCGTTAATTGCCCATTCCAACGAGGTTTCTTCACCGATAAACTCGCCAACCTGCGGTAAGACGTTAAACGCAATCTGCTTTTTAAACACTTCCTGATTGTCCGCCAGCGTCTCATTCAAAAAGATTTTACGCGCTTGCGAAAACAGCTCGTCCATGGCTTCATGCCCGTAATAAGACGTCGAATTGAATGTCGTCAACACCAGCCTTGTCAACTTGTGTTCTTTCAGCGCACCGGCAAGCGGCAACAGCGCCTGATAAACCATGGATGACGGCACCGCCGCTACCTTGACATTGTCATTGAGCAAATCGCCGTTAATCTCGGGAATAACAAGCGGTACGTCAGAGTCGGTAAACGTCGCACCCGAAAGGTCAATCACTTTGCAGCCCGCCTGCACGGCTTTCTTGATAAAGCGCTTGCCCTGCTCTTTTGTTGTGGCAAAAACTGCAACATCGGCCTTTTTGAAATCAAACTCGTCAAGCGAATAAACATCCAACTCGTCATCTTCACCGTATGAAACCAATGTCCCCAACGGCGACCGCGCTTCCAACGCAAATACGTCATCCGTGGCAAAGCCGTTCTCACTGAGCAAATTTAAAAATTCCCGTCCGGTGCTTCCCTTAACGCCGGCAACTGCTATCTTAGGCATTCCGATATCCTTTCCATAATTTTCCAATATAACAAATTATCCCTAATCTGCCCCTTAATTTTTATTTTTTCAAGCCCTTTGTTACACGAATTTATAAAACCGAACGCGCAGCATTGCAAAGGGTGTGATAAAATGCCGTGCCGGAAATAAATTGCGACCGCGGTGTAAATCAATAAGTACATAAGGGTGCAAATTTATGACATGACGGCGTTTTAGCACGCCCCCTTAAAGAAGGCAGTTTGAATCGGCACTGCTCACATACGTCCTGTAAAATCTGACATTCAGCGTACATAAGCTTTTTGCGGCATATTTATTAAGCTCACAGTAACGCACGATTTTACCGTTCTCCGGATTGACATAATAAGTCCAGAGAATATTGTCATTGCCGAGATATTTGGCATGCATCGGTTCTTCAAACTCGTCAAAGAAATCGCGCATCTGCTGCCCCTGTTTAATCTCAAACCCGGCGGCGCGGATAATACCGCCGCTGTTTGCGGGTTTGTAACCGTCTGCCGCCGCCTGCGGTTCATAAAGGGTTCTGTCGCCGTTAGTATCATAATTATGGCATGATTCGCACGAAGCTAAGGCCAGACATAAAACCATAAGGCTGAAAAAACGCATTGCTACTCTCCTAATGTTTAATTTGTGGTTATAATAAACCGTAATGTTTAAAATTAGCTTACCAAATCCAAAACGATTTTATCAAGCAGCAGAAATCCCGTGTCGCTCAATCTGAGATGCGTTTTATCCAGTTCCAACAATCCTTGCGAACAAAGTCTGTCAACGGCCTGTTGATTGATGAAATCAAACAACCGGACGCCCGAAGTTTTTTCAAAACGTATCGAATCAATACCTTCTTTGAGCCGCAGCCCCATAAATAAAAGTTCTTCCGCACGTTCCTCCGCTGTCAGCGTTTCGGTTCCCCTGCCGTCAACGGAAGCATATATCTTGCCGTTGCATTTAAATCTTCCGTGCGCGCCGTCACCGATTCCGATATAGTCCCCACCCTGCCAATAAACAAGGTTATGTGTGCTCTCATGCGCCGCACCGGCAGCGAAATTAGACACTTCGTAGCGTTCGAGCCCCCGTTCGCGCAAATAAAAAACCGTTTGTTCATAAAGGTTTGCTGCTTTTTCCTCATCAAGAGGGGCAATATTTTTGCGTGCAAAAACCGTTCCGTCTTCAATCGTCAGCTGATAGAGCGAAATATGCTTTAATCCGAAAGCAAGGGCACGGTCAATCTCCTGCTGCCAGCTGTCCCGGTGCTGTTCGGGGCGCGCATAAATCAAATCGACGGAAAATTTCGGAAAGACCGTTGCCCCGAGCTCCATGGCACGTAAAGCGTCATCAAGCGAATGCGTCCGCCCCAAAAATTTTAAATCTTTTTCATTTAAAGCCTGCACCCCGAGCGAAAGCCGGTTAATCCCGGCCGTGCGGAAACCGCGGAATTTCTCCTGCTCAAACGTATTCGGATTGGCTTCCAAAGAAATCTCCGCCTCCGGTAATATCTGAAACCGCGCGGCAACGGCATCAAGCACCCGCCCGACCGCTTGCGGCGACAGCAGCGACGGCGTTCCCCCGCCGAAAAAGACGGATTTGACCACCCGCCCCTCAACATAAGGCAGAAAATAATCCAAATCAGCCGTATAGCGTTCAACAAGCGCCTCTTCATCAAATTCCCGCGGCTTCAACGCCCGAAAAAAATCACAGTACGGACACCTGCTCTTGCAGTACGGAAAATGAATGTAAATTGAAAACGGTTCCTGCAACTTTACAAACCCCTGAATAATCCGACAACGAATATGCTTAAATCTGCGTGCATTGAAAAATGGGATAAATTATGGTGCTATTGTCGTGAACCCTGTCCCAAAGCGCAGCGTACACAGAAGTACGTGAGCATTTGGGAACAGGCTTCCTCACGGCAATTTGACCATGATTTAGCACATTTTTCACCCCAGTTCAGCGCATTTGCTCTCTATCCTCTCCTGCAACGCCTCCATAAACTCCTTTTTCCCCTTGTAATCCGAAACCTTCATCGGCTCCATAAACTCAAAAGTTACCTTCCCCGGACGACGGATAAACGCACCTTTTGACCAGCAGAGGTCGGAGTTGAGCGCCACCGGCACGATAGGCATATCAAGCCCCTCGGCCAGAAAGACGATACCGGATTTATAGCCCTTGACCTGCCCGTGCTTGCAGCGCGTCCCCTCGGGAAAGATAATGACCGAACGCCCGTCCGCCACACGCTTTTTCGCCGCGGCAAGCATATTTTTCATAGCCTTTGCCCCGGCACCGCGGTCAACCGGAATCATACCGTAAAGCGCCTGTCCCCAACCGAACAGCGGAATATAGGTCAACTCCTTTTTCAAGACGAACACCGACCACGGAATAATGCCGGTGTAGGCATAGGTTTCAAATGCCGATTCATGTTTGGAGGCAAAAATAACCCCGGGTTTGATATGCTCCCTGCCCCGCACTTCAATTTCAATGCCGGTAAGCCGTAACATGCCTTTCCAGATAACCGGATGCAGATACCTGTCCCATAAAATGACCATACCGCGCTGTGAAAACAGCCCGACGGGAATACTGATGATAAACCCCAGCGCCAACGCCGGATAAAAATAAAGATTGGCAATTAAAGAACGCAAAAAAAGTCCGCATTTTTTCATCTTATAATCCTAACAAACGATATTGCACATAAACGATTAAGAATTTGGTATATTCGGCAGCCAAAAATAAAAAACTTCCCTGACTGCGCCAATATTGCCGCCGTACATAAGGCGATAACGCCGCGGTAAAACGGATATCCTTTTCAGGCATGGCGCGCATAAGTTCCAACCGGCTGCGCGGAATATGGTAAAACGAGGTAACGACATTAAGCTTGTCATAACCGTTATTGTCTGCCCAAGCTTTGACTTCCATCGCATTCCCGACCGTATCGGTCGCCTCATGTCCCAAATCAATCTGCATGCCCTCATCAAGGATGATATCTTCCCTTGCTTCAATCTCATTGAGCGTAATTCCCGGGGTAACGCCGGAAATAAGCAGCCTCTCGCCATAGCCCGAACGCAGCAGTTCCACCGCTTTGGCAATACGGTTGCGCCCGCCGGTCAGCGCCACAATGCCCGTCCGTTCCTGTACCGCAGGCATATTTTCAGACAACTCATCCGCAACAACATAGCCAAACACTGTCCGGCAAAATAACATAAAACCGCCGAGCCAGACAAACGCCGGTATCAAACAGACAAAACCCGTGATTATTACCCTTTTATGTTTCATAGCCGCAGTCCTGCCCCGTATTACACCATCTTACGCAATGCCCTTACCACGGTAACATATGCCGTTACCGCCGTCAGAGCCGCCGAAACCAGCGGCAGCAGCAGTATAACCAGCCAATCTCCGACACCGAAAGTAACGGCATTAAAAATCCCTGCCTCAATGCCTTTGGCCATACTGCCCACAACCATAATCGCCGGCATTGCCGACAGCGTACCGATAACACCGGCGGAAAGCGACATCAGGGTAATCTGTTTCACATAATTAATGGCAATATATTCATCTTTTGCCCCCATGGTGTGTAATATCATGATAATCTCACGGTGAACATTAAGGCTTGTCTTGGCCGCATACACAATAGCCGCCACACACGCACCCGCCACCAAAACCAACACCGTTACCGCCAACATCTTCAACGAATTGATAAATTTTAATAATCGCGACAACCACAGATTATGGTCATTAATCGAAGCCTGCGGCGACACTTCCGACAACCTGACCGCCAGTTCTTTATAATCAAAATGCTTGGCGTTGCTGATTTTAACGTCCAAAAGCTTCGGTATCGGCAAAAGCTCGATATCCACATTTCCCCCGAGCCACGGCTGCAAAAGCGCCCGAAGCTCCGCGTCGCTCAGCGTCACCACTTCTTCCACATCGGGATATTTTTCCAAAAACGACACCACATTGTGCAGGTCTTTCAGACTTTCTTCATAATTCGGCAGCGGTAAAACCTGTACCGTAAAGTTGGAAACCACTTGTTTTTTAGAGTTTTCAAACATCGTGTTGATACCCAAAACCCCCGCCAGCGTAATCGCAAACAAAAAAACCGACACTGCGACGATAACTCGGAGAAAGGTTTTGGAATACCCCTCGTCAATCGGCAGTTCTTCGCCCTTTTCCGCGGGCGGCTTCTGCTTTTTCAGCTTTTTCAAAGTATCCTTATCGGGCAGCGGCGACGTAATTTTAGTATTCATAATACCCTCCCTTTAATAATACGGCAATGGGTGGGTTTATTTGCGAAATGTCCGCAGATGTCCCCCGAGGAGCACGAGCGTACATAAAGGTACGTGACGCGACGAAGCGGGGCTTCCATCTGCGAGGCAGTTCACAAATTAGCACGCCCTCAAAGGGAGCGCCGGCATGAAATGATAGTATTTTAGCACATCCCCCAATACTATTTGACATAGCTCAAACACCCTCCTTCCAACTGCAGCCGCGGATAATTGTAGCGCTCCATGAGCTCGTTGGAGTGCGTGGCAATCACCACCGTCGTCCCCAAACGATTCAGTTCCGCAAAAAGCTTCATAAGCTTAACCGCAATATCGCTGTCAACATTTCCCGTAGGCTCGTCGGCAAGCAGCAGCTCCGGCCGGTTGATAACCGCACGGGCAATGGCGGCACGCTGCTTTTCGCCGCCCGAAATTTCCGAACTTTTAACATACATGTTATCTGAAAGTTCCACCCAGGCCAACAGCTCCATCACCCGCTTTTTGATTTCTTTTTCTTTCATGCCGCGCAAACGAAGGGGCAAAGCCACATTGTCAAACACGCTCAAATGTTCCAACAGGCGGAAATCCTGAAACACCACACCGATGCGCCGCCTGAGAAAGGCCAGCGTGTCGCGGTCGGTCAGCGCCACATTGTTGCCGAAGACTTTCAAGGTACCTTCCGTCGGCTTCTGCGCCAGATAAAGCATGGATAAAAGCGACGTCTTGCCCGCGCCGCTTTTGCCGGTCAAAAAGTGAATGGAACCTCTCCTGAACGCAAAATCAATATGATTTAAAACCGGCGGATTATCTCCGTACGCCAGTCCGACATTTTTCATTTCCACAATCGGCGCAAACTGCCTTGTCTCGCTTTCCGCCATGCCCTGCCTTTCGCAAAATCCGCGGCACCGCCGCATTTCATAACGTTTTTTTAGCATATAAACCCAAAAAAGATTTGATTAAATAGAATTTATGCATATACTAACAAAAAATTAACAAAATGCATTATTACCTTAAAAAGCAAAGGAAAACAGAAGAATGTTGATAAGCTGTCCCAAATGCCACAGCATCTACGAAATACCCGATGACCTCATCCCCCGCACCGGACAGAACTTCCGCTGTCAGGCCTGCGCCAACGTCTGGCACGCCGTGCGCGAAGACGCTGTGGGATATATGGAAGAAAGCGAAGAAAAACCGTATATTGAGGCGATAACGGTTAAAGAGCCTCCCCTGCGCGGCTATCCGGCAAATAAAATGAAATTCACGGTTCCTGCAGATTCCAAATCCGGCGTTAAGACCCGCTCGTCCAAAGAAATTTTAGCACGCGAAGGCGATCCGGAATATACCCCGCCCGCACCGAAAAAGAAAAAGGAGCTGACCCTGACCTCCGATTACGGTACGTCTTTTACCATAAGTACGGACACGGGCTGTGACGAGGACAAGCCGGCACCGCGCCTGTTTACCAAAGAGACCGGATTAAGCGCTGATGCGGATAACCGCCTGCTTCCCGAAAAAACTTTTAAAGGGTATAAAAAGACATACTTATTGCTTTCCCTGCTGGCGCTGGCAGCGTTCTTCCTGTTTATGCGCCGCGAGGTGACGGCTATATACCCTGCCGCCGAGAGCTATTATAATAAAATCGGATTAAGCGGTATAAATAACCCGCAATATTTGAAGTTTGAACAAATAAGTGCCGCCGAAGAAACCGCAAACGGCGTAAAGACGTTGAACATCACCGCGGTTATTCATAACGATTCGCCGTATCTGACCGACGTTCCGACGGTAACGGCGGGCGGCATAACGTTTCAGCCCGAACGCCGCCGCTTGAAAGCGCATGAAAAAACCGCAATCAAAATCAGCCTGCCCGCGGAAAGCGGCAAAACGGCGCAAAACCTGACCCTGACTTTTCAAAAACCGTAAAGAAATTTGTTAAAGGAGAATAAAATGTTAAGAGAAAACCTGCAAAATGCCTTAAAAGAAGCGATGAAAGCCAAAGATATGGCAACCGTTGCCGCCGTCCGCCTGATTATTGCCGGACAGAAGGAGAAGGACGTTGTTGCCCGCGGCGCCGGCAAAGAATGCGCCACAGACGCCGACTTGCTTTCCATGATGCAGACGATGATTAAACAACGCAATGAATCCGCTAAAATCTATACCGACGGCGGACGCCCCGAACTCGCTGCCAAAGAATTGGCCGAAATCAGCGTCATTGAGCGTTTTCTGCCTAAACAGCTGAGCGAAGAAGAAACCAAAGCCGCAATTGCTGCGATTATCACCCAAACTGGTGCGCAGGGCATGAAAGACATGGGCAAAGTCATGGCCGGCCTCAAAACCGCCTATGCCGGACAGGTGGATATGGGCAAAGCTTCGGGACTGATTAAAACCCTGCTTGGATAGAATAAAAATGCAATGGGTGGGATTATTAATTTAAAGGATAAGGAGTGCGATAAATTATGGTGCTGTCGTTAAATGTCCGCAAACAAACCGGAGCGTACATAAGCGTACGTGAGGATTTGTTTGGGGCTTCCATTTGGCGGCATGACCATGATTTAGCACGCTCCGCCGAGGTGTGATAATGGCGAATGATGACTTGCAGAGATTTTTAGAAGAACTGAGAGCCCGTATCTCGGTTGTCGATGTCGTCGGTGCCAAAGTCAAACTGACCAAAAAAGGCCGCGAACATCAGGGCTTATGCCCGTTTCATAATGAAAAGACCCCGTCGTTTACCGTTAACGAAGCCAAAGGCTTTTACCATTGCTTCGGCTGCGGTGCGCACGGCGATATTGTCAAGTTTGAAATGGAAGCCAACGGCCTGCCGTTTATGGACGCGATACAAAAACTCGCGCATCAGGCCGGCCTGCAAATGCCCCGCTTCACGCAGAAAGACAAAGAGCAGAGCGAAGAGCGTAAATCTTTGTATGAAATTATGGAACAGGCATGCGCTTATTTTGAGCGTGAACTGCGTTTGCCCGGCGGTGCCGAAGGGTTTAAATACTTTGCCGAAAAGCGCGGGCTTTCAAAAGAAACCATTCAGAAGTTCCGTCTGGGCTATGCACCGGCGAACAACGGGCTGTCCGCACACCTCAAATCGCTGGGTGTGGAAGAAAAAGACATGAAAGACTTGGGGCTTCTGACGATTCCCGAAGATAAAAGCCGCCGTCCGCATGACTTCTTCCGCAACCGCGTCATGATTCCGATTACCAACAAACAGGGCAAAATCATCGCTTTCGGCGGTCGGGTCATGGAAAAGATTGAACCCAAATACCTCAATTCGCCCGAAACCCCGATATTCAATAAACGCCGCAATTTATACAATCTGGACAAAGCCCGCGAAGCCGCTTATCAGGAAAAGAAACTGATTATCTGCGAAGGCTATATGGACGTCATTGCACTTGATCGTTACGGCTTTTCGTATGCCGTCGCGCCGCTGGGCACCGCACTCACCGAAGAGCAGATTGCCGAGGCATGGAAAGTCGTCCCCGAACCGATATTGTGCCTTGACGGCGATGCGCCGGGGGTCAAAGCCGCGATGCGCGCCGTAGACCGCGTCTTGCCGATCTTAAAAGCCGGGTACTCGCTGAAATTCCTGTTTCTGCCCGATAATCAGGACCCTGACGAATATTTGCAGGCACACGGGCATGACAGTTTCGCCGCGCTCATGAACAAAACCCGCCCGCTGATTGATATCTTGTGGCAGAAATATACCGAAAACGAAGATTCTTCCACCCCCGAAAAGAAAGCCCTGATAGAGAAAACCCTTTTGGGAGAAGTTGCCAAAATCGGCGACCCGACCGTGCGCAGCTATTACGCGCAGGAAATCCGTAATCGCATTTATCAGGCTTTTAAACAGTCGCCCTGGCAGAAAGAAGAAGCCAAACAGCCGCGCCCTGCTCCCGCCTTTAATGAAGCTCAGGCTGCCGCCATTGCGGGCGCATACAAATATGTAAATATGCGAATCAATTCGCCGGCTGATACACCCCGGACTTCATACCGGCGGAACGCACCCCGTCCGACACTTAATCACGGCATCGCCTCGTCGCCCGAAGCTTTGCGCAAAAGCGCCGACAGCGAACAGGACAAAAACCTGCGCTTCATCATCGCCGCCATGCTCACTTATCCGGAACTTATTGACGATTATGAAGAAGCCGTCTTCTCCAATGATATTCAAAACAATACGTTAAGCGCCTTATTGCAGACAATGGCTGATCTGTACCATGAAGCCGAAACCCCGCTGACCGGCGATGACTTAAAGCAGCAGATTCTGGCGCAAACGCCGAATTCCCCGCTTAAAACCCTTTGGGAAACGGACATGCTCAAAAAAAGGAATCCGTTTATCAATGATTTGCGCCGCGATATTGAAAAAGTAATGCAGCAAATGAAACTCGCCGCCATGGAAGACGAGATTAAAAACCTGAACACGGAACTGTGCAAAAACTTCACGGACGAAACTTACACCCGCTTGTCCGCGCTAAAAAAAGAACGCGACACGATCATCGCCGCCCTCGCCGAACCCGAAGATTAAGCTGTTTTTCAGCTCCGTCCGTCTGTTTTCAATTTTTGTGAAGCAATCGCAGATGTCCAGCCCGCGTTACACAAAAAACTTGAAAATTTTGCGAGTTAGCCTGAAATGTCCCCCAAAGGAGGGGAGTGTACATGATAGTACATGCCCCGACTGATGAGGGGCTTCCATACTTACACACAAAAAAACGCGCTATAAGAGTCAAATAATCGCGGATGTCCGCCCCAAAGCGCAAAAAATATTATAAATTTGAGATGAATGGAAGTCAATATCCGTATTTTACCGGCCGGAATCTCATGTAACACAAAAAACTTGAAAATTTTGCGAAGCAGCCGCAGATGTCTTCCAAGGAGCACGAATGTACATTGAAGTACATGACGCGACGAAGAGAAGCACCATCTGTGAGCTGATTTACAAAATTTTCAAGTTTTATCTTGACAAAAATATTTTTTTCGTTTATATTCCCCCACAATACTTACTTATTATTCTATAAACAGAACGTTTTTTTCATTTGTGAATGACCTAATTCTGATTATATTTTTGCTTCAAAAACAAATTTATACAAAGATAAACCTTTGTTTTGCAATTTGAATTTCTTTTTAGCCGGGTGTACCGCCTTTTGCGAAAAACTGCCGTACATCCATTGTAACTTAAAGTATTTTTTACACTACCCGAACAGCCCTCTTGTGAAAGACGGCTGTTTTTCAATTTTGGGCATCTTTTTTCTTAAATTTGAATTTGCCGGCAAAACCTTTGAGCTTTTGCATCGCCGGCGCCAATTCCGCCATTTTCCGTACGGACTTTGCCGAAGCCTGCCGAACCCTGTTTTTAATCATCGCCAAAGTCTCGGCAGTTTTAGGGCTGCCGTGAATTTTGTTTTTAAGCTTCTGTACCTGCCGTTCCGCTTTGCGAACCGCCTCGGAGGTCAGTTGTTTCATCTTTTCAAAATGTTCATCTATTTCATGAGGATTTATATTTAAGATATTGTCTATATTAATTTTATCGTCATCTTCCGTGATTGTATCTACAGGGGGAACTATCGTTTCCTCAACCGCTGCGTCCGCCTCAATATCCGCTTCAACAATATCTTTCGGCTCCGGCTGCGTTTCTTGGATGACCGGCTCTGAAATTTCATACTCTTCCGCAATGTCTGCAACACTCAAAACAGGTTCTTCCGTTTCCGGAAAAGCATTCTGCGGCGTCGTAACCGGGTCTGACTCTTCGCTAATCTGTATTTCCGCAACAAAATCGGATAATTCTTTCGTATTTACAGAAATATAATCATCAATTTTAACGTCTTCATTTAACGATTCTTCGGTTGCATTTTCCGGCTCAGAGGCCGCCGAAACCGGGTGCAATTCATCACCGCGGCAAAAGCATTCCGTCAACCCCCTGAGCCGCTCGGCTTCCGTAGTAAACCCGCTCTGTTCAAGGCTTTGTGCGGCAGAAGAATACAGAATACCGATATAACGGCGATAGCCGTCGTCTTGTGCATAAGCCTGCCCGCAGACCTTGTCCAAATTCAGCGCCAGCACATCCGCAAGATAAGCTTTATATTCCGGCAGTGCCCGCAGAATTTTCGCCGCCCAGCCGGCCGCTTCCGCCGCCTGCCCTTTCTCGGCCATAGCGCGCAAAAGCGTTACCGCGGCAAGGTAGTCTTCTCCCCAAACCAACTCAGCCACGCGAACCGCATCTGCCGTTTCGCCGATATATACGGCTTCGTTATTCATTTTTAAATTTACCCTCTGTTTCAAACAGTTATGACGCAGAAATAATCTGCTTATCTGCCCCGAGGATACCCGCATACCGACCGCCTGTCAAGAACGGATTGCCGTTTGTGCAGCAAAAACAACGTCCCGATTCTTTTTTTGCGCTTTTTTAGCAAAAAAAGCTTGACATTACGCTTGCCAAACATTATTTTGACAGCGTTTGCAAATACTTTTATACTGCGTATAAACGCACAAAATCGATTTTAAGGAACGATATGTCAGAAATAGAAAAAGAAGAATACCAAAGCACCGATGCTCCGCTGTTGGATTCATTTGGCGGTGCCCTGAAAAAACTTATCAACAAGGGCAAAGAACTCGGCTATATCACCATTGAAGAACTTAATCAGGCTCTCCCTTCCGAAAAAGAAACCTCCGACCAGATAGAAGATATCATGGCCGCAATTTCGGATATGGAAATCAGCATTATTTCCGCTGACGAAACCGAAGATTTTGAAGACGATAACGGTGAAACCGAAGAAACCCGCAATGATGAAATTGACGTTGACGACGAAAACGGCGGCAATTTTGACGGCAAAGAGCTTATGCGTTCGGATGATCCGGTCAGAATGTACTTAAAAGAAATGGGTACGGTCGAACTCTTGTCCCGTGAAGGCGAAATCGCAATTGCCAAAAGGATTGAAGCCGGCAAAACCGTCATGATCGGTGGGCTCTGCGAAAACCCGATGACCCTGAAAGCCATTTCCAAATGGCGCGACGAACTCGTTGCCGGAACCATGCAGCTGCGCAACATTATTGACTTGGAAATGATGTACGGCGTAGACGCCGCGGCGATTGTCTATGATGACGATGTTGCCCCCGAAGATGATTTGGAAAACGTTGCCAAAGACTTGGAAGGCAAAAATCTTGACGAGATTGACGACGATTTGGAAACTGACATTGAGTTTGACGGCACTGTTGCTGACGAACACGACGATGAAGATTTGGAAAGTGAAGACAGCCTTGACGGCGAAAGCTCCGACGACATGGACGAAGACGACGAGGACGGCGCGCATACCGCAACCTCCATCAGCGCTATGGAAGCAGCCCTGTTTGAGCCTGTCTTGGATATTTTGAACAAAATCTCTTCTTACTATGACGAGCTCTGCCGCATTCAAGCACAGCGCATGAAGGCGATTTTGGCGGGCAGAAAAGCCCAGACCTCGCTGGAAAAGAAATACGTCAACATCAAAAAAGAATTGATAGAGCTCATGAGTGCCATTCACTTAAACTCTGCCCGCGTGGAAGAGCTTGTGGAGCAATTAAACGAGCTGAACCGCCGCCTGATGGGCGTTGAAGGTAAGCTCATGCGCTTGGCCTTGAACGCACGTATCAAACGTGAAGATTTCCTTGAAACTTATCAGCATTCCGAGCTTGACCCGAACTGGATTGAAAAGCTGGAAGCAAAAAAAGACAAACACTGGACGGCATTCGTTAAAGACAACCGCGATGAAATCATTGCCCTGCGCAATTCTTTGGCCGAAATGAGCAAGGAATGCGGCCTGCCGATTTCCGAATACCGCAAAATGGTGGATACGATTAAGCGCGGCGAACGCGAAGCCGAACGCGCCAAAAAGGAAATGATTGAAGCCAACCTGCGCCTCGTGATTTCCATTTCCAAAAAATACACCAACCGCGGCATGCAGTTCCTTGACCTTATTCAGGAAGGCAACATCGGTTTGATGAAAGCCGTTGACAAGTTTGAATACCGCCGCGGCTATAAGTTCTCAACCTATGCGACATGGTGGATACGTCAGGCGATTACGCGTTCCATTGCCGATCAGGCACGCACCATCCGCATTCCGGTTCATATGATTGAAACGATTAACAAACTCGTCCGTACCTCCCGCCAGATGATGCTGGAAATGGGACGCGAACCGATACCGGAGGAATTGGCCAAACGCCTTTCCATGCCGGTTGATAAAATCCGCAAGGTCATGAAAATTGCCAAAGAGCCGGTCAGCCTTGAAGCCCCTGTCGGCGACGAGGAAGATTCTTCTCTGGGCGATTTTATTGCCGACGAGAACGCTTTGCAGCCGATTGATTCCGCCGTACATGCGAACCTTAAAGAAACCTGCACGCGCATTCTTTCTTCCCTCACCCCGCGTGAGGAACGCGTTCTGCGTATGCGTTTCGGTATCGGCATGAACACCGACCACACGCTGGAAGAAGTCGGCCAGCAGTTTAACGTTACCCGTGAACGTATCCGCCAGATTGAAGCGAAAGCTCTGCGCAAGCTCAAACACCCGAGCCGCAGCAAACGCCTGCGTTCATTCCTGGATCAATAAAATAAGGCGGGTTCTCCCCGCCTTTTCTGTGCGCCGAACAGCATATATATTCACTTAAATATAAATTTATTGACATTAACATAAAATGACGTTATAAACTAGCTGTATTTTAAATTGCATACAGGAGAAATAAAATGATAAATCCCGGAACGGCTGGATTAGCAACTCTGATGAAAACCAGAATAAAAAAATCCAGAAAGAAAACTAAGATTTTAAAAATTTTTACATGTTATGGATGTTCATATAGTCCGTTATCATAAATATTTGTAGCGCTTTATCTTTTAGATAAAGCGCTTATTTCATAGAAGAAAGATATTACATGAATAAAGTTTTACCTCTAAACGAACGATTGTTAGTTCCTCACGATTGCTATTTAATATTAACATCAAAATGTAATATGAGATGCAAGCATTGCTATGGAAAATATGGAAATAAAATACCTGCAAATGAATTAACAGGAAAAGAGTGGGAAAAAGTTTTTTGTGATTTAGAAAAAAACGATATTTTTTTTCTAAATATATCTGGAGGAGAACCAACAATACATCCAAATTTTTCAGAAATAATAAATTCTTTAATTAAGCATAAGATGTATTTTATATTAACAACAAATGCCACTTTCAATAAGAAAATTTTAAACGACATTATTTCCGCAAAAGATTATTTAATCGGATTAAAGGTCAGTTTAGATGGTGCTTCCCATGAAACACACAGTTTTTTACGTAGAGACATTAATGGAAAGGCTAATATAAATTTCTATAACAAAACTATCAACAATCTAAAACAATTAAAAAAAGCGAATATTCCATTTTCTATTGCTACATGCCTTCATAAAAGAAACATCAATAACCTAGAAGAAATGCTAAATTTAATAATTGAATTATCCCCAATTAGTTGGTTTATTTCAACCATATCCATTGATGGCAGATCAAAAGAAAATCTAGATATCTTCGCCTCTGAAAAAGAAGTTCCCCTAATCATATGGAAAAAAATATTACAAACATGCGCAAAGCATAACATTTATATTAAATTTATAGATATGCCAACATTAAATGAAAAATATAACAGTAACCAAAAATCTATTTACACCTGTCCCGCCGCAAAACTGTTTTGTGAAATAAACTCAGACGGACAAGTGTCACCATGTCCTTTATCAAGATTAAATATTCCGCAAAATATCATAAATTTTGAAAATATAAAAGATAAAAGCATTAAAGATATATGGAACGGAGATAGTTTTACAAAATTTTTAACTTTATCAAATGAAGGATGCGATGGATGTTTACTAAAAAGTAAATGCGGACGATGTATTCCACAAAGTTATGCATGGTTTAACACGCATAATAAACCAACACCATATTGTATTTCCAAAGGAGAAAATTTAAAATTAAGTAATTTACCACAACTAAGACAAGAGCTAAAATTAAGAGCAAAACAATTAAATAGAACCATATTAACAGAGAATAAAAATGGCAACTAAATTATATTTAAAAAACGGCATCAAATTTAGAAAAGAAAAAAATTACATTTTAATATGCGATTGCATAAACTTCTTAGACTTTCAATTACCCCTTGAATGTTACGATATTTTATACAAACTCCAAAATGGATTAAATACATCAGAGTCCATATCAAAATTTGCATTAGATGTATTATCGGATTTACAAATAATGGACTTATTATGTGATAATCCAAATGATAAAGTAAAAAACACAAACAAAACCTTAAATACATGCTATAGTGAAAATGAATTTTTCAAGTAGATATCCTCTATAATTAAGAGGATATCTACTTTCAACAAACCTAATCTTCAAAAAACTTTTTCAAATACAAATCCAAATCAGATATGTTAATTCTCACTTGCTCCATGGTATCGCGGTCGCGCAGGGTAACGCTCTCGGGGCTCTGTTCCAAAGTTTCAAAATCCACTGTCAGGCAGAGCGGCGTCCCGATTTCGTCATGGCGGCGGTAAGCCTTGCCGATGTTGCCGGTGTTTTCCAGCGCCACGCGCCCGATACCGAGCTTCATGAGGTTCTTTTTCAGTTCGTGACACTTTGCCATAATCTCCGGCGAATTCTTCTTCAACGGCACAATCGCCACCTTAATCGGCGCCAGATGTTTCTTTAGCCTTAAAACCGTACGCACACTCCCATTACTTAAATGCTCTTCATTATATGCATCAGTTAAAATTGCTAACACAGCACGGTCAACCCCCATGGACGGCTCAATAACAAACGGTACTACCCAGCTGTTGCTTTCTTCATCGCGGATACAAAGTTTGGTTGTGGATTCCGGATTTTCATGGCAGCGCGCTTCCAGATTAAATTCATCCTGACATTTTGTATGATTGCCGAGATCATAATCTCTACGATTCGCAATACCTTCCAATTCATCAAAGCCCCATGGAAATTTATATTCTATATCCATACACGCTTTTGCATAATGTGCTAAATCCTGCTTTTCCTGATTATATATTTTTATATTCCCAAAATCAATACCCTGCCGAACCCACCAGTCTATACGCGCCTGCTTCCATTCTTCGTGCCATTTCTCGTCTTCGCCGGGCTTAACGAAAAATTCCAACTCTGCCTGTTCAAACTCACGCACGCGGAAAATGAAGTTCTTCGGCGTAATCTCGTTGCGGAAAGACTTGCCGATTTGCGCAATACCGAACGGCAGCTTGCGCGAGGTCGCGTCAACGACGTTCTTAAACTGCGTAAAGATTGCCTGCGCGGTTTCCGGGCGCAAATAAGCAACGTTGTTTTCATCCACAACCGGCCCCACCGTCGTCTTAAACATCAGGTTAAACGGGCGCGGCTCGGTCAAATCCGTACTGCCGCAGTTCGGGCATTTGCCGTCGGTCAGGTGGTCGGCGCGGAAACGCCCTTTGCATTTGCGGCAATCCACCATCGGGTCGGAAAATGTATCTTCATGCCCCGAATAGTGCAACACTTTACGATTGGTCAAAATGGCGGCGTCCAGCCCTTCCACATCGTCGCGCTCATAAACCATGGCGCGCCACCATGCGGCTTTAATATTGTTCTTCAATTCCACACCGAGCGGGCCGTAGTCATAAAGTCCCTGCAAACCGCCGTAAATATCGGAATTCTGAAAAATAAAACCTCTTCTTTTGCAAAGCGAAACCAGTTGTTCCATTTGTGTCGCAGCCATTTTTACCTCTATCTTGTCAATATTAACCAAAAACTAACCGTTCTTTTATATCATTATACTCTAAAATGCAAGGAGATATTCGTAATGATAATAAAAAAAATCGGTTTCATCCTCAAAAAAATCATAACAGCAGTAAAACTTTTGCTGATAATCGTTCCCGTTCTCCTGATTATAGATAAAATCAACGGCGGCAAATATCTCTATCCGCATATTGTCGAATTTATCAAACCTGCTGCTCCCTCTGCGTCATCCGAAACGCCGGAAACGACGCCGAACAAAGACTTGTTTCCGTCTCCTGAGACCTCTGAGCAACCGACTGTTTCCGTCTCAACCCGGGAAATTCATCTCGGCTCATTGCCAAACCCTGATATTGCTCAACACACCGGCAATTTTCATACTGCCTCATTCTGGAAAAATGCAGCCCCGTATAATATTATTGCCGAGTTGCAAAAGGGCGCTGATATCAACGCCCGCAATCAAAACGGGCAAACTGCCCTGATGTATGCCGCCGGCATAGCAGACAATCCCCGAATAATTGATACACTGTTCACATACGGAGCCTCTCCCTCTTCCCGCGACAGCGCCGGCCGCACCGCGCTGATGATTGCTGCGGGTTTAAACCCTAACCCTGACATTGTCAACAGATTGATAAGCTGCGGCGCAAACATTCATGACAAAGACCGGCAGGGTTGGACGCCGCTGCACTACGCCGCCGCACGTTCTTCGGAAACTTCCGTTATCCTCGCCCTCTTGCAGCACGGCGCGGATATTAATGCCCCGGTAACCCCCGAAGAGGCGCCATGGAAACACGCAAGCCTTGATAACCAATTTCTGGAAATAACCAAAATCGCGCTGAAAAACGCCAAACATTTTATTACCGCCGCTTATCTTTCGCTTGGGTCGGAAACAAACGTTGACTTTACGGAAATCTTATCCGAACAACTCGATGAAATGGCCGCGGAAATAAACTCTCCCGACGCCGGAAAAACCCCGCTGATGCTTGCCGCCCAAAACGGCACACCCGAAGTTGCGGCATATTTAATGCAGCATGGCGCAAATATCCTCCTGCGCGACAGTAAAGGCAAAACCGCCGTTGACTATGCCAAAGAAAATCCGCGCCTGTATAAAACCGAAACCTACTGGAAAATGAACGATAAACTCTATAATTGAATTAACCAAAAACTAAACTTTTATGAATTATACACAAAATGAAACGGAATACGAAGAGGTAATGATGAAAAATACTGTTGTCGCACTGGTTTATGACTTTGATGAAACCCTTTCCACGACCTATATGCAGGACTATGTGCTTATCCCCGAGCTCGGCATGACGCCGAAAACCTTTTGGAAAAAAGCCAACCAATGGTCTGTTGACAACTGCGCCGACCAAATCACCGGCAGCATGTATTATTTCATGAAAACCGCCCGCGAAAAAGGCGTCAAACTCACACGCGAAAACTTCTGCTATTGCGGCACGCTCGTCAAATATTACAAAGGCGTTGAAGAGTGGTTCGAACGCATTAACGCTTACGGCAAACAGCTCGGCTTAAAAATCGAACATTATGTCATCTCGTCAGGCTATGAGGAAATCCTTGCAGGCACGTCTATTGCCAAACATTTGACCGGCGCTTACGGCTGCTCGTACGCTTTCGGCGAAGACGGCACGCCGGTATGGCCTGCCCGCGTTGTCAACTATTCCACCAAGGTACAATATTTATCCAAAATTAACAAAGGCTTGGGCAAACTGGACGACAAGCTCGTCAACGAATATATGGAAGACGGCAAACGCCGCGTCCCGTTTCCGCGGATTATTTATTTCGGCGACGGTATGACCGATATTCCCTCCATGAAGCTCGTCAAAACCCGCGGCGGCAACGCGATTGCCGTGTATAAGCCCAAAAGCGCGCACAAAGAAAAAGCCGTCAAACTCTTAAAAGACAACCGCGTCAATTTCGCGCTGCCCGCCGATTATTCAGAAGGCACCGCGATTGACACCGTCGTCAAAACGATACTGAACAAAATCGCCACCGAACGCGATTTGGATATCTTAAAGAAAAAAGAAGAAGAGAAAAAAGCCGGCAAATAAAAACTTGACAAAATTTTCATAATTCTTTATTGTTTTTCACAAAACAAATAATTATCCCTAAATTTATCTCTACATTTATGAAAAAATCAACGTTACGGCTGCTGGACATTCTGGCCGCCCTCAAATGTCGCCGGCTGCTGCGGTACTACTTTGCATCCAAGGCATACAGCAGCCGAAAGCAAGACCGCGGCATGCTGTTTGAAGCCAAGCATGCAAAAGAACTCCTCCGTGAGGCTATTGAAGAATGGCCGCTTTCCAAATCTGAGCTGGACAAACTGCTTGACCTTTCGTTAGAGCTCGTGGCCCAATATATCGCAGTATGGAAAGATATTCCGAGCATAGAAAAGCTCTCAACCCATCCGCGTGCCAAGGAAATCCTCAGCGCTTTCACCGCTTTCAAAAGCCTCTCTGAAGAAGGAGAGCTCCTGATGCTCTCGCTGCCCGACAACGAAGAACTGGTGCGCAATTATATCAGGAATTATGCCTATGCGTTAAGAGGCAAAGCAGAGCTGAAACTGCTGGATTACCCGCAGTTCCGTACGCAGAAGTTCATCACCCTCTGCGCCCGTCTTGACCGTTTGGGCGAAGAGGCGCAGCTCAAACTCTTCTCGCTACCGGAAGCCGAAATGCTGGTTAAAGCTTATACCGAAAAACGCAAGCTTACAGGCGAAGCGGAACGCAAACTGTTCTTTCCGCCGTATGATAGCGAAATTTTGCCGGAGTATCTGGAAACCTACGGCTGTGATGATGAAAATGACGACGTGCTTCTCGCACATCCTCAGGCAGTCAAACTGTTTTCTATCGTCTGCGAGCAATACAACTTCAATGAAGCAACGCAGCTGGCAATGTTGGATCATCCTGACGCCGGTGCATTAATGCAAGTTTTCCTGCAAACGGAGAATCTCGAGGAAAAAGCGCAGCTCAAACTCTTTGAGCCGACGGTGGAGGCAGACCTTCTGCCCCGTTACATCGCGCTGGGCGAAGAACTTTCCCCCGCGGCGCAACGGCTCCTCTTCAAGCGTCCGGACGCTTCCGCTCTGCTGGAAGAATACATCAGGCATAATCAGCTTGCCGACACGGCACAGCTCATGCTCTTCAAGTTGCCGAATGCGGAAGACTTGCTGAAAAAGCACATCAACAGGTACCCGCTTTGTGAGACTGCGCTGGTTAAAATTCTGCATCTCGACCGCTGGCTCGCCGCCTCCCTGATGTCGCGTTATGCCGCCAAGTATGAACTGCCGGATAAGATTAAATCGCTTCTGGCCGCCCGCAGTGCTTTTGCTTAAACCTGACTTAAAAAAGTCGCTCCGATCGGGGCGGCTTTTTTGTATATATACGGACGACAACTAAAATAACTTTTTCCGCATTGCTTAAAAAAAACGTACCTTTTTTCTGAGCAGATAAAAGATATATTAACATATTGAATTTAATAAATTAAATTTTATTGACAAACAATCAAAAAAAAGGTACAATATTTTTATACAGATATTAGTATGGGAGAACGGCCATGGCAAGAAA
>CAXHMA010000007.1:0-65178 GCA_964017825.1 uncultured Alphaproteobacteria bacterium | reverse complement strand
CATTATAAATTCTAATATTACAGGGAACATAAGACAATGGCTCGTACACATAAATTGGAAATGTACAGAAATATCGGTATCATGGCGCATATTGATGCCGGTAAAACCACTACAACAGAGCGTATCTTATTTTATACCGGCGTAAACCACAAAATCGGCGAGACCCACGACGGTGCCGCAACGATGGACTGGATGGAGCAGGAACAGGAGCGTGGTATTACCATTACTTCTGCTGCGACCACCTGCTATTGGAAAGGTCACCGCGTCAATATTATTGACACGCCGGGTCACGTTGACTTTACGGTTGAGGTTGAACGTTCTTTGCGCGTTCTTGACGGTGCAATCACGGTGTTTGACTCTGTTGCCGGTGTTGAACCGCAGTCTGAAACGGTTTGGAGACAAGCTGATAAATACAACGTTCCGAGAATCTGCTTCTGCAACAAGATGGACAGAATCGGCGCAAACTTCTATCGCTGTCTGGATATGATTGTTGACCGTCTGGGCGCTCGTCCGATGGCTCTGCAATTGCCGATCGGTGCGGAAGCCGAATTCCAAGGCGTGATTGATTTGCTGGAAATGAAAGCAATCGTTTATACCGGCGATACGGCAGATGCTCCGATTAACGTTACGGAAATTCCTGCCGAATTGAAGGACAAAGCGGAAGAATATCATGCAAAATTGGTTGAAATGGCTGTTGAGATGGACGATCAGGCCATGGAAGACTATTTTGAAGGCAAAGAAATCTCTATTGATACTTTGAAAAAGTGCATTCGTAAAGGTACGCTGACCATGTCTTTTGTTCCGGTACTGTGCGGAACCGCATTCAAGAACAAAGGCGTACAGCCGCTTTTGGATGCCGTTATCGACTATCTGCCTTCTCCGCTGGATTTGCCGGATGTTGAAGGCGTTAAACCGGGAACTGACGAAGTTATTACCCGCAAAGCCGATGACAATCAGCCTCTGTCTGCTTTGGCATTCAAAATCATGAATGACCCGTTTGTCGGCTCTTTGACATTTACCCGTATTTATTCGGGTACGTTGCAAGCCGGTTCTTATATCTATAACTCGGTTAAAGATAAGAAAGAACGTATCGGCCGTATGCTGTTGATGCATGCCAACAAGCGTGACGATATCAAAGAAGCCAATGCCGGCGATATTATCGCTCTGGCAGGTCTTAAAGATACAACGACCGGTGATACGCTTTGCGATGCAAGCAATCCGATTGTTTTGGAAAACATGATTTTCCCGGATCCGGTTATTGAATTGGCCGTTGAACCGAAAACCAAAGCCGACGTTGAAAAAATGGGCTTGGCTTTGTCGCGTTTGGCCATGGAAGACCCGTCTTTCAAAGTTTCTTCAGACCCTGATTCCGGCCAGACCATCATTAAAGGTATGGGCGAGTTGCACCTCGACATTATCGTTGACCGTCTGAAACGCGAATTCAAGGTTGAAGCAAACATCGGTAACCCGCAGGTTGCTTACCGCGAGACGATTACCAAACCGTGCGATATTGAATACACCCACAAGAAACAATCCGGCGGTGCAGGTCAGTTCGCTAAGGTTAAAATCAAATTTGAACCGATGGAAGGCTATACCGGGTTTGAATTTGCCAATACGGTTGTCGGCGGTAACGTTCCGAAGGAATATATTCCGGGTGTTGAAAAAGGTTTGCGTTCGGCAATGGATGCCGGTGTTCTCGCAGGCTATCCGGTAACCGGCGTTAAGTGCACGCTGTATGACGGTGCATACCACGAGGTTGACTCGAACGTTATGTGCTTCGAAATCGCAGCCCGCGCCGCATTCCGCGAAGGTATGCGTCAGGCTGACGCCAAACTGCTTGAACCGATTATGAAGGTTGAAGTGGTTACGCCGGAAGAATATATGGGCGATATTATCGGTGACCTGAACTCCAGACGCGGTCTGGTCAGCGGCATGGATCAGCGCGGCAACGCCCGCGTGGTTGATGCGCAAGTTCCTTTGGCGAATATGTTCGGCTATGTAAACACATTGCGTTCACTCTCGCAGGGACGCGCACAGTTTACAATGCAGTTTGACCATTATGCTGAGGTTCCGAGAGAAGTTGCGGAAACCGTTAAGGCTAAAAACAGCTAGTAAGTTTAACCGGAGCGGCCGTTGTTCGGCGGCTGCTCCATTTTTTCCGATTGCATGTGCAATCAATAATTTAGATATCTTTTTATTAGGAGAAGATTAAGATGGCAAAAGAGAAGTTTGAACGCAGTAAGCCACACTGCAACATCGGCACGATCGGTCACGTAGACCACGGCAAAACAACATTAACGGCAGCAATCACAAAAGTATTGGCTGAAAAAGGCGATGCTGAATTTGTAGATTATGCAAACATTGATAAAGCTCCTGAAGAGCGTGCACGCGGTATTACCATTAATACGTCTCACGTTGAATACGAGACGGAAAACCGCCACTATGCACACGTTGACTGCCCGGGCCACGCCGACTATGTTAAAAACATGATTACGGGTGCTGCTCAGATGGACGGTGCGATTTTGGTTGTGTCTTCCGCTGACGGTCCGATGCCGCAAACACGTGAACACATCTTGTTGGCTCGTCAGGTAGGCGTTCCGGCAATTGTTGTATACATGAACAAAGTAGACCAGGTAGATGATCCTGAGTTGTTGGAATTGGTAGAAATGGAAATCCGCGACCTGTTGAGTTCCTATGAATTCCCGGGCGACGAAATTCCGATCGTTAAAGGTTCGGCATTGGCCGTATTGGAAAACGGCGATGCAAAAATCGGTCATGATTCCATTATTGAATTGATGAAAGCTGTTGACTCTTATATTCCGCAGCCGGATCGTCCGAAAGACTTGCCGTTCCTGATGCCGATTGAAGACGTCTTCTCAATTTCCGGCCGCGGTACGGTTGTTACCGGTCGTGTAGAACGCGGTGTATTGCATGTCGGTGATGAAATCGAAATCGTAGGTATCAAACCGACACAGAAGACCACATGTACGGGTATTGAAATGTTCCGCAAATTGTTGGACGAAGGCGAAGCCGGCGACAACATCGGTGTATTGCTGCGCGGTACAAAGCGTGAAGAAGTTGAACGCGGCCAGGTATTGGCAGCTCCGGGTTCCATCACCCCGCATACAAAATTCGTTTGCGAATGCTACATTCTGACGAAAGAAGAAGGCGGCCGTCACACACCGTTCTTCAACAACTATCGTCCTCAGTTCTATTTCCGTACGACTGACGTAACGGGTTCCATTGAACTTAAAGAAGGTACAGAAATGGTAATGCCGGGCGATAACATCACAATGACCGCCACATTGATTCACCCGATTGCGATGAACGAAGGTTTGCGTTTCGCTATCCGTGAGGGCGGGCATACGGTTGGTGCAGGTGTTGTAACCAAAATCGTAGAGTAAAAACGCGCAAAAGGGCGGTCAAATCGCCGGATGGAGGCCTGTCCCCAAATGCTCACGTACCTCTATGTACGCTGCGCTTTGGGGCAGGACATCCGACGCCAGCACCGCCCTTTATCGTGTTTTTACGATAGGGGGATGGCACTTTATCCCATCCATTGCAGGGCAGCTTCGGCTGCCCTTTTTGTTATGCTGTTTTTATATTTAACTTGACATTAACCAGTCTTCTTTTATACTTCTTTTGTCGGCAGAGATGCCGATAGGGCTGTAGAAGGCTCTCACTAATTTTTCCTTGATAAAAGTCAGGGAGCTTATGGCTATATATTGAAGGCTATAAGAGTCATTATTAGTGTGATTTTCTACCTCCCTGGCGCTTTTTTTAGGCGCCAGTTTTGTTTTAATATTTAACAAGGAGTAAGATTATGGAAAATCTAAAAAAAGAAGGCATAGGCAAATATATGTATCGGATGACAACGCTCAAAATCGGACGATTACTGAGTGAGGAGCGGAAGACACGCGGGCTTACGATAGAGCAGGTCGCCGAGTTGGCCGGATTACGCAGTAAATATATAAAAAATGCGGAATTTGGCGGAAGAAAACTAAACTGGATGACTGTGGGGATGTTATTACGCTTTTATCAAAAGCAAATGGTGTTTTCGCTGATTGATATGGAAACGGAGTTATACGGGTTGATGCTTACGCGTGCGGAATATGTGCGATACAGCGTAAAAGCTTAACGATTATAAGCCCGCTGTTTCGGACGGCGGGCGGTTTTTGTTTATTTCAAAATGCGTTTTTCTTGAATATCCGCGAGGCAATAGGTTTGGAGCAGTGTTTCATATTCGTCAAGTGCTGCTGTGAGTTCGGCTTTGGGGCAGAAGGCGTAGATGACGGTCAGAATGTCATGTGCGGTTTCGGTGACGCTGGTACGCAGGCTGTCGGAACAAGGATTGCCGAAAGCGCCGTCTTCATCATATAATGCCGAAAGAAAACCGACGTTGACGCTCGTTTTGCCGATACCCTCATAATGCGTTCCTTCGGGGGCGTGGCGTAGTGAGATATTGCCTGTGACTTTGCTTAAATCATACGAGCCCGCGGAAAATCCGGTTAAGACGGAAAAAAGGTTGCCGGTGTCAACAATGTTATTGACTTTATACAGCCCGTAGCCTTTGACAATGCGACGCAGTAGTGCTTCTGCCGAATTGCGGTATTCGCTCGGGGATTTGCCCAATGCTTTATACGCAGTGCGGGTATTGGCAATCTGCGGCAGTTTGGCAATGTCTTCCAATTTATAACGGTTTTGCACGTCGGCAACGGCGGCGGTGATGCGGGCATTCAGCTCATCGGATGCAGGCAGAACATCAGCGGTATAGCGCAAGATGCCGAGCGCAATCTGCGGGCAGCACACGGTCAGTTCGGGAGATATGGTTACAACAGGTGTCATGATTAAAGCCTTGTGTTATAATGAAAAATCTTGTGTGGGTGAAATCAGGCGGGTTTTATTGCCTGTTTGTTCGCAAGCAAACGTATTGTATTTATATAAATCCCGCATTTCTTCGGGGCGTATGAGAACGCCGTGTTTTTCGCACCAAGGGCGGATGCCGAAATTAAACGGATTATTTCCCGGGGTCGGTAACGTTATTCCCCAATTATCCATCCCTAACAGGTTAATATTTGTTATGCCGCAGTTTTGCAATGTTTCAAAAACAGCGCAGGCGCAATTGTTTGTCAGAATGTCATAGTCTTTATTATGCCTGATGGCGGCTTTTTCCATTTCACTTTCAATTACTTCGGGTGAGAGCCCCACCTGACGCGGGTAGATTAAATAATAATCAGCCAGATTGCTGTATGTCTGAAAAAGCGGTTTGTCGTCCATTTTGCAGCCGCGTCTGTTAACAACGCGGTTTTTATATTGCATTGCCGTATGTCCGATGTGCGACGGCCCTTCCACCGGTACGACGGCAATTACTAACGGCTCTTCGGCAAACAGGTCAAATTGTCCTGTTTTATTTCGGGGAATGCGGGAGGTGACATCCGTGTTGCCGCGAATAATATTGCCGTATTTTTCATATTCTTTATCTAAGGGAAGGTGCGGACTGCTGCTCAGACGAATGCCTTTGTAAAGGAAATATCCGAGGTTTTGGCGGCGGGCAATTTCTCTGGCTTCTTTTGCAGATGGTGCCTTTATGCTTTTTAAGGTTGTATGATACGGGTTTAATCTGGATTTACGGAGCGCCTGAAATATCCGGCTTCGTTTCATCGCCCTCCATATTCGTTTGAGGCGTTTAAATTTTTGCATATCCTCATCATAGGTGTCTACTTTGGGAAAACCTGTATTGCTGTCAGTCATTATGCCTCCGATATCAAACTATCGTTCAGTATAGCTTTTTTCGGCTGAAATGTCAAGGCGTTAAAAAAGCGGGGATATCAGTCCTCGCTTTGTTTTTTCAATTTCTTGATTATCATGTTGCGTTTGAGGCGGCTGATGCGGTCAATGTACAGAATGCCGTCAAGGTGGTCGGTTTCATGCTGCAGGATAACCGCGAGATAGTCTTCTGCTTCCAATATCTGCTCGTTGCCGTTATAGTCCAGATATTTAACGGTTACCGTTTTATGGCGTTCCACTTCCGCGCTTTGTCCCGGGACGGACAGGCAGCCTTCGTTAAACCAAATGGTTTCTTCCGATTTTTTAATCAGTTCGGGATTGATGAGAAAGCGCGGGTTCGGCCCCGGCGTGCCGTCTTCGGAGACTTTATCATCTACTACAATAATGCGTTTGCTCTGACCTATCTGCGGCGCGGCAAGTCCGACGCCTTTGTCGGCGTACATGGTTTCCAGCATATCGTCCAAAAGCTTGCGGATTTCATCGTTGACTTCCGCCACCTTTTCGCATTTTTTGCTTAAAATTTTATCGGGGTAGGAGTGAAGCTTCAATACCGCCATTGTTATATCCTTATGTTTTTGGCAATCTGATCCAAAAGGGCATTAATCATTTTGGGTTCGTTTTTCATGAAGAAAGCGTAAGCCAAATCCACATATTCCTGAATAAGGACTTTGGCATCAACATCTGTGGTGTAGCCGAGTTCATAAACCGCGCAAAGCAGCAACGCCTGCATGGTCGCGTTCATATGGTCATAGGCAGAGCCGTCTTTTAAGTAAGCGCGGAGCGAGTTTTCCAAATCTTCCTTTTGGGTATGGACGCCGCGGACGAGTTTTTCAAAATAAGGCTTGTCAATTTCTTCCAGTTCAACCATTTCTTCGTTGGCCATGCCGTCTTCTTCAATCGCGTAGCGGCCGACTTCGCCTTTTAAGAAGTCATTAATCACTTCGTCAACGCTGAGACCTGAGAATGCCGCCATATAAGCTGCCTGAACCGCGGCCAGACGCGCGCCGGATTTTTTTCTTATTTTTTCAGAAACGTATTTTGCCATTTCTTTGACTGTCCTTATAAAAATGTATTGTTTAAGAGCTGATTTTGCCGACAAATTCTTCAAAGTCTTTGACTTCTTTGAAGTCTTTGTATACGGAGGCAAAGCGGATGTAGGCGACTTTGTTGATTGAAATCAGCCTGTCCATGACTTTTTCGCCGATTTGCTTAGAGCTGATTTCGGGAATGCCGGAATTTTCCAGTTCGCGGCGGATTTCTTCAACCAGACGTTCAACTTCAAAGCTTGAAATACCGCATTTGCTGACGGCAAGGCTTATGGAACGCATGAGCTTTTCGCGGTCAAACGGAACGCGTTCACCGTTTTTCTTCACCACGGTCAAATCGCGCAGTTGAATATGCTCGTAGGTCGTGAACCTGCCGCCGCAGTCCGGACATTCGCGCCGGCGGCGGATGGCGGTTTCGTCAATCGTGTCGCGAGAATCTTTGACCTGTGTGTTGGTTTTGCCGCAGTAAGGGCATTTCATCGGTTTGCTCCTTTGTTGTTTCAGAGCTTAAAATAACGTAAAAAGTTATAAAAATCAAGTTAAAAAAATATCATTCTTCTAACCGCATGTTAACTATTGCGGGCAGATAATGACGGCAAACAAAAACAGCATTGAGGGATAAAAAAATGATAGCACTGAGCGCAGCGAAAATTGCAGAGATATTGGGATACAACGGCAGCGTTATTGACGCGGAAATAAAAGAGGTTTCAACCGACAGCCGCAAGGTGGACGAACACACGCTGTTTATCGCGCTCAAAGGGGAAAAATTTGACGGGCATGATTTTATTTTGGATGTGTTGGAAAAAGGCGCGCCGCTGGTTGTTGCTGAACGAAAGATTGACGGTGCGGACGAAGCGCGGGTGATTGTGGTGCCGGATACGCTCAAAGCGTTCGGGAAGCTCGCGCAGTATAACCGCCGGCAATATAAAGGGACGCTCATTGCCCTGACCGGAAGCTCGGGCAAGACGACGACAAAAGAAGAGTTGAAAGCAGTACTGTCCGCCTATGCGCCGACCTATGCGACAAGCGGAAATTTCAATAATTTTGTCGGCGTGCCGCGGTCGCTTCTGGATTTGGATATGAACAGCAAATATGCCGTGATTGAAATGGGGATGTCCGCTTTGGGCGAGATTGAATATCTTGTTTCGCTGGCGGAGCCGGATATTGCGCTCGTTACGAATGTTTACCCGATGCATATTGAGTTTTTGAAAAGTTTGGAAAACATTGCGCGGGCAAAGGCAGAAATTTTCTCGGGCCTGAAAAAAGGCGGCATTGCGATATATAACGAAGACACGGCGCATGCGGAGATTTTGCGTGCGGAGGCGGAAAAACACGCCGCAAAGATTTATACGTTCGGCAAAAACAAACATGCTGCCGCCGAGCTGCATCTGCAAGACGAGGCGGAACATTATTACTATAATGCCTGGGCGGTTTTGAGTGTTGCGGAAGCCTTGGGACTGTCCTTGGAAAAAGGCATTGAAGCCGTGAACGGGTTCGGTGCTTTGGAAGGCAGAGGAAAGAAGCATCAGCTTAATTTGAACGGGCGCAGCGTGACGCTGATTGACGACAGCTATTCGGGGCAGCCGGACGCGGTGAAACTGGCAATCAAAGCTTTGGGCAAAATGGAAGTCAAGGGCAGGAAAATCGCGCTTTTGGGCAAAATGGCGGAACTCGGTGACTATTCCAAACAGGCGCATATTGAAGTCGGGCAGGAGTTGGCGGCAAACGGCATTGACGTCGTTATCGGTGTTTGCGAAGAGACAAAGGACATGCTGGCGCAGCTGCCGGAAAGTGTGGCGCAATATTACTTTCCGTCAGTTGACGGCGTGGCGGATTTTCTGCTCAATGACGTGCTTAAAGACGGCGATGCGATTTTGATTAAGGGGGCGCATTATTCGTCGCAAGTGTTCAAAGTCGCGGCGGAACTTAAACAAATGGGAAAATTTTAACATTGATTCCGCCAATGGAAGCCCCTCATCAGTCGGGTTACGTACGTTTATGTACGCGCCCCTCCTTCGGGGGACATTCGCGGTTCACTATGAAAATTTTCCTCATCTGTTTAAGTCCCGCGGAACTTAAACAAACGGGACAATGTTGATATTGATTGCGCAATAATACCTAACCAATATACCTCTTAATAAACCTTTGGTTTTTACCGAGGTTGGAAATCAGCTCGTAGGCGATGATGCCGGCATCGCGGGCGACATCGTCCACGGTGTAATCGTCGTTTATCAACCAGCCGAAATCTCCGGTGCTGATATTTTCCAGTGCCGTGACATCGCAAATGATGTTATCCATGGAGACGCGTCCCAATATCGGGCAGAAGTGCGGTTTATTTTGTTCATCATAAAAAATCACATTGCCGCGGTTGGAGAGCGAGCGGGGCAGGCCGTCGCCGTAACCGACGGAAACAATCGCGATTTTCATGTCTTTAGGGGCGCGGTAGGTCGCGGAATAGCCGACAAATTCGCCCTTGGCCAGTTCTTTGACCTGCAAAACGGGGGCTTTCAGTTCCAAGATGTTCAGCATTTCGTTTTGGCGGTAAGGCGCGGTGTTGATGCCGTACATCGCGGCGCCCATGCGCGTCATGTCAAAATGAAAGTCATCGCCTAAAAAGACGCCGTCAGACGCGGACAGGGTTGCCTGCGTGTTCGGGAAAAAGCGTGCTTTGAGGCGGCGGAAGTTCGTGAGTTGGTGCGCGTTCATAAAATGCGCGGCTTCGTCGGCGCAGGCTAAGTGTGACAAGACGTATGAAAAGCTGTCCAATTCTTCTTTTGACAAGCGTGCAAGCTCTGCTTCGGTAAAGCCGAGGCGGTTTAACCCTGTTTCAATCTGGATAGCGGGGCGGATATTCTTATCGCCGTTTTGCTGCCAGAAGGCAAGCATCGCAGGTGAGCAGATAACGGGGGTTAAATGCGCCGCTTTTACATCTTGCAGCGAATCCTCACCGACACCCTGCAAAACAAAAATTGCGGCTTCTGGGGCCAACGGGCGGATAACGGCGCCTTCGCGGGCATGGGCAACGTAGTAATGGCGGCAGCCTTCGGTATATAAGGCTTTGACCACTTCAACCGCACCGATACCGTAAGCGTCGTCTTTGACCACCGCGGCGGCAACGGCGGGCGCGGAAAGCGCTTTTAACAGGGCATAATTTTTAAGCAGATTTTTTAAGTTGATATTTAGGACAGGCGTGGTATATATAGGCATATTTATTGCTCTCGTGATTAAGGTTTGTTTTGCATGCAGTTTATTGATACGCATATTCATTTGCAAGATTTTAGTGCGGATTTTGCACCAAAGGTTTTGGCTGATACGGCGGCTAAGAAACTGGTGACGGTCTCGGCAGGGGCGGAAGATTTTGCCAAAGTCGCGGTGCTGGCGGAAGCGTATCCCGAAAAAATCGTTCCGGCGTTCGGCGTTCACCCGTGGCGCAGTCGGGAGGGCTTTGATGTTGATGAACTGCGGGAATATCTGCGGCGGTTTGTGCAGGCGCCGGTCGGGGAAATCGGTGTTGACGGCATAAAAGAAGCGCCGAATGAGGTGCAGCACAGGTTGTTTGCCGCGCAGCTTAAATCGGCACATGAACTCGGTCGTCCGGTATTGGTGCACGGGGCGCGTGCTTTTGACGCACTGCGTGTTCATGAGGCGGCGCTGAAAGAAGTTAAATTTGTTTACCACGGTTTTGTGAAAAACAGAGAGCTGATTAAATTTATCAACACATGCGGCGGGTATTTCGGGCTCGGGGCGCATTTTGTGAAACAGGCAAAAGCGGCGGAAATGTTTGCGGAAATGCCGCGGGAGAAAGTATTGTTTGAAACGGACGCACCGTATCAGGTCAAAGAAGACGGATACGGAGAAACGGCGCAGGAGATTTTGAGCGGGCTGACGGCAGCAAGCGGCATGCCTGCGGGCGAACTGGAAGAATTATTACTGCACAATGCGGAGGACTTTTTAAGATGTTAAACGAGAGACTGCAACGGACAACGGCACTGTTGGGTAAAGACAAAGCAGCGAAAGTCTGCGGTGCTTCTGTCATGGTTATCGGCTGCGGGGCGGTCGGCGGCTATGCGTTGGAGATGATTGCCAGGCTCGGGTTCGGCAAAATATGGGCGGTGGATTTTGACGTGTTTGAAGAAAGCAATGTCAACCGGCAGATTTTGGCGGTAACGGAAACAATCGGGCGCAAGAAATGTACGGTTGCCAAAGAGCGTGTGCTGGCGATAAACCCTGATGCGGACGTTGAGGCGGTTGACATGCGGGTTTGCGCGGATAATCTGGATTTCATTTTGCACGAAAAGCCCGATTTTGTCATTGATGCGATTGACGATGTGCCGGCGAAGGCGGCGTTGATTAAGTTTTTGACAGATAACGGCATAACGGTGGTTTCGGCCATGGGGGCAGCGCTTAAAACCAAGCCGGAACTTTTACGCGCGGCAACGCTTGACAAAGCGGAAGGCTGCCGGTTGGCAAAGAAGCTCAGGGATATGCTGCGCCGCGAGGGCTGTGATTTGAAAAAGGTGCGCTGCGTGTATTCATGTGAGCCGGTTAAAATCTGCAAAGACGATAACGGCAATAATATTCTCGGGTCGCTGCCGATGGTTCCGGCGGCGATGGGGACTATGCTGGCGGCGGAAGTGCTGCGGTTGTGTGTCGATGAAGATTAATCCCAGTTATCCAGTACGTGCTCGCGGGTTTGTTTTTTGAGCGCTTCGTTGAAATACTGTTTGCTTCTTAAAATGTCATAAGCGTCCTGTCCGGTGCGGTTTTTTATTTTCGGGTCGGCTCCGTTGGCCAAAAGCGCTGTGACAATCGTTGCCGGGTAGTCGTGCGATAATGCAAAAAGCAGCGGCGTATCGCCTTCGGCATTCGGTGTATTGAGGTTTTTATCGGCGGTAATCAAATACACTGTTGTTTCTTCATTTATTTTGTGTTTGAGCGCATACCACAGAGGCGTGAGGCCGTTAATATCCGGTGTTCGGGTATCAGCGCCATGGTCAAGCAAGGCTTTGACAAGCTGCGGGTTTGCATCGTTTTTAACCGCATAGCGCAGCGGTGTTTCCATTTTATTATCGGCTTTGTTCGGGTCAGCGCCGGCAGTGAGCAGAAGGGCTGTCGTTTCGGGCAGGTTTTGCTTTGCGGCGGCAATGAGCGGCGTTTCTCCCGTTTTGTCGGCGATGTCGGCATTTGCATTTGCGTTTAATAAAATTTGGATAAGGCCGGCAGGAGCGTTATTTCTGACCGCATATAAGAGGGCCGTACTGCCGGATTCATCCGCGGCGTCAATATTTATGCCTCTTTCCGTCAGCAGGCGGGCTTTTTCCGTTTTATCAGCGGCGGAAAAACGTGTTTCCGGTGCTTCCAAAATTTGCATCAGTGCGTTTTTGCCCAGGCGGCAAGCGGCATTGATGTCGGCGTTTGCATTCAGAAGTTTGGTTAAAACGCTTGTGGGCGCGTTGATTGCCGCGGCATTGACAAGCGTTGTACAGCCGTTATCATCCGGTTTGTTTATGTCGGCATTATGGGCAATGGCTTCGGCAACGGCAGCGTCAGGGTTTTGCCCGTAAATTCCCTGTTGAAGCATCGTATTGTATTTAAGGTGGTTTTGAGCGATAAAGTCATATTCGCGTTTAAGCTTTTCGGAAAGCGTGGCAAAACTGTCTTGCTTAAAAGGCAGGGTTTTGAGGTAACCGCGCTTGTTATAGTAATCAAGCACGGTAACGCCGTTGTGGTCGGCAGCGGTAAAATCGGCGCCTTGATTAATCAGGAAGCGCATAATCATATCATTGCCGCGGACGGCGGCGGCCATCAGAGGCGTGCGTCCTTCGTTATCGCGGGGGTTCAGGTTTATTTGGTGGTTGAGTATGGTTTGCAGTATCGGCAGGCTGTTATTATAGGCTGCCAGCGTCAGCGCGTCATAACCGAAATTGTTTCGGAAATCGGTTTTGAGTCCGAATTCCATTAAAGAAAGAATGACATCGGAGTTCGGATGATAGGCGGCGGCAAGCAACAATGCGTTATTGCCGTCTTCATCCGTGGCAACGATGTTGGCATTATTGTTAATCAGCGTTTCAATCATCGGGACGGAAGCTTTTTCTTTGACGGCAACAAACAATGCTTCATATTGCGGGGTGCAGTGCGTATGCAAATCGGCACCGTTGTCTATGAGAAATTTGACGGCTTCGGTGTTGTTTGAACCGGCAACAAGATAAATCAGCATGGTTTTGCCGTTTTCCATGCAGGTATTGACATCTTCGCGCGAGAGCGCCCAGTTTTCTATTTCGGCGGTAGAGAACGGCTTTTTGTTTTTTACCCGGGTCAGGAGCGGCAGTTCGGGTTTGTTATCTGCGGCAGAACCGTTTTTTTCTTTTATGTTAACGGGGATAAGGTTATTGGCGGCGTTGTGTGCTTTTTTAACGGCGGAAGAAATAGTTTTGACGGCTTGGTCTGTGATGTTTGCCGTTGTCTCCGGCTCTTCGATATTTTCATCTTCCTCTTCAAGCCCCATATCCAGCGCAAGGTCATCATCCATACCGTAAGCGTCAAAAACGGGCGCACCCGCCAAAACGGCAGCGATAACGGCGTTGGCAATCAAACGGGATAACGGGAACATAATAACCTCCTTAGTTTATATAAGGGCATTATAAGATTTTGTTTTGCTTTTTCAAGTTTGTACAGAAGGAAATCCACACCTTTCGGGCAAAATCCGTATACGGTATTTTAGGCTTGAAAGAGGCCGAAAAATATGGTATGATATTTTAATATCGTGATAAAAACGGAGGGTAACATGGCGACATTATATATTAACGAAAGCAGAGAATATATCATTTTCCAGGCTTTTGCAGAGCATAGAGATTTTAAGGAGGCTCTGGCCGTCTTGGAACGCTATGATGAGGAACATCCCGATACCAAAATTTTCGGCTCGGCAAAGGATAAGCAGGCCATGCGCCGTAGTTTCAGCGTTTTTAAAGAAGCGGAAAGTATTGTCGCACAGGGAAATGGCAGGCCTGATTATGATAATCCGGTGATTGTGGAACGCATGCGGACGGTTATCAGCCATAAAATCTTGCCTATGCGCGCCGTTGTCATCAACAACGGGGCTCAGGGAGTTACAACAAAAAAAGCCAATGTCGGCAGCATTATGTATCATTATGCCAAAGATTATCAGAAACTGGATGCAAGAGATAAGCAACGCATGACAAGAGAGGCCACAACCATTAAGCACGAGCAGGCAATTACGGAGAAGTCCGGCCGGACAGGCCATGGCGGATATGACGGTAAAAGTGTCATTTCGCAGAGATCGGGCGACGGCGATAAATCGATGAGCCAAATTTTGTATGAAAGGGGAAGAGAAGAACGCAAAACAGGGCGCGCATAGGCGAGATATAAAAAGAGAAAACAGCGCGGATACGGGGTATCGGCGCTGTTTTTCAGTTTAAAGCCCTGCACGGGCAAAGGGAGGAATATCCCTTTCATGTTACAATGTGCGGTACGAGCTCAGATCAGAGGCAGAATACCAGAACGCCGTTTACAAAAATCGTAATAAGCATACTTTTTGTTTTTAAGGGTTAAACAATAATTTGAATTATCTCATGTTTACGGGGGGGGCTATATCCCCATAACGGGCGGAAGCATTTCGTAAAAGGCTTTGATTTCCTGATGCCAGGCGTCATATTTATAACGCTTAGAGACCATCTGGCGACAGGTTTCCACGCGGCGGGCGACCTCATCGCGGAAGATTTTATAGTCTTCGGCGAGCTTGTTTCTTTCGGTGCGGAGGAGATTGTCGCTTTCTTCCAGACGGTTGCGGAGCACGGCAAAGCGGCAGTATAAATCGCCGAAAGAGCCGAGGCTGTTATCCAGCAATGCCTGTACGTCTATTGCCAAGATTTGTTCTTTTTCCATAATGCTTAACTTAATAATTGTTGATTAAGAGGCAATTTAGTTTTTTTTGTATAATTTGTCAATGATAAAAAATAATTTATGTCGGCGGAAAAAATAACTTGACTTAGAGGCAGCTCTAAATGTTAGAGTTATTCAGGAATCGGCGGTATGGTGTTCCGTCGTGTGTATCCTATTGGAATAACATATTTTTAAGAGAGGGAAGAATGGCATATTCGGATACTGTAAATTCACCTGAGGATGTGAAAAAACTGTCTGTTGCAGAATTAAAAGGACTGGCGGGCGAAGTGCGCGCGGCGATTTTGAAACGCGACAGCCTTATCGGCGGGCACGTCGGGCCTAACCTCGGGATGACGGATGCGATTATCGCGTTGCATTATGTGTTTAACTCGCCTGAGGACAAGATTGTGTTTGACGTGTCGCACCAGTGCTATCCGCACAAGATTTTGACCGGACGTAAAAACGGCTTTCTCAATCCGGAAGATTACGGGAAAATATCGGGCTATACCAATCCTGACGAGAGCGCGCACGACCATTTCACCATCGGGCATACGTCGACATCTCTGTCGCTGGCTTCGGGCTTGGCGAAAGCGCGTGATTTGAAAGGCGAAAAACATAATGTGATTGCGGTTATCGGCGACGGCTCGCTTTCCGGCGGCGAGGCGCTGGAAGGGCTTGATTTCGGCGGCTCCGAGCTTAACAGTAACTTTATTGTGGTGGTTAACGACAACCAAATGTCCATTGCCGAAAACCACGGCGGGTTGTATAAAAATCTTGAATTGCTCCGACAAACAAACGGTAAAGCGGAATTGAATTTGTTTAAGGCGTTCGGGTACGATTATGTTTATGTCAATGACGGCAATGACATAGCGGCACTGATTAAAGCGTTTGAAGGCGTGAAAGACAGCACAAAGCCGGTTGTCGTGCACCTGAACACGACCAAAGGCAAGGGGTATGCGCTTGCTGAGCAAAACAAAGAGCCGTGGCATTACAGTATGCCGTTTGATGTGGAGAGCGGTAAGCCGACGGTTGATTTCGGCAATGGTGAAACTTATAACGACATTACCTATAATCTGTTGTCAGGCAAAATCAAACAAGGTGAAAATGTGGTGCTGATGACGGCGGGAACGCCGGGGGCTTTCGGCTGGAATGCGGAAAAGAGAGCGGCTTTGGGCGCGCACTATGTTGATTCGGGCATTGCCGAAGAGCACTCCGTTGCCATGGCTTCGGCATTGGCAAAAGAGGGTTGCAAACCGGTTTTTTGCGTGTTCAGTTCGTTTATTCAGCGCACATACGACCAGTTGTCGCAGGATTTGGCGTTGAACTGCAATCCGGCGGTGATTCTTGTTTTCGGCAGCGGGTTGTCGGGGATGAGCGATGCGACGCACTTGGGCTATTTTGATTTGGCGATGATGCAAAGCATTCCGAATTTGGTTTGCCTGGCGCCGACGAATAGAGACGAATATGTGGCGATGCTGAACTGGAGCTTGGCGCAGAATGAGCATCCGGTGGTTATCCGTGTGCCGGCGGGAATGCCTGTCGCGGGTAATGCCGCACCGATTGCTTTGAACCGTTCGGAAGTGGTTGAGCAGGGCAAAGATGTGGCGGTTTTGGCACTCGGCAATTTTATGAAACTCGGGAACGAAGTTGTGTCGGTGCTGAAAGAAAAAGGACTGACACCGACGCTTATCAATCCGCGGTTTTACAGCAGCTTGGATGAGGCTTTGCTTGAAGATTTGAAGAAAACCCACAAGCTCGTGGTGACACTTGAAGACGGCGTTATGGACGGCGGGTTCGGCGGAAAGGTTGCGCGTTTCTTCGGGGCGAGCGATGTCAAGGTTTTGACCTACGGCGGCAAGAAGGAATTCAACGACCGCGAGCCGCTGGAAAGCGTTTATGAGCGCAACCGGTTGACCGCGCCGCAGATTGTTCAGGATATTTTTAATTTTGTGAACTAGCTTGCGGATGGAGGCCTGTCTTCGGCCGGGTCATGTACCTTTATGTACACGCCCCTCCCTTGCAGGACATTCACGGCTATTTCGCAAAATTAAATAATACCTGTTATCTGTAAAGTGAGCCCTTGGAAACGGGGGCTTTTTTGTTTGACATTTTGAGGGGTGTTTGATAGCCTGTTTAAGTATTATGTATTGAGAGCGTTCGGATGAGAAGAAACGTTAATTATGAGCTTTTAGAGAAACGGCGGGCGTTCCGCGCGTTTTATGATGAGAAACTCAAAGGGGATTATCAGGAGCTGGAGGAAAAACGCAAGCCGTATCTTTTGAGTTTCTGGCTCAGGGCGTTAATGCTGGCGGCGGCTATCGCGGTTTATATGTATTTGGTGTCTGTCATTGAGGGGGCGCAGCATTTTTTAGATGAGAACGACTGGCTTTCGGAGGTGCTGCTTTTTGTTTTTCTTCTTTGGTGCGTGTATATTTGGCAGCCGGTTGAAAATTATAAAGAAGATACGAAAAAGCTCGTGATGAATAAAATCCTGTCGTTTTGGGGAGATTTGACTTATAAGACCTGTCCGGGGGCGGCACATTCACTGCCGGTGTTAAAGCAATCGCGGCTGTTCGGCAATTTTAATCGGCGGGATTATGACGATTGTTTTGAAGGCAGCTACAACGGTGTTAAGATTGCCGTTTCGGAACAGGAACTGCGTGATGTGCGCGGTTCGGGGAAAAACAGGCGCGATGTGCAGATATTTAAAGGTATTCTTATTTCTTTGGCGATGCCCAAAAAGTTTCACGGGCAGACGGTGGTGCACGCCAAAGGGCGGGGTGCGGTTCTTGCTGCGGCGGTTATCGCGTTGTTTGCAGTTGTAATCGGGGCGGCAATTTCTATGGAAGTGTTTGAGAAACGCGATGTCCTGCCGTTTGTTATTTTCTTTCCGCTGTCAGTGTTTTTGATGTGCGGCGGTTTTTGGATTATTAAAGATTGGTTTAATAAGCGCAAAAAAATGCAGCAGGTGGCGCTTGAAGACGTGGTGTTTGACAAACACTGGAAAGTGGAATCAACCGACCAGATTGAGGCTCGCTATGTGTTAACGCCGGCGTTTATGGAGCGGATGCTTGCGATGAAAAAGCGGTTTAAAGGGCGGAAGATTGAATTTTCGTTTTGGAACAACAAAGTATTGATTGCGGTGCATACGGGTAAAGATATGTTTGAGACGACCTCGCTGTTTACGCCGGCGCTTGACTACCGCAAGGTGCAGGAAGTCGTCGCGCAGTTTTGGGCGGTGTTTTCGGTTGTGGATGTGCTGTTAAAAGGGGAGCAGAAGAAATGAAAACAAGTTTATGGATAATGGCAGCGGTGTTGGCAGCAGTGAATGCAGCTGAGGCAAAGCGTGATTTTTATGTGGAAAGCGAAGTGCGCTGCGGAGCGGGCGATGTGTGTTACCTTTCAGACGGGCAGCCGTTGAACGGCAAGCTCAGGCAATATTATCCGGATGGCGTGGCAGCGGCGGAAACAGAATACCGCAACGGGGTAAAGAACGGCGTGCAGCAGAAGTTTTATGCTGACGGCAAGCAGCGGACGTATGCAGTTTATGCCGACGGTAAGGTGCAGGGCGGAGCATCGCTTTATTATCCGAACGGCAGAATGGAATATGAAGCGCAGTATGATAACGGCTTATTGCACGGCATTCGCCGCGGCTTTTATGAAGACGGAACTTTGCGTTTGGAAGAAAACTTTGCCGCAGGGGTGAAGAACGGACGCGAACGCCGCTATTATGCCAACGGCAAATTGCAATCGGAAATATATTTCGACAACGGAAAACCGGTTTCGGCGTTCTGTTGGCACGGAGACGGTTCGCGCATAGATTTTACGCCGAATGCCGAAGAGTATCTGCAAAAGGGGATTTTTCCCTGTCACGAGTATAAAATTAAGCTGAAGTGAGTGCCGGCAGCCGTTCGTTGAGGCGGGTGATGATTTCCCGGTGTACGTTTTCAACGGTATCGGCGGCATTGATGACGATAAAGCGTTCAGGCTCTTTTTGTGCCAGTTCAAGATAACCGTTGCGCAGGCGCTCATGAAAAGCCAGCGCCGCATTTTCAAAACGCAGTTCTTTATTTGTCATTTGCTCGGCTTTTTTGAAACTTCTTTCCAGTCCGGTTTTAACATCAATATCCAGCAAAAAAGTCAGATTCGGTTTGAATGTTCCGGCAACCAGCCCGTACAGCGTATCCATAATCTTGGTGTCTTGGAATTTGCCGGAGCCGTAATACTGATAAGCAATCGTTGAGTCGTTAAAGCGGTCGGAAAGGACGATTTTATTTTCTGCCAGAGCCGGTAAGATGACCTTTTGCAGGTCTATGCGGCGGTCGGCATAAAACAACAGCATTTCGGTCAGTTCGTCAAATTTATCTTTGCTGCCTTCCACAAGCAGGCGGCGGATTTCGCGTCCGACTTCGGTGCCGCCGGGTTCGCGGGTGCAGACAACATCTCTGCCGTTGTTTTGCAGGTATTCGGCGAGCAGTTTCAGCTGCAATGATTTGCCGGAGCCTTCGCCGCCTTCAAATGTGATGAACGTGCCGGCCATCGGCTAATTCTCCGCGCCGAAAACAAAATATTTGAGGTTGGCCATAAAGCGGCTTAATGCGCCGATTTTGGCAATATCTTCTTTGGCCACAAGCGGGATTTTCTGCACGGTATTATCGCCGTAGGTGATGAACAGTTCGCCGACTTTGTCGCCTTTGAAGACGGGGGCTTTCAGGGGCGTGTTATAAACGGTTTTGGCACCGTATTTGTTTTTGGTGCTCTTTTTGACGGTGTAAACGATTTTTTCGGGAACAACGGCTTCGACGGTCGGTTTGGCACCGTACCAGACGGGAATTTCCGCCAGAATCTGGTTTTGATTGAATAGTTTGTAATTGTCAAATCCGGCGAAACCCCATGTCATCAGGCTTTCGGTTTCTTCGGCGCGTTCCTTGTTGCTGGAAAGGCCGGCGACAACTTCAATCAATCTCCTGTCACCGCGGACAACGGAGCCGGTTAAGCAGAAACCCGCTTCGTCAGTGTGTCCGGTTTTTAATCCGTCAGAGCCTTTGAGACTGTACAACAGCGGGTTACGGTTACCCTGTTTGATGCCGTTAAAGGTGAACTCTTTTTCTTTGAAAACATGATAGAAATCCGGAAATTCCTTGATAATACGGCGGGCAAGCAGCGCGAGGTCTTCAACCGAGATTTTGTGCTCGGGATGAGGCAGGCCGGTCGCATTGACGAAATGAGCATTGTGCAAGCCGATTTTTTCGGCGGTTTCGTTCATCAGCGCGGCAAATTCTTCTTCCGAACCGGCGATATTTTCGGCAACCGTGATGCAGGCGTCGTTGCCGGATTGGATGATGATGCCTTTAATAAGGTCTTCGACTTTGACTTCCTGACCGATTTTCAAGAACATTGTGGAACCGCCGGAAGCCGCGCCGCCTTTGCGCCAGGCTTTTTCGCTGACGGTAAACGTATCTTCAAGCGAGATGTCGCCTTCTTTGATTTTGCTTAAAAGGATGTAAACGGTCATCAGTTTGCTCATGGAAGCCGGGGCAATCATTTCCTGATGATTTTTCTTAAACAGATAGCTGCCTGTTTCATAGTCCATCAAAATGGCGTTTTTGGCTTTGGTTTCAAACGCATGGGCGTAAGCAAGCGGTAACAGGCAGGAAATGCCGGCAGCGAAGATGAACAGTTTGTTTGAAGTCATGTTTTTGTCTCTCCTATCCTTGGACAATGGTTACATCCGCATGCCCGTAGTCAAGCACACGGTCTAAAATCTGCAAAGCTTCGTCGCGGCTGTGATATGCGCCGAGGCGGACACGGTAAACGCCGTCTTTGCTTAAATAAGATTCATGAATGGAAACGCGGCCGAAGCGCTCCATGGCGGAAGCCATTTGTTTGGCTTTTTGATAATCGGCAAATGCGCCGACCTGCACAAAGAAAAAGCCGGTTTCCGCAGGTTTGTTCAACGCAGGCGCTTGGGGTGCGGGAGCTGCGGGCAGGGGCGCAACAGCGGCTGTCTGAACGGGAGCTGCTGCTGATTTGTTTTTCTGCGCGGCAGCATAAATCTTCGACGAATTGTCTTTGGAAAGCATGGCTTCTTTCAAGGCGCGGCTTTCGTCCGCCAAAATCTCCACTTTGACTCTGGCAGTGCCTTTATTCTTATAGCCCAGCAGTTCGGCGCCTTTTTCGGAAACGTCGATAATGCGGTTTTTGACATAAGGGCCGCGGTCATTAACGCGGGCAATGATAGACCTGCCGTTTTCAAGGTTTGTGACTTTGACGATTGAGGGCAGGGGCAGCGTGCGGTGCGCGGCGGTAATGGCGCGCATGTTGTATTTTTCGCCGTTAGCGGTGCGTTTGTTATGAAAATCGTCGCCATACCACGAGGCCGTGCCGGTTTCGGAATAGGTGTAGTCTTCGCGCGGGGTGTAGCTCTGACCCAAAACGGTATAGGGATTACCTACTTTGTAAATGCCGCCGTCAGCCTTAATCGCCTTGACTTCCTGAGGCAGGTTGGCGTAGGTAAACTCTCTTGGTTCGGATGCACATCCTGCAAGCAGAAGCAAAGCGGCAAACCCGGCGTATAACATTTTATCAGATAAATATTTATTCATTCCTTATGGTTCCTCTACTGAAAAAAATTAATTCATCGGCGGGAAGATGTAAAGCTGTTTTGATTAGTTTTCAGATGCTAAAATTATCCCGTTTCATAAAAATTTTTTTGACAATTATAAAGTTTTTTCATATTATATGCCAGGAATTGTTAACAAAAAGTAAGAGAAGAGGGCGATGTTTACGAAAAAAAAGGTATTTTTAAGTTGTCTGGCGGCGGGAGCATTTATTGCTGCGGCAGCAAATGCGCAGGAAGCAGAAGTTCTTCGTGCCGAAGATGAAGTGTTACTTGAAGGCATTGCCGTCAGCGATGATGCACCGGAATCCGCATCAGTGCAGCCGGTTACACAGAGAGAGCCCGCGGACAATTACCTTGCGTCGTATCCGGCAGAAGATATTGCGCCCGTTAAAGCGGGGCATTCCGGTGCCTCTGCACAAAGGGAATGGTTCAATCCTGCCGAACTGCCGACGAATATGAAAAAAGCGGAAGAACAAAAGCCCGATATGCTGAAAAAGGAATACCGTCAGGCGATTAACGACTGTATGGATAACATTAAAGAGCGTTTGTATATGGAGCGCGAACTTTTTGAAAGCGGCATTAAAGACGGTATTGCCCATCTTTCGCAATCCATGACCGAAATTAATTTATGTTATGAGGCTCTGGGGCGGGAAATTATCGAAAAATTTTACGGCAATGACCGAACGATGCTGCGCGATTTCAGCAGAAAAACGGAGACATTTTATGTCAGCGGGACGGATGTTAATTTCAGTCCGGAATTTTGCGGCGAGAATTGTTCGATGAGCAATATTTTAGATGCGCAGATGAAGAAGTTCGGTGATTTCAGGATTTATCTGTATCAGATGCTGGATAATCTTCCGGAGGGCAGATAGCTTATGGCGGAAGCGCTTTCTCCTTGCCAAAATCCTTATCTTATCGGGCATGATGATGAAGTAAAGCTGTTTTTGACGGCGTTTAATTCCGGTGCGCTGCACCACGGCTGGCTGATTACCGGCGATGAAGGTATCGGGAAAGCAACGCTGGCGTATAAAATTGCGCGCTTTTTATTGGCAGCGGAAAACGGTCGGCAGTATGCGTCTATGGACATTGCGGCAGACAGCTCGGTTTTTGCGCAGGTCGTGCAGAAGTCCCACCCTGATTTTAAAGTATTGGAACGTGATTTTACCGAAACGGATAAAAAGAAACTTTTAAAGGCGATTAAGCAGGGGGAAGACTGCGGCGAGGAAATGCGCCAAGGGTTGAAACGCTCATCGGTGATTAAGGTGGAAGACGTGCGCGATGTGGCGGCTTTTCTTGCCAAAAAGTCGTTTAATGACAGCTGGCGTGTGGTGATTGTCGACAGTGCAGATGATTTGAACACGTCGAGCGCCAATGCGCTTTTGAAAATATTGGAAGAACCGCCTTTGAAAAGCATTCTGCTTTTGATATCGCATAATCCGGGGAAGCTTTTGCCGACTATCCGCTCGCGCTGTGCCAAACTGGCCTTAAAACCGCTTAAAGAAACGGAGACGGCAAGCCTTTTGCGCCGGTACAGGCCGGAACTCAAAGAGGCGGAAGTGCAGGGGCTCGCTCAAATTGCCGCGGGCAGTATCGGGCGGGCGCTGAAATATGCCGACAATGATGCGCTTACGATGTATGAGACCATTAAGAAAATCTGTTACGGGGGCACCAAAGCGGATGGGGCGCTGATGTTGAAGTCGGCAGAGGAAACGGCGGCGGATGAAGATCGTTGGGACTTGTTTGCCGAACTTGTCTGTCGTTTTGCGCATGATAATCTGGCAGACTGTGCCAGACCGCGCGAACTGTATGCCGCCTATGAGGCAACATTAAAGATATTGGACGAGACGGCGCGGTTGAATATGGATAAGAAACAGGCCGTTTTGCAGATATTTATGCAGTTTGCTGCGGTGTGGTAATTTTTTATCGTTTTAATGTAAGTTAAAAAGGCAAAGGAAAAGATGATTGATTTGCATACCCATTCCACTTTTTCCGACGGGTCCGATACGCCGGAAGGGCTCATTGAACAGGCGCACAAAATCGGTTTGACGGCGATAGCCTTGACTGACCATGATACGGTCAACGGTTGCGCTCATTTGCAAAAAGCCGCAGCAAAATATCCGGATTTGTTGGCAATAAACGGGTGTGAGCTGAATGTGGACCATCCGGCAGATATGGAAATTATTGCTTTGAATATTACAAATTTGCAGCCGTATTATGACTATCAGAAAAAACTGATACAAAATCGGGAAGCCGTTTGCCGCGAACGGGTGGAAAAATTAAACAGGCTGGGGTATAAAATCTGTTGGGAAGATGTGGCTTATGACGAGCAGCATAATCTACGCCCAACACTGGCGAAGCCTCATATTGTCAATTTTTTGTATGCAAGCGGACAGATAAAAAATAAAGAGAGTGCGTATAAAGACTTGTTGGGCGAGGGATGTCCGGCGTTTGCCGCGTCAAGGGCGCCGTCTGTGGAAAGCACCATAGATTTTATCCGTCGGAGCGGTGCAGTTTCCGTTTTGGCGCATCCCTGCCTTATCAAGTTGAAGGGAAATGACCTGTTTAATGAAATTAAAAGATTGCAAAAATGCGGGCTGCAAGGTATGGAAGTTATCCATTCGGATATGAGCGCGGAAGAGATGACAAAATATAATGAAATGGCAGAAACGTTGGGACTTTTAAAAAGCGGCGGTTCTGACTTTCACGGGTATAATGCGCATTACGGCGTAGAACTCGGCGTCGGCCGCGGACAGGTTAAAGTTCCCCATGAATATATTGAAAAAATTATTGAGGCGTCATCTTAGTTTTTGCTGTTTGATACGCAATTCGGGGCGGACTAATTCTTTTTTGAGCAGATTTTGCAGGGTTTAGCGCCTTTGGCACGGGCTTTCTGCAAAGTCGTACTGACACAGTTTTTGTTGCAGCGTTTGGCGGCAAAGCATTCTTTGGGGTGATAAATCAGGGTTTTTGTGTTTAAAAGTACGGTTTGAGTATTCTCTTGCGCTGCGGCATAGCTTAGCGTCATACAGCATAAAACAGTCAGGAGTATCAGAAATTTTTTCATATATAAAGTCCTTCGGGCACGTTTGATATATGCAGATTATATAACTTTTTTACCAATCAGTCAAATAGTTTTAGATATAAGATATTATGTTATTTTTTGTGTTTTGCAGCGGCAGAAATTTCGACTGCCAGGATGTTTCGGTTGTTTTTGCGAATATATTTCATAGAATCTGCGAGGTTTCCGGTTATAAAAACGCCTAAGCCCCCCGGTGCGGTGTCCGTTCAACGGTTTTTGCCAAGTGTTTTTGTATGTTTGCGAGATTGTCTATAGGGAACTCCGGAAATTTTCTTGACAGGCAGCAGTTTAACTATTAAATTATTTTGGTATTTATTTGTGGAGCGATGTTATGGATTACCGGGGATTACGGGCGTTTGCGCTGGCAACGCCGAATATGGGGGAACTCAACCAACTGCTGGGTGCCTTAAAAGCAGTCAGCGACATTACTGCCGGTGCAGAAGCAACGGGCTTTATATCGACCCGTCTATGCGTTATGACTGTTTAAATCTGCAGAAGTTGTTGTGTCCGAAATATGCGATTGACTGGGATGAATTTGTCAATTTTGCCTGCAATATGCGCATTGAGCCGAAAGATTTGAAGCCGCAAATCCTGTCAAATCCGCTGCGTGTGTTTGCCGAGACGATTGTTAATCGATTGAATGCGTTGAGCAAAAGCTAGTCAAGCCACGAACGGACGAAAGATACCACGTCGGCAATGGCCTTATCAACATCAGGACGGGGGGATGTTTCCGATTTGGTGATTTCCGCGCAGATATGCGCTGCTTTTTGAGCTAAGGCCAGACATTTCAAAATACCTACCGCAGTCAGGGTTTCCTGAAGCGTCTGTGCAGTCAGTTTTTGGCATTCTCCGTTATCGGGCAGCTCCAAATAAAGCTTATTGTTAAGGTAGTCTTCCCGTATGTTTAACCCCAGATATGACAGGCTGGAAATTTCTTTATATATATAGGCCGGTTCTTCGCTATATATCCTGATAATATATTTTAATCCGATTGTCAAAGCGACAAAGGGTTTATATGACTGAACCGCCGCGCTTTTGTCGGCAACCTTAAAGACGGCACATTCCAGTTTGCCGTTGATAAAACAAGATTCAACAAACAATGCCACCGCAAGCCAATTTATGGAAATGTCCGCGTTAAGGTTTTTAATAATGACGGCGGGGAGATTGATATGCGCAGTTATTATTTTTTTTGCAAGCGCGCGGTAATCGTCCCAAGTTTTGACATTCTCTTCACCGATTGTAAATACGGGAGGTTCGGTTTTTAAAAAAGTATTTTCCGTGTTTTCGGTTAAGGCAATTTCTATCATCGTTCGGCCTTTCTCATATTTAATTGCGTTTATTGTAGATTTTCAGGTTTAATTTTTGGTTAAATCTGCGGTTATTTCAAAGAGGCAGCGTTGTTGTTTGAAATAAATACGAATATGCCGTAACGACAGCTTGTCTATGAAACCGGCCGGCGAAACGGATTTTTTTATTGCGGTTTTATTATCATCTCATTAATATATAATACAGATAAATGTTTAGGGTAACAGGAAAGGTAATGAAGATTCAGTTGGAAACAAAATATACTTGGAAAGATGTTGAAGTAGGAGACGGTTTTCCTGTTGATGAAGCGATGCGCTTTATTGCGGAAATACATCCGTATCTTATCGGACAAACGCTTAATCAGGTTTTGATTAACGGTTTTTATTTCTGTAATGGCAAGGTATTGCGGAAGGAAACATATGCGGAATGGGAGAAGCGTGTGCAGCAGGCAGCTCATGTGACATATAATTATATGCAATGGGAAGGTCCGTTAATTTTTCTTATCGGAGAAAATCAACTTGAAATTGACCTTTGGCAGCCGGACAGGTACGAATTAAGCCTGAATAAGCTTGATGTTACGCTTGTGAAAGAGACAAAGGGAATACCGCTTAAATCGTATGTTGACAATGCTTATCCTCATAACCGGCAGGAATTTTATGATATAACCTGCCTGTATGAGAAGGAAGCAATCGGGCAGAAAGTTATCAGTATTGATGCCGTTAGCGGTAAATATGATGATGATATGGAATTTTTGGCCGACATTAATATTGTTTTGGAAAACGGCGTAAAGTTTGTTGTCCGCGATATGTTGGATTCCGCATCTATAACGGTGGTCAGCGGAGATTCCGCTGATAGATATGTCAAAGCAGATTAATCCGCCATGCCGCGTTTTATGCAGGTTTTGATTATCTCGCAGGGCAGGTCTATATTTTTTTTCACTCTTTTACGGGTTCGGGCAACCTGTTTTTTAGTTTGCTTGGGAATATTGGTCATGTTGCGCAGGATGCCGCGGTAACAGCCGGATTGGCGCGGGCCGCCGTAATATAATACGCGATGCCAAGGATCCGGCGATATCAGTTCATTGACGATACGCACGCGGCGGGCGTTCGGGGTTACCGGTTCGGTTGTGGCTATTTTATCCTGCGGTGTTCGGGCGTCAGGGTTTTCGTAGAGTTTTATAAGCGGGCTGTCCTGTCGATGTAAGAAATCATGTGAGCAAAAATCAGGTTGACTTCCATTATCCCATGGATCGGCAGTGTATTTAACAGTCGTGACAAAATTGTCAGGGGTGTTTTCTCCTCCGTCTTTGAGCGCCCGATTATGGTGCAGTTGGAACGAGAAACCGCTTCCGCGTCTTTTTCGACCGGCATTCGGTGTCCCGTAACTGACTTTGCGCCATAATTCCTCAATATCGCTATCGCAAATGTTATGCTCTTTCAAATCATCGGATATGGCTTTGACGAGACTTTTGTTTTTAACCATTTCCGCCCAATAAATCGAGCGTGCGTCTTCTATATTATTGTCGGCGTCCAGTTCGCTTAAAAAGAACCAATCTTTACAGCTGCCAACATCGCCGTCTTCATAATCATAAGGTTCTCTTTCATATTCATTGTCCTGTACAATCAATTCATGAATATCTTTCAAATTAAATGCGACGGCGGTTTGAGGCGGAACATGGTGTTTTATAAAACTGTCTACGGCTAAACATTTAAAGTTTTCATAGCCGTATTTTTCCAGCGCTTGGAAGGCCGGGCTTTTCTCGTCCAAATCCAGATAATCCCTAAATGCAAACTCCCGGTCTTCATCGGGCTCAAATTCCAAAAACTCACGACTGTGCAGCAGATTGAAATACTCCGCATCATCAATCCCGCGTACCATATTATCAAACTGCATGCGTTTGACCGTATTGATATTGGTGTCCGTCGGTTCTCCGTAGAGCAGGGAAACTTTAATTCCGTATAAGCCGCGCATGTGGTTGACGGCGTCCAAATTTTCCTGAGTAAAATTGTCAACCAGATATGCCATTACCTGTTCATCTATTTCCGAAAGACGGTTCTCCCCTTCGGAGAGGAGTACGGCAAAAAATTCCTGTTTTTTGGTTTCATCACCGGATCCTGCGACGGCGGCGGCTTCTTTCAACAGCTGTTGTTCAAACGGCAGGTCGGGATGTTTTTGGTTAAGATAATTTTCAATGAAACACCGGTTTCTCAGGTTTTCTTCTATACGGTTTCTGTCGGTATATTTCAGATTTTTCTCTTCTTTGATGACGGCGCATTTCAAATCCAGTTCAAGAGATTGTGCGTGGCGGTTATTCAAAAAAGCCCAGTCGTCATTTCCGAGTTGCATTAACGCGGACAGGGTCTTCTCGCATATTTTCGGGTTCGAGGTATGTCCGGCAATCGTGCGCAACAACGATATCCTGTTTTCTTTTGTTTGCGGCTGCTTTGTCTGTTTTGCAATTTGCAGTGCCTGCGTCATCCGTTTATCCGACGGATTTAAGCTGATGTACATTATTAACATTGCGTTCAGTTCGTAGATAGACAGCGAATCGCATTTTGCCATTTCGGTAAGGCTGAATTTTGAAAATTTATCATCTGTTTTGGCAAACAAAGTTTCTTGAACATTATATGGAAGAGGGGCTGACATCAAGCCGGATAAAGGCGCGCGGTCATCATAAAATTTGCACATCAGCAAAGCGGCATATATTTTTTCTTTATGTGTCTTGTTTTTGGCTTCCTTTTCTGATTGGCATCTGTAACCGGGATTTTTGACGGTCGACAGCGCGGCGAGCTCATTTTCCGTTACGGTTTTAATGAAATGCAACAATTGCTTCTTGACCGCCGGCTTTTCTTCGGGGTGGGCACGAAGATAACGGGAAACAACATCAAAAAAGGCTTTTCCTTCGTTGTCGCTTTTTTGCGCCAACGTCTGCCAGGCATTGCGGTAGATTTCAGGATTTTTGCCGAGGCTTCCGAAAAAATTATCGTATGACATATTATATCCTCCATTTTTATACCAGTTTATCATGGATTCATGGCTATTGCAAGGAATTTCGGAGATAAGACAAATATATATCAAAAGCCCCCGTTTTGACACGGGGGCTGTTTGAGTAAGCGGGTTAAACCACTATGCCTGAGTTTGTTTTTTGCTTCGCATAATCACGAAAGCCAGGATTGCGAGCAGGAGGATAACGACGCACCAGCCCCATGCGGAAAGCTTGGTGTATTCGTTATTGTATGCCACAACGATAGGCGCAACGATAACCGCAACCATGTTAACCACTTTAATCATCGGGTTTAAGGCAGGGCCTGCGGTATCTTTCAACGGGTCGCCGACCGTATCACCGACAACGCTGGCCTTGTGGCGCTCGGAGCCTTTGCCCGTATTATGGGCAATACTGCTCGGTTCGTCTTCAATCAGCTTTTTGGCGTTATCCCAAGCACCGCCTGCGTTAGACATGAAGACCGCGAGCAGCTGGCCGGAAACGATAATTCCTGCCAAGAAGCCGCCCAGAGCTTCAACGCCCAGCGACAGCCCGACAAATATCGGGGAGACGATGCCGAGCAAAGCCAAGATAATGAGTTCTTTTTGTGCTGCGGCTGTTGAAATCGCAACCGTCGTGTCATAGTCCGGCTTCGCTTTGTTTTCAAGAATGCCGAGTTTAAACTGGCGGCGAACTTCTTCAACAATCAGGCTGGCCGCACGCCTTACGGCATTAATGGCAAACGAGGAGAACAGCCACGGTACGGCTGCACCGATGAGCATGCCGACAAAGACGACAGGGTTGGAAACGACGATGCCGATGTCTTTAAGCAAAGCCAGACTTTGGTCTAAGCCTTCCTTTGCCCAAGCGCTGTTTAAGGCCTGCTGCACGCTGCTGACGTCAACCATATAAGAGCCGAACAGGCTGACGGCCGCAATGACGGCGGAGCTGATGGCAACGCCTTTGGTAATGGCTTTTGTCGTATTGCCGACACTGTCAAGGTCTGCCATAATCTGGCGGGCTTTTTTGGTCTTGGCGCTTTTGTCATCATGCCAGGACATTTCGCCGATACCGTTAGCGTTGTCGGCAATCGGGCCGAAGGAATCCATGGCGACGTTATTGCCGGTTAAGGTGAGCATGCCGATACCGGTCATGGCGACGCCGTAGAGGATGTAGGTTACTCTTTCAACAGCGGTTAAACCGTCAATCGTTCCGAAGATTAAAACGGAGGCGAAAATAGTGACGGCAATCACCAAAACCGACCAAACGGAACTTTCAAGCCCGACGGCAAGACCGCTCAAAATCGTGGTGGCGGCACCCGTATCGGTTGATTTTTTAATCTCGTTGACAGGAGCGCCGGTTGTACCGGTAAAGTGTTCGGTAATCCGGTCAATCGCCATCGCCAGAATGACACCGATGGTTACGGCCAGAAACGGTCTCCACCAGCCGCCGTGTAAGCCTTGCAGATAGAAGTAAGCAACGGCCGCAAACAGAATGACCGAAATGACGGCAGAGGTTACATAGCCTCTGAAAATAGCCTTCATGGCATTGCCTTTTAAGCCGTTGTCCCTGACGGCATAGGTGCCGATGATGGAACAGAAAACGCCGATACCACGCACCAGAAGCGGGTAGACAATCCATTCGTACATACCGGTTACATGCCATAAAGCAAGCCCTAAAATTAAGCCCGACACGATAGTTACTTCGTAAGATTCAAAAATATCGGCAGCCATGCCCGCACAGTCTCCGACGTTATCGCCGACGAGGTCAGCCACAACGGCAGGGTTGCGCGGATCATCTTCGGGGATGCCTGCTTCAACTTTGCCGACAAGGTCTGCACCGACATCGGCCGCTTTGGTATAAATACCGCCGCCGACACGCATGAACAAAGCCACCAATGTGCCGCCGAAGCCGAAGCCGAGCAGGGCGTCAGGCGCCGCAATACCGAAGATAATGAAAATAACGGTACCGCCCATTAAGCCCAAACCGTCGGTCAACATACCGGTACACGTTCCGGCGCGGTAGGCGATTTTTAAGGCTTCGCCGAAGGAGCGCTTGGATGCGGAAGCAACGCGCACGTTTGCCGCAACAGCGATGCGCATGCCGATTTGTCCGACGAGCAAAGAAAACAAAGAACCCAAGATAAAACAGCCCGCACGCCCGAAAGCGATAATCAATTTTATCGTTTCATCGTCATAGGCGGAAAATCTGATTTTCGCCTCGGCCGAAACCGGAACGATGTAGACGGATAAAAACAGGCAAACCGTCAAAATGACAATCATCGGCAAAATGGATTTAAGCTGTTTTTTAAGGTAGGTATCAGCGCCTTGTTTAATCGCCGTCCAAACTTCTACCATTTTACCCGAACCGGCATCGTTGGCCATAACCTGCTTTTTTAAAAACCAGGTATACCACAAGCCGATGAACGCTACCGCCAAAACTCCGAATATTGCGTATTGCTCACTGAGTTTCAATGCGGAAATTCCATAAAAAATATCAATCATAAAACCTCCAAAATATAATTGCGTCTCATCGTGTTTACGGTATACCCAAATTGATGAATATGTCAACAAAATATGTTTGTCCGGCAGAATGATTATTTGTTTGCGAACAAATATTTTTACGGGCGGCATATAAAGCGGAAAAAAGTGCGTGAAATGTGTTGTTACGGCTGTTCCGAAACCATAGGCCTGGCCGGTGGTTTTCAGATACAAAAAGCCCTGCCGTATAAAAACGGCAGGGCTTGGTCAGTCAGTTCGGGCGGGAGAGACTATTTGCGATACTTAATCTCTCCGGCGGGAAGGTTGCGATACGTGTTCGGCTTGATTTTTTTGCCGTTGAACTGCGGATCGCCGTAGAAAATCAGTTCATGAAACTTTCCTCCCTTTGTCTGCCCCTGCAGCCATACGGTAGCTTTGTCATCGATGACGACGCGGAGCCGGCCGGCTTCGTTGCGCCACAGACCGAATTCGGCGGGCACGGTGTAGGTGTAGGTATCGCCGTTGGCGTACGTATACTTCACGACGACAGGCTGCACGTACGGTGCTTTCCGGTCATAGAGAACATCGACCGAAGCGGCGGCCGTCGGGGTCGGAGCGTTGAAGTAGGCATACTTGCGGGCTGACTTCAGGTCCACGGTTGAGGACTGATGAACCGGCTGGTAAGCTTCTGCCTTCGGGGCGACGGGTTCGGGAGCGGTCTCGGGAGCTTTGTTTTCTTTGTTGCAGGAGGCAAGCATGCCTGCTACTGCAAACACTGCGAAACATTTAACAAACGTTTTCATGATTTTTGATTGTTTTTAAGGTGAATAATAGACATATTTATCACTAAGTGAGTATACCTATATCATCGGCAAATATTTTTGTCAACAATTTTCGCAAAAAAAACAGCCCGACATCCGGCGGGCCGCTTCCGTTTTGCCAAAATCCTTATATCTTAGCGGATTGAGTGTACGAGCACTGCTACGTTGGTAATGAACAGTTTGACAGACATGGCCAAAAGCACCATGCCGAAAAACTTTTTCATCACATAAATCACCGCATTGCTCAGATGTTTTTTCAAAAAGCGCGACAGTTTGACCGTTCCGTAAATGCAGACGCAGACAAAAAACACCGCCAGCAACACGTTTACATCCGAATATTGCGAACGGATGGAAAGCAGAGTCGTTAATGCTCCGGCGCCGACAAACAACGGAAAGACCACCGGCACGAATGTTGCATCACCCGAGATATCCGCCCCTTCGCAAAACAGGCTGACATCCAAAATCATCTCAATGCTGAACAAAAACAAAATCAGCGAACCGGCAATCGCAAACGAAGAAATATCCAGCCCGAACAATTTCAAAAATGCCTCTCCGGCATAAAAGAATGATACAAGCAAAATCAGCGAATAAACCGACGCTCTTGTTGCCCCGATATGTACGCCTTTGTTTTGAATGTTTAATATAATCGGCAGATTTCCCGGCACGTCCGTAATCGCAAACAAAACCACAAACGCGCTTAAAAACTCCCGCAGGTTAAATTGCGTAAAAAACTCCATTTCTTTTCCCCTTATGGATAGTGATAAATTTTCGTTTAATATAGCCTTTGTTTTTTGCCTGTAAAGAGCAGATTTAAGTTATGCGCGCTTTTTCCATACATAAAAAAAACTCCGTACCTGAAGATACGAAGCTTTATGAATTAATGTTTTCTCAGTCGGCCAATCAGTTCTGACAGCGGTACATAGAGAGACCAGTATACGAATAAGATTACCACCACCGCAGCTAACACAATAAGTGCCGCAAGCAAGGGATAACAGAGTAGCACGAGATACACCTTTGACCAACTCCATGAACTCCAATCAGCTAATAGCCAGATAACATAGAAAAGTACGGTTGCGCCGATAATACCGCGGGCAATCAGGCTTATATTGAACGGCAGCGGTTTCTTATGCCAGTCCCACTCTTTTTTGACATAAGACCGGATGACGCTGACAGCCTGAATGCCGCATATCGTCAACACCGCTGCAAACAGGATAACCGCCACGACATCATGGAGACTGACGCCTTTGCTCGCCTCTTCGACCACGGCCGATGCCGTGTCAATTTCAACATTGTACATAACTTTTGAGATTTTTGATTTATAATAATTTTAAAGACAGTATAATTTAGAATTACGGTTTTTATAGACGCTGCCGGATTTAAAGTCAAGCAGCTATTTCCCTACAACCGTTTTGATACTGCCGTGCGTATGCATATTTTTCCGTTTTGCGCTTTTTATTTTTTTCACAAATTCGCAAAAAAATGCTTGCAATTATACTTTTTTTATCTTAAACATGTCTCTGTCCATCTCATATGGGCTTACCACATCAGAGTTGTTGGGGCGTCGCCAAGTGGTAAGGCATCGGCTTTTGGTGCCGACATTCGTTGGTTCGAATCCAGCCGCCCCAGCCAAAAGTTCCCTAAATGCTTGTATTTGGGGAATATTTTTTTGGCGGCTTTTTTTCAATATGTTGTTTTCTAAACCTTTTGAAAAAAGTTATTAAATAGTTTAAAAGAATATTGACATTAGTTCTTATTTATGTATATTAGAATTGTTCGGGTGCTCGAGGGCTATGGGCACGAACAAGCAACCTGGCCAGTTAACGGTAATAAAGATTTTATTTCTTGTTGATGCGGCCTTTCAGATGAAAGGTTTTTTTATGTTTAAATACAAACATGGTTTTTGCATTATACGCTGTCAGCCTTTTCATATCGGTCACAATCGGCTTATTGAAAAAATGATGGCTGAATGCGAGCATGGGACGGTTTTAATAGGTTCCGCACAAGAAAGCGGGACGGAGAAAAATCCTTTAGCTTATTTTGTCAGAAAAAAAATGGTTCAGAACGTCTGGCGCCACAATGAAGCATACAACCGTTTGCGGATTATCGGCGTTAAAGATGATATTTCTATACCTTGGAATTATAATGTCTTGGAAACAATCAGGAAAGAACAATCTGAAATTTGTACTCCCGATGTTATGTATGTCGGAACCCAAAAGGAATATTTGTTTTTTGCGCATGATGTTCCTCATGTTGAAATATGTTCACGGACAACACAGAATTTTCCTTTCTTATCAGGAAATATGGTTCGCGATATGATTGTTTTGGAAGATGAAAGATGGAAAAACTTTGTCCATCCGGAAAATTATGATTTAGTGAAAAAATATTTTTATGAAGACAATATTAACTGAAAAGTTTATATAAACTTTTGCTGGTTTGGGTCTTGCAGGGACAGTCGAGACAAATCAGAATAACCTACTGTCAAGGAGAAAATATATGACTGAAATTAGTCAAAACACACGTTATGTCGGAACAGCGGTTTATGGTATCAGAATGCCGATTATCAGCAAAGGAGCCGACATTGACAACATCATCTCAGATAACCTCATCAAAACAACGCAATTCCAATATCAGCCCCTAAAATTCAACAACAGGGATATTGTGGCGGTTTCGTCCCAACTTCAACAACTAAATTTTGAACACAAATCAAGGTAGGTTAACATGTTGCTTTTTCTAGAAATCAGCGCAACAATCTCAGGATTGTTGCAAGGTATCCTCGTGATGTTTAATAGGCGTTCCAACTGGATATTTTATATTTTGCAAATGATTTTTTTGATTTGTTTTTCCTTACAAAACAGGCTGTTTGGCGATGTGATAAACAACTCGGTTTATTTGGTAATGGGCATATTCGGGCTTATTCTCTGGCAGCAAAAGAAAGAATTTAAAATCACACAATGTTCTTATAAAGAAAGGTTGTTTTACATTACTTTTATCTTTTTAAGCACCGTAATTGTCGGTTTTATATTAAAGCAAACCGCAGATCCAAAACCGTTTACCGACGCGTTTACCACAACGTCTTCCTTAACTGCGACTTATTATATGATCAAAAAAAGGATTGATACATGGATTATATGGTTTATCAACGACATTGTTTACGCTTTTCAATATTTTTCGTTGGCAAATCCGGCCTATTATCTTTTCAGCCTAAACGTTATCTGGACCGTTATGGCCGTTTTATCCTACATCAATTGGAAAAGAATTATGAAAGGACAGGAATAATGAAAAAAATATATTTTTCAGGTAAGTTTAACCGGATTAAAGAGCCATGCTTATCATTGGTTCAATCGTTGGAAAATGATTACAGAGCGCATATTTTAGGCAGTTCCCGACTTCTGACATTTTATACAAAGGACTTAATTGTTGACAATCGGTTCATATATTCGGGGCCGTTCTATTGCGAGCAGGCCTCTAACGGCAAGTTTACATCAAATGACTGTAAAACTGTTCTTCGCGCCGAATTAGCCGCGGTTAAAAATTGCGACGTTTTTTTCGCGGTGTTTAATGAGAGCTTTTCGGTGGGTTCCATTGTGGAGCTTGAGTGGGCGCTTTTGTTTAAAAAAGAAATCGTCATCTTATACAAAGAAGAAGAGTCCGCATACCAAATAAAATCGGAATACTGGTTTGCAATTGCCGATGCTTTGCGGCAAAGTCCCCAAACCAAAATTTATTCCTATTGCGACAATAATGATTTGTCTGCTTTAATCCAATCTGTTTTAAAGGAGGTTGTTTGCCATGAAATATAAAGAATTTGAGTTAATTTTATCATCTTTTAAGTGCAACAAACACTGCCCGTACTGCACCGCTAAAATAACGCAATGGCCCATTGTTGACGATAAACTCGCACAGTTGGAGGAAAAACTCAGTTATTTGAAAGATAAAGGCATCAATTTCAGATATTTTATTTTTTGTGGGAACGGAGAGCCTTCGCTGCATAGTTATCAGACGATAAAAAGCGTGGTTGAGACAACTGATAAAGTCAATATTTTTGATGAAAAGCGTTTTCAATCTTCAGGCAATATTTTTTATGAAAAAGATAAATTCGATTTAATCAAAAATGATTTTATTATTGAAATTACCCGGGTGGATTTTGATTCTAAAAAAGATATGATGACTCTCGGATATGATAAAGACTATATTAACAGCGATTTATTTAAGCAAGCCAACATCCGCTTAAATTATGTTTTGATGAAAAACAAAAGTTTTAACGACTATCTCGAGGAGATTAAAAAATATCTTGACATTTATCCGAATATTCAAACGGTCAGTCTGAAAACGCTTAACCTCAACACAAGAAACGGAAATGCTGATAACCCGTATTCCCGTTGGATTATGGAAAACGCGCTGACTAAGCAGGATACGGACAAGATTATCCGTTTTATGAGCGAGAACGCGCAATTTAATGTTAAAGACGAGAAATTCTTTGACCGCTATGAATGGATATATCAGGGAAAACCCATCACATTTTACACTAAAAAACTGAAATACGGCAATTCCAATATCGTCTATTACGGCGGTGAACTTGTCGACTACGGATTAAACAAGCTTTCAATATAATCTATTATTACTAATAACCTTTGTTTCTGCAGGTATCTGCTTCGCAGAAAAGCTTAACTTTTGCTAAAAGGACAGGACTATGTTTAAAAAAATTCTATTTTTTATAATGTTTTTTTATGCTTCAACCGCTACAGCTGACGGGCTATGGAAAACATATGACGACTTTAAGGATAATTTGGCTTCCCCAAAAGGAATAAACTTTGGTTTAGACAATACATTTACCTATCAACAAACATTTTCCAACGGTAATAAATATTTAACGAGATCTTTTATTACCCCGTATTTGAACATTGACTTGTTTGATAATATTTACGGAAAAGGACGTTTTAACTTTTTATTGAATATTGTTCGTTTTAACAAACAAACTTCAACCGAGCTTTCTTCCAAAATCGGCGTGGCCAACCAAATCAACAGTTATGACGTTGACTACAATGAGATGTCTGATTTTTATTATTCACACAGCTTCAACGGTAAATACGACTGGTTAAGCTTAGGTGTCGGGCAGTTCAGCATAGCGATGTTTGACAATATCACCGCAAGCGATTTGCAAACACAGTACTTTTTGAATAACGCCCTATCTCAGGACGGTACTTTCACTTACCCATCGGCCGGCGTGGGCGGGTATGCCAGTGCAGACATATACGACAACCTTTCTTTGACGCTCGGAGCTATTGATGCATCAAACACGTCTGCTGACGGTATACATGTCAAAAATCTTGATAAAAACGAAGCATTGCCTTTCGGCGCTCTTAGCTACACTCCGAAATGGTATAATTCCTATCAGGGAGCATACAGCCTGTTAGTATATAAAAAACCGAGTGTAAAAAAGGCTCCTGCGAAAAGTTTAGGGTGGTCGCTATATCTGGCACAAGATATCAGCAAATGCACCAGTTTATTTATGCGGTTCAACAATTCAAGCGGAGATTACGCGGCGTTGGACTATTCATATTCCGTCGGAATATTATTCAACAGCCCGTTCAAACGCCGACCACACGACCAGCTTGCGGTTGCATACAGTTTTAACAAAGTCAACACCGCGGCAACAACACAGCCGATATATCACGCATATGAAAAAAGTATTGAAACATATTACAATTTCCAGCTTAACACTCATATATCCATTCGTCCGGATGTGCAGTTATACATTAATCCGGCGTTTAATAAAAAATCCGGTTACAGTGGCGTCGCCTCGTTGAGCCTATATGTCGGATTATAGAAGGTGTAATTTATATATTATCTTTACTATTCTGTAACATATATAAATTTTAAGTGATTTGTTTTTTCGTTCAAAGCTAAAGAATTGAAATATACGGTTAGAGTACCTTTTGACAAGTTTATTCAATGCGACAGCCTGAAACAATGGTTCAAAAATCCTACTCAAGATTTAGAAACATATACTAAAATCACCGATGAAGTAAAGTTGGTAAAACAGCAGGTTTTGGTTAGTTGTTAACTTGTGGTTGTTGAGGTACTGAGGTTAATGAATCTTCTATTGTTCAGCAATAAAACTAAGAAATTCATCACCTAAATTTGTTGTTTGTTTTGTCGGATAGTTATTATTTAAAGTGCTACCATCTGTCATAATATGTCCATTATTCTTAAGCGGTTTGCGAAAAACTAATTCATTATAAGCCACCATACATAATGTTTTGTTTTGAAATAGCATTGGGTTGCATTTATACGCAATATCGTACCAATGCTCAGAATTTCCATTTACATAATTAAATTGTATTCCAGAATGTAATATTTTTATTTTTTCTTCAATTTCATTATAAAATTTTAAAATCTCAATGTGTAATTTTGTAAAATCTCGCAACATATTCAAAAATATATGTTTTTTTGTATCATCTATATTTTCATTTTTAATAGAATTTACAACGGCATTAACATAAAGAGCAATTTTATCTTCTTCAATATCTTCCAAAGCCCCACGTTGTGCAGAAGCTAATATACTTGAAAAATTTGATGTCTCCCTTATTTTCTGTTCTGTTTCAGTATCTAATTGCGACAACCTTTTTACAACATCTTTTTTCCATATATTTATACGTTCTTGCCAATTATCTTGCACAAAATCCTCGCAAAACTTACTAAATGCAGAAACAATAGGTATTTAGCTTAGCACAGCTAATGTTGCATTCTTGCCTATTTTACTCATATTTTTATTCATCTTATTAAATCCATAGTTACTAAAAGTTATTACTATATTTAGGGTATTGAATAAAAAGACGCAAGACTATCATTAAAAAAATCAAATAATTTAGTCCGCGAATTGCGAGTTCACTCCAGCCAGACTTGACAAGAGCCTATTTTAGCCAGTGCTAGAATAGGCTTTCTTATTGAAATATCTACATTTTTACCATCTAATAAAATTTCCGAACAAAGTAATTTTAAAACCTGCTGTTTTTTGTCGTTGTTCAGAAAATTCCATATCCGATCTGACATCAAAAGCAAGCTAGCCAAATATTTTAACGTTATTAGACCTTGCTTAGTCAGATGACTATAGTCGGTTAATCGCTCTTCCAGTTTTTTCTTATCCTGTCTGTACTCGGTTAGTTTTTTTGTATATAAATTCTGTGTAATACTGCCTTCCGTAAACAAGTCTATCAACCGGCTTTCCTTTTCTGCAAAACCGGCAATCTGCCTGTCCAAGGCCTTCTTGGCTTCTATTTCTATTTTATGGTCTTCGTAAATTTCTTCATCCAAACAGGCAATCAATTTTTCAACAACGCTTTTAGGCATGTTTTTAAGCGTTTTTAGCGCCTCTTTCACTTTTTAACCTCATTTTTCTCTTTCGTCCGATAGCCGCCGCATTGCGGACAAAAAAGGTATTTATAAACGATTTTTTCTCCGCCCTTCTTTTTCGCCGGATGTACATTGATATCTGTCGAAACAACACCACTGCATTTTTTACAACGAACCAATCCTTTAATACATATTCATGCTTTTGTACCTTATGATTTGCCTTACCTTCCAAAATTTCCTGACACCGTTCAAACGTATAACTGTCCGTCAGCCGCGGATAACAATGCGGATAATAATGCCCGCCGCTATACATTTCCCCGACATAAAAACGGTTGCTTAATATTCCGCGGATAGTTTGTTTATGAAGCTTCTTACTGGTCTTCATCTTAAGCCCGAAATCTGCGGCTTTTCGCGTTATTTGCTCAAGATTATAGGTGCCAATCGAAAATTCCTTAAACAACCGCGTAATGATGAAATGGTTGTCCTCATCCAACACAATATCGCTGTTACCATTGGCATCCCTTACATTTTTATAGCCGACTGGTGCATGGTGTGCCCATTTTCCCTCTTTGCGCATTTTTTCAAAACTGCGTATTACATTATCGCTTATCGTATCCGTTTGCGATCGGAAGGAAACCTAATCCAAGAAATTAACCTTATTAATAAAGCATCCAAGGGCAAACAATTTGGACGGATTATTCCTTTGCACAAAGATTGGGTGGAATTGCTGAGCATGCAACAGAAGAATGAGCATTTTAATTTGATGAACCGGATTATTACGACAGAACGCAACAATAAGCCCTGTCCGCAGGCAATCGTTAATTTCTTTTATAATTTATATAAAGAAATCGGTTTTGAAGCATAGCGGCCGCAAAACATTCATTACTGCCGCAGCTAAAAATATCAGCCTTGCTGGTAGAACCTTAAACGATATCCGCATGCTGGCCGGACATTCCATCTTCACCACCACCCAACGCTATATTGAATACAACACCGACGCCCAGAAGAAAATTGTTGAGATGATTTAGTCATTTAATAATTGGGTCATGCTTACAGTTGGTAACTCTTTGTATACCTATCTTTTCCCTAATATGGCTAGGTTTAAGTTTTGCAAGTTTTTTGTTATATTTTTCTATAAATTCACTTAACAACTTATCCATAGTTATATCTAGAACATTCATCTCAACTTTAGCATTACAAAAAGAATAGTGATTCCCCCATCCTTTGAGCTTTCTATCAATTAAATCCAATGTCTTGTATAAGCTTACAGGTTTTATTGCGTCAAAATTCAATGCCTCAAGAATTAAATCTTTGATTTCTTTTATTATTTTTTCAAAAGCATCTTTACTAGGTTTTATTTGATTTTTTGTTATGTTGACGCCTAAATAATTGAAACCAGAACTGCTATCTAGTTCTCCGTGCGCTGCTTTATTGCTTTTGCCTGGTATATAGGCCGTTAAACCAAGCTTTTCTAAAATCGGTAATGCTTTTTTATGAAAAGAGTTTTCAACATTCTTAAAGCTATTACCAATTATAATAATATCATCAATATACCTAAAGCAAGAAACATCACTACTACTGTTCATTATTTTATCAAATTCATAAAGGTACATATTACCAAATAATGGTGATAAGCAACTACCTTGAGGCACACCTTCATCTGTATAATTGTATTTATAAAGAATTTTAGGGTATTTCTTCTCAATTTCCTTCATATTTTCTATTTCAAGATGAATTGCTTTTTGAAGAATATTAATAAAATCTTGATCTGCCTTGCAAAACTCTTCTATTTTACCAATAACTATATCAGATTTTATTCTTGTGAAGAAGTCGCCTATATCAGATGTAAGAAAATGGGTGTAACCTTTTTCAGAAGATGTTCTTATTACCGCTTCAACGGCATCCTTAACTCCTCTATGCTTAATACCACCAAAACTGAAAGGGTTATTATGCATATATTTTTTTATTCCACTGTGAGATTGAAGAACATTTAGAATACATCTTTGTACAATGCGTCCCTCAATAGTTATATTAACCAGAGGGCGAGGATCTTTACCTAATCGTTCTTGTGGAATTGCTTTGACAGAAAAGTTAAATTTTTTGCTTGCTAAACTATCTTTTAATCGCTTGAGATTAACGACTTCTTGAGATTTAAAATCTTTTGCGTCATTTCTTGTTCTCAGTGATGAGGAACTTGTACAATTAGCATATACGGCATTCCACGCCTTACGAATATTTTCCTCTTCGTATAGCCGCTTATAAAAGTGTTTAAATGTTGTGAATTTAGCTTTTTTGTTCTTTTTTCTATTTTCCATGTTAGCACTCAGCAATTATATCTCAACCTACCTAGGGACGGGGGACACTTGTCTCACGTATTGTATATTTATTATATATACTAACGCCAATTCCTAGTTTCCCAGTTATTGTATTCTCATCTAAGTTATTTACTGCTGAGCCTGCTCGGTTTCCCTGCATTGCCATCGTAAATGTCCTAGTAATTATTGAGACTAAAGCATTGACATGATTATATACAAGAGAATTAAGATGTTCAAGTTATAATTGATAACCTTGTGAATTAATTAAAACAATTAATGTCATTTTGTAAGGACTTGAGGGGGCTATCAGTAACAGCTCTATCAAAAACTGTACTTAATATTTCAAGATTTTTGATTTCAGCTCTTAAAATGTTTCTTTGTGAACTCCTAAGCGTATAAAATCTCTTGCTCTTGTTACTGTTCATAGCTCTAACAATCATTTCAACTTCCAAGCCTGTATAGCAACGCATTATTCGCGTAAACGGATTACTGAAATGCTTTAGTGCATAATTTAATGCCGTATTGTCCAGACAAATATAAAAGTTCTTTATCATTTTTATTATTTCCTTCTGATGTTGGTTATATAATAAAAATATTGAGTATTTATCTTTGCATTTATTTCTTTTTTATTGAAATTCAAAATTTAATAAAATATACTGAAATCATTCTTGATTTATTGGAGTTATTAAATGCCAATACCTACATATGATAAGCTCTTCAATCCCGTCATTGAAGCAATAAAAAACTTGGGCGGATCTGCAAAAAATGATGAAATACTTTCTGAAATAAGTAAAATTCTTAAACTTACTGATGAAGAAGCCTCTGAACTTTATAATGGGGGAAACCGTTCTGTTTTAGATTATCGCGTTGCTTGGGCTAAATCATACCTTAAAGTATATGGTATCTTATCTAATTCCACTCGTGGCGTTTGGGCATTAACTCCCAAAGGTTTAAAAACAGATAAGATTAACATTAATGAGGTAAAAAAATTTGTAAAAAGCTGCGAACATTCCACAAATGCAGAAGAACCGGCAAATATCCCTTTACAAGAAAAAGATAGTGCTTGTAATTTTATTGAAGAAACAACAGAAGAAATAAAATGGGAAGATAGGCTTATTGCGACTCTGAAGAAAATGAATCCCTTTGCATTTGAGAGACTTGCGCAGAGGTTATTAAGAGAAGCTGGTTTTGACAATGTTGAAGTAACGAAGAAATCAGGTGATGGAGGAATAGATGGCAAAGGTGTATTCAAAATTGCTGGCTTCGTTTCCTTCAATATTTATTTTCAATGTAAAAGATATGAAGGAACAGTTCCTTCATCTGTGATTAGAGATTTTCGTGGCGCTATAATGGGACGGGCAGATAAAGGTTTAATTATTACAACAGGGGTATTTTCCAAAGATGCCAAAGATGAAGCTCGGAGGGATGGTGCTTTAATTATCGACCTAATTGATGGGCATGATCTAGCCAATAAATTAAAAGAATTCAACCTGGGTGTTAAAATTATTGAACAAGTCGAAATAAACGAAAAATGGTTCAATGAATTATAAAAAGATATAGTTTATTCAAAATGAGAGATAAAATCCATATGGGCAAAATATACCTCTTTAATTCTTGTCATATCTAATTTTTGAATGTCAATATTGCGAAGGTATATTGCTTCTTGACATAATTTTGATACATCTTTAATAAAAAATCTGTCAACATTATCTCCAATTTCTCTCAGAAGTGGAGACGATGTTGAAGGATTTTCTTCACAATAACCAGAATATCCATTGATAAGAATTATTTCAGGAGCAAACGTCCGATTGAATGTATTATTTAAGAGATGACTTCCTTTATAAAAAGTTGGGATTAAAGTTAATAAACTCATATTATCTTTGTCGTATATTACTGTTTCAAAATTGGTAAATCCAAAACGTATTTTATTATAAGTATTAATGTCAAATTCATGCAAACATACTAAAAAAACAGCTAAATCAGGTGAAAATATTTCTTGGCTAGAAGAAATTTGCTTTATAAATATAATTAAACGCTCAAAAACCTGTTCCATTTCTCTTAAAGTAAAACCAAAATAGTCACTGTACGCAGCAAAATAACATTTAATAATTTCGGAAGATGTCTGAGTTTGATTAAATTTTTTGGCCTTACTTTCATTTTCAAAATTACCATAGTCGCTATACGAATAAGCACAACAGTATACATTATATATGTCAATAGGGAATACTAACTCAAGTTTTTTCTCCTGTAATATTTTAATCCAAGTATCCATCCCTGATTTATCATATAAAAATTCGGTAAAAGCTTTTCTATCAGGAACTGGCAGCAAAAATGTATTATTAATAAATTTTCTTTTATACCCTTCAAAATTATTTGTACCAAATAAGCATTTAACAGAACTCTCTAATTGCTTCTCATCTAATGCCAAAACGAACACAAATCCTGATACATCAAAGAAATGCTTCAACACTTCTAACGTTTTTACCGCATAATCAGGCCGACATCTGTCCAATTCATCAATAATCACAACAATCGGTTTTTCATCTTCTCTTGCCCACTTAATTAACGACTGTTTAAGTTCTTGTAATGCCTCTTGATGATTTTTGAAATCGTCATAAATATTTTCCGGCACAAAATTATTTTTACATACCTCCGCGATATCAACATCCAATACTTTATTAGAAGCAGATTTAATGGCTGTTTCACATAATACTGCTAAAGACTTTTTTGTAAAATTTAAAGTTGAATTAATAATCTTAGCAGGCAAATTTTCACCGTCTTTTTTATAAATTTCATTTAATTTTGCTAATATCGGCATTAATGGATTTTCATAAAAGTCCATTTCCCAAATATTCATTTTTATAGTTTGAACATTATCTTTCTCTAAGACATATTTTAATTTTTCGCAGAAAAATGTTTTTCCAATACCAAATTCGGCAGCTATCGAATAAACCTTTGAAATACCACCTTCTATATATGTATCTTGCTCTATCAAATGAGCAAAATCGACCACAAATGATTTTATATTTAACCTATCATCTGCAAAAATATCATCATAGTTTTGTTGTGAAGAAACAATTGCCATAGCATCCTCTATTATTGGTTATACATTAGTACCTACCATAAAATATGAATAATATCAACAAATTCTTTCTATCATCATCTGCCGCAAATTGTCATTCATGCCGTCAATAATAAGGTACATTTTCACTAATTTCTGCTCATATTTTTTCCTAAGGTCGTAAACCTTGGTCAACCACAGTTCAAAAATCGTCAGAAATGGATATTTTCTTTATAAATCAGCAGCTTATCTTGGTCCGAAAATTTATATTATTATAGGCTTAAGTATGAATCATCTTCGGACTTTTTTTTTAACAATCCTTATTTTTCAATTGGTTAAATGTTATGATACTTCATACTAGAAAGGCGACATATTTAATGCACTCTTTTTGTTTAAATAATTTATTTCAAAGCAACTACTTCTTTTGTTTTTTCTATTTTTTTATCTTTCCATTTAACTACATTTTGGATAACCTGTTTTTGAATAGCTTTAATGTATGCTTCCATGAACGTATAATTTATCGTATTATTGACTGATACTGGTAAGATTATTTTATTATTTTTCATTTATCTAAGAAAAGATGTTATATTACTTCTAATCCGATGCTTTTCAGATAATCAAACGTTTCGTCGTAATATACAGGATTTCGAGTGCCGTCCGCAGGATTTCCTTCTGGAACACAAATAACCATTCCTTGTCTGGCACGCGTTAACAAAACTCTGTAAGCATTGATTTGATAAGATTTTCTTTCTTCAGTACGAATATTTTGCCATTTATTACCTATGAATGAATAATTGCCCCACGTATTATTTTCACGTCGCAAGTCACCATCCCAAACAATACATGTCCAGTCTAATTCCAAACCTTGTACATCAAATTCTGATGCGGCATCTTCCAAAAACATGGAAGATCTGATGTCATCAATATCATCTAAAAACCAGTGCACCGTATCTGGTTTGCAACGCACATCGATAGATAATGGTCTTAAACGTTGGGCTTGGGATGATGCTAACATACCATATCTTTCGGAACCGCGCTTTTGTTGTTTAAGCCAAGCTTTTGCTTTATCTAATGATCGGGTTAGAACTATAGGATATCGATTTTTAAGGGATTCACATATTTTTTGGGCTTCATCTACGTTGGAATCTAAAAGTGCATGTACAAATTCAGAAAGTTGTTCTGCTCTGAATGAACGCATAGATACAGCAAGGTGAAGATCAGATTTCTTCCAAACATGAGAGTTATTTTCTAGCAATTTATCAATTTCATCTGTTGCATATTCTTTATCTTGAAGCTTATCAGAAATAAAGACATTCCAATTAGAAAAGTTATTATTAATAGCTCTAAGCCATTCAGAAATGCCAGCCTCACCAGTATTGATTTCCTGGCCTCCGCCAACTAAGCAAATAATAACGGCCCAATCCTCACGCAAATCCAATGACCAAATCAAAAATTCTGGTTCAGACATTGGAAAATCTTTGATACCTTGCTTACGTCTCAACCAATTAGCCAGCTGTTGTCGTGTCCATGCGCGTTGAGCTTCATCAAAAATAGCGACGTGCTCAACTTCGGAATAGCCATCTTCCTGGTGCTTTTTAATTTTTGCTGGATCGATTTCTAATAATCCATCGCGAATTGGTGTTTTAATTTTGCTCAGAGAAATATTGCGGTAATGGTGCACAATTTGAATAAATGACTTTACGTTCCGTCTTGCCTCTGCGAGTGTATAATGCTTTTCTGGATTTTTCTCATTTTCCTGTCTTTTTTTATCCCGGGCTAACGCTTCGGTTAAAACATCAACCAATGGCTGATTACCAGATAAATATACCGCTAGATCACCTTGATTGAATTGTTGGACAGCAACATTTAAACCTACTAATGTCTTTCCAGCACCCGGTACGCCGGTTACAAAACAAATAGATTTCTCATGATTATTCCTAGAATACTGTATAATTTGAGAAATAAAATCTGTTGTCTGCTGTAAACTTTTGCCAGAAGCCTCCGTGCGAGTAATATCATGTACGGAGTGATTTAGATAAAGTGAACTTGCTGCCTGAATAATTGTCGGTGTTGGTTTATAACGGCTGTTTTTCCAAACACTTAAATCAATATTTACAGCGTGGTGGGTTTTTATTTTCTGAAGTACATTGTTAAGTTCGCTAGAATTACATAAAATAGGCTCAAAAACAAGATCATTATGGCTACTAAATTGTTGAACCTGTGAACTGTTTTGGGCATTTGTAGCAATTAAAATCGGAACAATCGTCAGATTATGGCTAGCCTCATGAAAGTTTTTCAGGTCTAAAGCATAATCCCATACCTGTTCTATATCTTGACGCAAATATTCTGTAGAATTAACCTTAAATTCTAACGCATAAACAATTCCGCTTATCAGTAAAACGACATCTATTCGCTTACCCAACCGGGGAATGTTATATTCAAAAATAATTTGTCCCTTTTCATTTTGCAGAATAGAACTCAGCAAATTAATTTCTTCTTCCCATGCGTTTCTTTGTAGATTCGTAATATCAAATGGCGAATTTTTTACTAGCGTTCCTAAGATATAGTTATGATTACTTTTTACAAAATTTTCAATTGTATCTGCGTAAAAATATCGGCTCATTTTAATGTTCTTTCTGCTCAATTTAGTTGAATACTATCTCTGATAGTGTTTTTTTGCAAGAAATAATTAGAAGATAATAGACGATTGTTGCGAAAGGCCGCTAATCACTAAAACTCTTTATAAAACTACTAAGAAAATGTTATTGACCGATTGCAAAGATCATACAAAGATACGCTTGTTTTAGATGATGTGCGTAAACAAAGAAAAATTGAAGTTCATTTTTTGAAATTAAGCAAAGATTAACGAGGAATGGGTATTTTTGTAGATGAAATTTATAATAGTTTAAACAAAGCATAATTGGAAAAAAGGTATAAAAAGAAAGGCTCGTTAAATAGCTAAAGAACGTGTAATTATATATATTTTAATCAATCCCATGTTTCGGGAAGACGTTTTAAATTGATATAACAAAAAATATATCCCAACGATAAAACATTTAGACCGCGAAACAGAGGAGCCTAGTCCGTTTAAATGTTATGCCGCTTATGAAACAGGGAATTATAAGCAAGCAGAAAAGATTATGCACAGTGTTTATCGCGGTGTTGAACGGCATACAAATAAAGAACACAAGAAAAAAGAATTCTTTCATGCGTATTCGGGCTGAGCCCATGAAGTCTTATCTGAACTTGCGAATTGCTTCACATTTTTAGTACTTTTGCGTCTTACTCACGGCCGTCTTTTGCTGCAACAAAATTTTTAGAAGACTTTACCTGCAATTTAACAGCATTGGGAGAAACATATGCTTGATATGGTTTTGCAATCGGAGATTTTTCTCCTTTTGCCTCAAAGGCTCTTAAAAACAATTCTTGTTTGGTTGCAGATATCCCGTTAGCCTGCAATTGTGCAATATTTGCCTTTAATTCCTCAGGTGTAATCAAAAAAACATGACTATCCCAGTATTTTTGACATTCTTCATTAAATCTGACAGCTTCCGGAGGCGTATTTTCATCAACAGCTCTCGGCATAGGCATACCTTCATCACCGCAAATCATTGTGTAAATACCGGCTTTTCCTGTCGGACCGTAATGTCCCATAATAACATGGGCTATATTTGTCTTAGGCATTTCATCTTTTGAGATAAGCGCAACCAATACTTGTGCTTCTCCTCTTGTTCCAATATCTCTTGTTGTTGAAAAAACAGAATTATTATCTAAATTCTCTTTGGGCAGTAAGGCATTTGTTCCGATAGGTCTGTCCGCTTGAACCGCAAAAACCATTCTTCCGGGTTTTCCTTTTTCGTCGATAGCTTCTTGATATGCGTTATCTGTTTTGCTTAACACCTCAAGTATATAATCATCGGAAACATCATCTAACAGTTTTGAACCGATAGCCGTTGAACCTTTACCATGACGACCGGCAACATGTTCTCGATAATACTCCGAGGTTTCATTTGTCGGAATTAGTTCCACTTTTTCCATTTTGGCCTCCTTTTGTTTGCGTTTTTCTCTGTTTTTTATCTCTTTTGCATATTCTTGAGACAGTCTGGCAATATTTTTCTTATATTTTTGCAGATGTCCTCTTGATTTATAGTAAGCATATATATCAGGATTAGATTTTACAAACCGTGCCAATAAGTTAAAAATTTCTCCGATTTGCCGTCCCTGCAATCCTAATTTTTTCATTTGTTCCCCGTTAAAAGGCAATACTTTAATAATTTCTCTATTATCATCAGCTATTGTTTTATCTATTCTTTCCTTTAAAATTTTTAATTTTAACAGTGCTTCCTTTTCTATTTCGGGATTTTTAGATTTTATTTCAGCTAATTTCATTCCGAAATATAAATCTATATTTCTTTCTCCGATTTCATTTATTAATTTTTTTATCGGGTTATCCGTCTCTAAAGATCTTCTCTGATGAGAAGATATTAATGCTGTTACAATTTTTTTATCTGTTTCATAAAAATTTAATCTTTCCATTAAATTTTTAGCTATTTCTTCTCCGTATTCACTATAATTTCTGAATGTATCTCTTATATTTCCGTCAGCATCACCGATTTCTTCTCTTGCGTGCGGTTTTCCCAATTCGTTAAACAAGACAGCCCATTGTATTAAACTTTTATTTTTATCGGAAATTTTTAATTCTATTCCGTTTTCCCGTGCAATTTCTTCTATATTGTTTATTTGTTCAATGCAGCGGAACATATAATCACTGACAGAATAGATATGATAGGGGTTTCTTTGAGGGCAATCGATACAGGCGTTTATTTCAGGAATAATGATTTGCAAATCCCGGGTTTTAACTTTTTCCTTTAAATATTCATATGTATTCGGGGTTTTCATATATTGTTCAACGGTATATTTATTTTCATATTCCTTACTTTTTTCTGCTAAATCTCTTACATTATCGGTAATCTTTTTAATAATTAACTCTTTGAAAACATTATCCATGTCAGCATAATCATCATGTTCTAATATTCGGGCAATATTTTCTTTGGTAAGTTTCTCTTGTATGACGCTTATAAAATCTGCAACATCTTCGTAACAGTTGCTTAAAATATAGTCCAGAAGTTTATCATAACTGCTGTATTTTTCTCCTTCAACGCCAATTTTTGATCTGTTTTTTTCTCTGAGCAGTTTAGACCATTTTTCATCATTTTCGTGTTCTTTAATTACATCTGCGGGGATTGAAAGATTCAGGGAAGTGCCGTTATCAAACATAGGGGATAATGTGATATGCCCGTTGTTTCGTATGACAGAGATATTAGACGGATTTCTGTCATAATGTTCTATTAATGAATCTATTATGCAGCTTTTTAAAAAATCTCTTTTCAGGTTTTTGAATTCTTCTTCTGAACTTGTTTCTTCTTCCAAGGCTTCTAAAATTAAAGGAATTGAATAAGTTTCATTTGTTTCCGGAACCAACATTTTTTTAGAATCAAATGACGGTCTGATATTTTGAAGCAAAGATACAAAATCAACCAATTCATCATCTTCTTTTAAGAAGCTATAGCTTATACAACCTATTTCTCCGTTTCTTTGGGCAATTTCAACTTCAGCACATTTATAATCAAGCAGGCGGCACATTTGAGAAACAAAAGCTTCTCCGTAATGTGCATTTGTATGGGTCCCGTTATCTCTTATCTGAGTTCTTTTGAACAATGCCGGCCGCCCTTCAACATTTATCCAGAGTTTTTCGTTAACGCCTCTGTTTTCATCATCTATTTTTTCATAATCGCTTACATCTATCATGTAATATCTCCGGCTGAATTTTATCTTACTTCATAATTGTCAGTGAAAAGTTTTCCTCCGGTCTTTTTCAAGAGTCGGCACTCGTTATATTCTTCAATATTTAAATCCCGCAAAATACTTTGCAGGTTATGTCTGTTTGCAGACGGAATTCTTGATGAAAAGAAAGGAAACAGTTTTTCTGACCTGTATTCTTCATTGATATCCTTAAAACCGATTATGTAGGTGAAGCCTTCTTTTTTAGCTTTTTCAACGTTTTCTAAATTATATTTGAATATATATTCCTCATTTTCAGTGATATATAAATTACCGACGGCATATTTTTTCCAAAATACGTTAAATGTCTCCGTGCATTTTATTTCTTTATTCCGAGTCATTTTAACTCTCCTGCCGATATTCCATCAAAATAAGGTTAATTCATTATTTATGCATAAGATACTACATTTCTTTTTGCCTTATATTTTCTAAATAAAATGTTAAAATGATATTCCTTTTTCTTTCATTTTATTTAATTCCATGACATCGTACTGCACTTTCGGGTGCGTATGAATTTCAATCGGTTTATCAAACATTTCAACTTTCCAATCAGGATTGCCTGTTGCTTTGGGGTGTCCGTCTTTATCCAAGACTTGCGCCAAAAAACCGTTTGAGGTTGCGGGTCTGTATGGTTTTTCCTTTTCTTTGCCCGGTTTGGCAAAAACATCAAATGCGGCAGGTGCATTTTTAGACGGATCATAGCTTCCTGTTACATGCCAGGGTTTTCCGTCTTTACGCAGGGCCGTATCATTAACTTTAACAATAAGAACTTCTATTCCGTTGCCATCGTCTGCCGTTCCGACGACCTCAATCTTTTCTGCCGGTTCAGGTTTTTGAGCTCCGAGCCCTCCCATACAAATGGTAATATGGTCGTATTTGGCTTCCGGATATTTAGGCGGAAATTTTTCCATTAACATTGCTTTTGAATCTTTATCTATTTCGTAACAAATTGTTGACATCGCGGTTTCCTCATTAAAAAATTATCTTTCAGTCAGGATATGATAAAATATTAGCATATGTTTTATCTTTTATCAACAAATTTCGGAAAAATAAATATTCTTATCCGGTGTAAGAATGTGCTTTAAAAGCGCAAATTCTACCGGTCGCAGTTCAAAAAAAGGTCAGAAATGATGTATTCTTCGCGGGTTACCGATTAATGTGTTACTCAATGCAGCAGTCAACGGCTTTGCGCACGAAGGCTTTCATTTTGGCAAAAGCGGTTTTCGGTTCGTCTGCCGGCGTGTCAATTTCAGCTTCGGCAGCTGTTGCCAAGGGCGCGGCGGCATTGATTTTCTCGCTGATTTTCTTAATGTCTTCGGCGCTGTCTTCAAGCCATTTCATCTCGGAAACGTTGAGCATATTCATATTCAAACCCCAGAACAGGCAATATAAATCATACGCTTTGTTAAACAAATCATAAGCCTGTTCTTTATTGCCCAAACTCTGCTGTTTGGTGCCGACTTCCATGAGGCGCATGGACGAGGCTAAAAGGTGTTTGGAAATGCACCAGACTTCACCTTCATAGCTTGGAATGATTTTGAGCATGAGTTTCTTGCGGGTTTCGCGCACGTCTTCAATCAAATCATAAAACGAGGTTTTGCCTGTTTTGGCGCCGGAGAACACCAAATGCTCCTCAATGGAAATCAGGTTCATGATTGCAATCGTCAAATCCTGGTCGGACGACAAGTCTTTCGGGTTGACTTTCTTTGTGGCGTCAATGCGTTCGACAAATTCTTTAACGTTTTCTGCTTTTTTCATCTCATATTCTCCTAAAATTTTATAAACCGCTCAAATCGGGCAGGGCAGGTGCGCATAACTGGATTTTGCCGAACCACCAGGCGACCAATGCTACGGCACCGAATGGCAAAACAACTTTTTCAAACGGGAAATGTGCGTGTCCGCCGTTGCGGGCTTTCATCCATTGATAAAAATTCATGGTATAATGGAAGGTGAGCGCGCCGCAGAGTGCCGCAAACAAAAACGGGTCAAGCCAAAATACGAGAATGGCTTTCGGCGTGTAGGCGAGCTGCGATACATAGATGAATAAAATCATCAGTACCGACGAGGCAAGCACCAAAGTTTCACGGCCTTTGAAGTTCCAGCCCTTTTTATCAAACCAGCGGTTGGCCCAATAGCCCAAAATCAGCAGAAAGGCGCCGGCCCAGACACCGACAACCGCATCGTCTACACCCATGCGGCGGGCAATTTCCAACGAAGCGCCGATTGCCACCGTACACACGGCGCAGGCCGGGTTGGCATATGCTTTAAGACTAAACATGCAAAACATTAAAACCAGTATAACAGCCATTTTTACCTCTATCAAATCAATCTTTCTGCAAGTATCCATAATATATATGTAAAGTCAACAGCTTTTTAAGACTTATGAGCCGAAGAAATCAGCGCTTGCCGACAGGAGCGATATACTGCCAGAAAATATCGGTGCGATAATTTCGGGCGGTGAATTGGTGGTTGACATCCCAACCGAACTCGGGCATGGGGATAAACGCGGCGTTAAGCGTACGGATTTCGTCTTTAACGAGTGCCGGTTTACGGGCTTCGGTTGTATAATGCAGGCCGCGGTAAAATTCCATTAGCGGCGTCATGGCACCGACGGCAAGCAAAATGCACAGCGCCGCGGTCTGCAGCGGGCGGGTGCGGCGGTATTCAAAAAGGAAACGGAGCGTGAAGACGGCAAGCATAATGATTGCCGGCATACCGGCGCGCATACAGAAATTGTTTTGCTGATCCAGCCGCAGAAAAGGAATTAGGACGAGTGAGCCCAGCATGGTTTGGAAGAAAATATTGCGACAATACTGCGGGAAGAGGATTGCGGCATAAAGAAGAAATTCCAGCAACATGAAAAGAAACAATCTTGCCGGCGTCGTGTAATCAAAAATATAATGCCAGCGGTCAATGCCTTCGGAATTGGTGATGAAATAGAGCACGACAAGCGGCAACAGCCAGAAAGCGCCGATGAGGTTCGGGACGGAAAATATTTCGCCGGCGACAAAGGCGGGTTTGTTTGAGTTCCGGCAGAATCGGGAGACGGTATATGCAAGCATAAAGACGCCGATGCCGAATGCGGGGTAGGGAGCGAAGAACAATGCCAAAGCGATTAAAAACGCAAAATTGCTGATACGGCGTTCGTTGTAAACGAGCAGGGTCAGCAAGGCGGCGGGGATAAACTGGTTAAAGACCCAGAACATGCCGGTTGTGATAGAAGAATATTGAATAAACGCTGCCCACCATTCAAAATGATACTCAAACGGCGGCTTTTGAATGGCGAAATACTTCTGCCCGATGATATCCAGCCCGGAGAAGAGTATGAACAAAATGACGGCGATCAGGGTTTGTTTGGCAGTTTGGATTTTAAGCGCGCGCGCCAGATGGGCGAAAACAAGGGTGACGCCGCAGGCTGCCCAGATAAACAGGAAAATATTGCCGAGATAAAAAAGCGTGGAAGCGTTATGGATGAGCATGCCGAATGCTTTGGCCAGCGCGGCGGGAACAAGCCAAAACGCCATATAGTAAACCAGCGGCGTATCGGCCTTATCGTAAAATACCGGCCACTCATAATTAATCAAATCGCGGAAGACGGCATTGCGGAAATGGTAATCAAACGACTGGTACCAGAAATAGCCGATGCCGGCAAAGAAACACCAGATGACGGCAATTCCCGCCATTATCACCAAGCTGCGTCTGCTGCAAACAGTTTCTTCGTTTTCTTCGGCTTTCGGAAAAGCTTTATAAAATCCGACGGCAAAAAGAAGCGCGAACAAAACGGCAAACGCGGCGTCCAACCAGCTGACAATAAAGATAAACAACGGCAGGGCAAGGTAGATATAGGTCAGTTGAGAGAGCTTTGCGATTTTCATATCCGGTCTTTCAGCGCAAAAGAGGGGCAGACGCCCCTCCGGTTTAAGCTTTTTTGTTTTCCTTTAACATGGAGAGCATGACGCTTCCGAGCAACAGCGTGAAGGTGACTGTCAGCGAATGCCATGTCTGCAGCTCAATCCCGATCCACGGCAGAAAGATTTTGGCGCCGATGAAGATGAGTACGATAGAGAGTGCATGTTTTAAGTAAACGAATTTGTGCACGGCGGCTTCAAGTAAGAAGTACAGAGCCCTTAATCCCAAAATGGCAAAGATGTTGCTGGTGTAGACAATGAACACGTCATCGGTTAAGAGGAAGATGGCCGGTATGCTGTCCAGCGCGAAAACGACGTCCATAATCTCAATCGTGATGAGGGCGAACAACAGCGGCGTGATATAGTGTTTGCCGTTTTTCCTGGTGATGAAATGCGGGCCGTCAATTTCATGCGTGACGGGAAAATATTTCTCTACGGTCTTGTATATGCGGCTGTTTTTGATTTTTTCCTCATCTTCTTCCTCTTCGGCATCGGAATGGTCAAGCGCCATTTTGGCACCGGTGTAAATAAGGAAAGCGGAGAACAGGTAAAGCACCCAATGGAAGTTGGCAATCAGCACTTCGCCGACGCCGATCATCAGCGCGCGCATGACAATTGCACCCAAGATGCCCCAGAACAGGACGCGGTGCTGGTAAATGCGCGGGACGCCCAAACTTGAAAAGATGACGGACATCACAAAAATGTTATCCATGGACAGGCTTTTTTCCACCAGAAAGCCGGTGAAATATTCCATTGCTTTTTTGGTACCTTCTTCGTACCAGACGAAAACGCCGAACAGCAAACCGGCGCCGATATAGGCCGCGCAGACCCATAAGGTATGCGCAAAACTCGGGACTTCGTTTTTGCGGTTAAAGACGCAGAGATCCAAAAACAGCAGCACGACTACGGCAATGCCGAAGCAGACCCACATAAGTTCTTGGGAGATGACGGCGTGGTGGGTGAACAGGTATTGTAATTTTTCTAACATGTCGGTTTCTTTCAGTTAATCAGAGTTCAAGGTTCCAGACGGTTTGAATAATGTCTTTGATGTCGGTATATTCCGCTTTCCAGCCAAGCAATTTTCCGGCTTTTTCGGCCTTAGCGGTAAGCTTTGCGGGGTCGCCGGGACGGCGGGCGGCAAAGTCATAATTCAATTTTTTACCGATGACATTTTCCGTGGCGGCAACGATTTCTTTGACGCTCGTGCCTTTGCCGGTGCCGAGGTTGACGGCAAACGATTCATCCGACGACATCAGGCGGCGCATGGCGGCGGTGTGGGCGCGGGCGAGGTCGGTGACGTGAATATAATCGCGGACGCAGGTACCGTCAGGCGTATCGTAATCGGTGCCGAAGATTGAGAATTTTTCGCGTTTGCCGGTGGCGGCTTCCATAATTATCGGCATGAGGTTCTGCGGATTGCGCTCTTTGCCTTGGATTGATTTGTCCGCCGCATAACCGACGGCATTGAAATAGCGCAGGGCGGCATAATTGAGTTTGCCCAGTTTGGCAAACCATTCCATATTCTGCTCAATGCAGAGTTTGGTATAGCCGTAATAATTAATCGGGTTTAAGGGGTGGTTTTCATCCAAAGGCGTGTACTGTGGCATGCCGTAGACGGCGGCGGAGGAGGAAAACACAATATGTCTGACGTTATTTGCCGCCATGGCGTTTAAGATGTTTACCGAACCGGCGATATTGTTTTCGGCGTACAACATCGGGTTTTGCATTGATTCGCCGACGGCTTTTTTTGCGGCCAGATGTACAACGCCGTCCATGCCCCGCATGGCGTTGTTTAAGGCTTCTTTATCCAATATATCCGCCTTAATGAATCGGGCGCCGGGGAGGATGTTTATTCTGTCGCCGCTTGACAGGTTGTCATAGACGGTAACAGCAAAGCCTTCTTCCAAAAGCTGTTTTTGCACGTGGCTGCCGATGTATCCGGCTCCTCCGGCGACAAGAATCTTTTTGTTCACGTTTTTCTCCTAATTATTATCCGGCATGGTGCCGAAAAGCGCGGGTGCGCCGGTTATCCACATATCCACAGCGGAAAATTGTTTTTGCGTGCAATTCCCGCCGTCTTGTTCCATAACAACATAAAATGTTTAAAAAAGGATTTATAACTTATGGAAGAACTGGACGTCACGCGTTTGCCGCGCAATATTGAAGCCGAACAGGCGCTTTTGGGGGCGCTTTTGTCAAACAACAAAGCCTATGAAAAAGTTTCGGAGTTTCTGAGGGCAGAGCATTTTTCAGACCCGATACACGTTAAGGTTTTTGACGTGATGTCAAAGCTCATTTTAAAAGGGCATGTTGCGGACGTTATCACGCTGAAAAACTATTTTGAGCAGGAAGGGACGCTCAATGACGTCGGGGGGATTAATTATCTCATTAAGCTTTCCGAATCGTCTTCGCCGCTGACGAATGTGGAATATTATGCGCAGTTTGTGTATGACAAATACCTTCGGCGCGAGCTTATTGCCACAGGTTATGACATTGCAAGCGAGGCAATGGGCGAGCATTTGGAGGAGACGACGGCGCAGCAGATTGAAAAAGCCGAGAAGCGCTTGTTTGATTTGGCGATGCACGGCGACGGGCAGAAAGGCTTTCAGGACTTCGGCACGTCGTTGAACTCGGCTCTGGCGATGATTGAAAAGGCGTATCAGAAAGAAGGCAAGGTTTCCGGTTTGCCCTCGGGCTTTACGGAGCTTGATTACCGTTTGGGCGGTTTGAACGACTCGGATTTGATGATTTTGGCGGGTCGTCCGGCGATGGGTAAAACGGCGCTGGCGATTAACATAGCCTATAATGTGGCGGAGCATATGGCCAAACCCGAAACGAAAATGGACCCGCACAACAAGGGGGTGGCGATTTTCTCGCTGGAAATGTCTGCCGAACAGCTGGCGTCGCGTATCCTTTCGAGCATTACCGACACGCCGGGGACAAAGCTCAGAACCGGCGATTTGGAACTCGGCGAGTTTAACCGCATTGCGACGGCGGTGCGCGAATATCAGAAGCTGCCGGTTTATATTGACGATACGCCGGGCATTAACATCAACACCATCCGCACGAGAGCGCGGCGTTTGAAACGCACGAACGGGCTGGGGCTGATTATCATTGACTATATCCAACTGATTGCGGGGTCGGGCGATAAGAAGAGCGAGGGCAACCGCGTGCAGGAAGTTTCGGAGATTTCGCGCGGGTTGAAGATTTTGGCGAAAGAGCTGAAAGTGCCGGTTATTGCGCTTTCCCAATTAAACCGCGGTTTGGAACAGCGCGACGATAAGCGCCCGTTGATGTCAGACCTGCGCGAATCGGGGTCTATCGAACAAGATGCCGATATTGTCATGTTTGTGTTCCGTGAGAACTATTATATCCATAATGCCGAGCCGAAGCGCAACACCGGCGAAACGGACGAGCATTTTACGAAACGTACGGAAGAATGGCAGCAGCGCGACCGCGAGACGGCAAACCTGGGCGAAGTCATTATCGGCAAAAACCGCCATGGCTCCACGGGGACTATCAAACTCTTTTGGGACGGGCAATTCGCGCGGTTCAGCAATCTTTCGCGCGAGGAATATCTGCCGGAGCAGCGGGGCTAAGATGCGGGAACTGACGACTGAACAATGGGAGAATATCTGCCGACGTTGCGGCAAGTGCTGTCTGATTAAGCTGGAAGACGAAGACAGCGGCGAAGTGTATTACACCAATGTCGTCTGCCGCTACTTTGACGAAGAAAAAATGAGCTGTTCGGTGTATGACAAACGCTGTGAGCTGGTGCCGACATGTTTGAAGCTCAATAAGGAAAACGCGGACAAGCTGCCGTGGATGCCGAAGACCTGTGCTTATCGTGAATTGTTTGAAAAGCGGAGTTCAGGTATTCGCACGACAATCAAGGGCAGGGTGGTCAGCGAAACGGAGGTGCCGGAAGACGAACTGGAAGACCACATTGTGGAATGGGACGATTTATAGATGCATAAATTAAACGTGAAAGAAAAATATTACAATCTGCTGAAACTCGGCGAAAAGACGATTGAACTCCGTTTGTATGACGAGAAGCGCAAGATGATAAAAAGCGGCGATATGATAGAGTTTGTCAATGCCGCGGACGGCAGCGATACGTTTACGGCAGAAGTGATTGCGCTGCACCGTGCAGAAAGTTTTGCCGCTTTGTGCGATAAGATAGACTGTCGCAAAGCCGGCATGGCGGATAAGGGAGAATTGATAACCGTGTTGAAGGAATTTTATCCTGAAGAACGGCAAAAGGCTTTCGGTGTGGTCGGCATTGAGATTAAAAGGATAAAATAGAAACAATGTCTGACGAATACATTATTGATGACGCATATGACCCGCAGAGCCGCTTTGACGATATGAACGATGTTGAGCCTGAGTTTTGGAAGAAGAAAACCTTAGAGCAAATGAGCAAAAAGGAATGGGAACTGTTATGCGACGGCTGCGGCAAGTGCTGTCTGAATAAATTGGAGATTAAAGGAAAGATTTGTTTTACAAACACTTACTGCCGTTTTCTGGACACGGAGAGCTGTTTGTGCAAAATTTATGAGCGGCGTTTCCAAAAAGTTAACGATTGCCGTGATATAGACATATCTGCTGTTCGTGAGAAGCCCCGCTGGCTCCCGAAAACCTGCGCGTATGTGCTTTTGGACGAGGGAAAGCCTTTGCCTGACTGGCACCCGCTCAATACAGGCCGCGCCGAATCGGTGCATAAAGCCGGCGTCTCTCTTAAAGGAAGAAAATTAATAAACGAATCTGAGGTGGCAGACTATGAAAATTACATTGTTGAGTGGACGGACCTTTGAAATCAGTGCCGATTTGGGTTTTGATTTGAAGGTGGTATATTCGGGGCGTTCCCGCCGCTTGACACTGCGCATAGATAAGAAAGACCGCGCGGCGGTGTTGACAATTCCGCGCTACTGTTCGCGCAAAAAAGCCGTCTCTTTTGTGGAAAGTCATCAGGATTGGGTGCTGGATAATTTAAAGAAAATCCCCGAGCTTAAAAACTTTCAAAACCATGATGTCATCAGCCTGTTCGGGCGCAACTATACGATTGAGCATTCATCGGTGCGCGGCAATACGCGGCTTGATAGAAAGAACCATATCCTTTATGTTTCAGGGGGTATTGAGTTTCTGCACCGCCGCGTCAAGGACTTTATCAAAAAGCTGGCGCTGGAAGAATTTATGCGCCGCTCAAAGGAAACCGCTGACCGTATCGGCAAAACAGTGCATAATGTCTGCATTAAAGACACTAAGTCGCGCTGGGCAAGCTGCTCCACGCTCAACAACATCAATTACAGCTGGCGTCTGGCGCTGGCGCCCGAATTCGTTATCCGCTATATCGTCGCGCATGAAGTGTCGCATTTGAAGCACCAGGATCATTCCGCCTATTTCTGGGCGCTTGTGGAATTTCTGGAAGAAGATATGCACAAAGGGCGGGAGTGGCTGACGGAGAATGGGCATTTGTTGTATCTCTACAAGTAATTAAAGGGGAAAATTTTGTGAACTAACTCACGGGAGGAAGCCACTCTGCAGGGCAGTCATGTACTTTTATGTACACTCCTGCCCTTGGGTGGGCTCCCGCGGTTATTTCGCAAAATTTTCCGCCTTTACCGTCGGTACACTAAAATTTTTGCCATCGGACATTGACTTCCATTCATCTCAAATTTTCCGCCTTTAATGTGATGCGTGCTAAAACGCCGTCATGTCATAAATTTGCTCCCTTATGTACTTATTGAGGTACACCGCGGTTGCGGCGGCGTTTCAAGCATTGCACATTATCTAACCCGTGGCAAAGCTGCGCTATTACAAGGCATAATTTTTTCATGGTTTTTGTTCTTCCAAATAAGAACTTTGACATTTTTGTTTAATGTCATCTATGTCAAAAGACTTGGTATGTACTTCGTTTGCATCTTCTTGATATGTTATGCTGTATGTCTGTCGGTTTTTGTCATTTAGCGCGACTTCTTTAATAAGCGCATCTTTTTTATAAACCTTCACCAATCGGTTGTTTTGAAATGTTATACGTATATCACCGCATTTAAATTCAGGATTATCTTTTATCAATTTATAATTGTCCGCCGATTTTACTGTTTCTTCATTAGTATGTAAACGTGTTCCGGCAATTCCCAAATCCGGATAACAAATAAGCTCTGCCACATTATATTCCGGCAGGATTTCCTCGCTTCTTGGCAAAGTATTGAAAGTATAACTTTTATTTTCGCCAGGAAAAGGAACGCGATAATTGTGATAACAGCGCTGCTCTGAATATCCGTCTCCTGATATTAATATATTGTTGCCTGAAATTTCCAACTTATCATAACTGTAATCTCTTGTTGTGCCCAGAGGACTTAAATCCCCGATATATTTTCCGTCAGCTTTCAAAATAACGCCTTTGGTATAATCGTCCGAATTTTTATTCAGAACCAAATCGTAAAAACTCATCTGATAATTAATGCCGTCGATTACGCATGAAATTTCATAATCAAGAGGCGTTTCAAAAGCCCTTTTTTCAAGCGATAACCTTTCCCAATAATACAAACCGTTATCTTTCAATAAAGCCGGCTTTTCGTTCAATCGTTCGTTCCAAACGTCAAGCGTTTCGGCGCGGAAGACTTTCATCTCCGGCAGACAGCTGACCCGCAAAACCTCATCATATTGCGCCGCCGCCTGAACATCGGAGCTTATAAGGCTGAGGAGAGATAACAGAGAGATAAATAAATTTTTCACTCATATTCTCCTGTTCGGTCACCAAGATCTATTACTTTCGGCGTAAAATCAGGAGTGTAACGGTAAAGGTAGACTTCACCCTCATCTTTATTCTTATTTAGAATAATTTTTTCTTCCAGTTCCGCCCCTTTTGCCTTAATAACATTCTCATCAAGAACTTTCCCCTCTTTGGTGGAAAAAGAAAAATTCAGTATCGGCAGATTAAAAGTAAACATGCCGGACACTAAAAATTTCTGCTGTTTTGCATTATATATCAAACGGTAAAGTATCCAATCTGTCCACGCCGAATCAAAAAACAATTCTTTTGCCAAGACAATATCTCCCTTGGATATTGTCGTTCCCCAGTGGTCAATATGAATTGTGTACTTATCTTCGCCGATGACGCATTCTTTTGTCATATAGTTATCATCGGGAGTACGGGGAATATCGCGTACAAACCCGTATTCATGTATAATGCCGTATTTTTCTTTTAAAAACTTATATTCCGAGCTGCCGATAAAATTTGATTTGTCTAAAAAACTTTCTTTATTCGGAATCTGCTCAAACTCTAATAATCGTACTTCAAAAAAGCTCAGTTCCGGCACGCAGTCAACTTTCAAATATGGCCATTCAACAGCCTTTACAGTTACGGCAAAAAGACACAGCAAAACAATAAGGCATAATTTTTTCATGGGGTTTTCCTCAATCGCACCAAACCATAGAGCATATGTCTTTCTCCATATCATAGAAGTCACTCATATTTTCCAGCCTCCATAAGCGCTTATTTTTATCATAATCGTACCAGTCGTTTTGTGAAGGCAGACGATTGTATTTAAATTGCCGCTTATTTTTATCCCACCAGACTAATTGTACAGAATCATGCTTTTGCAGTAAATCTGCTTTGGCAAGGTATCTCAAATAAGTAATGACTTCATTTCGTTCGGGTTCATATAAACGTACGTCATTAATTAACGGCGTTTCATTGATTGATAACGTCAGTTGTGTCTTTTTATCAACTTTTATTTCATATGTATTACCTGCAAATGAACATGTGGTTTGGTAAATTTCGGGCGCATTTATTGTTTCAAACGCATAAATCCCTTTTTCAGCTAATTCTTCGGCTTTTTCATTAAGCATTGTTTTGATGTTTTTATCTTTAATACGGGTGAGCTGTATTTCCACATGTTCCATAAACTCATCACAATGCACAATCAATACTTTACTGTCATCATCTGCTAAATAATTTTCCTTTTCCCATTTCTCGGGATGTTCCAATATTTTTTGCACTGCCGTGTCATCAGAAAAAGGTAAATAAATATACGCCAAACGGTCAGCCATAGCCTCTGCATAAACCATGCTGAACGCTTCAGTTATATGTTTTTGTACATTAAATCTCAATATCGGCGTTAGAATATGATGAAGAGACCATTGGTCATAAATGATAATATCATCTAAAAGCGTTTTTTCATCTTTTTTGATTGTTACGCTGACGGTGTTTGATGCTTGGTATATACTGCGAAACTGTATCGTATAAATCCCGTCTTTGAATTTGCATGTCGTTTCCGCCTCAATATCGCGCTTATCTTCATTTTCAAAAGTAAAGTAATTATTTTTGAGCCATTTCAAACGATTTTCTTCCGTAAAGTCATAATCATCAAAACGGGTAACATCATTAACGTGAATATCAATACTTTGCAGTTCCGGCAGACAATCAACCCGAAAAAACGTCCCTCCGAACCAGCCGGTCTCGGCATGTGCCGTTATCGCAACCAAACACAGCAAAACAATAAGGCATAATTTTTTCATGGTTTTCTCCTCAAATTATGCCTTATTATAAGCGCTGTCTTATGGTTTGGCAAGCGTTTTGTTACATGTTGACATAGCCGGAAACGGCCGCAATATAATTCTTGGCAACATTTTTAATCATAATTTGTCTGTCTACGACAATATAGTCCTCAATGATTGTACCGCAACTGCCGCGGCAGGCATCCTGCATATAATATTGATTGTATTGCATTTTGTCGTATGCATCCAAATACGCTTGAAAATCTTTTTTTACTTCATCGGCAACGCGCGGCTGAAACGTGTCTATCAGACGGAATACAACATTTTTATAACATTCATATGAATTACGGAAATTTTTATGCATCTCTTCCTCTATTATTTTCCAATCTTCTGTTTCTGTTATATTATCGCCATTTTGTCCTTCGCATGCTTCAAAAGCTTCTTCAATCTGTTTTAAGTTGGCTTTTTCCTCTTCGTCGTCAATCGTTTCAAAATAATCTTCATCCGACACATATCCGTTTATGCTGACGGCTTCTGCCGGATACGATAATATGAAGAACAACGCTGCCAATTTATAAATTTTCATCATGCTTCCTCTACTTTACAAAGCAAAATACAATTTTTCACTCATATTCCTCCGTTCGGTCTCCAAGATATATCACTTTCGGCGTAAAATCAGGAGCGTAACGGTAAAGGTAAACTTCTTTCTCATTTTTATTCTTATTTAGAATAATTTTTTCTTCCAGTTCCGCCCCTTTTGCCTTAATAACATTCTCATCAAGAACTTTCCCCTCTTTGGTGGAAAAAGAAAAATTCAGTATCGGCAGATTAAAAGTAAACATGCCGGACACTAAAAATTTCTGCTGTTTTGCATTATATATCAAACGGTAAAGTATCCAATCTGTCCACGCCGAATCAAAAAACAATTCTTTTGCCAAGACAATATCTCCCTTGGATATTGTCGTTCCCCAGTGGTCAATATGAATTGTGTACTTATCTTCGCCGATGACGCATTCTTTTGTCATATAGTTATCATCGGGAGTACGGGGAATATCGCGTACAAACCCGTATTCATGTATAATGCCGTATTTTTCTTTTAAAAACTTATATTCCGAGCTGCCGATAAAATTTGATTTGTCTAAAAAACTTTCTTTATTCGGAATCTGCTCAAACTGTAACAACTGTACTTCAAAAAAGCTCAGTTCCGGCACGCAGTCAACTTTCAAATACGGCCGTTCAACAGCCTTTGCGATTACGGCAAAAAAACACAACAAAACGATAAGGCATAATTTTTTCATAGTTTTCTCCTCAAATTATGCCTTATTATAAGCGTGTACTTACGGTTTGGCAAGCGGTTTGTTACTATGACCACGTAAAACTTTTGCTAAATTATTTATACGCATTTTTACAGTAACTGATTCAGTTGGATTTTCTCTTTCGCTTAATTCAGCTGCCTTTTCATAATCTCCCTCTGAAATAGCCAATAACATATTCTTAAAACTTTTATTAAAATGTCCAACATTATAGGATAATTCGGCTAATGCAATTAATACATCTTGAGGTAATTTTTTATAATCAATTTCATTATTGGGATTAGCCTCATTATATAGGTTAAAACTGGTTCTAACTCTTCTTAAAGCTTCTTTAACCTGACGTTCATATTCTTTTTCAATAAATTCTTGTGAAAGGCGTAATTTCGTCTGTTTTTTATAGAATATAGACTTATAATTAAAAGCTCCTTTGTCAGGCTTATTAGGATTTTTCTTTCGTTCTTCTTTATACTCTTTGAGAAGTTTAATTTTTAATTCTTCAAAAGAATTATAAGCGTTTATTTTTTGCTCCATTGTTGCTTTTGTTAAAGTTTTATTTTTATCATCATTTTCATATAGCCAGGGATGATTGATAAAAGTCTGCCTATCATCCATTAAATAACCGATTCCGGATGTTTTTAACCCATTGGAATCTAAATAAGGATAATTTATAATATTTTCAGCTGCTACAATTATTTTTCTGAAATCTTTATCATTTTTCAATGTTTCCATTAACGGCGTGAAATTGTCAACCAAATCGGAATCTTCATCTTCTTTGACTGCGGACAGAGCCAGCTTTTGTTTGGTTTCCGCGATGTGTTTTTGTATGGCTTTGTCCGTTTCAAAAAGACGGCGTTGTTCTTTTT
>CAXHMA010000006.1:0-96109 GCA_964017825.1 uncultured Alphaproteobacteria bacterium | reverse complement strand
CTCTACCAACTGAGCTATCTGGCCGGCCACGAGATAGGTTTATATATGAGTTTTTTTTAGTTGGCAAGCGTTTTTTTAGATTTTTTGCACAATTTTACCGGACAATATCCAACTATATGATTTTATTATCTTTTATTCTTATTATTCCGATTACTGAGGAAACCCGCGACATAGGCTGCGGCATATTTGGCGTAACGGATAATCATGTCGCGGTCTTTTTGGCGCAGGTTCGTCCAAAATTTCCAAATGCGGCGGAATATCCCTTCTTTCGGTTTGGCTTTCCCCGCGTTTTCAGCAGCAGGAAGCGCCAATTTAAGCGGTTTAACAGCCGCGGCATAGGGTTTGAGTATCTCCGCAACCGTATTATCCGAAACATATGCGCCGTGCAAACGCTGTAAATTGCCGTCCGGCGAGAGATACAAAGAATCCCCGCGACCGATCAATTCTTCGGCTCCTGCCGCGTCCAATACGGTTCGGGAATCGGCTGACGAAGCGGTTTTATACGCCAGACGGGTCGGGAAATTTGCTTTCAAGACGCCGGTAACGACATCAACGGACGGGCGTTGTGTTGCCAAAATCAGATGAATACCGGCCGCCCTCGCCTTCTGCGCCAGACGCAATACGTCCTTTTCCACATTTTTATCAAGCGCCGTGAGATCGGCAAACTCATCAATCACACAAACAATATACGGCAGGCGCTCTTCGCCGCGCGCGTTATACTGCGCCAGATTTTTGCTCATATTCTCGGCAAACAATTCATAACGCCGGTCCATTTCTGCCGCCAGATATGAAAGCAAAGCGGCTGCTTCCGCGGTTTCGTCGGCAACGGGAGCATAGAGGTATCTTTGATTGTTATATCCGCTGAACTCCACCTTTTTTGGATCTATCAAAACGAATTTAACTTCATCGGGCGTTTTGGCGGCAACCAGCGAAAGAATAAAGGCATTGAGCCCGACGGATTTGCCGGAACCGGTCGTACCGCCGATGAGCAAATGCGGCATTTTGGCCAAATCGCCGATAACGGGATTACCTTTGACATCAACGCCCAAAAGCAGAGGAAGCGCCTTTTCGGCTTTGGCGGCAGTAAATTCGGGTGAGTGCAACAATTTTTGAAAATCCACGGTTTCCGGCTTTTCTGCCGGAATTTGAAAAAACAGCGCATTACCGTTCGGTGCCGGTTCTATCAGCAATGAAGAAACGCCGAGCTCGCGGCGAATGTCGTCCGCAACGGCGGTAACGGCTTTGGCCTTGGTACCGGCTGCCGGCTGAAACTCTATGATATTGAGCAGAGGCCCGCGGGTTTCGGATATGATTTCGCCGTTTATATTGTAATTCTTTAAAACTTCAAGCAAATCGCGCATTATATTTCTCCGTTTTATATTGTTTCTGAGTAATATAATCACTGAAAGTTAAAAAAAAGTCAGCAAATTGATTTTTATGCTTCGGCAGAAGCATGACGGAGCGATTTATTTCGTTATTTTCATCTCCTGCCATTTTGCCGTATTTGAGTATTTCCTGCCGCGGGGTTTAAATGTCTCCCCCATTTATCAAACGCCGGCCGTTCAATCTCATTTCTTGTGCCTTTTTGATTGCGGTAAGAGGTATTAAGCCGAGATATCCGCTCATAATTCTCGCGGCTGAACGGCGGAATATCCATCTTTTCACCCGTTTTTAACGGCGGCGTCTGTTCATAGCGCAGGGTTTCCATATTCACATAACTTTTCAATCCCAGTGCCTGCGAGAGGGCTTTGTTGTATTCGGTCAAAACCTTTTGACAAGTCGGGTCGTTGTTGTATGGAGACGGGCGGCTGTATCCGATATGTTCCAGACTGCGGCAATTATCACTCATGGCATTCCACAATCCCTGTAAGCCGTCATTACCCCAACGGGCGGATTTTTCAATAATTTCTATGGCTTTCCTTTGATTTTCGGTTACGGGGCAGAGCCTGCCGGTTTCTGCGTCTTTATAGACTTTGTGCTTATTTAGCACGGCTCTGGAAATATTTTTATAGGTTTCAAACATTTTGCGCTTATCTTCCGCATTATCATCCGTGCGGCTGCGATTTGTTCTGACATTTTCAAGCGAGGGAACACTGTTGTTATACATTATTTCATGCCTGCTGTCTTTGCCGCCGACTGTCAGTGTTTCTAGCGCCGGCATATTGTTACCGGTCAAGCAAACCTGATCATATGATGACACATCAAGCGATTTTAATTTCGGCAGACTGCACTCACTTATGTCAAAGTTTAAACTTCTTTCACTATCATTTGTTTTCGGTGTTGTTATTCTTTCAACATTTCCCATATTTTGCCTGTACATTTTGAAGTTACGGCAAAAAGTGGCATCTACGTGTTTCGGCCAGCCGGCAATTTCACCGCCGGGAAGCTCCTTCGGCATCACGACAGTATCAACCTGCGACATATCCGTTGCATCCCAATTAACGTTGTTAACCTGACTTAAATCAAGTTTTTCCATTTTTGGAAATTTAGTCCCGTTTAACCGCATATCGCCGACTACAGGCTCCGGAAGCTTTAATTTAACCTTGCTCAAATCCACTCCGGTTAAATCAATATTGCGACAGCCGGACAAATCAAGCTCTGTTACCTGCGACAAATCAGCATCTGCCAATGAGACGGTTTCATATGCACTTAAATTTAATTTTCCTTTGAGTTTACTGCCATCCAGATTTAGTATGGGATTCTTTTCCGGATCAGGAAGGACGGCATGGTCTATCTTCGTAAAATCGCGCCTGTACGTCCTCAGGTACGGATAACGGTTAAAATCAAGCGTTTTGATATGCGGGACTTGGTCTAATTGATAATCGCCACGCAAAAATGTCGCATCACCTTTGGTTTTGCTTTCATCATACCAACCTCCTCTCCAACCTAAAACACCTGCCGGACCGGCGTAATGGTAATCCAGTTTGATTTGTTCTGCTTTATCTTTAATGCGGTCTTTAATGCGGGCAAAAAATCCGCTTTTGCGTTCAGGCTTTTCACCTAATTCAGCCGTATGAGAACGCGGTGCCGTCTTTTTTTGAGGCGTATTATCCGACCGCAGTGTCTCATTATTACTATCCGACCGTTTTGGGACGGCTCTTCCGCTCTTTCGGGCATACATATCCAACATGCTGCGTTGCTCGTCATTCGGTCTTGGTGATGATATGACTTGTTTTAAGAGTTCTTCGTGCTGTTGTCTGAGCTGATCCTCATTATATTTTTTCATTTCAGCGTCAAATTGCGCTATATTCGGATTTTTACATAGCATTTCAGCAAATATTATTGATTGCTGTATTTTACCGTCAGGTGTCGGCGCATCACAAACACTTTCAAGCAAAGCGGTTATTTTTTTCAGATTTTCAGCAGAAAAACCGCTGTCAACAATGCTGTTTGCTTCTTCAACCGCTTTTTCCATTTTTCCCATGGCGGGGTTTTGCGCTTCACTTTTTTCATTATTTTCCGGCGATACGGCATCTTCTTCCCGCCCTGCCTCCGGCGACACTTCTTCAACTGCCTGTTTTTCCTCCGTCTGCTCTTCCAGAGCCGTATCTTCCGGTTCTGTCTCCAAGGTATCCTCAGTCTGCAAATCATACATTGTTTCATCCATCAGGTTTTCTGCTCCGCTGTTTGGACTTTGTTCCCAATCCAAATTGCTCATAAGCTCATGAGCTGCTTTGATATCCTTTTCATCCAACATGCCTATTTTATTATCAAGAATATCCTTTGCTTCCTCAACACGCCCCTGAGACAGCAATTCCTTTATCTCGTTAACATATTGTTCTACTGTCCACCCGTTAAACTCATTACCTTCCGTAAACTCTTTAAATTCTTCAAATTCCGGCATTATTTTTCTCCTGCTTAAAAAAAAGGATCATTTTTTTGCAGCAGACAGCTCATGGTATGCGGGCAATTTAATTATTTGAACTTAATAAATTGTTTGACATGCACTAAACAATATGATATGTTTATTTTAAATGATCCTTTTTTTGTGACAAAATTATATTCCATGCTTAATTTTTGATTTTAACTTCTTGTTTTACCCTGTTTTAAGGTTTTTCTGTGCATCGTTTGGGGAGATGTCAAAGAAAATGCTTGTAATTTTTGCTGAACGGGCTTATGAATGGAAAGAATTTAATTTTTAATGAGAGGATAACTATGTCTAATCCCTTGGATACAAAAATAATAAGCAGACTGGCTGAAATCTTGGATAAAACAAATTTAACGGAACTTGAATACGAAGACGAAAGCTGCAGGATTTCATTGGTCAGAAACCCCGGCGGTGTTGCCGTTTCCGGTGCTTATGTGCCGGGGCCCGCACCCGTTGCGGCCCCTGTTGCCGCTCCTGCCGCAGCGCCCGTTGCAGCTGCTCCTGCCGTGTCTGCCGACGAAGATTACACCAACAGCCCGAATGCCGTTAAATCGCCGATGGTCGGTGTGGTTTACCTTTCGGCTGACCCGAAATCGCCCAATTATGTTAAACCCGGCGATACGGTTGCGGAAGGCGATACGGTTTGTTTGGTAGAAGCGATGAAGACATTCAACCCCGTTAAAGCTCACAAAGGCGGCAAAGTCGTTAAGATTTTGGTTGAAAGCGGCGATCCCGTTGAATACGGCGAACCGTTGGTGGTTATTGAATAAACTTTTATAATAATAAATAGGAATATTGTCTAATGTTTGAAAAAGTTTTAATTGCCAACCGCGGTGAAGTCGCTTTAAGAATTCACAGAGCCTGCCGGGAAATGGGGATCCGCACGGTTGCCGTCCATTCGGAAGCCGACGCCAACGCCATGCATGTCCGTTTGGCTGACGAAGCCGTCTGTATCGGTCCGGCGCGTTCATCTGAATCATATTTAAACAAGCAGGCGATTATCTCGGCCGCACTGATTACCGGCGCCGATGCCATTCATCCGGGGTTCGGTTTTTTGTCTGAAAACGCCGACTTTGCCGAAATGGTAGAACTGCACGGCATTACCTTTATCGGGCCGACCGCCGAACAAATGCGCCTTTTGGGCGACAAAATCACCGCACGCAAGGCCGCGATTGAGGCAGGCCTGCCGATTACGCCGGGATCTACGGCTTTGGAAAGTGTTGAAGATGCCAAAGAATGGGCCAATAAAATCGGCTATCCGGTTATCATTAAAGCCAAAGACGGCGGCGGCGGCAAAGGCATGAAAGTTGCTTATTCGGACGACGATATCGGCGAAGCTTATACGATGGCTAAGGCTGAAGCAAAAGCAGCATTCCCGTCTGATGTTGTTTATATGGAGAAATATTTACAGCACCCGCGCCATATTGAAATGCAGATTATTGCCGACAAATACGGCAATGTCGTTCACTTGGGCGAACGCGACTGCTCCATTCAACGCAATCATCAAAAAGTGATTGAGGAATGTCCGTCTCCGGCGTTGAACCAATCACAAAGAAAAGAAATCGGCGACATTGTCTGCAACGCGATTAAAAAAATCGGCTACACCAATGCCGGTACGTTGGAGTTTATGTATGAAGACGGCAGATTTTATTTCTTGGAAATGAATACGCGTCTGCAGGTGGAACACCCGATTACCGAAGCAATTTCAGGCATTGACCTCGTTCGCGAGCAAATCCGCATTGCCTCCGGTGCATCTTTGGGCTTCACGCAGGATGACATCCATTTCAACGGCCATGCGATTGAATGCCGCATTAACGCCGAAGACCCCGAGACCTTTGCGCCCTGCCCCGGCAAGATAACGGAATGGCATGCGCCGGGCGGCTTAGGTATCCGCGTGGATTCGGAGATTTACTCCGGTTATTCCATTCCGCCGTACTATGACAGCATGATTGCCAAACTCATTGTCCATGCCAAGACGCGCAATGCCGCTTTGATGCGTCTGCGTCGCGCTTTGGAAGAATTTATCATCATGGGCGTGAAAACGACGATTCCGCTGCATGAAGAAATCATTTCCCAAAATGAATTTATTGACGGGCAATATAATATTCACTGGTTAACGGAATACATGAACAAACGCAACAAATAGGTTGAAAATGCAGGAAAAACTGTCAGTTAAGAAAGTTTATCGGAATACTTGCAGATATATCGCGGGTCATCCGTTTGCTTTTGCCTTTCTGACAGTTTTTTATTTTGCGGGCAGCCTTTTGCCGTTGTTTACCGGAGCTCTGTCTTATAAGATATTGTCTCTTTTATATACATATTTATTCTTCTATTTTGCGGCAGGATGCTATTATAAACAGCAGATTTTATGGGACAGGCATATCTTTATTGCGGCCGGCATCCGTTTTGCCACGGCAGGCGCTTTATTTTTGACTGCTCTGTGTGTCACCAGCATAGCGATAAATTTCGCGATATATTTCTTTAAATTGTCATTTCCGGAAAACGGCGCTCAACTGATAGAAGCAGCGGCAGGCGGCGTTATGTGGACGCTCGGCAAATATGTGGTCATCTTTACGTTATTTATCGCGTTTTTCATTGTACCGTCTTTTGCTTTTGTTTCGGAAATAACCGGTAAAAACCGCTCGCTTTTTGTAACATACGCCAAGACCAGAGGCAGTTTTATCAAGATTGCCGCAGCGGTTTCGGGAGCATTTGTCATGCTTATCGGCGCGATGTTATTGCTGACGCAGGTCAATATTATTTTTGCCGCTCTCGCCCGTGCAGGCATTTTAACCTTTATATGTATTTTATACTTTAAGATGTACGACTATTTTTACAATATTCCGAACAAGAAACGTCCTAAACCGGAAGAGCCGAAAAACAATATGCCGCAAGGAGAACAGCATGCTGATTAAAGACAAAGATATTTTAGTGCAAAAAACACCGGATGAGGCGGAACAACCGGCGGCGGTTCCTGTCCGCGGTATTGCCAAAGAGCATATGTCTTCGGCCTGGGGTGATGCGTTTGACTATTACCTCAGAGGAATTACGGCAAGATACCTGCAATTCGGTGGACGGGCCACACGGTTGGAATTTTGGGGCTATGCGGCAGTTGCCTCCCTTTTGTATGTTCCGCTGTATTTCTTAGGGGATTACGCAAGCGTTCCGCTCCTGCCCTATTATTTTGCGCTGGCAACGCTCATCCCGACAGCGGCGGTGGCATCGCGGCGTCTGCATGATCTCAATAAGCGCGCGGCGGTTTATCTTGTCGTGACACTTTTGCTCGGTGCCGGTTCTTTTTTTGCACCCGCGTATGTGCTTCCGCCGTTAACGATATGGATGTTTTTTCTGGCATATTTATTTTCAAAACCGACGTATGAAGACGACGGGCTTTACGGCGCGGTGAATGAAGACGACGAGGTTTACGGCTCGGACAACCTGCCCATTATCCGCAAATTTCGCCTGATAGCGGTTATGATGTCTTTAATCTGGCTCGGGGCAACAATGATAAAATTTGACGATTGGAGCCGACAGGCCGAGCAGAAAGGCACGATTGAGCAGATTCTTGAAGATGTTGCGGCACAAGCGGAAGAAAATTCTTATTCACCGGAGCAAACGGAAGCTGCAAAGCGCGAAATGATGAATATTCTGAAAACGCTGCAAGGCAAAGCGCTGACAGATCAGCAGCTTAAAGACTATATTGCGCAGGCCGTACAAAAAGGCGCCGGACCGACTGCGACAACAGACTGATTTATTTTCCGGCAGTTTTGTTTTTTGTGTTTCCATCTGTTCATGTATTGCCGCGCGCAAGCAGCTGATGCTATAAGCACTCGCAATGACTAAGAAGATGAAAGTTACGGACTGCCGTGGTTTATAATGCCGTACGGCCGATTGATAATTTATTCAGTATAAATACTAAAACTTCTTGCTTATTTTTTTATTCCTCTTATAGTTTGTTGTGAATCCAAAAGGGTTCGGAGCCTTAGAAAGCTCTTACAGTTTACGGTGTTGGATATAACATCGTCAAATTGCCGGCTGTTTTTTTGCGGACGGCGATTTTATATCCCCGATATATGGTCGGGGAGGTTTAAACGTATGTTCAGAAGCCTTTCGCTTTAAAGGTTTAAACGGTCATTTTAAGCTGTATGATTTTCTAACTCTCCGACTGCCTTTTCAGGCAGTTTTTGTTTATATGACAAGGACAGGACGATATGAAAATTAACAGGTGGATTAAAACAAAGCTGCCCGCCGCTTTTACCGATAAAAAACGGCAGTTTGCCCCACTCAGTCGGCGTGCTTTTTGGTTTGGCAGCGGCAAAAAGCAAAAGGCCCTTTCCCTGAATCATGCATTGCTTGTGTTACTCTTTCTTTTTTCGGGTTTGGGGACGGGTGAATATGTATGGCATAAATGGCATTATTGCGCAGAGATTAACGCTGACCGTTCGCCATTTTACGGGAGATTTGCACAACAACTGAAAGCTGAACTCGGCAAACGCGGCTATTCATTCTCGTGTCCGGCTTTTATGCCCAAAACGGCCATCCGCTTCGTATATACCCACAAAGACAGATACAGCTACCCGATGCCGGAGAAGAAAAAAAACGTTAAAAACATCGGCATTGTCGGCGATTGTTATCTGGCGGCAAATTTAGAATATTTATATAACTTCGATTATATTTTGACAATAACATCATTTCATAACGGCTCTTTTGCCGGATTGGGGTACAGAAGTGCTTATTTTCAGCTGTCCGGTCATAAAGACGGCGACAAACTTTTATGCAATACTTATGAAACATTAAGCGAAGACAGCATTCGTCAAGCAGGCATTTGGCTTGATGATATCATACAGAGGGCATTCCATGACTAAACAGATATTATTATCAATCGCTTTTATCTGCGGTCTGCTCGTACTTTTGTCGATGCGGCTGATTTTAACACAAGGTTTTCTGATTAAAACAGAAAAACCGTTTTATAATGAGCCTGACTACCAAAGCGTGCTTTTGCATAACTCATCCCTTTCCAAAGACAAACAAACAGGCGAAGTATTTTTAGTGCAGGATTTACAAACCGCCTTATCTGCAATTTATCCTGATGTCAGCGAAAGGCGGAGCGACGCGCCCTACCCCGATGACCGGCATCAAGGTATTCATATTTTTATGCGCGGCTATTTTAAATTTTCACCGCCTTTTCCCGATTTCCGCAATATCATGGTGGCTTATGTTATTTATCCGCTGTTTCACACGAAGCCGAATGACAGGATACGCCGTCACCGCAACCGTCTTAAACCGGTTGATATCGGAGCAACGCACGCACTGCATGACGAATTGATGTTTTATGACGCTTTTGCCGTTGCTTCGCCGAAATATGCTCAAAAGCTGAATGAGGAAGGGTACAATGCCTATTATGTACCACAATTTACCAATACCGATAAATTTTATCCAGACTATAATGAGGCGCTCAAATCAGAAATTTTGTTTGTCGGCGCCAAAAGGAATGAAGGCGCTCCGAACATCGCCTTGAAGCACAAACTGCCGATAACGATATACGGTCCGTGGTGGGAAGACGGCATTGCCAAACAAAATTTCATTGACAATAAAATATTGCGTAAATATTACAGTTCCGCCAAAATTGTCTTGAACCAGCACAGGAACGATATGCGTGATTACGGTTTTATCAACAACCGAACTTTTGACGTTACGGCGTGCGGAACGCTGCTGATTTCCGATTATTTTCCCGAAATTAAAGAGATATACGGCGACAGTATTCCGATGTGGCAGACGGAAGAAGAGCTTGTACAACTGATTAACTATTATCTTGATCCGGCGCATGAAGAAGAGCGTAAAGAAAAAGCCGAACGTGCGCGGAAAATTACGTTGAAACACTTTACCACTAAACAAGTCGGCAAACAATTTCACGAAATTATCCAAGAAGTTAAGCGGCAGAAAGGGATTTCAGACTAGAGCGCATTCCATAGGCGGGAGGTTTCAGGCTTATAGTAGAATATTCCGGTTTTGAGGTTGATATAACCGCCGGATTTTAAGGGAATGTCTTTGCCGTCAAACCTGATTTTTCCCTTGGTAAATTCTATACGGCCTCTATACACGCAAGTTTCATCGGCACAGACAACACCGTCAGCTTCTTCCACTGCTTTATCTTTTTTCACGGTTTTTTTCTCACCCGTCCACATTTTCACCAGAAAGCGGTTTTTATGAAAGCGTGATGAGACGAGCTTGCCGTCTTTGTCTTTATACGCATAGGTTGTGCCGTCAGTGTCAAAAACAAAATCCGGCGACGGGCTGAAACAGACGGCGAGAAAGCCGATAACTATACCTAAAATCCCCCAATAGCGCCATTTTTCCTGCCAGATACAGAGCCACAACAAGCCGACGGTGAGGATAAATATCCCCCAATCCGGCATGGCGCCGACACCCTCGCCCGTTTTGGCTCCCGGGAGCGAGGCGACCCATTCGGTTATTCCGTTCATAACACCTATACCCGCGCTTAACGGTTTGACGGCAATCCCGCCCAATCCAAGCGGCAGTGATATTAAAAACAACAACAACGCAGGCATCACCCACAAGGCTATCACCGGCCCCGCCAGCAAATTGCCCAAGCTTGTATAAACCGATATCTGATGAAAATAATATATGCTGTAAGGAAGCGTCATCAGGCTGGCGACCAAATCCGACAGCAAAATACCGGCAAGATACGCCGCAACTTTGCCCATAAGGCTTTTTGCTTGCAGACGTCGGTGAATTTCGGCACCGTTCTGTTCATAAAAAGACACAAGGCCGAGTACGGCGGCAAAAGACATCAGAAACCCCGGCGAGACAACGGCTTCGGGCGTGATTACAGTAACGACCAAAACGGCAAATGCCCACAGGCGCAGGGAAATTGAACGGCGGTTGAGCAGTATACCAAAAAGTACGAGAGAGGTCATGACAAAAGCCCGCATACAAGAGACACTCTGTCCGGAAATCAGGAAATAAGCAAACGTTGCCGAAAGAGCCGCTACCGCCGCCGGCTTGCGCAAATCATAGCGTCCTTGGCCTGCGGCAAACAATAACGAGCGGATAAGGAAAAAGACAAGCAACGCGATTATCCCCATATGCATTCCCGAGATTGCCAGGAAATGCGCCAATCCGGAAGTACGATAGTTTTCGGCCTGCGTATCCGTAACGGCGCTGCGGTCGCCGATGGCAAGTGCTTTGATAATTGCCCCTGTTTCAGGCGGTGCATTTTTATCCACGATATTTTGTATATAACGGCGGATATGTTCAATAATACCGCCGAAAGTGCCGCTTTTGCCGGCGCACTCTATTTCAAACACCGGAGCGACCGAATAGCCGGACGCACTCAGTCCTTTATAGAAATTGGCACGTTCAAAATTATAATTGCTCAGCGGATTGGGTGTCATGCTTTTAGAGACTTTGGCAACAAGTTCCACGCATTTTCCGGGTTTCAACCAATCCGGCGCATAGCTTAAACTGATACGAAAATCCCCTTTGTAAGCCCTGTCCAAATCTTCGGCATCAGTTAAATGCAGCCGCGGACGGTTGTTGGAATTGAAATCAAGATTCTTAATTTTTCCACGCAAATACATGATTTCAGGCAAATCCCGTTCCAGATTTACCGCGCGGTAAACAGCGTCTGCTTTGGCTATGCTCAATCCCAACATAAATGCCAGCGCATACGTCAGAACTTTAAACCCTCCTTCTCTGCGGCGATAGAGAAACAGCAGGATAAGAACAGCTTCAAGATATACCACTATTGCCCAAACAGGGAGTTCAACCGGTAGGGCAAAATAAAATGCGGCACCCAAAGCAAAACAAACCGCGTACCAAATAACGAGGCTTTCCGCTTCATTAAAGTAATTTTCGGAAGCATAAAGTTTAAGGCGCAGAAGCTGTTTGCGAAACCACCAACGCACGCCGGCCTCACTTTTTAACCGCGGATAAAATAATTGCCGCCGCCTTTCGGCTCGGATAGTCTTCGCCGAAACCCAGCGCCTTGCGCAAATCGGCAAAACCCGTTATCTCATCTTTATAAAGCGGCGATTGAGCGTCCAGCAGCCATTCGGCGGTTTGCAGCAATTTATCTTTATTGCATTCTTCCTGCAACAGTTCGGGCACAACAGCTCTGTCCAACAAAATATTCGTTAAATTGACATATTTGATGTTTGACATATGGCGCACCAGCCAGGCCGTAATCTTCGGCGCCTTGTAAGCCACCAAATGCGGCACATTGACAATAGCCAGTTCCAAAGCGACGGTTCCCGACGCGGCAAGCGCCATTTTGGCAGCGCGGGCAGCGGCATAGCGGTCTTCCTGCGTGTTGACAACCAGTACGTCCGCTTTGGTTGCGGCAAGCATTGAATGCACCCGCTTTTCGACGGTTTTAACGGTCGGCAAAACAAAATACAATTCAGGGTGCCGTTTTTTCAATTCGGCAGCAGTTTCCAAAAACACGGGAAGCAGATTGGCAACTTCATTATGCCGCGAGCCGGGGAGAAGCAGAGCCACTTCGGCATCGGCGGGAACATTATACTTCGCGCGAAATTCATTGCCGTCGGCAGTTATCATGGAGCTTTCAATCACGGGGTGCCCGACAAAATCTGTTTGCAACCCATAAGGCGTGAAATATTGCGATTCATTCGGAAATAATGTCAGCAGGCGGTCAATATATTTATGCATGGTTTTCGCCCTGCCCTTTTTCCAGGCCCAAACCTGCGGGGCGACATAATGCATCTGCAAGACTTTGATTTTCTTTTTGCGCAGCAGCTTATGCACACGGGCAGAAAAGCTCCAGCTGTCTACGGTGATGACAACGTCCGGCTTTTTTGCGGCAATATCCGCGGCGGTTTCTTTGATATGACGCAGTACTTTCGGAATGCTCGGGATGACTTCGGCCAGACCCATAATCGCCAAATCTGTGATGTCAAACAGCGATTTGAGGCCTTCCTTTTCCATATTCTCGCCGCCGACGCCGGCAAACTCAATCGCCGGCTCAGCCGCTTTCAGAGCCCGCATCAGACGGACGCCGAGCATATCTCCGGAGGGCTCGCCCGCAATCAGATAAACTAACATTTCTCATACTCCGCAGGCACGATACCTTTAATAAACATACCGTATTTATCAGCCAATTTGATGACTTCCGCTTCGTTGACAATCAACGTGTTTCCGGCATGGACGGCAATGCCTTTAAAACCGCTGCTACGTGCATTTTCAATTGTACGGGTGCCGACCGTCGGCAGGTCTATACGCATATCCTGCTGCGGCTTGCGCAATTTGACGAGGACAGGCGCTTTACCCTTGCGTTTATATTCCGCACAGCGGGTTATCAGCTTATCTGTCCCTTCAATCCCTTCAACACCCAAAACCAGCCCCTGCTGAACAATAACCGACTGCCCGACATCCAATTTGCCTAATGTTGAGGCGACTTCCACGCCGCGGCGGATATCTTCCTCATCTTCTTTATCCGGCTTTTTTTTCGTGAGCACGCCGACACTTGCCAGCAAATCGGGAACGACCTCTTGAATACCGACAACTTTCATGCCCTCGCTCTCAATTTCTTTGACAAGCGCACGGAGAATACCGTCATCGCCGAGCGCTTTGGTACCGAGTTTGGCAAAAAAAGCGGCGGTACGCAAATCAGGCACAAGTTCGGAAAGCGTCGGGCGTTTAATCGTACCGATAAGGACAATCTCTTTAACCCCTTCTTCCTTAAAGCGTTTAAATCCGGTTCCTGCCTGCCCTATCCTAATCCATTCATGGGCAATACCGGGAGTAAAATATTTTTCATCGGCATTGCCGTGAACAGCCAGCGCATAATACGGGCGGTTATGAGCGATACACCAGTTTAACAGCTTTTGCGGCAGTTCACCGCCGCCCGCAATGATACCCAGTTTGCGTTCGGGATTACGGATAACATCATCTGTATTTGCAAAAGGTTTAACAGTCATTTTCTTCCTTTTATCCGATTTTTCATGACATTGTTTTAGCATATCAAAAAAATTATGCAAAATATATAAAAATATTATTGACAACTATTTTTTTTGCAGTTATATATGCATTCGTTGTTTATGCGACGTAATTTATCGCGGGGTAGAGCAGCCCGGTAGCTCGTCAGGCTCATAACCTGAAGGTCGTTGGTTCAAATCCTTCCCCCGCAACCAATAAATACAAAAGGTGCCTATACGGTGCCTTTTTTGTTTATATGTGTTGTGTGGATTGTTTGTGCTTGTAAAATAAATGTTAATGTGATATTTTTTGAAAATCAACTTTCAGCAAAAGTGACAACCATGACAGATGATAAAGATTTTTTATATTACGGTGATATGTGGGAGGCTCTTCTCGGCGAAGACCGCGGCAAATCATTGAGCAAGATTATTGTTGAGACCACACATTACGGTAAGGCTGTAGCGGCGGCAGGAGATTTCAGCTTTTTGGAATATAAACCGAAAAACTCGCTTATAGCCTTTGAGGCTGTTATCGGGCAAACCGACGGACAGAACTCGCTATATTCCATCTTTCCCGTATTACCGGGGTATCCAAACAGATTGATATTCAATGATGTGCAGGCTATGGATGAAGACAACGCCGAGGGGCATATTCTGCTCAGTAAAGGGAATGCGGCACCGATGTGGATGTTCAACCCGCTGTTCGGGCAGCAGTATGAAAAACTGCGGCAAAATGTCGGCGCAGACAAAGGCAAACAAAGATTTATGCTTGCCGGTCTGGGGTGGAATATAGAGAAGATGTCTGAAACAATAATAAAATTTGAAGACGGCGCATATTATGAAGATCTTTTACAGGAATTTTTACGAGAGAACCCGGGCAAAAGCAAAGATGACTTTCCCTATGCCGAGCTGGATATCAGCCGCGGCAGCGTTTTGCTTTCTCAAAAATATGTCGACATGTATGAATTTGCCTCGGATATTTACGGCATTGAAGAATTTAAATATGCCGGCGAGACATTTTACCGCCTTGTCATACGCGTTTTACAAGGCAGCGAGGACGAAGAAGAGCGGGATGAAGACGATGAGGAAGAAGAGAACTGCCTTTCCGTCTACCTTTATGTTAATAAAAAAGAGCTGGGAAAATATGTTCCCAAAATCGGCGACCATATCAGCGGTTTTATGCAGTTGAACGCATACATCCGGCGGAATTATGCGGCTAATCCCTCCGCGCCGCGGCTGGAAGACCCGATTCCGCAGTCGTTTTTTGATTATATTACGGAGCTGAGCGCCGGTTATGTTCTTTTTGCAGGATTATCCGGCTATTATCTTGAAGAAGATATCCTCTATATTTACCTTTTGTATCCGATATTTTTTATCTATCATCTGATTAAATTCAGAAAAGAACATCAGACTAAATGATATACATTCCGCTTCATAAACATATATAAAATTTTATATTGCGTTTCGATGATAAACGGTTATAATTACTGTATGTTTAAGCAGCGGAACTACTGCACTGAGGACTATGATATGTTAATTTTAAAAGATTTTATCGGCAAAGGTGCCACTCGGAACTGTTTTCTGCATCCCGAAAATCCGGACAAATGCGTCAAAGTTTTAATTAACCCGAAAAAAACAAAACTTTTGCAACGCGAACTTAATACGTATCGATTTCTGCGCGAGCGTATGCAGAAATTCATTGCCGAATATGACCCTGAACCGGCGGTAACAGATAAAGGCTTAGGGCTGGTCTGCGAGTTATTAAAAAATGATGACGGCAGCCTGTGTAAACCGATTTGGAAATTTGTCCGTAACGGACGGCTCGACCCGACACTGGACGGACAGATTTACGATTTTACGCAGACACTCTTAAAAAACAAACTGTATTTTTATGATTTCAATCTGAACAATTTTGTCGTGCAGATTAATAACGGCGTTAAAAAACTCAAATATATTGATTTGAAAAGCTACAACAGCAACAAATCATGGACATTTCTGAAACTGGAAAAAGTGTTTTCTCCGCTGGCCGAGATGATTATGGTCAGACGGCTGAAACGGTTTTATAAATACTGCGGACTCAATTTTGTGAAACAAGATTAAACTTTGATTTACCGTCTATTACGCCGTTCCGCCCTAAAAGCAGGCAGCGAACGGACAGCATGCGAAAGAAAAAGCCCCTTTTGAGGGGCTCTTTTTCTTACCACGGATCGTCATATTTCAAACTCGGGTCATTCAGGCGTCTTGTATATGAACTATCTTTAACACTGTCAATAGCTCTGAATTTATTTTTGTTCATCTGGTCAATCGGATCAATATAGCCTTGCCAATCGCCGCCATTCAGCTCCTTTCCGCCCAAAAATTGTGTCCTGTCAAAAAAGCCCCTTTTGAGGGGCTCTTTTTCTTACCACGGATCGTCATATTTCAAACTCGGGTCATTCAGGCGTCTTGTATATGAACTATCTTTAACACTGTCAATAGCTCTGAATTTATTTTTGTTCATCTGGTCAATCGGATCAATATAGCCTTGCCAATCGCCGCCATTCAGCTCCTTTCCGCCCAAAAATTGTGTCCTGTCAAAATAGCAGTAGACTGTCGCATGCCCCTCCAGCGTATTGGTTGCTACCGGAAAGAGATTCCAAATCCAGTTTCCCGGCATATTGGTTACAGAACTCTCGTTCTCTCCGTCAGCATTATTGTTGGAAGCAATACCCGTATTGTCAAAAGTTCCGGCACCGATATACACATCCTTATCATACAAAAAGCCCATGCGCCCTTCCCAACCACTGATACCGTTCTGCGAGCCCGGGGTAAGCGCTGTTTTTAAGAAGGTATTCTGCTGGAAATAGAGCGGCTCTGCTACGATGCCGTTTTTATCCTCGCCGGCCAAATCATCTGAATGCTCTGCTGCGCCGCCTTTATAATGATAAGCCGCAGCCTGTGTGCTACCGCTGCCGAATGTCTCCACTTCTAATTCAGATTGTATTGAAGCAGTAGATCCCGTTCCGTCGTAAACGGCATCCACGCCCCAGAACCAACCTTCCGTCCGGCTGAATGTATTAGGCGGGAACACTCCGGAATTGCTGGAAATATCACCGTATGTATAGTTTTCCGCTTTTTGCAGCCACGGATAAACAATATCTTTACTACCGTCTGAAGCCACACTCAAAATATGCCGTGTCTGACGCGATGACGGATTAACGACATATTTGATACTCTTACTCGGATAGCCTACGCCGCTGTACAACTGGTCGGCTTTGATAACTTCGCCGGCCTGCCCCATGCGGAATGAAATCGGCACAATCGTCGCCAGATTTTTATATCCGCGCGGACAAACCGCATACGGAATAATTCCGACATAAGTATCAGCCCAGGCAACTTTTTTCGGATCTGAACTATAAAAACCGTTGTCACATTGTTTGCCACAACTCCAGTGGATACGTGTTGTTTTACTTCCTTCAATAAAGTCATTGGAGACATTGTACACGCCTTTCAAGATATAATCCGGCAAAATATCGCTTAGTCGCGCGCCGCCACGGGTGGTCAGCTTAATGTCATGCATAACCGAGGTATATGCCGGATTAACCATGAATTGATCATATTTTTCATAATTGTCAGACTTGATCACCGGCCAACCGATCTCAGTGGGAACCCTTGCAGCATCTCCTCTAACATTGGACACTAACCTGTTTGCTTTAATATAGCCATAGCCTTCGCCTGCCGCAGAAGAACCTGTTATCGGGCTTTCTTCCAATTCAATCGCGCCGCGGCGGATATAAACCGAAGCATCACGTGTATTGTCAGCGATACTGCTTCCCCCCAAAGTATCATCCGGATTGATTTTCAAAATAGCCAGTTTTCCGTCTGTCGTGCCGGAACTACCCACTGCATCTATAAAATTCCCCGCACTGTCTCTTGCCATAACCTTGACAAAGCGCGGGTCAACTTCAAACACCGCGTGCGGATTATCGTCATCTATTCCTGCCGCATTGGAAGAATTGGAGGCAATATGGATAACCTCATTGCCCGTTACATGGAAAGAGCCGTTAACCATAACGTTTGCCGAACCGCTCACCGAGCTCGGGTCTTCGTTCGGCATCACCTTAAAACGTGCCACGCTTGAATCGTTTTCTACCGAAAAGTCAACATAACGCGTTCTGATATCACTCTTATCGGCATAAAAGACAGCAGCGCTCTCGCCTGTTACCGAAGAGACATTTTTGGTATGCAGCATATATTTGCCCGCATGCGCCTCAATCGTGTTATCGTCATACGTATGTGTCGAACGGTCGTCTCCCGTCCATGAATATCCATTAAAGAGCATTGCCCCTTTCTGGATGTCTACAAAGTCATCCGCGCCGGTGTTTGCGGTATAAATCTGAGCCAGTGTCGAACCGACAACACGTGCATCACTGCTGTCCGCGGCAAAATAGTTTCGGCCGCCGCCAAAATCTTTTGTACCGATATAGGCATCACCGTCCTGAAACGCCGCATATGCGCCGACCGTATCGCCGATATAAGTATATGTCGAATCGGCATAAAACATTGTGTCAGCCTGCGAACTATCACTGATATTGGAACTATACCGACCGCGTACCAAATCCGGATTACGGATTTCCACGCGACCAGCCCCACCACCGTAAACATTAAGCCAACCAATTCCCGGCTCCGAGGAATATTCGGCAAAGCTGGAAAAGCCCGCATGCAAATCTTTAAATCCGGCATCGCTCATCCAAGCCTTGCGCGCATACAATAAATCGTCCACCCAGGCCGAACCGGCAACGCCCAACGTCCAGTGGTTAGAACCGGCGCCGCCGTCATTTCTTTCATAATACACACCATCGCCGTCCGTATTCATGGCTTTGTTGCCCATATACGTTCCGCCTAAGATATCGGTAATACGCGAGGCAATAACCGTCGTTCCCGAAGAAACGCTGACGGCTCCGTCCTCTCCTGCCCCGATACCGAAAGCCGAGCTGCTGCCCGCACCTTCTTTAATACTGTTATAAACGCTTATCTGACCGCCGCGTAAAGAAACTTTATCTTCATTGGCATAAATCATATGGCTGCTGGCGTCATTATTGCCGACCACAAACAGCCTGTCAGCGCTGTCTGTTCCCGAGCTGCCGCCGCTCAGCATATGGACAACCGTACTGCCATCATCCCATGCCTTCATCCAATTGCCGTCTTTACCGGCATAGAGTTCGCCGTTTTCCGGATTAATATAGGTGTGTGCGACAATTCCGGAAGAGCCGTCAAAACCGTTAATATAAACATCACCGCCGTTCGGATTGATTCGGGTTGTACCGTTTGAGATATTATTGATACTGATTTGACTGCTGAACGCTTCAATCAACAGGCTGCTGGCATCAGCATCGCTGGAACCGCCGACCAAAAAGGCGCGCCCCACTGCACCTCCCTGATCCAGATAGTTCTCCATAGCCCGCACATAGCCGTTAATCATTGCCACTTCGGCGCTGCCGTTTTCATTGCTTGCGCGCAAAACGTCAAGGTCAACCGTGCTGCTTTCGTCCCAAACATCGCCGTCCGAGCTGTTGTCCGTTCTGGCAAAACGCAAAACGTCATAGCCGCCGCGATGCGAGATATCCGAGCTGCCGCCTCCTCCCACATTTCGATAATCGGTATGAAATACCTTAAATCTGTCGCTGACTGCCGACAGGTTACCGTAAATCCATGCCGCTCCCCGGTTGGCTCCGAAACTTCTTATAGAGCTGCTGTCTCCGTCTTCTTCGTTAAACCGCCCTATCGGCTTTCCGATGTACAAATCGGCCAAATCCGCAGGAATACAGCTTGTTCCCCCCACGGGGCCTTTGATTTCGCCGTATTTGCAATCCGTGTTCATCGTCAGCTTTCTGACGTTAAAAATGGAATAAAAGTCTTGGGCTGCATCTTTAAAACCGGAATTTTCAGGCTCTGTATGTCCGCCCAAAAACAAGTTGGTTACCATTGTGTTATGAAATTTTTTCTCTTCGTCCGGCACGCGGTACAAATATTTATCGCTGTCGTCAATTGTTGCTACAATCGGCTCCGGTGCCGTTACCACCAGAGAATTTTCCGTCAGAGTGCTTCCGTCAAACTTCATTTCATCAATCATGGTGCTATCCAATTCCCAAGCACCGCCGACACCCTGCACGAATTTTTTTTCTTTGACAAAACCGCCGTTGGCGCCGACAAGCGATGCCAGACGTGCTGCCCGCCGCTGGTTGATATCATTATACTTGGGGTATAAAATATAATAAACCAGCTTGCCCTCGTCACTGCGCACATAAATTTCCGGATCTTTGAACCCTTTCAATTCACCGGGGCGGAAGCCTGCCGGAATATCCGAAGAATAGCCGAAACTGAAACATCCGTCCGTATTATCATCCAGACAAAGTCTCACAACATTTCCGTCAGCCGCACCCGCTGCATCTTTAAGCGAAGCCAAATGGCTGCGCACAAACGTATCAATGGTAGCCCCCATCATGCGCGCCTGCGTTGCGGTGTTGATATCCTGAATCTCCTGCAAGCGCTCGGCAGATTTTTTATACAAAGTCGGCGTTACCATGGCAATTAAGCCCAGCATGGCAATCGCTTCGATTAAAAGCGTTCCCTTTTGGTCTGATTTCTTTGTTGTTATCGTCATATCTTGTCTCCCGATACTCAAGCCTGTCATATTTCGTCAATACGAAACACACAGCCCGAGTCTTTGCACATATCCTGCGCATTGTTTATATCTTTGAAATAGTCTTGAAAAATTTCCGGCAACACCCAGTTTGTCCGCATCGTTAAAGCCGACGGATACTCAATCCGCCCTTCCGGAACGCCGGCAGCTTTTTGCTCTTCTATATATTTTTGTTTATCCTCATAGTATGCAGCTTCCATATCCGTCCGTCCCTGAAAATTCCAATGGTCGTTTTCCCATGTAATCACACCGATATTAACCTTAAATTCCTGTAAGGCAAGCGCCCACAGGAAATCGCTGCTGACTTTTCCCGTAATCCGATTGCGCCAACGGGCATCAAGCTTGCTGTACGAAATTAAATATCTTTTTGTCTTGGCACAACAGCTGTCCACAATCCCGCCGCTGCCCGACGGATCCGGCGTGGACGTGCAGGAAGAATTGCCGGCTTCATATAATTCTTTTTCCGGGCACAACAGCTTGGAAACCATAATATCGCCCGCATAGAGCGAACGTCCGGTCTGAATGATGTTAAGCGCGCCGTCCCCGAGCGAATTTCCCTCTCTGTCTTTTTTTCTGAGAGGATAAGCGACGGCATCCCCCGTGCCGCATTTATAATTGAGAATAAAATCGTCTTCGCCGTAAAGGATGTCACCGGGCTGCTGCCAGTCTGCCGCAGGAAGGCGCGATGCCAGCAGTGTCCTTGCGGCGTCATGTTGATAAAGAAATTTGTATATAACGGCCAAAGCTTTTTTATGCGGAATATCCCGATCAAACTCGGGACGGACCGATAAATTATATCCGTAAATTGCCGACATAAATGTCGCAAGCAGCATTAACAAATACATAAATAACTCCGTTTACATACATATATGCCGTGAGTATACACTATTTTTTCAAAAAAATCAAGCATAATAATCATTTTTCACATTCTAATTGCTGTGTACAGCCGCCGCTTTTTGCTTGCATATTTTTCAGCATACCTTACGATAAGCCCGAACAAAAAAAACAGGAGGTTTATATGCCGGAAATATCCAATTCTTTGGCTGAAACAACAATTAAAATGCTGGGTGACCGCTGGAAAGTAAGGATTATCGAATGCCTGATGGACGGCACCAAGCGCTTCGGCGAACTAAAAAAAGAACTCGGAGACATTACGCAGAAAGTTCTGACCTCCAACCTGCGCATGCTTGAGGAAAACGGCATTCTCGTCCGCCATGTTTACGCGCAAATTCCGCCACGGGTTGACTACACATTGACAGGGTTAGGCTACAACTTAAAACCGGTGATTGATTCCATGGTTGCCTGGGCGGAAGAATACCGCGAACAACTGCTCTCCGGCTTAAATGAAAAGCTGGAACAAAGCAAGACATCATTAGAGAATAAATTCAACCGGATAAGAAACAGTTTTTAAGTAAAACTTTAAGTTTTGAGCATATCCTAATTATCGTCATTTCCCGCGGTTCGGCGACATCACAGAAGCTCCGGTCTTACTTCGGAAAGGGCTGAACGGAGATAAATTTAAGCCACGATATGTGCAGAGCCTGAAATTTTGCGGAATAACCGCGGATGTCCTACCCTAAAGCGCAGCGTACATAGCGCAACGAACCCTGTACCTCACTTTCGGAAAAGGCGGAAAATTTGAGATAGATAGCGATGGGCCCAAGGGCGCTTAAAATTTTAGTGTACACAGAAGTACATGAATTTTAAGCGACCCAAAGAAACCGCGTTAGATACTCAAATTTTACCCTTTAACGACTGGCGCGGCGGATACGGTCATTAATCGCCAACCCCAACCCCTCGTTCGGTATAGGCGCCATAGCCATACAATCAAATTTTTCGTTGTTGTCAGCCTCACGCATAAAGGCAAACAGGTTGGCGGCGGCTTCACGCAGGTCGCCGGACGGACTCAGGTTCATATCACCTTTGCCGTATTTGGTTCCGAAAGCGATAAACAACTCGCCTTTTTCAGGCTTTTCAACATTAATGCGGAATTTTTTGCTCGGCGCATAGTGCTTTAACAACTGCCCCGGAGAGTTCGGTTTATCGGGATTGCCATCCGAAAGGATAACTTCTTCATTTAAAGCTTCTTCCAACTCTTCTTTGGTAATGCCCCCTGCCCGCAATAAAACCGGTTTTGCCGTTGTTAAATCCAAAATCGCGGATTCCACACCGACGGAACAGGCACCGCCGTCCAGAATAATGTCCACGCGGTCTTCAAGACTTTCCAATACGGCTGCCGCCGTGGTGGGGGAAATTGTCTGCGACCGGTTAGCGGAAGGTGCGGCAATCGGCGTACCGCTGCGGCGGATAAGATCCCGAGCAACGGGGTGATTCGGACAACGCACGGTAATCGTCCTCAATCCGGCACACACCAAATCAAGCGCAGGATTATCATCATTGCGCGGCAAAACAAACGTCAGCGGCCCCGGCCAGAACTTTCGCGCCAAAAAGCGCGCACGATCATCCACCTGAGCCATTTCGCGCAAGGCTTCCGGCTCCGCGATATGCGAAATCAGCGGATTAAACGACGGACGCCCTTTGGCTTCAAAAATCCGCGCCACTGCATGCGGGTTAAACGCGTCCGCCCCCAGCCCGTAAACCGTCTCGGTCGGAAAAGCAACAAGCCCGCCGCTCTTGATAATCGTTGCCGCTCTGCCTATATTTACCGTGTCTGCTTTCAGTATGCCGCTCATCGTCCATGCCTTTATAATTTGAATTTTCTTGACATTATCACCATAAAAACCAATGTCAACCTCAAAAATTTAACTTTTTTTTCATACCTCGCGCCGCACAATGTAACCGATTTGATATATTACGGAGAAACAAATGACTGAAATCACATTCAACCAACCTTATGAAGACGCCGAAGTCAAAGTCCTGATTGCCACCAAAGAGGAAGACTTAAACTACGGCATTGCGCGCATTATTGACCGCTCCACATTTAACCGCCTGAAAGCATTAGCGGCGCGCGAAGACGACGGCGATAAGAAAAAAGATATTCTGAAACTGGATTTGGTCAAAGAAGCCGTTGTTCTGCTTCGCCTGAAAGACACTGCCGACACGGCGGAACTGGAAGAACTCGGCGGCAAACTTTATGCGCAGATTAAAAACTTTAAATCCGCCGCCGTTTATGCGCGCAAACTGCCCAAGACAATGTTTACCGCACAAAAAACCGCGGAAAGTCTTGCTTTCGGTTTGGAACTTGCGTCTTACAGCTTTGACAAATACCACACGCAAAAGAAACCAAACGAGTTTCCGAAGCTTGAAACCGTTAATTTTGTCGCCAAAGACAAGCTTGATAAAAAAGCTTATGAACAAGTTGCCGCTCTTGCCAATGCCGTCCGCTATGCGCGCGATTTGACCAACGAACCCGCCAACGAACTGACGCCGGAAATTTACGCTGCCGACATTAAGCGTTTGGAACATCTGGGGCTGAAAATCAGCGTTATGAACAAAAGCGAGTTAAAGAAAAAAGGCTTTAACATGCTGCTTTCCGTATCCCAAGGTTCTGCCAATGACCCGTATGTCTGCGTCATTGAACACCGCGGCAATAAGAAAAACAAAGGCTGGGACATTGCTCTTGTCGGTAAAGGCGTTACCTTTGATGCCGGCGGCATATCCCTCAAACCGGCACAGGGCATGTGGGATATGAAGCAGGATATGGCCGGCTCCGCCGTTGTTGCCGCTTCCTTAAAAGCCGCCGCCCAGCAGAATTTGAACTTAAACATTGTCGGCATTGTCGGTCTGGTTGAAAACATGCCGTCCGGCACCGCCACCCGCCCCGGAGACATCGTTACTTCGCTTTCAGGCAAAACCGTTGAAATTTTGAATACCGATGCCGAAGGGCGTTTGGTTTTGGGCGACTGCCTGACCTATGTACAGAACGAATACAAGCCCGAACGCATTATTGATATTGCGACCTTAACCGGCGCTATTGTCGTGGCGTTAGGTTCCGAAATGGCCGGTATGTTTACGAACGACGACTGCATGGCAGAACTGTTGAGCATTGCGGGCGAGCAATCCGGCGAGCTGTTGTGGCGTTTTCCGCTGAATGACAATTATCGTAAGATGATTAAATCAAGCATTGCCGATATTAAAAACATCTCCGAAGGGCGTTCCGCCGGTTCAATCACCGCCGCCTGTTTTCTGGAAAGCTTTGTCAATAACGGTACGCCATGGGCGCACTTGGATATTGCCGGCATGGACAAGGTTGAAAAGGCCAAACCGCTTTATCCGGCAGGAGCTTCGGCTTTCGGCGTCCGCCTCTTGAACCGCTTCCTGAAAAATCTGGAATGCAAATAAGTTCAAAGCCCCGTCTGCAAAGCGGGGCTTAACTTTTACCTCAAAAAATGCTTTACATTTCGCATTGCCGTGTTATAACCGACACAACGCAATTTGAATAAAGGATTTTAAATATGACAAAACAAACCTGGCGCCCCGGAACCATGCTTTCGCCGCTTCCGCCCGCACTTATCAGCTCCGGCGATACGGAACACCCGAACGTTATGACGGCCGCCTGGACGGGAATTATCTGCTCTGATCCGGTGATAACTTATGTTTCTTTACGCCCGTCACGCTATACACACGAGCTCGTAAGCCAAAACAAAGAATTTGTCATCAACCTGCCGACGTGGAAGGAAGCCGAAGCCGTTGATACCGTCGGTGTCAAATCCGGTCGCGATACGAATAAATTCGCTTTAACCGGCCTGACCCCCGAACCTTCAACCGCCGTTGCCGCACCGCAGATTAAAGAATGCCCGGTCAGTATGGAATGCAGAGTTTTGGAAGTCCGTCCTTTCGGCACGCATGACATGTTTCTGGCAGAAGTTGTCGCGGTTAATGTTGACGAACAATATATTGATGAAACCGGTGCTTTGAATTTGGAAAAAGCAGGCCTTTTGGCTTATGCCCACGGTTTTTATTATACCTTGGGGCGCAAAATCGGCAAATTCGGTTTTTCGGTAGAAAAGAAAAAACCGGCAGCCCCCGCGATGAATACCGTTTTAAAGGCAGATGAAAAATTTTCCAAAGCAAAAAAACAAAAACATCCTGCCGATAAAAGTTTCATGGAAAACGGTGTTGAGGTTATCATGGCTAAGCCGAAATTCAAGAAGCCGGCGAGAAAAACCGATAACGCTGCCGAAAAAAATGCCTGCCCTGCCCCGCGCCAATCAGCCAAATTTGCCGGCAAACGCGCCAAAGCGACCTCTTATGAAGGCAAAAGCTTCAAAAAACGTCCCGACGGCAGTTTCAAAAAACGCAAACCGCAATGATCCCAAAGCCGCCTCAACCGCGGCTTTTCATATTTAATACGATTGACGTTTGACCACGCGGTATATTTTCTGTATATAACGCGACGAAAACCTTGCCGTTTTGGTTTTGTGCAGATATATAAGAAACGGACGCAGGTAGAATGATTTATTTGCCAGAGGATTGTTATATGCCAAAAATTTCCGTTATTATTCCCGTGTATAAGGTTGAAAAATATCTGCCGCGGTGTTTGGACAGCGTTATGGAACAGACTTTTAAGGACTTTGAGGTAATTTGCGTGAACGACGGCTCGCCGGATAACAGCGGCGCCATTTTGGAAGAATATGCCGCCAAATATGATAATTTCAAGGTTATCACCCAAGAAAACCAAGGGCTGTCGGCCGCCAGAAACACTGCTCTGCCCGAAGCGAAAGGCGACTATATCATCTTTATTGACAGTGATGACTTTGTCCACCCGCAGTTTTTGGAGCATCTTTACAATGCGCAGCAGCAGACGCAATGCGATATCGTCGGGTGCGATTTTCAAAAAATCAAATGCGAACGGGATTGCCTGCGCGGAAACATTGCCGCCGTTAAACCGAAAATATACGGCAACGCGCTGGATGTTTTGCTTCATCCGAAGAATTTTATTCATTTTAACGTCTGGAACAAGCTTTATAAACGCGAAGTCATCGGTGATATAGAATTTGTGCCGGGGATGTATTTTGAAGACTGGGTATATAATTGTTGCGTTTTTGAACGGGCTCAGAGCTTTGCCTGGATAAAAGACCGTTTATACGGCTACCGATTGTCCGGCAATTCCATTATGCGCAGCCAAATGACGCCGGAAAAAATAGACAGCTATGTTTTAGGGATTAAAACGGTTTATGACTATTTCAAACAAAATGCGCCCGAAAAATGGAATCATGTGCTGAAAACGCGCATTGCCAGAACGGTCAAAATGATGATGAATCATACCAAGCGCGCCCATAGCCGCGAGTTGAGACAGTATGTTTCACGGATTTTGAGCAATCTTAAACAAGAAGGGCTGATTTCTTATCGCGGATTAAGCCTGAAAAACAAACTTAAACTTTTCCGTTTTTTGGCTTTGGCCAAACAGAACTGATGAACGAGGACTTTTGCAATGAACATATGTTTTGCCGTTAATGATGCTTATGCCGACAAGCTTGCCGTTACCATGCTCTCCATTTTGGCCGACAACCGGCAGGAACCGATACATTTTTATTGCTTAACGACGGATTTTACGGAAGAAAGCAAAAAGAAGATAAACGCCCTGCACAAGGCTTACGGCAACTGGGATATTGTTTATCTCTGCCCTGACAAAGCCCTTTTCGCGCCGTTTAAACTGACCTCCGATTACATCAGCATTGAAACATATTACCGTTATGCAATTGCCGACATGCTTGCGGATGAAGATAAATGTTTGTATCTGGATGCCGACATTGCGGTGAACGGACAGCTCAAACCGCTCTATGACACCGAGCTTGGCGATAATTACTGCGCGGGCGCACGCGACCTTTATGTCGAACGTATCGGGCATAATGAGAAAATCGGACTGGCGGCTGATGATTTATATATCAACGCCGGCGTGCTGCTTTTAAACCTTGCGCTGATGCGGCGCGACAACATTTCCGCCTGCCTGTTTGAAAATACGGTCAGGCTGCAAGACAAAATCCGCTTTCAGGATCAGGATATTTTGAACATTACGCTTAAAGGGCGGATAAAGGAAATTGACAGCATATATAATTTTGCATCCGCCAACACCAGGCGTGAAAAAAGCAAAATCAAAAACGCCGTAATTATCCACTACACCGGTGCGGTCAAACCCTGGAATAAAGGCTGCAAAAACAAGCTTAAAAAAATCTGGCACACATATAATTCCGCATTTAATTCCATTTTAAACAGAAAAATAAAAATCGGACTGCTTATAGATGAATTTTTCGGCGGAGGCGGGACTGCGTTCGGCGGTTACGGGTTCCTGGCAAGGCGTTATATTGCCAAATACATTCCGGACGACAACATTGAGATTGACGTTTTAATCGGCAAGGGCAAAAAGCAGTTTTTCGCTCGAAAATGCCATGTTGACGACGTTGATTTGTATTGGCTGCCTCGCAACAGGTTTATGGCACGGCGCTGGCTCAAAAAGCAGAACTATGATTTGTACCTTTCCATTGAGTTGACCAATGACTGGGTTTTGAGAAACGAACCCGACGACAAGAAAAAGCTTGTTTTGTGGATTCAGGACCCGAGACCGAAATATGAATGGGACGAAATCAATACTGTTAAGCTGTTTCCCGAGAAATGTTATTATAATCAAAAGATTTATGATTTGGTGCATGACCGGTATGAACAGGGGCGCGTGCGTTTCATCTCGCAGGGGTATTTTCTGAACCCGAAAGCCAAGGACTTATACCGTTTGGAAGACAATACGCCGATACAATACCTGCCGAACCCGATTGAAACGGACAACATATTTGACATTAAAACATATCCGAAGAAAAACCGGATTATATTTTTGGGGCGGATTGAATCGGTTAAACGGGGCTGGCTGTTTTGCGAAATTGCCAAATTGCTGCCGGAATATGAGTTTTATGTTTTAGGGCAGTCTTTCAGAGAAAAAGACAAAAACTCGGCGATTATGGCAAAATATCAGAATATCCCGAACCTGCACTTTGCCGGACATGTGGACGGCGCGGAAAAAGAAAAGTTTTTAAAAGACGCCAAAATATTAATCAACACCTCCATTCATGAGGCGCTGCCGATTTCGTTTTTGGAAGCTCTGTCATACGGGACGCTTTTGGTTTCAAACCGCAACCCGGAAGATTTGACCGCCAAATTCGGCATTCATGTCGGTGACGTTTCGGGCGACGGATTTGACAAAGTTGATTTATATGCCAAGGCGGTTAAAGAAATTATGAGCGATGACGAAAAGCGTATTCAAACCGCCGTGAAAGCAATCGACTATATCCGCAAGACGCATAACGTCGAACGCTTCGTGCGGGATATCAAAGACGTGATTTATGAAGAAATAATCCAGGGGAGACGAACATGATATTAATGTATCATAAAGTAGACAAGCCAAAACTGCGTCATAAGATAAAAAATCTTTGCAAGAGATTGTTGAAAATTTAAATTGCGGCGATAAACTTATTTCGTTTATATTATCTTTTCGGGAAAATGATGAAATATTGGCGGAATATTTTGGGCGGGCTGGCGGTTTCAGCGCTAATTTACCCGGTGGTGCTCTATTGCGGGCAGAAGCATTTATATCTGTTTCCGGACAAAGGATATGTTTCGCCGGAGAGCTGTGACATGCAGATGTTTCGGGAAATGCCGTTTGCTTCTTTTGACGGCATGCGGATTATGGGGTGGTATGTTAAAGGTGATGACGACAAGCCTGCTCTGCTCTTTTTCCACGGCAATACGGGACAGATTGCTTTATTCGCACCGGCAATGAAAACGTATGCCGACGCCGGATATACCGTTTATATGAGCGAATACCGCGGCTTTGGCGGCACGCCGGGCGACTTTACGCAGCAGGCGTTGTATGAAGATGCGCAGGCCGCATATGACTTTCTGCATGATGCGCTCGGACATAGGGATATTATTGCTTACGGCTATTCCATGGGCACGGCGGCGGCTGCGGCGGCAGCAGGAAAACGCGCGGTTTCCGGTTTGATTTTGGCGGCGCCTTTTTATTCATTAAAAAAAATTGCCGGCGAAAAGAATATTCCGCTTGCAACCATGGCGCTCAAATATGAATTGCCGTCCTACTCTTTTATCAAAAATTACAGACGTCCGCTTTTGGTTGTGCATGGAGATGAGGACACGCTTATCCCGCCGCAGCACGGTCAGGATTTGTTTGCACTGGCACCGGCGAAAGACAAAACGCTTATGCTCATGAAAGGACAAAGCCATAACGCTCTCTTTTTCGGCGATAAAGCACACACGGCGGTTCTCGGCTGGCTGGCCGCTTTTAAGCGAAATAAATTGTAATATTTTGTTGCTTTAAAACGTTCCGTTTATTCGTTAAGATGCCTTTGTAACTAATGGAGGTATCATGATATTTTGCGATATGGACGGCGTACTCGTCGATTTTGACAATGAATTTGAGCGCAATCACGGAATTTTGCCCTATAAACTGCCGCGAGAAGAACTTTGGCAGATTGTTCTGGACACCAAAGACTATTGGCTGAACCTGCCGAAGCTCAAAGACGCCGACAAGCTTGTCGCCTATTTAAACAAACAAGGCTTTCAGATATTAACAGGACTCCCCGCATACGGCTATGACAAGGCGGAAAAAGAAAAACGTCTGTGGCTGAAAAAGCACTACGGCAAAGAAGACGGCGTTATCTGCTGCCTTTCCAAAGACAAGCAAAACTTCGGCAAACCGAAAGATATTCTGATTGATGACAGGGCGCCGAATATCGAGCGTTGGGAAGAAATGGGCGGTATCGGCATTCTGCACACCTCGGCCGAAGAAACTATCCGCAAGTTAAAGGAATTGGATTATAAATAATGAAAATTGAGGCAAAAAATCAGCTTTTGAAACAGGTTGACGAACTTTTAACCCATCTGGACAGTATGGAATGCGGCGAAAACATCCCGTTCAGCGAAGAAGAAGTAAATGCAATTTTGGCACAAGAACAAGACGGCGCAAGACAAAACTATGATACGGCGATTGCCAAATTTTTGGAAAAAAACAATAACGGCACTTCACCGAAATCGCGCCGGTTTATCGTTTACTGGGGGTATCCGGGCGCCGGAAAATCCGTGATGACGCAAAAGCTGATTGAACGTTTTGCCCAAGATGAAGACTGCCTGCCTTTTAACATTATTGACAAAGACGATCACCGCAACCTGTTTCCGAATTTATTCAGCCATTTAAGAGGCGGACATATTGACGAGTGTGAAAAATTCGCCGGCGTGACAATTGACTATGTACGGCGGATTTTGGATTTATCGCTGCAATCAGGGCAGCGCTCGGTGCTTTCCGTCGGTTCAATGGGCGCCGGTGTGGAGTTTGCCGACAATGCTGCCAAAGCGATTCAATACGGTTACAAACCTTGCGCCGTTTATATGGCCGTTAACCCTGACGTTGCTTATCTGAGCAGCGTATACCGCAGTGCGACGCTTTATGACAAGATAATTTTTCAAAACAACGAACTTTATCCGCGGCTGGTTTCCCACGAATATTTCAGCCGCGTGGTACGGATGCTGCCGGAGATGATTGATAAAATCAGCGTATTTCAACAAGCTAATGCCGAAAATGTGGATTTATTGGTCGTCAACCGCGCAAATGAATTGCTGTATGATACGCGGCGGCCGCACCTTGACAATGTGCGCGAGGTGATTGAACGTGAAGAAAACCGACCGCTCAGAGCAGGTGAAATATCGCTCCTGAATATGCAGCTTCATAAAATTCATCAGAATATGAAGTATCGTTATGAAAACGGTATTTATGCCCCCTGCCGCAGCGAGGTTGACATGGCGAAAAATGCGGTCGCCAACATTGCAACGCTTATCCGCAGACAGCCGCCGGAAAATTCTTTGAAATCGTTTATGATGCAAAAACAGCAGAAGGCTATGTAGCAGCAATGCGTTTGGTCACGGATTGCCGATTAATCCGCTTTTTCAATTTCCTGACGGACGGCGTGCAACAGGCGGCGTGTGTAATCTTCGTCGCTTTCTTCCGAAGTATTCCAGCTTAAAGACGGTGCAAACGGCGTAACAACGCGGTAAAGCGATGCCAGAGCCGTCCGCCCTTTATAACCGCTGCCGACAGGTGCCGTATCGTCTTTGAAGATAACGGCGGGAAAATTATCCTTTTCCTGCAAGCGGGAAATCATGCTTTCCGTTTTGGCGCCGGCCTTATCATTATCGGCGGCAAAGAAAAAGCCCTTGAAAGTTTCTTTATGGCTCTGCCAATAGGCACGCACGACTTCCAAAACATTGGCCGTTGCGGCAAATTCGGGATGATACGCGGCAGGAGATGTTTTCTGCACAAGACGGTTAGCCGAGAGATGAAATACATATTCTATTTCAAGCTTATTCTGCACGGCATTGGAAAAGATTGACGCCAGAAAAGAAATATCGCCGATATCGCCGAAGCAGAACTGAACATCGTGCTTTTTGAACAATTCCGGCGTTACCGGCAAAGCGGTCGTTACACTGATGTCGCGTTTTTGCAAAACGTCCAAACGAAACGTGTCTTCGGGTTCGCCGACGGCAATCACTTTCCGTCCGGCGTTTACCAGTTCTGCGGCAAGCTGCTGACCGACAGCTCCCGCCGCTCCCGTTACCAAACAAATTTTCTTTCCTGCCATTCGACCCTCCCGTTTGAAATATTCATACTAATATGCTGTCGCATTTTGAATTGTTTGTCAACCATAAAGAATTGTTGACGATATCTTATTGCGGTTGACATTGCAAATCTTTCAACAGATATTATGTTATACAATAATTTTATGAGGTTGACGATGAAAAAATTTATTTTGGGTGCGATGATGATGTTAAGCGCAGGAACGGCACAAGCTGCCGACATTAAACTGAACAGCCATACGGAAAGCGGCGGCATGCCGTTAATGGAAGCGATTGCGGCCAGACGCTCGGGGCGCACCTTTGACACGCGCATGCTCTCTGACCAACACTTGGCAGATTTGCTGTGGACAACATGGGGTATCAGCACCGAAGACGGCAAGCGCGTGGTGCCGACGGCACGTAACCGGCAGGATATGGAATTATACGTTCTGCTGCCGAGCGGTGCTTATATTTATAACGCTAAAAGCAATTTGCTGAAACAGGTATCAAACAAAGATTTGCGTTATATTTTGGCCAAAGAGCAAAAGTTTGCGGGCGACGCGCCGGTTCATCTGCTGTTTGTTACCAAAGATAAGAAATACGGCGAAATGCATGCCGGTTCCATGTATCAGAATGCCGGCCTTTACTGCGCTTCGGAAGGATTGAAATGCGTGGTGCGCGGTTTGTATGACCGGGCGGAAATCAAACTGGCTTTGGGTCTTGAAGGCGATTTGGAAGTCGTGATGACCGAAGCGGTCGGTTATCCGAAGCAGTAAGAAATAATATGCAAAAACAGGGGCGGAGAACCGTCCCTGTTTTTTGTTTACGATAGCGGAAGAATCAGGCGCACGAGCCAAGAAGCCGGCCGATTGTGCTGTGACGTGGCGGAGAGATAAGCACTTCTGCCGATTTCATCACCGTTGATTTCGCGCAGCGCTTTGTTGACACCCTGAACACCCAGCGTCTGAATGGCTTTAAAGTGTTTGTCTTCGGGTACGATCCAGCTGCGGCCGACAATCGGCTCTTCATCCCGCAAACGGTTACGTGTCTGCGAGAAATCGAGATTTCGCGCGTAGTTCCTGTGGGCGAGAACGAATGTGCCGGCAGATGAACTGCGGATCAGAAGCCCTATGGTATGACCACCATATATAACGGCGGTCATACCATTTGATAAACTTTGATACCCCAGCCTATTATCCGGCAACGAATTCGAGCTTTTCCCCGACGATGCGGAATGCGGCGGTGCAGCGCTCGTTTGCGCGGCAGCCTCGGGCTTGCAAACTCTCATGCCCAGCGCCGCGGCAACATCTTCCAGACTGACCTCAAGTGTTTCCATGAGGGCAATGACTGCTTTAACATTTTTTTCCATCTTAATTATATTTAAGTTAATAGTTTACATAATGATACGGTTAAACTTCTATCTGTCTTCCCTGCCCGTCAGCCGCGGCTGCGTTTTGTTTTTTTGTTCTTTTATAATGCGGGCGCAGGGATATTTTTGCTGCAAATCGTTAAGCTTTTCCTGCGGCGTCTGCGGCGGCAGTTCAATGACTACCGGCTGCGAAGCCATGGTTTTCGGCAGTATCAACTCCGTTTGAGCTCCCAGTTTTATCTTTTCCAATAAAACAAACTGCTCGGGCGATACGTAAATATTCCTTTCGCCGGGAAGGATTTCATCAGTGTAATCAATTTCTTTCAGCGCAACGGTTCCCTTTGTTCGGGAAAGGTCAATTTCGCTTAACAGCGGACATGTTTTAAAGAACACGACATCGCCGAAATTTTCCGCAAACACAATTTTTTGCAAATTCGGAAATTCGGTTGAACTTGATGTTTTAATCATAAGATTTTTCACGGCGGAAAAATCCATAATGACAACATCGTTCCGTATACCAACAAGATTCAAATCCAACAACTCCGACACCGGCGGCAAACATTTCATATCAGGTATAAAATCGCAGCAGACTTTTGTCAGTCCGGTACATCCCGTTAAATCGGGAAGCTGAGGTGTTTTGTCATCTTTATGACGCTCTACTTTCAATTCTTTGATGCTCTCAGGCAGGTTCAGCAGCGGCAGATTTGCATCCATACACAGAACTTCCAGATTTCGAAACTGTGACAAATCCAATCCGAGGCAGTTTTCCCATTCCATCCAGCTCAGATACAGTTCCCGCAGCGCTTTATATTTGACAAGCGAATTATAGTCATACTGTTCAATGTGACAACCTAAAAAGGATATTTTTTTAATATTTTCAGGGAAATAAATTTCTTTAAGTTTCGGGGCAATACTGAAATTCAGGAGGCAGCCGCCCAGCTTGGGAAAATTTATTTTATACTCCGTATCCTCAAAAAATATACTCTCTCCAATTTTCTCCAAGGTACCAAAGTTAAGATACGGCATATTTCGTACATCTAAGTTTTCAAGAGCATCATAAACGCAATGTGAACCGCTGAAATCTGTGGATTTCGGCGTTTTAATAGTTTTAAGGTGATAAAACCTGCTGTTGGAAAAATCAACGCATTTCATTCCCGCACACTGAGACAAATCAACATGTTCCAAATTTATCACCTGAGCTTCGTTTATATCGAATTCTTGCAAGCTGTGAAGAACAACTTTCGGTGGCAGATAAGTTACATCCCCTTTTAAGGATATTTTTTTTAACAAAAGCAACTCTTCCGGATTGAAACCGGTGAATGACGGAAAAGAACCGTCAAGTATCAGCGTTCCTTCCATATTTTTCGGCAAAGATTGCTGTTTATCAAATTTTCCATGCAGTTCCAATGTTTTCAACGAGGAAGACGTTTCAATACGGCAAAGCTCCGGCATATCTCCTCTGATTATCAAAACGTCAGCGGTCGGAGGAAGGATAATTTTTTTCGTATGAAGTGCCTGTTTAAATTTCAATTCTATCTCAGAACAGTTCATTGCCGACAAATCCAGAACGGAGAGTTCCGTCTGCGCCTCATTTATGAATAACGTTTGTATTTCTTTTGCCCGTGCTAAATATTGGACGGTTTTATCGGTAATGATACCGCTGATTTCCAATTTATTTAACTTCAATTTGTGCAGGGGCAAGGCTTTTAAACGTGTGTCTTTGATTTTTATCGTATCCCTAATCCGCAGAAATTCGCCCCCTTCTGCGTCGGAGATATTATATATGTCATGAAAAATACCCTGCTCATCTTTATACAATGCAAGATTGCGCATTTCAGAATCCGCAACACTTTTGGCTCGGAAAAAATCAGACAAATCTTTACAATGTGCCAAAGATATTGCCAGCAGACGAGCCGCCTCAACATATTCATTATCAATCAAACTGTCACGAGGCCCTTTTATCTGTGTGATTTTTCCATTTTTAAATTCAATAGTGGCATGCGGCACAAGCTCCTTCTCTTCATTCCCCAAATCGCGGATGGAATAAATTTCGGTTTCCCCCTCTTGTACCCTTTTTGCATAAGTTGCAACGCAATGATGCATTTTTTTGCCTTCGTAATCCAGCGCTTCTTTGGTTTTTAATCTTACCGCCTGCACGCCGTATTCGGGATAGACGGCGAATTGTTCAAATCCTTCATGGCTTTGACGAAGATTGTCTGCGGTATTTTTTTGATTTATCTTTTCAAAATATTCATCAGCTATACGGACTATGCCGTCAAAATCTGCCACATTTTTATACAGACCGACAAAATAACGTTCGCCCCGGACGCATTCATTGTGATGCGTTATATATGAAGTAACAAAATCGCGTATATGGCTTATCTGCTGGTATAAGTCAGAATTCAAGAAATATTCAACATTGAGGGAAACCGTATCATCAGGGTTAATCCGGAAAGACTGCGGCGACGATTTGACAAACGCCGGCAGGAGATATTTTTGAACAAGACTTCTGGTGCAGGCATAAGCTTTTGTTCCGATTAAAAGTTCGGAAAACATGACGGTATTTTTTTCGGCGCGATAAATCTTTACCAGTTCCTGCTTGGCGCGCATGAGCTGATTGAGGCGTATGCCGAGTTCTTTTTTATTATCTTCTTCTCGGGCCTGCCTTATCTTCCGTTTGTACGTTTCAATTTCAGCTTTGAGGCGATTGAGCTTCTCAGACAGATTAGGAAGCGTTTCCTTTCTTTGCTCTTTTGCCGCGGCCGTGCGTTGTCTGAATTCCTCATACTCATGAATATGCGTCTGCGTAAAGAGCTTATCTATCGCAGCCAGAAATTCACCGTAATTTATTATGTCACGTTTCATGTTATTCCTTTTTATAAAGGGAATAACTAACACAACTCTCTTAAAATATCAACAAAAAAAATGACAAAAAATTAAAATTTCGGCTATTTTTTTATTTCAGCGCAATTCAAACAGTTCTTTACCGACGCCGCACAGCGGGCAACGCCAGTCATCAGGAAGCTCTTCAAACGGGACTTCTCCGTCATAAACATATTCGCAAAGCGTGCAGACCCACTTTTTCTGCGGCACGTTTTTTTCGGTAACAACACACGCGGCAGACGCCGTCATTTTATGTTTTTCAAATTCCTGACGGCATTTTTCTTTGAGTTCCTCGCGATAATATTTGTAGCTCAGCGCTTCTCCTTCCCGCACGTCATATGCGTCTATGGCTTCGGCGATAAAGAGCGTATTGCAGCCATACTCAGATTTGTCTATAACACGGGCGCGAATCTTCGCCAGAGCATTCGGAATATACGGCAGGCAGTCAATCTTATCATAGCTGATTTTATCCCATTTGTTAACATCGCGGCTGCTCTGATAACCGAAATTTGCGACAATGAACGGATCAACGTCTTTGGGCAGAACGCTTACGGAAAACTCCTTTTCTCTTTCTATACACGTTTTGGTATGGCTGGCATTGGAACATGAAACAATTATCAAATTCGGCATAACCGCAATCTGGCTGACGGCATCCACCGTTGAACCGGCCAAACCGTCTTTATCTCTCGCGCCTAAAATATAAACACCGTTTGAAATCGTATATAAAGCCTGTTGTATCATCGCATATCCTTTCGCTTAACAATCGGGATATAAGCTGAAAGGAACGTTTTTCAAGAGATATTTCAAGCGATTCGTTTATATATTTTTTTATAAAAAAATCGATTTTTCTTTCATTTTATATAACGTGATATATGTTTTTCACGCTTTAATTGTGTTTATCGCTTTCAGGTTGCTATTTGTATATATGGCTAAATATTACAGGAGCACGAATATGAAAAAAATAATTACTTTAAGCATACTTTGCCTCTTATACAGCCTTGACGCTTCGGCCCGCTTGTTTTCACCTGCCGAAGGAAGGTATGTGGATGACGAAATTACGGTAAACAGACCGACCGTAACCAGCAGCAACGATGATGACGATGAATATATCAGCGACGGAACCGGAACTTATTACAGAAAAATCGGCAATTCTTATTATGGTAACGACGGCTCGGTTTATACCAGAACAGGCAACCAGATATCCGGCAGCAACGGCAGATTGTATGAGATTTCGGGCTCTTCCATATATGAAAGCGGACGCGAAAGATGCCGCCGCCGCGGTAATTATCTGGAATGTGATTGATTATTTCGGCGAAGCATTGACCATTTCGTCAAACTTCTTTTCCGCATTCTGCGACCAACCCATAAAATATTCATCACCGGCGCACACCATAGGGACGATAACTTTGTTGACGCCAAATTTTTGCCGACATAAGTTCAGCAGAACTTTACCGTCATCAGTATCCAAATCAGCGCGAACAACATTCGGATAGGTCAAATAATTTTTATCTATATATTCCATGGCTTTTCCACACATCGGGCAGCTTTTCAGATACATGATATAGACTTTACCGCTTTCCAGAACAGGTTCTTTCTTAACTTTGGCAAACGCCGGCAAAGCAAACATTACAGCCGTCAACGCCAACAAACACAATTTTTTCATTATAAACTCCTTTTCAGCCTGACAATGGCAAGCGTACATGACTATATAGCCTGAACAGCTTGCTGTTTTTTTATTATTTCATAAAAAATATTTACATTTTACTAATAATTTATCTTTTAAAAGCAAAAGAGAAAAAAGAGAGGTTATATTCATGGAAAAATTTTTAGCAACCGGATTAATGATTTTAAGCTTAGGCGCTTGCCATGTGGGGCAATTGACAACTCTTTACAATGACTCGACATCCAAAGAAATCAGCGGGTTGCGCTGCGATGCGGCGGGAATTCCGATTACCGGCGTTTACCAAAAACACACAAAAAAGATGCAACTCATTGAAGAAATTCAATATGTGGACGGAAAAATCTCCGGTCTTTATAAAGCTTATGATAACAACGGCCATGCAATACTGAAAGCTGCTTATAAAGACGGCGATCTGCACGGGCCGTCGACTGAATATTATGCCAACGGGCAAACCAAAGAAATTCAAAATTACAGCAAAGGGCAGCGCGTCGGCAGATATATTGCCTATTATGAAAACGGTGATATTCTGCGCAAAGGAAGCTACAAGAAAGGCCGAAAGAACGGCATTTTTGAAGAATATTATCCGAACGGTGCCATTAAAACTACCGTTACCTATAAAGAAGGGCTGTTGCACGGGCCGTCAAGAATGTACACAAAAGACAACCGGCTGATCCGATATACCGAATATGTGCATGGGAAACGTGAAGGAACGGCAAACTCATATTATGAAGATGAAACGCCGCACATTTTTGCACATCGCTCAAATGACAAACTGAACGGTACGGCTAAGGAATTTAACCGTAAAGGCGAACTTATCAGAATAACCGTTTATGAAGACGGCAAAGAACTTCAAAGTTTTAATTTTTAAAAGCCTTCTTTAATATTCACTGCCGAGGCCGAAAGAAGCTTCGTTATCATTATCCAGCATCGGTACGCCGTCATCGCCTATCACGCGCTGCGTGTCACCGAATCGGAAGTCGGGTTTCAAGGCTTCCTGAATGACAACGCGGTCATCCAAGCCTGCGGGTTTTCCCGTTTTCGGGTTAATGCGGACGAAACGGATACCTTTGGGAACGCGAAACTCCAAGTTCGGCTTATCTTTTAAGGCTTCTTTCATAAAATCATAGAAAATCGGCAGTGCCGCGGCAGCACCTGTCTCTATTCTGCCTAACGTGCGCGGCTCATCAAAACCGACATAGATGCCCACGACGATATCCGGTGAAAAGCCCATAAACCAGGCGTCTTTATTTTCATTCGTTGTTCCGGTTTTGCCGGCCAGATTCTTTTTCAGAGAAGCCAATTTTGCACCCGTGCCGCGAACAGCAACACCCTGCAAAATAGACACCATTTGGTAAGCCGTTAATTCATCCAAAACGCGCTCGCGGTCATCGGTGATAATCGGCACTTCGGCACGCTCGTCAAAATGTGCCGCCAGACAGCCGAGGCAATGACTGTCATTATTTTTATAGAGGCTTTTGCCGTAGCGATCCTGAATTTGCTCAATCAGGTACGGGGTTACTTTTTTGCCACCGTTAACAAATACCGAGTACGCCGCAGCCATGTCCAGAAGGCGGGTATCGGCTGCCCCCAAAGACATTGAGAGCAGATGCGGCAGATTTTCCATAACTCCGAGACGCTTTGCCATTTCCGCAACTTTGTCCATACCCAAATCCTGCGCCAAACGCACGGTCATCAGATTTTTGGATTTTTCTATGCCCTGACGCAGCGTTGTCAGCCCCGAGAAACCTTTGGAATAGTTGGACGGTTTCCACAGCGGCAGGCCGGGGCCTTGATTTAACACAAACGGCGCATCCAAAATCAAATCCGTCGGCGAATAACCGCGCTCCAATGCGGTAACATAGACAAACGGTTTAAAGGTGGAACCGGTTTGGCGGTAAGCCTGCGTGACGCGGTTGAACTGAGATTTGGCAAATGAGAATCCTCCGACCATAGCCAAAATCTTGCCGTTATGCGGGCTCATAACCACCATGGCCCCCTCCACATCAGGTACCTGACGCAGTTCAAATATACCTTCTTTGACCTCTTCGGCATAGATAACATCGCCTTTGCTTAACACATCGGAGACACTTTTCGGCGCTATACTGACGCGCTGGTCAGGCAATGTTTTTCTTGCCCATGAGAGACTCTTTAAGCTGATATTTCCCTGCCTGCCGTCTTCTGTTTCCACCATAGCCGAATCGGGAGCGACCTTTAAGACGACAGCTTTTTTCCATGTATTTTCCGCGCCTTTCGGCAATTCTATCTTGGCAAGCTCTTCATGATAATTACCGTTCAAATCCACTTTCAAACCCAATGCGCGATAACCATGGCGGCGGTCATAATTCATCAAACCGCGACGAAAAACCGAAGTTGCCAGCTTTTGCATTTCGGGATCAACGGTGGTGCGCACCATCAAACCGCCTTCAAACACGGCTTCTTCTCCCAAGCTTTTGGCCAGCAAGCGACGCACTTCATCACTGAAATATTCGCCGTCCTTGAGATAACCGAAACGTTTATTGATTGTTGTCAGCGGTTTGGCTTTGGCCGTTTCGGCTTCTTCTGCCGTCACATAACCGTCTTCGCGCATGCGATCAATGACCCAGTTGCGACGGGCAACAGCGGCATCATAACGCTTTTCGGGATTATAGTTATTCGGCCCTTTCGGCAGTGCGGCGAGATATGCCGCTTCATCCAACGTCAGCTCGGACAACGCTTTACCGAAATAATTCAGCGCGGCGGCGGCAACACCGTAAGCGCGGTTGCCCAAATAAATTTCATTAAGATACAGTTCCAAAACATGCTCTTTGGAAAAAGCCTTGCTGATGCGATATGCCAAAACGGCTTCCTTGATTTTGCGGGTCAGAGAACGTTCGGAAGAAAGCAAAAAGTTTTTGGCGACCTGCTGGGTAATAGTAGAAGCACCGACAAGTCTTTTGCCCTGCGCATAATTTTTAAAATTTGTCAAGACGGCACGGGTAATGCCGAGCAAATCAATGCCGGGGTGGGAATAAAAATGCTTGTCTTCGGCGGCAATAAACGCCTGTTTCACCAGTTCGGGGATTTTGTCTTCGGGCACGAAAATACGCTTTTCCACGGCATATTCCATTAAAACCTGACCGTCGCCCGCGTACAGTCTGGTCGTTACCGGCGGCTCATACGTCTCAAGCCTTTGATAATCGGGTATATCAAAACCATTGCTTTTAAACCAAACAAATATGCCCGCCAAGAGCAAAAATACAAGCAGTAACCCAAGGCTTATCAGGTTTAACAACAGTTTATACATCAAACAACCCCAAACATTACAAAAGTTCAAAAAACCTTTCTAAATATAACGCGCAGGCCTTTGATAGCAACCTGTAATTTAGCCTTATACCCATAATATTTTACGGCATTTCTGCCACAGGTTTTAACTTTCGGATGACAAATATGCCGACAAAAACATATCTATCCCGCCGTCCAAAACGCCGCGGTCATCCGAAGTTTCCACATTCGTACGCAGGTCTTTGACCATTTTATAAGGCTGCAAAACATAGGAACGGATTTGGTAACCCCAGCCGTTATCCCCCTGCTCTTCCCATTTCTGCTCGGCAGCGGCGTCTTTTTTGCGCTGTTCTATTTCATAAAGCTTGGCTTGGAGCATTTTCATCGCCTGATCGCGGTTGGCAAACTGCGAGCGTTCGGTCTGACAAGAGACGACGACACCGCTCGGCACGTGCGTCAGCCTGACGGCCGACTCGGTTTTGTTGATATGCTGTCCGCCGGCGCCCGAAGACCGATAAGTATCCATTTTGATATCGGCAGGATTAATCTCAATATTAATTGCGTCATCTACGACCGGATAAACGTTTACCGAAGCAAAACTGGTGTGACGGCGGGCATTGCTGTCAAAAGGCGAAATGCGCACCAAACGGTGAACACCTCCCTCGCCTTTAAGCCAGCCGTATGCATTCACTCCGGATATTTTAATCGTTGCCGATTTCAAGCCGGCGACTTCGCCTTCCGTCTCTTCCACATAGCTTACTTTGTATTTATGTTTTTCCGCCCAGCGGCTGTACATGCGTAAGAGCATTTCCGCCCAATCCTGCGCTTCGGTGCCGCCGGAACCGGCATGAACTTCAAGATAAGTGTCGTTTTTATCATATTCTCCGCTCAGCAACGACAACAGCTTGCGTTCGTCCGCGCTTTTTTGCAATTCGATTAAATGAGCATACAACTCTTGAAGCATATCCTCGTCTTCTTCCGCTTCCGCCAGTTCCACCATTTCTTCCGAATTGGCAACGGAAGCTTCCAAATCTTCAAAGAACGCCAAATTATCATCCAGCGTATTTTTTTCCGCCGTCAGCTTTAACGCCTGCTCCTGATTATCCCACAATTTCGGGTCTGCGGTTAAAACGGTAAGCTCTTCCTGACGCAGTTTGGCATTATCGTAGTCAAAGAAACCTCCGAAGAACGGAAATGCTGTCTTTAATATCTTTAATCAGGTTATAAAATTCGGCGCGCATGGCTTCTCTCCAATAAATTTACTGCAATTAATGCCAGTGATATTCAAAAAACTGCGGTTTGTAAAGCTTTTTTTAAGCCCTCGGACATTATCTTAAAAAAAAATCATCAGGAGACGGATATGCCGGCCGATAAAATTCAACATTCTCAACATTACAGAGAGAGAACCGAAGAGATACGTTATATCATTTTGCATTGTTCGGCAGGCACGCCCGAGGAGCAAATCAGGATATTGGATGCATTAGGCCTGAGTGTGCATTACATTATCGGGCAAGACGGTACGGTTACGGAGAATTTGCCTCCCGAAAAAATCGCTTTTCATGCCGGACTGAGTAAATGGCAAAACAGCGAAAGCACATCTCTGAACGGCTGTTCCATCGGCATTGAGTTGGAATCGCCCATGCTCGGGCAATGTCCGAGCGACTATACGGGAAAACAGATAAACGCCTTGATTGTTTTGTTAAAAGAATTGGTCTGCCGTTATAAAATCAGGAAAGAAAATATTCTCGGGCATTCGGATATTTCCCCGACACGCAAACCGGATCCGGGAGCCGGATTTCCCTGGAAAAAGCTTTATCAGCACAATTTAAGCGTATGGTATAAACTATACAAACTTGATAAAGAAACGGATGAAACGAAACTCTTGGCAAAAATAGGCTATGACACGACAGAACCTGCTGCGGCCCGATATGCTTTCTGCCGGCATTTTATGCCGGAAGAAGTGATGATTGAAGAAGATATACAAAATCTTTTGGAAACGGTTTATCCGAAAGATTTTTCCCCCGGCAACCCCGATAAATATCTGCGCATTTTAAGAGCCGTTTCCTACGCTGCCGCCGAAGAGCGCACGGCAAACTACTGGTTTTTGAAAAAATAATTATAATGCTGACGTTAAAAGGCTGCCCGTACGGACAGCCTTTTTTTGACGCTTTGGCATGCTTGGGCGTTACATTGCCGGTTCAATCCCGTGCGGAAGCTTATCGGCCTGTTCTTTGCCTTTGGCGTTTTTTTCCATTTTATCCCATATATGGCAATTAATCATTCGGGTACCGATCATCAGTACGACGCAGGCATAAGCGGCGATGAGCCCGTATCCGAGCGGCGCCAGAATTTTGCCGGCGAAAAAGCCATACAATACAATAAAAAAGCCGTAAGCCAGGAACGACAAGACGCCGCTTATGCCGGCAGTTGCCAGCACGGTGATTTTTTTGCCGAGCTCGCCGGAATATATGACAAGCCCGAGGCCTAAGACCAACCCGCCGCCCGCGTTAAAAATCAGCGCGTGCTTTAAAGTTTCATACATTTCGATGGAGCTCCGACCGGGCGTTACAAACTGTAACAGAACCGAGCTTATGCCCCAAAGAAGGACAACAGCGGCTGTCAGACAAAACAGCACGGCACAAACATTGCGCAAAGTGCGACAGTTGAGTAAAAAATTTTTCATACGCAGTTATTATTTAAGGTTAACAATATACGGTTTTCAAACGGCATATCGGTTTCAGTTCCCTAAAAACCTGCATTTATGCCGAATAATAAACAAATACTTACAAAAAACAGGATTAATATAGCACCCCCTCTTCTTTTTGCAAGCATTATTTTAGATATATTATAATCAGGCTTTGGAACGCAACACACCGCTCAAAGCTGAAAATCTTGCCGCCATTTGCGTCAAAAGCGCGTAATCGGGTTTAAGCCGCCATAACTTGGCTTTGATATAATAAAAGAAGTCGGGCGTGAAATACGGCAGAGGCAAATTTTTTTTCACATATTTCCAATTGGCGGACAGCGCTTTGAGATAGACCTTTGAAACCGTCTTTGCATCCATGGTTTTTGCATAATCCAAAAGCAGGTTATAATGTGCAAAAAAGCGGTCATTATCCAACTGTTTGGTGTTTTTGCTTAAATTATTTGTTTCTTTGGGAACAAGGACGACATCGGCATGAATCTTGACCGCACCTTCGGCAATTCTTGCCACACGCAGCGGAATACTCTCGTCCTGAATAAACACGCGTTCGTCCGCGCCGCCGGCTTTTTGCAGCACCGACCGGCGAATTAGCTGCCCCATACGGGTAAAACGCCCGTTTAAAACGGCATGCAGGGCATTTTTATCATAAACCGCAGTAAACTTCTCTGCCATATACTCCTGACACAAATCCATCGGCTCGCGTCCGGTTTTACTGAAACACCCGTAAACCATATCCGCATGGTATTTCTCAGCCGTACCAATCATGACGGCGGTAGAATTGAGCGGCAGAATATCATCCGAATCCAGCATGCGCACCCATTCGCCTTTGGCTAGGACTATACCTTGGTTAATCGTTTTGCTGATGCCGTCGTTTTTATCTTTGGCGACAATGGTCACATTCGGCAGGCCTTCTGTTTTTTCCCTGATGATATTGACTGAATTGTCCGACGATTTATCATCCACAAAAATAAATTCGGGATTTTTGAGGCCGGTTTGATTCAACAAAGCAGTCAGAACCGCAGGAAGATAATATTCCTTATTATATACGGTCATCACAAAAGAGACGTCTATATCATTTGCAGGCATTAAAAAGTCCAGTCCCACACGTTTCGTTCACATACATTTAACAAAAAATGTACGTCAGATTTATACAGTTTTTAAGTTATAAATACAATGATATTCCGATATTTTTACACACAAAACAGTATAAGAATCTAACGTAGGTTAAATTCTTATACATATTTAAAATGCTTGAACCGCGCAAAGATTATAACTTCTCATCTGTATTGTCTTCCGTATCCGGATTTGTAAACAACTCTATGAGCCCCCTTTTGTACATCCAAAGATTAATGGCTCCTAAGATTATGCTGATTGACCCGAAGACATATAAAATATAATACCAATTAAGTTCTCCCACGCGCATCAGCGTATCGCCGGCATAGGCTTTAATATAAAAAATTGCAACAGCGGTGACCACAAACGCCAAAATGTAGGCAATCGTCCAGATGCGCTTCTGAACATGTTTGGGCAGCAAAAACGCCGTCAAGATATAAACAAACACCAAAGCGATAAACAAATACAATTCCATGACAATTTCTCCTTTGTTAAGATTTATGTCTTATATAGCGCGGAAGCGGCAGATTTAAACCCCAAGGAGAAAAATGTGTGTATTTCAGATGCACAAAGACCGAAAAGGCAGGAAAATTTTCCGCTTAAACGTTTGTCTGCCAGCCTTTGACGCTGGTGTCTTCGCTGCCTTGGTGGACGACAATCTGCGGGTATGCGATATTTATGTTTTCTTCGCGGAAACGGCGCAGGATTTCATAACGTACATCACTGCCGGCCGTCCAGCCGTTCCAGATATCGGAGACGTAAAAACGCAGTTCAAAATCAAGCGACGAGGACCCGAATTCTTTAAACACGACATACGGCGCCGGAATTTTGGCAACTTTTTTGCAGGAGCGCGCGCATTCGAGCAACAGTTTGGTAACCATATCGGCATCGGAATCGTATGACACGCCGACCGCAACCGTCTGGCGCTGCCAATTATTGCCGTGCGTTAAGTTGACAAGCGATGAGGAAATCAGCGTCGCGTTCGGAATAATCACGCTGCGGCGCGTCCAGGTTTCAAGCTCGGTCGAGCGGATGTTGATTTGTTTAATCTTACCTTCTTCACCGCTGAGGATAACCCAATCACCGACCTTGAAAGGACGTTCAAACAAAATGATAATGCCGGAAACAAAGTTCTTAATCACATCCTGCAAACCGAAACCGATACCGACGGACAACGCACCGGCAATCACCGCCAGATTGGAAAGGTCGACACCCATGGCGACCATGGCCAAAATCGCCGAAATGACAAAGCCGGTAAAACCGAAACCGGAAATCAAAGAGTGCTTGATGCCTTCATCCATGTTTATCCGGTTCAAGACATTATTGGCAATGCGGCGGCGCATAACGCGGACAACGGTTAATGAAATCAAAAAGACCAGAATACCGGTTAATATGGCAATTATGGAAATCTGAATGCCGCCGACCTTAAAGCCGAAAACAAGCTTTTTAATACCGCTCAACATAAAGTTTCCCGGCACTCCCCACAGGCGCAACAGCGAATAAGCCAAAAACATTACCAGAACCGGCGTAATTATCAGGGACATCAGGAAATCCACCTTGGAAAGCAGACGGCGGCGCATCTTGAATGTCTTAATCCAAAAGACAATGCTGCGGCGCAATATATCAGAAATAAATTTGCGGATAATGACGAACCCGGCGCCTAAGACAACTGAGATAAAAAAGCGGTTGAAAATAAACGTTGCCAGCCCCGGATAGCCGAACAAAGACACACCGAACGTCAGGGCGGCAAACAACGAAACAAATAAAATAACCTTAAACGAAAAACTTAATCCTTCATCTTCCTCTTCCGCAGTCGAAGTTTCCGTTTCCGCCTCTTCATCCTTGCTTTTAATTTCGCCGAAAACACCTGCCGTTACCAAAATAATGGACAGTGCTTTCATGGCGTCTGACGAGACTTCAAGCAACAATTTTAAGGGCTCGGAAACTTCAAAATACTGTGCGATGCCCCGCAGGCATTCCACCACGCCCAAAAGCAGAATGGACAGCGTGATACCGGAAAAAACTTTTTCCGCCCGTTCGTCAGAGATATTAAACAAGCGCCATCTTCCGTTCCACGGCGCCAACACGACACGGGTCAGAGCTCGGGTCAAAATCATAATCAGCGAATACCACAGCACATTTGCCACCACTGCACCGAACTGCGTACGGGTAAAATCTTCATTGGTTATCTGCCACAAAAGGCACCCCCCCAACAGGATTGACGGAATAACACCGTAAGCCAGTGCCGTGATACAGGCGACAACAATCTTTTGCGAATAACGCGGTTGATCCTCGGTATGCTTATAGCCCCAATGATTAATAATAAACTGCCTTAAATACAACCCGATTGACAGTGCCGCTGCCAATATCAGCAGCACATACCAGCCGTTTTGCCGGAGTTCCGTGCGCCCTTCTTCGCCCAGTCCCAAGTACCAATCTACCGGAGAAACGGCAATCTGCCAAAAAAAGACGGCGGCGTCATTAATGGCGGTAAAGAAATTTTTCGGCGAAATGAGCATGTTTTTTTCGGCAACGAGGTTACCGATCAGCGCACGGCTGCGGGCTTCAGTAATTAACGCAATCAGGCGGCCGATTTCGGTTTTAAGAAGGCTCGCTTCCAAAACTTTGTTTTTATAGCCGTTGACGGCGGCGGTATATTTCTCGCGCATTTGGGCAATGGCCTCGTCTTCGTTTTCATCTTCCGCCGTCACTTCTCCGAATGCCGCCAATGCATCCTGAGCATATTTTGACTGCTTTTCAACATTCTTAATTGCGCTGTCGAGTTCCATTTCCTTTTCGCTCAGGCGGTTCAGCAAATCTTCCAATGTCTGGCGCGGCAGGCTGCCGGTTTTAATCTGATTTTCTATGTCAGCCAGTTCTTGCGAAACCTGATTGTAGTCAAACTCGGCAGAAGCGTCAACACTTTCCGTGGCCGAAACTTCCTCCGTCTGCCGTACCTCAGGTGCCGCATATGCATTAAGCGAGGCAGCCATTAATACTGCCGAAAGAATCCTAAAAAACTTACCCATCACTGCCGTTTCCCGTTTTTAATGTTTGAATTAACGCCATAGTCGCACTTTACGGCGCATAGTCAAGTTTTTTTTACGGCTTTTCCCTAATTGTCGTCCGGTTAACGTCTTATTAAAATTTTTCGGTTATTATATCTCAAACAACGGAAAGGATATTTTGATGACTAAGGCTATGACACAAAAAAAATCTGCGGCCCGCGATGCAGTCAGTAAAGTTAAGGCGGCTCCGCAGAAGATTATGGAGCATACGGTTGACACGGCTTTGAAAACGGTTGAGAAAGCCGCCGTCAAACAAGCCGAACGAACAGAGAAGAACACGCAGAAAAAAATTGCCAAGGCCATAAAGAAGGCTGAACGCAGAGCTGACAACAAACCCGGCAAAGTTGTTGCCGCACGCAGAGCCGCCAAAAAAATCAAAGAGCAAATCAAAAACATTATCCACCCGACAAAAGAAGAAGTTTTTTATTACAGCCGGATGCAGATTATCCTGTTGGTTTTGTTTTATGCAGCCGCAGCCTGCGTGGTTTATCTTGCAGCGAACGGCTTTATTTGTAAAACAGCTTGTTCCGGAGACGTTTATAATATCGTGTTGATTACAACGATGTTTTTATCACTGGCGGCGTTGGCTTCCGCCGTGTTTGTGATGATTTTTCCGCAAAAGCTCGCCGTTGTTACGCCAAAGCAGATTAAGATTGACCATAATGTTCCGCTTCTCTGGCACGATGTAAAACTTGCCGAAGAGAAATACAGCAGCTGTATTTCCCGGCGCCCGTTTATCGCGCTGCATTTAAAAGACGGCGTTTCCTATCCGCTGACCTTTATGCAGAAACTATGCCGCAACAATGTATTTACGCCGTTTTCACTGCCGTTGTATGCGATGACAAAAGACGAGGCGGACAAACTGCGCAAACTGGTCAAAAAATACGCACCCTATCAGAATAATATCAAGAAGCAATAATATACTTGAAATCAGCTGAAAATATTTTATATTGTGAAAAAAAGTTCTTGACGTTTGCAAAAATGTCAGTTAACGTACGTTTCGCGCATGGAGATGTGGCAGAGCTGGTTTAATGCACCTGACTTGAAATCAGACGAGGGCGCAAGTCCTCCTGGGGTTCGAATCCCTACATCTCCGCCAATTACAAAAGAGCACCCCGTAGCGGGTGCTTTTTTTGCTGCCGGCCGCAGCTTTTAAAACCTGATTACAAAATGGAAATTTAGCTTGCAATTATTAAATTATCACGTAGACTTTGCCGCAGTTCGGCTGATTAATGTATTGAGGGAAGATTATGGAAAAGATTGATGACCAGAAGAAAGAAGAAACACTCGGCGAAACCTTTAAAACCGTTATATATGCGATTGTAATTGCCGGGTTAATCCGCACATTTTGGTTTGAACCGTTTAAAATTCCTTCGGGTTCCATGTACCCGACGCTGGAAGTCGGCGATTTTCTTTTTGTTTCCAAATATACCTACGGTTATTCCCGCCATTCGTTTCCGTTCAGTTTTCCGAAATTTGAGGGACGTATCTGGGCAGATTTGCCGGAGCGCGGCGATGTTGTCGTCTTCAAATATCCGGGCGATAACAAGACCGATTATATCAAGCGCATTACGGGGCTTCCGGGAGATACCGTTCAGGTCAAAGGCGGCCGCTTATATATCAACGGCAAAGTAACTCACAGGGAAAAGACCGGGCCTTATGTTATTGACGAATACACTATTTTTCCGCAGAAATATACAGAATACAAAGAAACGCTGCCGGAAGGAAAAAGTATCCGCATTATTGAGCACAGTGATGATGTGCAGGTTGTTGACAATACGCCGGAATTTAAAGTTCCCGCGGGGCATTATTTCATGATGGGAGACAACCGCGACAACTCTAACGACTCACGGCAAAAAGTCGGCATGGTGCCGTTTGACAACATTGAGGGCAAAGCCCGTTTTCTTTTTTATTCGCATGACCAGACAATCCGCTGGTACAACCCGATTACATGGCTTACTTCCGTTCGCTGGGACAGAATTTTCCGCCCGATTAAATAATTATCCGCAATAGGCACCTGCTTACAAAAAACGGTCGTTTTTTTTAAGCAGATTTACAAGACTGACAAAAGAAATAAATGTTACTAAATTCAAATAATTATTTAAAAACGGCAAATATAAATATATGGTACAATAAAACGACCGTTTTTTGTGCAAAGGCGAATTTATGAGACCTTTAAGACTTATCCACTGTGCCTACTTTAACACCATACGCCTGAAAGGCTGTTATTTGGCAAGTATGGGTTACAAAATCAACAACGGGCTGACGCGGCTCGGGCACTCGGTTATGACTTATTGCGACAGGGAAAACGCCAAGATTTTTGCGCTGTTCGGATTTAAGACTAAGCGCAGCCTGAAAATGACCAACGAGAATTTTTACGCCTATTGCCTGAACGTGCAGCCGGATGCGGTTATTTTGGGGCATGCGGATATCATTACGGCAGAGACGCTGTTGAAAATCCGCGAGAAACTGCCGGCGGTCAAAATTCTGCAATGGAATGTCGACAACATCAATCCGGCGATTACTCATGGCTGCCGCAATATCCGCAACATCCGGAGCAAACTCGGTGCAGTTGACTTTACGCTTATCACCACGGCAGACAGAAAGCTCATTCAGCAATTTGAACCGGACAAACACCGTATCGGCTTTATTCCGAACCCTGTTGACGCTTCCATTGAGAACGGCAGAGCCTTTGACAATCCGACGCCTGAATACGATTTGTTCTTTGCCGCTTCGCCGGGCACGCAGCGCGATTTTTGCGGCAATATGCAATTCGGGGCAGATATTATTGAGCTGTTAAAGCAAAAACTACCGGAACATAAATTTCTCTTTCCGCGCATCAACTCCCCTGCCCTGAACGGCGCGGCTTATTTGAACGCAATAAAAAAAAGTGCAGCAGTTTTGAATATTTCAGCTATTAACCATGATTATCTCTATTCTTCCGACAGAATGGCGCATGCCATGGGTAACGGCTGTCTGACGTTTGTTGACAGACGCACAGGCTTCGGTGATTTGTTTGATGAAAATGAAATTGTCTTCTTTAACACGCCGGAAGAACTGATTGAAAAAGCAATATATTTCAAAAAATTGCCCGAAGCGCGCATGGAAACGGCGGAACGCGGGTGGAAGAAATATCATGCGCTGTTTAACGAGCAGATTGTCGCACGGTATATCGCTTCGTTATTAACCGATACTTTTAATGAAAAAGATTATTCATTTCCGACACTTATCCGAGCTTGACCGTTTGCATCTAACGATCGTCAGATACATATACTTTTTGAGGGGAATTTCCACTTTATGGTGAAATATTTTTTGTGTAAAAACAAAAGATTGTCATTTTTATAATAAACGAAATGAATTATAAATCAGACGATCGTCAGTTAAAAAGGGGGTAATATGAAAAAGAAGTTTAACGTGATTTCAACCAAATGGGGGAACTGCTACGGCGCGGAAGACGTCAACAAACTTTGCGCGGCTATCAAGCGCAATACAAGTTATGATATTGATTTTTACTGTTTTACTGAAAACGGCGAAGGGCTGACTGACGATATAATTGTTAAGCCCCTGCCTGTTTTGAACGTGGCGCCGGAAATGATGTTCGGCAACCATCAGAAAGCTTCCGGACTCAGTGATGACAACCTCGGCGGGTTGAACGGGCAGCGCGTGTTTTTCTTTGATTTAGACTCGCTGATTGTCGGCAATCTGGATGAGTTTTTTGACTACCCTGAGGGAGATAAATTTTACGCAATTAACGACTGGGCAAACCGCACGGGCAAAAAAGCCAACAAAGTCGGGCAGGCCAGCTGCTATTCGTGGGTGGTCGGAACGCTGGGTTATATCAAAGAATATTATGAGCAACACCCGCAGGAAGTCATCGACCGCTATTGGACGGCAACACAGCAATATGTTTCCGCCAAAATTATCGAGAAATACGGCAAAATCAATTTTTGGCCCGACAACTGGTTTAAGAGCTTCCGTTTCCACTGTATGCCGCACCCGCTGCTAAGGTATTTTGTAACGCCGAAAATGCCGAAATGCGAGGGATTGAAGATGATTGCCTTTCACGGCGTTACGGGTATTCAGGAAGCGATTGACGGTGTTTGGTGCAGTGACCCGACGTGCAATAAGTATCCGCGCGGCTTAAAGAAAATTTATAAGCATGTGAGGCCGACGGCGTGGATTAAGGATTACTGGAAATAAATTTAAAGGGAAAAATTTTGTGGACTAACTCGCAGATGGAAGCCTGTCCCTAAATGCTCACGTACCTCTATGTACGCTGTGCTTTAGGGCAGCACATCCGCGGTTATTCCGCAAAATTTACCTCCTTTAATACGAGGGATGGAATGGGATACTATTGCGAGTTATTTCGCTTTGGTTTCGCCGAGCATGGAACCCGTTTTGACGCTGACACCGCTTTTCAGTCCTTTGGCAAATTCCACTTTTCCCTTTTCAAAAACACAAACCGTTGTGCTGCCGAGGAGAAAACGCCCTAGTTCCGCACCTTTGGCTAAGGTAATGTTGTCTTTGCGGTAATCATATATCGTTTTTTCACGTCCGGCAGACGGTGCGACAACACCGGCAAAAACCGTTTCAATGCTCGCGACAATCGTGGCGCCGACAAGCACGACGGCAAAACGCCCTAACTTTTCATTGCGGAAGAAGCAGATAACGCGTTCATTACGGGCAAAAAGATTATCCACGTTTTTAGCAGTCAGCGGATTAACCGAAAACAAATCACCGGGGACAAAGACCATTTTTTCAAGTTTGCCGGAAAAAGGCATATGTACGCGGTGGTAGTCTTTCGGTGCCAGATAAGTGGTAACAAACGAACCGGACATAAAATCTTTTGCATCTTTGGCATCACCGCCAAGAAGCGCTTCCAAACTGTAATAATGCCCTTTTGCCTGCAAAACGGCGTCTTTATATATCTCGCCCAATTCGCTGATTGTGCCGTCGGCGGGCTGAGCCAATGCATTTGCCGCCGCAACGACGGGACGGGCCCCCTTTTTCAGCGCGCGGGTGAAAAACGCGTTAAAGGTTTTAAACTGCGAAATATCTTTAATTTCAGCTTCTTTCATATCAACGTTATAGTATTTGATGAAGTTTTTGATTAAAAACTCCGTAGGCTTGCCCATTTCGGCGGAAGCAAGTTTCCCTACTCCTCTGGACAACAATTTCTTCGGCAAAAAATACTGCGCTTTGACTTTGATTTCATCTGTTAACGACGTCATGGCTCCTCCTTAAAAAATCCGTGATGAGAATAGCGGGCAGCGTTTGCTTTGTCAACATAAAACCGTATATGTGCAGAAAGACAATTTTGCCATTAGTTATAATTTATTAAGATTTTTCGGTTAAAGTCTGCCGTATTGAAAGTAATGTTTATGGAATGAATTTTATGTCTGAGAGTTTTTGTCTGCGCAATGCAACACTGTTAACAGGCTTTTCAGTGATGAAAAACTGTGCCGTTTATATTAAAAACAATAAAATTGCCGATGTCTTTAACGAAGAGAGGCTGGCGCAAAAAGAATTTGCACCCGATGTCAAAATTATTGACGCGCGGCAGGCTTATATCGCACCGGGGTTTATTGATACGCATATTCACGGAATCGGCGGCTTCGGCACCGATGACCAAGACAGTTCCGCTATCCTAAAAATGTCGGAACTGCTGCCCGAATACGGCGTAACGTCGTTCATCCCTACCCTTTATGCTGCCAAAGAAGAAAAGCTTATTAAAGATATCCGCGCGATTGTGGAGGCTATGGGCAAAGAGAATGGCGCCAAAATTCTCGGCATCCATTTGGAAGGGCCGTTTATCTCGCCTGAGCGTCTGGGAGTTCAAACAGCGGACGCCATTTCGCCGGTGGATATTCCTTTGATGAAACGGTTGTGGGAAGCGTCAGAAGGTAAAATCATCAACATGACGGTGGCTCCGGAACTTAAAGGCATGCGGGAACTGGCGCTGTATTGCGTTAAAAAAGGTATTGTTTTGCAGGCGGGACACACGAATGCGACTTATGAACAAATGTTGGAAGGCATGCAGGTACGCATTATGCACACAACGCACCTGTTTAACGCGATGAGCCGCATTCATCACCGCAATCCGGGCGCCGTGGGCGCGGTGTTTATTCATCCGGAGATGTCTTGCGAGTTGATTGCCGACGGCGTGCATATCGACCCGAATCTGATTAAGATGCTCGTGCAGTTCAAGCCTGCCGACAGGTTGGTTTTGGTGACGGACTCGCTCAAACCGACAAAACAGGACAGCAACGTTTTAACGGCCAACGGCGAAGAAGTTTATCTGGATAAATGCTTCTACCGCAAGTCTGATGATGTGATTGCCGGGTCGGCACTGACAATGAGCGACGGCATAAAGAATTTGATTTCATGGGGGCTTTCAGCCGACTTGGCTGCCAGAATGGCTTCAACCAATCCGGCAAAGATTATGAATCTGACGAAAAAAGGTTTTGTTGCTCCGGGGTACGACGCCGATTTGGTCATATTCAACAAAGACTGTGAAATTTTGGGGACTGTTATCAACGGTTGTCCGCATCATTTTAAAATTTAAGGAGAAACGACATGCGCGTTATTATCAAAGAAAATGCACAAGCCTGCGCCGACCGGGCAGCCGAGTATATTGTTAAACGAATTAATGATTTTGCACCGACGGCAGAGCGCCCTTTTGTTTTGGGACTGCCGACAGGCTCCACGCCATTGCCGACATACCGGCGGCTGATTGAACTCTATCAGGCGGGAAAAGTTTCTTTTGCCAATGTGGTGACGTTCAACATGGACGAATATGTCGGGCTTGATGAAACCCATCCGCAAAGTTATCATTATTTTATGCATGAAAACTTTTTTAAACATATAGATATTAAGCCTGAAAACATTAACATTTTAAACGGCATGGCGAAAGACCTAGTCAAGGAAGCGGCGGACTATGAGGCCAAAATCAAACAATACGGCAAAATCCATCTGTTTTTGGGCGGCGTCGGCGAAGACGGACATATTGCTTTTAACGAACCGGGATCATCGCTGGTTTCAAGAACACGATTGAAAACGCTGACAACGGACACACGCAAAGTCAACGCCCGCTTTTTTGACAATGACATGGCCAAAGTTCCGGAAACGGCGCTGACGGTCGGCGTCGGGACGATTTTGGATGCCGAAGAAGTTCTCATTTTGATTACGGGGCATAAGAAAGCGCGTGCTTTGCAACATGCGGTTGAAGGCGGTGTGAGCCAGATGTGGACGGTCAGCGCTTTACAGCTGCACCCGAAAGCGATATTGATTGCCGATGATGATGCGACCGATGAATTAAAAGTCGGAACGGTAAAATATTTTAAGGATATTGAGATGTAAGTGCCCCTTATTTCTTCTTTTGCCTTGTCAATTAGACAAAACTTAAATTTAAGACAAAAAATACTTGATTTTTCATCAGGCATTATTATAATGTGCGTGATAAAATCTTATTATGGACGCGTTGATTATATGGTTTATTATTGACGATTGTCTTGTTTTGAGATTATTTAAGAATATTGTTTCACATTATAAATCCGACAAATTTATGAAAGAGAAATCTTTACGGAGCCGTCTTGCCTTTTACGGGCTTACGGCACTCTTGTTATTTTCGGCCTGTTCGGGAGAAGAAAGATCCCTGCTCCAAGTACCGGACAGCAAGGTTGAGAGCTTTCTCACCTATGAATGGTCTACAAAGCAAGACAAAGACACGACATGGCTTATCTGCGACCAAACCGTCAGATTTGAAGCGGCTGACGGCAACCGCGAAGTCAAGGCTCGGGCCTCAGTCAAACTATGGCCGGAAAAAGAGATTGTCAACTTCGGTGCCGATCAGAACCCGCTGCCGCAGCTCACCAACGAAAATTCGGTTGTAAGGGAAGACGGCACATCTCCCGCGGTTAAAACCGTTACCAAAAGCTTCTATTTTGACGACGGGCAAACCGTCAAGGCCGTTATCCGCAATGAACATTATGCTTATTCGGGAAGTACGCTTCCGCATGTGGAGATATCCGACATCCGTTTTGACAAAGCGGCTGCCGAAGCTGCCGGAGGAACGGATTCATTCAGGGCAGAAGCCTTTTTTGCCGCCGTCTGGAGTGAAAAAAACTCTGACAGCAACGAAAACGGCGAAGAACCGTTAAGCGCCGTTTACCGAAAAATCCGCTCTGCGGAAAAAGACGAACTGCTTAACACCGCGTACGGGACAAACTACATCTGGGACAAAAATAACATCGTGCTTATCGTTGAAAAAACGGAGACTTGGAGCATTTCCGGCGTTAAAAAGCTGGAATTTACCTCCCCTTCTCTTCCCTTTACCCTGACGGGCGAAGAAAACAAATCACTGGAAACCGGCAATTTCGATTTCGAAGGTACGCTTTCTTCTGCCCAAGGAACTGCGGAAGATTTGAGTGTCAACAACTGGAAAATCAGCAAAAGCATGATGGTTCAAACCTTCACGTTTGATAACGGAGATGAGCAGTTCCGCGATGTGTTTGAGTATCCGCTCTACACGGCGCAATTCATACAGAACGGCAAAACGGTTGATTTTGACCTCAGCGTCGATTTCCGGTATTCGCAGCTGACAACGGCTGAAAGCGCGGACAAAGCCCGACATACGACAACGGCGACGGCCGTTATCCTGAACGCGCCTTTTACACAGACGGTAACGACTTCCCTTTCCTTAACGAAAGACGAGCCTGAACCTGACCCGGAACCTGATCCTGAACCTGACCCGAGCAAGCCCTACGGCAAGATTATCAGTTTCAGCGTCAGCGCGGTTTTTGACGCGGCGGAAATCAAGAAAAGCGGTAATATTACCAAAAAGTGTGTGATCGTCCGCTATGAAAAAGGGTATGAGTGGGGCGTTTGCAATTATGAGGAAAATTTTCCCGCCTCATACAGCTTTACCAACAGCGGCTACACCGGCTTTAACTCCGCGGCCATGGATACGGCAGCATCGCCTTTCCAACCGGCACGCGCCGAAGATAAAGCCGACGGCATCTATTGGTATGCGGAAAACAATAAGTTACTTGCGGGCATTGACATCATAACCTGCAAAACTTACGGTTGGAAGAATATCGTCGACGGTAAATACACGCATGTTATCAACGGCTATGAGGCTCAGTATTCGCAGGATCATTACACCATGTCGCTCACAGCGCCGGACGGCACTGTCATGCAATTTGCTTCAAGCGCTTTAAAATAGCGCCCTAACTCCTCCGGATTGATTTTCGGGGGAGTTTTTTATTATATATATCATACAGGCTTTGGGGGATAACACGGCTTTTGCGTTGAAAAACAAGATTTTGCTTTTATGATAAAGACAGTATTAACTGATCGGGAATAACGGCGGATGTGGCGTCCGGTTTTGATGATTAACGGGTTTATCGTGTTTGTGCTGGGGCTGATGATGCTGCTCCCGGCCGGCGCGCTTTATTATTACAGCGGGAGATTTGACTACATCTTCTTACAAAGCAGCTTTATTACGATGTTTCTCGGCGGCGCGGCGTTTTTGGCAAATTTAGGCGATATTCAAAAAATATCGGTTTTGCAGGGGTATCTGATTACGGTTACCTGTTGGCTTATTGCACCGCTTTTTTGTGCCCTGCCCTTATACCAAAACGGCGATATTCAGACTTTACACGACGCGATTTTTGAAGCAGCTTCCGGCATTACGGCGACAGGCTCCACAATTTTAACCGATGCCGAAGGACAGCCGAAATCCGTGTTACTATGGCGGGCAATGCTGAACGGGCTGGGCGGAATCGGCATCGTCATTTTCGCAGTGGCTTTAACACCTTTTTTGGGAACGGGCGGCACACATATTTTCAACAAAGAAAACTCGGATACGGAAGAAAAGTTTATGCCGAAAATCCGCTATATAGCCAAAGACATTATCTTTGTTTATATCACACTTAACATTATCTGTGCCTGTTTGTTCAAAATTGCGGGCATGAACTGGTTTGATGCAACGGCCTTTACAATGTCTACGATGGGTACCGGCGGGCTGACGCCGAAAAACAATTCCATTGCTTTTTTTGACAGTCCGGAAATTGAAACCATTGCCGCAGTGTTTATGCTTATCAGTGCGCTGCCGATTACTTATTTTATCCTGATTTTGAAAAAGCGCTCGTTTGATTCCGTTTTTTCCAATGCGCAGGTCAATACGTTTTTGAAACTCGTGCTGTTTTATATTTTGTTTATCAGTGCGTTTTATGCTTATCAGGCGCAGATTCCGTTTGTTACCGCGTTCAGGTACGCAGCATTTAATATTATTTCAGCCGTGACGACAACGGGGCTTACCTCGTCGGATTTTCTGTCATGGGGTTCATGGGCGGTGATTGTTTTCCTCGTTTTATACATGCACGGCGGCTGTACAGGCTCCACAACCGGCTCCGTCAAGATTTTCCGCTGGCAGGTTATCGCCGCTTTCTTCAAGCAATATGCCGTCAAAGCACTTTCGCCGAATCAGGTAGCGGTAATGAAAACCGGCGATAAAATTATCGGCAATGATATTGTTTCATCGGTATTTGTGTTGGTCTTCGGGTTTATTTTCGCCATTCTTTTATTCACGCTTATTCTCTGCTTTACGGGGATTGACTTTTTAACGGCTCTGGGTGCGGTAACGGCAAACGTGACCAACTCGGGAATAGGCCTTACACAGGCAACCGGCCCTGCGGGCAGTTTTGCTTTTTTCCCGCCGTTTGTCAAATATCTGCTGGCGTTTGCGATGGTTTTGGGACGGCTTGAAGTCGTTACTTTTTTTGTTTTGCTGCACAAGCTGCGTCGACTCTGAATTTTGTCAAAATAAAGCTTGCTTTTTTTGTCAATCCGTTTTATAATGGCGCCAATTCACTAATTATATGTCTATTTTTATATCTTAGTTCTATGAACGATATCGGCAAAGTCCTTTTCCCAGAGCAATATGCTCCCGCGGGAAAAGAAATTGCGGTGAAAAATTCCGCGGCAGCGCTGAAGCTCTTCGAACGCAGTTACCCCAAAGGCGGCATAGTCCTCCTCGGGCATCTGAAACTGGCTTCGGTGCAAAAACCTTATCTTCCGGTCTGGATGTACTTCATGCCTGACGAAAAATGTCCGGAACTTCTCGGCACCCTTCCTCTCTACCGGCTTGATGCTCCGGACAAGATTGAGCAGCTTCCCTTGCTGGCTGTTGAGCCGTATGAAGACGAAATTTTTTTCGTCTACAAAAAAACGCTGTACAGCTCTGTATACACCACGAAGGGCGAGATTGCCATCATGAAGGTCCGTTCCCTGCTCTGTTCCGGAGAAGCTACGCTGGGAATCTCAGTGCTGCATAATAAGGAAATCAGCGACATCTATCCCGTGGATTTGTATTCGCATTCAAAACACAAGTTCGTCGGCATTTGCTGGAATGTTGTCTTTGAAGATGAGGACACAACGGATTACTGGTATCCGGTCAGCTTTGACGAAGAAAAAAGAATCGGCTCTTACGACCTTGACGACTTGAAAGCGCATCCCGTCAACATCGGTGAAGATGCCGTTATCGGCGGCATAACGTACAAACTGTTTTACAGCGATGAACTGGGTTATTACTTCAAAAAGAAACCCGCGCCGTCACCCGAACGGATTAAGCTCATCACGGACGTCTTGAGAAAACGGGCAGAAGCTTTGGCGCAGAGGCCTTCTTAAACTAACAACAAAAGGCGGGAAACATCCCGCCTTTTGTTGTTTGCACCGAGGCCCTGATAAGTCAGCACTTTTCAGAACACAATTCGGATATTATCGCTTCCTGTGCCCCTTTCAACGACGCCACGACTTCATTTGCACCGAGAGCCTGATAAATCGTGCGAAAAATAACACATGCCGCTACAAAAATTTTGGCCCGGTTCTGCCCGATATAAACCGACTGCGCGCGCGCCTCATAAGAAAGCGGCAAAATTTCGTCAATCAACTTATCTAATGCCGCCGCGGAAACGATCTTGCCGTCAGCGGCAAATTTATCATAGCCGTCCTGTTTTAAAATCCATGCGGCCAAACGCAAGGGCGTTGAAGATGTGGCAATCACTGCGGCATCCGCATAATCCGGATATTGCCGCACATCCGTCAAAAAGTCCTGCATCTGCCGTTTGACTTCCGCTTCCAGATTGGCAGCCCTGTATTTGTCATAATCCTGAAGACGGTACATTTCCGTTGCATTGCGCGCCCCGAGGGGAACGGAATAAGTCGCTAAAATTTTCGGCGACGCCGTATTGGCAGCAAAAGTTACTTCCGTAGATCCGCCGCCGAGATCATATACAAACAAATATTTCGGTTCTTTCGGCGCATTCAGGCAGGCGCCTTTCAACGTTAAACGCGCTTCTTCATATTCGCTGATAACTTCAATTTTAACCCCTGAACTTTTCAGGACTTCCGCTTTAAAATCCGCCGTATTGGCGCTCATGCGGCAGGCAGCCGTTGCAATCGCGCGGTAATCTTTAACACCGTAAAATTTCATCATTTCGGAAAAATCCATAAACGAGCAGATAGCCCGTTCCATTGCCTGTTGGCAAAAGCAGCCGTTTTCAGCCAGGCCATCGCCCAAAGCCACGTGTTTTATATCGCGATAAACTGCCTTTCCGTTTTCATCGGCAATCAGCAATCGCGACGAATTTGTCCCCAAATCCATCGCCGCAATACAGTTACGATTTGTTTTTGTGGTGCCGTCCATTATTCCCCCTTCTGTCAAACGGAAAACGCCCGCGCTTTTTCTTTACCTGCTGTTCGGTACGTTTGGCGTGAATTAAATCCAACAAAATTCCTTCACGGATACCGCGGTCTGCAACCGTAATCTCTGAAATCGGCCAAAATGTCGTCAGCGCTTCAATAATTGCGCAGCCCGCCAATGTCAGGTCTGACTTGGACTGACCGATGCACGGATGTTTGCAGCGCCCTTCCGCACCCATGGTTTTAATCTTGTTCACCGTTGCCGCCACATCAGGCGCTGAAATTGCAATACCGTCCACGGCAGAGCGGTTGTAACGCGGCAGTTTCAGATGTACCGCTCCGATAACCGTCACCGTCCCCGAAGTTCCGATAACCTGAATTTCCTGATTGGCAATCGCTTCGTTAATATGATGTTTTTCTTCAAATTCGCTCAAAATCGCCTGTGTGCGTTCCACCACCGTGGAATATTCCAGCGTGCTCATCTCATGCCCGGCAAAAGCTTCCGACACGGTTACCACGCCGTAAGGCAGCGACACGAAACCTTCAATAAACGTTTTGCCGAAATCCGTCACCCGTGCCAGCGAAATCTGCGTTGAACCGCCGCCGATATCAAACACCAACACGCGCTTGATACTGCGGTTCAAAAGCGGCAGACAGCCTACCACCGACAGCCTTGCTTCTTCTTTGGATGAGATGATTTCCAATTCAATATCCGCCTCACGCTTAGCCATTTCAACAAACTGCGCAACATTCTTCGCCCTCCGGCACGCCGCCGTCGCCACAAAACGCGACGCCGTAATCGGTGAATATTCGTCAATGACCCCGCGGCAGACTTTCAGCGCATGCACCGTGCGCTTCATCGCTCTGGGCGAAAGCTCGTTGTCCTGAATAATCCCTTCCCCCAAACGCACTACTTTGGAAAATGTCTCCACCACGCGGAAAGATGTTGTCGTCGGCGTCGCTACGACCAAACGGCAGGAATTGGTCCCCAAATCAATCGCCGCATAGTTATTCTGTGCCAATGATGCACTGCCCTGTCCTGCCGTGCCTCTCTCCGCCCGCGGGTTATATTTTTTCTTTTTTCTTTTTCTGTCCGGCAGTCCGTTCTGCTGTTTCAATTCTTTCTCCGTTTTTATTATTTTTGCCGTATAATAATATTGCTATAAGCGCGATAGTGCCCTGACAGTCCTGCAAAATTGCGCAGATTTATTCCATTTCCGCCCTTATTGCCTGCCGCAATTCGTCTATACATACCAGCTTTTTGCTCTTCTTGTCCACAAAATGCCAATATGCCCAACCGTTGCAGGTGGAAGAGTTCTGCGCAGATGCCCCCATTTGATGGATAGAACCTGACTCGTTCTTGAACTTTATCGTTCCGTCGGAACGTACCGTCGCTTTTATCTTCTTTTTCTCATCGTATAACACATCTCCCGGAGAAATCAAGCCCCTTTCCAAAACTGCCCCAAACGGAACTTTCGGCAGTTTGCGCTTACAGGTATATTCCAGCGCCGCTTCGGTAGCGGAGGGGACAACCCTGCTCAGGCGTTCTTTTGCTCCTTTGATATAGCCCTTATCTTTTTCTATGCCGATAAAATGACGTCCGAGCCTTTTAGCCACCGCGCCTGTCGTACCGGTACCGAAAAACGGATCCAGGATAACATCGCCGACGTTGGTGGACGCCATTATGACGCGGTATAAAAGAGCTTCGGGCTTCTGCGTCGGATGCAGTTTTTCGCCGGTTTCATTGTTTTTAAGACGTTCTCTGCCCGTGCAAAGCGGAATTTCCCACGTGGAACGCATTTGCACATCGTCGTTCATTGCCTTCATTGCTTCATAATTAAAGGTATATTTTGCTTTCGGGTTTTTCGTTGCCCAAATCAGCGTTTCATGCGCGTTAGTAAAGCGTGTCCCTTTAAAGTTCGGCATCGGGTTGGTTTTGTTCCAGATAATGTCGTTTAATATCCAAAAGCCCAAATCCTGCATAATATAGCCGACGCGGAAAATATTATGGTAAGAGCCGATAACCCAGATTGTGCCGTCATCTTTCAGAATCCGGCGTGCTTCCGCCAGCCATTCTTTGGTATAGCGGTCATATTCGGCGATACTTTCAAAACTGTCCCATTCCTCATAAACGCCTTTAACATCCGTATTATCCGGCCGTTTCAATGCGTCACCGAGCTGCAAATTATAAGGCGGATCGGCAAAGATAACGTCTACGGAGTTGTCCGCAATCCGCTTCATGGTTTCGACGCAATCGGCGTTAATCACGGTGTTCAAAATCTTTTCTAAATTATATCGGCTCATTTCGGCATTCCTGCAAAAGTGGTGTTGTTGGTACCATAGACCCGATTTGGTTATCATAATCTTAACGGCGGCAATTTTTTTTCATCCGCCGCCTACGTAAAAATATTTTTCCATATATCGCCGGAAATATTGACATATCCGTCAGCATGGTGTAAGGAATTTACCATAATGGCAAAACTGCCGTTATGCAACGCCTCCGTTCGGGGGCTTTTTTTGTGTTTGGGCTACACCGTAAGGTGCGGCTCTTTTTTTATTTTAAATTCAAGAAAGGAATAAAACATGTCAAAATACGACATAACGGACGATATGAACCAGTGGGAATATGCTATTTATAATATGCTGCAGCGGCAAAAGGAAATGGGAATTATTCCGACAACCAAACCGACAGCCGCAACGCCGGAAGAGCAAATAGAAGAAAGCTTGAAGAATCCCTATGAATCACAGGCAGAAACAACGCCGAAACCGCGCGCTGACAACAGCTCAAAAAATCCCTATGCGCAACCGGAAAACCCATACGCCCCTTCTGCCAAATCCCCCTATAAATATGATTACGGAACCAAACCCAGACCCGAACCCGCAGAAGAGGTGATTGAAGAAGAGGAGGAAGAAAGGGATGATGATCCTGATTGTCTGCATATGGATATCAATAAAAAAATGGACTTGCTTTTAACCAAAGCCAAAGACCACCTGCGAAGGAAAGACGCGGAAGATATGATAGAACATCTCTATCTTGACATTTACGGCAATATAACTATCGGTGTAGGAAAAGTGATTAATGATGAGGAGACGTTTATGTCCGTCAATTTCATGATTAACGGCAGACCGGCAACCAAAGCGGAAAAAAGAGCAGCTTATAAACGTTTTAAAGAGTTACAAGAACAAGGCGAATACGGAGAATCCATTAAAGCTGATAAATACAAAACTAAAAGCCCTTTGCGGGTAACAAGACAGACAATGGAAGATTTGCTGGACAGGCATGTGCGCAATGATATCAGGCGTTTGCGAAGCGGTATGCCGGAGTTTGAGAGTTTACCGCTGCCGTTGCAGGAAGTTTTGGTGGATATCCGCTATAATTCCGGCGCTATAACTGTTGATAATTGGAAGTATCTGCGCGAAGGAATCAGCGAGAAAAATCTGACAAAAATCATGGCTAATATCAGACGGGGTGGACTTCATCCGGATCGTCTTAAATGGGCGCAAGGAAAAATCAAATCCATAAAAAATTGGGGATATTGGAAAGATTAATCCACATCAAGGCCGTCAGCACAATGATCATCGTCAAATGTGTTGACGGCATCGCCCCAAACCTCCATACGGTCTTTGGCTGAAAAAGTAGCAATTAAATTACTGTACGATAACCAGTCTTCTTTGTCTTTAAATCTTTCATATTCATCATCTAAATATCTATATACGCGTATATATATCCCCATATCAGAAGTTTGCTCTTCTTCCGGCCAAATGTAAAACTTGTAAGTCCATATGCCTGGTGTATCTCCGGCAATTTCCAACGCCCCCGGAGGTTCCGGCGTATGCAGACATTTTAAGACAACGGTTTCCATTGTGTTTTCAAGCATGTCGCAGTCAACCGTTGTATTATAACCATAAAAGTTTTGCATAAAAAGCTTGTTCGGGCGGATTTTATAAAGGTCTGGGTTATATTTCAATCCTTCCAGAGGCTTATAAAAAATCGGGTTGACAAACCGCTCTTCCCGCGGCCACAGCGCACAAGATGTTAACAATACGAAACATAAAACAGTAATAAGCTTTCTCATTTTTCTTCCTTAGGGTATTATCAGGGTTTTCTCTCGGGGCTGACGGTAATATATGGATGACGTGAACACCAATCTTCTTCGTCTTCGTAATATGAATATTCTACAATAGTTGTACCACTTTTATGATTTTGCTCCGGCCAGATAACATAAGTACGTGTCCAGGTTTTAGGCGTATCGTCAGAACCAACTATAATCAGCTCTTCTTCATTGTTCGGATCAGCCGGCATAAACAGACATTTCAAGGTAATTCTGTCTTCCAGATTCTCCAACATCTCACATTTGGCAGATGTGTGGTAACCGTATCGGTTTTCAACATAATATTTCGTCGGCATAAGGCGGATTTGCTCTTTTCCGGGAAATGTTTCATAAAAAATCGGGTTAACAAATCGCTCTTCCCGTTGCAACAGCGCACAAGACGTTAACAACACGAAACATAAAACAACAATTAATTTTCTCATTTTTCCTCCATAATTTAAAACAAAATGTATCGCAGTAACAGCTTAATGTCAAACGGAAAAATAAGCAATGGAAACCGAACAATAGTTTTTCTTGACATCCCGCAAGCATGGTATATAATGAACAAAAATAGAACTTAATAAGGTTGTTGACAAAATGCAATATCGGGACATCATAAAAAAAGTTTTGTTTTGGTGCATATATACCATGCTGGCGGGATTGTTTTCTTTATTTATATTTCATCTGACGTTGGAAGAATATTATATATGGACGGATTATGCTTACTGGCGTCGGAATTACACTCCTTTCCCACCTTTTGAGATAGCTGAACCTCCGTCAGTAGAGGAATATTTCAACGTAACATTCTGTTTGCTCCTGCTCTTAGTTCCCTATATCTATGACATTTATCTCATTTTTAAAAAGCAAAACAAACGCCGTGGTTTAATATTTTTTGTATCAGTACTGATTGTATTCTATCTGTATAATATTTTCAGGTGTCAATATTTTTCTTATTGCGGATGATATATTGCCGGGATGGCATACAGGAAGAAACTTTGGTTGCAGGAAAGGGGTAAAAATGACATCTGATCAAAAACAGCAATGCGGATTAACAGGCATAAGAATATTCTCAGGCCTCCTCTGGTTCGGGATAATAACTTTTGCCGCCGTTTTTGTTTTTCTCTCGGGGCTGGATACAAATACGCAAGGTTCTGTCTGTTCTTCGGATATGTGGCGCGAAGGGATGATATACCAATGGGTTTCTGATAACACGCCATGTACATTTACGGCAAATTTTTGGATAGGGTATTATTTTTATTTGATGCTTTATCTGCTCTATGATTATGTCCGCCGTAAAATCATGAGGGATAATCCGGCTCTCGGTTGGCGCGGTGCCGAAGTTCTTGTCTGGTTTGCGCTTGGCTGGGGTTCGCTTTTATGGCTTACCGCAACAGATTACGGCAGTATGAATTTAACATTGGCGGCGACCTCATTTGCCGGAATGCTTCTGTTTTTTCTGCCGCTTTTCATTACCGCATTCGGCGTGAAATTTCTGAGCAGCCGTATTGTCCTATGGTCGTTTGCAGGCATGGCAGCGTTATATGCTTTATTTATCTTGTTTGCTCTAAACTTTCTAGTATAACAGAAAAATGATTGAACGGGCGGCTTAAAATGCAAAGCCGCCTTTTTGTGCTTCAATCGTATCTTCCAATATGCGCATGATTGCCAAGGTAATGTTCTTTTCTAAAAGCAGCTTGCCGAGCGAAGCATCGCTTTTATAATCTTCATTGCACCAATCAATGTTTTCTTCCGTCCGGCATCAGGGCTTAATGTCAAATTAAATAAAAACTCTTGCATTCGTCAATCATAAGGTCTTGACAGAGTTTACCTTTGCCCGATAAACAGGTGGAAAACATCCTGCGGCTCCTTGCATTTTACGGCAAATAAAGCTATCTTTCCCCTATATGCATTTTAAGGAGAAAATAATGAAAAAAACTTTGTCTGCCCTGTTTTTAACATGTTGTCTGCTGCTTTCCGCTTCCGGCTCCGCTGCCGAAAACAAGGCTCTTACCGCACCGGCAGAAGAAGAGCACCTTCTTGACGGCAAAATTTATTTCTTTGTGCACTCTTTGTGCCAAAACTGCCGCACGGCTTATATCTATCTGCAAAATTTTCACAGTGATTTGGATATTCCGTTTACGGATATGAAGTTCAAACATAATTTGGATTTGTATAAAGAATGCGTTAAAAAATTCGATATTCCCAATCAGGAGCTTACCCTGCCCTTAATCTGCATGGGCGATGAATATCTTATGGGCTGGGATGCTTCTTCCCCCACCGCATTTGAAAGCAAACTCGCCAACTTCCAAAGAACAAAAGACAACTAAGCAGAACAACGGAGGCGCCATGTTAACCGATATCGAGATTTCCAACCAAGCCGACATCAAAAAGATTTCCGAAATTGCCGCAGGGCTCGGACTTAATGAAGACGATTTGGAACTTTACGGCAGATATAAAGCCAAACTCGCGCGCCACACCATACAAAAGCTCAATGCTGATTTTAAAAAGAAACCGCACGGCAGACTCATTCTTGTTACCGCGATGACACCGACTGCCGCGGGAATCGGCAAATCCACCGTTTCCATCGGCTTGGCGGACGCTTTGCATAAACTCGGCAAAAAAGCCACACTCTCTTTGCGGGAGCCGTCTCTCGGCCCCTGCTTCGGCATCAAAGGCGGCGCTGCCGGCGGCGGTTATTCGCAGATTATCCCCATGGACGAGATTAACCTGAATTTTACCGGCGATATACATGCCGTTACCGCGGCCAACAATCTCCTTTGCTCCATGATAGACAACCATCTGCATTTCGGCAACGCCCTGCGCTTCGGCAAAATCTATTTCAAGCGCTGCATGGATTTGAATGACCGTCCGCTGCGTTCAATCAAAATTGCCACCGGCGGCAAAGTCAACGGACAAACCCGCAATGACAGCTTTAACATCACCGCCGCGTCCGAAATTATGGCCATCCTCTGCCTTGCCGAAGATTTGGCAGATCTTAAAAAACGCCTGAACCGCATTGTTGTCGGCGAAAGCATTGACGGCGAACCGATTTTCGCCGAAAACCTCAAAGCAGGAGGCGCCATGGCTGCCGTTCTTAAAGATGCTGTTCTGCCAAACTTGGTACAAACACTGGAACACACGCCCGCGTTTGTTCACGGCGGTCCGTTTGCCAACATCGCCCACGGCACAAGTTCCGTTGCCGCGGCAAAAGCGGCGCTGGCACTCTCAGACTATGTCATCACTGAAGCCGGCTTCGGGGCAGATTTGGGCGCGGAAAAGTTTTTTAACATTTTCGCCCGCCAGTCCGGTCTGTTTCCGGATGCCGTTGTCCTTGTTGCCACCGTCCGAGCTTTAAAGCTGCACGGCGGCGCAGACAAAAACACGCTGGTTGAAGAAAACATCCGCGCGCTAAAAGGCGGCTTTGCCAACCTTAAAGCCCATATTGAAAACATCCGCAAGTTCGGACACGAACCCGTTATCGCGCTGAACCGTTATGCGACCGATACCGAATCTGAAATCCAAATTGTCTCAGACCTCTGCGCCGAATTCGGTTGCCGCGCGGTTGTCACCGAAGGCTGGCTCAAAGGCGGCAACGGCTGTCTCAATTTGGCTGAAGCCGTCCTTAATACATTGAAAACAGCCAAACAACCCCGCACTGTTTTATATCCGGATGACAAAATACTCATTAACAAAATCATTACCGTTGCGCAGGAAATTTACGGTGCCGGCAAGGTAACAATCTCTCCTCCTGCCCGCCGTGATTTAGCGCGTTTTACCAACTGGGGATATGGCAACTTCCCCATCTGCATTGCCAAAACCCAAAACTCGCTCTCGCATGAAAAGACCATGCTCGGCGCACCGAAAAACTTCACATTTCCTATTCACGAAGTCCGTCTGAATGCAGGGGCTGGCTTTATTGTTGCGTTGACAGGAAATATCAATACCATGCCGGGGCTTCCCCGCGACCCGATTGCCGAACAGGTTGATGTTGATGAAAACGGCATCATCTCAGGCTTGTTCTGATACGGCAAAACCTCAGATAATATCGGCATTGCTCAAAAGGCAGACGTCCTCTATTTTGCCTGTTCGGAAGTCGATCCGAAACCGCCGTTGCGGACTGTTGTGACGCAATCACCGTGCGTTATGCCGAACGGAAGCAATATGCCTTGGCAAAAAGAAGCACCGGCTTTAACGGCAAAAACTTTTCCCTCATTACTGTCATTTGTTATCTTTATCAAAATATGCCCTTCATTATCCGAGTAATAATAGTCACCGTCTATGACGCCGATGGTATTATCCAACTGCATGCGATATTTTGAGCCTAAGCCTGATTTGGGCATAATCCCGAGAAACCAGCCCTCGTCTATCTTAATACGCACACCGGTCGGAATGAGAATATTTTCCTTTGGGTTCAAAGTTATATCCGCGGGAGCAAAAAAATCATGCCCTGCGGATCCTGACGTGGCGCGGCACGGCAGTTTAAGCGCGTCATAAATCCGTCTGATTTCATCATCCGCTGTTAAAAAGGAATTCTTCCACATGCTTTGAAACTGTTCAAAGCTTACTTTCTCAAATTCGGCCACTCTTTGCATTTTTTGCTCCTTTGTTTTAACTGTGCTTATTATGAACGGGCTTTTTTTGATTACAACAAAAATCGCTTGCTTTTTAACGAGTTGTTGATATATTGACACCATTGAAATTAATTATTGTATCACTTCTAAACTATCTTTATATGAATCATTTTGTTAAATCTCTGTGGTGGGGAGCACTCTTTTCCCTGCCGCGCTGGAAATGCGTCTTAAAGCGCAATCCGTTCATGTCTCTGCTGATTGCAGCCATTCTGTTTGTCATTATTGACCTTATTACCCCAAAGGATAATTTTTTGGGGGTAACTTTGCTTCTGTACTGGGTTTTCAGCATGTGCCTGTGTGCCATCCTCCCGAGCAAACAGTTCAAACTCGTGTCCGGCGACAAAAAAACGCTTTACTTCTTTTTGTATGACATGTGCGACAAACGAAAGCACGATGCAAAATGTTCGGCAGTCATGCGCGTGCTAATGAAAAAAGACGGAAAGCTTCGTCAAATCGGTGATGACACGGAAATCCGCGGGTATGACGATTCACTTCACTGCTACGGGTTCTTTTTGGCAAAGTGCCCTTACGGCGAATGGATTCTTTTCGGAAACGGCTATGACAAGGACGGCAAACCGATGGAACTCGGGCAGAAAATGACTGATTATGTTTTTATTTCGACTCCGTGCTTCAGACGCAGAAAACCGACGGCTTATTTCCTGCACGAACATAAGCTCATCAAAAGGGATTACGACGGCATTCAGCTGTTGAATAAAGTGTTTTTTGATGAACACAAAGCCTGCTGTCTTGATATGGAGGTTCGGACTAATCCGGGATATTTCCCCTCTTCATTCCAAGGACAGTATATCCTGCTGGAATACCAAGGGATAACGCATTTGTTTAAACTGTATAACGAAGGCGGTTATCCGTTGGTTTATATCGTACAGACCGATTGGTTCACGGCTTCCGACATCAAAAACAAAGACGCACGGTATTACGTTTTGAATAAAAACAAAACAGGCTATGTTCCGAGTGATAAGGTGCCGTTCGGGTAAACCGCATGATTAAAAAAACGCTCTTTCGGGGGCGTTTTTTTGTTATCCGCTTTAAGAACATAATAAGAACACTATATTGACAGACGCATTTTTTGCCGCTAAGATATTACGCAAAGGAGTATCTGTATGAAACACTATCTGGCATTGGCAGACTGCGATTGTTTTTTTGTTTCGGCGGAGCGGGCTTTCAACCGCCGGCTGGAAGGGATTCCCGTTGCGGTGCTTTCCAACAACGACGGCTGCGTCATTTCGCGTTCCAAAGAGGCAAAAGCGTTGGGGCTGAAAATGGGCGAACCGTATTTTATGGCCAAACCGCGGCTGCCGGAGATTTTATATGTGCGCGCCAATCATGACCTTTATGCCGCAACATCGGAAAAAGTTATGGCAACGCTGAAATCTTTCACGCCCGACGTTGAGGTGTGTTCGGTGGATGAAGCATATCTCGACTTAACGGGAACGAAGCTTTTGTATAAGCAGAATTACATCAAAACGGCGCGGATGATTCGCACAGCTATTTGGGAAAAGCAGCACATTCCGGTTTCCATCGGGCTTTCCACGACCAAAACGCTGGCCAAGCTTGCAAGCGACAAAGCCAAAACGTTGGGAGGGATTGCCGCTATCGGTGCGGCGGAACGGCGGAAAATTTTGGCTCAGACCAAGATTGAAGACGTTTCGGGAATCGGGCGCAAGCTGATTGTCAAGATGCGCGAGCACTGTATTTTTACGGCACTGGATTTTATTTCCCGCCCCGACTACTGGATTAAAGCGCAATTCGGGTCGCACGGCACGGATTTGAAAGCCGAACTCTCGGGAATTTCATTATTTAAGGTGCAGCCCGAAGGCAAAGCGCCGCTTTCCATTCAGCAAACGGCAGCATTGAAAGAATTTACCCGCAACACGGAAACATTGAAAAGCGCGTTAACAGGACATGTTCACGCCGCCTGCCGTAAAGCCCGTCAGGAAGGCGCCAAAGCCACGCAGATTGAAGTGATGATGCGAACGAAAGAATTTCGCGTCATCACCGAACGTCTGAAACTGCCGTTTGCGAGCTCTCAGGAAACGGAAATCATGCCCTTGGCTTTAAAGCTTTTGGAAAAGATATATTCACCGGCTTATATGTGGCGCAGTGTCGGGATTACGCTTTCAGGATTAATCTACGGCACGCAGGAACAAACGGATTTGTTTGCCGCCGCGCCTAAAACTGACGAGCGCCTCGGCAAAGCGCTCGATGAGCTGGAACAGAAATTCGGCAAAAATATTATTCACTTAGGGTAAAATACCATACCGTATTTTAACGGCATAAAAAAGCCCCAACACGGCGGGCCGGAATTATTATTTTCGTTTACGGACAGGTTTGTTCGTTAAATTCGCAGAAGCTGATTTCGTTTTGTACCTTATCCAGATAACGGATACGCATATTCACGCCTTCGTTAATAAACATGACTTTAGCCTTTGGGCACATCTGTCCGTATGCCTGAGTGCAGGCAATTGTTTCTATACTCTTTTTCAAAGAGTTCTTTTCTGCTGCGGAAAATTTGGAGGTATCAACATCCGCCTGATAGATATAAGCTATCGCGTTATCCTGATATTCAATATCCGTCCAAGTTGTGATATCATCCACCTTTTTGGGAAGGGTCTTTTTTATCGTATCAAGCATAAATTTTATCTGTTTGGCGTGTGCTTCTTTTTCAGCTTCCGTTTTCTGCGGAACAGGGACAACCTCTTTTTCTTCCAGCATATTTTTAAGAGCTTCTTCTTCGCTGATTGAGAGGTCTATTTCGGGGACTTCCACCGTCTTTTCTTCAGTCGGAGCCGCTTCTGTTTCCGAGGATGTCGAAACGGGGTCTTCAATTTCCGCGGCAGTGCTTTCTTCTGACGGTTTTACCGGAGAGGAAACGTCTTCGGCAAGCAAAGCATCATAGTCATAGCCGTCATCCAAATCTTCATCATAATCAGCCATGGCCTGCAATGTCAGCGAAACCGTGCTTAAAGCATCCAGCCCTTTTTCACGAACAGCATCTTCCGATGTCGGCGCGGCGGGAGCGGAAACAGGCGGTTCCTTACTATTATCAGGTTTTGCTGCTGTGTCTGCCAGTGAAACATTATTTTTTTCAGGTTCGGGCAGTTCAAAGCCTTCGGACTGAGAAACCGCACGGCGCAATTCCGAGAACTGATGTTTCAAAAACTCTTCCATATTCACAACACCGTCATTATTTTCATCAATTTTTTGAAATTCCGCGGCTAAAATATCCCTCATGGCGTTCATCTGCTCGGCAGGACTTAACGCCTGTGCAACTCCGGCAGTCACAAGAGAACATGAAAACAGCAATAAAAATTTTCTCATCTTAAAAAACCTTATAAAAATACGTTTCCCGAAACAGGTTTTAGCACGAATTTTGTTAAATTTTATTTAACGGGCGAAAATTATCCGCTCCGTCAAAAAAGAGAACGGTTTGTGCTTCTTTCCGATAAGCTGCGATATACTGTTTAAACTTTTCCGCCCGTTCGACAATCAGCCGTTCGGGTACATGGCGGTTTATCTCTTTTTCGCGCAATGCCGCGCGCTTGACTGCCAATTCGGTATCGCAGAGAATAAAATCGACCGTGGTTTTATAGCCTATTTTTTTGATATTTTGAAAAAGCTCTATATGCGCCGGATTGCACCCGCTGTGTTCAAGCATGATATTCAGGTGCAGATTCAAAGCGCGGCGCAGCAGTTCATAACCGATAATGCGGGCGGGCATTTCATATTTGCGAAACGCCTGTTCTGCGCCGTGGCGCGACAGCTCAGTCTGATAGCCGGAAAGCTGAGACATAATCTTATCAAAACTCAGATATAAAAAACCTTTTGCAGCATGAGTCGCGCAGAAGGTGCTCTTGCCTGAGCCGGGAATTCCCGACACCTGCAGCAATTCCGGCGATTTTGACGGCTTGCCCTCTTTCAAACATTCGGCAATCAATGCTTCGCTTTCGGCATTTTTAACAGAAGCATAATCTGCGTTGACAAGTTCTTTTAATGAAGGCATCAAGATTTGCAGCATTGTCTTACCTATACGGCCAGCGGTTCGTTTTCCGCCGTTTCCGCCAAAAGTTCAAAAGTCTCGGTTGCTATCATCAATTCTTCATTGGCGGGAATGACCAAAACGGGCACTTTACTTGCCGCTGACGTAATCTGTAAAGGTGCCGGTTGTCTGTCGTTGGCTTCCGCGTCAAGTTCTATTCCCAAAAAGCGCAGGCGTTCGCAAACTTTCCGACGTATCAACGGGCTGTTTTCGCCAATTCCCGCCGTAAAAACCAATGCATCCAATCCGCCCAGAACAGCGACATACGCGCCGATGGTTTTGACCAAATTATAAACAAACGCTTCTATGGCAAATGTGCATTTTTCATCTCCTTCTTTGGCGCTTTTGAGAATATCGCGCATATCCGAATGGCCGCAGGTCAGCCCGAAAAAGCCGGATTCACGGTTTAGCATATGGTTAACTTCGTCTGCCGTTTTGTTCTGGGTTTTCATGATATGCAGCGGAATATACGGGTCAATATCGCCGGAACGCGTCATCATCATAATACCTGATGTCGGAGTATATCCCATGGTCGTATCAATGCTTTTACCGTTTTTGACAGCGGTCACGGAAGCGCCGCCGCCGAGGTGGCAACAAATAAACCGCCCTTTTTTGCCGAGGATTTCCGCAGCGCGTCCGGAAGCATATTTATGCGACGTGCCGTGAAAACCGTATCGGCGGATTTGCTCTTTATCATAGTATTCCCTTGGCACGGCATACAAATACGCCGAATTATCCATGCTTTGATGAAACGCCGTATCAAACGTTGCGACCTGCAACACGCCGGGAAGCAACGCACTGACCGCCTCCACACCGTGAACCAATGCCGGACCGTGCAGCGGAATGAGCGGAATGGTATCATAAATCTTTTGCATAATCTCATCATCTATGACAACCGAACGGTCAAAATATTCCGAACCGTGTCCCATACGGTGTCCCACGGCAGCAAGTTCTGATGCATTTTTGATATAGCGAGGGGACAGAAAATCTAAAATTGCCTTTATTGCTTCTTTATGCGCGGCAATCGGCAATTCACGCGTCAGTTCATGGGTTTCATCGGCGCGGACAACAATTTTGGAGCCGTCAAGCCCGATACGTTCCACACTGCCGCGGGCAACGACGCGGTGCTGATTTTTATCCATCTCGAACAGCTGAAATTTTACGGAAGTCGAACCGGAGTTCAAAACTAATATTTTATCCATTATTATGCTTTCTTTTGTTAGCGTCAGCAACGTATGTAGCATATTTTTTATTTTTTGGCAAGAAAAAAGATGAAATGCTGGGGGCAAATTGGAAAACAGGGCTTGAAAAAACAGAAAAATTCGGTATAAAAAGAATTGAAAAGGTATATGGAGAAACAAAATGAAAGATGCGAGCCGTGTTCAGGCGATTATTGAAATAACGGAAACAGTTTTACAGGACACGCTGCCTGCCGACATTATTTTAGACAAATATTTTAAAGACCGGCGCTACATAGGCTCCAAAGACCGCAGATATATTGCCGACACCGTCTGGAAGATTATCCGTAACAGAATGACATATACAGGCCGGCTCGGCGGCAGGACGGATGCAAGGCTTTTAACCGCCCTGAACTTTGCCGATAATGATTTGGATTTATTGTTCAACGGCGAAGAATATGCCCCTGCCCCGCTCAGCAAAGAAGAAAGAGGCATTTTAAACCGCCGCCGTGAGGAAATCGCAGATGATGAAGCCTTTTACGAATGTCCGGCGTGGCTTTTGGAAAAATTTGATGACAAACGTTTGACGGAGGCTTTAAACGCAACGGCACCGGTTGACGTCCGCGCGAACCTGACCGGCAGAGAGCAAGCGCGCGAACGCTTAAAGAAAGAAGGGCTGTTTTTTGCACCGACACCGTTTTCGCCCCTCGGTCTGCGCTCGGAGGACCGCGTTAATCTTAATAACTGCATGACATACCAAGACGGGGAAATTGAGGTAATGGATGAAGGGTCGCAGCTTATCTCTTTGCTTTGCCGTGTTAAACCACACCACAAGATAATTGATTATTGCGCCGGCGCAGGGGGTAAGGCTTTGGCACTCGGGGCTTTGATGCATAATGACGGCGTCATTTGGGCACACGATATCAGTCAAGAGCGGTTGTCACGCATTAAAAAAAGGGCTGAACGGCTTGATATCCTCAACATCAAAACCATTCAAAAAGTGACGGATTGTGATTATACGCGTTTTATTATTGATGCGCCCTGTTCCGGCAGCGGCACCTGGCGGCGTTCGCCGGACGCAAAATTCCGTCTGACGCCGGAAAAGCTTGCGGACATCCGCCGCGTGCAAGCGGAGATACTGGACTTCGGCGCGGCACATACTGCAGTAAACGGACGGCTGATTTACATGACCTGCTCGGTATTTAAAGAGGAAAACGAACAACAGATTGAAAACTTTATCACTAAACATCCGGAATTTACGCCTGTTAACCATAAAGAGCTCTGGATGGACACGCTGGATATGCGGCTTTATCCGTTTGAAAGCGAAAAATGGCTGCAATTTTCGCCGCTCAATACGAAAACCGACGGCTTTTTCTTCTGTGCCATGAAAAAAAACGGCAATTAATGTGATTATTTTACTTTTACGCTTGATTTAGCCGGCAAAGCGGTATATTTTTATGCAAAAGCAATTTGATAACAGCAAAGGATAAGCAGGCTGATATGATTTTATATCTGATGAGGCACGGGCAGACTGACTGGAACGCAAAAGAACGCGTTCAAGGCTGGCATGATACGCCTATCAGCCAAGAAGGAATCCGACAGGCGACGGCGGCCTGTGAGAAACTTGCCAAAGAAAATATTGAAACGATTTATTCCAGTGACCTGAAACGCGCCAAAAAAAGCGCGGAAATTATCAGCGCGGCGCTGGATTTACCGCTGCATTACACAAAAAGGCTGAGAGAAATGAACTTCGGTAAAGCGGAAGGGTTAAAAAAGACGGATCTGCCCGCTAAGTTTCCGTATATATATCCGGCTTTTAATGATTTGAACAACCCCGAACGTTATGACGTGCGCTATCCCAACGGCGAAAGTATCGGAGAAGTACAGCAGCGTTTTATGAAATTTGTAACCAAGCTTTTGGAAGACAGGCGACAGAAAGTTTTAATTGTGACACACGGTATGTTGGTGCGGATTTTTGCCGAAAGCTGCCTGAAAAAAACGTTGCGTTTGGAAAACGGATCCGTACTGCGCGTCAACTTTGACGAAAAAAGCAAGAAATTCAAATCGGCAAAGGTGCTTTTTTAGCCCCCTTGCCGGCAGCGGCGCCGAAAAAAACTGTGTTTAAACTAAGCAAATGATTGTAAAGGAAATTTTTCGGATTATTATGTATGTAAAATTAATTTTTTTGAGAGGAACAAATGGTTACCAAAAATACTTCCAAAGAAGACGTTAAAAAAGTTTCCGCGCCGGTTGAGCAAAAACCGTCCGTGAAAAATGAGAAAAACGCGACAGAAACATCAGTTGCAAAACCCGCCAAAATTAAATCAACGGCGGCAAAAACAAAAAGGGCAGCGGTAAAAAACTCTGTTGTCCCGTCTGTTGAAAATAAAGACGTCGTATCTTCCGTCTTAGAAACCAAGAGCAAAAACGAAGCAAAAAAAGCGGGAAAAGCCGTTAGAACCAAAACGGTCAAAACCGTCAGCAATGAAATTTCCGCAGAAGAAAATAAAGGCGTGAAAGCCGTTTATGTTAAAAACAAGCGTCAGGCTGCCAAAGCAAACGCCCAAAAAGCCGAAGCCAAAAAATTTATGACAATGAAAGACGAAGCTTCGGAACAGAATGTGTGCCTCCACAAATGTTGCATTTGCGAAGGTGTTAAAAATATGTTTGCGGCATGGATTGACGGCTACAAGAAGATTTTTGACTACAAAAGCAGAACCAACCGTTATGAATTTTGGGCATTTATGCTCATCAACCTGATTTTTACGATTTTGATTTCAATCCCTTATCAAAGAGCGAATATGACCGCAATGTTTACGGGAGAAGATTTTAAGTTTGTATATTTTTTGGCTTATTGGGCATTTGTTATTGTTGAAATGCTCATCTATCTTTCGCTCTATGTCCGCCGCCTGCATGATACGGGAGCGGACGGCTGGAAAGGTTATTTCCGTCCGCTGACATACAGCGCTTTGGCTATTATTGCCTTGGTGGCCGTGGGGCAGCAGATCAGTCCGGCCGCGACCGATTTGAGCTATCATCCGGGAATGCGCGAAAGTTTATTGGGTTTGGCGCTTATCATTCTTCTTCTGATTAACCTGTATTATCTGTGCAAGACATTTATCGGTGCCGGATTTGTGGAAGAAGACAGGGAAGACAACGCTTACGGTACGGCGAAGCTGCTTGATTCCTGCCGGAAAGGCAAATTCTTACGCTATGCGGCACTCTATATCACATTTATGTCTATTTACATGATTGCGATTTGGGTATTTATATACTATATGTCGCTGGCGGCCATACTGCAATAATAATATGGCATGGCAATTACAAAAACCGTGAGATATATTTTCTCACGGTTTTGTTTTGCATTTTGATCACGGAACCGATTTACGGCTCTATACATTTGAGAACCAAATCAACCATTTCAGAAGCTTTGTGCGGCACATTCTGCCAAAAAGCCTCATATTGTTCCACCTGCCCCGTTTTGCCGACAACGTCGCTGATTATCCGCAGCGACAAATACGGTTTACGATATATATAACAAGCTTGGGCAATGGCGGTACTTTCCATATCCACGGCCAGAGCATCGGGAAAGTCCGCTTTAATTTCTTTGAGCCGGAGCGGGTCAGTCAGAAATTGGTCGCCGGTTACGGTCAGCCCTATACGGAAATATCCGTCAGGAGCGTTTTCCATACAGCAGCGTAAAACGTCCGCCGGCGCTTCATAATAAAGCGGCATATCCTGCACCTGCCCTTTCGGGTTCGGGCTTTCACACCAAACATCATGGTAGCAGACTTTTTCCGCCAGAACAATATCGCCTTGGGACAACGCACTGTCAATACCGCCGGCAAGGCCTGTCGTGATAAGCATATCGGCACCGTGTTGAAAAGCTTTGGCTGCCGTTAATGCCGCATTGACTTTGCCGATACCTGATTTGATAAGCAAAATCCTCTTTCCGTAAACTTCTACCTCCGCCATTCCGTTTGTTTGAGAAAAAGCATACAACATCCGGACTGCATTAAACTCGCTTTCCATTGCCGTTATAATTGCGATTGTTTTCATCTTCGTCCCTTAACTGTATTTGCGCACGATACCGTAGAGAATGCCCTGAATTTTCAGGCGGTCAGCAGTCAACTTAATCGGGGAATATTCCTTATTGCAGGGCAGAAGCCAGACCTCGTTGCCGGATTTCTTTTCCAGAACCTTCAAAGTCGCTTCCTCATTATCGACCAGAGCGACGACAATCTGCCCGTTATCGGCATGGCTGGCGCGGCGAATAATCGCAGTATCACCGTCAAAAATGCCTGCTTCGACCATTGACTCGCCTTCAATTGTCAGTGCATATAATTCAGAACGTGTAGAAAAGCTTTTGGGAATATAGATGTATTCCGACGGATTGGCAATTGCCTCTATCGGCGTTCCGGCAGCAATTTTACCATATAAAGGAATCGCCAGAGAAAACTCGGCTTCGCCGTTATCATTGGCAATCGGCGCCTGCTTTTCCGCCGGATGTTCAATCTGCGGAATTTTGACGACTTCAAGTGCGCGTGCCTTATGCGCCAATTTGCGGATAAACCCGCGCTCTTCAAGCGAATTTACCAGCGCATGAATGCCTGACTTTGATTTCAGACCGACGGCGGCTTTCATCTCTTCAAACGACGGCGAATGCCCGTTTTCTTTAATGAACTCATCAATAAAAACCAATAATTTATGTTGTTTAGGTGTTAACATGTTCCCTCCGTTGCTCTTAATTTTGTTCTATATTAGTTCTGTATTTTTAAAAGTCAAGCGCTTTTTTCATATCAGAACATTTCAGGAAATTAAACAAATATTAACGTTTCATCTCTAAACAGAAAATATATATTAGGGAGGAATTTATGTGCGAATTTGATTATAAGAGTTTTGGAATTGAATCAAACCCTAAAAAACTTATCGTATTTCTGCATGGCTACAACAGTTCCGTTGCGGATGTGGAAACATTTGCAACACTTTTGGCACATAAACTCAAAGATACCTTAATTATCGCGCCGGAATCCGATATGCAGAGCGAACGCAATCCTTTGAAAAAACAATGGTATGCGCTGGCAGATGTTGACCCTGACCGCAAACGCCGCAAACCGGAAACCTCTACCGATGAAATTATTGAAATATATAACCGCACAGGGCAACGTATCAGCACGGTGGCAAAGCGGATAAACAAATTTATTACCTCGCTGCAAAAAAAGTACCATATCAGTAATCAAAATACTTATGTCATGGGCTTTTCGCAAGGGGCAATGCTGGCGATATTTGCCGGACTGACGCGGCGCTACAAGCTCGGCGGCGTGTTTCCGTTTGCCGGAATCGTCTGCGGCAAAGACACATTGGAAAAAGAGATATATTCGCGTCCCGACGTTTATTTATTCCATGGCACTAGCGACCTCGCCGTGCAATACAAAACGCTCACCTTTACCAAAGAATGGCTGGAAGCGCATGACATCAGTTGGGAAGCCGTGGAGTATGAAGGTATTGAGCACCGCCTGATTGAAGACGAAATGGAAGACGCGGCGGAAATTATCAACCGTCCGGCTTAGAAGTATTTTTTTGCAGCCATTTGAGCAAAATGTCAAAACGTTTTGCTGATTTTACGGCATCATCCTGTTCAAACTCAAAAAGAGCGGATTTTACGTTGGAGCGCATATAATGTTCATACAAATCCATGTACGGCGTTAAAACAACCGGTATTTTCTCCATCCCCTGCCAATCAAAAGGATAATGTTCCCGGCTGTACAAAAAATTATATTCCGCGGGTGAGCGCACCAGCTCATAAGCAAACTCGGGCTTCTGAAACCAAAAGCCGACCGCGCTTTTATCCGGAAAAGCTTTTTCGTTTAGTTTAACTTTATATCCCAACCGCTTCAATTCATTAACAAATCCCCGTTCTTTGGCATTAATGACATGATGTTCGGCATAAATATAAACCGTTTGTTTTTGAGGCAACAAAAACGGCAGAGCGCAAAGCGCTGCTGCCGTCAGAGCCGAAACCAGATATAAATTTTTTTTATGTCCGGCAAAAGTATTCATTCAGAGCTTTTTCTCATTGATTAAAAACTCTACCAACCCGTTCAAGCGCTGAACAAAAGCGTCGGCATTATATTCCGAAACCGCAATTTTATAAGCTTTCTCAGCTTTTTCGGCACGGGCTTTCGGATCATTAATGTACTTATTGTACAAAGCTTTCAGCTCATCAGCGTTTTTATACATCGGGACAGAATCGCCGAAGACGGCTTCAATCTCTTTGTTATACGGCGCCAACATAAAACCTTTGGAAGCGGCAATGTCAAACACGCGGGAAGGTATGATGCCGATTTCGGATTCATGCGCGCTGACGTTAACCAGGTTTATTTTTGCCGAAGCAAAGTATGCGCCTAAATCATTATCATGGATATATTCGCCTTTGAGATAGCCGTCATCAATGTTTCCGTTCCAGAAACGGCCGAAAATCTCAACAGGAAGCTTTGCGGCCAAAGCCGTTTCCATAGCGACGCTGTGACGGTCATTGTCCCCGACATAAAGCAGATTACGTTCCAAATCAGGACGGACGGAGGCATAAAATACCGTCGGATCCGTGAATTCGGGAAGATATACGGCGGCATATCCCGTGCTCATTACGTAATTATAAAAGTCATGCGAAGACGTTGCTATACCGTCAAATTTATCCAGTTCTTCGGGATAGAGGGAATCAAAATCACGGATATAAACAACATTAACCGCCTTTTTATTGATATTGAGCTGATTAAACGGATTATATCCGCGGACATAGATGTTGACGCCCGCATCTTCGGCGGTTGAAGGATAGAGATTGTCTTCCGTTGCGGAAACAACATTATACCCCACGCGGGAAAACGCTTTTTCCATCATGGCATTAATATCCGCGCGGTTCATATTGCGGTATTGACGGAGTTCGCCGATGCGCAGAGCCGCTTTATTCAGGTCGGTTTTAGCCGTTCCTTTCATAACAAACAAACCGCAGATTAAAATCAGCAAAATGCCGGTTAAAACCGACAAGACGATTTTCATATTCTTATCACTCATATAATATCTCCTAATATATCAGACATAAATCCGTTTCATATACAGATTTGTTTTGCTTATATCCGAACTTTCGGCTTTTGCCAAGACTAAATTTTCCGTGTACACAGGATTTAGTATTTGACAGCGCGGAAATTAAAACCTATATCATTTTGCGGATAATTATTTGTGAAAGGACTTTTTTATGAAATATATTTGCACTGTCTGCGGACAGGTTATTGACAGCGATACAATGCCGGATGTCTGCCCCGTCTGCGGCGCCAAAACATTCAAAGCCATGGATGATGAAAACAAGAACTATGCCGATGAACACAGAATCGGCGTTGCCAAAGGTTTGGACGAGCGCATTGTGGCCGGTTTGCGCGAAAACTTTACCGGTGAATGCTGCGAGGTGGGTATGTATCTGGCAATGAGCCGACAGGCTGACCGCGAGGGGTATCCCGAAATCGCCGAAGCTTTTAAGCGCTACGCTTTTGAAGAAGCCGACCACGCAGCACGTTTTGCCGAAATGCTCGGTGAAGTGGTAACAGATTCCACCAAAGAAAACGTTGCCATGCGCGCGGCGGCCGAATTCGGCGCCTGTGACGGCAAAAAGAAAATCGCGACGCTGGCCAAAGAACTCGGTTATGATGCCGTACATGACAGCGTACACGAAATGTGCAAAGATGAAGCCCGTCACGGACGCGGCTTTGACGGCCTGTTGAAACGTTATTTCGGCTAAGCTGTTGCTTATTAAAAATCCCCGCGTTTATCACGGGGATTTTTTTTACTGTTTTTGCAATAAATTTTTTATTTCATCATAATCAGGATATTTGCCGCCGTCACACCCTAGAAGCGTATAGGTCGGAGTGGTGGCAAATATCTTCTGCGCCAAATTAAGCAAATCTTCTTTGGTAATGCTTTCAATCCTTGCGACCAATTCTTCTGTCGGGATGATGCGGTTAAACAGCAACATTTGGCGGGCAATGATTTCCGCCGTCGTGGAAGAACTTTCCAAAGACATCAAAAGGCTTGCCTTTATCTGTGTTTTGGCGCGTTTCAGTTCGGCGTCGGTTACATAATCGTTTTCAATCTTTTTGATTTCTTCGGCAACAACGGGGAGCAGTTCCTGTAATTCTTTCGGCGTGGTGCCGGCATAAATACCGAAAACGCCCGTATGCTTTAAGGCCTGATTAAAGCTGTTAATCGTATACACGAGGCCGCGCTTCTCGCGCACTTCCTGAAACAGGCGGGAAGACATGCCGCCGCCGAATATTGTGGAAAGAACGGAATATTGATAATAGGCAGGGTCTTTATATGAGGCTCCCTGAAAGCCCAAAATCAAATGCGCCTGCTCAATCTTTTTGCACTGAATACAGCCGCCGCCGACATAAACCTGCTTATCTTCGCAGAAACAACATTTCTCGGGCAGTGTATTCATACGCTCTTCGACCATTCTGACAAACGCATCATGGTCTACACGCCCGACGGCCGCGGCAACCATATTATCTGCCGTATAATGCGTGTGCATATATTGAAGCATTTGCTCCTTGGTAAAACCGCGCACCAGCTCCGGCGTTCCCAGAATCGTCCGACCGGTCGCCTGGTTCGGGAATGCTGTTTCCTGAAAATAATCAAAAGCCAAATCATCAGGCGCATCTTCCGACTGTTTAATCTCTTGAACGACGACTTCTTTTTCCTTGACCATTTCTTCATGTTCAAACAACGGGTGCGTGACAAAATCGCAAATGACATCGGCAGCGAGTTCCAAATCATCTTTGAGCATTTTGGCATAAAAGCAGGTGAAATGGCGCGAGGTATACGCATTGGTGGCACCGCCGACGTTTTCTATATCTTCGGATATCTGCAGAGAGCTGCGCTTAGCCGTTCCTTTAAACACCATATGCTCAATAAAATGCGAGATACCGTTGTCTGCGGCGTCTTCTTCCGCCGAACCGGTTTTGACCCACACGCCCAAAGAGACCGTTTCAATCTGCGGACGGGAGGCGGTAATCACACGCAAGCCGTTCTTTAATGTCGTCTGTCTAATTTCCATACTCTTAACTTTAACAAAAATGGTTGGTATTAAATTTAATACCGGAATATTAAGACGGCAAAGTTAATAAATCAATAAAATTTAACTTATGCTTTTATATTCTTCCCTTAAATTTATTTTAATGTTATATATCTATATAAGACGAATATGATATTTTTAAATAAGGGAGAAAAAAATGAAAAAGATGCCTCGTTTTGCGATTGTATTATCCGGATGCGGACGCGCCGACGGTTCGGAAATCCACGAAAGCGTTTCGGCAATGCTCGCCGTTGACAGTGCGGGCTGCACATACAGATGTTTTGCACCGGATATTGAACAGGCAGCCGTTATCAATCATCTGACGTCGGAAAAAAGTGATGAACGGCGCAATGTGCTTGTAGAATCCGCGCGTATTGCCAGAGGAGAAATCGAGAACCTGAACAATATCAATTTAGACGAATTTGACTGCATTGTTTTTCCGGGCGGTTTAGGCGCAGTTACGAATTGGTGCGATTTTGCCGAAAAAGGCGTTGCCTGCACGGTAGAAGGCTCCGTAAGCCGTGTTATAAACGAAGCATATGACAAAGGCATTGTCATCGGCGCAATGTGCATCGCGCCGGTGATTATCGCGAAAGTGCTCGGGCGGCACGGGGTTACGGTTACCATCGGCAATGACAAAAAGACCGCACAAAAAATTAACGAAACCGGGGCGAAACATCAAGATACGGCAGTATCTGATGCCTGTGTTGACGAAGAAAACCTGATTGTAACGACACCGGCGTATATGCTGGCAAACTCTGTTAAAGAAGTTTATGCCGGTGCTGTTGCCATGGTTAAAGAAATGATACGGCTTGCACAATAAAAACCGATTGACAAAAACGACATAACATCTTATACCGTGATTCTGTAAAATAATCACTTAAATATCTTTATGTATGGAAAAATACGATGTTATGTCGGACAAATCCGCATGCTTCATGTCTCCTTTGAAAATACGGGAGATTCTGGATTACGCCCGCGAATACCGCAATGACGGGCTGATGGCAGAAGAAATTCTTGCTGCCGCTGCCGAGATGAAAGGGCTGACGCCGAAACAGGCTGCCGTTCTCCTCTTAAACGACAGCAGGGAAATTACGGAACGCATCTTCGCACTTGCCGAAAAGGTTAAAAATGCTTATTACGGCAACCGAATCGTTTTGTTTGCGCCGCTGTATCTCAGCAACTACTGTATCAACAGCTGCGTCTACTGTCCGTATCACAGCCAAAACCGGCACATCCCGCGCAAAAAAATGACGCAGGAGGAAATCCGGGCCGAGGTCATCGCGCTGCAAGACATGGGACACAAACGCCTGGCGCTCGAAGCAGGCGAAGACCCCGTTCATAACCCGCTTGATTACATTCTGGAAAGCATAGACACGATTTACGGCATTCACCACAACGCCGGCTCTATCCGCCGCGTAAATGTGAATATTGCGGCAACAACGGTTGAAAACTACCGCCGCCTGCATGATGCCAATATCGGAACGTATATTCTTTTTCAGGAGACGTATCACAAAGAGGAATATGAACGGCTGCACCCGCGCGGGCCGAAAGCGGACTACGCCTATCACACGGAAGCAATGGACCGCGCCATGCAGGGCGGCATTGAAGACGTAGGTTTAGGCGTGCTGTTCGGATTGCACAATTACGCTTTTGAGTTTGCCGGACTGCTTTTGCATGCCGAACATCTGGAAAAAGCGTACGGTGCCGGTCCTCATACTATCAGCGTACCGCGGCTTCGCCCTGCAGACGGAATTGACACCGCAGACTTCAAGAACGCCCTGCCTGACAATCTTTTCTTAAAGATTATCGCGCTTTTGCGCCTGACCGTACCCTACACGGGACTGATTATCTCCACGCGCGAGCCGCAGGAGATTCGCGAAGCGGCGCTGCATTTGGGCATTTCGCAAATCAGCGGCGGATCAAAAACCTCCGTCGGCGGCTACGCGGCCGCAGACAAAGACACAGCTCAGTTCGAAACCGCAGACAACCGCACGTTGGACGAAGTTGTGCGCTGGCTTATGCAGACCGGGTATATCCCCAGCTTTTGCACCGCCTGCTACGGCAACGGCAGACAAGGCGTTGACTTTATGGATATCTGCAAGAAAAAGCAAATCCATAACTTCTGCACCCCGAACGCACTGTTGACGCTCAACGAGTATCTCAGGCACTATGCCTCTGATGAAACGCAAAAAATCGGCATAGAGCTGATGAACGCCGAACTGTCTCGTTTGCCCGAACAACGGCGTAATGCTCTCTGTAAACGTCTGAATGGTACGACTGACGGCAACATTCTCTTTTTCTGAGAAATCCCCGCTTTAAATGCGGGGATTTTTTTTATAGGAAACAAAAATATTGACAAATGGCGGAAATTGTGATAAAAGGGACAAAATCCAAATATTATCATGAACAAATTAAAAATATATACTGTATGAAACTGAAAGAAAGAATTCAGGAAATCCTGATTAACTATTGCGGGATTAAGCTTTTCAGGAGCTATGTCGCAAAAAGACGACTGGAAGAAGACGTGGTAAGCCGCCTCATCTTAAACCATATGTATGAGCACCTCATTATCTACATGAGTTACCATCTGCTTTCTTCCCGGCACATCCAAAGCATTCTGATGGATGCTTCCGTCAACGAAGCCATGCTTACGGCTGTCAGAAAATATACTCTGGCAGAGAAACAGCAACTGACGCTCGTGCAGAAAAACAACGTTCTCCTTTTGGAAGCGTATCTCTGCCCGAACGGCATATTTGATGCCGAACGTCGCTTTCAAACCCAGCCCGAATACTACTTTATCTACGGCATGGTTAAGAGCGAAAAACTCATCGGCACCGAAATCTTCAAAACTTACGTTGACAACTGCTTCCGAACGTTGCTGACCGAAAATCTGCTCCGTCTGCTTGTGCAAAACGAAAACGCTTTTGCAACGCGTTATATCCTGCAAAAGGTGCGAATTAAAAAAGAGATGGAAGAGCTGTTTATCCGCCTTGCCTCAGACGAGCTTATCCGCTACTACATCAACGAGCATGAGCTCGGTTCTGACCAAGCTCAGCTCTTGTTGGTGCAAGAGCACTTTGAGCTGGCCAAACTGCATTTCAACAAATACAAACTGCGGATGAAACCGCAACAACTGTATCATGAGATGCGCAACCGCGAAGCGGAAAAGAAAAAAAACGGCTGTCTTTCCTGAAATGACGTTCGTTTCCTCTGCTATGCCCTCATCGGCATAACAGAGGATTTTTATTGCATTATATCGCAATGCGACATACAAAGAATTATTGTTACACTTAAAGGATTTTCCATGGAAAAATTTAAACCCTCGGAAACACTTATGACAGAAAGGCTGATGCTGCGCAAACGCTCGCACGGCGACGATACTGCCATATGGGAAACCGTAAACGACAACCGCGATTTTTTACGCGAATACCTGTTTTGGGTAGACGGAACAACGTCATTCAGCGATGTTTATGCGGCAACCGACATGTTTGCCCGATTCTGGGACGATGATACGGAATGGTGCTATGATATTTTTTGCCGGAGCGACAACCGGCTTATCGGCTGTATCGGCGCACACCGCATCAACTTTATGAACCAATCGGCCGAACTCGGCTACTGGCTGAGCCGATCCGCAACCGGAAACGGCTACATGACGGAAGCGGTGGAAGCACTGGAAAAAGAGCTGTTCGAAAAAGGACTGCACCGGCTGGCGATTTTGTGCGACGAGCATAATCATGCTTCGGCTGCCGTTGCCAAACGCGCCGGATATGACTTGGAAAGCATCGCCAAAGAAGCCTTGTATCATTATACCGGTCTGCACGACTGTTTGGTATTTGCCAAGATAAGCCCCTATCCGATTATGGGATTCTGAAACGGCAAAGCCTGCCCTCTGATGAGGACAGGCTTTTTTGTTTGTCAGATGACGGTATATTCCGTAACAACCGACGTGCCGAAGGTTTCTCTAAGCTTTGCCACCGATACTTCTGCCTGACTTGAAACGGAAGATTTGAAGACAAATACCTCCCTTTCTTTGTCATAGGTGACGATGGCAGGATACAAGTCTTGCTTGAACCCGGCGGCTTGCGCACTTTTTTTGCACCGGCCGTCCAGAAGATCGATGTATGTATCCGTACCCAAGACGGCGAGAACCGGTATTATGGCGTAATCATCACCGTTGTAAGATGTTTCAGCCACGGCATAGAGCAGTTTTTTTGCCTCTAATCCGAAGAAGTCCGCCAAAAAGCGGCGGGAAAGGCAGGGTTTTCCTGTGTTAGGGGTGGCAGCTGCGCTACGTTTTTCCCCCTTTGCTTGTTTTTTTGACATATACTTATTTTAATAATTTGTTTATTTTGTCTATATAGCACAATTAAAACATTAATGCAACATTTTTTTGCTCAACGGCCGGCGTTTTTTGATGATGTTCCTGCCGCCGTTTTGGTATTTTGCTTTTTATAGGCGTTGATTTCTTTTGTATTGCAGCTTTTCAACACGGCCGGTATCTTTTCGAAATCCTGTATCATCTGGTAGAGCGTATCTCGCTGTTCAGGTGTTATTGATGTCAGCAGAGGCTCACGAAAATTCGGAATGACCATGGAAAGCTCGCCCGACATCCGTTGGCGCGGTTTAACCGGCTCCGGTGTCGGAATCGGTTCTTCAAAACGCAGGCTGTCCGGCGGCAGAGATTTATCATACCAGGTAAACATATCCGTCACTTCAGGCGGCGGCAGCACCGTCTGTGCAGATTGATTCAAAAGGCAGGCATACTTTTGCGGCACACGATTAGCGGAAAACTTAGATATAAACTTATTTAATTTAACACCTTTATAGGTATATATTTCATCAATAACCGCACGATAATCGCGCGTTTGCAGAATTTTGGAGTTATTCACTAATTCATTTATGGAATAATCAGCAATAAAATTGCGCAAGGTAAAGTCCATCTCCATGTTATGCATCAGTTTATTATATTGCGTTGATATTATCGCTTTTATCCTGACCGGATTTTTTTCACCGGCAACCGACAATTTCAATTTGGCGGCAATCAGGATATGCTGCATGGCATATCCGCGCAAACCGGGATGGATACTGTCCAAGAGTTCCGCATTTTTCAGCACTTCATCCACAAAATCCTTTTTCTCGTTAAGACAACTGAGCACTTTGCTCAGTTCATCCACAAGCTGCGGTTTGGTATCCGTCGCCTCAATATCCGCCTGCATATACCGGGAAAAATCTACGCCGCCTATTGTATACATATATTTTTTGACCGCATTATATTGTCCGGGATTGGACGGAAGAAATCCCTTTTTCTGGATATATACATTCATCATGTTTAAAGTGGTCGGAGAATATTGTTTGGCATATGTCTGCATCCACATATCTTTTGTACCGTTTGCCAAAAATTTCCATTCCTGCTCATTGTCTGCCGGGTTTGTGCTTTCCGGATTTATTTTCCCTTCTTTGACGGCTTCAAAATAAAATCCGGCATACGTTTTTTCATACTTGGCTATAACTGAGGCTTTATCCGGCGAAGACAGGTATTCGTACCGCATGGTCAAAATTGCCGCAAGGTTGGCGGAGATTTCGTCATGCATGCAAAGCTTATAATATTCCAACGGCGAATAATTGTATTTATAGCGGAATTCACTGTGATAATTATGCCAGTGCCAGTCTTCATGCACAAAATACGGCATCTGCATGCGGAAAGAGTTATTATTTTCAACGTAATTACGAACGATTTTATCGGGAATATAGTACATCAGGGTTGATTTGTACTGATAAAGCGTGTCGGTATAATAGGTTATATTGCGGATTGACGTATTGACCGAATCATTTTTCAAATCCTGCTGTTCGGTTTTGACGGCGCGATGGGAAGCATCATCTTCATTCTTTTCATTATGAGAAACCGATGAATTACATACCGTCAAAGCTCCTGTCAGACCGATTATTTTCAGATAACGAGACAATTTCTTATTCATACCAATCCTCCGTTTTGAAATGATTGTATCACTTTTAGGAAACTTTGTCAATTTGACTTCTGTATTTTCTTTAATTTTTTTTAACCTCTCTTATATAAAGTGTCAGCCGATAAATTTTTGTAAAGGAATCTGACATGAAGAAACTAATCTGCGCTTTATTATTTGCGGCGGTATTTGCCCTCGGCGGATGCGATGAGGAAAAAACGCCGAACAGTATTTATGTCTTTTCCCAGCCGGGCTGCGGACACTGCGAGCATGCACATGCCTATATGGCACGGCACTATAAAAACTATGACATCAAGGAGCTCAATATCCGCAAAGGCAACAATATGTCATATCTGATGAAATATGCCAAAAAATTTAAGGTTCCGGCAGAAACGTTAGGCACGCCGTTTATCGTTATGGGCGAACACTACATTATGGGTTGGGGAACAGAACAGCAAAAGCAATTCAACCGCTATGCCAAAGCTTATCGGCCGACTAATGCGGCGCAACGCTAATATAATATGCGGGAACGTGCTTTTTCCAGCCCCTGCTCCGTTAAAACAATAACGACGATATCACCGTCAATATAAACAGAATCTGGCGAAGGAAACGGTTTTGCCTGATTGCGGATATACTCTTTGCCCTGGCGCGAAAGTTCTTCCACAACGGCATTGGCATAAAAAATATCCTGCGGATAATAGAAATTATAAACGATACGCGACATAAACTCCGGCGTAAAAGACGTAGAAAGCAAATCAAGGCTGACCGTTTCGTTTGGTTGCGTGCGGTAATAATTTTGACGCAGGGATAAACTTCCTATCTGCAATAAGCGATATTTGCGTCCGGCATAAAAACCTTTGGTCTGTTCAAGACGCGAAACAATGCGTTCATGCGCTTTCATTTCGGCGTCAAAGCCAAGTTTCCAAACTTTTTGCGCATAATAATCGCGCACGCAGGACATAAATGCCGCAATGATTATCACGATTAAAAACAGTTTGCGCAGTTTTCCTGCAGAAAAGCTCAATATAGCGGCAACAGACAATGCATATATGTATGCCAAACCATAAAAATCAAGCCGCGGCACAAACGCGAAATTTTCCATTTCCGCCAATATCTGCCCGCGTTCTTCTGCCGCCAGAAACGCCAGCTTTGATGCAAACAATACGGCGGCGGACAGCCCCAAAATGATTATGAAGCGCTTTTTACCGCCCTGCCACAACAGTACACCCACCCCGAACAGGTTTATAACCAGCAACAGAAGCTTATATTTAAATTCCATAAACGGAAGCGGCGTGACAAACTGCGTCAGCATAACTTCAAGTGTCTGCACGAACTTCTGCGGCAGATAAGACAGCGCGACGGTCTGCGTATTATATCCCGATGTCAACGGTATGAAAAAAAGAAAAGCTTTAAACAAGATGACAGCCAAAAGCATATCAGCCAATGCCGGTAGACGGCGGCGCAGAATGCCGCAGATATTGCCTTCGCGCGTATAGTCCAGCAGAACAGCACCCAGAAAGCAGACAGCCATCAGGTTAACAACGGCAGCGTACGAAGCCAGCGCAAAACCAAACAACAGCACGGACAAAACATGATAAATCGGCTTTTTTGCTTTTGCCGCCTCATCCGCCGCCAAGAGCCCGCAGACACAAATCAACGGCAGGCTCAGATTTATCAGCGTATCTTTGGCATAAAACAACCAGACCAGCGTATAGGGCAACATACCGACAAACGCCGCAAACAAAGCGTAATTCAGCAAAGAGACCGGTATGCGCCAATACACCGCAAGCAAAATGCCGCTCAGTGCCAGCGCGGCAAACGAAAGCAGATTGTTTAATATCGGCAGAACCTGCCCGTCAAAAAACAGTGACTGCAAAACAAAATGCAGCGGGCGCCCTTCAAACGCGCCTTCGCTCCAATAGTTTGCACCGCGGACATAGTTCCAGTCATGATCGCCGAACATGAAGTTTACCGTATGAAACAGAAACGCAAAATTTATCAGGGCGAAAGCAATCCAGAACGCTTTTTTTATTGCCGGATTGATGTTTTTATACGCAGAGATGATTTCGGCTTCCGTTTCAAGATAATTCATGTTTCATTCCTTTACTTAAAAATATCAAAGCTGTTGTTATAAGTCAGTGATAAGCCCAGCGTGCTCTGCGCGCGGGAGCGGGAGGCGCCGCGGGTTTCCGCCAGCTCGTAATTATAAAACGGTGCAAGATACAAATTACCGACGAGCTTGGTTTCAATACGGCTGTTTAAGGCGAGCCGGTATTTAAAGTCAGTCGCTTCTTTTTCACTGTAACTGAAAAAGTGACGGTAATAGCCTTCGGAAACAAATGAAGTGTTCGGGTTCAGCGGATAATTGAACTCATAACCGATTTCCGCACCGGTTTTCATATTGTCGTTATTATAGGTCATATCGTCTTCTTCAACGGCGGCGACATAGAGTTGTTTGAAATATGTGCCGTCATAAAGCTTCAAACCCGCTTTGGCGCGGAGAATTTTGGTGCGGTAGTCTTTGCCGTTTAAATCAAACGTCGTGAACTCGGTTTCATAGCCCAAATAAGCAAACGGTCCGACAACGCCCTGTTCCAAATTCCAGATTTTATGCGTGTAATCGGTAAAGAGCAAAATCTGGTCCTGATTTTCGTTTTCGGTGGTGACATTGTCTTCGGTTGTCTTGGATTTGGCGTATTCCATATAGAGTCCGTTTACCCAAACCATATTTGAGCGGTCATAGGTCAAATTACCGTCAAACACGCCGCCGATATTGCTCTGTTCGTCAGAGTTATATGAATCGGGGTAATTCGGATCATTCTTATTGCTGACGCTGTGTTCCATATATTCCAATGCAATCCTTTTAATATTTGCTTTCAACGAGCTTGCCGCGGCGACGCTTTCGGCCTGCTCGGGTGTTTCTGCCGCAACGGCGGCATAAGGCGTCAAAAGAGCCGCGCAGACGGCTGCCATCAGGGTAAATTTGTACATAGTTCAATCCTATTAAGGTTAGTCCAAGTTTCGGCATAAGTTTAAACGCTTATGCGCGGGATTGGCAAAAGATTTTAACGACTTATCAACGGGAAATCAGCATATTTCTCATGTCAAACTGCGGAAGCTTTTAATAAGAAATTTACTGTCCGTTTTTGAACAGCGCTTTACAGATAAGGCGGCAGCGGTCTTTGAATTTGAGTTCGGGCTTCGGGGAAATGATTTCCCAACCGCGTTTGTCCATGAGCTCAAAATAAGCATAAAACAGGTTTAACATATAGACAATCGGTTTGGAATTGCGGTTATGGTTTTCTTCCAGCAGACGATAGGCTTCGGCAAAACAAGTCCGCGCCGTATCAGCAAGCTGTTTACGCGCGATAAAGAGATTTGTATGGGTCAAAACATCTTTGGAGGAAAGTTCCGTCCCGATATCTGCGGCAGCCAGATATTCTTCGGGAATATAAATATGCCCGCCGAGCATATCTTCCTTGATATTTTTCAAGATATTGGTAATTTCTACGGCACGGCCTATCATGCGGCTGACGGCGACGGTTGCTTCTTCGTCAAATTCGGCGATAATTTTCAAAATCAGATAACTCGGAACTTCGGCAACGCCTTTGCAATACGTGTCAAACGTTTCCATTGACGGGCGATACAGCGGCTTCGGACAATCCAGCGCAAAGCCGGACAAGACTTCTTCAAAACTTTCGCGTTTAAGTTTAAAACGCATGCAGTTTTTGTATATGCGGCGGCCGATATCCGTCTCGGGAACCTTTTTATCATATATATTGGAAATTTCACGCTGCCAGGCGGCAAAAATTTCGGCCTTTTCATTCTCAGGCAGCGAACTTGAACTTAAATCGTCAAAATGTTTGAACAGTGCATAAAGCGTATAGACGGCTTCGCGTTTCGCCTTAGGATAATGTCTGGTGCACCAAAACACGGCAGAGTGATTTTTTCTGACGATACGTCCGATAGAACTCATTGATATTCCTAACTTTTATAACTTATTAAGTCCGCGGGAATTGTCCCTTATCGTTATCATATACCACAAACCATATAAAAATGCGTTAACATAATCAAAAAAGTTTATTTTTTTTGCGGGATTTTGTTCGCTTTTGACAATCAGGCGGCGGCATAAACCGAGGGTGCGGGCGATTTTGAATTTAAAACGCAGCCCGTAAGTTACGGAAATTGTTTGCTTTGCTTCGTTAAACAACGGCAAAAGCTGATTTTTTATCTTTGCAGAATCAACAGATATACAGGACTTTGCCAACACTTCTCGCAACGCCGGCATATTCAATACATTAAGCAGCAGATACGCAAAAAACAGATGTGAACAAGGCTGATAAAACGGCGGGCGCTGATTATTGAGAACAGCAACAAAGCGCGTGAACGGCGCAATGATTTGCAGCACTATCGGTGAAGCTTTATCCAATGACAGCTCATAACGTTTTTTTGCCATCCAGCCGAAGCCGTCTATCGGTTCCAAAAGCAAAGACAATGACAGATTGCGGGCGATAAATTCTTTTTGCAGCCGGCCTAAAAGCGATTTTTTGTTCCATTTACGGCTGACGGCGCGGTAAAAACCGTTGAATGTTTTTTCATGCACAGGCTTTAAACCGAGCCCCCTGTTTGCAAGCAGAGCCAGCCAACGGCAATATTGCAGAAAAAATCCTCTGTCCGCTTTCGGTACCAGACGGACAAAATACGACAGTGGCGGCATATTTGGCGGCAGTGTGAGAAGCTCAACCGATTTCATGCAGCCACCTTTCTGCCGCAGCAAGTGCGCGAGAGGTCAGCGCGGCCTTTTTCTCCGTTCCTTTGAGATAACGCAATTTGCCTTTGGCGGTCATGACTTTGGGAAGCTCGGGAAACAGCCCGAAATTGATATTCATCGGCTGATAACGGCTGATGTCGGTATCATCGGACAGATGAGCGAGTTGGCAGCCGAACGCGCATTCCCGCGGCGGCAGAAGCGGCTCTTTTTCTTTAAGCAGGCAGGAAGCGAAATAACCCGCGAGCCAGCCGACAGACGCGCTCTCGACATAACCTTCACAGCCGGTAATCTGCCCTGCAAACATGATATGCGGCAGGCTTTTTAAGCGCAGATATTTATCCAGCAATATCGGCGACTTGATGAAGGTGTTTTTATGAATGCCGCCCAAACGCGCAAATACGGCATTTTGCAGACCGGGGATTTTTTTGAAAATACGCACCTGTTCAGGGTGTTTCAATTTGGTTTGAAAACCAACCAGATTGCGCAGCGTATCTTCTTTGTTATCCTGCCGGAGCTGAACGACGGCATAAGGTTTTTCGGCACTGTGCGGATTGGTGAGTCCGACGGGTTTCATCGGCCCGTAGAGAAGCGTGTCACGCCCGCGTTCGGCCATGACCTCAACAGGCAGGCAGCCGTCAAAATATTGAGGTTTTTCAAAATCATGAAACGCAGCCTTTTCGCCTGCAAGCAGTTCATCCACAAAAGCTTCATACTGCTCTTTGTTCAGGGGACAGTTGATATAATCGTATTTATTGCCTTTATCATAACGCGACTGATACCACGCAATATTAAAGTCAATACTGTCTTTGTAAATGACAGGTGCAATCGCGTCATAAAAAGAAAGCTTTTCGCCGCCGACAGCCGCGGAGATATTTTCCGCAAGCGCTTCGGAGGTCAGCGGGCCGGTCGCAATTATCGTCAGCCCTTCTTCGGGCGACGGCAGTTCGGTGACTTCTTCGGCGATTACGGTGATTAAGGGATGCGTGCGCAGCTTTTCGGTTATGTAAGATGAAAAACCGTCCCTGTCCACGGCCAACGCTCCGCCCGCAGGAACGCGGTTTATATCCGCGCTTTCCATGACGAGGGATTTTGCCATACGCATTTCCTGATGTAAAAGGCCGACCGCATTATTGACACAATCATCGGAGCGCAGCGAATTTGAGCAGACCAATTCGGCAAAAGTATCGGCTTTATGCGCCGGAGAACGTTTGAGCGGTTTCATATCATAAAGCTTAACGGCAATACCGCGTTCCGCCAGCTGCCATGCGGCTTCAGCACCCGCAAGCCCTGCCCCGATTACATTTGCACATAATTTCATTTTGCTTCCTTTCGTTTGGTTTTGTTATAAATGTTTTTCTTCGGTTTGTAAATACCAAAAATTAGGTGATTTTTAAAAAAACTTTGTTATACTGATGAAAAATTTGGATTTGAATATGTGT
>CAXHMA010000005.1:0-122740 GCA_964017825.1 uncultured Alphaproteobacteria bacterium | reverse complement strand
GTTCCGTGTACCCCGGTATCAACACCAGCTACGTAGTATCCCCCGCTATCAGTACAGAGCAGCAAACCTGCTATAAGGCAATAGGTTGTGACGAAGATAAGGGTTACTTTAAAGACAAGATTACCTCTGCTTTGAGCACAAGTAACGTAACCCTGAAAGACAGAAATAAGAATATCATAACTGCCAATGAGATATCTGAAAGCAATTACAATCAAATTTTTGTTGAAGAGCGTTTGAGCGAATGTGATAAAGATTTGATAAATGGGCAGGACTGCGTTGCCAAGTCGACTTGTAACAATGCAAACGGTTGGTATGCGTCAGCTCTTGACGAAAATGTTGGCAGCAAACATATTACAGCGATATCTGACAGGTCTTATGCTATCAATCAAGTGAATCGTAATGAAATGATAGTATGGCCTGGATTAAATAGTGTGTCCACATCTACACGCTCTTTAACAGCGGCAACTGCCAACAACAGTATATCTGCAAACACCAGTGATTTAATCATTAACACCAGTTATGGTCCAGGCATAAATACCAGTTATACCAATCCAACGACTAACGTTTCATATACAACATCTACCGGCAAACAAACCTGTTACAAGACTTGGGAATGCCCTGAGTATAAATGTCCGGACGGATATTTCCTGAGTAGTGAAATGCCAGAGGGATATACTATTAACTCTAATATTTCAAGTTACAAAGTATGTTCATTGGATCCATCCATGGAGGAACCTAAAAAAACTTTGCCGGCAGGCTCGGCGACGATAATAGGTGGTAACAATGATGCCCGACAGAAGTGTTACTATAAAAAAGCTAAGACTTGCGAAAGTTACGGCCTTCTCAGTACAAAAACTTCCGGTGCTTCTTGCGTAGCGGAAACCAAAAAACTCGGGGATACCAACGGCACTTGCTACAGTTGTTACTATGATAAATTTACTATTAATGTTTCGCTCAGCGGCGATGGCGTCCTAGTATATTGGTCACTTTACAAACTTGACGAAAAAGGGCTGCATGATAAATTAATTACGGGCGGAGGCGAATTCTTGGGAGGACAATGCAATCTTAAGACTCATAAAACTATACCAGTTACAGTAACAGAAAAAGGAACATATAGCCTGGAAAGTTATACTTATGGTTGGATTCCAACAAGTGCAAACGGCAGGTGTAAAGATTACTGCGTATGCTATATAGCCGGAGAAATACTGACAAGCAAGGTTGTCATAGATGGCACAAAACCGGTAGTAGGCGTTGGCGCTATTGGAATGGGTTGTAAGCAGAAAAATGATGATGCTGGTAATGGTTGCAAAGATGAAGGAGACGGAGGAAGTGGAAGTCTAACACCGACAGATCCATCCAAGCCATATCTATAAAATTACAAGCCTGTTTGCAATGAGGCTACCGTGTTATTGCAAGCAGGTGCCGTCTCATCGTTTTTATAAACACTTTGCTATAAAACACTTGAAAATCGTTTCAAAAATGATACGATAACAGTATAAAAATGATACGATTGGGAGATGATATGTATAATAAACGGCAGGAAGAGATTTTAGCATTTGTAAAACAACGTAAGCAGGCGAATCGGCATGAAATTCAGGAGCATGTCAGTCAACACTTTGATAAAACGTCAAAAATAACTTTGTTGCGTGATTTGGAGATATTGTTGAAAGACGGTTTGATTTTCAAAACCGGCGCCGCCCGTGCAACCGAATATTATCCGGCAATCGTCTCTCCGGTGTTTGAAACGATAGATGTTGAGACGTATTTTGATACTGACCCGGATTTGCGGGTTTTAAAATGCGATAAGTTTAATTTTGACATCTGGCCTCATTTGACAAACCTGCTGACAGACAAAGAAAAGGCTGATTTTCAGGAACTTAATAAGAAATATTTGGCAAACAAAGCCAAATTGACACCGACGATTCTACATAAAGAGTTAGAACGGCTGACGATTGAACTGGCTTGGAAATCTTCGAAAATCGAGGGCAATACATACACGCTGTTAGATACGGAGCGCCTGCTTAAAGACAATGTTTCCGCCAAAGGCAAAAGCAAGGCCGAAACGCAGATGATTATCAACCACAAAAAAGCTTTGGATTATCTGATTGACAAACCGGATTATTATAAAGAGCTGTCACTCGCCAAGATTGAAGATATTCACCGCCTGCTCGTTGACGGGCTGGATGTTTCCATGGGTGTCAGAACCAATGCAGTGGGCATTGTCGGTACGAACTATAAGCCTCTGGATAATGCTTATCAGATTAAGGAAGCCCTGCGCGAGCTGATAAAGCTTATTAACCAAACCGCGAATCCGTTGGAAAAAGCGCTTTTGGCGGTTTTGATGATTGCTTACATTCAGCCGTTTGAAGACGGCAACAAGAGAACATCTCGGATTCTGGGCAACGCGCTGCTGTTGGCAAACGATTATTGCCCGTTGTCATATCGCAGCGTGGACGAGACAGAATATAAAAAAGCGATTATTCTTTTTTATGAGCAAAACAACGCATCGTATTTCAAACAGTTGTTTTTGGAACAGTTCCGTCAGGCGGTCGAGAAATATTTTTAAGCGGGCGAAAAATGGGACCGTTTCCCGACACGATTAAACTGGATAATCCCTCTGCCGTTTGATACAATGGCTGGGGAAATTTAATTTAATAGCATTAGGTTCCATAGCAAAGGTCCTCACATGAATCAGTCTCATCATAATTCTTACAACACATGCCTCCACCTTTAACCGAGGACTCTACATAGGTAGTATGCCCGCTCCAGCTCCAACATGCACATTGGTCATCGTGATCAATATCGGTGTTGCCATTACCATTGCCTGTTCCACTGCCGATTATGCTCGTTGATCCGTTAATCCTCAGCTTATATCTTCCAGTGTTGGTGGAGCAAACATCGCTGAGTCCTAATCCGCTTGCATTCCATGGCTCAGGAAGTTCCCAATGGCAATAACCGCTGACACCTGTCCAACCGCCGGTTGAGAAGTAGTATTGACCATGTTCCAGACAATATGTTTCGTTAAAACCGCTGTTCCTGCTAAATGATCCTACCTCTTTATACTTACCGTCGCATCTTATACCGCCTCCTTGTACATTATCTCCTCCTAGGGTGTCACACTCAAACTCTAATGTACCACCTTCACCCCTGGAATTTTCTATGGCGCAACTTTGATAGATTGTACATGTGCTGCTGTATGGATCATTGCACTCCGTTGTCATATTGATGTCGATATAGTAGGTGTTCAACCCGCAGGTGAAGCCGTGGTAAGTTATGCCGCTCGCACCATCTTTTACATACGGTGATTTGCAGCCTGTTACCTTATAGCAATTTTGGGATGTTGTGTAATCGAAATATGTGCCATTCGGCATATCTTCAAAGTAACCGTTCGGGCAGCTTCCGTCACTGCTCCACATCTCACGTCGTATTCTTAATTTCCAGAACGTATAGTTGTTGCCTTCGCAAAAGTATCCGTTTTCTTTTTTAAAGTCTACGCAGCCGCCCATATGGCCAGAGCCCTGTGAGAATTCATATCTGGCGGCCTCAAACATATCGGTAATGTGTTCATTGCCCTCAATAACCCAAGAGCTGTTAACATTCTGTACGGTAGAATCACACCTTATAGTCCCGTTAATATGCTTACCTTCATACTTACCTGTAATTTCAAATACTGCTCCTTTATATCCATCAGATAGTTGACACCTAACCTCTGCGTTTCTACTTGATAGATTGAGATCATATGTTACATCTATATAATATATCGGTAAGTAACAGTGATAATCTTGCGGTTCATAATTCGCAACCTCTTCCGCATTCTCATATGATGATAGATATGGCGATTTACAGCCGGTAACTTTGTAACAGCCTTCTGATGTCGTGTAATTAAAATACGTATCATCAGGTTTTTCTTCAAAGTATCCGCTCGGGCATCCTTTCGCCTTATAGCAGGTTTGCTGCTCTGTATTGATAGGGATGGCTACCATACCGCTTGTGTTGATACCGGGGTACACGGAACTTGTGTTGAAACCTGAGGTACCGGTCATGGAGCTTGTATTGATACCGGAGGTACCGGCCGCGGAGCCTGTGCTTGTGCTGAGACTTGCAAAGGTATTGGCGGAAAAGGTACCGAGTTCGGTTATGGCGTAACGGCGTTTTGTGGTGGCCTTAACGTATGAACCGCCCATGCCTGCGCTGGAGGCAAACCAACCGTTGTCGTTATTACACGAGCATTTTATGTAACACTGTTTGCCGCAGGTGGTCAGGCTCTGAGACTGCATGTTGTGTTCTTTGAATATATCGCCAAAAGTATTTGCTCCGAGGGCCTGCATGGCACTTATGTCGCCGGACACATTGCTGGTGCTCAAAGCCGACGATACATAAGATATATTATGCGACACAGCCTTTTTATAACCTTATTTCAATATCTTAATCAAAATGAACTCACTCGCCTCGATTCCCTCCCGATTCCCTTAACTTTTTTGCAATTTTAGGTGTATTAAAGCAAAAATGATTCTCTGTTTAAAAGAAACTCATTACATTATGTCAGCAATTTTAAATTATAAAATGATGAAAATAAAATTAAAGATATAAGTTTTGATAATTTTGCCCGGAAGTGATAGGCAAAAAAATGAAAATTTTTGAAAAAACCATTATTTTCAATAGCTTTTTCATATGTAATAACAAATTAGTAATGGAAATAAAAAAGCAAGCAACAACTGCATATTGTTTTCTGCTCGAAACATTATACGGATATTGCTTGCTATACAAAAATATTAATTCAGATGAGAATTTAACCAATCCTCAATGGAAGACTGAGAATTAAAACCTACTTTGCTGTCAATTTTCTTGCCGTCTTTAAACAAAAACATCGTCGGAATGCTTCTGATTTCAAAGCTGGCGGCTGTTGCAGGAGCCTCATCCACATTCATTTTGCAGATTTTAACTTTTTCCCCCATTTCTTTGTTGACTTCTTCCAACACGGGGCCTAACTGACGGCACGGACCGCACCATTCAGCCCAAAAATCAACCAAGACCAACCCTTTTGATTGTAATACTTCAGCGTCAAACTGACTGTCATTAATTGCTCTCATGTGTTTCCCTTTCTTTTATGTTGCTCACACTATATAATTATCTCTTCACAAGATTAAAGATTACCGAAATGATAATTCAAAAGTTTTATACTTTCATCATATTACAGGTATTAGTCCACAATAAGTAAGTTTCAATCGTTTTATCGGGATAGATTTTCTCTAAAAGCTTTCTATATACAGCCATTTGTCGCAGATAAATTTCCGGAATGTCATTAATGCTTTTAGCGGCCGGTCGGTTTGTCTTATAGTCTACAATCATGACTTTGTCGCGGCAAACAACCAGACGGTCGACTTTGGCTGAAAATATCTTGCCGTCTACTTCGCCGATGACGGGAACTTCTGCTGCTGAAGAAGTCGAAAACAAATCCGGATATGTTTTGCATAAATTCATCACTTCATCAGTTATGCGTGTATGTTCAAAAGAAGAAAGCTCGGGAAGCTGGCGTTGAGTAAACTTCAGTGCGGCCTCGCAGCGTTCGGCATCCGGTACGCTGCTGATAAACTGTAAAAGTTTATGAATAACGGTCCCTCGCTTATAAAATTGCCCGTTATCTTCAAGCGGGGAAGCAGCTGCCTCTGTTTCATCATTAAGAAGTTTAGATGGCGTATAAGGTTTGGCCAAAGGTTTTTCGGCAGCAACCGGAGACAGTAAACTGCGGAAATCGGGAACAAGCGGTCCGTCCGCTGTCTTGATATTAACCGCATCGCAAATATTTTCCTGTGCCGTTTCATAGATGATTCTCTTATCATCTGCTGACAAAGAAACATTGGACCTTAGGTTATTTTCTAATAATTTATACCACGAATTCGGATTCGCAACTTTTTGAGACGCATAGCCGGCAATATACAGTCTGTCCTCTGCCCGTGTTAATGCAACATAAAGAAGCCGGCGATACTCATCCTCATCAGAATTTTTATTTTTTTCTTTAATCGCTTTGCATACATTGTCATAACAGGATGCTTCCGTCGGAAAAAAAACATCCCCTTCCGCATTCCACAAAAGTTCGCTTTTCTTAGACTGAGTTTTAATTCGGGTAGTATCGGCCAAAATAACAATTGGTGCCTGCAATCCTTTTGAGCCGTGAACGGTCATAATTTTGACCGTATTGCTTTCGCCCTGTTCCATTTCTTTTTGAATAATAATTTCATCTTGTCCTATCCATGAAATGAAAGCTTCCAATGACGGTGTGTGTTTTTGTTCAAAAGAAATAGCCAGGTTCAGAAATTCATCCAAAACATCTTCTACTTCGTTGCCCATACGGGAAATAAAGTTTTTACGTCCGTCCATTTTTACCAAGATATAATTAAATAGCTCAAACGGGCGGCAGAAACCGGACATGTTAAGCAAAAGTTTCAATTTATCCGCCGTGGCTGTATATTGCGGATTTTGAAGAAGACAGTTAAATAAAGAACTTCGTCGTTGATAACATAATGAAAACAAATCTTCGTCATTAAGCATAAATAAAGGAGATTTCAGCACTTCTGCCAGCGAAAGATCATCGGCGGGCAAAAGTAAAAACTTACCCAAAGAGATTAAATCCTGCACGGCGATTTGTTCCAAAAGCTTTAATTTGTCAACTCCGGCAACATTAACGCCCAAATCTTTGCAGGCACGGACAAATTCTTCGACGAACGAATTGCGCCGTTGTACCAAAAACATAAAATCGCCATAACACAGCGGTCGATTCTTAGATGCTAAAAGTTCTTTCGATTCAACCATATTTTTTATATTTTGAGCAATCAACCGGGCAAGTTGGTTTGAAGCGGATGTTTGCGGAATTCTTTCCTTGGGAATATGCCAGGCGTGCGATTCGGTACTTTGTTTTTTATCAACATACAAAAGCGGGAGGATTTCTACTCTGCCTCCTTCGCCGAGTCTGAACGGGCGGTGGTTGATATGTTCATTTTCGGGGACAACGCCTTTTTTGGCATCAGCTGCTTCAAATAATGTATTAACGCAGTCCATAACGGCTTTGGTGGAACGGAAAGATACATCCAAATGTACTTTGGAAAAATTTTGTGCCTGTTTTTCAAAATATCGATACATCCTGTCAAATTCGCGAGGGTCTGCTCCCTGAAAGCTGTAAATAGACTGCTTACGGTCGCCGACCACAAAAACCGTACGCTTCAATGTATCTTCATGGCGGCCGAGTCCGGCAAAAAATTCCTGTGTGAGGGCGTGGATAATCGCCCATTGATTCGGCGAAGTATCTTGTGCCTCGTCAATCAGGATATGTTCTATACCGCCGTCAAGTTTAAACAAAATCCAGTCTGCCGCGTTGCTGTTTTCCAAAAGGTTTTTGGTGATAATGATTAAGTCTTCGTAATCAAGCGCGGCATAGATTTCTTTAAAAGCGTTATATTTATCAATAATGCATTTGGCGACATGAAGCAGAGCCGTGGTTGAAAACAAAACATTCATTGCCGCGAGTTTGTTTTCGGTGTGTAATAATAGTTCAGCCTGTTCTTGCATAAAGGTTAAAATTTCAGGGTAAGCCTTAACTGCATCTGCGCAGGCTAATCTTTTTTGAATGGTCTTTTCCTGTGTCAGAAAAACGCTGCGGTATATATTATAAGTATCGGGAGAAAATTTACTTGCTGCAACGGCAGAAAGCGCTTCTGCTTTTTTCTTGTCATCTTTGCCGCTTTGCAACAGAGCGTTAATTGCGGTTTTAAGTTCAGGTCTGTCAGCTGAAATCAGTGCCTCGCGTTTAATCTCCTCTTCCGTCAAAGAAAAATCTACACCGAGTTGTTGTTCCAACCGTGTCGTAATCAAAGATAAATCATGATTATGCTTTTTTAGAAGCTCTTCTAATTTGCTTCTGTTTTCCGTAATCATATTCATGATGTCGGGAAACGTGGATTCGTTGAGGGTTTGTGTCAGATATCTGATTGCTTCTGCTGTTTTGCTGTCGGATTCGCTTTCTGTTTGTTTCAGTAAATCCAGTTTTATATTTTGTAAAATTTCTTTGGCACTGCGGTCGTCCAAGACCTCAAAATAAGGAGAAATACCGGCTTCAAGGGGAAAGCGTTTAAGAATGTCTTGGCAAAAACTGTGAATGGTCTGGATTTTCATGCCTCCGGGTGTATCCAATAAAACGGCAAATAAAGTTCTGGCAAAGCCTGATGTACTTTGCAGTTCGTTTTCGGAAATATTTTTCCCTAAAAGCGATAAGATTTCCTGTTGCAGATTCTCTTCGCTTTCTACCGCCCATGAACTGAGCCTTTTGGCGATTCGTTCGTTCATTTCAACCGCTGCGGCTTTAGTATACGTTAAACAGAGAATTTTAGAAGGGTCAGCTTTTTCTAATAATAAACGCAAAACCCGGTCAGAAAGGACTTTTGTTTTTCCTGTGCCCGCGGAAGCTTCTACCCAGACGGAACGGTGCGGGTCAGATGCTGCGGATTGCTGTTCATTGGCTAGTTTTGCCAAATATTGTTTTTCTTCTTTATATTTACTCATCCGCGCCGTCTCCATCTTCCTGTACGGACCATTCTCTGATACGTGACAAATGTTCATAATCTTTGTTTTTAGGGATAAACTTAGGTGTCGGACGCACATGGTAAGGGGTTGTTTCAAAGTCAAAAACCGAAGCCAGTTTCAATAAATATTCTTCACACTTATTGATAATATCTTCTTTTTCGGCATCTGTTTCCAATGTCTTTTTACCCAGCTGCCAATATATAAGATTATTTACGCGATTATTGCTGATTTGTGAAAATCCGTGCTTTTGCGCAATTAAACCTTCCAGAGGAAGTTGTAAAGCATAACCGCTTAACACCTGTTTTTTGCCGGCTGTATTGCCGGTTTTATAATCAATGATGTTGATTGAACCGTCTTTCAGTTCGTCAATTCTGTCAGCTTTTGCCGTAAATGTGAAATTTCCTCTCGGCAATTGATAGGTAATTTGTCCGCAGATTTCGTTATTTACCTGTTTAACATTTTCCCTGTATTTTTGCTCTTGTTCCACAATCCATCGGGCTGTTCTGATAAACTTCGGACGCCAAAACGCTTCTTTATCTCGATCGAGGTTCCGTCGGGAAAAATGTTTTTCACCCAAATCAAGTAAAATATTCAAAGCATTGTCAGGAAGCTCATGCGGATAGGAATTGTTAAATTCTTCAATAATGGCATGAACCAGTGTTCCGTAATCCCTTTGATCCGGTTTAATATCTAAATCGTTTAGCGGATATAATTTTAATATATATTTTGCAAAAGCGGAATAAGGGTCTTGAACCAGTAAGTCAACGCCGCTGGCTGAAAGTTTGCGGGGGCGGGCTGAAACGGGCGGGCAGGGCGCCGGAGCTTTAATCGGCGCATATTTTGCAGGTTTATCCGCTGCATTGGCTATAAGAAACAATTCTTTTGATTTTATATCTTCTATGTCGGAATTCAGAGCCTTCAAAACGGTTTCCATACGCAGAAGCCAGCGCGATTTCTTCATCGGCGCACCGTCAACACGTTCCGCCCGTGTTAAAATAACATTGTCCGCAGCAAGAAAACCGCATAAATCCGCAGCCAAAATTCCGATATTTTTTTCCGGCAGGCTGAACCCGAAATCTTTTTTCATCGGGCGGGACATCCACATATCGGCCTGCGCGGGTTTAGGCCAGATTCCTTCGTTGACTTCGCCTATAATAATGTAGTCAAAATGATTTAATCTTGCTTCAATCGGGCCCAAGATAGAAATACGCGGATGTGTGCCGTGGGTGGAACGCACGCTTTCGAAAGACATAAGCTCACATAAAAGAGGCAAATAGTCTTTGCCGTTGATTTTACCCAACACGGGAGCGGCTTCCAGCAATTTTGTAAAGAAATCGGCCGCGGTTTTTCCGGCATCACCGCGCCATAATATGTTCTTTCCGTTTTCCTCAGCCGATGCGGCAAGTTCTTCCGCTGTTCTGAGATGAATACGCAGTATATCACAAAATTCGATTTCGGGGCAACTGAGTGCCGCAGACAGTTCATTCAAAGTCGCATAAAATTCTTTAATGAAATTGTTTGATTCCGGTTCAGAAGCCGAGTTATCTTTTTGCCGCAGCAACAGTTCATAAGCATAGATTTGTTTTCTGAATTCGGCAGGTGTCGAATGGCAGAGGGTAAACGGATGTTTGAGCAGACTGATGGATTTAATTTCCGAATGTAAGTCTTCTGCCGATTCGGCCGTAAGGCGGAAAAAAACACCGACGGGAGATAAATGCAGAGGCAGGCCGGCAGAGTCGTCAACCTTAATTTCAAACCGTTCCAGTTCGGCTGCAACGCGTCTGGCAAGGTTTCTGTCATATGTAACCAGAGCCGTTGTCTTTTCGGGAAGGCTTATAATTTCACGGATTTTAATGGCAATGGCCGTAGCTTCGTCACGCTGTGAATTGCAGGTAATGAGTTGTATCCCTTTAACAGCTTCGGCGGGATTGAGAGAGTGTTGAATATTCAGCCATTGGTCGGACACAGATGCCGGACGCATAAGTTCCGAAATAAATTTTTCTCTCTCCGGATTTATAGAGGAGCGAATATCGGCAATACTTTTTCGATTAATATTAAGCAACGATAAAAGTTCTTTTAATTCATACTGCGGATGCGATTCGTCTATGGCTTCCCAATAGGTATCATCTGCAAATATATCAATTCCGGCAAAATAAATTTTTCCGTTAGGCAAATTTCTGACCGTATCCAGCATATCGACAACAGCAGGAAAGCTTGCCGTAATACCGGCAGCTATAATATGTTTGGCCGTATTATCTTCTCTCCATAGTTTAGACTGATGCAAGAGAAGCTGTTTCTTAAATTCACAGACATCAACAGCTTGTCGCTCTTCCAATATCTTGGGCCAAAATTCAGTTATAATCTTTAAGAGCTTTAAAGTTTCCTGCCAGTGGGCAGCATATTTTTCCGGAACTAAGTCATATAATTTATCAAAGGAAAGTCCCTGATTGCATGCGGTATCAATTAAATTGCCGAGTTCTGATGACAGGTTGACTGCTTGGGCCAGAGAAATTTTCTTTATGCCGAAATCATGTGGTTTGGACATAATAAGACGTGTAAATAAAAACAGCCTTTCTTCTTTGCTGATAGTGTGCAGCGGGGTAAGATGCGGATGATTGACGGCATAAGAGCTGAAAAAGACCTCGTCATCATCAATTTCAGCAATCGGAATAATCTGCGGCAAAATAATCGGTTGCAATCCCTGCTTGCGGATAAATGCAGAAGTTAATGCTTGGCAGGCTCTTCGATTCGGAACTAAAAACAAAAAAGACGCCGCCGCCAATTTATCATCTGAAAATTCTGACAGATAAAGTTCGGCCAGTGTTTCCCAAAACGGCGAGCTGAGGCGGATATTAAAAATATTTTTATTTAGTGTATCCATTAACAGTCTTTATCGTTTTTTAAATATTGTACAAACTTTTGTAAAGCTCTGCCGCGATGTGAAATCTTATTTTTTTCATCGCTGTCAAATTCGGCAAAAGACCGGTTAAATCCCGTCGGGATGAATATCGGGTCATAACCGAAGCCGGCCGTTCCGCTTTTTTGCGCGGCAATACTGCCGTCCACTCTTCCTTCAAAAGATTTATAACGGCCGTCGGGAAACGCCAAAACGATAACGCATGAAAAATGTGCATTTCTGTTGGTTGAATTAGTTTCAGCCAGTTCGTTTAAAAGCTTATCCATTCCTTTGTCAAAGTCACGATTCGGCGCATAACGCGCTGTATATATGCCCGGTCTGCCGTTCATTGCATCAACACAAAGGCCGGAATCATCAGCAAAACAGGGAATGTTTTGTTCTTTGGCGGCAGCTAAGGCTTTTATATATGCATTTTCTTCAAAAGTTTTGCCGGTTTCTTCCACATCGGGCAGACTTAAATCTTCACCCGACAAAACATTTAATCCGAGAGGTGATAATATCTTCCGTATCTCGGCGATTTTCCCTTTGTTATGGCTGGCAAATATAATGTTTTTAGAGTTCTGCATGAGTTAGGGCCTCCCGTTGTTTTTGAATTAATTGTTTGATTCCTTTTTGTGCCAAATCAAAAAGCTGTTGAAAATCGGCTGTACTGAATGGTGATTTCTCGGCCGTGCATTGTATCTCGACGATTCGCCCGTTTTCAGTCAAAACAAAGTTCGTATCGGCTTGTGCCGTGGAATCTTCGTTATAGTTTAGGTCAAGCAATATTTCTCCCTCGCAAATACCGACGGAAACCGCGGCAACTGCTTCACGCAGGGGAATTGATGAAAGCTGCCCGTTTTTAACCATTTTACTTAATGCCAGATATAAAGCAGTATAACCGCCGGTAATTGCGGCTGTTCTGGTGCCGCCGTCTGCTTGGATAACATCGCAGTCAATTGTAATCGTATAGCCTCTTAAAGCTTCTAAATCTGCTACTGCCCGCAAGGAACGGCCGATAAGTCGCTGAATTTCCTGTGTTCTGCCGCTTGCGCCGTTTCTTTCACGGCTGACGCGTGTTTGTGTGGAACGGGGCAGAAGAGAATATTCGGCTGTCACCCACCCCTTGTTTTCATTTTTTAGCCATTGCGGGGTCTTCTCTTCAACGGTTGCCGAGCAGATAATATGCGTATTGCCGCATTTAATCAGGCAGGAACCTTCTGCATACAGGTTAACATCAGGAATTATTTCTGTCTTGCGGAGTTCATCAAACTTTCTGTTTTCTTGTCTCATATGTCGTCTTCCCGTAAAAGTGCAAAATGGCGTTAAAAACCCGTTCTACCGTGTTTTCCACGGCTTCATTCTTTGTTTCTACAATAATGTCTGCTTCATTATAATACGGATATTCCTCATCAATATATGTTTGCAGTTTGCTTTTGATTTTAGAGTCGCTGCATTGCAGAAAAGGACGGCGTTTTCTGCCGGTTGTCCTCGTATATAAGACGTCTATATCGGCTTTAAGCCATATGGTCAAGGCATGCTCTTTGGCTAATTCTCTGGTTTGTTTGGCCACAAAGGCGCCGCCGCCGGAAGCCAGAACGCAGGGCATGCCTGTCAACAACCTTTTCATAATCCGTTCTTCACCGGCACGGTATTCTTCAATTCCGAAGCATTTGAAAACGTCAATAACCGAAAGTCCGGAAGCATTTTCTATTTCCTGGTCACCATCCACAAACGGCAAATTTAATTTTTTTGCCAGTCGCTTTCCGACACTGGTTTTGCCGCTGCCTATCAAACCTACAAGTAAAATTATTTTATCGGGTTTTATCATTTTATGTACATCAAAAGTTATTATTCCTTCTTTACATTAAAAGATATAATGATAATATAATCAATATTAAATTTGGGGAAAATGAAAGAACTTATCAGTTTTTAAATGAGGTAAATATGAAAGCAGGTTTTTTATATATTATATTGGGGGTAATTATTTTGGGTGTGGCTTATACGGCATGCAAAGATATTACCCCGAATCAGGAAAGAGTGGAAAGCCGGATAGATTTAAAGATGAGTAAATGAGAGACTATATCAGCGAATTTCTGGATATGAAAGCGGTGGAAGAAGGGGCCGCGCTGAATACTTTGAAGGCCTATCGCAATGATATGGAACAGTATGCCAACAGCATTTCTCCGCTTTTGGTGCAAAATGTAGAAACGGAAGATATTGAAAAATATTTAAAAGGGCTGCGCAATGACGGAAATTTATCTAAAACGCTTTCCCGTAAAATTTCTACGTTAAGAGAGTTTTATAAATTTTTGCAAAGCGAAAAGATTATTAAAGAAAATCCGGCAAATAAACTTCATACACCCAAGATAGGAAAATCACTGCCTCTTTTTTTGACGCAGAAAGAGATAAAAAAGCTTTGCGCAGTCTACAAAAATGAAAAAAAATTTGTTTTGCTTCGTATGAAAACAATGATAAAACTTATGTATTCTACGGGAATGAGAGTTTCCGAACTGGTATCATTGCCGGAAAATGCAATAAATTATGATATGAAGCAAATATTAATTTGCGGCAAGGGAAGTAAAGAACGCATCGTTCCCATCAGTAAAGAGGTGGTCAAAGATGTTTTGGAGTATACCGAAGAAAGAAAAACGTATATCGGAAATCGAAAAAGTAAGTGGCTGTTTCCGTCGTTACGTTCATTGTCCGGACATATGACACGTGACGGTTTCTTTAAAAATCTCAAAAAAATGGCGCTTAAAGCCGGTGTGTCGCAAGAAAAGGTTCATCCGCATATTTTACGACATTCTTTTGCAACACGGCTGGTTAATAATCAAGCGGACTTGCGGTCAATCCAGAAAATGCTGGGACATGAAAATATTGTAACCACGGAAATATATACACATATTACGACGGAAAGGTTGGTAAATGAGGTTAAAAAACGGCACCCGCTGATGCAAAAGCAGGATGAGAAATCGGATGAAAAAGATTAAGATACATATTTCGGATGAGCCGCACTGTCGGGATTTGGAAAGTCTTGGCAGTATTTTTAAACCGATAATGCGGGACGCAATGTCGGCAGAAAGTTTCGTCGAGGCTGAGATAATTCTTAATTGGATAGATATTGTGGGCATTGATGTTGCGAAATTCTGTAATCCGTTAAAGACAAAATTTGATGTTGCGGACAACCTTCGTACTTTATATGTAGAAGTACCTGTCGGCGGTTTTGCTCTGGAATTGCGTCACCGCGAAGATTATATGTTGGAAAAGATAAATGCATATATGGGATACCGAGCCGTACATCGCTTAAATATCGCACAAAATATTAATATGCGCCTCCGTCAAATGAATCCCCTTGAACAAAAAAAGCCCGAGCAGGAGCTGAGCGCAGATGAAAAAGAATATTTAGACGAGTTGGTATCGGAAATAAAAGATGAAAAATTAAGAGAAAATTTAATAAAATTAGGTACAAATGTGATATTATCGAAAAAAGGAGATAAATAAAGTGCGGGTAATCAAAAGAATAAGTAAGATTTTTGCATTGTTGGTAATGTATGTCGTTTGTGCCGGCGGATATTTGCTGGATAAAGGCTTCGAGCTTACGGAAAATGGTATCGTTCTAACAAAACGGGCTTATGCCGAAGAAGAAGCTTTCTCCGTTAAAATAAGCGGCGAGATGGATATCGATGCCGGTCGTATGCGCTCGATGGGAAATGATAAGGCCCCGCTGACAATATACGGGTTCTCATCAATGACCTGCTCTCATTGCAAAGACTTTCACCAATATATTCTCCCTAAAATAGAACGTGATTTTATTTCTTCGGGAAAAGTGCGCTTTGTATTTGTGCATTTCCCTTTGGAACAGATTTCCATGCGTGCGGCAAAGATTTCTTACTGCCTGCCGAAGGAAAAATATTATGATTTTATTTCTATGTTATATGACAAGCGGGATTGGCAGTTTGCCGACACCGAAGAATTGTTGGATAAATATGCAAAAGAATTCGGTATGACGGATGATGATATTGCGGCCTGCAAAGAAAATACAAAACTGACAAGTGATATTCTGCTGACAAGAAATCACGCCATAGAAACATTCGGTATTCAGGGAACGCCGTCCTTTATTGTTGATGGTAAAGACGGTAAAGAGCTCATTGTCGGTTCGCGCAGTTATGATGATTTAAAAAATTATTTGAATAAGCGTCTGGGTGAGGATAAAGAAAAATAATGCAGAAGAAAATACCCGAAGATTTGGAAGAAATAAACCGGCGGATTGCAGCCGTAAAAGAAAAGCATAACAAGCCGGTCGTCAAAGAAGAAGACATAAATCCTTCCGGTATCTTTATGGGGCTGCGTTTGGGCGTTGAAATCGCTTCGGGAACAATAGTCGGTGCGGCAATAGGGTATATGTTGGATGAAATGTTTGACTTTAAGTTTATCTTGCTGTTAACTTTAACTGTTCTGGGTTTTTTTGCAGGATTATTGAACGCATACAGATATATGAAACAATTGGATAAAGAGACTGAAAATAAGGGAGAATAGGCGTGTCTGGGCCAATGGAGCAATTTGAAATAAAAAAACTGTTTCCGATTGAGGTTGACGGGTATGATATCAGCTTTACCAATTCTTCTTTGTGTATGGTCCTGTCTGCATTGTCTGTAATATTGTTTTTCTCATTCTGTCTTCGTAAGCGCACGCTGATTCCGGGGGTCGCGCAAAGTATGTCTGAAAGCGCATATGAGTTTATTTATCGGATTGTCGTAGACAATATCGGCAAAGAAGGTTTACGGTATTTTTCTTTTATATTTACGCTTTCATTGTTTATTGTTTCCGGAAACCTGTTGGGGTTGTTCCCGTATAGTTTTACGTTTACCTCACACATTGCCGCAGTAGGAAGTTTATCAATTTTTGCATTGTTTTTAAATATTTTTGTCGGAATAAAAAATAAAAAATGGGGCTATTTGCGTACCTTTTTGCCGCATGGCGTGCCGTTGGCCATGGCGCCGCTCATTATTCCGATTGAGATTATATCGCTTTTATCCAAGCCGCTGAGCTTAACAATCAGACTTGTTGCAAATATGACCGTCGGTCATATCATGCTGAAAACTGTTGCAGGCTTTGTTGTGGCTTTGGGAATATTCGGCGGAGAACTTCCCTTGATTTTCGCCGGGTTGATTATAGCCTTTGAAATATTTATCGGAATATTACAGGCTTATATTTATACGATGTTGTCTTGCATCTATCTCAGCGATGCAATTCATAGTCATTAACTTTAATTAGGAAAGGAAAGAAAATGGAAAGTATTGTGAATTCGGTTCCGATGATGTATATCGGTGTAGGGTTATGCGCTTTGTCAATGACTGTTTCTGCATGGGGCTTGTCAGTTGTTTGGAAAAGCCTGATTGAAACAATCGGTCGTAATCCGCAGGTTAAAAAAGACGTTCAGTCTTTGGGGTATGTCGCTGCCGGTACAATTGAAGCTATTGCTTTGTATGCGCTTGTCGTCGCTATTATGATGATTAACAAATAATAATCAGGGATTGGTATGCCGCAGCTTGAAATATCAACATATTTAACGCAGATTTTTTGGGTGCTGATAACCTTTATAAGCTTTTGGATTATAATGGACAAAGCCATCATTCCCCGTATTGCCGAACAAATTGAGGCAAGAAAGAGAAAATATGATGATTATATCCTTAAAGCCGAAGAGATAAACAAGAAAGCGATTGCTTCGCTTAATCAATATGAAAAAGCTCTGGCTGCGGCAAAAGCCAAGGCGGCCGAACAAATCAGCTTAAATGAGGCTGAATTAAAGCAGTTCATTGCCGAAAAAGAAGCTTCGCTGAGTGAAATGCTGAAAAACAAAATCGCAGACAACGAAGCTATGCTTGAAAAAGAAAAAAATGAAACTCTGAAAAAAATCGAGAGTTTGTCCCAAACTGCGGCATTTGCAATATTGAAAAAGTTGGAAATAAATTCCGTTTCGCCTGCTGATATTGAAAATGCTTCTGAAAAGATAGAGGAATAAGATGCCGAATGCTGATGCAGATATAGTCGGATTGGCCGTATTAGACGGGCATGAAGAAATTTTTTATCAAAGTGCGGAGTTCTGGGTCGGGTTTGCCTTTGTCCTCGTTGTTACATTGTTGTTTTCGCCGATTGCTAAATTAATTAAATCGCTGGCTGAAAAGCGTATTTCAAGGATAAAGAAGGAGCTGCAGGAAGCAGAAGACTTAAAGCTGGATGCCCAAAAGCTCTTTGCCGATTATGAAAGAAAACTTTTGAATGCCGATAATGAAGTTGCTGAAATTGTCGCAGAAGAAGAAACAGCTATAGCAGAGGCTAAAGAACGACGTATGTGCGAATTAAATGCACTTTTAAAGCATAAACAGGCGGAAGCCGATGCTAAGATAGAAATGGCTTTTGAGCGTGCTGATGCTGAAATCAACAATTTAATCAGCAAGCGGACGTTAAAAATATTGCAATCTGCCATTTCCGAGAATATGACAATAGAAAATCATCGTCAATTAATTGATAAGTCAATAAACAATATAAATGACTTTTCATTTGAAAATGAAAGAGCCGGTTAATGGAATTGCTTGAAAATGATTTTTCTGATTTATATATAGATGCCAACCGGGACTTTTATATATCCGATGAAAAAAATATCAACAGTCTTAAAAAAATATTTCCCAAAGATAAAGATGAATTTTTAAATGAACTGCTGGCTGTTCAACATAAAGCGTCTTCATATTCGATAAATTATAAAGGAACGTTTTTCCGTATTGAATATGTATCGACAATAAGCGGTGAGTTGTATTGTTTACGCCGTATGCCTCTTGCTGTACCAAGTATTCACAACCTGAATTTTGATCATCGTTTTGTAAATTATATACTTGGTCTGTCTTCTCAAAGCGGATTGATATTATGGAGCGGCGCGACCGGTTGCGGCAAAACAACGGCCATTTCTTCTTTGTTGGCTGAGTACTTGAATTTGGAGGGCGGCTTTGCCTATACGATTGAAGATCCGGCAGAAATGCCTTTGGACGGAATATATAAATCAGCTAACGGGACAATCGGCTTTTGCAAGCAGACCGAAATAAAAGATGATGATTGGGCATCGCCGTTAAAATCGGCTCTGCGATCCAGACCGAGATATATTTTTATTGGCGAAATACGCACGCCGGATGCCGCAAAAGAATGCCTGCGCGCATCCATCTCCGGACATTTGGTATTAGCTTCAATTCATGCCAGTTCGATTACGGATGCATTGACATCGCTGGTAAAATATTCAAGTTATAATATGAGCGAAGCCTCAGCATATGATGTTCTCTCAAGAGGGCTCCTGGCTGTCGTAAAACAAGATTTGATAAAAACAAAAGGTTCGATTAAGCCATACATTGAAACCTTATTTGCCAATCCTGACTTAAATAAAGGATGCCAGGTCCGTTCCATTATTCGCAGCGGAAAATTAAACCTCGGTACGTCCATTGAAATGCAAGCTGTCCGAATGGCACAGGGAACATCATTATTTTAGTTAATGAAGAGACCAAATTAATGTATTATCGCCGTCAATGCATAAATCCTTGCTGGCATATTTTGATATGGGAAGTCGGCGTACGCCTCCCCACTCAAAAAGATATTCGCCGCCGGCATTAATAATTTGAACGGCCGTTAATTTTACTTCATTTTCCGAAGCAAGCTCAGCTTCTGCCATCGCAATACATTGTGCCTTGGTTAACTTAGGCAATATAATGTCAAATGATGTTGAACGCGGCATAACAATATCGGCATTTTGTCCGTTGCCGATAAATATTTCTTTGCCGCCGCTGAGCATAATTTTACCGTTTTGTATGAACACAGGGGAGATAAATTTGTTTTGCAGTACAGTTTCGGTTGAAAGCCCCCAATAGTCCGGTTTGTTAGCGTAATGCTCACGAATTTGGTCTGAAATTAAAAAAATTTCATTTACGTTTTTATTAATTGTTTTTTGCGAAGCGGTGCAGGCATAAAATCCGACAGCAACCACTAATATCGGTAAAACAGCTTTAATTGTTGTTTCTTTGTTAACAAACAGCTTCGCTTTTGCATTAATCAGCGCAGGTTTGATTTTGGCTGGCAATACGGTTGCCTGCCGTTTGCCAAAATCCCAAAAAGCTGCGGCTTTTTCTTTAATTTTTTGCCAATCAGTATCGGTAAACATCACTTTACCCCATTGCACTCGTAATTTGGTCTTGCATTTCAAATACGCCGAATACCGCCCAGGCAATAATGCCGGAAATTGCAAACATCGCCACCATATTCAAAATAGAAGCTTTTGCTTCAACTGCTTCTGCCGATTCGTCAAGCCAGTCATTGGCAAGTTTATCCAATGCTTCCTCAAAGTTATCCAACTCTGCATAAATTCTGAGGTCGGCAACAATTTCCTTATCCGGAAAATTTAATTTGGTTTTTGAAAGGGCTTGTCCTAAGTTGTCGCCGTTTTTAATATAATCCATAGCTCTGTCTATTCTTTCCTGCAAATAACGATTTGAATCTTTGCGAAGAGACGCCAAAGCTACGGAAATAGGAACGCCGCCGCGGATAAGCGCAGACAAAGACAGCAGCCAGGTAATACCCATAAACATTTTATATAAAGACCATGGCGGACAATCGTCGATAGCTTTTCGTGTCGGTCCCGTCCAAATACCGATGGTAACATAAATTGTCGCAAAAACCGCAGGGAAAAAAGAAAAAGCAAAAAGCCAATTATCTTGAATCCAGTGCGAAACAGCAACCAAATCACGGGCAGAGCCTGACCAGCGTGCATTGGGGGCGGCTTCTTCCATCGGCGGGACCATATACGCGCCGATGGCGTAAATAACCAATACGGACATCAGTAAAAGGAATGACGGATAAGCAATCGCACCGATAATCGGCTTTAACATTTTTTCGGTTCCTTCCGCAACTCTGATCAGATTTAATAAAGCACTTTCCAAGTCAGACATGTCGCCTACGGAAAGCATAAGACGTTCACGGCTCGGCGCCCAGCCTTTCAATGCATCGGAAAAAGCATAACCGTTTTGCAGAGATTTACCCCACGAAGCAATGGCGATAGCCATAGGTTCATTCGGTTTTTTGCCGCTATCGGTGATACTGTCATACATAATATCCAGCGCATTCATTAAAGAAAAACGGTTGCGCAGAAGTGAAGCCAATTTTTTATAGACCTTCAAACGTGCCTTATTCGCCATGCCCACACGAAATTTAGCAAAAGAAACCTCTAACGAGTTTAAAGATTTCATCGCTTTATTAAAAGCTGCATTATTACTTTTTTCCACCATGGCACACCTCTGTTAGTAAACAGGACGTTGGTCAATCAAGCCGCACCAGCGCTCAACCTCATCCATATCAATTTGCCCTTTAATCATGCGTTCTATTGCAGCATCTTTCAACGGACGTCCGTTGAGTTCACTGACCCAATAGTCAATAGCGTTTGCCGTTTCGTTGTCAATCAATAACTTCAAAAAATGTGAATCCGGAAGCACGATTTCATCAACGGCCATACGTCCTTTAAAACCTTTATACTGGCAGGCTTTACACCCCGGACCGCTGACATAAACGTTTTCAATACCGTATTCACCCAAAGCATTACGCAGACGTTCAAATTCAGGAGTTCCTTCTTTGGTTTTGATTGACTGACGGCAATTTGGGCATAATTTTCTGAATAGACGTTGCGAAACCAAACCTTTTACCAACTCCGGGTCACTTAACAAGTAAGGCTGTACGCCCATATCGCGTAAACGCGTCACAATAGCCGGAGCCGAGTTCGCGTGCAACGTCGTCCACACGCCGTGGCCGGACAGTGCGCCTTTAAAGGTTAATTCGGCAGTGGACAAAGAACGCGTCTCACCGACAAGGATAACGTCCGGGTCGGAACGCAGCGCCGCAGACAGTGCTTTTGTAAATTGCTCGTTTTTCTCTTCTTCGGTATTTGCATTCGTTACCGGCATTTGCCGTGCACCCGGAATAGGATACTCCGGAGGATCTTCCACTGTCAGCAGGTTAATCTGATAATTTTTTTCTTGCAAAAGCTTAATCATATTACGCTGTAAAGTTGTAGATTTGCCTGATCCCGTAGGGCCTGCCACAACATTCAAACCGACAGCCATACTGCGCATTTTGTAAAACAGGTTTTCCTCATATGAACCCAATCCCAAAGAACGCAAATCAGAGCTTCCTTCCGGATTATCATCGGCATACAAAAGACGCATAACCAGATATTGAGACCCGAAAGCAATCGGGTTAAATTGCAGACGAATAGCCAACACATTATGCGGCAGCATTAATTTGCCGTTTGAACCGCGCAATGGCGTCGCACCCAACTTTTGCGCACCTTGAAATTCATTCTGAGAATAGTTGGAGTCGGAAATATCCGCAGAAGCAAATACCGAACGCACAAACGCTTCACCCCATTCGCCGCCGTATTCGTTTTGCTTGACCATAATACCGTTTTCACGGAACAATACCGTTGAAGACGAGCCGACGATGACGTGAATATCGGAAACTTTCTTTTGCGATGCGCGTTGAATAATATTAATGAAGTCAATCTGCATCTGCATGTCTTCTGCTTCTTCGGCAGAAACATCAACCGTACCGCCGCCGCGTTCGGCGTACGCATATAAGGCAGAGATTTCATTTAAGGTAACATACAGCGGTGCTTTAATCGGTATTTTTCTTCTTTTGACATTCGCTTCAAAGTTATAAACGGCACCGTCAAATCTGTTGTCTTTGGAAACCAGATAAGTGCCGTCAGAAAACAAAGCCAATAAGCGCCTTAATTCATTGGATATGGCAAATTCAGAACCGCTGACGGTAAGTAACTTGTTACCGTTCGCAAACAATCTGTCAAACAAGTTAGTCTTTTGCGTTTGTTGCGAGGAACCTTCCTCTTCAAAATTAGACTTTTGTTTCTGCTCTGTTTGAGATATGTCCTTTACTTCTTCTGCCATAATTTTCCCATAAACAATATCTGTTATTTCTTATCTTTACCCAAATCTAATCCCAATGACGGAATAAAGCCGTCAATCGTCTTACCGATATAAAGATATTCATCTAATCCGTTACGACTGAATTTTGCAAAATCCGGACCAATTTCCGTAACAACATGTCCTGTCGGCAAAGATGATCCCATTTTAAGAGACATTGGCTGCCCGTTAACATCAATAACCTCTATATTCAAAGTGTCGGCACGTCCGGAAATTCCCAAAATGGCAAATTGCGCACTCAGTTTTTCGGTTTCTTCATTTAAATCATCCGATTCTGACATATCCAAACTTTCTTCAACTTGCGCACTTACCGGAGCCGTTGCCTGTTGTATGGCTGCCGCAGCGTTCTTTTCTTTCAGTTCTTCAAGAGACTGAGCTTTCATATATAAACTGTTCTGTGCATTTTTAATGGTTTTGGCATCAGCTTCAATGCGCTTTCTGAGCTGCTCGTTTCGTGCTTTTAACCCTTTAATGATACGCTCAAAGTTAGCTTTCGCCGCTTCTGCCGTCTGGATGTTTTTGGCAGAGATTTCAAGCAGTTTGTCAATCTTTTGCTTAAATAAAGCAATCAACTCTTTCTTTTCCTCTTCTTTGGCGGAAAGCTGAGCATATAAATCTTCTTTTTCGCTTAACCATTTTTGATGTTCTACAAGCATGTGGTTCATATAGGCATTCAACAGTTTTCTTTGTTTTAATACTTCTAAAAACTGCTCTTTATCCATGAGGATTTGTTTTTCACGCAAAACCTGCGCCTCAATTTGCTTTTCCTTTTCCAAATTCTTTAATTTCTCTTCTGCTTTTTGGCGTTCGCGGTCATCATAAGTCTTCTGACGGATAGCCTTTTGAGCTTCAATTTCATTGCGGATTTTTTCGCGCCGAAGTTCCAATGTCAACAAAGTCGTACTCTTCTCGATTTCAGACATCTGTGTAAACAAATCGCTGTCGATTTGAGATAAAATATTATTGCCCAGATTTTCTATCGGATTCTTCTTGTATTCGACAGCTGTCGGTAAGTCTTCGTCTTTAATAACCGGTTCTTCTTTCAGAGGTTTCTGCTCAACGGACGGAGCCGTCTGAAGCGGAGTCGGATTCGGCGTATTTAATGATTTCATTTTCAAATCAAAATCGAAATCATCTTTTTCAGCCGTATTGACATTGTTTGACAAAGTATCCGTATGCGGCTTACCGTCAACAGCTTCTTTGTTCGGCAGAGTATCCTTTTGAGGCATAGCTTCCGATTCGCCGTTTGTCTGCTGCGTGCTGACTGGTTTATCTGCGACGCCGGCAGCAGATTTTGCTTGTGAGGGGGAAACGAGAGCATTAGCATTGCTGCCGCTTTCAGCTGATGCGGAAACTTTATTCGGATTCGCATTGCTTATAGGTAAATCGGCAGGGTTAATCACTGCGATTTCGGCATCTGCTGCCAAAACGGCACTCGGATGACATAAGAGTGCTGAAACAGCTAAACCTAAGAGTATTTTTTTCTTTTTACTGAACATAAATTGTCCCCTCATAATTCCATACGCCTTGATTGTAACGTATATTATTAACCGTAAGTCCTGAAAATTTTGTTAACAAAGGTTTCCAAACTTCAGGATCATAATTGGAATTAATTTTAAAGTTTATAAAATTATAAACCTTATTTCCAGTATTAACCCGACCGTCAGATATGCTGATAGACATATTGAGGGTTTGAAACAGGTCATTAATCATATTGCGCAATTCGGCTGCCGATTTTTTCGGTGCGGAATTAATCTTTTCCACCTGTTGAAAAGGCATGGAAACCGTAACGGTATTTGCTCTATCATCAATGGTTTTATTCGCAAATGTCAAGCCCGACTGTGTTAAAGACATTTCTATCCATGAAAGTCTTCCAAAGTTTCTTTTCCAGGAAGTAACTGCCGCAGAGTGCGAACAGGTAACCCCCTGATTTTTCCATCCTGGAATGGAAATACCCACCAAAGACAGGGTGGTTTGCCTGCATGTATCCAGCATCCATATCGGGTCTACCAGAGCCTCCCAAGGAGCGGGAATAACTTTCTCAACCTCTTTGACTATTTTCTTTTGCGCTCTTCTTGTAACAACTTTGTTTTGTTGCTGCGACGTGGAAAAGAATGTATTTGATATAAATGTAATCAGCCATCCGGCAACAGCCAGAGACAATACAACGACAATAGCCAGTTCGGAACCGCGCAATGCATTGATTTTTTCCAGTTTGGCGTCAAGACCGGAGGCCAATACTTCTTCAATATTCTTGGCTTCCGTTTCGTCAATGCCCCACTCTGCAGGTGCTATTTTCTTTGACCAATCCGGAACGGAAAGCATTGACATAAATTGCTCTTTGGCGTCTTCTTCATTAACAAACAAAATATCGCCGTCGGATAAGATAACATCATTTCTGACGCATAAATACCAATATCCGGTATTAACTTTGAAAACAGCCAGCAGCGATGTCGAATCAGCCATGGATGTTACCGCGGAAACGGCAGCAACATTCATGCCTTTTTTAAATCCCTGTTCGGAAATAGCAAGACCGAGCTGAGGAGATTTGCCGTGCTTGACACAAAACAAATCAGCACCCACAAGAACATTTTCGGAAGCTTCTTTGGCATCAAGAAAAGGAGCATCAACATTTTGCAGGCTCTCCCAAAAAATGCTTGCAGCATATTGAATGCCGTCAGCGGTAAAGCTTGCCGCCCATTCTTTGCTTTCGGCTTCTTTTATATCTTGTATCGCATTTTCCTCTTCCGTTGCCACTGACTTTGCTCCTTAAAATTTCATGCGGGATTCAGGCAATAATGGAGATTCCAATACTACCGGAGTTAACAAAATAACAATAATGCTTCTTGTTTGCTCATTCTTTTGCTTGCCGCCGAAAAGATTGTTGTTAACATTTCCCAATCCTTCTTTTGTAGATGTTGTGTTAACACGCTCATAGCCGGAAAGCACGAGTGTATCTCCGGATTTTAAAGCAACTTCCTGTGAAAAACCGCGTTCTTCCTTAATCGGGTTTTGAACATAACCGGCATCGGAAGTACCCTCGCCATTGCCAAGAGAAACATTCTCCAATGCCAGAAGATCAGACAAGCTCAGGCTGAACAGCATCATCAGACGACCGTGATCCATAATTCTCGGCAATACGTCCATGGTGAAACCTGTTTCGATTTCTTCGGTCGTAACCGTAATGTCATAACTTGCTTCACCGCCGACAGATCCGTTGTTGGTTTTGGTATATTCCGAAATATAATTTTGTGTTTTAACAACTTGAATCGGTGCCGGTTTGTTATTCATCGTTGTTACCGTACCGCTTGTTACCAGCGTCGTCGTGCCTTGGGTAGCCAGAGCCTGCATGGCCGCATTAACTGTAACATCGCCGCTTAAAATCTTCATGGACAAAGCGCTGTTTTGTTCAGAGTCAGACAATCCGCCCGGGCCGGATGCGCCTATCAGCGAAATATTGCCGCCTCTTAAAGTCCTATCTTCGAATGCGGCATTTAAATCAAAACCTAAACCGTGCGATTCGTCAACTTCAACCTGCAATACTTTAACGCTGATGGCAACTTGACGAGATAAGCGGATATTTTGCTCATGAACATATTTAGCGACTTTTTTGATTTCGGTCGGAGTCGCCGTAATCGTCAATGTTCCATTCATCGGATCCGTAACCAAACTGGAACCTGTTCCTAACATAGACTTAACCGCAGTAACAATATTAGCCCACAAATCAATGCCGGACAGACCGGTAGAAATGCTGCCGCCGCCGGTAGAACTGCTTACGCTCGCCGTCATGGAAGGCTTGGTCGGCAGAGTATACAAAGTAAACGTTTTTGTCGTGTATTTATAAATATAGATTTCTCCATTCTCATATTTCCACCAAACACCGAAATATGAGCATACTTCATCCAATAATCCGCTGAGAGAACCCTTGTATGAAACCAGCATTCTTGATGTATCAGACCATTTTGTACCGACTTTGTTGACTGTCGGGGCATTTCTGTCTGCGGCTGCCTTGGCAGAAGCTTCCAATTGCGGTGCAAAACGCATCTTAATAGAGGTTATCTGGCTGATTTTATTGCCTATTTCATATAACGTAATCGGGCGGTTGCTGACCAAAGTAACACCGTCGGCTGTTTCCAGATAGCTGGGCAGAGGCTTATCTCCCTCATATTCAATTTCACTGGTATCGCCAAGCCAAATATCATCTTTGATACGAACAACATCTGTGTCCGCAGGCGTTTGCGGCTGTTTTGCATCTTCTTTATATTTAATAGTCGCATCCACGTCGCGCTCAATGGCCGCATCATAATCTGTCGGCAGAGAGCAGGAAGCAACGCCTAAGAGCAACAGCCCCGCAAATCCGATTAAATATTTTTTATTAGTATGCATTCTCATTCTCCATTGTTTCTACGACGATAACACGATTTCCTTTGTAGTATGTGGCAATCGGAGCCGGACGCGCTCTGGCAAAAGCACGAATTAACGCCGAACTGACATCGGTAAATTTACCTTTGAACATAACGCCGGCACTCAAAATATAATTACGGTTTGTCTGCCAAAGAAGTTTCCAACCGGCCATGGCACTCCATTTGGTGAGAAGTTCGCGCAGATTGTCACCTTCTTCCGCTTCCCATGTTAAAACGGTATTATCACTGATTTTTATTTCATCAATACTTATGTCGGTTGTAATGGCGGTCTCTTTGCCGATTTCGGTGAACTCTATCGGTGCATCGTCTTCTGCAACATAATCCGCTATATCAAAAGATTCTTCCGTAAATTCGGATGTAATAATATCACTGTCTTCATTAATGAAATCATCACATTCTTCCGTGCATGTAATTTCATAGCGGTGCTCTTCGGGTTTGGTTTCGCCTGCCGCCGTTTTAACGGTTATGTATTCAGGGTCGGCCGATTTGTTTTCTCTGTTGATGGCAGGAGAGTCTGGCTCGACTGTTTCCAAGGCCGGCGCAATTTTATTTGTGCGACCTAATTGTTCCTGTTGCACGGCCGGCGCCGAATAAGATTCCCTCGGAGCAACGGCTGCTTTTCCGGTCTGCGTCGGTTCAAATATACCGTCTTCAATAACTGCTTGCCGTTGTTCTTCTTTAACTTTTCCGAAATCGGTTGATGCCGTAACGATATCTTCCTCAATGCCGGGTCTGACCGTTGCCGCCAGATTATTACCGGCAGCGGCTTGTGTATATAAATGATCTCGTCTTGTCCTCTCCCCGTATGCACGATAATCAGCTTCCGTACGCGTATAATTTATTAAAGCGGTATCGTTGCAACTGACGCCGTTAACGCCGCATCTTTTTTCCGGGTTTAATGCTTCTTCCGTATATGGGGCGTCGTCCTCAAAGAAAACATCGGTGGCGTCAATATTATCAGAATTGCTGCGGCATGCAGAGATGTTGCAGACACATAATAAACAAAACGGTAATACAAAAATCTTTTTCATAATCTGACCTATCGTTAAATCTAATCTCACTTCACAATAATTGTTAAAAATTAATTAATCAAGCGTAACGCTTTATTTATAAGACGGTTTTAATGCCGTTTGTTTTTTTATTCCCGCAGGTTTGTTTAATCATACGTTAAACTCCTTATGACAAAAGCGTTCGGCTCGGTTGGGGCAAAGACGGTGTCTATTTTTTTAGGCGAAACGCCGTTGTTTATAAATATGCTGTAAAGCAGATTTAAACGTTTGCGTTGAATGTCTGCCGGTGTCGCGGCATCCAGGCGTACCTGTAAATAAGTGTTATCTGCCGACGCGGTTTCGGAAAAAGCCTTCAGCCAACGCAGGGTCTGACCTGAAATCTCGGCACGTCCGGGTTGGAAGTTCAATTTTAGCTCGGATGGCAGAATTTTGTTTCGTTGGTGAGATTTCGTGGTTTCCTGCAGCGTTTCGTAGAAACTTGCAAATTCGTTGTTTGTTTTAAGTTGTGTTTCATTCGTTTTTTGCAAATTTGACGACTGGCTGCTGTATGAGGGGACTGTTTTTGTTTGACTCTTTTTCTCGCTGTTGTCGGTTGCCGGTGCAAACCACGACGAGATGCTGTTCAGTAATCCCTTTGAGTTTGTTTCATCTTTTGCTATTTCTGTTGTCGGGGCTTTTTCTATAATTGTCATGCTGCTTTCACGCTTCGGTGTGCTCTTATGTATAATCTGCGGTTTGGCGGCTTCTTTCTTTTGAGGTGCGGAAGTATCCTTGTGTCCTTTAATGAATGTCGGGGTTAATTCCTCATCATTAAGTATTTCATCGGGAATGGGGAAAATAATGCTTTGCTTGATTTTTTCGGCAACTTTGTATGAGATTTCTTTGTCACCGTTGATGTCAACCCGAAGATTGTCGATAGAAATACCGGCAACGGTCTGCTCCCCGATATCTTCCAGTAACTTTTTGTTTTTAACGTATTTTCCCCCTTTGGCAATATCCCACGGGTCATTGTCATCAAATGCTGTATCATCATAATTTACGTCATTCGGCAGCATTGCGGAAAGGCTTTCTTCTTCCGTTCCCGATATTTCGGCCTGTCGGTTACTTTTCGGGGATATAAAATCAATCGGAATAATATCATCAACATTAACGCTGAGAATTTCATCATCTTCCGCACCGTTGATGTTATCTGTATCGTCAGATAGTTGCGGAATTGCACCGATTGTCTCGATTTCTGCGGTATTGATAAGCGAATGTTTGGCTATCCCTTTAATCAACGGGGGATTGTCAGCCGATGCAATCGGCATACTGCTCTTTTTGAAAAGGTCTATTGTGATATTGCGCGCAGCATATTTTTTTTGCGGTTGCAACGGGGTATAAAGCTGTCCGGCAAACGCCGCACTGATCAAAGAAAGGCTGAACCCGGCAATAAAACTCTTAATACCTTTCATCGGTAATCTAATCCCTTAAAGCATAATACCACGCAATTGAAATATTAACTATATTTTAAACATTATTTAGACGCATTGGCAAGCAGATTTACAAACTAATAACAACAAAATCATAGGGTTGGCAATGGTGAAAATAGGGGTGTTTTAACCTCAGAACGAGTGTGAAATTTTTGTTACAAAGTGTATAAATGTATTTGTTTCAATGGGTTATGCAAAAATAGGGAGGCGTCAAAAAGCTTGAATTTTTTTTAATTTTACGGTATAGTAAATTATGTATAATGAATTTAGGAGAACTGAAATGAAAATGTTGAAAAAAATGTTTATACTGTGCTCATTGGCACTCGTATTTACGGTGATGTTCGCGGAAGCATCTTCTGCTTCTACGGTTATGGGTGTGGCAACAGGTAAGGCTGTTACAATTTTTAACCATGTTAAAATGATTATTTTCGTTGTCGGCGGTTTTGGTTTGGTCGGTATTGCCTTCCAAGCTATTTTCGGCAAGGTAAAATGGACATGGTTTGCCGGTCTTGCCGTAGGTCTTGCTATTTTGGCGGCCGCAAGCTCTATTGTTAACTACGCTACCGGTAAAGATATGGACGTCGGATCGGAAGGCGATAAAGTTCAAGATAGCTTTATGGATGCCGGACAAGGAAACATTGGCGGCGGTAGATAATTTCCTATCGCTTCCACAACAAAAGCCTGCGCGTTTTGCGTAGGCTTTTTTGTTGTGCATAGGCAAATCGTGCTAAGTGTGAAATTTTTGTTACAGAGAAAATTAACAAATAAAAACAATGCGTTAGCATAATGTTGGTGTATATCTTTTTGCTGGTAAAATTTTAATATTTGTGCTATATTATTTATAATAACTCGGGAGGGAGGTTTATTATGTTTGGACTGAATGAAAGAAAAATATTATTTGCCGCGCTGTTGGTAGTGGTTATAATGTGCGCTCCCGTGCCGGCATGGGCTGCTTTTGAGAGCTTGACGAAAGCCGGGGGAGAAATATTTACCGGACTACGCAGAATAATTTATCCGGCTTCGGCAATTGGCATTATCGCCGTTTGTATCGGCGGCTTCTTCGGCAATATTAACTGGAAGTGGTTAACGGCCATCGTTATCGGCTTGGTTGTCATCAGTGCCTGCGTTGCTTTTATTGAGGCTTTTGCTCCTGATGAAAATGCGGTTAAGGCAATTCCGGCAGATGTCATGGGTGGAAAATAGGAGAACGACAATGAAAATCAGATCTGAAATTTTTATATTAAGTTTGTTGTCCGTAGTTTTTGTGTTGGCGCTTTGTCCCGATGCTTCCGCAGCTGTTTTTGATTCGCTCGCCGTAAAAACCGGGCAGTTCGCCGATGGAATGCGTAAGCTGGCGTATGCTATCTCAGGTTTTGGTATCATCATGTTTACTTTTCTTGCCATTTGCGGTAAAATCAATTTTAAGCACTTGGGCTACATTATGATTAGTTTATTCTTCCTTTCCGGAGTGGGTGCGCTGATAACCTATATCAAAGGCGGTGATACCCGGGAACTGGTATATACTTTTCAGGATTCATATGTTTCGGCAATATCGCCGAACGCAGGCCGGATGAGATAAAATAATATCGCCTCTGATATAAATTGATAATCTGCTTGGGTATAAGCAGATAAAAATTTCAAAGTTAACAGTTTTGTAAGAAATATCGGCGTATAATAAGGCAGATAGGTCATTAAAAGGATAGTCGGATGAGAGATATTATTCTAAAAGCGGTGGCTAATCCGCCAAAACTGTTTTGGGGACCGGTGTTGCCCACGGCAATTAACGCCGGGTTGCAGATACCGTTTATGTTTATGGCTGTCGGTATCTGGCAGATTAACCCGTTAATCTTCATCATAACTATCGTTTTAGGACACCTTATTGTTGTGGCGCTGGGAACCAAAGACCCGCATCTGTCGGGAATGCTGCAGGCATTCGGTCAGACCAATATCGCGTCAACGAATTTATATAAAGTGAAAGGACATAAATTTGAGCCTTAATTTTGACTTTTATACCCTGTTTATGGCCGGTTTACAAAGTGCGGACGCTTTTGTCGCGCTGTTTGGCATTATTGCCGCTGCCGCCATATCGGTTGTACTTGTGTCAAAAATCGGAACTTGGGTTCTGCCACAACCCAGTGAATCACGTGTGGCGGATTTTCTGCCGTTTGACAGTCTGTTGTCGGACGGGTCAACGCTTCGTTGCAGCAACGGCACATATGTCAGAGTATTTAAGGTCCAGGGTGTAGATTTGACTTCCGCGCGCGAAGAAACGGTTTATTCCATGTTTGAGGCAAGAAAATCCTGGCTGGATAATATGGCGGATTTGCAGGTAACCTGTCGGGTTATTACCATTCGTGAACGTGTTCCTATGGAAAAAAATAAGAATGACTTCGGTAACCAATGGCTCAAAATTGTGGATGATACCTGGCGTGAAAATCTGAGTCGTGTTTATAAAAACGACCATTATCTTATTTTATCGATAGAAGACAGAAAAGACGCCGTTAAAGATTTGAACTTTGCTTCGCAATCGATAATGGCTAATTTAAATGATTACGGTATCAAAGTTATGTTTGAGGACGAGGAAAGCCCGGCTGAAACAAGCCCTATTTACCCCTTTGTCAGGCTGTTAAACCCGATCAGCAAGCCGCTGCCGAAGGCGCGCGGAGCACAAGGTTTTCAGCTTAAAGAATTGATGACTGCCGACGGTATTCATTTTACCGGCGAAGAAGGCATCATCAAATTTTTTTCGGGTAATAAAGAGAAATATGCCTTAACCATGGGGATAAGAAATTCCGGTGATTATATGGATGAAAACATGATGTCGTCTTTGTTGGCCATAGATTGTGAATTATCCGTATTGCACCATATCCATCCGCTGTTTAAGCCCAAAGCCCGCGCGATTCTTGTTCAGCAGCAGAAGATGTCGGAAGTAACCAGTTTTTCCGGCGATGTCGTTGCGCAATACAGCGAGGCTTTGGCCGCAATAGAAGACAGTGATGCCGACCATCAGTCATTGGTGGAATATTCCATGAGTTTCATCTTAAAGGGCGATACGCTTGAAGAAGTCATGTTCGGTGAAAATGAAATTCAACGTATCTGCCGTTTGTTCAGTGTAACCCCCGTGCGCGAAAACTGGATTGCTCAGGCTACCTTTTTTAATCAATTTCCCGGCTATGAAACTTGCGGCAGAACATATTATTATTTATCGCGCATAGTGTCATTGGCTGTTTCTTTCGAACAGTTGTCCACCGGTTTGCCGCGAAGTGACTGGGGTGAGGGGGCAATCACCGTCTTCCGTACGATGAGCGGTTCGCCGTATCGCTTCCAATTTCATATCTCCGCAGCTGAATCTGCTGTTGCCCATTGTTGTATTGTCGGTCCGACCGGACAAGGTAAAACAACGCTGTTAACTTTTCTTGCAGGTCAGGCCATGCGTCACAGTGATTTGAAGGTTTATTTCTTTGACCGTCACCGCGGTGCGGAAATCTTTACCCATATGGTAAAAGGTGCTTATGTCGGGTTTAGCGGAGAACGCAAAAATGTTTCCTTAAATCCTTTTGATACAACCGATACGTTAAGTAACCGCGCTTTTTTGCGCAACTGGCTCAAATCAATTACCATGGCAAACGATGCGTTGTCGGAACGCGAAGCGGCGCGTGCCGTGACAACCGCATTTGATTATCTTCGCCCCGAAGAGCGTATTTTAAGCAATTTATATAAAAGCTGCTTTTCGCCGACCGGAAATATGCGCCGGGAACTGTATCGTTGGATAAATCCCGAGCAGTATGGTAATATTTTTAATGCCGAGCACGATAGTCTGGATTTAAGTTCAAACCGTTTCGTTGCCTTTGATTTTACGGAAATCTTCGATGATGAAACGCTGGCGGCGGCATCAATCAGCTACATTATGCATCGTATTCAGTCTCAGAGTACCGAAACCGGTACGCCTGCTTTGGTTATGATAGACGAGACGGCGCCGATGTTAAAGCATGAAATGTTCCGTGATGCGTTTATTAAGGGTTTGCAGGAAGGGCGTAAAAAACGTCAGGCGTACCTCTGCGCTTTCCAACAGCCCAATATTGTCGATGATCTCGGTGTCGGTGATGCCGTGCGCGGGCAGTGTAAAACGATGATATTCTTCCGTAATACGCAGGCAACGCCGGAATCTTATGCCAAGTGGAACTTAACCGACAGTGAATATGATTTTATCTGCGGACGCACATACCGCGATTGTCCTTATGCAATTTTGCTGAAACGCCCTGATGCCGGTGAAAACGGCGAAGGTGAGTCCGTAATCCTTGATGTCAACCTCAGCGGATTGGGGCCGTATCTTAAACTTTACAATTCCGGTATTAAAAATGTATTGCTGGTTGAAAGCCTGGTTAAAGAATTCGGGGAGGACGGATTCGTTACCAAATATCTGAATGGCATAGGGGGATAAAGTTATTGACAAAATTAGGTATTTGTGGTAAAATAAACGCATTAAAATATTATTCTATGGGAGGAAGCTATGAAAAAGAGTAAGCGGTCGGCCGCCGTTCTGTTGTGTGGTATAAGTTTGCTGATTAAGCCTGCTTACGCTTTTTGGCCTGTGTTTGACTTTACGGAGATTGTTCCGGTCTTTCAAGAGTTAAAAACCGCAAAAGATACAATAGATAATGCTCAAAATTCGCTGACACAATTAAATGAAACAAAAAAAGCAATCGGCGGTATCGGTTCGGTCGCAAGTTTCAGTCCGCAGTTAGACACTTTTGAAACGGAAGATATGTTCGCATTCTCAGGCAAAGCCTCGCAAACGCATGAAGAAACCGTGCAGATTGCATCTGCCGCACCGCAGATTATAGCAGAGGCATTTTCTTCCGTGACTGCCGCACAAGCTGAGAGCATCAGGGATTTTGTTGAGAATATTGAAGGAAAGATATTTAAAAAAACATCTCCGCAAGCGTTTATGATAAGCAGTAATGATATACTTCCGCCGTCTTTTATTGAAGAGGAAGAAGAGGAGGAAGTATCTGATAAAGCTGTTAAAACCCGACAGGATGAACTTGCCGTCGAGTTAAACGCGGTAATGACCGAAAATAAACAGCTGGCCGTTGAATTGAATGATATATTGGAATCTCTTTTAACCTCGTTGAATCAAGCAGCTGCCGCTAATAAAGTATCTTTGGCAGAGCTTGACGGTGCGGTGAAAAATACAAACGTCATAAAAGATGAAGATAAAGACCGTCTTAAAATGCAGATTGAGGCACTGGGGCTTAAACAGCAAAGCGTCACGGACAGGGCAGCAGCGCTGATTGAAGATATTCAAAACAGCTATAATGAGGAATATAGCCGTATTATCAAAGACGGAACGGGAAACTATATTAAAACGGCTGTTGCTTATTTAAAAGGCGATGAAGAAAAAAAGGCGGTGGAAACAGCCGGAGAGAAGCTGAAAAAAGAGGCTGCTTTGCTGAATGTTGTTGTCGGCAGTGATAGCTTGACAGAGATTGAAGCGGCATCGCAAGATATTTTGGCAGAAACCGAAAAGCTGAAAACACAAATGCAGGAAATGCTGAAAAGCAACAAAGGGTAAAGTTTAAGGACACTGCGGATATGGAAATTATTAGGAGGCCGAAATGAAGATATTAAGAAAAGCCGGAAGAGGAGTGGTTGCAATCATGTTTTGTGCAGGCATGATAAGTGCACGCACGGCAGACGCATTTGGAATCTGGCCTGTTGCTGACGCTCCCCAGTTTGGTGCGTTCGGGGCATCATTACAAGACGGTATAACCAAAGTCAATACATTTAAAGGCCAAATAGAAGAACATATAAAGACAATTCATACCGTCGGGGACAATATAACCGCATATTTAAAATATGCGGATTACGCAAAGCCGTTTATGAAATATCTTCCGGAAGACTTGCGCCAAAAAGCTCAGAACGTGTTGGATTTAAATATGACAACCGTAGATGATCTTACGGCAAGCATGGATTTAATGGACGGCGTAAACGATAACTCGTGGCAGGTGACGAATGATGTGACGAACGGCGTAGGCAATATAATCAATACTGATTATGACGAACTTAAAAATCAGGAGGGAGAAGAAATCAACGACGCCGCAAATGAAGCCGTGGAAAATGAAATCAACAATATGGTAGCGTCGGCTGAACAAGAAACATTGAAAGCCTTTAACGATTCGTTTGATACGATAGTCGGGAGCAATACAACGGAAGTACTTGAATATACGACGGCTACCGGTTCCTATCTGACGGAGCTGACCGGATATGTTCAAAACAATAAAAATCTGAGTGATGAAGAACTTCAAGACTATATGCAGAGAATTGATGAAACTCAAAGAAAGACAGATCACCTTCAAGACAATGCCGAAAGAATAGAAGATGAGGCCAAAACAGAGTTTAATCATGCGGTTTCTGCTGCGTATGATGAATTTGATGTCATGCTGCAAAAATTCTATAAAGGGGAAATCAGCAAGGAAGAATTAACCACAGCCGGCGAAAAATTAAAAGAAGATGTTAAAAATGCCGGTGAGCGGATTAAAGAGGAAACAATTAAAAATCTGAATAATCTGAAAGAAGAATTGCAGGAAATTCGGGAAGATGTAGAATCTTTAAGGGAAGATATCACAAACAACGCTGCAAACAGCCGCGAGTATCCTGATGAGGAAGTGCCGGAGGGAAAACAAGGAACCGGTGCTGCGGCAAATCCGGAGGCAACCCCGCCGGTTGAAAAAACAAGTTTTTTCCAAGGGGCTGAGCAACATAAAGCTATGTTTGCGTTTCACTCGCAAAAAGACTTGGTTTCTGCCAAAATCGTGTATGAGAAGGATAACGCCGGCGGCAAATATTTCATAATGCCGAAAGAGCTGACGGAATGCATGAAGAAAAAATCGGGAAAACCGGAAATAAAACTCCGAGATTTGGAGGCAGACGATATCATAACCAAGCTTCGTGAAAATATGGTTTGCGCTAAAATGGAAAAAACTTTTTGGTGTGATAAACCGGAAGACAAAAATTGCACGCCTTATATAACTGCAAACTGGAAGAAATACCAAGAAAACGGTGTGTATGAACATATGCAGGAAGATTATCTGGCGGGCGGAAACGTTATGCGCAATAAAGCCAAACAATATTCGCTGAGCTGGGGCGATACGGAGAATCAGGATTCTGTAATTTCTAAACTGAATAAAAAAATACAACAAGGTTCCAATGATGCGCGTAAAGCATACGGGGTAATGGGAGAAGTAAATCTTGAAACCGCCAAGCTCTGGAGCTGGGTCAGAAGGGTAGATGCCACAGACCGTGCCGCAAATGTTATTGACCGTTTCAAACAAGAGAAAGGAAAATTATATCTCGGGGTTAAAAACAGCGCGGACGGAGACGAAGAAGTCGTACAAAATGCCAATGACCAAAAGCTCGGCAGTATCAAGCCGGAAACCGAAGAAGCCGGCGAAGATGAAAAGAAATCCGTCTTTTCTGATGTCTTTTTGTATGCCTGCAGGATGAACGAAGACAATAATGACGATAATTTAAAAATTAAAGATATAAAAGCCGAAGACATTTCTGTTGCGGAAAACGATAAATACGATGAAACTAAAATAAAAGAAGCCGAAGACAAGATTGTGAAATGTCTTTCCAAGTTCAGCGAAGCGGCTAACAGGGGGACTATTTACGGATGTCCTGCTGTTTCCGGAAACAAAGAAGCCGATGCCAAAATCTGGCGTGATTATCAAACAATGGTGTTGCATGATACGGCTTTTCAAACCTTCTATCTTTCTGTTTTGAACAACCATAAATCAGCCAAAGACTTAAAAAGAAAAGACGCAAACAGTACGGACGCAACAATCATAAGCTTGCAAGACGGGTTAAAGGATGCAGAAGTTGCCAGAGATGATTATGCTGCAAACGCGGAGATTAATAACTATGTAAACGGACAAATTTTGGATGTGATTGATGCGGATGCGCAAAACATACAGACGGAAATATTGGAGGATTTGCCAAAACTAGGTTATGGAGCTTTCGGAAAGCCAATACCTTTAAAGGGGAAAGAAGAATGCGAAAAGAACTGATAATCATATTAACGGCGCTATCTTTTGCGTCGTATATTCCGGCAGCGTACGCTATTTTGGACGTTCCCGCAGGAATCCAGACTCAATTGGAGTTGGGTAAAAAGGTGCTCACAACAGTCAAAGAAGGTCAAAAAATGGCCAATGATGTCCAAAAAGGCATTACGCAAGGTATCGGTATGGTTCAAAATTGTTTGGCAAATCCGATGCAATGCAATATCGGCGGACTCTTTAATCTGGCAAAATTCGGCAAGGGGCGTATCAAAAAGTTTAATACCATAACAGGCCAAGCCGGTGACCTTTTCAAAAAGGAACAGGAGGGGGCTGATTTGGAAAAAGGCGTAAGAGAAACGGAATATCAAAAAGGCGGGGAAAGAGACATTGAAAACGTAAATGCCAACCGCAAGAAAAACAATGCCGTCACGACAGCCGATATTGAGCTTCTTTATGCCAAAGGGGCAGTCGTCCGCCAAGAGATATATTTGGAACAACCCGAAGAAATATATGCCAAAGAATCAGAGCTGGAAAGCATAAACAAAATTATCGTAGCAAAAAGCAATATGGAGCTGATAACAAACTATCGCTTGTCGCGCATTTTGGAACTGCGGGCATACATGAACAGCGGGCGCGGTGTTGCCGGGTTGACACACCATACGCGCAGTATGAATGATGGTGATGAAGAATAGGAGAGAACTCATGAAAAAAATAATATACGTCATCATGTTTTCGTTTTGTTTGTTCGTTCGTTCGGCATCAGCCACGATAACAATTGATACCGGAGAATTCCTCGCGAAGGTCAAAGATTGGGGAATGATGATCGGGGAAACGGAACTTAAAAAGATAATGGAAAATAATCAGGGCGTTCTGGCCGGTGTACAGGGGTTTAAGCTGCCTGATTGGAAAGAGTATCTGAGAGAATTTTTGTTACGCAGCGTCGGCGCCGTAAAGTTTGAAAAACGAACCGACAGCGCGCAGGAAAAATCCGAAGAGATTGCCCGGGGCGAGCAGCAAAATTACAGCGAAGGAATAAAAGAAAGTTATAAAAAGAGATATGGAATCGCTCAAGATGAACTGGCACAAGAAGAAGCTGCCCTCCGTCTTTATAATACCGAGTGCGGTTTGGCAGGGCATGATATGAATGAAAAAAGGATTGTGTATGAGGCTGTTCGCGGACAGGGCGGTGAAAAGGAGCGGGACGCTTATAACGAATATGCAAAGGCTGTAAGTTATCGTGACGACATGTGTGCGACCGCAGATGAGCTGACGGTTAAAATTGCGGAACAAAAAGAAAGCATAAAGAAGCTCGAAGAAGACATGTCAAAAGTCGGAACATCGGTTGACACGAGATACAATGAGTATGAAAAGCGCACCGGGGAAACAGAAAACAATGGCGTAGATGAAACGCTGTATCAGGCAGATGCATCCGAAGGCGAAATAAATCAGAGTAATGATTGGGCAGGAGGAGATGATAAAGCAGAAAATTATAAGCCGCAAGAAGATGATTATAAAAGCTTTTATGACAGATATTTCTATGATCCTAAAAATATAACCCTAGATCCTAATACCTCTAATGGCACTGAAATAAGTGATAAGGCTGTATTAGATATAAAAATTCAGGCTGCATCTGACAAAGTCAGGCGCGGGCGCACTTTTCTGCTTGCAAATACCACGGCGCATTTGTTGCAGGTAACGGCTTCTGTCCGGCGGGAAATTCCCGATCGCAGTCAAAAAGCCAAAGATGAATTTGATGAGACCAAGAGCGATAAGGGCGAATATGCCGCAATCAATGCCTATACGGCAACCAAGATAGAGAATGCCCGTGCTTTGTTGTTGTATGCGAAATTGCAGAGTGCCAAATTGCAGTATGCCGCCGTCCATGAATTGCATAGGTCAGACATACAGTTAGAGCGGGAAGGCAATCCTGATGACTTTAAATACGGTGAAATTGATATGAATCACTATGTTTTAACGGCAGAATACGTTGAACAGCTGCTTAAAGAAAGCAATAGTACCGAGGTAACAGGTAAATTAATGTCGGAAGAAGCTAATACATGGAGGACAAAATGATGAGATTTTCAAAAATAATACAATGTGTCGCTCTGAGCAGTTTGCTGCTGGCCGCAGGCACGGAAAAAGCGTCGGCGTTTCTCCCCATTCCTCCGGTACCGGGAGAGCCCGTCGTTGACCCTGTAAACATTCCGAATAAATTTCTTTCCCAAGGGTTTACGGCATATAATGATGTCAGAACTTTATACACGCAGATAAAATCAGGAGATCTCAGTGCAATTAAAGGCATCGGGGGAGATTTGTTTAAAGATGCCAAAGAAATAAAAAAGTCGGCATTACCCGGTGTTAAAAGTTTTTCGGGCTTTAATGCCAACGGAATATCAGTCGGAGAGGGAAGTACGGAAGAGAAAGAATATCAAGATATGTACCACGTTTTGTTCTTCTCTTATCCGCAGGAAGGTTCGGTGGATGATGCCTCATATGAAGTGCTCAAGACTGCATACCGGCATAAGAAAAAAGAATATCAGCAAGACATTATTGTCGATACATACTTAAAAGCAAGGTTTGCGGAAGATTATCTGACCGTTGTTGACGCGGCTCTCTTGCGTTTGGAAAAATGTGTTAAGGGGGAGAAGACGGGAAATGAATGTATTTTTTTCGGAATGCAAGTTGTTGAACCGTCACAACCGAACGATGAGGACGCATCGAGGCCTGCTCCGGCAGAAGGCGAGGACGGCAACACCGGACAAATCGGCGCCGTAATGAATTCTTATATTGTTGCCACCGTTTACGACCGTCTTATGCGCATTGTTGAAAACTTGACGGCAACAGAAGCAATCTTCCGCGCTGCCCAGCAGATTGACGCTGCTTCTCCGGTGTCGGAAAGCAATGAAAGCAGCGCCGCCGAATATCTGGATAACGGCATGCGTTTCGCATACAGCAGCTACCAAGATACCGCCCACGCCGCTACCGCCATTACCAACAGTTATAAAAGGAGCGCCCGTTGCGGCAGCGGCAAAGCAGAAGGAAACTGCCCGGCCGTCAATGAAGATACGACCGAACTTAAAAGTGTAGACAATGCGAAAATACTTCAAGACTTGCAAGAGTTGGATAATCAAGTGACGGAAGCCAGAGAAATCCATAATATGAAGAGCCGGCTTGATGAATATAAAACGATGTACAGGCAATATCTGACCTTGAAAAAAATCCATGACAAAGCATTGCAGACGCTGCAAGCAAGCGATCATTGCGTTGTTAACTTCTTAAACAGGCATCTGCCTGAAAATAAAGGCGGTGCCGAAAAGTGGTATAGCGCAGGGGCGAGAGACAATAAATATGCTGAGCGCAGGGGGCTTTCCGGCTGGCTTATCAATCAATATAATGAAAAATCTGCCCAAATCACGATTGGAACGGGGCCCGATAACTGCAAAGGCGGAAGTTATTATGAAGAATGTCCCGTAAATTATACCAAAATAGAAGAGAGCGAGTGCCAAGATGCCGGCGGAACAAAATATTATAAATGCAAGGAAGATATTAAAACCGTAACAACAGATGCTGATGCAGCAATAAAGACCACAGAAATTAATACGGAAGAAATGAGCGATACGGACGGTTTTGTAGACGGTGCGGAAGGTGAAAAAATATATAATGAGAACAGAAAAGAAGCCGAACTGACGTGGAATCTCGGCCGCGGCGGTACCATGAAATTTATGGAAGATGGCGGAAAATTTAAGCTTTGGAACGACCAAAAAGTATTTCAGGCAGAATATCTGCGCAATAAATATCGTAATATGCGCTTGATTATTGAAACTGCCGACCAAGGGTTGCTTTCTTATATAATCGGCCGTCAAAGGGCTGGAAGCGATGAAACTGAAAATGCCGTTGCGTCGCTCATCACACATATTGCTCATTGTAAAAGTATGGATGATGCCGTTAACACAGCCCGTGAGGAAGAATGTGCCGGTTACAGTGCAGATCTTTGCTCTGTTGAACCTCACGCAGAAAAAATCGTAATCACAAAATATATATACAAAAACGGTAAGAAAGAATTGCTCCCCGGGTATCCGGTAATTAAATCGCAAAAAGTTTCAACAAACGACAGTTGTGCTTATCCGGCGGCATCTTCATCACAAAATATTGAAGAGAAAATGAATAACATATGTTTCACGCCCTCATGCTGGGTTAAGAATTTTTATCCGAAAGTTTTCGGTGAAAATGCGGAACATATTGTCAATAATCCTGACCGAATCGTTGCGGCAGATAAATTGGCCGGTGTCATAGAAACGCGCAAAACGCAAGAAGCTATGCTCAATCAATGGATTCGCAAGGCAGGCAATGAAATAGAGAATTTGAAAAAACAACTGACAGGCCAGAAGCAGGCGCTCAAAGATATTAATGAAAAAATTGATACCGCGCGGCAAAAGAAGAATGATTATAAAAAAGCCGGGGACGAATCAAAACAACGGGTGGCTGCAATTGACGATGAAGTGGCTCTGCTTAAAAGCAGAATGAGCGGTTTCAAAAATTCCTCGCCTGATAAAGTTGCTCTGGAGTACAAAATAGAAAAATTAAGTCAGGAAAGAGATTGTCTGAATAACGACAAAGGCTGCCTTGAATATAAGAAAGAGGGTATAAACGGAAGCTATATCTGCTCGGGTTATGCAAAGGCGGAAAAAAACAGCGCGTTCCTGAAAAAACACGAAAATTTCAGAACAAATACAGTCGTAAATGAAATATGTTCTGCTAAGGACGAGAATGGCGTGCAGGAATGCTACGTACGTTCAGGTGAGGGAGAGAAAAAAAGCGGAGCCTGCTATATGCGTTTGGCTGATGCACAAAAAGGCTTTGATGAAGCGGCGGCTCAGGTTCGTGCGCATGAAAGTCGATTGGATGCTTATAAAGATGATATAATTAAGAAACTTGAAGACGAAATTGACACCAAAACGAATGAGTTTGCCAAAGAATATCTGAAAAGAGCCGATGGCATGCAGAACGCAATAGAAAAATCAAATAATGATTTTGAGAATTTTCTTGAAGACAGAAATGGCAATGCGCAATCAATCCGCATGTTAAGCGGCAAATATGAAGAATGTTATGAACCTCTGCCGTTAGACTTGGGATGTAAACCTCACGGCAAAGGCCCCGGACGGTTAGAATCTGAAAATACGGCCTGCACTCTGACCAATGTGTTGCATAACAATAACGGAAATTGTAACGGGAATGCCCTTAAAAACACAATTAAAACAGAACTGAATGATAAGTTTATCAACGGACTGGATATAACATCCGTGCTTAAAGATATCGGTGTTCCGGAAGCGTTTTATGTTGACAATTCGTTTACAGAATTGCTGAGCGCAGGAAAAGTCGACCTCTCAACTTTGGTAATGAAAATTCAGGAAAAATTAAAAGATGATGCCGCAAACACGCTTAAAACTATTATGACGGATTCCGATGCCGCAGCGGCAAGAGAAGTGCAGAAGGCGTTGGATAAAATAAAAATTCATACGAATCAATATAATTTGAGCGGTAATAATTCAAATGTACAGCCGTCAAACGAGATTTATGATCCGGAACAATATGAAGAAATCCGCGCACAACATCTTAAACTGCTGGAAAAAATGCGCCGTCCGTCCGAACCGGCTTTCATAAGTGCTGAAATCACGGATTTATCACCTTTATTCGGTATTCCGCCGCTGGAGACACTTGAGATAGACGGCCAAGTGGTAAAAGGGTTAAAAGATATGTCCGATGTTAAAATAGTTCAAAGTCAAAACGGAGAAGAAATCTTCTATGATTCGACCTATTTCGTCGGGTTGCCGGCAAGAGGAAATAATTATAGAGGAAAAGATGGTAATAAAGATGATAATGCCGGACGCGATTTCATGCCGCCGATGTCGCCGATGGCGGGATTGCCGCCTCTGCGCGAAGTCTTTTATTTCAGTGCGGCGGATTACGGTGAAATCCCGCAAGAAAACGGCAAGCCGGCCATGTCTCACCTGTTAGGGTGCAAATATGCGGCTGCAGACGGTAGCTGCGAGCAGGAATATCTGCCCGAAATTTGGCTTCATCTGTTGGCTCGTCCGAATTTGCGAGATGATGGCAGATATCAGCAGACATTCGTGGAACGCTCATTTGCCAAAGAAAATATCAATGATTTGGTTCAGAATCAAATTGCCAATATGATAATTTCCGGTGCAAAGCCTGAACATTACCGCACAGTTATCGGGCGCTCAGGCATTTATCCGTGCAAATCAGGTAGTGTGATTATTGATGTTGACGGTGGTGATGGTGTATCAGATATGAAATTTATGCGGCGCAACACTCCGCCTGCCGGAATAAGGGTGGAAGACCTGCCGAAATGTCAGGAAGTTTCAGCTTCTGTGGGCAATATCTGTAACACTTCTTCAGGAAAAATATGTCATCAGCTTGCTGACCATGGAAAGGATGGGGTGAGTGATTGGCAGGCGTTGGATAAGGTTTCAGCCAAGCCGATGTATGAAAACTACAGCGAACTCGGGCAGCTTTTGACCGTAGATATGAAATATCGTCCTTTGCAACAGAAAATTCTGGAATATCTGTCAGATAGTAAAGATGCAAAGAATGTTAAAAATGACATTACGCGCCAAAAGGCCGAACGCGCATCGTTTAAACGCAATATCATGGGCTCATTTTTGGATTCTGTTATTGCCGAAGATAAGGCAAACAAAGCTTTGATGAAAAATGAAAAAGACATGAGAGAGAGGTTTGAGACGCTGTGTACGGAATTAGAAAAGAGAGACCTTAGCGTCATCAATGCCGAAACGCCGGAAGATTGTGCCGTTGCGCTGATGGATGACGAAAAGTTTGCGTCTGTAAAAGATGAAGATATTAAGTGTAATGGAAATAGTGAAAGCTTTTATGAACAGATTTTCTGTAAGTTAAATACAGAAAAAGATAAGCAGTTGAACGGAATACAGGCAAAGAAAAACGAGCTGAAGAAACCGGTTAGCGACAATAAAGACAAACCTATTGTCCAAAAACAGTGGGAAGATATCAATAAAACCATTGATTCGTTGGAACTTGATAAAGATGAATATGTTATCATTCAACCTGAGCAGGTAGTGACAACAGAAACCATAAATACAGCCAAAGCAGATAAAGAAACCGTCCGCGGTAGAATGGAGGAAGGGCTTAAATCAATGGAAAACCAAACCCAAGCTGCGGCTTATTGCCCGATTTATTAGTTGGAGGTTAGTTAATAAATGCCGGAACTTGCAAATCAAAAAGTTTTACGGATTACGGATAAAACCGGGCAGAATACGGCGCCGGAATTCATAACCGAAGATGTTGTGGAAGTCCGTCGTGCCAAACTGATTTATTACAAATGGGTCAGTCGTTTTATGGCACTGCTGGCAGTAGGGGCGCTTTTGTACGGCGTTGCGGCAACGTTGGCAATTCTGAAACTTGTGCCGGAAATAATGATAGATCCGCAGATATATGTAGAACTTTCGGATTCGCCTTCGTTGGTAAAACGGGAATATATTAATCATAAAATGGAATCACGCGAAAAAATTATGGTTAATTTTATAAAACAATACGTAGAGTTACGGAATACCTTTTTAAAAGATGAAGCCGAAATGCGTAAACGCTGGCTTTGGGGCGGTCTGATATCGTATTTGTCCACATATAAGGTATACGAAGCTTTTGCAGAGGAATTTCCGAAAATAACGGCAGAGTTGGTCAAATCAAAAGCCAGTCGTTCGGTAGAGATTATGGCGGTTAACCGCAACGGCGGCGAAAGAAGCTTTATCTGGAAAGTTGATTTTAAAACTTATGATTATTCATTCAAAAACGACGGATTCGGTACCGCCAAAGATGTTGAACCGATAATAGAAGAACGTTATTGGACGGCAAATGTCAGAGCTTTGATTGATCCGAACCGCAGAACGGCTTACCGCCGCCTGATAAATCCGCTGGGATTTGTCGTCGTCAATTATTCGCAAAGCGAAATCATCCCTTAAAGCAATTTTAATCATTTTCGTGCGATAATAAGGTATTGTCATTTAGCCTGTTGATAAGTCTGCGCATTTTGTTTTCTCGTTAGACTTTTAAAATTAAAAGTTTTAATTATAGTACAGGATAGGTTTAAAAAGAGGGAGAACTATGTATAAATCAGCAATTTTATTTTTAATAGTGTTTGTATTGGCCGCTTGCAATTTTTTAGGAAGTTATTACGAGCCGGAGCCTGTCGGTATAGGTAAAGACGTATATGAGCTGAAGTTGTCTCCGTGTGCGTGTATAGAAGTCGAATTGCCTAAAACTTTGCCGGATTGGTTTAAAGCGCTTGGCTAAATAAGAGAAAACAGATGGCAGAGCAGATTTCATCCGAGAATACCAAAAAGCTGTTGTTGGAAAGCGGTGGCGTCAAACCTGCACCGCGTCCGATGCATACACAGCGAAAGAAAAATGCCGATGTTGTCGTGGAAAATGCAACGGAAAAGCGGTATTTGTGGACGGCTCGCGCATTCGCAATCGTTTTTGCCGTCAGTCTGTGTTGTAATTTTATCCTGACGTATGTAATCATGACTGTTATGCCGCTCTACCGGGTGGAACCGTATTTGTTCAGCTTCCAGGATAAGGGGGAGCAGGTATATCATATAGAACCGGTAGAAAAGGTCTATGAATATAAACGGCTGACGGAGCTGTTTGTACGCGAATATGTTTTGCTGCGCAATACATTTGTTAATGATGTTGAAGAAATGGAAAAACGCTGGGGGCCGGGGAGCAATTTGCAGGAAATGTCATCAAAAGGCATGTATGACAAATTTCGCAAAGAATTTGCGAATAATGCGATTGAGCTGATACGTCAGCATAATCTGGCGCGCAACATTCGTATTAAATCTGTAACCGAAGTCGGAGGAACGAGCCAGGGACGCGGATATTGGCAGGTTGATGTCCGGGTTGAAGATATGGCGCCTGAATACGAGACGCCGCGTGTCAGTGAATGGCAGATTACCGTCGGAATCAGATATTTTGCCAAACGGGTGAAATTTGGCGAACGTTTGAAAAATCCGTTGGGTTTTACGGTTGTTGAATATAAGCAGCAGGTGAAAAAATAAAATTTATACTGGGATGTGCATTATGACTAAAATTTTAAAGATAATATCTGTAATAATATTGCTGGCGGGGACGTTTTGTACCGCTGATGCACAAGTCACAAAAGGGGCGTTGGACCAAAGCGCAGACCAGGCACAGGGGAATTATGCAGCGACAAATTTAAATTATTTAGGCGGCGGCGCCATAGGGATGATGCAGAATGCATGGAAAGATCCTATTCGTCATATGGGAGAGGGGCAGACACGTCCGGGATATACAAAATATTATTGGACGCCGGAACTTGTTCTTCCTGTCAGAATTCGGGAAGGCATGTATACGCTTATTAATTTTCCGAGTTGGGAAGTTGTGGAAAATGTTTATTTAGGCGACGGGCAATCTTTCAGTGCGGAAATACAAGGGCCGTCCAGTCTGATGGTTTATCCCGAAACATCCCAGTTTGTCGGGGTTGATACAAATATGATTGTTTTCGGACGTTCGGGAAACAAATATGTATTTTATGTCCAAAGCGAAACGGTTAATACCGATCGTATCACAAATGCGATTATTGATATTGAGGTCGTTAATAAAAAACAAAATGCCGGAGGTACGGCTGTTGCAGGTTCGGGCAGCGGGCATATAAATGCCAGAAGTTATTCTTCTAACGGTACCGGAGCCGATTCTACTTTTACCAGGAACCTTCAAAAAGAGGATTGGATAGAAAATATTCCCGTAGATCCGACAAAATTCCGTTTTGATATAGAAGTTTATGTGCCTAATCCGGATGACATTATTATTGCTCCTGAAAGGGTTTGGCGCGATAATATATTTACATATATCGACTTAGGCGAAAAAGCATTGACAGCTGTTCAGCGTCCGATAGTAACGTTGATTGTAGAGCGTTCCGAAACGCCCGTCGGTTTCAGGTCTGCCGGGCCGAATAACCGTTTGATAATTGTTGAAGGCATGGGGGATATGGTCTTGCGCAGCGGCAAACGTATTGTCTGCTTAAAGCTGCGCCGTGCGGATTCGGACGGATTGGAAAATACGATATATGCTAAGACTAACGAGTGGGATTTGCAGACAGGGTATGCATCTGCGCCGGAAAATAGGGAGACAGATAAAGTGTCTCCGGATTCCGATAAAGGAATTGAGAATGTTTACGGAACTCCGTCCTCCGCAGAAAGTAATAATGCGCAAGATTTCTTTAATGACAGCCTGTTCGTTAATCCTGAGACATCCCGTGATGGAGCAGATAATAAAAACAGTTCCCTTAATCAAACAAATTTAAAAACGGGAAATCCGATCGGCATAGATGCTCTTCCTAAGGCCAAGACAATAGTTAATACAAAATCGTCGGGGGCAAGCTTAACCGGGCAGTATGACATCAAAGCCGGAGAAGCTGAAATGATTGTACCTGATTATAATAATCAGCCGGTCGCTGCCGGAATCACTTATGTGGCGGATAAAACGGAAGCTGTGCCTGAAAATATTGCGGCTCAATCAGGAGCGGCGGCACAGTTTGGAAATTCCGCAAATAATTCAAGTCCCGTTTTGATTGCAGCCAAAGAAAATGCAGAAACTAAAAATCCGCAGCTCGACAAAGAAACCGAAGCGTTGTTGAATGAATTCCGCAGCGGAAAAGCCTTTGACAGTGCCGACAGCGGCAACATCTCCATAGAGCTTGGAACCGATGAAAACGTTAATAATCTGGAAAGGTTGTGGAATGATATTTCCAAACGTTATTCGGCCGCATTGGGGCATTATCAGGCTTTTTATTCCGTGGATACGCCGGCAGACGGCCAGGGAAAAGAGCTCTTTCATCTTCGTGTCGGTCCGGTAAAGTCTTTGCAGGACGGTGACGATATTTGCAGTCAGCTTGGGCGTAACGGAATCTTTTGCAGCGTGGTCAGAATACAATGAGCGAAAATACGCGTTTTGAAGAATACGAAAAAAAGACCCGAAAGATAATTCTTATTATCGGTGCCATATTTTTTGTACTTTTTTTAATCGGGCTGCTGGCTATATCATCAGACGATGAAGTTTATAATCCCGAAGAAAACGCGCCTGAATTTCTGGAAGACCAGAATATGCTTCCCGATATTGAAGAAAATGCAGATTCTCTGTTTATTGATACGGAAGAAATAACCGGATCGGAAAAGAAAAAAGCAATTAAAATCACGCCGGAACAAATCAATATGCATAAGTTCATTCTGGGGGTCGATACCAGAAACCAAAGCGTTTTAACCATAGGGACCGATGGCAGTGAAAGTATCCATATCGAAAAGGTTGAACTGGTGGAAGAAACCGAAGACGGTTTTGAGTTTCGTGATAAGTGTCGCAATCGCGATTTGCGCGGCGATGAAACTTGTGATATTCTGATAAGCTGGGTGCCGCATTTGCCAGGGAATGTGCAAAATAACTTTAAAATTACCTGGTATGAAACCCGGCTTGATCGAAGTAATGCAAAATCCGAAGAAGTGAGCATAAGGGGAAGTGCGGTATATCCGGAAGACACTCAACAAATATGTGACGGGGGAACGGGATGCGCCGTCGACGGCATAAGTTTTGGGGCGCAGCGGCTGGCAATCGGCCCGAATGGAGAAATAATCGGCTACATAGATGAAAACGGCAACGTTCGTGATAAAGACGGCAATATTATCGGTACGGTTAATGAAAACGGTTTGATTGTTGATAAAGACGGCAATATTATCGGTGTGGCGCAAAATATGCGTTTGGCTTATGATAAAGACGGCAATCTGATAGGCATTGTACGTGCGGACGGTACGGTTGTTGATTTGCAGGGTAATGTCATCGGAAAAGTCTTGCCGGACGGGACGATTGTAAATGATAAAGGTGAAATTATCGGTAAGGCTGTGGATGCCGGTTTTGTATATGATAAAAACGGAAAAATTATCGGAAGGGTTTTGCCGGATGGTACGGTTGTGGATATTAACGATCCGACCAAAATTATCGGCCGTCTTAATGCAAACGGCGAGGTCGTGGATGAAAACGGCAATGTGATTGGTTGGGTAACGTCCGCCGGGCAGATAGTGACAGATGAAAACGGTAATGTTTTGGGTGTCGTTATGCCGGATAACAGTGTCGTAGACAAAGACGGCAATATTGTCGGTTATGTAGACGAAAACGGTAATGTCTATCGTTTGTCGGAAGAAAAAATCGGAACCAACGATGACGCCCGCAAGCTCATTTATGATAAAGACGGCAAAGCTATCGGTTATATAGATGAAAATGGCAATATCGTCAGGCTTGATGCCGGAGAGGAAGACGATAATATTATCGGCAAAGTCGGAATGTCCCGTCGTCTGGCTTATGATAAAGACGGCAATGTCATCGGTTATATAGATCCGGACGGTACGGTCAGAGATTTTAACGGTAATATTATCGGTAAGGTCGATAAAGACGGAAACATCATAGATAAAGACGGAAATATCATCGGCAAAGCCGGTGCGTATGCCAAGCTGGCTCTGGATAAAGACGGCAATGTTATCGGCTATATAGATAAAGAAGGGCGCGTTTTTGATAAAAACGGCAATCAAATCGGTGTTGTTGATGAAAACGGAAATATCGTTAAGCTTGATGCCGGAAAAGGTGATATCAGCAAAAGGCGCCTGGCGATAGGCAAAGACGGTAAAGTTATCGGTTATATCGATGAAAACGGCAATGTAATAGATTTTGACGGTAATATCATCGGTAAAGTGGATAAAGACGGAAACATCATAGATAAAGACGGCAACATCATCGGCAAAGCCGGAGATTATGCAGCTTTGGCTTATGATAAGAACGGTAATGTTATCGGTTATATAGACAGCAAAGGAAGGGCAATCGGCAAAGATGGAAAACTTCTCGGATATGTCGATGCAAACGGTAATATCATCGGAACAGACGGCAAAGTTATCGGTAAAGCCGGAATGTCCCGACGTTTGGCTTATGATAAAAACGGTAATGTAATTGGTTACATCGATGCAGACGGAACGGTTCGGGATTTTAAAGGAAATATCATCGGTAAAGTTGATGAAAACGGCAATATCATAGATAAAGACGGCAATATTATCGGCAGAGCCGGAGAAATGCGTGAATTGGCGCTTAATGACAAAGGGGAAGTTATCGGCTATATTGACGAACACGGTCGTGTGATTGATGAAAACGGCAACATTATCGGTGTCGTTGATAAATACGGTAATATTAGGGCATCCTGCGGAAGGATAATCGGTGAAATCGGTGTCTTGCGCCGCTTGGCATACGATAAAGACAACAACATTATCGGGTTTATAACGCCTGATAATATCGTAAAAGATTTTAAAGATATCGTACTCGGGAAAATGCTTGAAGATAAAACGCTGGCAGACAAGAAAAACAATCCGTTGGGACGTGCCGGTGAAATACGGAAAACGGCTGTTGATAAAGACGGTGTCGTCATCGGATTTATAAATTCTGCCGGTTTTATTGCCGTTGATGAAACTGATAATATTGTCGGATTTATCAATGAAGACGGCAATGTGGTTGCCCCCGACAAAAACATCATCGGCAAAACCTGCGTGAAACGGAATTTGGTTTATTCTGACAACAATAACGTTTTGGGTTATGTTGATGCCGCCGGAAATGCCGTTAGTTTTAAGAATAATCGTCTCGGTACAATCCAAAAAGGCAATGTGGTTGACGGCAGAGGAATACTTGTAGGCAAAACCGGAAGAATGATGAATATAGTCCATAATCAGGATAATAGGGCGCTGGGATATATTGATGAACAAGGATTTTTGCGTGGTGATGAAAATAACGTCATAGGGTTGTTAAATATAAGAGGGGAAGTCCTTGCTGTCAAAAATACTGTAATAGGGCGGCTTGATAACGACGGCAAAACCTTACGAAATCGCGGCGATGAAACGATTGGACACATCGGTAACAACAGATATGCATATGATGAAAATAACAAAATTATCGGTTATGTTGACGATAACGGCAATGTGGTCGCATCCGGAGAGATAATATGCAAAGCTTGTGTCAGTACAGATGTCGCCTATAATAAAAACAATATGCCGCTGGGGTATGTTAATCAGGAAAATAAACTTCTTGATGCACGGGGGGTAATAATTGAGGTTTCTGATGCCGTAAAAAAGGAAAAAGCGTTGGCTTTTAACGCCGACGGTGATGTCATCGGTTTTGCGGATGATAATAATTTTATCCGTGATTTTGATGGTGATGTTATCGGTTTTTCGGATTATTACGGAAATATTTATGCAAATAATAAAGAAACAATAGCGAGTGTCGGTAAAAAAGCAAAACTGTTTTATACAAATGACGGCGTTCCGGGCGGGTACATCGGCGGCAATAATACGGTATATAATTTTTCCGGCAAAGTGTTGGGCAAAGTCGGAACAGGCGGTCAAATTATCGATAGTCAGAATAATGTGCTTGGTAAAGTCGGTAGAAGTGTTGATTTAGCCTTTGATGAAAGCGGCAATATTATCGGGTATATAGGTGCAGACGGTAAAATATATCATGAAAACGAAGAACTTATAGGCTTCGTGGATGATAACGGCAGCGTATACTGCATCACGGATGAGATATTGGGTAAAGCGCAAATAAGCAAGCGCCTTGCTTTGGATAAAGACGGTAATGTCATCGGCTATATAGATGATGACGGCAATGTATATGATTTTAACGGCAACCTGATCGGGCGAGTCGGCGAAGACGGTACAATTTATGATTTAAACGGCAATGTTATCGGTAAAGCCGGAGACTTTGTCAAAGTAGCCGTAGATGAAAACGGCAATGTTATCGGTTATATCGATGAAAACGGTTTAGTCATCGGTGCAGACGGTAAGGTTATAGGTTTTGTCGCCGAAGACGGGACAGTGTACGGCAGTAACGGCGAGGTAATCGGCAAACTTTCTCCCAAAGGCGATACCGGGTTGAATATTGTAACACGAAGAGCCGTGTTGGATAAAGACGGCAATGTTATCGGATATATAGATGAAAACGGCATTGCGCGTGATTTCAACGGGAATATTTTGGGAACGGTCATGGAAGACGGCACTATTGTTGATGCAAACGGCAATATTATAGGCCGCGTCGGTGATTATATGGAGTTTACGGTTGATGCCGAGGGCAATATCATCGGTGTGGTCGGTGATTATTCCAATCTTGTCGTCGATGATAACGGCAAAGTCATCGGATATGTCGGAAAAGACGGTAAAGTTTACGGGCTTGATAATATTGTTATCGGCTATATGGATGAAAACGGTAATGTTATCTCTTCCCGCGGTATAAAAATCGGTGCGGTCATTAAGAAAGATATGATAGCCGTTTCTCCCAACGGATACAGTCTAGGGACAATAAACAATCGCGGTGATGTCATAAACGGCAAAGGCGAGACGGTAGGGCGCGTACTTCCTAATTTGATTATTCGCAGTAGTGAAAATGAAAATATTATCGGCAAAGCTGTTTTCGGCGGGCAAGCCGTCGGGTGGGGATGTACGCGATACGGCTATGTAGATAAAGACGGGCGCGTAAAAAAAGCGGGGACTGACACAGGGCTCAAAATGCTGTTTGACCGCAGTATTGTAGATAAAGACGGAAACTATAAAGGTGATGTTATAAAAATAGGCTGGGTTCGTGATAAGTCTTGCAATATAATCGGAAAGGCCGGTTATGACGGTTATGTGTATAATAACGACGGGGAATATGTCGGTTGTGTAAATCCTGACGGCGGTGTATTGGACAGCAACGGTGATTTAATCGGAAAAGTATATGAACCGGCATATGCCGTGTATTATAATGGCGAACATATGGGAATTTTGACACCGGACGGAACCGTAAAAAACGGCAGGGAAAGTGTCGGTTGTACAAATTTTGACGGTGAAGTTTTAAATCGTGACGGATTTATTGTCGGTCAGGTCATGGATAATGCACAGGCATTTGATGTTAAAGGGAAGTTCTTGAATAATATGTCGCGTTATCAATATGAGGCAGCAGAGATTATTCCCGATACCAAGATATTAATGAACCGTTTTATTGTTGATAACAAGAAAAAGGTTAAAGGTGTTGTTGTCCCTGAAAAGAATATTATTGTAGATACAAACGGTAATGTTGCCGGACGTTTGTTTGCCGATGGCTTTATTTATAATGGCAAAGGCATCGGTACAGATCGTTTCGTTTATAACGGTAATACATATTCGGCCGGACGCCCTCTGGCACTTTTGCCCAAAGGGACGGTTGTTAATTTTTACGGCGATACTATCGGTTTTGTCAGTGATAATGCCGAAGTGATAGACCGCTTGGGGAAAATTTTGGGACGGATTGATGCCAAAGGCCGCATGTTTACGGATAGAGGGGAATATGCGGGAGGCATAGCAAAAACCGGTGCCGGTATCGGTTACGACGGGTCGTATCTGGGTTATGCATCAAAAAGCGGGAAAGTAATTGATGTCGACGGCAAAACAGTCGGGTTGGTCAGCTCGGACGGGCATATCCTGGATATGAGCAAACAAATTATAGGTGAAGTAATTGAGGAAGATTTTGTTGTTGATGTATCTGGAAATATTCAGGGATATGTCAATGCTCTCGGCGACATTATTGATACAAAAGATAATGTCACAACAACAATATTACCCGGTGGAACATCCAATAAAAATTACGGTATTTTAAAGCACGGTAACATATTGAATTATTCCGGACGTTTAATCGGACAGGTAATGCCTGACGGATTAGTCATTTCCTCCGGAAATAAAGAAATAGGGCGGATTTTAAGCACGGGAAAAGCCGTGGACGATAAAGGCATTTTAATCGGCGAAGTCGTGGACGGTGACATAGTGATTGATGAAAAAGACAAAGTCTCCGGTTTTATTAATTCTGACGGAAAAATGCTCAATTTTGAACATGCCGTTGTCGGAAAAGTTATCTCTGCAAATTTAGTTGTAGATAACAATGGAAAAATTATAGGACATACATACAAGATTGGTGCTAATATATTAAGCAATGATGGAAAATATTTGGGGCGTCTCGCTCCCGATGGCAGTGTTTTGAATTTGACAAACGGGAAAATAGGCTATCTGAAAAGCAACGGCTCGTATGTAAATATGAAAAACAAGGTTTCCGGCTATGTGCTGGATGAAGTCGCTCAAAACCGGAGGAACTGATTTGCAGGTGACAGTATCTATATTCAGAAAGATTTTTCTTAGCCTATTTCTCGTATTATTGATGGTGGAAAAAGCACTTGCCGCAGATATGAGTGCGATAGATTTTAACGGTAATTTACTTGGCAAAGTAATACCGGACGGTTCTGTTATCAGTTTTGACAATGAAGTAATAGGGCATATTACAGCCGACGGCTTTGCCGCTGATGAAGATAATAATTTAATCGGCGGGGTGGTGCCTCAAGGCGTGGCCATATCATATGATAATAATATTCTGGGCAAAGTTAATAATGACGGAACGGTGACAGCCGTAAATGATAAACTGATCGGTAAAGTTTTGCCGAACGGTTTGGTCGTAAATGATAATTATGATATATTGGGGGCGGTTATTGCGCCGGGATTGGTCTACGATGATAACGGGAAAATTGTCGGAAGAATTTCAGGTGACGGCAAATTCTATAATTTATCAGGAGAAAATGTCGGTTATGTTACGGCATCCGGTTATGTATACGCACCGGTCGGAACGGAAGGCCGCACGGCATTGGTCGGAAAGCTTGTCTCATCCAAAATAGTTATTTCTTCTTCCGGAACTTTTATCGGCAGTGTTACACCTGACGGCAGAGTCGTTAATCTTGAAAAAAGGATAGTCGGCAATGTTCATGCCAACGGCTTTGTATACGATGCGGACGGTATGATTATAGGGCATGTTGCGGAAAGCGGTTACGCCTTTAATTTTAACGGTGACTATTTAGGAATTGTCAGTTATGACGGCAGTATAATCAATAAGGGAAATGTTGTTGCTCGCGCAGTTTACGGCAATCGTGCGATCGGAGAAGACGGGCGGCTGATAGGTTTTACGGTCAGTATGTCGGCAACCGCTAATACACCGGATGGGAAATATTTAGGGCGAATTTCAGATAATGGTATAATTGTAAAAGCGCGTGACGTTATCGGTAAAGTCGGAGCCTCCGGAAAAGTTGTGAATAATGACGGAAACATAATCGGTATTATCAATGTCGTCGGTCCTGTTTTTGACTATTTGGGGCGGTTACGCGCTAATGCCGCGGTCGGCGGAAAAGTCATTTCGTTAGAAGGGACGGAAATCGGATATATGGCAGATAAAAATGCATATGATCGCCGCGGTAAAGAATTGGGAAGATTACTAGATGGTTACGTCAATTTTAACAACAATAATGAATTTATCGGCGTAAGCGGGATTGATTCCGTTTTGAGAGTAAATAAAGAAAACTTTATTATATCGCCTTACGGATATATTTTTGATGAAAATAAAGAAATAATCGGCAGAAACTATGCTTTTTCTGATATTGTTTCTCCGGATGGAAATATAATATCATTTGTTTCTGAAACAGGAAAAACGGAAAACAAGACCGTTAATGAAACCGCTAAACTGACGGGAGCCGGCATTTTGCTTGATAAGAACAACACTCCTGTCGGCAATGTCGTTTCCGCAGATTATGCGACGGATTTTCAAGGAAATACGGTCGGGTATACATCTCGTTCAAATGAAATAATAAACAATCAAAATCAAACAGATGCCAAAATTTTGGCAGATTATACCGTTGCGGAGTTGAGTGGTTCTCCGGCACAGCATAAGGGAACTGCGGGTTTTGCCGGATTAAGCATCAGCATAAACGGTGATTATCTGGGCACAAATATATATGACGGAACGGTAAAAAATGCCGGAAGCCAAATCGGAAAAATCAGTTCTGACGGTAATGTATTGGATAATATGGGGGCACTATACGGTGCTGCTCTTCCTTTTGGTGTTGTTGTTTCACCTGAATGTCGGTTTTTAGGTGTCATCTCTAACAATGGTGACGCCAGAACGTCCAAAGACGCTTTGCTCGGAACTGTTCTGACCAATCATCAGGTTATAAACGATGCCGAAGAAGTTATCGGTCAGGTCGTTTTCCCCGAAATTGCCAATGGCATAAACCGTAAAGTTTTGGGCGTGCAGTCTGCATTGGGAACAATAATAAATTATGGAAATGAAATTCTGGGATGTCGGGATTTAAAGGGAAAAATCAGAAATTCTCAAAATGACATAATCGGTCGGATAATTCCGCGGGCATCAGCTATGGATTATGACAGCCGCATTATAGGGGTTACGGGTTTCGCCGGAAATGTGATAAATGCAAACGGAGAACAGGTCGCCTTAATCGGTGCTGATAATAATATATATTCTGAGACAGGAAGAAATATCGGTGTTTTGTTCCGTTACAGTGTCGCATTTGATAACGATAATACCTATCTGGGGCGTATTAATAACCGCGGCGAAGTGGTATCAGACCGCGGGGATATTTTAGGGCAGGTAAATTACAATGGTCTGGTTAAAATAGAAAACGGAAAAGAAGGCTATGCTCTGTATGATCTCTATGTGTATGATAATGACGGACGGACGGTAGGTTATATCGCTAAAAACGGACATGTATACAGCATAATGGGAGAAATGAAAGGGACGGTTCATAACGGTTTTGTATTAGATAAGAAACAGAATTTAATCGCGCGTGGGGCAAGAGACTATGACATTCGCAATGATAATCTGGAAGTCGTGGGATATTTAGATTTTAACGGTAATGTGCTTGATAATAAAAACGGTATTGTCGGAACGTTGGCGGAAAACGGTGATATTTTGGATTCATCCGGAAAGCGCATTGCAACTGCTGATTCCTTGCAATATTATCACAAGCATGAAAATGAAACCTCTGCTGAACCGGTGCCGGAGCCGGAGAAACCGGTGGAACAGGATATTTCGGTAACAGAGCCGGAAGAAAATAACGAAGATATTAATGAAACAGAGGACTTTAAAAATGAAAATCAAATACCGGAAGTCCCTGCCAATCATAAAATAATCGGAATTGCCATAACTCCGGGCGGAAAATATATCGGCGACATATACAGTAATAACGAAGTCATTGACGGGGACGGCAAAGTCGTCGGCACCAAAGATAAGAATGGAAACATTATAAACAGTGAGGGAGAAATAATCGGGTCCGCGCAAGATAAGAAAAAGGATAATAATAAAGCAATAAACAGTAACTGGTGGAAAGAAATTATGCAAGGTGTTACCGCCGGACACGGCAATACAAACGATGAAGCCGTAAATGTCGGTCCCGGAGGCGGTACCGGTCCGGGCGGACGATATTATCCAAAGCGGGCTGAAATCTTGGCGCAGTTACATAACAGCCGCCGTCAGTCATTAAGCGGCAAATCAGTCACCAGTAATTTTGATGCGGCTTCTTATACCGGCTGGCAGGATGATTGGGGGGTAGAGCGCTCTGTTTCAACGTTAAGAGTCGATATGAGTAATATGGTTGGCGCAGACAAACCCATTCCGGCCGTACTGGCAAGGTCAATGGTTTCTCTTGGTAGTGCACCTGTTACGGCTATTGTTGAACGCAATGTCTATGCAGATACGGGACGAAATGTAATTATTCCGGCAGGAAGCCGGATTATCGGCGGATTGAATGATGAAAATGACTTTGGTACAGAAGGACGTTTTGACGGAACAAGCGGTGGTGTTAAATTAGAGATACATTGGCAACGTATTATCAGGCCCGACGGCATTGCATTCATATTGGATGAGAGCGAAACACAAACAGGAGATGCTCAGGGTCGCGGCGGCGGAGCGTTAGGCTATGTTGATGAGCAGTTGGTAAAGAAATATACGCTTCCTTTGTTTGGGACATTGGCTACATCTGCAATAGCTTATATGATGGCGGCGGATGAAGATGCTACGGGAGAAGTTGAAACATCAAAACAGCAGGCCGCATCCGATGCCCGTCAGCAGTTTATGTCAAAAATGAATGATATATTGGATGAAATCCTTGAAAGCAAACAGCAAATTCAACCGGTAACATTTGTCCCGGCCGGTACCCGGATTATTATTTATCCGAGAACTGACTTGTGGTTAAGAACAACAAAGGATGTAGAAAAAGGTGTGATATCCTCAACTGAAACGGAAAAGCCGGAAGTATTTGCGACCCCGAAAAACGAAGTAAATGAAAATACGAATCCGCCGGTAGTACAAGGAAGTAATGCCCAGCCGCAAAATCAAACAACAGCGTTTGCCGGCAATGAACAAACCCAGCAGAATAATAATCAAAACCATGTGGGAGCTCTTCCTCCTCCTGCCTCTGACGGTACGGTCACGACAACTCCGTACGACGATGATGAAATATCGGATAATGGAGATATTGAACTGTTTTGACAAAACTGAACTTCGAATATCTTGACGAAAGTTAAGAATTGTGATAAAATGACACGAAAGTTATTAAATGGGAGAATACAATGGGAAAGCTGGAAGATCAAGTCTTATGTTCCGTTTTAAGGCCGCTTGCCTATTGGTATGAACAGGAAAATATAGAAGAAGTTGCCATAAACCATCCTGGTGATATATGGCTTCGCCTGCGCGGTAAACGTGCATTTCCATGGGTTAATCACAAAGATCCTCAGCTGACGCGTGAATATCTGATTAATTTATTACATATTATTGCCAATTTAAATGATCTGGAATTTGATCCGATTAACGGTTCGCCGGTAGTCTATGCCAGAATTCCCGGAGGGCACCGTTTTACAGGTGTTGCCGGCAAAAATATTGAATACGATTTGGATGATGCTCAGGCAGGAGGCATCGCCATAACGATTCGTTTGCATGCTGATGATGTGGCATTCGGATTCGGTGATTACGGATTGGAACAAGGTAAAAAATTACAGGAAATTAATCCTTTGAAAAATATCAAAGATCCCGGAGATGCTTATGAACGATTGCTTCTTGCTTTGCGTCGCGGTGATCACATTTTAATCAGCGGCGGTACGGGCACCGGTAAAACGACATTGTTAAACAATCTGCTGAAAATTTTAGATATCCATAAACGTGTGGTTACCGTGGAAGATACCCGAGAGCTTAATGTACCGCAGCCAAATCATGTGCATATCGTCTTATCGCGTACGGAACAAACCAATAAAATGGATTATTCAAAAGTAATTGACCTTATTGTTCGTTTTACGCCCGATGCTATCATCGGCGGTGAAATTTCAACAGGTAATGCCGCGGCAATCTGGGAACTTATGGGGTCAGGGCACGATAATTGCCTGGCGACAATCCACGCGGAAAGTTCTACTGCCGCATATGAAGCCTTTGTCAAACGTATTATGCGTACGCAGCCGCATATCGATGTGGAAAAAACCATAGAAGAAATGCGCCGCCGTCTTCATGTTGTTCAAATCGTCAGAGACGGTAACATCCGCGGTATTACGGAAATCACTTAAACTAATTCGGCGATCTCAGCTTTAAGGTCATCTAAAAACAGATTTTTTTCAGAACTGGTCTTTAATATTTTAACATGTGCTGCCGTATGTTTGCTGATAATTTCTGCTGTCGCACCGAGAACTTTATCTAGTTCCTTTTCACTGATTTTATCGATTTTCGTTAAAACAATCTGATAGGTAACTGCAGCATCATCCAGCATTTTCATAATTTCTTCATCTATTTTTTTGATACCGTGTCTGGAATCTATTAATAGGAAGACTCTTCTTAAATTTGCACGGCCTACCAGATAGGTTTTAATAAGCTGTTGCCATTTTTGCACAATATCTTTCGGCGCTTTGGCAAAACCATAACCGGGAAGATCAACCAGATATAAGCACTCATTCAGGTTAAAATAATTTAATTGTTGTGTGCGCCCGGGCGTAGATGATGTCTTAGCTAATTTCCGCTGTCCGAAAATAGCATTGATAAGGCTTGATTTACCGACATTTGAACGCCCTGCAAAAGCAACTTCAACCCTGTCGTCGGCCGGAAGCTGCTTAAGCGCCGCAACACTTAACACAAAGTCGCATTTTTTATTAAAGAGCGACTTTCCTTTTTGCAAGCGTTCTTGCTGCAAAATATCATCGGACATCTCCATTATTTAACTCCGTTTTTTTTCATAATAACTTTCTGTTGGATTATTGAAAGTATATTACTCAAAGTCCAATAAATAACAAGGCCGGCGGCAAAGTGCCCGAGCATAAATGTAAAAAATACAGGCATTAAGGCAAACATTCTCGCTTGCTCCTGGTTTACCGGAGCCGGGTTAAGCTTTTGCTGTATCCACATTGTAAAGCCCATGAAAATCGGCCACAACCCGATATCAATAAAGCCGGGAATAATATCAATATTGGTTATGCGTGAAATTGTCATCGGATCAGGTGCCGAAAGATCTTTAATCCATCCGATAAACGGCGCATGGCGGATTTCAATAGAGAAATTCAAAACTTTATAAAGCGAAAAGAAAATCGGGATTTGAATAAACAACGGCAGGCACCCCGAAGCCGGATTAATCCTCTCCCTTTTGTACAAATCCATCGTTGCTTGTTGAATAAGCGCTTGGTTATTGCCGTATTTCTGACGGATGTCGTTTAATTTCGGCTGCAACGCTTTCATCTTTGCCATGCTTGTATAAGATTTATTTGCAATCGGAAACATGCAAAGTCTTAAAAGGGCGGCAAACAGCAAAATCGCCCAGCCCATATTACCTAAAAAGCCGTAGAGAAAATCAAGAATATAGAAAAACGGTTTGGTCAAAAAGTAATACCAGCCGAAATCAACCGCTAAGTCAATTTTTTGAATATTATCGGTTTTCTTATATTTATCTAAAAGCTTTATTTCCTTGGCTCCGGAAAAAAATCTGTATGAATAGGTATCGGATTTGTGTGCCGGAATAATCATTCTGCTTCCGAGATAATCAATCTGGTAATTTTTGCCGTCTTTATTTTTAACTGTTGCTTTGGAAGCTGCTTTATCATCGGGAATAAAAGCGGAAAACCAATATCTGTCAGAAAAGCCGAGCCAGCCGCCTTCCGTATCAAATTCTTTGCTTTCACCTTTTTTCAAATCATTATATTTAAATTCTTTCAAAGTGCCGTCTATAACGCCGCTGATACCTTCGTGAACAACGTTTCGCTGTGCGGTAAACCCTTCGATGTTGCGGGTAATCAGCGCATAAGGAAAAACATCTATTTCACTGTCGGAATTATTTTCAACAGTGTCCTGAATGGTAAACAGATAATTATCATCCATAGAGATTTTTCTTATGATTTTTATGCCATCATTATTTTGCCAATTTAATGTAATCGGGTGCTCCGGTGTCAAATTGTTGTCAGACGATGTCCATAGAGATGAGGCCGAAGGAAGCTGCAAAGATTTATCCAAAGAAAGCCATCCTAATTCCGCAAAATACGGATTTGGTGTTTGATTTGGTTTTAACAACTCGATTTTAGGGCTGTCCGCCTTTTGCGTTTCATTATATTTTGTTAATGACAAATTATCAAAACGGGAGCCTTTTAAGCGAATGCTTCCTGCAAGAGAACTGTTTGCAAAAGATACTCGGCTGTCTTCATCAAGCGCTTCTTTCACGGTTTTAATGCCTTTGTCAGAAGCTGCCGATATGCTGTCGTTTTTTTCAATAGCCTGTTCAACAGTTACAACCTGTTGTTGTACGGCACTCTTTTTATTAATACCGAAAAAATAATTAACCGAATAAATGGCTATAAAAGACAATACTATTGCTAACGACAATGACCGCAATTCATCTTTCATTTTTTTTATATCTCCCGAATGTTTTTAATAAACCAATATGTTGCTTTGTAATATAAAAAAGTTTGCTTGTAAAGCTTTATGGCAGTTTAATCCGTATCTTTATCTGCTGCATTTTTGTTTTTCGGCAGAGGGACAGGGTCATAGCCGCTGCTGCCCCACGGATTGCACCGCAAAATCCGTTTGATGCCCAAAATAATTCCCTTACAAAATCCATGTAAACGAATGGCTTGCATCATATATTCCGAACAAGTCGGCTGAAACCGGCAGGCACACGGCAAAAAAGGTGAAATAAGCTTTTTATATATCCTGATAAAGAAAATTGCTGACTTTTGGCACTCTTTTTCCAAAACTGTAAAAGGCTTTTTCATTTTGTTTTATCTGTTTCCTGACTGTCCGTCCCGTTTTGCGCGATAAAATTCTTATTAATTTTTTTAATGGCATAAATGGTATCTTTGCGAAGTTCCTGATAATCGCATTGTGCAGTGCTTGCACGGGCAATAAAAACATAGTCCGTATGCGGCCGGGCATACTCCGACAATACTTCGCGGCAAATCGCACGCAATCGTCGTTTACTTTTGTTTCTGATAACGGCATTGCCGATTTTTTTTGTTGCCGTATACCCGACCAGAATATCTTCTTGTTCATATAAACTGGGAGCCGCCTGCAGAACCATATTATGCGTCGCAATATAAAAGTTCTGGGCGACTCTTAAAAAGTCTTTCCTTTTTTTAAAAGTAAGAATCTTTACCATGTTTTGAAAAAACTAAGCGGAAAGTTTTTTACGGCCTCTGGCACGGCGTGCGGCCAAAACTTTGCGCCCGCCGGCTGTGGCCATGCGTGTACGAAAGCCGTGACGGCGTGCTCTGACCAATTTGCTTGGCTGATATGTGCGTTTCATATTAAATCTCCGGTTAATTAATTATTATTTAAAGGCATCGCTGGTGCGTGCCTCTCGGTTTACAAAAAGAATTTATAAATTTAATATTCTTAAAAGTCAATATTTTTTATTTAGAAGAATTAACCGCGATAAAAATACTTGAAAATTAAAATATCCGTGCTATACAATATAATACATATTTTGGAAGGTTTACGTTCTTGCAATGATAATAGACAGCAAAAATGAAACGCAAAAAAATATTCTGATGAATAAATGCTTCTACCAGACTACTGCGCAGATTATGCATGAGTTTGAGCGTAAAGGTTATGCCAATTCGGCGGATGAAACGGCAAAAGTAATTGCTGCCTATCATGACTTGGTGCAGAAAAAATCAAAAAATAATTTCAGCAAAGATTATAATGAGGCGTTTAAGAAAATTGATGATGCTATTAAAGGTCTCGCCAATAAAGTTTTTTACAGTTATGAAAAACAGAGTCTGGATTATGCCTATAAATCATTTGCAAAATTTGACTATGTCAATGCTATTATCGGGCGCCAAAGGGTGAAACGGAAAATCTGATATAGTATTTTAATATATTTTTCAAGCGCACGCCTGTTAATTTCTTGCAAACATGGTTTGCCAAGAACAGAAATACAACATAGATTACGCATATAATATAATATTTTTTGAAGAGGAAAACTGAAATGACTGAAATTTCTGTTATTGGCAGTGGACGCTGGGGGACTTTTTTGGCATGGTATGCCGCAAATCATTGTAAAATGGATAAGGTGAAAATTTACAGCAAGCCGGATTCTCCAGATTTTATAGAATTGAAAACCACGCGTAAAAATCCTTATCTGACATTAAGTGATAATATGTTTTTATATGAAAAAGTGGCTGATGTCTTGGATAATGACTTTATTATCATTTCAATCGGCAGCCAACACTTGCGCTCTTTGGCAAAAGAGTTGAACGGCTATAATGTCGCCGGTAAAACTTTCCTGCTCGCCATGAAAGGGCTGGAAGAGCCGAATGCCAAAGTGCTGAGCGAAGTGATGCGTGAGGAAATTAAACAACCGATTCATATCGCCACGCTTGGCGGCCCCGGACATGTACAGGATTATATGCGTAATGTCCCGTCCTGCGCGGTTATAGACAGCGATGAAGAAGATGTGAAAGAACGAGTCGTCCATACATTGCAGAGCGATTTAATACGTTTCTATTACGGCGCGGATTTTATCGGTAACCAAATCGGTGCGGCGTTGAAAAATGTTATCGGTATCGCTGCCGGTATTTTGGACGGTTTGGAGTGGTACGGCCTGAAAGGGGCGCTGATGGCACGCGCGCCTGTTGAAGTCGGACGGTTTATCAAGCACTTCGGCGGCAACCCGATGACGGCCTACGGCTTGTCTCATTTAGGTGATTATGAAGCGACGCTGTTTTCCAAACACAGCCATAACCGCATGTTCGGCGAACTGTTTGCCAAAGGCGAAGATTTCGGCAAGCTCGCCGAAGGCTATTACACTTTAAAGGCTGTCAAAAATATTGCGGATAAAGAAAATATCAATATGCCGATTTGTCAGGCGCTATATAAAGCCGTTTACGAAGGCGCAGACGTCAAAAAGACGATTCGCTCTATGTTTGACCGTGATTTGAAACACGAATTTGAACAGTTTTAACAAAGGAAAGAGCCGCTTTGGAAGCAGGGCAGCTTTTAATTATAAAAATGCGCTTTTTAGTAACCATACTGTTTTTTCTATTATACGGGTGTGCGTTTCAGCCGTATTATCCGGATTATAAATATACGGAAATCGTCATTTCATCGCCGCAGATTCCCCAAGGCGTGCGGGCATATGTTGATAATAACGAAGCAAAGATTCTGTCACATAAAGACGGTGTCTTAAAAATACGTGTACCACGGACAAAAGAAGCAAAAATTTTATACCTGCGCCGCCCCGGATTTAAAGAAATAAAAGTCAGGTTAACGCCGCAAAAAACGGATGAAAAGTGGGCGGAAGATAGATTGGGTATAACAAAAGACAGAAATATCAGTGCTAATTTTCTGAGTTTTCCGACAAATACGGCGGTAAGTGTGGGTATGATAATATTTACTGTCGGATTGACAGTACATAGCGTGTTCTACGATAGTCCGTTAAAGGAATATAGTATTTTGTTACCTCTAATGTGTGCGGCTTCGGCATTGTCTTTGCCAATTTATATGGCGGGAGATGCCTATAATATGACAATCGGCGTTGCATCGGTAAACCTTATTAATCCTAAATATAATTATCGGGTTGAAGATGTGGAATTTTAAAGGGACAGCGGATGCACGCCGTTGTCTTTGACTTCAAAAAATTGAGCCATATCTTTTATAGCGGTAAAATCATACGGATTCGTTGAGGTCATCCAGCTCTGTAAATGCAGATTCTTTATTTTGGCAAAAAACGCATCGCGTTTGTAATCGTCCAAATGTGCGGCTATTTCATCCAACAGCAAAATCGGAAATGTGTTTTTAGATGAAATCAAACTTTTCGCCTGCGCTAAAATGATATTAAGAAGAAGCGATTTCTGCTCGCCGGTTGAGCAAAGATTCGCCGGCGTATTCTTTTTCTTGTAAACGGCTTTCAAATCCGTCTTGTTGATACCGGATACATTGTCGTTGTATAAAATGCTTTTTCTGAGCTGCCGTAATGAGTCGCCGTAAAAGTCTTCCACATAAATTGCCGGTTTACTTTCAAGCATTTTTTCAATCGTGCCGTCCAGCTCCAATGCCGCATCTGGGAAAGTATCGTCAGGATTCGTTTCAATAAACAGATTCAAATTGTTAATCTGTTCGCGCCGTGCCGCGGCGATTGCCACGCCGGTTTCCGAAAGCTGTTGCTCCAAGGTATCAAGCCATGTATTGTCAATATTGCCGCTTTTTAATATTTGCAGCCATTGTCGGTAAAGGTTGTCATAAATGGAAATCCGCCGCGCATGTTCCGTGTCAAAAGCATAAACGATTCGGTCCAAAAAAGAACGCCTGTGTTGTGCGCCGCCTTGAAAGATGCGGTCCATTTGCGGTGTCACCCATATGAGCGACAGATAATTCCCTAATTCGTTTTGTGAAGTCAATTTTTGGTTATTGACATGGACGATTCGCCGCTCAATTTCTTTCGTCTCGTTGTAACCGGTTTCCTTTGTGACGCTCTCAACCGCCGTCCCGATTGTATATTGCTCACCGTTTTTTTCAAGATGGGCAGAAACAGCCCAGCCGTTGTTGTTAATAAAAACGGGTATCGGTTGCGTTTCGGATAAAAAGTCAAAAGTTTTTATTTCGGAAAGTTTGGCATTTCTGAGCCCCCGTCCTTGCGATAAAAACGAAATTGCTTCTAATACATTGGTTTTGCCGCTGCCGTTTTCACCGCTTAAAACGATAAACGGGGAGTCGATGTTTAATTTTAAATATTTATAATTCCTGAAATTAACAAGAATCAGACGCCTGACGGCTGATCTGATTCCTGCTTCTTCTGAAATATAATCAAAACAAATATCTGTGTTCACTTAGATTCTCATAGGCATAAGAACATAAATGGCGCTGTTGTCCGACGTGTCGTTAATAACCGTAGCAGCCGCATTGCCCGAAAGACTGAACCGGACATCTTCGCCTTTAATCTGCGCTAAAATATCTAACAGATAACGGAAGTTATAACCTGTATCAATGGATTCTTTGTCATAGCGTGCTTCAAGTTCTTCCGTCGCGTTACCGAGTTCGGCATTGGACGCGGCAATCGTCACGTGATTTGTATCTGTAATCAGGCGAATGCCTCTGCTTCTTTCGGTTACGACAGAAACACGGTCAACGGCGGAAGCCAGCTCTTTGACATTGACTTCCAAAATTTTATCATTGTCGGTCGGGATAACGCGTTCATAGTCAGGGAACGTGCCGTCAATCAGTTTGGAAGTCAGAGTAATGTCTTCAAAAGAAATGCGGACTTTATTTTCAGACAATGCCATTTTAACGTTATCAATGGAAGCATCGTCTAACAGCTTTCTGATTTCCAAAACAGATTTTCTTGGAATAATGACGCCTTCCAATTTCTCGGCGCCTTCCGGTAACGGCGATTCGGCACAGGCCAAGCGGTGACCGTCCGTTGCAACAACGCGGAGAACTTTAGTGTCGCCTTCATTTTTGGCATGAACATACAAACCGTTTAAATAATAACGTGCTTCTTCAACGGAAGCCGAAAACTGAGTGCGGTCAATCAGAGTTTTTAATTCATCTTTGCTGATTTCAAAGTTAATCGGCAAATCATCGCCGGAAATTACCGGAAAATCTTCCACACCGATGGTAGAAAGCGAAAATTTGGAACGCCCCGAAGCAATACTTAAAGCACCTTTTTCATCCGGATAAGTAATTTCAATATCCGAACCGTCCGAAAGCTTTCTGACAATGTCATACAGCATGTGGGCAGGAGCTGTCGTCGCACCTTCTGCGGCAACATTAGCCTCAACAATTTCGGTAATCTCGATATCCATGTCGGTCGCTTTGAAGTTAATGGATGAACCTTTCGCTTCAATACGGACATTGGATAAAACCGGTATGGTATTCCTTTTCTCAACAATGCTTTGCACGTGGCTGAGAGTCTTTAAAAAATGTGCGCGTTCAATGGTAAATTTCATTATTTTTATCCCAAAAAAAGACTTGTTTCTATCTTCTTGCATTCTATCATAAATCAATAAAAGCAGAAGTCAAAAAACAAGTCTTCAACAATTTTTTTTATCTGATTAGTTTTCTAATGTCCTTCTTAAAATTTCAATATTTTCAGCCAAAGACTGATCTTCAATAATAAGTTCTTCAACTTTTCTCACTGCATGCATAACCGTTGTGTGATCGCGGTCAAACTTACGTCCGATTTCCGGAAGCGAACGCGAGGTCAGTTGTTTGGCCAGATACATTGCAACCTGACGCGGACGGGCAACCGTTCTGGCACGGCGTGAAGATTGCAATTCTTTAACCGAAATGTTGAAATGTTCGGCAACTTTTTTCTGAATTTCGTCAATGGTTGTTTTGCGGTCAATGGAGCGCAGCATATCTCTTAAAACATCTTGTGTCATATCCAAAGTGATTTCTTTGCCGGAAAGTAACTGGGAATGCGCGGCAACTCTTTTTAACGAACCTTCCAGCTCGCGGACATTGGAGGTGATTTTCTGAGCCAAAAATTCAGCAACTTTCTGCGGCAGGTCAATACCCATTAATTCAGCCTTTTTCCGTAATATACCCATTCTCAAATCAAAGTCCGTCGGCATAATATCAACAACCAAACCGCCTACTAAGCGAGATTTTAAACGTTCTTCAATGCCGTCCAAATCTGTAGGAGATTTATCTGCGGAAATGATAACCTGCTTACCTTCTTCCACCAAAGAGCTGAATGTATGGAAGAATTCTTCCTGTGTCGTCCCTTTGTTACCCATAAACTGGAAGTCGTCAACCATCAAAACATCAACGGAACGGAACTGTTCTTTGAATGCGGCGGTATCTTTGTAACGCAATGCCTTAACAAACTTATAAACAAATTGCTCGGCTGTGAGGTAAATAACATTACGGTTAGGGTCGTTCTTTTTAATATGCCAGATAATGGAGTGCATCAAATGCGTTTTGCCCAAGCCGACGCTGGAATAAAGAAAGAGCGGATTAAACGAAACATTCTTCGTTTCGGCAACTTTGCGCGCGGCAGCATATGCAAACTCGTTGGTTTTGCCGACAACAAAGTTTTCAAATGTGTAATTCGGGTTAAGCGGAGAATTGGCGTTGCTGCTTTTAACGCTGTCATTCGCCAGACTGGAACCGGCAACCAAGCCGAAAGAGCTGCTGTTGATACTGCATCCGTAAATATTTTGCGGTGTCGGCGAGGTAGATATTTTTTTCAGTAAAGAGGTGTCAACGCTGCGGCGGTCTTTAAAGCCTGTCTGAACAACAAAATTGATTTTTTTAACATCGGGATTTTGCTGCTCCCAAATCTTGTTTATTCTGTCGGAATAGTGTGTGACTACCCAGTTTTTCATGAAAGCTGTCGGAGCACAGATGTTCATTGTTCCGTTATTAAAATCTCCGACCGTAAGCGGTTTAAGCCAACTGTCATATGCGGTCTCGCCAAATTCCATTTTTAATTGGCTGCAAATTCGATCCCATTGCATATCAATTGAGCGTGTTTCGCTTACAAATGCTTCTTCTGCCATATCTGTCTCCCACATTAGATATTTAATACATAAGTTCATAATCTCTACATCAAGTGTATCTTCTACTCTTGCCGGACATATCTATACTCAAAATAGTTCTTAGCTTTTATCAAAGGCCGAAAATCCTCTGCTGCTCAAAAACAAAGTCAAAATACTTTTTTTGTATACGATACATTTGTTTTTGACTATAAAAGCATAAAAATATTTCCTACCGAAGGGAAATCCGGTTCGGCTTATTCCGAATGCCGGAAGTAAACCGTGTCGGCTTCTCAAAGCAGTTAAAACCCGAATGATAAGATTATTCGTTTCGTCTTAAATGAAATCTCCGCCGAAATATAAAATTGTTATTTCTTATTGAGGCGGCCTTCATTCTTATCGCGTCGTTTTAACTTATGCTTGGTTCATCGCTCTTTGAGTATGTCCCTTAATACGTACAGACCATATTAAACAAAATAGAAAATGACAAATAGTTTTTTTAACACTTTTTAAATAAAATAGCTTGACATGACTTTTATGGCGATTCTTCGTAAGTACTTGAATTTTAAACAAAAAAACGCAAACATCGCCTTTCGGCAAAATGTTTGCGTTTGGAAAATTAAAAGGCAAAAAACTATAAAGCTTTTACTTTTTGGCTTAAACGAGAAATCGTGCGGGAAGCTTTATTTTTATGGAAAACGCCTTTCTGAGCAGCTCTCATCATTTCGCTCTCGGCAACTTTTAATGCAGCGGTTGCTGCTTCTTTGTTGCCGCTCAAGACAGCCGCAATAACTTTCTTGACGAAAGTTCTTACTCTGCTTCTGCGGGCGCCGTTGATAACGCTTCTTTTATTGTTTCTGTTTATTCTTGTTTTTGCCGATTTATGATTGGCCATAATACATTATCCTGTTTTAAAATTTAAGTTAAACACAAATAAAATTCTGAAACACTTATATCCTAAAATCCGTGATAGTCAACAAGTTTTTTAAAAAATAATTAAAATTAATTTTTACTTTTCAAAATGATGCTTATTTTTAACGGAAATTTAGTCATGCACAAAATTTCCAATGCATCATTTTCTCGAATAAAACGGATGAGGTCGTCCTGATTCGTTTCTTCGGTCCAGCCCAGTTGGGTCAGAGCGGCTTTATAAAATTTTTTAACACTGTCAAACGTTTCACCGCGTTTGCAGATGATTCGGGCTTCGATATAGCGTGCCTCTTCATTACCGAAAGTAAAGGTTTCGTTTTCAATTTGTCTGGCACTGTTCGGGAGGGGAATGTCTTCAAAGCCGGCAAGGAACTCTTCTGCGTTAAGGGAAAAAGATGCGGCAGTCAAAAAGAAAAAAATCAAAAGGATTCGCAACATGGTATCTCCTTACTTTTGTTGTTGAGGGCAGTAATAAGTTGAGCGTCCGGCTTGGGTTATTTTTATAATGCCGCCGCTTTGTTTGAAATTGCAAGTACAGTTAGGACATGGTTTGCCGGTTTTGTTATAGACGCAATGCCGGTGTTGAAAATACCCCAGGCTGCCGTCAGGCCTGCTGTAATCGCGAAGCGTGGAACCGCCGGCTTTTATGGCGGCAAGCAAAATTTTTCTGATTGATTGAATCAACCTGTCCGCTTCCTGAAATGTTATGTCGCAGCAAGGTCTTAAAGGTGAGATTCCGGCGTCATATAAAGATTCTGAAGCGTAGATGTTGCCGATTCCGTTAATGATGCTTTGGTCTAATAAAGCAATTTTTATTGCCGTTTTTTTATGTTTTATCTTGTTGAATAGATAATCGCCCGTTAACTCATCATCAAAAGGGTCTGTACCGGTATGGGCAAACAGTTTATGCCGGTTTATCTCATCACTCTTAACGTATGTCACAAGTCCGAAACGTCTGGCATCATTATAAACCACGGTTCCGTTGCTTGTTTGTATGATGATATGGTCATGTTTTTCAAGCTGATCCGGCTGTGCGGCGCTTATCTTGATTTTGCCGCTCATGCCGAAATGCATTATAATGCTGTACCCGTTATCAAGCTTTAAAACGGCATACTTGGCACGACGATATATTTCCATAATGGATGTATTTGTTATGATTGTTTCAAAATCATCAGGTACTTTCTCTCTGAGACGGCGATTCCTTACCTGAACGGAGAGGATGCGCTCACCGCAGACGGCCTTTTTTAAAGCTTCTTTAATTGTTTCGACTTCCGGTAATTCGGGCATTTAATTCTCTCCCATGTTTACTGCCAAATTAAATGCAAATATGGGTAAAAGCGATAATAAACTTCTGTTTATACACTATGATTTTTTTGATATTATCATTTGACTGGATTTAATGTTTATATTATCATAACCCGATTATGACCCTGATTTTATATTTGAGCAGATAAAAAAGTGATGAAGACAACGCAACACAAAAGACAGCGTAAATATTTTGCCCCGCAGAATGAAGGCGTTCACCATAAGTGCGATGCGCCGGGGTGCAATAAAGCCGGCGAGTTTAAAGCACCCAAAGACAGCAGTTTGAAATCATATTACTGGTTCTGTCTTGAACACGTACAGGAATATAATGCGAAATGGAATTACTATACGGATGAAAATGAAACGCCTGAGTATGAGGCTTTCCGCCATAAAACGCGTTTCAGCGGATTCCATTCCAAAATAAAATACAAATTCGGTTGTGATTTGGAAGAAGATTTGGAATTTTTGCATGGTTTTTCCGGTTTCAAAAAAGCCGCGGACGAAATGCGGTTTTCCCGCGACGAACGCATAGAAATGGAATTGCTTAATATTAATCCGGAAGAATTCAGTATAGAAACGTTAAAAAAGCAATATAAAAAACTGGCTAAAACCTGCCACCCTGATTTGAATCCGGATGACAGCGCCGCAGAAGAGAAATTCAAACGCCTGACGTCAGCATATAAAAAACTCTTGGAAAAATTGTCTTAAATAGAGAGTTCATAAAGTTTGCCGACGTATTTTTTGATGGTTTCCAGACGGGCTTTATAGCTGATGAGTTCCTTGTCTATAAAGATTTTCTGATCGGGGCGGATTTTAATTGTGCCGAACTGCTGATTAATAAACGACATCAGAGCCGGAACGTTTTTAAATGTGTTGTTATGGAATGACAACAAAATTCCTTTGGCACCGGCTTCGATACGGTCAATATTGGCCAATACAGATATTTGCTTAATTTCAACGGTTTTGAGCAGGTTGTCGACCTCATCGGGAATATTGCCGAAGCGGTCAATCAATTCTTCGCGCATATCGTTAAGTTCCTCCAAAGTTTTAAGACTGCCGATTCGTTTATACAATCCCAGTCGTACGCCCAAATCCGCCACATAAGATTCGGGAATGATAATCGGAACGCCGGTCGTAATCTGTACACTCCAATCAGCCGCCACCGGAGCAGGAGCGGCATCATCCGCTGTGTTGCCGGCTTTCAACCGGTTGATTTCTTCTTCCAGCAAATGGTGATATAACGCAATGCCCACGTCTTTGATATGCCCGGATTGTTCAATACCTAAAATATTGCCGGCGCCGCGGATGTCCAAATCATGGTTGGCAAGCGAAAAACCGGCGCCCAACTGATTCAGAGCCTGCAATATATTTAATCTTTTCTGGGCAACAGGGGTTAAAACTTTTTGATTCGGAATTGTAAAATAACAATACCCGCGCAGTTTTGAACGTCCGATTCTCCCGCGCAGCTGATAAAGCTGGGCAAGCCCGAACATGTCCGAGCGGTAAATAATCATTGTGTTAACATTCGGCAGGTCAATGCCGGATTCAATAATTGTCGTTGAAAGCAAAATATCTGCCTTACCTTCGGCAAAATTGCACATAACATCTTCAAGATGTGAAGGTGACATTTGCCCGTGAGCTACGGCAATTTTAATATCCGGAGCAATTTCCCGCAGTTTGGGTTCAATTTGCAAAATGTCCGAAACCCGCGGGCAAACAAAGAAAATCTGTCCGCCGCGGTATTTTTCGCGGTAAATAGCCTCTTTAATCATCACCTTGTCAAAAGGCATCACGAATGTTCTGGCTGCCAGCCTGTCCACGGGCGGCGTTGCGATAATGCTGAGTTGTTTGACGCCGGTCAGCGAAAGCTGCAGTGTACGGGGGATCGGAGTCGCACTGAGCGTTAAGATATGCACGTCGGATTTAAGATGTTTTAAACGTTCTTTATGTGCCACCCCGAAGTGTTGTTCTTCGTCAATAATCAACAGTCCAAGATTGCAGAATTCAATATCTTTGGCAAGCAAGGCATGCGTCCCGATAACAATTTCCAAACTGCCGTCTTTCAGTTCCTGTTTAATTTCTCTGGATTCTTTTGCCGAAACCAGACGGGATAGCATTTTAACTTTAATCGGAAAACCTTTCAGCCGTTCCTTAAAGTTCAGATAATGCTGGCGGGCCAACAGTGTCGTCGGCACAATCACTGCAACTTGGGCACCGCCGGTTGCCACGGCAAAAGCCGCGCGGATGGCAACTTCCGTTTTTCCGAAGCCGACATCGCCGCAAATAAGCCTGTCCATCGGCATGCCCAAAGACAGGTCTTTAATCACGTCGTTGACCGCGTTGAGCTGGTCATCGGTTTCCGTATAGAGAAAACGGTTGCAGAATTCCTCATAAAGCCCGCGCTCGGGGATAAAGATTTCCGCTTTTTTCATTTGCCTTTGCGCAGCAATTTTAATCAGCTTTTCGGCAATGTCCTTAATTCTTTCCTTAACGCGTGATTTCTTGGCTTCCCAGGCCGAACCGCCGAGCGTATCCAGCGTCGCATTGCAGTCTTCCGCGCCGTAACGGCTGATAACATCAATATTTTCAACCGGAACATACAGCTTGTCGTTATTGGCATAGATAAGCTTTAAACAGTCATGCGCCGCACCGTCGGTAACGATATTTTCCAACCCTTCAAAGCGCCCGATTCCATGCTCAATGTGAACCACATATTCGCCGATGTTTAACGATGAAATATCGGCAATCAGGTTTTCTGCCGAAACTTTATGTTTGGCTCTGATGTTCTTTCGTTCGCCCCAAATATCCTGTTCTGTGACGATGAAATATTCCGATGAATTAAACCCGTGTTGCAGTTCAAGCATAATTAATGCAATTTTGCCTTGTTGTGCAGCGTTGCAAGCCTCATGCCATGTGCGGCAAATGACGGTATCTTTAATACCGTTTTCCTGCAAAATATGATACATACGGTCAAGCGAGCCCTCGCTGTAACAGCAAATAATCCGCTTCTTCTTATTGTTGGCAGCAAATTCGGCAGATAAATCTTCATACACGGTCAAATTGTTGATATTTTTCAAAGATGAAAAAACTTTTTGCGGTAATGCGCCGAAGTTTATGACGTCTTCTCCGCCCGGTAAAGACAGGTTTGAAAGCCGGCAATAATTTTTCCCGCTGATACGGTTCATAAATTCTTTGCGTGACAAAAACATTTGCTCCGGCTCAACCGGACGATAGCGGTCAATTTCTGAAACATCTTTAATTTTTAAAGCTTCAAGTCGTGCGTCATAATGGTCGGCAATTGTTTCTTCTTTGGCTTTCAGCGCATTTTCGGCATCTATGCCCAAAACAATGTCTGCCTGCGGCAAATAGTCAAACAAATCGGGTAAAGATTCTTCATAAAAAAACGGCAGCCAGTTTTCCATGCCGAGGTATTTTTTCCCTTCCGAAATGCTTTCGTATATCTCGTCTTTAATGCCCGCCGCCCCGAAGGCCTCGCGGTATTTGGAACGGAAAGTCTTAATCGTATTCTTGTCCAAAACGACTTCGTTGGCACTGTCAAAATTGTAGAACGTTAAATCTTTGATGCTTCGCTGTGTTTCCACTTCAAACAAGCGCAGCCGCTCTACTTCGTCATCAAATAAATCAATACGCAGCGGGTTTTCCGCGCCGCTCGGAAAAATGTCAATAATATCGCCGCGCACTGCATATTCGCCCGATTCCATAACCTGTTCAACCCGCGAATACCCGTTAATTGCCGCATAGTGCAAAAAATCATCAAAAATAAGCTTGTCATGCAGTTTGATGTTTTTTCTCGTGTTAAAAAATATTTTTTTCGGCGGCAGTTTCTGAATGGCGGCACCGATGCTGGTCAACACGATTCGCTTCTTTTTAGGGGATTTTTCCAGAACAATCTTAGCAAGCGTATCAATTCGTTTGGATAATACTGTCGGATTCGGTGATACTCTGTCATAAGGTACCGTATCCCACGCCGGAAGCATCAGCACTTCTGTTTCCGGCGCAATAAAAGTCAGCGTATCATAAGCTTGTTTTAAGCTCATGCCGTCGCTAAGGATGCAGATAACATCATTATCAGCCTTATCAAATATTTGTTTAATGGCAAACGGTTCGGCATCTTTGGCAATGCCGCTTATGGTTTTTTTGTTGTATTTTTCAAAATCATTAGACATTTTTGCTCTTTTCTGATAAAGCTGAATTAAGTAATAAATAAACTAAACCTCAAAAAAGTAAAGATGATAATATGCGTCCGAATATTTTATTTCCGCTGTTTGCGCCGATAGAGAGCCTGAAAGGGATAGGGGACAAATATGGCAAGTTGGTCAAAAAGCTGTGCGGGGAAAAAGTCATTGATATTCTCTTTCACCTGCCGGCAAATATCATAGACAGAACATACGCCCCGCCGTTGAGCGATGCCGTGGAAGGGCGGATATGGAGCGGCGTGGTTACCGTAACCGAACATCAGCCCCCTGCAAGCCGCAAACACCCGTATCGCATATATTGCACGGACGGCACGGCTGAAATGGTATTGGTCTTTTTTAAGGTTTATGATTCATTTGCCAAGAGTTATCCTGTCGGTGAGAAGCGCGCGATAAGCGGCCGTCTTGAATATTTTAACGGCATGTGGCAGATGAGCCACCCGGATTATAATCTTCCGGCTGATAAATTGGCGCAGATTGCATGCTTGGAACCGGTTTATCCCCTGACCGCAGGCGTCAGTAATAAAATGCTCTGCCGCCTGAAAGAAGAGGCGCTAAACCGCCTGCCGTCTCTGTCGGAGTGGCAGAATCCGCAGTTTTCGGCAGATTTGGAATATATCACATTTGCCGAAGCTTTGCGGCGGGTACATCACCCGCAAAATGCCGCGGATTTGCTACCGTCTTCAGCCGCGCGCCGCCGTCTGGCCTATGATGAAATCCTTTCAAATCAGTTGGCTCTGGCGTTTATCCGCCAAAAGCTCCGCCGTCAAAAAGGACGCAGTTTTACGGGAACGGGGAGATTATATCAAAAAGTTTTAGAAGCCTTTCCTTTTGCGCTGACCTCGGCGCAGGAACGCGTCTTGGCGGAAATTGCCGCCGACCAGCAACGGCCGGAAAAAATGCTTCGGCTGGTGCAGGGCGATGTTGGCTCCGGCAAAACCGCCGTGGCGTTGCTGAGTATGCTTAAAGTGATAGAAGAGGGTGCGCAGACAGCGCTTATGGCGCCGACCGAAATCTTGGCTAAGCAGCATTATGAAACAATCTGCGGACTCTGCCAAGGGGCAGGGATTACCGTCGATCTGCTGACCGGTAAACTGAAGGCTAAAGAAAAAAGAGAAATATATGAAAAACTTGCCGCCGGCAACATAGATATACTCATCGGCACGCACGCCCTGTTTACGGAGCAGGTTGTGTTCAAAGACCTCGGTTATGTTGTCATAGACGAGCAACACAGATTTGGTGTCAATCAGCGCCTGCTGCTTTCTGCCAAAGGGAAACTTTGCGATATGCTTGTCATGACCGCCACACCGATTCCGCGCAGTTTACTTCTGACCGCATATGGCGATATGGACTATTCCAAAATCGACGAACTGCCGAAAGGGCGCAAACCGTCACAGACTGTTGTCATGAACGTCAATAAAATGCCCGACGTCATCAATGCTTTGTCACGCAAACTTGCCGAGGGAACACGCGCCTATTGGGTTTGCCCGCTGGTGGAAGAATCGGAAAAGTCGGATTTGGCTGCTGCCGTTGAGCGTTACAACATGCTGCAACAGTATTTCGGTGACAAAGTCGGCCTCATTCACGGCAAGATGAAAGAATCGGAAAAAGATGCAGTCATGGAAGCATTCAAAAACGGCGAAAAATCCGTTTTGGTCGCGACAACGGTCATTGAAGTCGGCGTTAACGTCCCCGAAGCGACAATCATGGTTATTGAACACGCCGAGAGGTTCGGCTTAGCGCAGCTGCATCAGCTCCGCGGCCGCATAAAGCGCGGGTTTGAAGCCGGAAACTGTATTTTGCTTTATTCTTATCCGCTGAGCGCGGTGGCAAAAGAGCGCCTGAATATCATGAAACAAACCGAAGACGGTTTTTATATTGCCGAGAAAGATTTGGAACTTCGCGGCGGCGGCGAAGTGTTGGGTACGCGCCAGTCCGGCTTTACGGAGTTTAAGTTGGCGGATATGTCCTGCCATTTGGATTTATTGAATCTGGCGCATAATGACGTGCGCGAAATCATGCAAAAAGACTTCAAATTGGAATCGCCGCGCGGTCAGGCGTTGAAAATCCTGCTTTATCTGTTTGAGCAGAATGAAGCGGTGAAAACCTATCTTGCCGGATAGGTATTTATTCCCCCCCCGAAATGGTGCATCTTTTTTCCCTCTCCCCTGAGAGGGAGAGGGTGTAGGGTGAGGGGGATAAATAATCAAATTCGTCATTGCAGGCGAGTGAAACGAGTGCCGCAATCCAAAATTACATTTTTCACCCCAAAACAGCCGTTTTTGAGCCGAAATTGTCGATTCGTAAGCAAAAAAAACTTGATTTTGCCCCTAAAATATGCTATATTCAAAATGTAAACAAATTATTCTGCTACCTCTTATATATATGTCTTCTTATTGAATTAGGGACACAAGTTGTGATGTGGCAGAGAGTTTTCAAAACTGAATTTCCAAAACCCTTTAATATATTTATGTTATGAAAAAGATCGCAGCTTCTAGCGCAATCCTCTCAACCCTCCTCACCCTCGCATTCACCCTCATCCTCACCTCCTGCTCAGGCGAAGAACTTCTCCGTACAGAATCTCCGCTGCCCGAAGGCCACCTCACCGTCGCCGTTACCGAACCTGTGGTTACCGTACCTCAGGAAATCTTCAACCAAGAAGTTGGCGAAAGTTACGATGTGGAAGCTCAGCCTTCTGCCTCAGTGACCGCCGCCGACGGCAACGTCCTCACGGCTCAGGCCCTCCACGGAAACGTAACCAATCTTTCCACCAGCTACAGCGACAATACCGGCAACCGCCGTACAGTCATTGTCATAGCCTACGGAAAAGCTGAAAATGGTGAAACTCTTCGGAGCGAAACCAAATATGTTCAGCAGGTTATAGCCGAAGAGCCCGAACCCGAAGATGAGTACACCTACAAAGTGGAACAGCTTCGTGACCGCGTCGATAACGCGGAAATGGGCAACGCCGAAGAGGTAAAGAACGCTCAAACCTATGAAATCATCCGCTTCAAAAACGGTAACCGCGACAAGTCGTGGAAGGTTTCATTGGCAAAATGGAGCTATCTTTACTCCAAAGGCGCAGTGAAAGAGGTTTACACAGCCTCTGATGCCGCTTGGCAAGCCGCTGTTTATCTCCCCGAAGGTGCTGCTAAAAACAGCCTCGGTGAAGATATCAAGCTCGCTCACGGAACAACATCGGAGACAACGGCCCTCAAAGCCAACATCTTTGATGCCGAAGGCAACAAAATCGGCGAAGACATGGAATGCATCAGCGCAGAGAAAAAGCAAATGCTGTATTATGGTGACATTACTTTCGTTACCACAGCCAATGCCCGCATCTCCGCAGAGTGCACCTTCCAGCTCACAACAGTGAGCAATGTCGTTTTCACCGACGCCGAAACAGGTCACCGCGAGGTGATCGTAGGCACGACCAACGGCACGCTGGCTCTCGCAGGAGACGCCTATGAGGCAAATCCCGAAATGAGCAGCCAGATCACCGGTAGCGACGGTAAAGTGTATAGCTTCAAAGGCGACTACACCGTCAAGGTGAACGTGACGATCGAGAACGAGAATGTGTTTACCTCCAAGACAAAGTATCATACTTATACTTGGACCGGTAAATAAATGCCCCTAATCCAATTTTCAAGAAGAGCGCCCCATCCCCGTCCCCGGACGGACAGGGACGCTCTTTTTTTATGTGCAAATGCAAGACAAACAAATTAAAAATCCTGTTAATGAAAGATTTACCCACCCCGTTTATACTGCAGAAAAAGGAGAACGCGATGCCTTGTTATCTGATCACCGGCGGCGCCGGCTTTTTCGGCACCATTTTAAAACGTTATCTGCTGGAAACAGGAGCTTCCTGCGTCAGCATAGACTTGGAGCCGGATTCTTTTAAACACCCGAATTTCAAAGCTTTTCAGGGCGATATTAACGATTCTGCCCTTATGGATAAACTGTTCTCGCAATATAAATTTGATGCGGTATTCCACTGCGCGGCGCTTTTGGCACACGTTAAAAAAGACCTCAAACGTCTTTGGCATGCCAATGTTGACGGCACGCAGAACGTTTATGATTTCGCGCTGAAATATAACGTAAAGAAAATCGTCTTTATATCCAGCAACTGCCTTTGGGCGCAAAACTTTGACGAAGCGGTAACGGAAACCGAAACGCCGAACCCCGTTGAGATATACGGCAAGTCCAAACTGGAAGCGGAGCGGATTCTCTTTTCTCATCCGGATAAAATAAACAGCATCATCTTCCGTTCGCCGACGATTATGGACGAGGGACGTTTAGGGCTTTTGGGCATCTTGTTTGAGTTTATAGATGAAAACCGCAAGCTCCCCATGGTTGGCGACGGCACCAACCGCTACCAGTTTATTTATGCCAAAGATTTGGCAAAAGCCTGCGAATTGGCGCTTGCCGCCGATTATTCCGATATCTTCAATATCGGTTCGGATAATGTCAAAAGCTTTAACGAAGTGTATGAATACGTTATCAAAAAGTCAGGCTCCAAAACCCGCCTGTTTCACTTCCCGAAACTGCCGATGATTTGGGCGATGAAGATATGCTTTTGGCTCGGCATTTCGCCGCTCGGCCCGTATCAATACAAAATGATAGCGTCAAACTTTATCTTCAACACCGATAAAATTAAACAAAAGCTCGGATTCGCCCCAACGCTGACAAATGAGGAAATGTTACTCCGCGCTTATGAGTTTTATCACCAAAACAAACGCGAAATCTTAAACCGCAAAGACGTTTCCGCGCATAACAGTGTTGCCAAAATGGGCGTGATTAAACTTTTGAAATGGCTGATGTAGTTTAGTCTTCATCGTCCAAAAGCTGTTTTGCAACATCAAAGTCAAAACCGGCACGGACAAGCGTCCCTAAGTCTTTCTGCCGATTCGCCGCGCGCGATTCCTCATCCGTGCGGAACCTGCCGATTTTCTTCCTGCGTGCAAAATTCAAAGCCGTTTCATATTCTGAATAATCGGCGTCTTCAAACAAACGGCTGATTGTGCCGATGTCAATGCCCTTTTGTTTGAGCTTTTGCTCAATATAGCGTCTGGGCTTGCCGGCGTTCAAATAACCATTGATTTTAAATCCGGCAAAGCGTTCATCATTGACAAAGTTTTGTTTCAAACATTCCGCCACCACTTCGTCCGCCCAAGCATACGCTTCCGCCGGATTGTATTCTTTATCATAAAAGGCATATTTATCAATTCGCCGCCGCAAAACGGTTCTGAGATTTTCCTCCGAGCTTTCAAACCGCTCCAAATAATACAGCGCGATATTGCGCAAACGCTGTTTTGTCGGGATTTTCGGCGCCGTTTTTTTCGTTTTTGCGTTAAACACTTGAAAAATACCTTTTTATACATTAACTTCACAAAAAATACACTTTGATTATATTAAGGGAAGAAAAAATTGGCTAATAAAAATTTTGATGAATGTACATCTTTTTTAATTGATAACGGCATTTTTGTCGGCCGCATCTGTCGTCTGGAAAATGTTTTGAAGACGATTATTAATAAACACGGATATATGAAAAACGTCTCCGCAGCATTGGCTGAAACAACGGCATTGGGTGTTTTGCTTGCCAATGCTTTAAAGTTCGAAGGGTTGTTTACCTTGCAGCTGCAGGGAAACGGGCCGGTTTCAACGCTTGTCGTTGACGTTACAACCGAAGGCAAGCTCCGCGCTTGCGCCAATTATGACAAAGAACGCCTTGAAAAAGCTTTTGCCCTGCGCAAGAACGAAGGGGAAATTGAGGCAACGCCGCACCTTTTGGGCAACGGGACGTTGGCTTTCACCATTGATGACGGCAAAAACAACTATCATCAGGGCGTTGTGGACTTGCAGGGTAAAACCTTGGAAGAATGTGCTTTGCGCTATTTCAAGCAGTCCGAACAGATAGAAACCATGTTAAAACTGTTCATTGATATACCGGAAGATGAAGAAGGGGAGTGGAAAGCCGGTGGCATTTTGTTGCAGCGTATTCCCGAACTTGGCGGCAAAAATGTGGATATGGCACAGTTGCCGGAATTGAGAAACGAAGCCGAAATCTTAATGAATTCGCTTAAAAAGGAAGAGTTGTTTGACGAAAACCTCAGCTTACAAGAGATTTTGTACCGCCTTTATCATGCCAACAATCTGGAAATCACCAAAGAAAACCATTATGAATTTTGCTGCCGCTGCAGCCGCGAAAAGCTCTTGAAAACCCTGCGCGGCTTTTCGGAAAGTGATTTGGCGTCCATGCTGGATGAAAATTCCAAAATTTCCGCCAAATGCGGTTTTTGCTCGGAAACTTATGAATTCACGATTCCCGAAATAATGCAAAAACTCAATTAGCATTAAATAAGTGTTAAACATTATTATATAAACTCAGGGCAAAGGACGTTAGTCTTGTTTGGAATAACTGTAATGGAAAAGTCTGATGAATAAGTTAAAAAATATAGCGCTGTTGTGCATGGCTTTGTTTCTGTTTGCCTGCCGTTCAACCAGCGATGTGGATGCGGTACCGCTGCGGTATTGCGAACCGCGCTTTCAAAACATGGCCCCGATTGAGCTTAATGTGGAAAAGGTTGATATTGTTTCAGAGTTTATTCCCTCATTTACACGTCCGAACGTAGAGCACTTATTTCCCGTTTCCATTGAAAAAGCGGCTAAACTTTGGGCAGAAGACCGCTTAAAGGCTGACGGCTTTTCTTCAAACCGTATTGCGCAGTATATCATAAAAGACGCTTCCGTTACCGAAGAAATTGAAAAATCCGAAGAATTGTTGCAAAAAGACCGTTTGAAATATCGTGCGAATTTGTCTGTTGTCTTGAAAATTACCGATAAAACCAATATGTCTGCGGCGGAAACGACGGTTAACGCATGGCGCGAACTGCGCATTCCCGTTGATACCGGCATAGCCGAAAAAGAAAGATATTGGAACGATATGGTGCAAAAACTGTTTGCCGCGTTTAATACCCAAATGGAACAAAATATATATTCGTATTTGAATATGTATGTTAAAAATAATTATTCCGTAAAAGAATATAACAACTAAAACAAAACCCGCCGAAAAGGCGGGTTTTTTGATAGCAGTTTAATCAATAAGTTCATACGTCAGACGGTATGCAATACCTTCTTCTGCAACCTGCGACACCAGTTTAATCTGCTGTCCGGCGGTAAATGCCTTTTTAAGCGGGCTTGCAAGCCTGAGGCTTCCCATCAGCGGATGTTCCAGTACCAACTCACAGCCTTCAACCTTAGCAACAGTCCATTTGCTTATGCAATTACGTGCCGGCCTGAAACGAACTTGCAATGTATGAGGGACGAATACGGCTTCGCTATCCTCGCGTTTCAGATCGACATTAGCAACGGCAATCTGATATGCGCGGCTGGGAGGCGTAGAATCCGGAGTCAACCCCGAGACAAGAAGTTCGCGCTCCGTTCCCGTTAAGATTTCCGTATCGCTGTCGTTTTCATTTACAAAATACGGCGGACGGGAAACCTTTCCGAACGAACTGAGCGTTCCGGTTCTTCCTTTATAGCAGTAATAAAGGGAGATTTTGCCGGTGTTGACATCGTCAGCAAAGTCATAGCCCCTGCTAAGCATCTGCCTCGCCGCTTTGCGTAAGCGAAGACCGGATGTGGTGACAATTGAGAGAAGAACCACGAACACGACCAGCAGCCCCACGTTGATATAAATCATGGAGGAAGAAAAATCAGTTGGTGAATCCATACAAAAATATTTAAGTAGTTAATAAAATAATTCAGAATTACCTGAAATATAAAACATTTTTTGCAAAAAGCAACAAAAAACCATTAAGCAAGAGGCTTAATGGTTTTAAGAAGAGATTAGTTGACTATTTCATATTTAAGTTGGTAGCGCATTGCTGTTCCCGGACTGACCTTGGAACGCAAAGTGACGGTTTCACCGGCTCTGAACATCGGCGCATTATCCCAAAGATAGAGCTTGTTGTCTGACATAACAGGATGGGCGCATTCGATGCTGTAACGGTCTGCCCTTTTAATGTACCACTTATCTTCGGCGTTATTTAATGGTTTGACATATAAAACAATATCGGAACCGTTAAAATACCAACTGTCAATAACGGCGCGGTAACATTGAGTTATAAAAGTCGATGGGCAGTGTGTACTGCTATCTATTTTAGCATATTTATCCGCCACGCGGATAATAATGCCGTTACTGTCTAGTAAGCTGCTGCCGCAAATACGATCTTGGCAATATACAGTTATTTTGCCGGAGTTGACGTCCCTGACAAATTGCCGGACAGTTTTTTTGATTTTGGTGACATAGAGAAAGGCGTAAACAAGCAATAATACAATGGCCATTCCCATTAACAGCAGAAATCCTTGAGAAAAATCCATAAATTTGTAAGTTTAATAGTTTGTAAATAATATGTAATTGCCAATCAATATATCCGCTGAAATATAAAAAGCAAGAAAAAAGGAGCCGGATGCCCCTTTCAAAAAAATTAATTCAATATTCTCTGCGCATTGTCATTTGCTATTAAGCTTAAAACAGGCAGATGAATGTCTTTAACCTCTGTGCCGTGTTCATGTGCAATCCGACAGCTGCCGCATAATACGGCGCTGGTGCGTGATGTCGCGTAATCTTCAAACTCATAAACTTCACCCGGGGCTAAAACCGGAGATTCGCCGTTAAACCCGTCACAGGCGACAGAAACCGCGCGCCCAAACGTATCCGTAACCGAAATATTTTTCCCCAGAAGGCTGATTGTATCGTCAGAGTTGTTTTCTATACGCAGATAATAACCCCAACAAAATTCGTCATTTGCTGCCCGCTCGTCCAATAACTCTTGATAGGCGGAAATAATAATCCCCCCATCTTGTGCGGTTGAAAAACAGTCTTCGCAAAACATTCCCAGATTCCCTCAAAGTCCGATATTAATTAACCAATAATTAACTTTTGCAAATCTGTAAAAATGATTCTTACCGTTTTCAACAGAAATGAATCTAACTTACCCTGCCGTAATTGTCTTCAAAACGCACAATGTCATTTTCATCGAGCGTATCGCCTGTCTGAATTTCAATAAATACCAATTCTTTATCGTTTGATGTATTTTTAATTCGATGTTTGGTTTTAACCGGAATATACACGGATTCGTCAGCATGACGGTACAACGTGTCTTCCCCGAGAATAACCATGGCATTACCTTCGGCAATAATCCAATGTTCAGCGCGATGATTGTGCATTTGCAATGAAAGAACAGCCTGCGGGTTAACCGTAATTTTTTTGACGCAGAAGTGCCTGCCGGAGTCTAAAACTTCCCACTTTCCCCACGGGCGGGTATCGTTATCTCCCTTTTTGTAATTTGTCGCCATAATTTTTTTATCCTTTTTTACTAAAAATAAACTGGAATAAATGAATATTAGGGAGTATAAGAAATAAAGACAAGCATATTTTTTGACCGGGGGAAGAATGAAGCAGGCAGAGAATAATTTTGCATTAGAGGTAATTAAAAAAATACACCGCGAACTGGGAACGGAAGACAGTGCGGAAAAATTAAATCAAGTTATCAAAATTATTGCCGAAGAAGCAAAAGCCGCATCTGTTGATATGTTCTATAAAGCAGATGAAGTAACACTGGAATGTATCGCCGGTACAGATGAAAAAAGCAAAACGTCCGTGCGCATTGGCGAGGGCGTTGTCGGCAAAGCCGGCGCTGATAACCATACTGCTTTTGTTAAAACAAAAGATTTTTTTAAAATAGCCACCCCGCTTAAACGTTGGAATAAAGCAATAGGCGTTTTGCTGGTAAGCTATGCCAAACCTCATGAATACAGCGAAGCGGAAGCCGAATCTTTGGAAACGGTTTGTATGTTTTTAAGCGAGTTTATCGCAACCGAGGAAATTTCTCAGTATATTAAAAAATCTATCAAGAGTCGCGGTATTGTTGCCAAAGACAGATTGAAAGGAACGGTGATTAATGCCGGGTACGGCTTGGGCAATGTTGTAGTGCACCGGCGTCGGAAGGCTGTCAGCAAGATTTTTGCCAAAGACAAAGATAATGAACTTAAAAATCTGGAAACAGCCCGTCAAAAAATGAATAACGATTTGGATGCCAAATTGAAACGTGAAGGGGCAAATAAAGGCGAGCATATAGAAATTTTGGACGCTTACCGTATGATAGCCAATGACAAGGGCTGGTACAACCGTATTATTAACCACATTAATTCCGGCCTGACGGCAGAAGCGGCAGTAGAACAAGCTTATACTGAAATGTGGAACCGCCTGTCGGGGACAACGGATACTTATCTGAAAGAGCGGCTGCATGATTTGCGCGACATTGCTGACCGCCTGCGCCTTTATTTGAGCGGGGAAGACTGTAATGCCGACATCAGCAATGACTATACGGATATAATTATCGTTGCCTCTTCAATGGGGCCGGCGGATTTAATGGATTATGATTATAAAAAAATTCGCGGACTTGTCATTGAAGAGTGTACGCCGACAATGCATGTGGCTATTGTCGCAAAGGCTTTGAATGTTCCGGTTATTGCAGAAATTGACGGCTTATATAAAGAAATAAAAGACGGCGTGTTTATGGCCGTAAACGGGGTGGAAGGTGCCGTTTATGTTAATCCGTCTAAATCTGTTGTTGAAAAAATAACTGACAAGATTGAAGAAAAGAAAAAAGAACAGGAACAGATTCAAAAACTTAAAAATCTGAAAAGCAAAACCAGAGATGGAGAAAGGATTAATCTCTATATAAATATCGGTATGGATTTTGATATGGAATATATCAAAAGCACAAACTGCGACGGTGTCGGACTGTACAGAACGGAAATACCGTTTATGTCCGCCGAAAAAATGCCTGATATTAATAAACAAGTGGAGTGTTACAAAAAGCTTTATGACGCCGCAGACGGTAAAAAAATTATTTTCCGCAGCTTAGATGTCGGGTCGGATAAACTTCTGCCCTATTGGAACAGTATTGAAGAGGAAAATCCGGCAATCGGTTGGCGCTCAATCCGCATAACGCTTGATCGTCGTGCTATTCTACGCAAGCAGATGCGCGCGTTCGTTCGTGCCGCTGCCGGCAAAGAATTAAACGTCATGTTTCCGATGGTTTCTAATCTGGATGAATTTTTGGAAGCAAAAGAGACCTTTATGTTTGCTTATGAACGGGAGAAAAGAGAAGGTGCGGAAATGCCGACAAAGGTAAATTTAGGTATGATGATTGAAGTGCCGTCGGTTGTGTTTCAGCTGCGCGAGATTTTGAAATACTGCGATTTTATCTCTGTCGGCACCAATGATTTGTATCAGTTCTTTTTTGCCTGCGACCGCGGCAATCCGCGCTTAAACGGCAGGTATGACGTTTTGTCGGCGCCGTTTTTAAATTTAATGAAAAAAATCATTAAAGAGGCCGATACCGCCAATGTTCCCTGTTCGGTTTGCGGCGAAATGGCAAGCAATCCGTTGGATGCTATGGCGTTGATAGGCCTCGGTTTCCGCCGCTTATCGGTTTCAAGTTCGTCATACGGCAAAGTTAAGGCAATGATACGTTCCTTGTCAGCCCGAGGCATTGAAGATTATCTTGATAATATCCTTTCATCGTCCCGAAAAACGCTTCGCCCGCAATTAAAATCCTATGCTTGCGATCACGCTATTGAAATCTATTAAAAAGTATGTTTTAATACACAAAATTAACTTTAACATCGGAAGTCAAAAATATGGAAAATACGGAAGATTTAGAAATAGACATTGATGATATCGGCACAATCTTAAAAAGCAGTCGGTTGAAGCAGAAAAAGAGCATGGAAGAAATTTCCAGCGAATTGTGTATCCGTAAAATATATTTAACGGCTCTTGAAGAGGGGGATTATGAAACCTTGCCGCCGGTTCCTTACGGAGTCGGATACGTGCGGACCTACGCTCGTTATCTGGGGCTTAATCCCGAACGAGCCGTAAAGCTATATAAATCGGCTTCCGTAGTCGAGGAAAATAATGAAGAAGATAATAAAGAAGTTTCGGAAGTAAACAAAAGCGGCGGTCGTCATATAATAGCCGGAATTATAGCGCTGGCAATGCTCTATGGCGGGTGGAGCCTGTATTCTTCCAACACGGAAACGGAATTGTCTGAATCGGTCAAAGAAGATATTCTGGCGGAAGATGAGCCGTTAACGGAATCAATAAATCAAGAGGTATCAGGTGATACTGTCGAAAGTTCAACCGTTAATCCGGAACAAACGGTTGTTACGCCTCTTGCCGATGAAGAAAACCTTTTAACGCCGGCTGAGGAACAAACGCCTGTTCAGGAAGAACCGCAAGCCGTGGAAAATAACAAAGTTTTGTTGGAGTTTACCGGAGAAAGCTGGGTGGAGTTAAAAGATAAAAACAAAGTATATTTCCAAGGCGTTTTCCATAAAGGGGATAAAAAGGAAATAGAGTATGCCGACAATTTGTTTTTATCTGTCGGCCGCCCGCGTAATGTGACGGTTTATGTCAAAGGCGATAAGAAAGATATCTTGGTTAAACGCAGAAAAATGAATATTCCTTTGGATTCACTTGACTAGCTGTTTGAATTTTAAATGTTGCATTTTCAAATAAAACTGATAGATAAGTCAAAAAAGTAATACAAAAAGGATGAAATATGAATTTTCAGGAAAAGCTTGCAGGTGTTGTGAACCGATTTGAAGAAGTACAGGCATTGCTCTCTTCGCCGGATATTTCCTCAGACGAATTAGTGAAACTTAATAAGGAAATTTCTGTTTTGGAGCCGGTTGTAACGGCAATACACAATTATCAAAAACAGGAACAAAGTTTCAAAGACGCAGGCGAAATGATGCAGGATGTATCGCTTGACAAAGAAATGAAAGAACTTGCCGAAGCCGAATACTATGAACTGAAAGAGCAGCTGCCGCTTCTGGAAAAAGAAATCAAAGTCCTTTTGCTTCCCAAAGAGGAAGATGACGAGAAAAACGCTATCTTGGAGGTGCGTGCCGGCACGGGCGGCGATGAAGCTGCTTTGTTTGCCGCGGTGCTGTTTGAAATGTATCAGCGCTATTCCCAAAAGCAGGGCTGGAAATTTGAAATTTTGGACGCCAATGAAAACGGTATCGGTGGGTATAAAGAAGCCTCGGCAAAGATTACCGGCAAAGACGTGTTTGCCAAATTAAAGTTTGAATCGGGCGCGCACCGCGTGCAGCGTGTGCCGGTCACCGAGTCGCAGGGGCGCGTGCATACATCAGCCGCAACCGTAGCAGTCCTTCCTGAAATTGAAGAAGTTGATTTATATATCAATCCTGCTGATTTGAAGATTGATGTTTACCGTGCTTCGGGCGCCGGCGGGCAACACGTTAACCGTACCGAGTCGGCAGTGCGTATTACGCATATTCCGACCGGAATTATCGTGCAGTGTCAGGACGACCGCTCGCAGTTCAAAAACAAAGAAAAAGCCATGAATCACCTGCGCGCCAAACTTTATGACACGCAGAAGGCCAATATTGACGCGACCTATTCCGAAAAGCGCAAGCTCCAAGTCGGCAGCGGCGACCGCAGCGAACGGATTCGTACCTATAATTATCCGCAAGGGCGCGTAACCGACCACCGTATCAACCTCACCTTATATAAATTGGATGAAGTTGTATCAGGTGAAGCGCTGAATGAAATCATTGACGCGCTGATAACCGAAGATCAGGCGCAGCGTTTGGCGGAAATTGATTAAAACAAAACCCTCATGCCGTTAAGGAATGAGGGTTTTTAGTAATAAACTTGACAATTTAACGTGTATAAGATAATATATTTATTGAAATGTCAGCCGGCTTTAAAAGTAAGCCTAAAAGGAAAGTAGAACAATGTTTTATCTGATTTTATTTCTATTTCTCTACATTTGTTATCGTTTGGGAGATGACAAGAAAAGAAAATATACAATGAGAGAAGTGGAACGAGACATTTTTATATCCGATGTTATCTCCGGTAAGAAGAAACTATAACAAAAATATTTTGAATGGAACATCAGGCTGTCAGATATAATATATATAAAAAAAAGGATTGAAAATAATCAAGTTTTCAATCCTTTTTTAACTAAGTCAAAGCAAATGCCTTTTCTCCATCTCTTTGTGAAGGTAGTCAGCTTTTTTCCATTTCCAGAAGTTCTGTTTTTTTTCATAATCCGCTTTAAGCCTTGTGAATTGGTCAATAAGCTCTTTATCGGACACGTTTTTTAACAAACCTCTCTTATCTATTGCTTTTAAAATGCAATAAATCTCTTGTCCTTCCCGATGTGTCAGCTTTGATTCATTGTCTTTCATAAAACTTTGAAAGCGGTCAATGAGTTCGGCGTCAGACATGCCTCTGATTTTGGCATCCAGCTCTTCAAGCTTGGCAAGGGAAAGTCTGCCCCATGCGTATATGGCCAGCAAGATAACAAGAATAAGACTGGCAATCAGCTCTCCTTTTGAAATAAATAATACAATCATAATATATAAGTAGTTAGAAGTTATGCCGATACAATAAGGATAAATTCTCTAAATTGCAATATTAAAGTTATTGCACATAATAAAAATCCCATACCTGAGCGGTATGAGATTTTTATAATTCAGATAGCATGTCTTCTTTTCAGTTCATCATAAAACATGCATTTTGCCTTATCTTTAAAAGATGAGGGAACTACGTCTTTTTCGCAAATACTTTGATAGTTGGAGATAAGCTCTTCAGTTGACATCTTTTGAAGCAGGTTTCTTCTTTTTATTTCTCTGAGAATATCATTAAGCTCCATTTTTTTCCAATATGCCGGTTTTGCAGCATACTCTTCTGAAAGTTTGTAGAAGCACTCCATAAGATTGTCATCGGGTATGCCCCAAACTTTTCTTTGGATGAAACCTGCACGGCCGCTCCAGCCGTACAAAACCAAAAGAACAGCCAGAATTAAACCGAAAAGCACCTCTCCTTTTGAAATAAATAAAATCATCATAATATATAAGTTATTGGGTTTATGCGGGAATACTATAGGAAAAATATTGAAAAAGCAAGAGTTTTAAATTGTAACAAAATGTAACATCTTTTTAGGAGATTTTTCTGCAAAATGGTGATATATATACCCCAAAATGACAATTTAAAGGGGTTTAGTATGTCAAATTTAATTAAAGTAGCAGTTATCGGAGCCGGCATGATGGGCAAAAACCATCTGCGGACTTATAAATCTTTGCCGGGCGTTGAGCTTGTCGGGGTATATGACGTGTTTGCTGAAAGCGCGCAAAAAGCCGCAGAAATGTTTAATATCAAAGCATTTGCATCATTGGACGAAGTTGCACGCAATGTAGACGCTGTCAGCGTGGTAACAACGTCAGTTGCGCATTGCGAAGTCGGTGAATTTTTCTTAAACCGCGGTATCCACTGTATGATAGAAAAGCCTTTGGCAACGACGGAAGACGAATGCCGCCGTTTAATAGACGCTGCCACACGCAATAATGTTACATTGCTTGTCGGACATATTGAACGTTTTAACCCTGCCGTAGAACAAATGGGCAAAATCTTGTCTGATACTTCCAAAATCCGTTCTTTAACCGCGCAGCGTATGTCTGCTGCCAGCGGCCGTATTACCGATGTTGACGTCGCAATGGATTTGATGATTCATGACGTGGAAGTAATTCAGTCTTTGGTAAAATCTCCGGTTGTCAACGTTCAGGCAGCATCGGTGAAAACGCCGGGCGGTAATGAAGACGGCAAAAACTACATCACTGCTCTGCTGGAATTTGAAAACGGCGCAACGGCCAATATCACCGCCAGCCGCATCACGCAGGCACGCGTCCGTACCTTGGCCGTGACGACAGATACCAACTATATCGATATGGATTTCATTAACCAGAGCATTAACGTTCACTCCCAGGGTCGTATGCCCTATGTTAATCAGGAAGAAATTCCTGAATGGATGAATTACGGTTTAAAGGGAAGTGTAGAACAGCTGTTTATCCCGACAAACCAGCCGTTGCAGGCAGAGCTGTCTCATTTTATCAGTTGCATTAAAGGCGAAGCAAAACCGCGTATCAGCGGCGAAGATGCGTTAAATGCGCTGCGGGTTGTATGGCAGATTCAGGATGCACTCGGATTCGCCCGCACGATTGAGAAACCGGTTGAACTGAAATTAGCCGTAGCATAATTTAACGGCATGCGCTATAAAATTACCATAGAATATGACGGCACCGGCCTTTTCGGCTGGCAAAAGCAAAACGATGGGGCTAGTGTTCAGCAATATCTTGAAGACGCATTAAAAGGCTTCTCGCATCAGGATATAGATGTTTTCGGAGCAGGGCGTACGGATGCCGGTGTGCATGCTTTGGGGCAGGTTGCGCATTTTGACTTGGAAACTTCTATGGATATGTTTCATATCCGCGAGGCGTTCAACGCCCGTCTGCGCATTCTGGAAGCGCCGGTTTCGGTTATTGAAGTTGAAGAAGCTCCGGCCGATTTTCATGCCCGATTCTCGGCAAAGGGCAGAGGATATATTTATCGTATTTTGAATCGGCGTGCGCCGACGGTTTTGCTGAAAAACAGAGTCTGGGCAGTAGGCTATCCATTAGATGTCAAAAAAATGCGCGAAGGGGCAAAATATCTGCTCGGACACCATGATTTCACCTCGTTCCGTGGTGCCGGCTGTCAGGCTTTGTCGCCGCTGAAAACATTGGATAAACTGGACATAATCACAAATGACGATGAGATTGATTTTATCGTTGAAGCCCGCTCATTTCTATATCATCAGGTACGCAATATGGTCGGTACCCTTAAATCCGTCGGTGACGGAAAGTTTCAGCCCGAAGATGTCAAAACGATTCTGGAAGCCAAAGACCGTGCCGTCGCCGGCGCAACGGCTCCGGCCTGCGGCTTATATTTGAATAAAGTAATGTATTAATCGGAGCTTAAAGCATTTTTTATCCGCTCAATATGAAACGGCAGTTTGACGAAGAAAACGTCAAATTGAATGGTATAGCCGCTGTATTGCGGATTCCTTTTGATAAAATATTGTCCGCCGCGTAAAATCCGCTGCTGTTGGTTATAGCTGAGCGCTTTCAAAAAATCTTCATTATGCTGCCGCTTTTTAACCTCGCAAAACACAATGGTCTTGTTTTTAACCGCTATAAAATCAAGCTCGCCGCACGGAGTCTTTTTCCCGCTGCCGCATAAATAATTCTTTGCGATAATGCGATATCCGTGTAGGCGCATATACACACGGCACAGCCACTCGGCAATATTGCCTGAAACTTTATTGCTTGTTTTTAATTTCCAAAGCTTTTTCATAAACATCATTTCTTTTTAGTCTATATGTATCGGTAATTTTTTTAACGGCTTCTTTCAGGCTGCATGTTTTAAGTTCTTCCTTTAAAAGTGTTTCCAAGTCAGGAATATTTGATTCCGATTCTGTCGGCGGGGCAATGACGAGAACAATTTCGCCTTTAATCGGATTTTCGGTTATGCGCATTTTTACTTCGCTGATTGTGCCGCAAATACATTCTTCATAGAGCTTACTGATTTCCCTGATGACGGAAATTTCCCGCTCAGGCATCAGACGGTTGATAACATCCAATGTTTTACTAAGCCGTTTTGCCGTTTCGTACAATACCAACGTCGTATTGATATTTTTAAGTTCGGCAATTAAGTTTTCTCTGGCGCTGTCTTTGTTCGGAACAAAACCCGCAAACATAAATCTGTTTGTCGGTAATCCCGAAAGCTGTAAGGCACATATAACCGCGCAGGCACCGGGAAGAGCCGTAACATAAATGTCTTGCTTTCGGCATTCACGCACAAGCTTATATCCCGGGTCGGAAATGAGCGGTGACCCGGCATCGCTGATTAAGGCAACGCTTTTGCCGTCTTTTATCAGGTCGATGATATCCTGATATTTGTCGTGCTCGGAGTGATCCTCGTAGGTGATAAAGATCTTTTTGAGCGGAATGCCTAATAAGGAAAAAAGTTTTTTTGCAATTCTGGTATCTTCGGCGGCAATAACATCAGCTTCCGTTAAAACTTTTTTCGCCCGCGGGGACAAATCTCCCAAATTGCCGATTGGCGTTGCCACAATATATAAACCTGTATGAGACATCTTATTACTCTTTACAAAAAATGTTTTTTGTTTTAAATAGAACTTTATAATTGTTTAATATTTTAGGAATAAATGCAAGTGTTAAAAAGAGTCGCCATATTTTTTCTGATTTTGGGGTTGTTTGCGTGTAACGGCCGTCTGACGGATAATCGGATAAGCATTTCTGACCAACGGTATGATATTATTGATTATGATATCGTCGATAGGACGATGGCCGATGAAGGAAGCTTGAACGTCGGTGTTTTGCTGCCGTTGAGCGGACGGGCGGCAGAAATCGGACAAGGCATGCAGAATGCGATGTTTATGGCTTTGGATGACCTGAAAACCGATAAAGTGGTTTTGAAATTTTATGATACAAAAAGTACGGCAGCGGGAGCGGAAGAAGCTATGCGCCGCGCTGTAAATGGTGGCGCAGAATTAATTCTGGGGCCGTTAATGAGCGAAGAAGTAAAAGGCATCGCCCAAACCGCATTATCTGAGAATATACCGGTTATCTCCTTTACGACATCACCGCAAGTGTTGCAAAAAGGCATATACAGCATCGGTCTTTTAAATGGCGAGCAGGTAAACCGGGCCGTATCTTATGCCGCCGCAAAAAACAGAACGCGTCTTGCCGTGTTGGCGCCTGATAATAATGGCGGGCTGAATATTGTAAAATCTGCGATGATGTCGGCGGCTGCCGATAACGTAAAGTTGGTCAAAGTCGGATTTTATAATCCTGACAGCGTAGATTTTACGGGTATCATTAAAGAAATCGTTTCGCCTGTTGATTTTGATGCGGTGTTAATCGCAGACAGCGGCAACCGTTTAAAATCCATGGCATCTATATTTGCGTATAATGATGTTTTGTATCCGGATATTTTATTTTTGGGAACTTCGGCATGGGACAGCACAAACCTGAGCAAGGAAACAATGCTTTATCATGGCGTTTATCCTATGGTATCAAAAGGATATGAAAATTATTTCACAAACAAATATAAAAACACTTTCGGCGAGCAGCCCAAAACGGTTTATTCTTTTGCATATGACAGTGTGTTGCTGGCAACCGGACTTGCCGGCAAAAAAGACGGCAGTCTTGATGCCGCAATTACCACGCCCAAAGGATTTGTCGGCGTTAACGGTTATTTCAAAATTTTACCAACGGGACAAAGTCGTCATAATCTGGATATGCTTGAAGTAACAAAAGACGGACCGACAGTGGTTTCAAAAGCTGATAAACGAAGCGCTGATTTTACCGAAGAGGAAATAGATATCCGTTATATTCCGTATGATAGATTGCCGAAAATTTACGGGAAAAACAGCTCGGAGGTATTAAGCTGGTTGTATAATAATTAATGTTGATAGTTATTTTTAGACTTGAAAATTAGTTGGATATGCGCAATATAGTTATATACTAAATATGAAGGGGCAGGGTTGTTTTGCTGCCAACTCGGTCAGGTTCGGAAGAAAGCAGCCGTAACAGTTAAAACAAGGTCTGTTTCCCTTCGCCTTTTTAAGTTAGAGAAATGGCAGAAGAAAACACAAACGAAAATCAGTATGTTGTCTTAGCGCGAAAGTACCGCCCGCAAAATTTTGAAGATTTGCTGGGGCAGGATGCTTTGGTGAGAACACTGACTAATGCCATTCAAAATAACCGGTTGCACCATGCCTATATTTTAACGGGTATCAGAGGTGTCGGAAAAACCACGACAGCCAGACTTATCGCGCGTGCGCTGAATTGTGTCGGTGCAGACGGTAACGGCGGGCCGACAATCAAGCCCTGCGGGGAATGTGATAATTGTAAAGCAATAGCTGCCGGACGTCATATGGATGTTATGGAGCTCGACGCGGCATCCCATACCGGCGTGGATGATATACGCGAATTGTTGGACAGTGCACGTTATGCGCCGACAAATGCCAGATATAAAATTTATATCATAGATGAAGTGCATATGCTTTCCAAAGGTGCCTTCAATGCTTTGCTGAAAACTTTGGAAGAACCGCCGGCACATGTGAAATTTATTTTTGCAACAACCGAAATCCGCAAAGTTCCGGTTACTATCCTTTCCCGCTGTCAGCGGTTTGATTTGCAACGCTTATCCATTGAAACGCTGACGCATTTGTTTACAAAGATTTTGCAAAATGAAAATATCCCGGCATCAGCCGAAAGCTTGGAAATGATAGCCAAAGCTGCCGACGGGTCGGCGCGGGACGGTTTATCGTTGTTGGATCAGGCTATAGTTTTAAGCAATAGCAATATTAATAATGAAGTTGTCAAAAAAATGCTTGGCTTGGCAGATCGCAGCCAAACGCTTGCTTTGTTTGAAAATCTGCTCAAAGGGAATATGGAGACTGTTTTGAATGCCGTTTCCGAACAATATGTCAACGGCGCGACACCGATGATTATTTTGCAGGATTTAATCAATATTACGCATGACATGGCAAAGGTTAAAATTGTTCCCGCATTATTAAATTCAGTGAATTTAAGCGAAATGGAAAAAAAGACATTTTCCGATTTGAGCCAAAACGCTTCGCTGGCAGTGCTCTCAAAAATCTGGCAGATGCTGATAAAAGGTATCGGAGAATTAAATATGGCGCCGTCAGCGGTTGATGCCTTGGAAATGATATTGTTGCGCGTGGCTTATTCCGCATCGCTGCCGACACCGTATGAAATTTTAAATGAAGTAAAAAAAAACTCTAGTTTAGTTTCTCAGCCGATAACTGCCGTTTCAGCCGTTCAAACTGTTGCGGATGAAAAAAAAAATGAAACGCCTGTAAACGATAGCAGCAGTGAATATATAGTTTTTAACAGCGTTGATGACTTGCTGCACTATCTGGAAAAAACAAAAAAGGCTTTGATTGAATATTCAATTAAAAATGATGTCAGCATCTGTGCGTTTGAAAACGGCAAAATTGCCATGAAGCTAAGCCCCGGCGTGCATCAGGATTTTATCGTAAACCTGCATAAGCTGCTGCTTGAAACCACCGGTAAAAAGTGGGAAATTGAAGTAGTTAAAGGAGAATTGGATGAAACAATTGCGGATAAAGAGAAATATGCAGTTGAAGCCAAAAAGAAAAATGTGGCAGAATACCCTTTAGTAAAAAAGATTCTTGAAGAATTTAAAGGCGCGAAGATTGAAACGGTCATACGCAAAAAAATTCAGGAATTAAACGAAGAAGAACCTGAAATTACGGGAGATATCCCGGTAACCTATTTTGAAGAAGAGGAATAAACAATGCTTAACATTCAGAGCTTAATGAAACAAGCACAGGTTATGCAATTAAAAATGCAGGAAGCACAGCAAAAATTGGCCGCAACCGAAGTGGAAGGCACTGCGGCAAACGGTCTGCTGCGTATTGTATTGAACGGTAAATCAGAAATGAAAAAGATTTCTATTGATAAATCGCTGGCTGATGATGTTGAAATGCTGGAAGATTTGCTGTTGGTTGCATATAATGATGCCCATGCAAAAGTTGAACTTTTGGCGGAAGAAGGAATGAAAGAAGCAACCGGCGGCGTTAATCTGGGTGGTTTGAGGCTTCCGTTGTAGGTGTAAAATGTCCGGTCAATATATTGAGCAGTTAATAAAGCTTATTGCCAAACTGCCGTCACTGGGCACACGTTCTGCAAGGCGTATCGTCTTACACATGCTGAAAAAACGTGAAGCATTGATACCTCAATTGATACAGGCTTTGGATGATGCTTATAAAAATATCAAAGTATGTGATGTGTGCGGCAATTATGATACACAAAGCCCGTGCTCAATTTGCGCCTCGGCTGCAAGGGATGCCCGTCTTTTATGCGTTGTTCAGGATATCAGCGATTTATGGGCATTGGAGCGCGGCGGCCTCTATAAAGGAAAGTACCATATTTTAGGCGGTGTCTTGTCAGCAATAGAAGGCGTAACGCCTGATGATTTGAATATTGACAAGCTGCTTAATCGTATAGAAAAAGAAGAAATTGCGGAGATAATTTTAGCGTTGCCGGCTACTGTTGACGGACAAATTACGATGCATTATATATCATCTCTTCTGAAAGATAAAGATATTCAGGTCTCTACGCTTGCACAGGGAATCCCGATGGGGGCCGAATTGGATTATATGGATGACGGCACTATCAAATTGGCATTGGATATGCGCAAAAAATTATAGGGTATCTTCATCATCCGGATTATTTGCGGCATTTTTATCCAGAGAATAACCGTTGGCTCGTACGGTACGGATAAAATCAGGTCCGTATTTATTGAGTGACTTTCTTAGTCTGCGGATATGTACGTCGACCGTACGAGATTCTACAAAAATATTTTCTCCCCAGACAGATTTTAATAACACCTCGCGGGAGAATACTTTCCCCGGCTCTTTCATGAGCATTCTGAGCAGGCGGAATTCGGTCGGGCTGAGATGCAGATAATTTTCGCCGCGTTTAACCTTTCTTTCAGACAAGTCCATGGTGATATCTTCAAAAATAATGGTTTTTTCTTTGTCTTCAAACAACGGAGCCCGCCTCATATTTGTCTTAACCCGCGCCATAAGTTCCGGTATTGAAAACGGTTTGGTAACATAGTCGTCAGCGCCGGCATTAAGCCCCTTAATTTTGTCTTCTTCCTGGCTTTTTGCTGTCAGCATGATAATCGGAATATTTTTTATGTCCGGTTTGGAGCGTATGAGTTTGCATATTTCAACACCGGATATTTCCGGTAGCATCCAATCCAAGATGATAACCGACGGCATAAGACGTTCAATCTCACTGACCGCATTCAGTCCGTTAGATACGGTTGCAACTTTATAACCTTCTTTTTCCAAATTATAACTTAAAAGAATAGACAGCGCTTCTTCATCTTCCACAACCATAACTAAACTCATATTATAATCCTTTCAACGTTCTTATACTGTCTTTATATCTGCCGTCATTAAAAACAGCAGTCCCGGCAACTAAAATATCCGCTCCGGCATTGATGCAGTCTTGTGCGTTTTGCGCCGTGATGCCGCCGTCAACTTCCAAAAGAATATTTTGGTTGCCGATAATCTGTTTTGTTTGCCTGATTTTGTTTATACTCTCATCAATAAATTTCTGCCCACCAAATCCCGGTTCCACAGACATAATAAGAATAAGGTCAATATCATCAGTATATGGTACCAATTCACTCGCGTTGGTATTCGGCTTAATACTTATTCCGGCTTTAATTCCATAATTTTTAATCCGTCGGATAATCTCATGCGGTTTTCGTGTGCTTTCAAGATGAAACGTGATAATATCTGCACCGGCTTCCGCATACCATGGAATAAAACGTATCGGGTCTTCAACCATCAGATGTACATCAAAGGAAAGGTTTGTCTGTTTTTTTAAATCTTTAAGTATTTTAGGACCAAACGTTAAATTCGGTACAAAATGCCCGTCCATAACATCAAAATGGATAAGGTCGGCACCGGCTTTTTCCAATAGTGCAACTTCTCTGCCAAAAGAGGAACTGTCAGCGGATAATAAGCTTGGCGCTATCTTGATCATTGTTATCTCCTGTTACGTTTATCTGATAATAAGATTAAAAGTTTAACTTGAAGTAAAGATAAAAACGGTCGTGTCTTGATATTTGTCCGACAGCAATTATCTATGTTGCGTAATAAAATTAATGGAGGTTGTCATGGGTGAAATGGCTCAAAAAATATCAAAAGTAGATAAAGAAGAATTGCTTAAAATATTGAATATTGCCTTTGCCGAGGAATGGCTGGCATATTATCAATATTGGCTCGGGGCAAAAGTTGCCGAAGGGTTGGAACGTCCGAAAGTTGTTGCTGAATTTTATGAACATGCCGGTGAGGAACTGGAACATGCGGATTGGTTGGCTGAAAGGATTATACAGTTAGGCGGTGTACCCGTGCTTGATCCGGAAGAATGGAAGAAATTAGCACAATGCAGATATGAGGCTCCGGCAAATGCCGATACTAAAGTTTTGGTTTCGCAAAATTTAACAGCCGAACGTTGCGCGGTAGCCAGATACCAGCAAATTTGCGATATGTGTCAAGGTAAAGATTATGAAACATTTCGCATTTCCCGCAAAATACTGAAAGAAGAGTTGGAGCACGAACAGGAAATGGAAGATTTTGAGGCTGATTTTAAATATTATAAATAGCCGGTTATAATGGAATGTTAACCTCTTAATGCTATAAAGGCATTAAGGGGTTTATTTTTTAGGAGACTATCAATGCCTGACAAAATGCTTGCAAAAATCATAAAACGTTGGCTGGATTGGCTGAAAGTGCAACGTAATTATTCACCCCACACGATAAAAAGTTATTTAAGCGATGTGCAGATATTTTTGAAAAATATTCCCGTCAAAAAGGTTGGATTGGATGATTTAAAAAAACTTGATGTCAGGGATTTCAGGAATTTTTTCAGCCAACGAGCCAAATCAGATATTAATAAAGTATCTATTGCCCGCGAAGAATCTGCTGTGCGTAATTTCTTTAAATGGATGGATAATAACGGAATTATGCAGAATACGGCAATATTCCAGTTATCGTCGCCTAAATTGCCCAAAGTTCTTCCCCGTTCTCTGGATGTTAATACGACCTTCGAGGTTATAGATAAAGCAATGGAAGATGCCAGCGAACCATGGATAGGTATACGCGATAAGGCGGTATTTACATTGTTATACGGATGCGGGTTGCGTATTTCGGAAGCTTTGGGATTAAATGTTGAAGACTTAGAAAGTTCGGAATTTTTGAAAATTCGCGGCAAAGGCGGTAAAGACAGATATGTACCGCTGCTGCCGATTGTTGTGGAACGTATAGAAAAATATATGAAAAATTGTCCGTATCGTTTAAGCAGGGGAGAGCCGTTATTTTTGGGCGCAAAGGGTGAGCGTGTCAAACCGCGGATTATTCAGCGCAAATTACAAAAAATCCGTCTGGAACTTAATCTGCCGTCAAATATTACACCTCATGCCCTGCGCCATTCATACGCCACGCATTTGCTGGCGCAAGGCTCAGATTTGCGTTCCATACAGGAATTGCTCGGACACGTATCCCTGAGCTCCACCCAGCGTTATACGGACGTAAATATGGAAAAGATATTAAAAGAATATAAAAAAGCGTTTCCCGATTGAATAAAAACACCGTTGAAATAATTCCATAAATCGTAATATTGCCTTAAAACGTCAACAAGTATGACTTGCGTGTCTTCGGATAGTTACTTAAATGTAAAATTAAATACACAGCGTCCGTCCTCCACACAAGAGGAGCATTCGGAATCTATTTCGGTAAGAGTAATGGAAAAAAGGCATGGTCTGTTTTTTCCGCAGAATTTATTGCCATAGTAAAAACGAGTTCCGGCGTTAGGAGAGTTCCCGCTGAAAAGAAAAACACGGTAAATAACATCTGAATAAGGGCGGACAACATCGTTCCATAATTTTTTGCAAAACCTGATATTGTCAGAAGTTAAAGCCTCATCTGTTCGGTTTAGAGCATACTCTATGTAAAGTTCTTTAACTAAATATGGAAAAATAATGTGTTCATTGCGATCATAAAAAGTTGTGCCTTTAACGGTCCAACTGTCCGGCACTACATTTAATTTGTTTAGAAATTGTGCTACATGATATTCTTTAGATTTGAGTATTGTATCAAGAGATTGCAGACAACCGTTGATAAAGTAAATATAATCCTCAACTAAAAGATTCATTCTATATGTCATCATTGCTTTTGAATAACCGGCGATACCCCCTGCTGATAATACGCCGACAATTGCCAAAACACCCAGCATTTCAATCATTGAACGTCCAAACTCATTACTTTTCATAATCAAATCTCCGAAACACAACAAAAAAGCCGCTTGATGAGAGCGACTGGAAGTTGGTAACTACAATGAGATAGTGCGACATATTGACTAGAATTTAAGCTTATTTTGCCGCCTTCCAGCCATATACAGACCTTCAGACATGCAAAAATTTCGTCTTTACACAGACGCTCATTGAGAGGTTACCACACCTCAGGGCAGAACTCCTGCCCATGCCGTAAGCTTATAAATTTTCCGTAAGAAGTAAAGTTATTTTTATAAAAATAAAACAAAAAAAGGCATTGATTAAATCAATGCCTGTAAAATTCTTTAACATAAAGAAATTACTTCAACTTCTTCTCAACAAATTCTTCATGTTTCTTGGATTTTTTATCATACTTTCTCATAACCAGTTTCTCGGGATGAGTTCTCGGATTCTTTTCAGCAAGATAAAAGGTTCCCGTATTGGCGGTACTTTCCATTTTTACTGTAACTTTAACTGCTTTTGCCATTATTTTACTCTTATAAATTCAAGGTTAAACATAAAAACTTTACACGCACTATACAATCATTATTTGGAATGTCAACAATATTTTTAACTTAAATTCTTTTTTATAATGTCAACAGCGAGCTGAATATCTTTGCCGGGGCTTGATTTGTCAGAGGTCTTGCAGCTGCCTTCAATTCCGGTGCAGATTTGCGGCAGTATGCCCGATTCGTTGATTCGGTTGCCTGAAGGCGTGTAAAAAGTGCCGTAAGTCAAAAACAAAGTATCATTTTCAAGTTTGTGAAGACGTTGAATACTGCCTTTGCCGAAAGTTTTTGTACCGATAACAACAGCTCTGCTTTGCTCTCCGAGGGCAGCCGTTACGATTTCCGCCGCAGATGCTGTGTATTCATTTGTGATAACGGCAATAGGTTTTCCGTTCAAGATATCCCCTTTATCTGCAGTATAATAACGCACCGGCCGGTTCTTTGTTTCGCTTGATGTAATTAACCCGCTGTCTAAAAATAAGCCTGCCGTTTTAACCGCTTCGTTAAAATCGCCGCCGCGGTTGTTGCGCATGTCTAAAATAATGCCGCGAATGTCTGAGTGTGATAAAACGATTTTTTTTATATAACCGCTGACCCCGGTATAAAAAGCATCTGCTTTGATATAAAGGATATTATCATAAACGGAGTATTGCAGCTCATGTTTGGCAGAGTCAGTGTGTTCGAGTCTTGATATTTTATCCAGCTTTTGTATTATCCTTATTAAAATTTCATTTTCCAAAGCCGATGCATTTTCGGCAATTTTGACAGAGCGTTCAGCTCCTGTTTTAAGTATACCGGATAAGACCTGTTTCCATAAGTGCAGATTGTCTTTATTCGGTAAATCAAACGTGCCGATGAGATTATTTTTCTCATATAAAAAAGCTTTGGAATCGCTGCTGTAAACTCTGAAATCGCTGTCAAACTTTGTCAGAGCGGCCCAACTGTTTAAGGACAATTCTTTTAAATTCGCATTACCGTTATATTCTTTTTGCAATAAATCAAACAGCTTGTCAATCCGCGCAAATTCATAAGCGTCGGCATTGGCGACGCCTAAAAAGCAGCTGAAAATCAATATGGCAAAGCTTCTTAACATTTATCCTCTTTAATTTGCGCCGTCAATGCCGTGTGGTCAGAAGGCTTGTCAGTTGCCCGCAAAGACAAATCAACCTGACAGTCTGTTAACTTTTCGGCAAATTCGGCTGTCATAAACAGATAATCTATTCTTAAACCCGAATTGGTTACGAAAGAGTTAGCAGTGTAGTCCCAAAATGTAAAACCTTCCCGTTCGGGATAAAGCAGCCTGAAAGCATCATAAAATCCCGCAAACTGCAAGGCTCGGATTTTATCCTGCACTTCTTTTCTGTATAACGGCGAGCCGATAAAACGCCTGCTGTCAAACACATCAATATCCTGCATCATAACGTTAAAATCTCCGCCGATAATAACGGGACAGCCGCTTTGTTTTAATTGCAGCATTCTTTCATAAAACTTATCAAACCAGCACAGTTTATATTTCAGCTTTTCCTTTTCAATATTTTTATCCGGAGAGCAGCCGTTGGGCGCGTAAACCGAAGCGGCATAAAAATTTCCCTTTTTGCCGTGTACCAGAACTTCCAAATAACGCGCGGCGGAATCTTCCTGAAAGTTTGGCAGATTCTTTGCCGTCACCTCAAAATCATATTTGCATAAAATCGCGACGCCGTTGTAGCTTTTCTGTCCGAACGCTGCGGTTTTATACCCCAGACTTTCACATTCAAAATATAAAAAGTTCTCGGTTTCGCATTTTATTTCCTGCAAAAAGACAAGATCAGGATTATTATTTTGCAGCCATTCGCATAGGTTTACACACCGCGCCCTTATGGAATTGACATTATACGTTGCGATTTTCATGGCATCTCCCCGTTAGATTAATTACCGAATTTTAACAGGTAGAATATTAAATGATTGTAAATATATTTAGATTTATAATCATTTTAAACGGAAATCAAAAAGGGGTAAATGAATGCTGTATGATTTAAATAACAGTCATAATTCGCAGACAAATGAGTTTCACCAACGCGTGGCAGATCAAAACATTCAGGGGCTTGACCGGCAGGAGGAGCTGCAGCACGCCAAAAACGGTTTTATCGGCATGCTTGCCGGCATTGTTGTCGGCGGTTTGGTGGGCTGGCTCTTTTTCGGTCCGGCGGAAAATATGAATAAAGAAAAAGAAATTCCCGTTGTTCGCCGCCCGCTGATACCTGCCAAAGTTTTGCCCAACGATCCCGGCGGTATGGAAATTCATAATCAAAATCGTGAAATTTATCATATAATTGACAATGCGGCTAAAACTGACGGCGAAGTAAAAATTGTCGCCGCACCGGATACTAAAACCTTTGCCATGGAAAATGCAATTCCCGCACCTGAAAATATGGATAATCTGGTGGAAAGCATAGAAGAAGACAGCAGCTTGGATAATCTGGACGCGACTTTGTCTGCAAATGACAATGATAATGTTAAAGTGGCTGATTCGGATTTGTCTGCCATTAAAACGACCAGTCAGGAAAAAGTCGTTATTCCGCAGAAGATAGAAAATATAGAAGTAAAACTACAGGATAATATTAACGCTCCGGCTGACCGCAAAGTGAGGGAAACTGTTAATTCCGCGCCTCAAAATGCATCGGCTGCGACTTCGGTAAAATCTGCCAAAGGAACATGGTATGCGCAGATAATTGCTTCTTCCAGTCGGAAAACGGTTGAAAACTTATGGCGTCAACTGTCCGCAAAACACGCTTTCCTGAAAAAATATACGCATGAGGTTGAAGAGATTACCGCCGCCAACGGCAATAAACTTTATCGTTTAAAAGTCGGCGCATTTAAAACCCGTAAAGAAGCCGAAAATCTGGCGGCTCAGTTAAAGCAAAACCAAATCAGCAGTATCATCAAGCAGAATTAGGAAAAGACGATGTCTAAGCCGATTCTTGCCGCTTTGCTTTCCTGCTCGGGAACGGAACTGACCGATGAAGAGAAGTATTTGTTTTCAGAGTATAATCCTCTCGGTGTTACTTTGTTTTCACGTAATTTGCAAAGTGAGCAGCAGGTTATTTCACTTGTTCAAAGTATTCGTGATGTTATTAATCGTGACGACATTTTAATAGCCGTTGATGAAGAAGGAGGCAGAGTCTCTCGCCTTAGTTCAATTCAATCGGCAAAATATGCCTCCGCCGATGAATTGGGAAAAGTGCCTGTCGAATTGACGCAAATGCAGGCTGAGTTAATTTCCTGTGATTTGCGCAAGCTGGGAATAAATGTAAACTTTGCTCCCGTCATAGATAAGAAAACCACGCCGCAAAATCCCGTGCTTTTGGGGCGCTGTTTTGGTTTTGATGATACGATTATTACAAAATACGCGAAAACGATGGCCGATACATATATACAAATGGGTATCTGTCCCTGTTTCAAACATATCCCCGGACATCTGAACGCTGTGGATGACCCGCATCTGCACCTTATGGAGACGCGGCTTTCCTTAAATGAAATAGAGAAAGAAACATCATATTTGCAGGAATTTAGTGCCTATCCGCTGGCCATGACAGCACACATTATTCTTTCTGCAATAGATAAGGATTATCCGGCGACATTGTCAAAAAAAGTGATTTCGCAGGTTATTCGTTCACACCTCGGTTTTGACGGTTTTCTAATCAGCGATGCTGTCGAAATGCACGCGCTGCCCGGTAATAACATGGCAGATAAAACCGTATTGGGGCTGGATGCGGGGCTGGATGCGGTTTGCTATTGTGCCGGAAAGATTGCTGACATGCAGGCAATTTGTCATGAAAAACGATTTATGACGGAAAAATCATTAATAAGATTTGCCAAAATAAAAAATGTTATTCATAATACCCCTAGACATATTAATGTGGCAGAAGTCAGAAAGCGCTATGATGCAGGTCTGCAAAACAGGCTTGATGTCAAGTATGAATACGACGCCACGGAAGTATTATTTAAAATGCACAAACAAGGAGAAAACAAATGATTTGGATACTTGCAGCTCTCGTCGTCATCGTGATTTATAATGCCGAACGTATGCCGCAGATAATGAATAAGCTGAAAGACGAAGCGCCGCATTTGGTAGACGCCGGCAAGAAAGCTTCAAAAGAGCTGAAAGAAAAGGTGCAGGAAAAAGTCCAAGAAAAGGTCGCCGCTAAAAAAGAAGCGGAAACCAAAGAGAAAAAGAAATCCGAAAAATAAAATATAAGCCCTCCCGCAGGGCTTTTTTAATGCACGGAACCAATGACAAAGTATATAAATATAGACTATATAGCCTGATTACGGCAAAAGAATTTTATTCTCGCTGATATTGCAAACACTCTTTACTTCAACAGAGCCGGAATATTTAACTGTGCAATTGCGCCGGGGCGGATTTTGACTGTTGCATAACGCAGGTTATCCGTTTCAATCATATACGTTTCACGGCCGGTCAGTTGCGCAGCCAATTTGTAAAAATCGCGCCCGTTAAGTTCCTGCTTGTACCAGTTCATCATATAAAATGTGCAGGCTTGGTTTTTGTCTGTCAAGCCGCAACGCGGACGCCCCGCCGGCACATCGGGATTCAACACAACGCCTTCTAAACCGTGATTTTCTACAGTTTGCGAAGAAAACAGCGTTTTACCGACAAACAATCCGACTAAAAGGCATGCGCATGATACCGCATAAAAAATGCTCTTTTTAATATATCCCGATTCGCCCTCATAAGCCGCTTCATAAGCTTCATCGGATTCGTAATCCAAATCAGGAGGCAATCCTTCCACAACATAAGGGCTGCCGGTTGCCGTTGAAGCCATTTCCTGCGCTTCACTTGCGGTAACTAACTCAGTTCCTTTGTCCGATTCGCTAAAAGTCTCATTATTGTCGGGATGTTCAGGAAGCTCATTCGTTTGAGCCGCATCAGAAAGCAATGTATCCAAAATGTTTTCTTGTGAAGAAATCGGTGTCTCTGCTACGGTTTGTTGTTCAGTCGGCGACATATCAACCTCGGCAACAGTCACTGCTGTATCAGCCTCCGGCATAATTTTTTCCGGAACCGGCGGAATTGGCGTCGCCAAACGAACTTTGGCACGCTTGATTTTTTTTAATTTCGGCCGCTGCATAGGCTGAACTCCCGCTGTTGGCGCAGCAGCATCCGTATCAGAACTATTCGTAAGCAAACCGTCCAAGCCGCTTCCTTCTTCCATTTTTTACCCCGTTAAATCTTATTTTTAATCTTTTCGTCCGTTTTTAACATTCTGACCAACCGCGGCACAATATAGACAATCGTTTCAGTACCTTCCTTTGCCGGTCCGAAGATTTCACTTGGCAGGCCTATAATTAAAAAGTTCTCTCCAAGCTGATTTCTGACTTTAAATTTGGTAATCTCGCCATCTGTTGTATCAAGTGTAATCTCAGAGAAAATCCGGTTATTTTTTTCTATTTCTGCTTTTGCCAAAATAGACATCGGATATTCCAAGTTATCTAACTTGCCGCAACGCCCGACATCAAAACGCGAGAACCAACGGGTCGGAACCACAAAACGCCCTTCGGATATTTCCTGTATTGTTCCGTACCGGCTGACAAACTTTTGCAAATGATTGATTGTCATGTCATTTGTCACTGTTAAGACTCTGCCGATAACACCGGTCTGCGCGGTCGCAATAGTCCCGAAATTAAAATCTTTCAGCAAATCTTTCCAGACAACGCCACAGGGTTCTTTGGCAATTATTCTGAAAACACTTACATCATACATAATCATTGTCGGGTTGTCTTCAAAGTCTTTGATCAGGCTTTTGATTTTATCAATCGTTTCCAGATTTGTTTCAAATGTTACGCTGTAATCGCGCCAGTTCGTGACCATGTCCGTAATGCCGGCACCTCTTAAAACATCCAGAAATCCGAGAAGTAACGTTCTGGAACTCGGCGTGTAAAGCGTAAAAGAAGCTCGTCTGCTTAAAATAATTGAGTTTGTTTTCGCGTCATAACGGTAAAATAAGTCAGCGGAACGTGCAACCATTTCCAATACTTCGCTGAAACTGCCGTTCAAATCTTTTCCGTATATCGTCGGGTAGGGAGCATCTTTGGCAACAAGCGTTATTCCCGCCTCTTTCGTCAGCATAAGCATTGCCTGCTCGGCGGGTATATTGTCAAATGTAAAATCCCGAACTTCAAAATTCGGTAAAGGGTTATTAATATCATTTCTGTCAATTCTGAAAGACATATTATTATGCGGCAAAATTTGAACCATTTCCTGCGTTTTCCAATTGACATTACATCTCAGCGGCGTTTCCAAATCCAAATCATTTGCCCGAAACATCGTGCGCAACATGCGGGGATTTTGTTGTTGCAAAATCATAAAATCATCAGGTTTTTGTTCTTGTTCGGTAATGCCTTGCGTCATAATGATTTCAGCTTCATCTTGATGCGAATTGCATGCACTCACCAATAAAAAAGCAAACACCATGCAAATAAAAGCTTTATACTTAAAAAAAAGTAATTTATTCATTGCCGTCCTCTTTCTTATTGATAATTTTTTCTTGTTCAGCCATCAGTTTTGCCACGACATCATCAATACTTTGCCCTGCACCTTTTGTCGGGTCATCTGCCTGATCGGTAAAACCGCTGAATATATCTTTCGCTGCACTCAAATCCGCATCTTTTTTGGCAGTCATCTCAACGGAAGAATTCTTTTCCAGTTCCTGTTTATACAGGCTGAGATTATTTTCCAGAGCTTGCACCCCGCCTTTAATCTTCTTTTCCACATACGGATGAAGCTCTTTGTGCGACAGAATATAATCTCCGGTCTCGCAAAGCTCGTCCAGCACGTCAATAATGTACGGAAAAAAGGGATAATCTTCAACGGCGATATTGCCTTTGCGGATACAGCGGGCGGCAATCCGCGAGACGGTACGGTCATAATAATCCCTTATCAGAACATAATTATCTATGTACCATAAGGATTCTTTTGTTACCGTAATTGTATCATCTTCCGCCATAACTCTCTCCTGTCTGTTTAAAAGTAGAATAAAGAAAATATTTTGTAAACGTTTTATTTGTTGTTATTATCAGATGCTTCTTCCGAATCATCTTCAACATATTCCCATTCCCACTCATCATCATCGCTCGTTGCAGCTACCGGATTGCCGTTTTCATCAACATATTCCCACTCCCATTCTTCACTGTCAGAGGTTTCGGATTCGGTCGGTTGGGATGTTGCTTCCTCCGCTTGCGGCAGAACAGATGCCAAATCATCTTCTCTGTTTAATATGCTTTCATCGTCACTGTAATCGTCAAGTGCAATCGGCTGATCCAATGAGGATATATCAATGTTATCGCTGGTCAATGCCGCGCGGATTCTGTCCAGCTCCTCGCTGTAACGGCTGGGCTGCGTGGCAGTAGTTTGAGCATCGCTTGTTTTCTCAGTCTGCACGGTCTGCTGTTCATCTTTAACGGTTGTTACTGTATTTGCGGAAAATATATCCTCTAAGTCTGAGAAACTTTCTGTTGAAACCGTTTCTTCGGGTAAAGACGTGTTTGTTTCAGGAAAAACAAATTCAGATGAATCTTCGGCAAATATATCATTTAAACTTTCGCTTGTTGATTGCGATTCCGATTCTTCTTCAATAGCAGTGCTTTGCTCGTGCAGGGAGATATCTGATCCGTCACCGCCAAAGATGTCGTCTAAACTTTCACTTGCCGGTTGCGGTTCAGGTTCGTCTTCAATAGAAACGCTTTGCTCGGGTAAGGCAAAATCTAGTCCGTCACCGTCAAATATATTGTCTAAACTCTCACTTGCTGCCTTTGGAGTGGCTTCTTCTTCAACAGCCGCACTTTGTTTCGGCAGAGCAAAGTCCAATCCGTCTCCGTTAAATATATTGTCCAAACCTCCGCTTACCGGTTGCGGTTCAGGTTCTTCTTCAATAACGACACTCTGCTCGGGCAAGGCAAAATCTAATCCGTCACCGTCAAATATATTGTCTAAACTCTCACTTGCTGCCTTTGGAGCGGATTTTTCTTCAACAACCGCACTTTGTTCCGGCAGAGCAAAGTCCAATCCGTCACCGCTAAAGATATCATCTAAATTTTCGCTTGTTGATTGCGGTGCCGGTTCTTCTATAATAGTTGCGCTTTGTTCCGGCAGGGAAAAGTCTGAAATACTATCAGTAAGATTTTGCTCAATACCTGCCGTTTTCTTTTCGTCTATCAAATCAGATAAATTATCTAAATCAAAGACAACATCTTTTGCCATGTCAGACTTCTCCGGTATAGTCTCTGTGCTTAGGGCTGAAAGGTCAATATCCGCGGACGGTTGAGGTACATTCTCTTCCGTAAATTGTCCGGATTCCTGAATTACGTTGTTGATAATATCTGTTTCCGAATGTTTCGCCACTGCTTCACGAACAATACCGCTCAAAGCCGGTACCAATTGCTCGGAATTTGCTGCCGGAGCAGAGGGCGTATTTTGCTGTTCAAAAGAAATATTCCGCTTATGCCCCGGGTGATTCTGTTCGTTAATAATATTTCCGCCGGCTGTTTCAATATTTCTGTTCTCTTTGTTTTTCTTTTTTTTCTTCTTTTTTCGCTGAATCTCATCCGAAGTATTGGGGAATGCCGATGAAACGGGAATTGCTGTGCGGTTAACGTCCGGTTTCGGATCTGTAGGTTGTTCCGTAGCAGAAAATGTATGCGTTTTTATGTCATTTGATACAGGTTGGGAAAAATCTTTCTTTTTTGCAAAATGCATCTCGGAAGTCTGTGCGGGCGGTTCATTTTGTTCATATGTTTGTTGCGGTTGCACGAAGGCAGATTTATTTTCCGGTAAACTTTCATTGTGTATTGACGCGGACTTTTTCAAGAAGCTTTCCAACGTTCTGGCAATCGACACTTGCGATGCAATAAGCGACGATGTCATAACATGCATTTCCTGCAAAACATCTAACAACGAAGCGCGTGATGCTTTGATTTCCTGGGCAATCAATTCAAAAGCTTTGCCGAAATCGGCAGATGACGGTGCCGAAACAGCAGTTGCCGTTGTTGTTGCGGGTATTTGCTTAAAGGCATTAGCCATAGATTGAGCTAATGCTTGTGCAAAAGACGCGTCAACAGCAAGGGTTCCGCCGCTGACAGTCTGTGGCGCTGCAACAGTGTCGTTAGTTGCCTGTGTGCCTGTATCTGAGCCGTTGGTAAAATCTTCTTTGTTGGATTTGACAAACGAGATGCCTCTTTCCGTCTTGACTTCTTCTATATGTTCTACAAGCAGACGCCCGCCGGGCATGCGCTTAAAAAAGTCGGAGACATTCTGCGGCAGAGCTAAAAGCTCATCATCAAACTGATCCCGTTTTTCTTTGTTGAAAATATGAATCTGTCTGTAAATGTTGAGATAACGCTGTGCAACTAAAATCGGAGCTTCTTCCGTGCTCTTATCGCTGCCAAATTCTACATCATTTAAATTTTCCACGAGCTTAACCCTTACATAAAATTACGACACAATCAAATTAAACGGTTTTATTATAAAGCTATGTTAACAACTTTATGAATTTTCTTAAAATCATCACTGCTGAAAGAAATTCTTTCTTCCGGATTCCACATCAGACCGTATAATTGTCCGGTATCATCTTCTCTGACGCTGACAAAATAAGCTTCTTGCTCCGTTTTGTAATACAGTGCGATATCTCCGACACTGACAATCTCGGAAGACGTAACAAACATTATCGCTCTGTTGGATAATAACGAACCCAGGCGTCTGGTACAGAGGCTGACGCCGTAAATATCGCGTTTGTCGGAAATGTTGAGCGGTTTGATAACTTCTTTTATTGCGGAACTGCGGTCAATTAAGACGGCTCCGTTGGCGCCCGACGTTCCGTAAACGGGGATTTTGAAAGTTTCAATATCAAAATAAGAGCCGATATGTTCGTTTGCAATATGCGCACTGTGGTTTATTTTATATTTTGAATCGTTATGGACGATAATTTCCTCCAAAGCCCCGGAACTATCCAAACGTTTAACTTCCGCTTTCAATGCGTCGGTATCCATTTTTAAGGCCTTGGCGATATTTTTGTATTCTTTATCGGAAACTTCTCTTTGTCCCATTTCAATACGGTGATATACGGATAAAGTCATGTCGGCATTTTCGGCAACCTCTATCAAAGTGAGCGATTTATCATTTCTGATATATCGCAAAGCTGCCCCCAAAACTTTTAATCCGCTGTTTTTATTGATTTCCTGCCGGCGTTCCTGTTCTTTTTTCCATGCCATGACAACATCTTGCTGTGAATTTTGCTCATTAACATATAAATCTTGCAGTGAGCAATCCAAAATTTCGGCAACCAAAATAAGTTGTTCTTGGTTCAGGCGCCGGTATCCTTTTTCAATTTTGGAAATGGCGGAAAGGCTTATTCCTAATCTGTCGGCTAAATCCTGCATGGCCACGCCGTGCATTTTGCGGTTAATTCTGATTTGATTCGGAAATACAATTTCTTCCATAGCATATACCTTTATAAAAATAACTTTTTCTTAATAATAATTACCCCCGCAAAATATGCAAGTCAAAAAAAATAAAAATATCCAAATCTGTATAACTTTTGTCAACGATTTCGGTAAGATGCGATTCGCAGATTTTGTAAAATATTTCTCAACATGCTATTTTTACGTTAAAAAATAACATGTTGAGAAAGTGCGCAATACATTCGCCTTATGCACAAAATTGCAGAAAATTATCAGATGCTGAAACCGAAACGGGTCGCTATTTTTGGGGTTCTCAGTCTGCGTGCCGGTGCAAAGATGTTTTGCAAAACAAAATTTTCTTTTTCCTGTTGAAGGGCAGCGTTGAGCAGAGCATCGTATTGAGGATCTCCGGGAAGAATGGGTATGCCGGCTGCCGCCGCGGCTATGTTTGCAGCGGTGGTTGCTGCTGGAAGGATGGCGGCAGTATAAGCTGCCGCATAAGCAGAGGTGCCGCTCAAAAGGTCGTCTATATCGGCAAAAAATTCAGCGCGATTTATATCCGATGCCAAGTTTCCGGACGAGTCTACAACCTGAGCACTCTCATTGCCGCCGCTGATACCGGCATGTCCGTCTTGAACGGCAGCAGAATACGTAATGCGTGTCTCCTCATCAATAATTGCTCCTGTGGCAGGATCCCGTCTGCCGGTTCTTTGAACGGAAAAGCTGCCGTTGTCAAAAAAGGAGATAATCTCTTCCGAATAGGCATCGTCCACATATTTTGTTCTCGTTGTTCCCTGCGCATTATTAATATGAGATGTGCTTTCCCAATCATATTGTTTTATATTGCGGTGGAAACGCCATGTCCATGGTCTCAGGATTGCGCCTGAGCGCGATAAAATATCTCTTTCATATCCGAGATTACCGTACGCATCTCTTGTTACGCGGTATTTAATAAAACCAAGGTTGACGGTTCCTCTGCCGAAACTTAAAAGATTGATGGCACCGGCAGCCAGATTGGTATTAACCCAGCGTCCGAAATATTTACGTTCGGTATTCAGGGTATGGGCAACCTTGTCATAACGGTTGCGGCCGCGAGCCTGCTCAAAATTGGTAATTACCTGACCGGTCGTCATGTTTATATCCATGCTGAGTCTTGTCTTTTTTCCGGTTTGGTCAATTTGTTCAATAGATATTTTATTCGGGTTTCTTGGGTCAAGTGTTACCGTTCTTGACCTAAAGTGTTTACCGATGTCATACCCTCGTGCTTTTGCAACATCGGCGGCAACTTGCGCCATTATTGCTTTTTTGAATTCAGGATCTTTTGCCAAATTGGAATCCATCAAAACTTTATAAGCTTCGACATTTATTGTTCCGTCTTTATTGAGCAGGTGCTTCTTTGCGAAGTTGTGTTTAAACTCAACTTTGCTCTTAATCAAGTTGCCATGCCTGTCATATTCCTGATAAATGGTGGAATATTTATCCGATACCATAACATGTTTTCTGCCGTTGAGAAAATTGGTGCGCTCACGTTTAAGATACATTGAGCCGTCTGCATTTTTATGTGCCGTAAATGTGCCGATCATCGGGATATGCATGCGTTTATTCCCCGCAGCATCGGTTTTGCCCAAAGCAAGCGTCGCTTCAAGTACGGATTGGCGGACAGCCGCATTAAAACGACGTACGCTCACTCGTCCAGTCGTTACGGCAGCATCTTTGGCAATATCAACGGCTTTGTCAGCGACTTTTTCAGCCTGTTTGTCGAGTTGGTCGGTTAAGAATGTACCGAACTTTTTAGCCGCCGAAAGCGCGGAACCCTTGGAAAACTGGTCAGCCAGCTGTGCAATTTGCGGCATATATGTATAACCTATAATTAAAACGAAGATAATCATAAACATATTAGGACCGAAGAAAGCAATGCCTCGAACCGGATATGTGAAGAAAACTTTCGGGTTGCCGCTGCTAGCCGCTGCCGTGTTTATAATACCTTCAATATAAGTTAAAAGGCATGTTATCAAAATCATCATGAACATAAAGACGAACAGTGTATGCAAAATCCAGTTGAAAACGGTGCTCAAATATTGTTTCGTTCCCTTAAAGGCATATCCGGCAACGGCAAAGGGCATCAAGGCCATTGAAATTCCGAGTTGCAATATGGCATCTCCCAAGACCCACGGATAAGCCACCGTAAAGAAAATTCCGCCCAAATAAAGAACCAGTGAATCTACAAGATAAATCGGATGCGGGATAATGTGCCATAAGCGGTCAGGCCCCATGCCTCTGCAAAAACCCCATCTGCCGTATTCAAACAAAGTATTGATTTTACTTTCAATATATTCGGCAGAACAAATGAGTGTGGTACCGATTTGGGAGGGAATGCCGGCTTCTTCATTTGCGCCGATATGGCTTGAAAATCCCCCTATGCCGGCGGCAGATGCACAAGAAGTAATATCAACACTATCGAGACTGACAAATTCCAGACCCGAAGTAAAAATCGGAACAAGGGTCAAATTAAGTACATTATGGTAATCTTGTGTAACGATGATATAAATGGCTATGCCCACAAATGTTTTGTTTAATATATCGTTGATGATGGTTCCCGGATCCTGCGAATTCATGGAAGCAATATTTTTAAGGATAATTAAAGCCAGAGAGACGCTTAAAAATAAGCCGACAACTTTGCCCAAATCCGAATGAAAAGCAGAGTAAGCCTTTGCCGCTACGGTATTACCGGCACTGTATAATACTTTGAATAACGGGCAGAAAAGGCAGCCGGTATGCGACTGCGGCGGAACGCAGTTGTCCGAAGTGTCAATACCCAGTGCTTTTGCCGCCAGACCGCCGAAGAAATCAGCGACACCGGCAAAGGCATCAACAGCATAGCAAAGCACAAACAGCCCTGCTATCAGAGGTAAGTATTTTGAAATGTTATTCCATATTCTTTTCATTGCTTTGCTCCTTACCTGCGCTTTGTTTTTGCCAAACGCTTGCCATAGCGTCCTATTGCGCTTCTGAGGATGCCCGCGTTTTTGTTGTTGCCGAATTTTTCCAATCCCTTGCCGGTCTGGTGTTGAAGAACATTTTTTCCGTAATTGCCGACTTTTTTGAGCGGCTTGGCAGCCAGTTTAGACATTTCCGTCATTCTCTCGCTCATCGGGTTACCGACCAGAGCGCTGCCGAAGAAGTGTTCGCAAAACTCACCGGCCATAAGCGGAATAATTTTTAAGGCAACAATATAACACAACAGGATTTTTAGGAAAGGCAGGGTAAACAGCCCCAGATTATCGCGGATTAAATCAGACTGGTCTTGATTAAAGGCTGTTTCAAAATCAAATCCGCTGCCGCTGAAGGCATCATTAACAACCGTCTGTGCCAATGTTTTCGCAATTAAGACGCCCAAGGGTAAAAAGATAAACAAACCGACATAATATAATATGCTTTCAATCACCAGTTTCAGTTTGTCGCGTGTTATGCCGAAAGGCCAAAGTGCCAGAGCCAGCGGTAACAGGGTAATACTGATGGTCAGATTAAAAGCAATGTCAAATAAATAGAAAGTGGAAATCATCATAATAAAAAAGCCGATAATATAAAGAATCCAGCCGCTGATGTAAATATCCAGTACAATAAAATCAATCGAGATAATATCAATTCCCACAACGCTGAAGTTAATCTCTGCGGCCGCGCTGTAACGGGCATTGCACAGCAGCATGTCGCCGAATTTCATCATCTGCGCCGAAGCAATGCTTATATCTCGGGTTAATTTCATTATTTCGTTGTTTAATTTTGTTAAGGCAACCTCAGCGCTTAAAAGATTACGGAAATCAACCGTAACTCCGCCCAATAAGTCGTCGGCATTTGCCGTCAAAGGCAAAAGATAGGCTGTCAGGAAAATAAGCAGGATGTATAAATAATTTTTCTTCATTTCTGCCTCCTTAAAGTCGCGCGCCTTGGCTGAAAACTGTACCGATATCTATGCCGATACTCAGAAGCGGGCTGACGATATATTCAATAATATCGCCGATTCCCCAGAAAATAAGCGTTGAGACAAGAGCCCACTTGAACATAAACATTAGTGCGCCGTCAATAATTTTGGCAGGATCTTGCGCCGCAAATGAGCTCAACGATTTCAAAAAGTAAATAGCCAGCCAAATGGCAGCGCCCAACGCAAGAATTAACTTGCATAATTCTATCATGCCGTCAAATAACTGAGTAATTGCGGAAAGCATTGCTTTCATGATAACGCCGATAACACTGCACGCCCAACATCCGCCTTCTTCATATTTTTGGTCAAACACCTTGCTTTGACAATATTCCAAGTAATCATCGTCGGGAGAGGCAATCGCGCAACACGAAATTGTAAGCATCGCCATAACAATTAGGGTCGCAATTTTATATTGATTGCTGCGGAAAAATGTCATTAATTTAGTCATTGTCATTTCCGCCTCCCGCCAGTGAATCAATTTTCTTTTTAATTTGCCGTGCGCTGTCTATGGCTTCTCGTGTTGCTTCATATTTTTCCAACGTGTCGGTAAATTTCTTTGTCGCGCTGTTTGTTGCTGATGCTGCTATCTGATATCCGATTTTTTTTACATTCCTGATAACAAATTTGGAAACTTTTTTCTGAAATTCTATGCCGCCGCCGCCGCCGATGAATTTATCAGCCAAAGAAACACCGAAATCAGGAACGTTAATTAATAATACTGATATTAAGATGATTGCCAAAATCATCGGTCCGCCGTTAGAAACACTTTCTTTAAGTTGCGGTCCCAACTGTCCCATAATATAGAGAAGAGCTTCAATGGAGATGCAGATTAACAGCGTGATGAACAACATAATCCCCGATGAATTCAAAAACATAAGAAAGACATGTTTGCTCCATTTTCTGGTATAATTGAAAGGAATACCGAGAATCAGTGCCGGCATAAGGAAGGCTGCGAAATTTAACCGGAAAAGCCCGTCTACCAGAACAAAAATAAAACTGAATTTTGTAACCGTAAATAAAATCACGACTAAAATTCCGGCAAATATGGCGCCGAGATCGCCGCTGCTGATAAGTGCAACACCGATTTTAATGCCGGAGTTCAGCTTGTCGCTGACAGAGCAAGCCAGACAGTTAATCGGATTTGCCAAAGATTCCTTCAACGAGGTGTTAATATCCAGATTTAATTTACATTGTCCGTAATCAATTTGAGGATAAGTTACTTCTCCGAAGTCCCCCACATCGGTTGAACTTGGCAAACCGGACGCGGTGGATGCCAAAATTTGCAGTCCCAGTTCTGAAAGGGTATTGTAAATCGGGAATAAAAATGTTTTCATTGCCCAGTCAATATTGCCGATTTTGTAAACAACCCATGCACAGAACATGCAAACAAAAAGTTTCTGCCCGATTTCGGTCCATACTTCTCCGAGGTTTTCTTCTTTAAAAGACGGTAATGTTTTTAAAATTTTGAAAGCCATCCAAACGGCAAAACTGACACAGATAAGGGCAGGGCCGCCGTTTGTTACTTGTGTGGTCGATGTTTTATAGAGTTTGTCAATAACGCTCAAAACGGCATTAATCACTTTTGTCTGCCAACAGTTCGCACTGGCCTTAAAGTTTTCGTCTTCGCCCAAAGAGTCGTCGCCGTCGCTCTCGCATCCGCTCAAAAAAAGCATCATCAGCGACAGACATAAGAAACGCAGTTTCGGGGATAAGAGTATACTATATATCAATTTCTGCAACATATCACTATCTCCATCTGCCTCGTTTATGCCAAAAAGCTCTGAATCCTTGTGCACCGCTGCCGGTAAAGAAGCCGCGGGCTCTCTCAACCTCATTGCTTCCCCATTTATAAAGCTTGTCTAAACGTGTAATTCGTGCAAGCGTATTCCCCGTACCAGTCGCAATCGGCTTGCCCACACGCTGGTAAGCCTTGACAGTAGTCTTCTTGGCCTGATTAACAACAGGCTTCGCCATTTTAGCTCCTGTTTCGCTGCCGGCTGAGGATATACTGCCGGCGCCGGATATTTTTTCTGCCAGCGCGCCGATTTGTCCGATAAGCCCGTACATGATGCTCAGGCAGACAATCGTAAAGAGCAAAGATCCGCTGTTCCATAAAAATTCAGCTAATTCTTTAATTTGGTTTGCATCAATTTGTGCCTGACGGTCCATCAGAAAGTCGCTCATAACCCCGCCCGTGTTAGCCGCATCGCCTTTGCTGAGGCACAGATCGACAGCCTGTATCGTCATTCCGATAACAATACCTAAAATGATAAAGCTGAAAAAGACATTGATAAAGACGTTCCATATATTTTTTGTAAAAGTTATCGTCTTGTCGGAAATTGCACACGCAACGCCGATAGGGAGCATAACTGCCGCAAATGTCAGGTTTATGAGAATATCTACCAGATAAAATCCGATTGTGACCGACATCAGCCAGCCGAATGTGAATAAGATAAAGCCGTAGAGAAGCATCAGGTAATACCAGCTCAAAAAACTGTCTATGGTGGCATTGCAAATCATTGCTTCGCCGATGGCAACCGGCTCATATGTCGCCTCCATAAAGCCTTTAAGTGCACCGCGAATCATCTCAAAAAGAGATCCCCAGGGCGTACGGAGATGGACACCCAAAATTCCCTCCAATTGGCCTTCCACACTATCATAGAAATTAAACGAGGCATTACTCTTAACAGCTAATGCGCCGCCGATTTCTAATCCGGTTTTAAGAATTGGCGTGATAACTTTCCGGATTAAAAAGTTTTCTTGTCCTAAGCTTTCTCCGAGAATATCGGCACCGCCTTCTACAATGTCAATTCCGAGGGCGCCGCCTATGTTTCCGATGCCGTCCAACCAGCCCGGGCCTTTGCCGCCGTTAAGCAAAAAGATGATGACGGCAGTTTTAAGCATAAGTTTCAATATACCGAATTTCTCGCCTGATAAATAGTCCGTTGCGGTTTGTTTGCCGAAAGAGCCGACAAGCTTTGCCGTATATATTGCCACATAAATTGCCGCAACAACGCCGACAACGGGAATAAGCGGTTGTGATAAAGTATCCCATGCGTCGGTTGCAATCTTTTTTGCTGTTGCAATAAGGACGTTAAACAACGCACACATAAGGTAGGTCTTGTCGATTTCACCCTCATAAGGTATTTCATAAGTTTTGCCGTCATCCATATACTTTTGTATGGTGTCACATTCATCGTGGCAACTGCATAAAAGCAAAATAAGGGTAAAGAGAGAAAGCCCTTTCATCCCTTTTATGATGTTTGTTTTATTATTTTCTGTCCATATCTTCATAATAAACTCCATCATATTGCTTAGCGCCAAAATGCTCTGTTGGCATCGCGCCCGGTTCCGAATAAGAAGCCCTCGGTTATGCTCGCGCCTCGTCTGACCTTATTTTGGACATAATGCATACCGTGTTCTGTGCCGCGGACGGCTTTGCCGACCCAGGTATTGGAATTTTTGATTCTTTTGCCGGTTTCTCTTCTGACATCGCCGGCCAAATGCCATGCTCCGGAGCCGAGCGATTTTCCGCCTTTAATTGCCGGTGCGGCAGCTGCTGCACCAAGTTCCTGCCCGACCTTGCCGACGGAGGAAGTGGAGGATATTTTTCCGGCAATCTGTTCAACTTCCATAAAAAGCTTAAACGAGATAACGCAACAGAATGTTACCAAAATAAAGTTCGGCCCGTCTAATGCATCGGAAATTGCCGTTAAATCCGCATCGTTAAGCGGTTGTCCGCTTTGTAAAAACTTTGCGACTTCTGCATTGCCGATAGTTGCCTGTTTCAGTAAAGAAATTGTAAACTTAATGGTCACTCCGACCATAATAAAGTTAAAAGCAACATTAACGAATAAATCCCACGTCTTTTTGGTATATGTTGATGTCAGCTTGGAAAATCCGCAGGCAACGGCCAACGGCAGAACGATACATGCTACGCCGAGTCTGAATAAAACATCCAGCATATAAAAAGAAAAAGAAATGAGGATAAGCCAGCCGTATATGTATACAACAAGACCGGTAAATACCAAAAACCAATACCATTCAAACAAAAAGAAACCTTCGGGCAATGTTCCCAAACAAAGCAGAGAGCGCCCCGTTGCCACTATGACGTATATTTCATCATTGAATATTTTGATTTGGTCAATTGCAGAGGCAAATAGTCCTTGTACATTATCGGCACTTCCGTCGAGACCGCTGTTGCCGGTAATGAGCGAGCCGACATCCATCCCGGTTTGAACGGCCAGTCCGACAATATATTGGTATAAAAAGCTTTGATTTCCCAAAAGCCAGACAACGGCGGCAGTCTTGACACCGACCATAATAACGCCGCTTTTTTCATTGGTTAAATAGGCCGATGCGTCCTGTTGCGAAAATGTACCGATATTTTTCAATGTGTAAAAGGCAATATAAATGGCTCCCGCAAGGCCGATAACTGCTTGTAAGGGTTCTGCAAACGATTTCCATGAAAAATCAACAACACTGGCGCAGGCATCCGTTATAATTTTATAAGCTCCTCCCAATAAAAAGTTATCGCCGGTTCCATCTGCCGTATACTCGTCAAGAGTCGGACATGTGCGGTCATCAGCCAGCGCTTGTGCTGCTGAAACAGCCATAACTGTCAGGGAGAAAAATATTTTTTTTATCAAAGCGGATAGATTCGTCATGTTAACCGCCTTTCTTTTTCTTAAACGGCAAACCGAGCATAATTGCTGCGGCAGCAAGAGACGCAATAACACATACACCGGCAAAAACAAGAAACCATTTTTGCGCAAAAAAGCTGAGAATATCACTATAGATAATGATATAAAGCCCAATAAATACCACAATCATACCTAAAACCGATTTCATTTGCGCCTCGGATAAAGTTCTTTAACTGACTTAGTATAACATAAAAAAACTAAAAAAAGTATTACAATATCGTTAAATTTTTTCTGACATTAAAAATTTGACTGTTTTCATTAAAATTTCTTCATTATTCATCGTCCTGAACGTATTTCCGGCAATATATATTGTATTTTTTCCTTTATACTCGGATTCTTCAACGGGGAATTTGCAGTATGACATAATCTTATCTCTCACCTGATATGTTTTGGATTCGGAAAATATCCGTAAATAAGGAATATCATCCGGCAATTTAGGCAGATTTTTTATACCTTTTTCGGTCATGTCGGAAAGAGACGGTCCAAGAATAAACCGGAATAACCTATATCTTGTAAGAAATTCACATAAAAGACTCGGTTTAATGACCGGATTGATTTGAACAATGCGGCCGATTCGTGCCTTTTCTCGGAAAGTTTGTGTTTCCAATGGAAAGCTGAGTGCTTTTTGTAAAATCATATTTCCGATTCCTTTTGTAACAAAAGAAACTTCCTTAACATCCTCCATATGGTTTAAAAAGAAGAGAAGCTGGTGAGCCGAAGCCTGCGTACTTCTGAAAAATGCGGGGTAATTCAGTGCGGCAAAGGATGAATTGGCCATCATGAGTTTGCGCCAGAGTCGCTTAAATATACTTTTGCTGTCCAAATATCCGTGCAGCATAATAGTCATATTTTGCGGCTGCTTTTTTAATTCATAGATATTAATATATGAAGCAAAAGCTTTCTGACATGCTTCAAAAGTTCCGCTTGCCCGCCGTATATCCCAAGAGTCTAAAAGCCGATAATGCCCCGTGATACAATTCCTTTGGATTCGCCATTTCCGGTAAAAGAAAATATCTTCCCAAAAAAGAATGCCGCCGAAAGTAAAAAAGTCAAATGCCATGCCGATTCCTTATCTCTATAATATTACCGCTGCTGTTTTTCCGCAAAAGAAAAGCGGTAGATAACATGCGTTCAATACTCTATAATATAAAAGTTAATAAAAAGAAAAGGCAGAGTCCGTATATAAATAGAAAAAAAGTTATACTGTATTAGCCGAAAAGAGAGCTTTATAAAATGTATAAACCGGTATAATATGGAGAAGTTGTCCATGATACGAAAATTCATACCTAAAAAGAAGTTAGTTAAAACAGTTGTTTATGGTATGAACGGTAAAAAAGATAAAGATTTTAAAAAAAAGTTATTGACTTTGAGAAAGTAGTATCATATAAGACGTTTCACCGGCAGGGACGAGCGAGTTCGGAAGAAC
>CAXHMA010000004.1:3649-173074 GCA_964017825.1 uncultured Alphaproteobacteria bacterium | reverse complement strand
CTTACCCGACAAGGAATTTCGCTACCTTAGGACCGTTATAGTTACGGCCGCCGTTTACCGGGGCTTCAGTTCAATGCGTGAACATCTCTCCTTAACCTTCCGGCACCGGGCAGGCGTCAGACCCTATACTTCATCTTTCAATTTTGCAGAGTCCTGTGTTTTTAGTAAACAGTCGCTACCCCCTAGTATGTGCCCCCCACCAGAAGTTGCCTTCAAATGGGGCTTGCTTATCCCGAAGTTACACAAGCATTTTGCCTAGTTCCTTCAACATAGTTCTCTCAAGCGCTTTGGTATTCTCTACCTGTCCACCTGTGTCGGTTTGGGGTACGGTCTACGCCGGGGCTCTTTCCTGGAACTGCTTAACTGCAACCAAAATCCATTAATCAGTTACAATCTTCGCAATCCGTCACCTCCCGGCCGGTGCAGGAATATTAACCTGCTTCCCATCAGCTACGCTTCTCAGCCTCGCCTTAGGGGCCGACTAACCCTGCGCAGATTAGCTTTACGCAGGAAACCTTGGACTTTCAGCGGAAGTGTCTCTCACACTTCTTTTCGCTACTCATGTCAGCATTCTCACTTCTGATACCTCCAGCATCCCTCACAGGACACCTTCGCAGGCTTACAGAACGCTCCGCTACCACTTACACTTATGTGCAAATCCGTAATTTCGGTATATGGCTTTAGCCCCGTTACATCTTCGGCGCAAATCGTCTTGTTTAGATCAGTGAGCTATTACGCTTTCTTTAAAGGATGGCTGCTTCTAAGCCAACCTCCTGACTGTTTTGGACAATTCACTTCCTTTACCACTTAGCCATAATTTTGGGACCTTAATTGACGGTCTGGGCTCTTTCCCTCTCGACAATAGACCTTAGCACCTACTGTCTGTCTGGTGATTATTACTCTTGAGTATTCGGAGTTTGGTAAAATTCAGTAAGGATCGCTCCCCCCTCATTCTTCCAGTGCTCTACCCCTCAAGGTATTCGATCACCGCACTACCTAAATAGTTTTCGCGGAGAACCAGCTATTTCCGAGTTTGATTGGCCTTTCACCCCTAGCTACAAGTCATCCCCGACTTTTTCAACAGGCGTGGGTGCGGTCCTCCAGTTGGTGTTACCCAACCTTCAACCTGCTCATAGCTAGATCACTCGGTTTCGGGTCTAATCCATGTAACTTAACGCGCTATTAACACTCGCTTTCGCTTCGCTTACACCTATCGGCTTAGGCTTGCTACATAAATTAAGTCGCTGACCCATTATACAAAAGGTACGCCGTCAGAGCTTATTGCTCCTCCGACTGCTTGTAGGCATCCGGTTTCAGGTTCTATTTCACTCCCCTTATCGGGGTGCTTTTCACCTTTCCCTCACGGTACTTGTTCACTATCGGTCAATCAGTAGTACTTAGCCTTGGAGAGTGGTCTCCCCATTTTCAGACAGAATTTCTCGTGCTCCGCCCTACTCAAGAATTATATGACTTTCTACTCATACGGGACTATCACCCTCTACGGTCAATCTTTCCAGATTGTTCCAATTCTTATCACATAATCCATCGGCTGGTCCGATTTCGCTCGCCACTACTTTCGGAGTCTCGGTTGATTTCCTTTCCTACAGGTACTTAGATGTTTCAGTTCCCTGCGTTCGCTTCATTACCCTATCGTTTCAGATAATGATGACCTTACGGCCGGGTTTCCCCATTCGGATATCTCTGGATCAATGTCTATTCATAACTCCCCAGAGCTTTTCGCAATGTATTACGTCCTTCGTCGCCTCTGATTGCCAAGGCATTCACCAAATGCCCTTACCTATCGCTTGATTCTTAACGTATAAATAATTTGCTGTTATCTATACTTTTTTTTACTCAACAAAAAATCTACTTTTTACCCGTTTATATCTTTTCAGATATTTTTTGGTGTTTTTTACCTAGATTTTTTGATGTATAATATAACTAAATTGCTTTAATTATACCATACTTCAGCTTTTTCCCTTATTCACTATGTTTTATAACTATCCTGTGTAAAAGTTTCTTATTATTGGTGGAGGTAAGGAGGATCGAACTCCTGACCCCCTGCTTGCAAAGCAGGTGCTCTCCCAGCTGAGCTATACCCCCAACTGTAATCACGAGGTCTTTTTCGTTCTTCTTCCCTCACTAAACCAAGATTTAGTCATGGTGGGTCTGGGAAGACTTGAACTTCCGACCTCACGCTTATCAGGCGTGCGCTCTAACCACCTGAGCTACAAACCCTTCGCGATTTGACCTTCTCTCTAAACTTTTACTTCAAGAGGATATGTAGACAGTATATATGTCTTCGTTTTTCTTTGAAAGGAGGTGATCCAGCCGCAGGTTCCCCTACGGCTACCTTGTTACGACTTCGCCCCAGTCGCTGACCCTACCGTGGTCGCCAGGCTCCTGATTGCTCAGGTTACCTCAACGCCGTCAGGCAGAACCAACTCCCATGGCGTGACGGGCGGTGTGTACAAGACCCGGGAACGTATTCACCGCGGCATGCTGATCCGCGATTACTAGCGATTCCAACTTCATGTTCTCGAGTTGCAGAGAACAATCTGAACTGAGACAACTTTTTAAGATTGGCTCGACCTCGCGATCTCGCTCCCCTCTGTAGTTGCCATTGTAGCACGTGTGTAGCCCAACTCGTAAGAGCCATGATGACTTGACGTCATCCCCACCTTCCTCCGGCTTGTCACCGGCAGTCCCACCAGAGTGCCCAACTTTACTTGATGGCAACTGGTAGCAGGGGTTGCGCTCGTTGCGGGACTTAACCCAACATCTCACGACACGAGCTGACGACAGCCATGCAGCATCTGTCACTTATCCAGCCTAACTGAAAGAAAGTATCTCTGCCCTCCCCGATAAGGATGTCAAGAGTTGGTAAGGTTCTTCGCGTTGCATCGAATTAAACCACATGCTCCACCGCTTGTGCGGGTCCCCGTCAATTCCTTTGAGTTTTAATCTTGCGACCGTACTCCCCAGGCGGAATGCTTATCGCGTTAACTCCGTCACCGACATTCGCCGACAACTAGCATTCATCGTTTACAGCATGGACTACCAGGGTATCTAATCCTGTTTGATCCCCATGCTTTCGTGCCTCAGCGTCAGTTGACAGCCAGATACTCGCCTTCGCCTCCGGTGTTCTACCCAATATCTACGAATTTCACCTCTACACTGGGTATTCCAATATCCTCTCTGTCACTCTAGAAAAATAGTTATAATGGCAGTTCCCAAGTTGAGCTCAGGCATTTCACCACTATCTTACTTTCCCGCCTACACACCCTTTACGCCCAGTAATTCCGAACAACGCTTGCCCCCTTCGTATTACCGCGGCTGCTGGCACGAAGTTTGCCGGGGCTTCTTTAGATGTTACCGTCATCATCTTCACATCCGAAAGAGCTTTACAATTCGAAAACCTTCTTCACTCACGCGGCATGGCTGGGTCAGAGTTTCCTCCATTGCCCAATATTCCTCACTGCTGCCTCCCGTAGGAGTCTGGACCGTGTCTCAGTTCCAATGTGGCTGTTCGTCCTCTCAGACCAGCTATAGATCGTCGGCTTGGTAGGCCTTTACCCCACCAACTACCTAATCTTCCGCGGGCCAATCTTAAAGCGATAAATCTTTCCCCCTCAGGGATTATGCGGTATTAGCAGAAGTTTCCCTCTGTTGTCCCCCACTTCAAGGTATGTTCCCACGTGTTACTCACCAGTGCGCTACTCTCATTATGTGGTGCAAGCACCATACAAATCCCGTTCAACTTGCATGTGTTAAGCCTGCCGCCAGCGTTCGTTCTGAGCCAGGATCAAACTCTCATGTTATTTGATAGCTTATCCTGTCTATTTCTCAAAGTATTTATAGGTTCCTTCGATATATAGACTTTATATATTCATATATACTGCCTACATATCCTCTTTGTTATCTTCTTTACTATTTCTTATAACCGGTCTCTCACAAGACCCTTCTTTTAACCCGCAACAACCTTGCTCGTTCTTCCGAACTCGCTCGTCCCTGCCGGTGAAACGTCTTATATGATACTACTTTCTCAAAGTCAATAACTTTTTTTACTTTTTTTGTTATTATCGTATCAACATATTGTTTTACGGCATTTCTTTTTGTTCATTACATATTATCAACCGCTCAACGATATGCACTATAACAAGAAATTGCCCCTTTTACAATCTGACTTTTCGGTTACTTCATCTATCATATAGATCAGATTTCATATTATTTATATAGTCGTTCGGCTTCATAAACCAAACCGGAGGCAACGGATGATAATTTATGTTCTTCGGAAACCTGAGCATCAGGAAAGGTATCGGTGAACAAATTCCTTATATAAGGGATTGCGGTTGAACCTCCGGTAAGAATGACCAGGCTAATCTGAGCGGATGCGACTCCTGCCTGTTTCACGCAGTTTTGCAATACCTTTTTAATTTTATCCGCATCTTGCATAATGGAGCATTCAAAATCTTTTGCTTTGATATTTATAACGGGTTTTGCCGTCAGGAACTCAATTTGATTTTTGATTTCCTTTTGCTCGGTCAGTGCTATTTTGGATTTCTCTATATTATCAAGCAGCTTATGTCCTAATTCCTTTTGAACCGTTTCATATAAATTGGCCACTTTTCGGGGCTCAGCAGCGCGCTTATAGATTTGTTCCACATTCTTTTGCTCTTTATATGTATATAATGAGTTTATTGAGCTCCATTGAGAAAGCATAATATAAGGAAACAATGGAATCGGCAGAATTCTGCCTGTATACGTATCAGGCTTTAACTGCGTTCCATATCCGAATTCAGGCATAAAACAGCTGACGGATAAATCATAATCAAAGTCATTTCCGCCGATACGCATACCGTCATTGGCTAAAATATCCGCCCGCCGGCTTTTTTCCCGCCGTTTACTACCCCCGATTCTGACAATGCTGAAATCTGAAGTACCACCGCCGATATCGACAACACAGGCAAGTTTTTCCGACTCCAGAGCGATTTCATGCGAATATGCGGCGGCTAATGGTTCATACAGAAAACTAACATTTTTAAATCCGACTCGTCGGGCAACATTTCTTAATATCGACTCGGCTTTATCATCCATTTCGGGGGCAAAATCCTGAAAATGCACCGGCCTGCCCATAACCAAATTTTCAACATTTCTTTGTGTTTCACACTCCGTTGTTTCTTTCAGATATTTGATAAAAGAATAGATTATATCTTCATAACCGACCAGTTTCCCGTTTATATTCGTTTTGACATCCATTAAATCCGTTCCGAGAATACGTTTTACAGAACGCATAAACCTTCCCTGATTTCCGTTTATGTATTCATTAACGGCGGAGTCACCGTATAAAATTTTCTCCCCGTCTTCGGGAAAGAAAAGCGCCGTCGGAATCGTGTCTTTGTTACCGAATTTTATGAGCTTGGAAACATTATTTTTCATAACCGAAACAGCCGAATTCGTTGTTCCGAAATCTATACCGCAAAAGTTCTGATACATTTTATCCTCCATAAGTCGGCAGAGTATCAAAAACAATTCTAAATGCAAGAAATCTTTGAATTTATTTAAATTTTTTAACTTTTTTTTAATTTTCAGCTTGAACAAGCCTTAAAAATATGGTATATTGGGTTTAAATAAGAACAAGAACTCCTAAATATATATTCTACCTTAACAAACCCTTACACTGCCGTCCTCCCACACGACAGTGTTTTTAATTTGAGCAATATATATCATAAGGAGGAGCTATGAGCATTACACACACAATCTTTGCCGCCGGATGCTTTTGGGGAATTCAAGCCGCATTTGATGCCGTGCAAGGAGTCGTGGCGACAACGGTCGGCTATACGGGAGGCATTGTTGAGAATCCGACATATGAGCGCGTCTGCTCCGGCAATACCGGTCACGCGGAAGCGGTTCTGGTAACTTTCGACGACTCCATTATCAGTTTTGACAAGCTATTAGATGTTTATTTTGCCAATCATAACCCGACGACTCTGAACAGACAGGGGGCAGACGTAGGCACACAATACCGCTCTGCCATTTATACGGCAAATGAAGAACAGGAAGCGGCGGCTTTGCGCAAAATACGCGAGCTAAACGACTCGGGCGTTTATTCTTCCCCGATTGTCACGCAGGTTTTGCCGGAAACAATTTTTTATCCGGCGGAAGAATATCATCAAAAATATTTTGCCAAACGCGGAATCGGTTCCTGCTCCGCATTTCCGGCAGCAAATCTGACAGATGAAGAATGGAAAAAGAAACTCTCGCCGGAACAATACCGCATTTTGCGGCAAAAAGAAACCGAACGCCCGTTCAGCGGTTCTCTGCTGCATGTCAGCGAGAAAGGAACTTTTGTCTGCGGCGCGTGCGGGAATCCAATCTTTGCGTCAGACAATAAATTTGATTCGGGCAGCGGATGGCCAAGCTTTGACGAAGCAATTGCTGAAAGCGTGACGCTCACACCTGATTACAGTCATGGTATGGTTCGCACCGAAGTCAGCTGCGCCCGCTGCGGTTCTCATCTCGGGCATGTATTCAATGACGGCCCGACTCCGACAAAACAACGCTATTGCATTAATTCCGGCGCGATGCAGTTTGAACAGAAATAAATTCTTTACTTTCGATTAATTTAGATTATATTGGATTTGTATTTTATAAACCTATTTAAATTATTTTAGTATGTCATTATTTTCCAGTGGTAACACTTATTTACCTATTACGTTATGGTGGATAGGCGCGTTTGTGTTGTTGGCGGTTTTCATCGGACGCCTTATTTGGCTATGTTGTAAACACAAAGATGTTCACTGCGACAAGCCTTTGTTAAGGATAGCTTACGCGCTTGGTATTTATACCATAGGCCTGATGGTGATTTTCGGGTATATGACGGGTGACGTTGTTCTATACTTTTTTGCGTTTGGTTTTTTACTCTGCATGGGAATGTCATTACTTCCTTTAGAGAAAAAACCTAAACGCATTTAAACCTAAAAAATGCCGGATATTTCGGCATTTTTTTATTTGCTTTTTTTATACAGTACCGCTATATTGATTTTGTTTTATAAACCTATTTTAATTATTCTGCTTATGGATATATTTCACTTCAGTGATGATTTTCTGCCTATTTATATCTGGGCAGGCTGTATGATATTGTTTTGCTTGTTGGCAATATTCCGGCTCCGGCGATTTGAAAAAAAATACAAATTGCAACTGAAAGCCAATCAGCCGCAAATATGCAAGCGATACAAAAACATGCAATTGAAAATGCTGTTATTCATAATTCTCGGTATATTCAGCATCTTTCCGATATTGAGCTATTATACCGGCGAAAGCAAACTGTGGATACCCGCAATAGTTTTTTCTATTCTTACACTGCTAATGTTCCATTCTTTTAAAACTAACAGCAAGCGCCGCTAACAACGGCGCTTTTTTATTTGCAAATAACATTATTTATTGCATTATACAGATAAATTTACGGAGATAAAAAATGAGCGTTTTATTTATTGAATACCCTAAATGTTCCACCTGCCAAAAAGCCAAGAAATGGCTGGAAGAAAATCACATCAACTTCACGGGCAGGCACATTGTTGAACACAAGCCGACAGAAGCGGAATTAACGCAATGGCATAAGATTTCCGGTAAACCGCTTAAAAACTTTTTTAACACCAGCGGGCTTTTGTATAAATCCATGGGATTAAAAGACAGACTCCCAAATATGAGTGAAGATGAACAAATCAAACTGCTTGCAAGTAACGGCATGTTGGTTAAACGTCCGCTGATTGTCAGCAACGATTTTATACTTATCGGATTTAAGGAAGCCGAATGGGCTGCCAAAATGTTATAACCTACTCAAACAGAGAGCGATTTAAATCCATCCTGTTTTTCTGTTGTTCCAACAGCGTGCTTAAGTTTAACTTTCCGGTACGAATCATTCCTCTGACCGCACAACCGCTGTTTGGATTCGGATTTGCAAAAATGGCTTCCGCTTTTAACCTGCGAGGAGAGCCATCCAAAGACTGATGCACACATGCCAAAAAGCCATTGGCAATCATCTCATAGGCTACATCCTCACTAATCCCGCTGGATGCCGCATATTTGCCTAATGAATTAATTGCATCGGTAACATTATTGCCGTGAATTGTAGAAAGGACCAAATGCCCTGATGTAGCAGCACGCAGAAGTTCTACCGCCGCTTCCGGCTCTCGAATCTCTCCAATATATATATATTTCGGTTTTGAGCGCAGAGCAGATTTAATTCCCTCTGCCCAAATTCCCTTCGGAGGCATTGTCTGCTTGCATAAGCCGAAATCTCCCGAATCGGTCGTATATACACCATCTAAGGGCATTTCTATCGGATCTTCAATTGTAAAAGCATATCCGCCCTGCATTTGTAAATATTTTTTTATTAAAGAAGCAATGGTTGTACTTTTACCGCTACCCGTTGCGCCGGTAAATAATATCAGTCCGCTTTTATTTACCAAAGATAAAAGCTGTCGACAAATACCCTGCGGCAACCCCAAGCGTTCAAGCTCAGGAATGCTTGAAGGCATTTTACGAACGCAATATTGTTCACCTTCCAATGCTACCGTGCGTTCCACACGATAATTATACCCTTTATAGCGTAATGAATAACTGCTGATAAGCCCGTCATATTTCGCAAAAACTTCCGACAAAAATTCCGGTAAATCCGTATAATCAGCTATCATCAATCCGCTTTCGCTTTTTTGACTCCATACATAGCTTTTTTTATCCGGCGTAATATACATATCCGAAAACTTGGCTTCATTTACGGTTATTGTAACTTTTGTTTCCTGAGGTGCTTCCTGCGGTTTTACCACCGCTTCATTTTTTAACAGTGTGGCACTGCTCATTGTATTACTGTTACGTTGCGAGGCCGCCTCACGTTGGTTTATTGCAGTCTTTTCAGTTACAGCCGGTTTTTGAGTTTCATTTTTATCTTTACCGAATAATCCCATTTTACACTCTGAATATTGTTTGTTTTTTATAATATAACCCGCATCTATTAATAAATAGTCAATACACCCCAAATTTCTTTATTCGTTTTTATATACTTTTTATCGCATAAATAGCTTTGTTTGCGAATGTTTCATAATCATTTATTATGACCGACTTGCCGAAATCATTTTCGACAGCAGCCAGGCGGATTTGAAAATCATTATGCAAATAAAAATTTCTTAACTCTTCTTTTGTTTTTATTTTCTTATCTATTTCCTGTTCGATATGCAACAAATATACCAGTGTTTTATTAGGCGTATGATAGTAGTATTCTATATTATCATTTGATAATTTAATATACTTGGATAAATGGTGTTCGGTAATCTTTTCCCATTTCTTAATATTGCCTGATTTATCAAAATAAGGAAGTTTATCAAATATACAAAATATTTGAAAATACGGGACTCCGGCGCTTCTGATATTGGCTGTTTCCCCCAGCATACTTTCAAAATAATTATTAGAGTTTTGAGAGTAATTACTCATTACGTATTTTAAGCCGATGCCGGCAATTTTTTCATTATTTATACAAAGCGCGATATCAACTTTTTTATCAACATATCGCCCTTGGATACAGGTTTCCCGGCCATATTCATCGCACAGCCCCAGAGCATATGCGCAACATTCTTCTTGTTTCATCCGATACAACAAATCTTTTGCAACAAAAGAATGCAGATTTTTTAATTTTTCATTGCTGCGCGCACTGGTTTGCCAATATGTTATTAATGATTCTTTAAGTACTTTTAAAAATTTGTCATTACAACTCATTATCCTTCTCCTGATTGCAGGAAAAATAATATTCCAGATATTTTTTTATATCTTTGGACGAATAAGTATAAAATCCGCCGTTTTTATATTTTCCCAACATTGAAATATATTCGATAAATTCTTTTGAGATTATTGCTTTTTTTATTTTCTGAAATTCTATATCCGTTAAAATATACAAGCCGCTGTAAATACCGCACCCCGCGGCACAGAAAATAAGCTTTATGTCTTTTATATCTTTTACCAAGGTATTGAGGGCATACTTTTCTTTTGCGACATCCTTAATTCCCTGCGAGCGCCCGAAACCCCACCATTTATTTTTATCTTCCACTTTTCGTTTGTTTAAAGTTTCAATATTTTCTTCATAATATTTCTTTATGACTTTATTCTTACATAATTCATCTGATGAAACCAGTTTACCGGCATAATACGGATAAAAACATTTTTTCCATTTGCCGGTAGAGGCTTTCAAAACGGGAATTACATAATCATCAAAAGGAAGATTATCACCGATGAAAAATTTATCCGCTAAGGTTGCGAATCCGTTTTTGACTTCTATTTTATATTTGGTACAGACAGGCGTATTTAAAATACTGTTCAGCCGTTTAAGCTTTTCTTTCAGTGCGAAATAAAAATTATCCTGCAAAAAGTAATCCTCCGGCGTTAAGCAATCAACCAAAACACACTCTTTTTTTGTTAAATCATACTCATAATATTTTACTTCATTATTTTTATTGTTTTTAGAAAGAATGCTTATTGCATTATAAGTTACGGCATTAAAAACCTTATTATGTTTTAAGTCAACCAGCTTGCACAGCAGATTATTTTCAACCAGATACTTTCGCAGGGCTTTTCCGGCAAGGCTGTTAAAATATGACGAAGGCGTAATGTACCCCAATACGCCGTTCGGTTTCAGCATTTTGAGCCCGACTTCAAAAAAAGCAATAAACAAATCCGTCATTCCCTGTTTGGAAAAGCTGAGCTGTTTGACGGTATTTAAATCTGTCAGATTATGAACTCTGACATACGGCGGATTACCGACGACGAAATCCATTTTTTCGTTATATTTATCCGTCAAAAGCGTATTGACGCAATTAATATCCCAATTAATATCTGTAAGCTCGAATTGTTGTGCAACATCATCAAGCTTCTGACGGCAGAGGCAGCATTGTTCATTATCCAAATCCAGACCATGAACATATTGTTCCAAATCTTTTTTCAGCTGATTTGTATTGAGACCACCGTTCAATGCCCGACCGCAATATCTTTTTACGACTTCCGCCAAAAACGCGCCGTCACCGCAGCTGTTATCTATTACATGTTTCTTTAAAATATCTTTGCCGCAATATCCTGCCAAATCCAAGATATTTGCCACAATGAAATCCGGCGTATATACCCTGCCGACGTTTTTTACCACATTTTTTGTCATTTAAGTTCACAACCAATTATTTTATTTCTTATTATCATATAAAAAAATTCTTATATTTTTTATTAATATATTTGATAAAACTTTATGCAATCGTATCGGTAACAAAAAAAGGAACCTACCGGCCTAACCTGTGCTTTTCAGAATATAAAAAAACCGCCCTTTCGGACGGTTCTCTAATTGGAGCGAGCAATGGGATTTGAACCCACGACATCAACCTTGGCAAGGTTGCGCTCTACCCCTGAGCTATACTCGCAACTTTTAACGAAAGGTTTTATATCATGTTTTTTTATTATTGCAAGCACTTTTTTTGACATTTTTTAATTTTACCATTAACCTTTTGTTATTGCGCAAATAATTTTTCTTTTCAATAAATTTGCACATTACCCTTTTACTTTAATAAATTATATACGTTTACATTATATTTTATTATTATCATATTTTGAGGTGTAGCATGGAAAAGAAAATCAAAAAACTAAAAGATATTCGTTTTGAAAAAGAAGCCAAAGCGTTAAAAAAGAATTTGGAAAAGCGCAAAAAACAAGAACAGGAATTAAAACAAATCAAAGAACAAAAGAACTCTTAACATCTAATATCTGCGAAGGAACTTGTTATGGATAAAATCAAAATAGTCGGAGGAAATGTCCTCAACGGAAAAATTTACATCAGCGGTGCCAAAAATGCCGCTTTGCCGCTTATCTGCGCTTCATTATTAACGGATGAAAACGTGACCTTAAAAAATGTTCCCGAACTTTCGGATATAACTTTTTTAAACAGCCTGCTCAAATATATCGGTGTGGAAATCAGCGAATCAACAGAAACATCCGACAATTTTCAATCCAAGACATATACATATAATGCTGCAAACATTACGGATTTAAACGCACCGTATGATTATGTACGTAAAATGAGGGCATCTTATTATGTTTTGGGCCCGTTGCTTTCACGCTTCCGCCATGCCGAATTATCGCTCCCCGGAGGCTGTGCTATCGGAGCGCGCCCGATTGACATTCATTTATCATCTTTGGAACAAATGGGCGCAACGATTGAAATTAAAAACGGCTATGTTGTGGCCGATGCCCCCAACGGGCTTAAAGGCGCACATATCATTTTTCACAAAGCGTCCGTCGGTGCCACATGTAATATTTTGATGGCGGCAACACTGGCCGACGGAATCACAACGATTGAAAATGCGGCAAAAGAACCTGAAATTGCCAATTTAATTGACCTCTTAAACAGTATGGGTGCAAAAATTGCCGGAAAAAACACTTCTATTTTAACAATTAACGGTGTTAAAAAACTGCAAACGGCAACAATAGATGTTGTTCCCGACAGAATTGAAGCAGGGTCTTATGCGATTGCCGCGGCTATCACCAAAGGTAAAATTGAACTGATTAACGCGCAGGCCGAACATTTGCAGCAGCCTCTGCGCACACTGGAAAAAATGGGAATCGGCGTCGAAGTAAAAGATAATTCCATTATTATTGACGGCAGAAACAGGACCATTACCGGTGAAGATATTTACACAGATTATTATCCGGGATTTCCGACAGATTTGCAGGCGCAGTTTATGGCTTTGATGACGGTTGCGGAAGGGGCGTCTCTGGTTACGGAAAGCATTTGGGAAAACAGATTTATGCACGTGCCCGAATTATGCCGCATGGGAGCAAATATTAATATTCACGGGCATGCTTCGGCAATTATACGCGGCGTTAAAAAACTTTCCGGCGCTCCGGTTATGGCAACCGATTTGCGCGCTTCATTTGCGCTTGTTTTAGCCGGATTGATAGCCGAGGGCGAAACGATTGTCAATCGGGTTTACCATCTTGACCGCGGCTATGAAAAACTGGAAGAAAAATTAAGAGCCGTAGGTGCCGATATTGAACGTATTAAAGAGGCAGATTAACTGCTCTTTGGGATAGAAATTTTTTTAGCTTTTGATAATAGCGACAGGATTTTAATTCTTCTGAATTATATCTATGCATAGATTTATAGGCTTTATATATCTTATCTATACCTTTGGATAAAGGAATACCGTGGCGATCCAAATTGGCAATACTTACAAACAAAGTCCCTAAAAAACAGTCATCTATATAGATTTGGGTTCGGCGAGGGCTATTTTGATATTCCGGAGTTTGGCGCATATAGGCGCTTCTGGCTTCCAGTACATTCAGCGTAGACATACTTTTTGATTCGCTGTCTATGCGATTATAATAGTTATAAATCGGCTCAGATAATATAGAAACGCGAGGATTATATGCGTAGGCGCGATACATAAAGATTAAGTCTTCCATATTATCCATTCCGTCAGGAAAGCGTAATTGATATTTATCAAGAAATTCTTTCTTAAAAAAGCTATGTACCACCCATGTTCCGCTATAGTATAAATCGCTATATGCCTCATTTGCATTAAACGGAGAAAATAACACGAGTTTATCCATATCTCTTTTAGGAAATTTTGATTCTTCGGGTACCATCAAAGCGGCAGCTTCACCTCTGGTTTGACGAACCCATTCCCTATCATATATGTCATAAAAACTGCTTAATAAGAAATCAGGTTTATCTTGTCTTATTTTTTCTCTAGCAAGCGAAAATGCATCGGGCTCAAGCCAGTCGTCATTATCTACAAATGTTATGTACTTATTTTTTGCAGCATTTATGCCCGCATTCCTTGCGGCTGATATACCTTGATTTTTTTGATCAATTATGCGGATATTAGAGTGTTTTTCGGCATATTCCCGTAAAATCTGCAATGACCTATCTTTGGAACCGTCATTAACGGCAATAATTTCAAAATCACCTTTTTGGGCTAAAATGCTATCCAAACAGCGATGAAGATACTTTTCTGCATTGTAAACAGGAATGACCACGCTGAAATTTACTTTTTGACTGAAATAATACCAAATTGACATGAAGGCAATGCAGCTGAAAACTAAAATTTTTTTCATATCTTCTCCTTTTGTTATGGAGATTTTCACATAGAACTTCAAAACTTGCAAGAACGGTCATAGAATTTTTAACTGCTTATATAACGGAAGGTCAGTACGAATATCCAAATAATAACAACCGAACCGTTTACAGAAATTCTCCATTTCTTTGCGCTTTTGGGCGAAATAATTGTAATAAGTTTGTTTAAATATTTCGGAAGATGTATTAAACGACAATTTTTCACCGTTATATTCCGCCAGATATTCTCCGTCTACGGGCGGAATTGCCTCAATATAGTCATAAACATTAACGCAATAGACGCGACAGCGTTTCGTTAACATAACCAATGTCTTCAACGCCTCTTCTGATATTTTTTTAAAATCGCTTATCACGAACACCATCGCCTGACTTTTGATACTGAATTGCAAAACCTGCAACGGGTCTTGCAAATCCGCCGCTTGTTTATCGGAATCCTCCAAAACTTCTTTGCTCGTTTCTGAGATTGCTTTAAATATTGCCATCAGGTGTTTTTGATTATTCTGCGATTTAAAGACTTTGGTTTCCATGCCGTCGTATATCAGCACGCCAAATCTGTCTTTGTTGGCCATACTCTGCCATCCCAAAAGCGCAGCCAATTTAGAAGCCGCCACCGATTTTAGCTCTTTTTTGGTGCCAAAAAGCATATAGGGAGACAAGTCCAGTACAACATAAACTTCGCGGTCTTTTTCTTCGGAAAAAACCTTGGTGTATGTACCGCCTTTGCGCGCCGTAACACGCCAATCAATATCACGCACATCATCGCCGAAACCGTACGAACGCACTTCTTCAAATTCCATGCCCCGCCCCTTAAATGCCGAACGGATATCGCCGGCACGGTCAGAGGTAATGTTGTTATGCCGGCGCTTGATATACGGGAGATATTTTTTCTGTTCTATCAAATCGTCAAGACCGGCTGATAATCCGTCATTTTTAGGAAGCTCTGCTGTTTTGCGCTTAAAGAACATTTAAATACACCGTTTCATCATTATGGCAGAGGAACTGATTTCAACAGCGATGTAATGACATCGTCGGCGGTAATACCTTCCGCCTGCGCTTCAAAACTTAAAATAATCCTATGACGCAAGACATCATATATGACCGCATGAATATCTTCGGGTGTTACGAAATCGCGCCCTTCAAGCCAAGCGTTTATTTTGGCGCATTTATCAAGCGCAATGGTTGCACGCGGGCTGGCGCCGAACAATATACTTTCTTTTAAAGAAGCGTCATATTTTTCAGGATGACGCGTTGCCACGACAAGCTGGACCAAATATTCTTCCAACGGCTCACTCATATGCATGGACAAAACATCCTTGCGCGCGGCGAGTACATCTTCAATGGAAAGCTTGCCGACAGTCTGCGCGAACTCTTTCCACGCGGGGTCCTGCTCTTTTGTTCCCGTTTGTTCGGCGCGGACGAGCTTTAATATCCTGCGTTCCACATCAGCGCCGGGCTGGTCAATTTTGATATACATAAGAAAGCGGTCAAGCTGTGCTTCGGGAAGATTATATGTTCCCTCCTGTTCTATCGGGTTTTGGGTTGCCAGAACCATAAACAAATCCGGCAGGCGGTATTGTTTGCCGCCGACACTGACTTGGCGTTCGGCCATGGCTTCCAATAAAGCGGACTGGACTTTTGCCGGTGCGCGGTTGATTTCATCTGCCAGCACCATGTTAGCGAAAATCGGGCCTTTGCGAAATTCAAATTCACACCGTTCGGCAATATAAATATCACTGCCGGTAATATCGGACGGTAACAAATCCGGTGTAAACTGGATGCGGTTATAGGTTGCCTTTATACATTCGGAAAGAGTTTTTATGGCTTTGGTCTTCGCCAGCCCCGGCGCACCTTCCAACAATGCATGCCCGTCTGCCAACAACGTAATTATCAGCTTTTTGACTATATCTTTCTGCCCGACAATCCGACTGTCCAAATACTTCTGCAAGGCGATGATTTTTTCTTTTATATCGTTCATAATTCCCCCAAATGTTTTATTTCTGTTCTAAAAACAAATAAAATTCTTTTCATTCCCGAAATATATTGTATAAGGCTATATATAAGTTTTAAGGCAAAAAATTACAAGAAAATTTTAAGATGAATAACATTTTTGATTTTGATGACGACAACAATGAGCCTGCGGCACCGATTTACGACAATATCAGTGCGTTAAGACCGGCTCCTTCTTTTTTGGACGGGTTGAATCCGGAGCAAAAAGAAGCGGTGATGAAAACGGAAGGCCCGCTTTTGGTTCTGGCGGGAGCAGGTACCGGCAAAACCAAAGTGCTGACGACAAGGCTTGCTTATATCCTTAATAATAATGTGCGTCCGTGGAACTGCCTTGTGGTAACGTTTACCAACCGCGCGGCAAATGAAATGAAAGAGCGCGTGCGCCAGCTTATCGGCGAATCGGTTAATTCCGTCTGGCTCGGCACCTTTCACAGCATCTGCGTCAAAATTTTGCGCAAATATCCGGAGCTTGCAGGACTCAAACCGAATTTTACAATTTTAGGCGAAGATGACCAAAAACGCGTTATCAAGAAAATTTTACAGGAAAACAGCATTGACGAGAAACAATATTGTCCGCAGGATGTATTAGAAAGAATTTCACGCTGCAAAGACAAGGGCTTGTCCGCCGCTCAATCGACCAATCTCAACAAAAGCAACCTTTTGGCGTTTATATATCAGGAATATCAGAAGCGCCTTATAGAATTAAATTGCGTGGATTTCGGCGATATTTTGCTTTATGTGCTGGATATATTGAAGAATCCTGATAATGCAAACGTGTTAGCAGAATATCAGGAACGCTTCAAATATATCATGGTGGATGAGTATCAAGACACAAATGTTACGCAATATTTGCTTTTACGCTTACTGTCGCAGAAATACCGCAACATCTGCTGCGTTGGTGATGATGACCAATCCATTTACTCCTGGCGCGGCGCCGAGATTGAAAACATTCTGAAATTTAACCAAGACTTTCCCGAAGCGGCAACCATCCGTCTGGAACGCAATTACCGTTCCACCGCGAATATCTTAACTGCGGCATCGGCGGTTATCAGCCACAATGCCAAACGCTTGGGCAAAACGCTGAAAGTGGCGGAGAATAGTCCTGTTTCCGACTGCGAAAATGAGAAGATACAAGTTGTCAGCCTGTTTAACGGTGATGATGAAGCAAGATTTATTGCCTCAAAGATTGAAGACCTGAAATACGGCGGTACGGATTATGCCGACATCAGCGTTTTGGTGCGCACAGCATCGCAAACGCGTGCTTTTGAAGAAGTATTTATCAAAGAATCCATTCCTTACAAAGTTGTCGGCGGTTTAAAGTTTTACGAGCGTGCGGAAATCCGCGATATGTTGGCGTATTTCAGGCTGGTTTTACAGCCGAGCGATGATTTGGCGTTTGAGCGAATCGTCAACAAGCCGGCGAGAGGAATTGGGGAAAAGACCGTTGACAAGTTCCGCGACAGAGCCAGAATCGAGCGCATTCCGCTTTATCAGGCCATGACGCTTTTGGTTGAAGAAGGCGAGTTCAAAGGTAAAACGAAAGCCGCGCTGGAAGCATTTATCGGCAACATGAATGAATGGCGGCGCAATATGCCGGCAATAACATTAGGCGAATTTGCCGAACAGGTGTTTGACGAATCGGGTTATCAGGCCATGTTGGAAGCTGACAAATCGGTGGAAGCGCCGGGGCGGATTGAAAATATTAAAGAGCTTATCAACGTCATGAGCGATACGGAAACCTATCCGACACTTGCTGACTTTTTGGAGCATGTCAGTCTGGTGATTGACAATGAGCATAGTGATGACGGCAACAAGGTTATCGTTTCCACGCTGCATGCAGCAAAAGGTCTGGAATTTGATGCCGTCTTTTTGCCGGGGTGGGAAGAAGGGATTTTTCCGCACCAGAAATGTTTGGACTGTGGCGGCGAAGAATCCGTTGAAGAAGAACGCAGGCTTGCCTATGTGGCGATTACGCGCGCCCGCAAAAAACTGTTCATCAGCATGGCGTTTAACCGCAAACTATACGGACAATGGCAGAACAATGCGCCGTCGCGGTTTTTGAACGAATTGCCGCCTGCGTGCATAACGCTTGTCAACAATACGGGTTATGCCAAACCGCAAAGCTCTTCATACGGCAGCAGTTACGGCGGCGGCAGGAATTATTATCAAAAAAGCGATGACGGTTACCGCAACAGCGGTTCGTCTTATTCACGCGGCTATGGGAACTTTTATTCCAAACGCGAGAAACACGGTTACTTTGACAGCTATGAAAGCGCCGCCTATAATGAATACGCAGACGATGATTACAGCGGTTCTTCATATGGGCGCAGGCAATCCGGCGATTATTTTTACCAAAGCAAGAAGACGTCTCCGCTCGTGGGAATCCGCGTTTATCATCCGAGTTTCGGCTACGGCAAAATCATTAACGTTGAAGGCGACAAGTGCGAAGTCTTCTTTGACAAGTTCGGCAAAAAGAAAATCATGGGCAGCTTTTTGGAGAAATGCTGAAAATATTAAAAGGGCTGTCTGACCGCCCTTTTAATTTAGAAGAAATATCTGAGTCCGAGCGAGAGTTCAATCATTTTTTCAAACTCGTCATCGTCAAAAAAGTGAACATAACGCCCCATGGCACGCAGAGCTAAATGCTCATTAATGTTATACTGCATACCAAGCCCGAAACGCCCCGCCATACTGTCTGCTGAAACTTTTTCATTAGAATGATAAACATAATTCACCGACGTATTGACAATATCCATTTTCACACTGCCGCCGAATTTATATTGTGCCAAACCAAGCCCGAGAACCATTTCCAAACTGTCATTTAGCGGCAAATAACCGAGCAAATCCGCACCATAAGCTTTATAATTTATGGATGTTTTTATGCTGCCATAGGAGAACTCTGTTGTTGCATTATGTTTCTTGGTATCATCGCCGGATTTTTGATAAAACGCTTCTATACCCAGATACGGATTAAACTTTAAACCGGCAACCACACCCCAAAACTTGGGTTTGGTGTTATAAGCTTCGTCAAGATTAACCTCATCAGACTCGCTGAAACTGAAATCGGTTGTTCCATAGTCAACACCGATATACGGTTTGACATCCCAAGCTATTTTTAAATGCGGCTTTTCGTCTTCATAACGCACCGTTGCATAGCGCGGTAACGGTTCTGCCACATGGCGGGTTTCATAGCGCGGCTCATCTACGCGGCGAAGTTCGTATCGCGGTTCCGATTCCCGCCGCAGTTCATAGCGCGGGGTTTCAACCCGTGGCGCCGATTTTTCAGGAATGCGGGCATAGCGCTCACCGTCTATAATAACATAATCGTGTGCGCCCTGCCCCGCCTGCTCGTAATAATAACTCTGAGCCTGCGCGGGTTGGTAAGCGATAGCGGTTAATATACAGGCTGCTGACAATAGTTTCTTCATTCCATATTCCCTTTCAAGTACAAAAAAAAGCCACCCGAAAAGGTGACTGGAAGTCGGAAGATACAGTGATTGCAGTGATATATTAGCTATAAGCTTATTTTACCACCTTCCAGTCATAGACTAAAAGGCAAGTAATAAGTTCTTATCTTATATAATAAGATACACTGCGGGCTTCCACTCCCAGAACTCCAACTCGGCATTCTATATTTAGTTTATATCTTAAAACTTAATATTTAGTTAGCATAACAAAAAATTTTACCTATTTAAGGCGGGCGGATGGTAGAAACCGCGCAGTGTCGGCACGCTTATTCCCTATGCAATGCATAAGCTTATTCACGTCATCCTACCCATAATAGATAGTGACGTAAATTTCGTTTTACGTAACGCACCACGAAGAGGTTTCTACGCCTCACAAATACCTTTTTCGTACCTGCAAATATTATAGTATATTAGTTTTTGTTAAAATCAAGTAAAAAAAATCTTAATCATTGCGAGGAGCGAAGCGACGCGGCAATCCAGCGGTTGACGGTAAGGTAAATCCTGTCGGCTTTTAGTTTGTGGATTTCCACGGCGATATGTGTCTAGCGACACACGCCTCCAATGACTTATTTGAAGTTAATTTATAGATTGCCGCGTCGTTTCTCGCAATGACGTAATGCTTAATTCGCTTTCCTGAACGAAAAATATTTATGCACGAAAAAGGTCATTACCGTGATGATACAGATACAGCAGAGCTGGGCAAGGGCTTTGTTGAGGTTTGGAATATCTTGTAGAAAGCTTTCTACGGGTAAAGCTTGTTTAATACGGATAATCCGTACGAAAAAGGCAAGCAATCCCATATTTATAAAATACAGCACGATATAAGATGAAAAGGCTTTGGCGTATTCTTTATAAAAGCTGCCGCGGCTTTGAAACACATAATAACGCATGGTCGCAATGGATATGTTGATATTAATGAGATTCATCAACAGCAGCGAAAGCTGTTCTTTGCCGCTGGTGATATACAGAAAAGCGTAATATATCAGAAATGAGACTGCCGTGTTAAACCCGCCGACCAGTAAAAAACGGATTTTTTGGTTTAGCTTAAACCATATATTTTCAAGCCTTTTATATGTTCTCACAATCATGCTGCACCTCTTTGCTTTTGCATAAGAATAACGCTTATTTGCTAAAATGCGGTAAAATTTTCGGATTTATCTTACTTTTGCAAATTTAAACTTGCAAAAAAGCTGTGGCGTGGTAGTAATTTTAAGACATTTTATTAGGAGATTAATCATGGCCATTGATAATGACACGGTGAAGCGCATCGCTTTTTTGGCGCGGCTTAAAGTTGAGCCCGACAAGCTGGAGGAAACGAAAGAAGAATTTAATAAGATTTTAGCTTGGGTGGAAGAACTCGGTGAAGTGAATACCGATAATGTGGAACCGCTGGTTTCGGTTAATAACGAGACGCTGCGCCTGCGTGAAGATGACATTACTGCCGGACGTATCAGCCAAGAAATTTTGGCAAATGCACCTACACAGGAGTACGGTTATTTTGTAGTACCGAAAGTTGTGGAGTAAGAAAATGACGAATTTAACGGATTTAACGATTAACGAATCGCTGAAAAAGCTGACAAAAAAAGAAATTTCTCCCGTGGAATTGACGAAGGCCTATATTGAGAAAATGGGAGACAATAATAAATCTAATGCCTATATTACCGACACTGCCGAACAAGCGCTGGAAAAGGCAAAAATTGCCGAAAAAAGATATATGGACGGGACAAACCGCCCGCTGGAAGGCATTGCTCTCGGCATTAAAGATTTATTTTGCACCAAAGGCATTCGCACCACTGCATGTTCGCATATTATTGATAATTTTGTTCCGCAGTATGAATCTACCGTTACGCAGAATCTGCTTGATGACGGCGCGTTGTTTTTAGGCAAGCTCAATCTTGACGAATTTGCCATGGGCGGCAGTAATGAAACCAGTTATTTCGGACCCGTAGTCAATCCGTGGAGCAAAGATACCAAACTTGTTGCCGGCGGATCATCCGGCGGTTCTGCAGCTGCGGTTGCGGCCAAGATGTGTGCGGCGGCAACGGGAACCGATACCGGCGGTTCTATCCGCCAGCCTGCTGCCTTTTGTGGCGTTACGGGTATTAAACCGACTTACGGCCGTTGCTCACGTTACGGCATTATCGCATTTGCCTCGTCCCTTGATCAGGCGGGGCCGATTTGTAAAGACGTAACCGACTGTGCGCTTATGCTAAACAGCATGGCCGGATTTGACAGTAAAGATTCTACCTCTTCATCGGTGAGTGTTCCTGATTTTAAATCATTTGTCGGACAGGATATTAAAGGCCTGAAAATTGGCATTCCCGAGGAATACCGTCCTGAAGGCTTAAATCCGGAAGTTGCGGCATATTGGGACAAAGCTGCGGAAATCTTAAAAGCACAAGGGGCGGAGATAGTTCATATTTCTTTGCCGCATACCAGATACGCATTGCCGACTTATTACGTTATCGCGCCGGCGGAAGCTTCTTCCAATCTGGCGCGTTACGATGGCGTCCGCTATGGAAACAGGGTAGACGGCAACGGTTTGGATGAACTTTACATCAACACGCGCACCGAAGGTTTTGGTAAAGAGGTCAAGCGCCGTATCTTAATCGGCACATACGTTCTTTCTGCGGGATATTATGATGCGTATTACTTAAAAGCGCAGAAAGTCCGTCGTTTGATTAAGAATGATTTTGACGAAGCGTTTAAAAAATGCGATGTTATCTTAACGCCGACAAGCCCGATTGAGCCGTTTGCCATCGGCGATAAAACAATGCTGGAAAACCCGATTAACATGTATTTAAATGATGTGTTTACCGTATCGGTTAATCTGGCGGGATTGCCGGCAATGAGCCTGCCTATCGGTCTTTCCCAAAACGGACTGCCGCTCGGTATGCAGCTTATCGGCAGAGCTTTTGACGAAGCAACTATCTTCAAAACAGCGTATCAGCTGGAACGCGGCGCCAACTTTATCAGGATGTAAAAAAGATGTCAGAATATATTATCACAACGGAAAAAGGAAAATGGGAAGTTATCTGCGGGTTGGAAATCCACTGCCAAATAATCTCCAAATCAAAAATTTTCAGCGGTGCTTCCACGGAATTCGGCGACGATGTCAATGAAAACGTTTCGTTTGTTGACGCCGGTATGCCGGGGATGCTGCCGACGCTTAATATGGCATGTGTGCATCAGGCGGTTAAAACCGGTTTGGGTTTGAATGCGGTTATCAATAAATATTCCGAATTTTCGCGCAAAAATTATTTTTACGCCGATCTGCCGCAAGGGTATCAGATTACGCAGTTCGTCCACCCGATTGTCGGCGAAGGCGCGATTGATATTGATTTGGCTGATGGTACAACCAAAACCATTCGCATTGAACGCATGCACATTGAACAGGATGCGGGCAAATCTATTCATGATATTGACCCGAAAAAAAGCTTTATTGACCTGAACCGCGCCGGCGTAGGGTTAATGGAAATCGTCACGAAGCCGGATTTCAGAGCTCCTGAAGAAGCAGGGGCATTCCTGCGCAAGCTGCGTTCAATTCTGCGTTATCTCGGTACCTGCGACGGTAACATGGATGAAGGCTCCATGCGTTGTGATGTCAACGTTTCGGTTCGCCCGCTCGGGTCGGACGAGTTCAGAACCCGCTGTGAGATGAAGAATGTCAACAGTGTCAAGTTTGTTATGCAGGCAATAGAATCGGAAGCCAAGCGCCATGTTGACGTTTATGAAAACGGCGGAACGGTTACGCAGGAAACCAGACAGTTTGATCCTGTGTCTCTTGCTACAAAAGTTATGCGGAAAAAAGAATTTGCGCACGATTACCGCTATTTCCCCGAGCCGGACTTGCCTCCGCTCGTTTTAAGCGATGAATATATCAATAAAATCAAAAGCGAACTGCCGGAGCTGCCTGATGCGAAAAAAGCTCGTTTTGTAAACAAACTCTGCTTGACGGCATATGACGCCATGGTTATTTGTGAAAATAAAGAAGTAGCCGCTTTTTTTGAAAAAGCAGCTGACGGACGCGATGCGAAGAAAGTTGCAAACTGGCTTATGGGTGATTTTTTTGCCATGTTGAATAAGAAAAATCTGGACATTAATTCATCTCCCGTCAGCGCGGAAAATCTCGGCAAACTGGTTGATTTAATCAGCAAAGAGGTTATTTCGGGAAAAATTGCCAAAGATGTTTTTGAAATTATGGCCGAAACAGGTGAAAACCCCGAAGAGATTGTTGAGAAAAAAGGCCTGAAACAGGTGACGGATACATCGGCGATTGAAGCAATTATTGATTCAGTTATTGCCGCAAACCCTGATAATGTTGCAAGCTATAAAGCCGGCAAAGTCAATCTTATGGGCTGGTTTGTCGGTCAAGTGATGAAACAGTCGCAAGGCAAAGCCAACCCCGGCGTTGTGAATAAGTTGTTGAAAGAGAAGCTCGGATAGCCTATATTTTAAGAAAATATTAAGTTAAATTAAAACTTTATGTATAGGAAATATAGTGTAAAGGCTAAATCTGCCTTTATAAACATAGACATTAGTTTTATACATCTTTATATTGCAAAATCAACCCTTTATATTATGAATGTAATTTAAGAGGAGTTTTGTTATGAATAAAGTAAATATCGCTAATTATGTTGTTTATGACCTTGCGAATCGTTTTAATTGCATCGAACGCCAAGAAATGGAAAGCGAAATTGTCGGCATGGTTGCCGAAAAATGGCATAAAAAACATTACGTTTCAGGCCCCAAAGATGTTAAACACAACCATAATCAGCATATCCGCCAAAACTTTATGATTTAGAATCGCTTTTTCATACTTATTATATTGTCAATATAGCATTATTAAGAGCTTTAAATTACTGTTTTTATCCATACTTTGCATACTGTTCAGTTTATAATTTATGTGAGGTATAAAAAATGGATAAAGCGAAAGAGGATAAATTAAAAGACAATATGATTTTTGTCGGAACAATTTATGACAGTTTTGAGGCGCTTGAAGAAACATTGGGAAAACTTAAACTTGAACGTCCGTTATTTATTACGCATGTCGCCAAAATGGCTTTTGCCGAAGAAGTCTTCAAACGCGCGGAAGAAGCTCCTGAACTGCGTCCTTTTACCCCTCCCAACATACAAACTAAACACTCTCAATCTCATCTATATAATTAACGCCAAAGCCGCCCTTCGGGGCGGCCTTTTGGTTTATACAAGCATTCATCGTTTTGTTTTTTTATCAGGTTGTCTGACAGAATATCTTTTTAAGAAATCAGACAGATGAAAGAAAATAAAACAAAAAACATTAACCGCATCCCCCAATTTATCGGTGTGTTATTTATTTTGATACTATCCCACACTGCCTTCAAGCGAGATATTAATCAGCTTAGACGCTTCAACAGCGAACTCCATTGGCAGTTTCTGCATAACTTCTTTGCAAAATCCGTTGACAATCAGGCTGACGGCATCTTCTTCGGATAGCCCGCGCTGTTTGCAGTAAAACAACTGTTCATCGCTGATTTTGGAAGTGGTTGCTTCGTGCTCCAAAATAGAATATTTATTGGCGTTTTCAATATACGGCACCGTATGCGACCCACAGGTCTGCCCGATAAGCAGACTGTCACATTGCGAATAATTGCGGGCATTATCAGCATTTTTGCCGACTTTGACCAGCCCGCGGTATGTCTGGTCAGAGAAGCCGGCAGCTATGCCTTTGGAGATGATTTTGGAACGGGTATTTTTACCCAAATGAATCATTTTTGTGCCGGTATCTGCCTGTTGGCGGTTGTTGGTAATTGCCACGGAATAAAACTCGCCGGAAGAGTTATCGCCTTTTAAGATACAGGACGGATATTTCCACGTTACGGCCGAGCCTGTTTCCACCTGCGTCCATGAAACTTTGGCGTTTCCTCCTTCACAAAGTGCACGTTTGGTTACAAAATTATAAACACCGCCTTTGCCGTCTTTGTCTCCGGGGTACCAGTTCTGTACCGTGGAATATTTCACTTCGGCGTCTTTATGGACAATGATTTCCACAATCGCCGCATGCAGCTGGTTTTCATCGCGCTGCGGCGCCGTGCAGCCTTCCAGATAAGAGACATAACTGCCCTCATCGGCAATTATCAGCGTGCGTTCAAACTGCCCCGTATCTTTGGCATTTATGCGGAAATAGGTGGAAAGCTCCATCGGGCATTTAGCATCTTTGGGAATATAAACAAAAGAACCGTCCGTAAACACTGCCGAATTAAGCGCGGCAAAGAAGTTATCGGTATACGGCACGACAGAACCGAGATATTTTTTCACCAGATCAGGATATTCTTTCACTGCTTCGGAAATAGAACAAAATATGATACCCTGCTTTTTTAACTGCGCCTTATAAGTCGTCGCAACCGAAACACTGTCAAACACCGCATCAACGGCAACAACGCCGGCAAGCACCTCCTGCTCTTTCAGCGGAATTCCCAATTTATTATATGTTTCCAAAAGCTTCGGATCAACTTCGTCCAAACTTTTCGGCTGCACTTTTTGTTTTGGTGCCGAGTAATAATATAAATCCTGATAGTCAATCTTGTCATATGTGACTTTTGCCCATGTCGGCTCCGTCATTGTCAGCCATTTTTTATAGGCTTTCAAACGGCTTTCCAACAACCACTCCGGTTCTTCTTTTTTGGCAGATATAAGTTTAATTATGTCTTCATTAAGTCCTTTCGGAGCAACGTCAGACGCAATATCAGTCACGAAGCCGAACTTATAATTGTCTCCGCTTTCATCGGCAATTTCAGGAATATTGCTCATTTTCCAATCCTTTTATTTCATTTTTATTGTCTTATAAAATAACGCAAGATAAAAATCAAGCCGATAATCATTACGGATTTAACGAATATTTAGTTTTTTCATGTTAAATCAAGCGTAAATAACAAAGGAAGAAACTATGAAAAAGGTTCCGGCTATATTACTGATTGTCTTGCTGCTGTCCGGCTGTTACGCCGGAAGGCAAGGGATTCCTTTGTTTAACAGCTATGGTTACAATTATACGCCCGGCAGCGTTATCGTGCAAAAGGGGGATACGTTGTACAGCCTCTCCCGCAAGTATGAAGTTCCGTTACGCGGGCTGATTGAAGCCAACAATCTTACTGTGCCATATACGCTTAATGTCGGGCAAAATTTGACTTTGCCGACACGAAAAAGCCATATCGTGGAGAAAGGAGATACTTTATACAGCGTTTCCAAAAAATATAATGTGGATTTAACCTCTCTGAGCCGCCTGAATGATTTGGATGCGCCGTATACATTAAATGTCGGGCAGGTTTTGGCATTGCCCGAGACACTGGCCGGCAGCAACAACACAACCTTAACAGCATCGCACGGAGGCAGTTCGGGATATTCTTATACAAAAGCAAAGGTTTCCAATTCCGGTAAATCATTCACTTCAAAACAAAAAAACAACATTAAAACAGCAGCTGTAAATAAAAAAATAGCCAAATCAAAACCGCAAAAAAACGTTTCAACCTACCGTAAAAGCAAATTTATGTGGCCGGTCAACGGGGCCGTGGTCTCAAATTTCGGATTTGTCGGTAAAGGGCGTAAAAACGACGGTATCAACATTAAAGCTGCAATCGGGACAAATGTTAAAGCCGCAGACAAAGGGGTGGTTGCATACGCCGGAAATGAGCTGAAAGGTTTCGGCAATCTGGTTTTAATCAAACATGCGGACGGCTTTATCACCGCCTATGCCCACAATGATAAACTTTATGTCAAAAAAGGGCAGAAAGTTTTGCGCGGCGAAAAAATCGCCACGGTAGGGCAAACAGGAAGTGTGAAAACACCTCAACTGCATTTTGAAGTAAGAGCCGGAAAAAAAGCCGTTAACCCGCGTGCCTACCTTCCTTAGCATTTTTCTATCCCTATTGTGTATTTTTTCGTGGTAAATCTGAAAGATTAGGGTTGTATCGCTTTTTTTTTCGCTTAAAATTATGATACTTAATAATTTAAATTGGAGAAAAATATGTTCATAACAGACGCTTTTGCCGCAACTGAAACTGCTGCGGCAGCAGAAGCCAGCCCGTTGGCCGGTTTTCTTGTTCAGTTGGTACTTGTTTTTATAATTTTTTATTTTTTGCTTATCCGACCGCAGCAAAAAAAGATGAAAGAGCATGAAAACATGCTGAATTCCATAAAAGCAAAAGATGAAATTTTAACAGGAGGCGGCATTTATGCGCATGTTGTTAAAGCTGACGGCGATATTTTGATTGTTGAAATAGCAAAAGGCGTGGAAATAAAAGTTTCACGTTCAAGTGTAAGGGAAGTTATTTCCGACATGAAAGATAATAATGTAAAATAACAGAGGAAAAAGATGTATAAGTTATCACTACATAGAATAGTTATGATTTTGGCGGTATGCGCGCTCGGTATCTTTTTTACCGTGCCGAACTTCGTCAAAGACGCAAAGACCAATTTGCCCTCATGGTGGCAGCCGGTTAATCTGGGACTTGATTTGCAAGGCGGTTCAAGCCTGTTGTTGGAAGTAGATTTGAAAACAGCTTTAAAAGACAGAATGCAGACGCTGGAAGATTCTGCGCGTTCAGCTTTGAAAGATGCTAAAATTCGCTATCAGGGCATCAGTTCATCAGCTGACGGCTTAAAAGTGAAAATTGAAAGCACCAGCCAGCGCAGCAAGGCTATCACGCCGTTAAGAAAAATGGATGACGGTCTGCAAGTCACCGAATCAGACGGCGTTTTGACCGTTATGTATGACGAACCGGCATTAAACGAATTTAATCGTAAACTGGTTGACCAGTCAATAGAAATTGTCCGCAAGCGTATTGACGAATACGGCACAAATGAGCCGATTATTCAAAGCCAGGGATATGGCCGTATTTTAGTTCAACTGCCGGGTATTCAGAACCCCGAAGAAGTTAAAGTTCTGCTGGGTAAAACGGCAAAAATGACATTCCATCTGGTAGACAGCTCAACGACAGCAACGGAAGCCAAACGCGGCAAGCTTAAAAGTTCTTCACGTGTTATCCGCGGCTCTGACGGCGCACAATATGTTATTGTCAGAAAGCCGGCCGTCGGCGGCGAAACTTTGACCGATGCAGGCGTTTCTTTTCAGGACGGCTCTGCGGCGGTCAGTTTTAAATTTAACAATTTAGGCGCAAAGAAATTCGGCGAAGTTACAAAAAACAATGTCGGTGAGCAATTGGCAATCGTTTTGGATGACGAAGTAATTTCCGCCCCGACCATTCAATCGGCAATTACGGGCGGTTCCGGCGTTATTACAGGAAACTACACCTCAGAAAGCGCACAGGAACTGGCTTTACTGCTGCGTTCCGGTGCATTGCCTGCCCCGTTAAATATTATGGAAGAAAGAACCGTCGGTGCCGGATTAGGCGCAGACTCCATTGAAGCCGGCGTTTTTGCTTCGGTTATCGGGTTTATCGGTGTGGTTGTCTTCCTGCTTTTAGCATATGGCTTATTCGGGTTGTTTACAACAGTCACCGTATTTTTGAACCTGTTCCTGATGTTGGGTGCATTAAGCCTTCTCGGCGCGACATTAACCCTGCCGGGCATTGCCGGTATCATCCTGACAATCGGTATGGCTGTTGACGCGAACGTTCTTATTTTTGAGCGCATGCGCGAAGAAGTCAAAAACGGGCGTTCAATCAAAGATACGATTGAAACCGGTTTTTCTTACGCATGGAGCACGATTATTGACTCCAATCTGACAACGCTTATTGCAGCTGCAGTTCTGTTTTATTTCGGCAGCGGTCCGGTCAGAGGCTTTTCGGTAACCTTAACCGTCGGCATTATCACATCTCTGTTTACATCCGTAACGGTTACCCGTTTGATTATTGCCGCATGGTACAATCATTACAAACCGAAAACGTTACCGATTTAATTTGAAAAGGATAAATAAAATGACAATGTTAAAATGGATAACAAAAGATACAAATATTGACTTTATGAAAGCGCGGCATTTCACATATGCTTTATCCGCAGTCTTGGTTATTTTATCTTTTTTGAGCATGTATTACAAAAGCTTCAATTTCGGTATTGACTTTTCCGGCGGTGTTTTAATGGAAATTAAATCCGAACAGCCGATTAATGTTGAAGATATCCGTTCAAAGCTCAGCGTTTTGCATTTGGATGAACTGAATCTCCAAACCCTCGGTGAAAAAGGTGATGAGCTCATGATTCGCGCACAGGCGGAAAATGCCGATGAAGAAGCGCAAAGAAAAGCGGTTGTTCAGATCAAAGAGATTTTGGGCAACGGCTATGAATACCGCAAGGTTGAAAATGTCGGCCCGCAGGTCGGTGACGAGCTCAAAACGGCCGGTATTGTCGCTTCCGTTTTGGCTATGGTTGCGATTGCCATTTATATCTGGATACGTTTTGAATGGCAGTTTGCCTTGGGTGCGCTGCTCGGACTTTTCCATGATATCATTATCACGGTAGGCTTGTTGTCATATTTCCGTTTTGATTTCAGCTTAACCACGGTTGCAGCGATTTTAACCTTAGTCGGCTATTCAATCAACGATACGGTCGTCACCTATGACCGCATTCGCGAAAATTTGAAAAAATTTAAGAAGATGCCGCAATTGGAATTATTGAATAAGAGCATCAATGATATTTTCTCGCGTACGATTTTAACCGGCGTGACGACATTAATTGCTGTTATTCCGCTGTTTATCTGGGGCGGTGAAGCGCTGGAAAGCTTTGCTTTCACGATTTTGGCAGGTCTGATTATCGGCACGTATTCTTCCATTTATATCTGCACGGCATTCTTAAATCTGTTCGATTTAAGAGCTGTCAGCCATAAAGACGAAGATAATTACTTCGGAACTATCGGTTAAGTTGAACGGATATTGCAGTAAAAACATCCCCTGCAACGGGGATGTTTTTTTGTTATTTTATTGTGCTGCATAAAAAAATTTAAACAAACCGGTCTCAAACTATTGACATAGGCGTCATTGGTTGATATGAATTATTTTAGTATGGAAATTTATACATTAAATTCCATATTATAAAAGCTCTTAATTCAAGAGCTTTTTTTATCTTTAAACCTTAGAAAAAGGCTGCGCCGCAAACGCAGCCTTTTTTGTATCATTTTTCAAAGAAAGGGAAAAATATGAATCATTCTTTAGATTTAATGGACTACATGCGCGAAGAAATAGAAGATGCCAAGCAACACAACAAAACCAAACTTCATAAGTTGCTGGACAAATACGGAAGCGTAGAAGGAATTGAAGACAACGCGGTCGGTGTTGATGAATACGAATATATGTTTGCCAATGTCAATAATCTGATAGATGAAGTGCTTGAAGAAAGGCGTACGGGCAAGTATAATTTATCAAAATCTTTGCCCAAAATAGAGAGAGTATCAACAAACACCCTGGCAAACGAATCCGATGAAATGCCGAAAGAAATAAAAAGCGCGAAAAGGCAAACCACGAATACGGACAAGCTCAGCCCCTTAGACCATTTAAGGGCTATCAGGGCTTTGCGAAACCGGCCAAACCCCGAAGATTCCGCAGATTTGCCGCAAAAAGAACTGAAATATGCCGACAATGAATATGCGGGGGTTAAGAGTGATGGGAATTACGAAAGAGATAATACTTTATATACCAATAAAATATTTGAACGAGTTCTTGCTAAAACATGGAAAGAAGAAGGAGGTTATGAAGATGACAAAAAGAAAATTGATGCCCCGACAAATTTTGGCATTAGACAAAACACTCTTGACAGATTTAAAAAAGCACATCCCAATAAAGCTGTTAATTTTCCAAAACACGTTAAAAATTTAACACGGGATCAAGCAAGATTAATTGTGCGCATTGATTTCTTTGATTATTATCGCATTGCAGAGTTAAAATCAGAACCACTGCAAGAAACATTATTTGATACATTTTTTAATCATAGTCCTTATGCACCTGCTCTTTGGATTCAAAAATCGATTAACGACAGCACAAATATAAATGTCGCAGAAGATGGCATTTTTGGATCTGAAACCATTAAAGCACTAAATAGTTTATCTCTTCAAGAAACTAAAAGGGTAAACAATAAATTTATAGATATGCGAGAAGCAGATTATGAGAAAGAAAAGAAAAACAACACTAATCCATATTACAAAACATATACTGTTGGATTACCTAATCGTTTTAATAGATTTAGAATAAAATAATCTGCATTTGAAATGGATACTAACATTAATGTTAGTATCCGTTTTTTGTTATATTCAGATAGAAAAGTTTCTCCAACATTTTCTTTAACATTTCACCTTCATCAATATAAGGAAGTAAAACACTATAAGACCCGCAACGTCCGTCGCAATATTTATTTGCACTATAAAAATCAAGGTAAAACTTAAAAATATTTTTTCTTGCGTTCTCCAAATACTGATACATTTCTTTCCTTATTTCAATTTCAAAACCTTGCTCTATTTCATGCTTCACCGCTTTTTCCAGACAATCATTGATTAGCGTGTTTTGGACAACCATGTCTGCTGTCGTAATATGATCTCTTGTATTTGTATTCTCAGTGATACAAGTCTCATATGTTTTCTCGGCTCGTTCCTTGGCCGCAGCCCTATCTTCCTCTTCCGTACGATGAATAACCGACAAATTATCAAGTTTCGCTTTAATACCATATTTATCTGCGGGTATACACCCACTTGCGACTCCGACATTGATAAATTGGTTATCTTTTTTATAATACAGGTGGGCAAGATCTACTTCCTCTCCATTTACAATAAGAGGATTACCTTTCCTTATTTCATGGATAACAATTTTTCGCGGTTCTGCATCAGGGCATATAGAACAATAACTATAAACCTCGGTTTGTTTGTTGATAACGGCATATGCTTTCTCCACCGTATCTTTTGAGATATCATAACAAATATCCGCCAAAGATGACTTAATATTAAAAAAAATAAGCAACCCGCATAAAATTAATTTTTTCATAAAGTTACGCCTTAAATCTCTGTAAATTAATATTAAAATACAGAAATAAAATATAAAATCAAGCACTAATGTACGACAGTACAACTACACCAAAATAAAGTTGACTATTATTTAGAAAAAAAATACCCTCATTATTACAATAGAAGATAAGGAAGTACTTTTATGAAATGGCTGATTTTAGTCTGTTTTCTTGTTTCTTTTAATGTATATGCCAGTGAGGCTAAATGCCCGCCGGAAGAAACTGAAGCGATAACTCAATTAGAGCAAGAAATTAATAATTGTACGGTTGATTACGGTGATAATGAATGGCGAACCGCTGAAATGTTGAAAGCATATGCAAATGCTGAAAATTGTTTAAAAAATGTTGCCTATAAAATATTTGATAAATACTTTGTTAAATACAATAACAGCATCAAAGAAAACTTTGATAATTATGTCAATGCCGTAACAAGCATTAATTATGACATAATGCAACGAAGTGATTGGGCCGGAAATATTCGTATGGCAGAAGTATTTGTCCTTCAAGCTGAAGGCGGCGTACATTTTATGATTAGAAGCATTGTCAAAGAATACCTACAAGAAATCCGTGATGAATGTGGAGATGCTTATAATTTCGCACGTGATTTTGCACATGAATTTGACAACTAAAACCGGCTGTTTTATTTAGGTGGTTAATCTCTTTTATATTTCCTTAAAAAGGGATAATATTCATCAAAAGCTGTATCAAGCGAAGAAATCAATGTTTGTACATAACTCTTTATTACATCCGCGACATAATTTTTTGTATCTATTTTGCACATCATACCGCCGGGGCCCGCAATTTTATTTTTGCATGCAGAAATAGTATAAACCTTTTGTGCAGCATTTTTATATTCTATATAATAATCCCATTCAGATTTTTGTTCCGTATAAAAATTTTGTAAAAGCTGTTTTGCGATATCATCAAAACACTTTATATCATCAGGCAGCTCTGCCGGACATTTTTTAAATTTATGTTTAACATGTAAAAACAATTCGTAATCATCTATCAACTGTACAATAAATTCTTTACTGCTCCAATCGCCATTTTCATATATTTTGTCTACGTCTATTCCATGATAAATATTCTCGCAACAGGCGTACGGAATATGCAAAAAAGTACTGAAAATTATGATAGTGAAAAATTTTTTCATTAAAAATTTCCTGCTTTCGTTTAAAGAATAAATAATGTGAAGAGAAAGTCAAGGATGAAAAGTTAAGAAACGATTTTTTAACCAAATATGAGGATTATTTAAATCAGGTTGCCTATAAAAGGCATCAAAGGCACAAAAAGGAACTTGGATTATGATGAAAAAGCTTTTTTTGATGTTTGTTTTAAATATTGTATCAACTCCTGTATTTGCAATGTATTGGGGATGTAACGACCTTACTACAACAGAAATGGAAAAAGCTAAATCGGTTTTACAGGCAGCACAAGAAATTGTGCTGCTTGATTATCACAACACACCTCATATTATAAAATATGAAGATATAGATGAAACTCTTTATGATGCCGATAATTTTGGACATGTAAGACTTTTTGAGATAAATACGCATGAGGCAATCGTGGGAGCCAATGAATTATTTGTACGCGACAAAGAAGGGAAAAAGTACCAAAATCTCGGCTTAATTATCGGTTGTCAACCCCCATCAATCAATTATGTTAAAGAAATAAATCCTGATTTAAGTTTTATAACACTAAAAGACCAATATTTTAAAATAAAAGAAAAATACGAAAAATGCAGTACAGATATTGAATATGAAAAAGCAAAAGACTATGATGAAAATCATATAAGGTCGTTTGATATAAGAATAGAGCACAGTGCGATAACAGATTGTTATATTGATGTAGCTTATGAGCTGTTTGACGTATTTCATCCAAACAATCCTCAAGAATACAAAGATAATTTACTCAATTTTATAAAATATTATAATAACGTTATGTTTGATGCATATAAGGGAATGGACGGATACTTAGGCGGAAGCATTATAAGCGACTATGTTTCAGTTCACGTGTTATTTATGACAAAGAAAATTGTCGGAGAATATATTAAACAGACCGGTTCTGCCGGTGATTTTATTGAAGAAATAAAACATGACGAAACGACGGAGGTAACTGAATTTGACAACTAAAATCGGCTGTTTTATAACTTACTTGCCGTTATTGATAATTTTTATGGCGTCATCCAAGCTTATTTCGCCGCCTTTTAAGGCACTCGGAATACGGTAGTTATTTTTTCCGCATTTAATATATTGCCCGTAACGACCGACAGCTAACTGAATTTCTTCCTTGGTTTTCGGATAAATCCCCAATACTTTTGCTTCTGCTTTTGCTGCTACGTTTTTCAGTAACTCTTCCGCCCGTTCCAACGTTATATTAAAGATATTATCTGCCCCTGTCAGCGAACGGGATTTTGTCCCTTGCTTAATATATTGTCCGAATTTTCCGATGTTTACATTGATGTCGTTGCCTAAATCTTTCGGCAGACTGATAAGCGTTTCGGCCTGTTCAAACGTCAATTCATCCGGATTTACAAATTTCGGCAATGCGACGCGTTTCGGTTTTTCGGTGGTTGCCGTTGCATCTTCACCAAGCTGGACATAAAAACCATACGGGCCTTTTTTCAGATAAACGTTCAAACCGTTATGTACACCAAGGTTTTTATCTTCCGGATTAGCCTTTTTCTCAGTGGTTTGTTCTTCATCTTCTTTAACATCCGTCAACGGCATGGTGTATTTGCATTCAGGATAATTTGAACAGCCCAAAAACGCGCCAAATTTGCCAAGCTTAATGCTTAAATGTCCTTTATGGCATTCCGGACACAAACGCGGGTCAGAGCCGTCTTCCTTTTCAGGAAACAGATGATAAGATAAGACTTCATCAATTTTATCTATCACTTCGCTTATTTGCAACGGCTGAACGGCCTGAATGTTATTATAAAACTTTGTCCAGAAGCCGGCCAGCAGGTTTTTCCACTCCATAGAGCCCGCGGAAATATCATCCAAAAATTCCTCCATTTGAGCGGTAAAGTCATATTCGACATATTTTTTGAAGAAATTTTCTAAGAAGATAGTCACTATGCGGCCGCGGTCTTCCGGAATAAAGCGCAGCTTTTCAACCTTAACATATTTTCTTTCTTGCAGCACGGCAATAATGGAGGCATATGTTGACGGGCGGCCGATCCCCAGCTCTTCCAGCTTTTTAACAAGACTTGCTTCGGTAAAGCGCGGCGGCGGGGTTGTAAAGTGCTGCTCCGGTTTAATTGCCTTTTTGGAAACGGCATCGCCCTCCGTTACATTCGGCAACAGGCGGTTTTCATCATCGCCGGTATCATCGTCTTTGCCTTCCTGATAAAGTTTCAGGAAACCGTCAAATGCGATGACCTGCCCGTTTGCGCGCAGCAGTATCTGTTTATCTGCCGACAGAGAATCTATGGTTACTTTATCCAACACGGCCGGTTCCATTTGGCAGGCAATCGTTCTTTTCCAAATCAACTCATAGAGTTTATGTTCATCCGGTTCAATTTTACCTTCCATTTTTTTCGGGGTATTCAAAACATCCGCCGGACGGATAGCCTCGTGAGCTTCCTGAGCATTCTTTGACTTTGTCTTATATTCCTTGGCGGTTTTAGGCAAATAATTTTCACCGAAATATTTAAGAATCGCCTCACGGCACGCAGAAATTGCTTCTGCCGAAAGATTGACGGCATCCGTTCTCATATAGGTAATAAAACCGGCTTCATACAAGCGCTGCGCAATCTGCATTGTCTTTTTTGCCGAAAAACGCAGTTTGCGTGCTGCTTCCTGCTGCAATGTTGATGTCGTAAACGGCGGAGCAGGATAGCGGTTGGCTTTTTTGCGTTCGATTTTGGAAACGGCAAACTCTTGCGCTTCAATCTTCTTTTTGGCTTCTTCTGCTTTTTCTTTGGTATTGATATCAAATTTTTCAAGTTTTTTGCCGTCAAGATTAATCAAGTGAGACGGAATGAGCGCCTCTTCCTTTGTTGCCAAATCTACATCAACAGTCCAATATTCCTCGGGCTTAAACTTTTCAATTTCCATTTCGCGTTCGCATATTAAACGCAGGGCGACCGACTGAACACGTCCGGCTGATTTTGATCCCGGAAGTTTACGCCACAATACGGGAGAAAGCGTAAAGCCCACGAGATAATCAAGCGCACGACGCGCCATATAAGCAGAAACAAGATTATCATCTATCTGACGAGGGTTTTGAATGGCATCGGTTACGGCGTGTTTGGTAATTTCATGAAAAACGACGCGTTCTATCTTTTTATCTTTTAATTTCTTTTTAGAAGACAATTCTTCCAATATATGCCAGGCAATGGCCTCCCCTTCTCTATCCGGGTCGGATGCGAGGACTAACGTGTCGCAGTCTTTAAGAGCAGCAATAATATCATTCAGGCGTTTTTTTCCTCCTGAACTCAACTCCCAGACCATTTTGAAATTTTCATCAGGGCTGACGGAACCGTCTTTACTCGGCAAATCACGTATGTGTCCGTAGCTTGCCAAAACCTTATAGTCTTTTCCAAGATATTTGTTAATTGTTTTTGCTTTTGCCGGTGATTCCACTACAACTAATTTCATCTCATTCCTCTTAGATTTTAGCTACTTTATTGCCCGAAAGACGCATCACTTTATCTTCCAACTCCAATTCAACAATCATTGTTAAAATTTTTTCCGGCGGAAGACCGCTGGTTCTTATCAGTTCGTCAATATCTTCACCGCTTTCGGATATCATAGATAATAATTTCAGATGTTCATCGTCCTGCTCTGGAATATCAGAATTATTTTGCGGATTGTCAAGAGAATATTCAAACAAGTCCGCCGTTTCTGCTTTTTTTATTTTTTGAGGCACAAATTTAACGGGTGAAAAACAAAAGTTATCAATTATATCTTCTGCGTTTTCAACCAATACGGCACCATTTTTCAGAAGTTGATTGCATCCGGCGGCTCTACCGTCAAACGGCGCACCCGGAACGGCATAAACGTCGCGCCCCTGCTCCAAGGCCTGATGCGCTGTGATTAAAGAACCTGACTGAATACCGGCTTCAATAACAACTATTCCCTTGCTCAACCCGGAAACAATTCGGTTGCGGCGAGGAAAATTAGAGGCCTGCGGCCGGGTATGAAACGGAAACTCTGAAAGAATCAGTCCTTTCTCGGCAAGTTCGTCATATAAATTCTGATTTTCCCGCGGATAAACAACATCAATACCCGTTCCCAATACGGCTATGGTATTCCCATTAGCCTCCAAAGCTCCTTTGTGCGCAGCCGCATCAATTCCTCTGGCCATACCGGAAACGACAATCAATCCTTTTTCCGCAACATCGGCAGACAGATTTTCGGCAAGCTTTCTTGCGCTCAAAGAGGCATTTCTTGATCCGACAACAGCAAGCATATTACCGTTACGGAGCAAATCGACATTTCCTTTGGCATAAAGAATCGGCGGGGCGTCTTCTATTTGTTTCAAATTATAGGGATATTCTTCATCTTCAACAGTAATAAGCTTGATTTTCTTAATTTCGGCAGTCATAAGTTCTTCTTCCGCTTTTGCCTGCGAAACTATTCGGCGCTTTTGTGATAATTCTGCCAGAGCTCGTTCCACACTCCCGTATCGGGAAAGAATTTTCTTAAAATTCACAGGTCCGACGCCCGGCGTATTAATTAAACGGATATATGATATGAGTTTTTGTTTGTTCACTTATTTGCCACTTTATTGTTTTTTCAATTTTATTTTACTCTCTTCACCGTTCAACAACCGTTTTATATTAGAATGATGTCTGACAATGACAAGAGCGACCGTTAATGTATAAAACAATGTATATTCTGACGACGGCGCCATGAAATAAGAGAAAAACGGCACCATTGCCGCCGCCGTTAACGCGGCCAAAGAAGAATATTTAAAAGCAAAAGCCATTACCAGCCATACAGCCAAAGCACATAAAGCTACCGGCCAACATGTCAACAAAATAAACCCGAAAGCAGATGCGACACCCTTACCGCCTTTAAATTTCAGCCAAAGCGGAAAGTTATGCCCCAATACACCAAACGCTCCCGCCAACAGCGACGCAGTCGGTGCATATGCCGCAGGAGCCAGCCTTCCGGCCACATATGCGGCAATACCAGCCTTAAATGCATCGCATAATACCGTTGCGAGCGCCAGCATTTTATTTCCGGTACGCAAAACATTTGTCGCACCGATATTCCCCGAACCGATTTTACGTATATCGCCATACCCGGCCATACGGGTGAGCAGTAAACCGAACGGTATTGCCCCCAATAAATAACCAAACAATGCGCACATACCATAAACCAATTCAACAGACATCATGCCGCTCCTTATAAATATTTTTTATTATGTTAGCCAATCAGGACAAACATGCAACTAAATTATGGCGGCTTGTGAATTTTATCTTGTATATTAATAAAAAAATAATGACAAAGCATTTTATTTGATTAATATATTTACAGAAAATGCGTCTTAACTTTAAGAGGTTTTTATGAAAGCGTGTTACAAAAGGATATTGTTGAAACTTTCCGGAGAGGGCTTAATGGGAAAACAGCCTTTCGGAATTGATGACAATGTTTTGGACATCCTGACAAACAGTATCCGAAAGGTTTACAATCAGGGAATCGGCTTATGCATTGTTATCGGCGGAGGAAATTTTTATCGCGGCATTAATAATAAGAACGAAGCGGTCAGCCGTCCTGTTGCCGATCAGGCCGGAATGTTGGCAACCGTTATAAATGCACTCTTTCTTAAAAGCACCCTCGACCACAAAGGCATTCCGGCCGTTATCCTGTCCGGAATTTCCGTACCGCAAATTGCCGAAACATACTCTTACCATACCGCGAAAGAGCTTTTAGAAAAAAATACGGTTCTTATTTTTGCCGGAGGTACGGGAAACCCTTATTTTACGACGGATACCGGAGCGACACTGCGAGCACTGGAATCAAAATGTGATGCCATGTTTAAAGCAACGCAGGTTGACGGCGTTTATGACAGTGACCCAAAGACCAACACAGACGCCAAACGCTACAAAGAAATTTCTTATGAGGAGGTTTTGGCTCAAAATTTGAAGGTTATGGATATGACAGCCATTTCAATGGCAAAAGAAAATAAACTGCCTATCATTGTATTTAAACAAGAAAATGAAAATTCACTTACAGACGTTTTAAACGGAAAAGGGAATTTCACAATTATAAAGTGAGGAAACATGACAGATTTTAACGAAATTAAAGCTGATACAACCGCAAGAATGGAAAAAACCTTGGAAACCTTGAAAAATGATTTCGGAGGGCTTAGAGCCGGACGCGCGCACGCCAGCCTTTTGGACAATATTATGGTGGATGCATACGGGAGCCTTTCCCCTATTTCACAAGTCGGAACAATCAGCGTTCCCGACGCACGCACGCTTTCGGTCAGTGTATGGGATAAAAGCATGGCTAAATCTGTCGAAAAAGCTTTACGGGAATCCGATTTAGGCTTAAATCCGGTTTCTGACGGGCAGCTTATCCGTATACCGATTCCGCCGCTTTCGGAAGAAAGAAGAAAAGAACTTGTCAAAGTTGCGGGAAAATATGCCGAACAAAACAAAATTGCTATCCGCAATATCAGACGCGACGCTCTGGATAATATCAAAAAGTTGAAAAAGGATAACCAGATATCAGAAGATGATGAAAAAAGATTCAGTAATGAAATTCAGAAGCTGACAGATGATTCAATCAAAAAAATCGATGACCTTTCAGCCCAAAAAGAAAAAGATATTCTGCAAGTATAATATTATGAAGACCGATATCTCCTGCAAACATATTGCAATCATTATGGACGGAAACGGGCGCTGGGCAAAAAAACGCGGCATGCCGCGCAGTTACGGCCACAAAAAAGGCGCAGAAAACGTTATAAAAATCACCCGAGCAATGAAAGAATCGGGTATAAAATATTTGACGTTATATGCTTTTTCTACCGAGAATTGGCAACGGTCCGAGGAAGAAGTCTCAGCCCTTATGCAGCTGCTCAGAGATTATCTGGATAAAGAATTTCAAGAAATTATGGAAAATAATGTCCGTATTATCTTTATCGGCGAAAAAGAGATGCTTTCTCATGATATACGGGAGAAAATGTCATTCATAGAAAGCGAATCCTCTAAAAATACGGATTTAACCCTTTGCATTGCTTTATCTTACGGATCAAGGCAAGAAATTTTGGCCGCGGTAAAAAAAGCTGCGGCTCTTGTTCAGCGCGGAGACTGCCGTATTGATGATTTGACTCAGGATTTTTTCGGTTCGCTGCTGTACACAAACGGAATACCGGAGCCGGATATACTTATCCGAACCAGCGGAGAGCAAAGACTCAGCAACTACCTTTTATGGCAGCTTGCATATGCGGAATTATTCTTCACGGAGACATTATGGCCCGATTTTAACCAAGACGAGCTGTCCGATATCATAAAACAGTTTAATAACAGGGAGAGAAGATATGGAAAAAACTGAATTATCATCGCTGCAAAAAAGAGTTCTGACATCTTTAATATTGATTCCTTTGGTTATCGGAGCTTTGCGTTCGGGACACCCGTATGTCGATATTCTTGTTTTTACGGTTGGCGCAATGCTTTCATGGGAATGGGCAGCCATGGTTCCAAACAAGAATTCCAGCCTCTATGCGGTTTGTTATACTTTTGCCCTGGGCTGTTCCCTGCTTATATTTAACCATATTGTTTTATTTGCTCTTATAACCGCAACAACCTTATTTGTTTATATCAAAGGGAAAAACGAGCAACACCGCAGATTACTAACCCTGGGTGTTCCTTATATCTCTGTCGGCGTCGGTGCTCTTTATTGGATTTATTATATTTTTGATACATTCGGCAGTCTTCCCGGAGAAAAAGGAAGTTTTGTGATGACATTGTGGTTTATATTTATGGTATGGAGTGTTGATACCGGCGGATATATTATCGGCTCCTCCGTCAGAGGCCCGAAACTGGCTCCGCGCATCAGTCCCAATAAAACATGGTCAGGCTTAATCGGCGGAATTATTTTGGCTGTTGCCGTCAGTTTTATTTATATGACGGCCATTAAAAATATTTTCGGGTTGCCGATGCCCATGAGTGAGCAGTTGAGATTTGCTCAACTCGGCGCATTTATTGCCATTGTCGCCCAAATCGGGGATTTGGCAGAATCGGCGATAAAAAGGTACCTCGGTATTAAAGACAGCAGCAACCTCATTCCGGGACACGGCGGTGTATTTGACCGCATTGACGGGATGATCTTTGCCGCGCCTATTGTCTATTGTTACTTTTCTTTGGTTTAATATAAAAAAAAGTTATGGGGAAAAATCATGGAATGGTTAGCTAACATTATTTACTATGTCGCTCCTTTTTTAATTTTATTGGGCATTTTGGTTTTCGTACATGAGTTCGGGCACTTTATTGCCGCAAGAAAACTGGGCGTAACCGTCAGCGCTTTTTCTATCGGTTTCGGCAAAACACTTTGGAGCAGAACAGATAAGCAAGGTACCGAATGGAAAATTTCAGCAATCCCGTTAGGCGGGTACTGCCAATTTTTGGGTGATGCAGACGAATCTTCTTCAACTTCGGATACAGATTTAAGCAAATTTACACCGGAGGAACAAAAGCATTTATTTGCGACGCAAACGCCGACAAAGAAACTCATTATTTCCGTTGCCGGCCCTTTGTTTAACTATTTATTTGCCTTTATTGTTTTCTTCGGATTGTTTTATTTTGTCGGCAGCTATGACATCCCGCCCGTTGTTACGGGAGTTATTGAAAACAGCCCGGCCGAGAAAGCCGGAATTATGAAAAATGATGTGATTTTAGAAATAAACGGCGTCAAAATTGAAAGTTGGTCCGATATCAGCAAAGAAGTCAGCGTTGCGGTTAAAGATACACATCTGAAGATTAAACGTGACAACAACATACTTGATATTACCGTTCCGTTGGAAACAATCGACTACGCATTTGACGAAACCGAAAAACCGATTAAACGCAGAATGATCGGAATTAAAGGCGAGGCTAAGAGATTCAAGGAAATCGGTCACAACTTCAATTTTACGGATTCAATAAAAAAAGCGGCGGCAGAACTTTATGATGTTACGGACATGACACTACGCGGCGTGGGACAGATGATTACGGGAGAGCGGTCGAGTGAAGAAGTTGGCGGAATTATCCGCATAGCCGAAATGTCGGGGGATATTTCAAAAAGCAGAAGCTTTTGGGATTTCTTATCATTTATGGCGTTGTTGTCAATTAACCTCGGATTGATAAACTTATTCCCAATCCCCCTATTAGATGGTGGACATGTTGTAATTTATTTGTTAGAAATAATAACAAGACGCGAGCTTAATGCAAAATTCAAAGAATATTTATTTAAGGTCGGTCTTGGATTTATCTTATTTTTGATGGTGTTTGCTACTTGGAACGACATTAAACACCTGATAACAAGATGGTTTGAATAATATAAAGGATTTTAAAATGAAATTTAAATTCGCAGGGATTTCGCTGTTAGCATTAGCAATTTGTTCACAGGCATACGCACAAAACACCATCACCAACATAAATGTTAAAGGATTACAGCGCGTAGAAAGGGATACCGTTCTCTCTTATGCAGGCATTAACTTGAACCAACCTGTTTCATCCGATGAGCTGAATGCTGCCCTAAAACGACTTTACAATACGGGGCTGTTCAGCGATATTCGTTTTGACACAGCCGGCAACACGCTGGTTATCAATGTAACGGAAAACCCTGTCATCGGCGTCAGAGCATTTGACGGCAATGATAAAATTGACGATAAAATTTTAGAATCCGAAGTACAGTCCGCTCCGCGTTCCGTTTTCAGTAAAGCTAAAGTTCAACAGGATGTTCAACGTATTATTGATGTTTACAAAAGAGCCGGACGTTACGGTGTTTCCGTTGAGCCGAAAATCATTAAAAAATCAGAGAATCGCGTGGATTTGATTTTTGAGATTGAAGAAGGACCGGAAGCAAAAATAGATACGATTAATTTTATCGGCAACAAACATTATACCGGCAAAGACCTGCAAGGTGAAATTATGAGCAAAGAAAGCCGCTGGTACAGGTTGTTTTCCAGTGCCGAAAATTTTGACCGCGAGAAAATGAACTATGATCAGGAGTTATTGCGCCGCTTCTATAATCGCCACGGCTATGCTGATTTTGCGGTTATCTCTGCGATTGCCGAACTTTCCCGCGATAAAACGTCTTTTGTTTTAACGTTTACGATTGATGAAGGCAAGCGTTATACCGTTAATGATATTCAGATTAAATCCATGGTACCGGATGTTGATGCTAACCAGTGGTATAAGTATATCACCTTCAAAACCGGTGACTGGTACAATGCGGAAGAGGTAGAAAAGACCGTTAATGATTTGACCGAAGAGTTGGCAAAGAAAGGTTTTGTTTTTGTAGAGGTCGTTCCGAATATTCATAAAGACAGAGAAAGCGGCAAACTCAGCATTGTGTTTGATATTAAAGAAAATGCAAAAGTTTTTGTTAACCGTATTAACATCACAGGCAATACCAGAACACTGGATAAGGTTATCAGACGTGAATTCCGTCTGGCGGAAGGCAATGTCTTTAATGTTGCCAAAATCAGAGAATCGAGAAGAAATATCGAACGTTTGAATTACTTCGGAAAAGTTGATATTGATTCGGAACGCGTTGATTATGACAAAGCGGATATTAACGTTAATGTTGAAGAAAAATCAACCGGTTACTTTAACGTCGGCGTCGGATATTCCACCGTCAACGGCGCATTGGTCAGAGCCGGAATTACGGAAAATAACTTCCTCGGCAAAGGGCAACAGGTCAGCTTGAATGCAGGTGTATCACAACGTTCAACAGATTATAGTTTCAGCTTTACGGAGCCCTATTTCTTAGGCCGCAGGCTCAGTGCCGGTACGGATTTGTTTTATGAAACCGAAGATTACCAGGATGAAAGTAATTATGACATGGACACCATGGGCGGCAGAGTACGTTTCGGCTGGAACTACACTGATGATTTAAGCCAATATGTCCGCTACACATTAAAACAAGATAAAATCAAAAACGTTAATACCGCGTCTAAATATATTCAGAGCGAGGCCGGCAACTCGATTGACTCGGTTATCGGACAAACTTTGGTATATGACAAGCGTGACAATATTTTGAAACCGCGTGAAGGATACTATTTGTCTTTCGGCAATGATGTTTCCGGTTTGGGCGGCGATGACAAATATCTAAAATTTGATGCCAAAGCTTATACTTTCTATACATTGTCTGATTACTATACATTTAAATTCTTCATCAACGGCGGTTATGTCGCAGGTTACGGCGGCGAAGATGTCCGCCTGTCTCAGAGATATTTCTTAGGCGGAAATACGATGCGCGGTTTTGAAACCGGCGGTATCAGTGCGCGTGATAAATATACGAAAGACGCTTTGGGCGGCAACTGGATGCTCTGGGGCGGTGCCGAACTTGCCTTCCCGATGGGCTTGGACGAACTCGGCATCAGAGGCAGAACATTCGTTGATATAGGAACAACCGGAAAACCGGATAATATTGACAGCTCGGATGTTGATTACTCGGCGTCTCCGCGTGTTGCTATCGGTTTCGGCTTTGAATGGACATCGCCGATGGGCAAAATTGACATTGATTTCGGTTTCCCGATTGTTAAACAGAAATACGACGAAACAGAAGTCTTCCGTTTGAACTTCGGTACAAGCTTATAATAAGGAGAAATAAATGGCTGATACTGTTTTTTATAAAAATACGGGACCAAAGACGATTAGTGAAATTGCAAAAATTTCTCATGCCGAACTTATAACTTCCGGCAAAGAAAATGAAACAATCCGTAACGTTTGTTCAATGGAAACGGCAGGGAAAGGCGATATTTGTTTTTTTTATGATAAAAAGAGCAAAGCCAAAGCACAAGAAATAAAAGCTTCTGCCTGTATTACGACAAGAGAACTTGCCGGTTTAATTCCGGAAGAGGTCATTGTATTAATTTCAGAGAATCCCAAACTGTCTTTTATTGAGCTCACCACCGCATTTTATCAAGAATTCAAACCATGTGCCGGAATAGAAAAAAGCGCCGTCATTTCTTCTTCTGCAAAGATTGGCACCGGTTGTTATATCGGTCATCATGCAGTGATTGAAGACGATGTCGTTATCGGGGATAACTGCATAATCGAAGCCAACGCCTTTATCGGCAAGGGCTGCAAAATCGGCAACAACTGCCGAATCGGCAACAATGCAAGCATTGCTTATTGTCTGATGGGCAATGACTGTTATATTTATACGGGTGCACGAATCGGGCAAGACGGTTTCGGCTTTTCGGTTGTAAACGGACGTCATCAGCGCATTCCGCAAATCGGCAGAGTTATTATCGGCAATGATGTAGAAGTCGGAGCCAATACATGTATTGACCGCGGCGCATTGGATGACACAATTATCGGCAACGGCTGCCGAATCGACAATTTAGTTCAAATTGCTCATAATGATAAAATCGGCAACTATTGTATTTTGGTTGCACAAACAGGTATTGCGGGAAGCTGTACGTTCGGTGATTATGTCGTTTGCGGCGGACAAACAGGCTTTGCCGACCATTTAACTGTGGGAAGCGGCGCGCAAATCGGTGCGCAATCCGGCGTAATGAGAGATATTGAACCTGGCGCCATTGTTATGGGTTCGCCGACGGTACCGTTTAAAGATTTTATGCGCCAGGTCGCATTTTTACAAAAAAACAGCAAAAAGTAAACAAAGGAGACTATCATGGCTGAAGAAGTTAAAGTTTATCACATTGAAGAAATCATGAAAATGCTGCCGCACCGGTATCCGTTTTTACTTGTTGACCGTCTGGAAGTGGAAGTTCCGGGTGAAAAAGGTGTCGGCATCAAAAACGTGACGATGAATGAGGAATTTTTTCAAGGACATTTTCCGAACAACCCCGTTATGCCGGGAGTATTGCAAATAGAAGCTATGGCCCAAGCTGCCGGTGCCGTGGTTATTTCGCAGGATGAGAACTATGCAAATTCCAAACGCAGTGTTTTGTTTATGGGCGTTGACGGTGTAAAATTCAGAAAGCAGGTTAAGCCCGGCGACCAGCTCAGAATGCATGTTGAAAAGATTAAAGCCCGCCGCAACATTTTTGTTTTCAAAGGGACTGCCATGGTAGACGGACAGGTCGCCTCTGAAGCCGAATTAACCGCAATGATATTAGAATAATAATTATTTTCGTTTATATTCTTTTAAAGTTGAAAAAATCAGAGATAGGATTTATCTTATCTCTGATTTTTTGAGGTAAAAACATGTTTGATGCACAGAATATACGCAAAGATTTCCCGATTTTGCAACGCCTGATTGAAGGTAAACGCAATACATATCTCGACACGGCAGCATCAGCGCAAAAGCCGTCAGGGGTTATTGAGCGCATGAAACAAGCATATCTGGACGAATATGCAAATGTCCATCGCGGCAGTTATTATCTGTCGGAGCATACTACCGAAAGCTATGAAAATGCCCGCAAAACGATTGCCGGTTTCATCGGCGCGGAGAATGCCGACGAAATTATTTTTACGCGCAATGCAACCGAAGGTATTAACCTGATTGCGGCGACATATGGCCGACAAAATCTAAAACAGGGTGACGAGGTTCTTTTATCCCGTGCCGAGCACCATGCCAATCTGGTAACCTGGCAGCAATGGGCGGCAAGAACCGGCGCAACCATAAAATATTTTGATTTGGCACCGGACGGCAGTTTTATAATGGAAAATTTTATTAAAATGCTTTCCGAAAAGACCAAAATAGTTTCTTTTACGGCAATGTCAAACGTATTGGGGACAGTTTTTCCGCTAAAAGACATTTGCCGCGAAGCGCACCGCTTCGGAGCATTATGTCTGGTTGATGCCTGCCAGTACGCCGTACATAAAAAAATCAATATTCAAGAAATTGACTGCGACTTTTTAGTTTTTTCGGGACATAAAATATACGGCCCCACCGGCATTGGCATTTTATACGGCAAGAAACAATTACTTGATAATTTGCCGCCCTATCAATACGGCGGCGATATGATTGAGCATGTGGACTTTGAAAAAACGACATTTGCACCCGTTCCCGCCAAATTTGAAGCCGGAACACCTGCCTTTGTACAGGCTATCGGCTTAGGCGCTGCTATTGACTATTTGAAACAATTCAATTTTGATGAAATTGAGACATACGAAAATCAATTAACCCTGTATACTTCCGACAGATTACAAGAAATCAGCGGACTTAAAATTTTGGGTACGGCTGCCGGAAAAGGAGGTGTTTTTTCTTTTGCCATAGACGGTATTCATCCGCAAGACATTGCGTTCATTTTAGGCAAAGAAGGTATTGCCGTCAGGACAGGGCACTTTTGTGCCGAACCTTTGGTTAATTATTTAGGATACACTTCTTTAACCAGAGCATCATTAGGTATTTACACAACAAAAGAAGATATAGACGTATTGATAAGGGCTTTGCATAAAGCGCAAAAATTTTTGGGTTAGGACGATGACGGACGCAGTTAAAAATTTAACCATTGATGAGAATGAATTACAGCTTCTGGAAGCAATGAGTATTAATGACGAAGAACTTCCCGTTTATAAAGCTTATGCGGGTAAGACGCTTGAAGACGGCATTGAACCTGCATCATTATATAATATCGTTGAGGCGATTAAAACCGTTTTTGACCCTGAAATCCCTATTAATGTTTATGATTTGGGGCTGATTTACAAAATTAATCAAGCAAAAAACGGAGATGTTCATATTGATATGTCGTTGACAGCGCCGGGATGTCCCGTTGCCGGTATCCTCCCCCAACAAGTAGCTGATGCGGCAGCCGGGCTTGAAGGGGTCGGAAAAGTTGAAGTAGAGGTCGTATGGGAACCCGCTTGGTCGCTTGACAGATTAAGCGATGAAGCGCGGATGATGTTAGAAATGTTATAATAAAGGAATTCGAGATGAGCATTGAAACGCTGATTGAAAACTTTTCATATTTGGATGATTGGGAAGACCGATACAAATATCTCATTGAATTAGGCAATAAACTCCCCAGACTGACGGAAGAGCAAAAAGACGAGAAATGGAAAGTTCCCGGATGCCAATCGCAAGTATGGGTCATTCCTCATTTCAACGGAAAAAATGTCAGCTTTGAAGGAGACAGCGATGCTATTATCGTGCGAGGCATTATTGCCGTGGTTTTAGAAATTTTTAAAGATAAAACTGCACAAGAAATTTTAGATGTTGATGTTGAAGAAATTTTTGATAAAATGGGTTTAAAGGAGCATATCACCCCTAATCGAAGGAGCGGCATGCTCTCTATGGTTGATAAAATAAAATATTATGCATCGCAGGCACAGGTAAATTAATATGAATATACATGAGTACCAAGCAAAAAAAATCTTCAAAAAGTTCGGTGTCCGAATTCCAACAGGTTTGATTGCTTATACTCCTAACGAAGCCAAAGAAGCTGCGCGAAAGATATCCGAATCCGGCCCATGGGTCGTTAAAGCGCAAATACAAGCTGGTGCCAGGCATATCGGTAAATTTTCCGATAAACGAGCCGGTAAAAAAGGCGGCATCCGTTTATCTAAAACACTTGAAGAAGTTTATGACAATGCTGATGAGATGCTGGAAAACCTCTTAGTAACCAACCATACCGGAGCTAAAGGAAGGCTTGTCAGCAGAGTATATATTGAGGAATTTATTAAAACCATAAAAAAATTTTATTTCGGCTTGGTTATTGATTGGAGTTCGGCTTCTGTTATGCTTCTGATTGCGCCTGTTGACGAAAAGGATGATGATATTGTCAAAATGGCAATAAACCAATCCGAAAGCATCTTAAAAATCAATTTAGGTATGCAGCGGCAAATCGATAAAACCCAGCTTTTGCAAATTGCCGACTTTATGGACCATATAGTACCGACAAAAGAGTTACGGGTATTTTTGAATAAAATGCTTAAAGTTTTTTACGGCTATGATGCCGTTTTGCTTGAAATTAACCCTATCGGGATTAATAAAAACGGTGAGATATGGGCATTAGATGCCAAGATTATATTTGACGGAAATGCTTTATACAGGCATAAAGATTTACTGAAACTGGCAGATGAAGGAGAGATTGACGAAAGAGAGGCCACCGCTTCAAAATACGGATTTCAATATAAAGAACTTGAAAGCGGTATCGGCATTATCTCCAACGGAGACGGATTGGCGTTAAACATTATCAGTGAAGCAAAGAGCCTGGGAATGAATACAGCCTGCTTTTTGAATTTAAAGGGCGGTGTTGACCGCGATAAAATTTCCGCAAGCATTAAGCTCATGATGACGAATCCGAAAGTTGACGGTATACTTATTAACATTTTAGGAGGATTTTTACGTTGTAACCTTATTGCCGACGGTATTATTACGGTTGCAAACGATTTGGGCTTAAATCTTCCTTTGGTAACACGCTTTGAAGGTACGAACAAAAAAGAAGCTACTGATATTTTGCAAAAATCCGGATTGTCATTACTTTTGGCGGATGATACAAAAACAGGACTTACAATGTTAAAAGAAGCCATTGAGGAGGACTTGTAATGGCAATTTTAGTCGATAAGAAAACAAAAATCATGGTGCAGGGCCTCACCGGCACACAAGCTTCTTTTCATATTCAGCGCGCCATAAAATACGGAACAAACATTGTTGCCGGTGTTGTTCCCGGAAAAAACGACAATTCTTATTTGGGTATTCCCTTGTTCAGCTCGGTCAAAGAGGCGAAAAAACAAACAAAAGCCGATGCGTCGATTATCTTTGTACCGGCTAAATATGCCAAAAGTGCCATTTTGGAAGCCATACATGCAAAGCTGAGACTTATTGTTGTTATCACAGCAGGTATTCCCGTCAGTGATATGATGGAAATTCGGCATGAATTGGAAAAAACCGATACTATCCTTATCGGCCCTAACACACCGGGAATAATAACCCCTCAGGAATCTTATATGGGGATATTTCCTGATAACATTCACAAATCAGGTGAAATCGGAATTATTTCGCGTTCATCGACATTAACCTATGAAGTCGTTTTGGAAATTAATAAGGTAGGATTGGGCGAATCCACCGTTATCGGATTGGGAGATGATTTTATCATCGGCACAGGTTATTTTGAGCTTATTAAGCAATTTGACCGGGATACAAAAACAAAAGCCGTTGTTTTAATCGGCGGAATCGGCGGAAATTATGAAATTGAAGCTGCCCGTTTGTTTCAAACATATAAAATACAAAAACCTGTTATTGCTTTGATGATAGATAATATACCCCCGCATTCCGACAATGACGGATTGGCTTCGGAAATTCTCTGCCGCGGTATTACGACAACCGCCGAACGGAAACAACAGCTTGAAGCTGCCGGAATTATTGTTGTCAATTCGATCAGCGAATTAACCGACAGACTTTTGAAATTATGAATGACTTATTAAAGAAATTGGTTGATTTTATTCTTCCGCCCCGCTGCCTTATCTGCGGAAAAGTTATCGGTTCCGACAGCAGTTTATGCGCAGATTGTTTCAGCAAAGTGAATTTTATCAGCAAACCCTATTGCGCGCATTGCGGCCGCCCTCTATCAGATGTCCGCAACAATGAACTTTGCTGTACTGCCTGCTTAAAGAGCAAAAGCCCTTTCAGACTATGCCGTTCAGCCGTTGCATACGATTCTTTTTCCAAGAAATTAATTTTAGACTTTAAATTTACGGATCGTCTTGAAAATAAATATTTATTATCACGCTGGCTTTTTATGGCCGGTGAAGATATTTGGAAGCAAAATATTGATTTAATTATTCCGGTTCCGCTACATTATTCCAGACTGTTTAAGCGCAAATACAACCAATCGGCCGTATTAGCAAAAGAGCTGTCAAAACTAAGCCGCATTCCGGCAGATTATAAATCTTTGAAGAAAATAAAACATACGCTTCCGCAGATACAATGTGACGGAAAACAACGCATTAAAAATGTGCGCAATGCTTTTGAAATTACATTACCGGAGAATATTAAAGGTAAACGAATTGTACTAATTGATGATGTATATACAACAGGAGCGACATTGAAAGAATGTGCAAAAGCGTTGAAAAAACAAGGAGCAAAATCTGTTGATGCACTTACCGTCGCACGGGTTTTAACACAATAAAAAAGGCCTCTGCCGAGACCTTTCCAGATTATTTTTGTAATGAGAGCAGCTTAGAATATTTTTGCAAAATACATTCGGCAATGCCGGATAATTCTCCTGCCTGATTTTGATTAAACTCATGTTCGTTTGCCAACATATCTTTTGTCAGTTCAAAAATTTCGCCGCTGTAATCACGAAGGCAATTTTTTCCGCTTTTGGCCTCAATTATGCTTTGCCTAACAATTTCCGTCGGCTCACCGGAGTATCTGCTTTTTTTCATTTATTTATCCTCATTAATGCTTGTTGACAACCACTTTCCGGCTGTTTCTTCATATTCGGCATTTGCATCATATAAGTCAACATTTAAATTCCAGTCTTTTGCCGTTAAGCGCCCCATGGCCATCAGCAAGTTTAATCCTGAAACATAATAGTCATGGCGCGTCGTAACTTCTTCAACCTCTGAATTCAATAAATATTGATATTGGTTTAAGACATCAAGCACGGTTCTGTTGCCCAGAGCTTCTTCTTCACGGACACCGTTTAAGGCAACCTGATAAGCTTTTATCTGAGCTTTAACAGATTTGATTTTCGCTTTATTTGCGCTCAGATATTCCCAAAAGCTGGTAATATCCGCATGCAGTGCATCCTGAACATTCAGCAACTCCTCACGTGCTTGCCGTTGATAATACTTGCTTTGGCGGATTCTTGCACGGCTGGCTCCCGCATTATAAATCGGCATGCTGAATTTTACACCCAATTCAACCGCATCATTTGTCGGATTTTTATATTCCATCCAATTTTGAGATTTAATGCGCCCGGCAGAAGCATATGCATCAACACTCGGCAGCAATTCGCCTTTATTCACCCTTACATCATATTTTTTGGCTTTTAAGTTATATTTCGCTGCTTCAAGGTTATAACTGTGCTGTTTGGCATATTCAAGAGCACTTTCAAGAGATGTCGGAAACATTTTTTCAATCTCTTTCGGATCAACAATATTTTTAGGCGCTTCGCCGATAACCTGTTCGTAAACGGCTTTTGATGCTTCCAGATTGCCTTCGGCCGATATACGCTGCGATTGAGCTGATGCGTAACTGGCTTCTGCCTGCGAAACATCGGTTGTGGTCACTTCGCCGACATTAAAGCGTTCGCGGGTCTCGTCCAATTCTTTTTTAAGCAATTTTTCGTTATTTTTTTGCAGTTTAACAATCGCTTCATCTCTTAAAACATCCAAATAAGCCACAGCAGCTTCAAGCAAAACGTTCTGCTCTGTCGACATTAATTCTGCCATTGAGGCTTTGCGGTAGCTTTTTGCCGAACTGACCGAATTAATGGTTTTAAACCCGCTGAAAACCGATTGAGATACTGTTGCGGTTAAAGAGCGGTTATATCCGTCTACTACCGGCTGGCTCGCATTGGTATAGATTTTGGAATCCGTATATCCGCCGTCTATACTCAAAACAGGACGATATCCGGACTTGGCAACGGCAACATTTTCATCAACAGCCTGCGCTCTTGCCCGTGCAGATTTTAATACCGGATTATAATCATAGGCTTTTGCCAAAGCTGTTTTTAATGTATCGGCATTTGCCGGCAGAGCAGCAGACATTAAAAGCAATAGAGCAGCAAAACTTTGTTTTTTCATTTTTATAGTACCTTCTTTCATATCAAAATAGCCATTATTACATATTTTCTAGCATATAATTGTTAAAAAAATGCCAATCGTTGTTTTTATTTTTTAAAATAATCTTATATTATTAACGAAAATTCAAACTATTTCGTACTAGTTTTGTGAATAGTCAAGTATGTTAATATGGGAGATTGTGTATTGAAAAAAGGTAAATTAGAAATCAGCGATGAAATGAAAAAAGCACGGTTGAAGCTTTCAATCGAGCATTATATCAAATATTTCATCGGAAAAAGAGCATGCGAACTGACCAAAGAGGAAGCGTTATATGCTATTTCGCTTGCAGTCAGAGAATTCGCCATGGATGAAATGTACAACACCATCGCCCGTTACAATGAAAATTCATCCAAAAAAGTTTATTATCTTTCCATTGAATATCTTATCGGCCGCTCATTGGAAAATAATTTGCATAATCTGGGTTTGTATGACCTGCTCAAAGAAATTAAACTGAAAGATTTCCCTGATTTTTCGCTTGAAGAAATTTTTGACACGGAATATGACCCTGCGCTCGGTAACGGCGGTTTGGGGCGTTTGGCAGCATGCTACTTAGACTCTATGGCATCGCTCGGACTCCCCGGTTTCGGCTATGGTATTAATTACCAATTCGGCCTATTCAAACAAAAATTTGAAAACGGCTGGCAGATTGAACAGGCTGACGACTGGGTTTCCGATTTCTCACCGTGGGAGTTGGCAAGACCGGACAGACAGGTTACTATTCCGATGTACGGCAATGTAGAGACATATAAGGATGCTAACGGAAAAGATACTTACGTCTGGGCAAACACACACACGTTATACGGTGTGCCGTATGATTTTCCGATTGTCGGCTATAACGGTAAATCCGTTAACTATCTGCGATTGTTCTCTGCTAAAACTGATGATGAATTTGACATAGATATATTCAACAAAGGCGGCTATATTGAAGCGGTTGAAGATAAAATCAAGACCGAATCCATTTCCAAAGTTTTATATCCGTCCGATGCCATGGAAGCAGGAAAAGCCTTGCGCCTGTCGCAGCAGTATTTCTTTGTTTCCTGTGCCATCCAAGATATTTTCAGAAAGTTTCTGGAAAAGAGCAATGACTTTGACAAATTACCGGAGTATATTTGCATTCAATTAAACGACACTCATCCGGCACTTGCGATTGTTGAAATGATGCGCCTGCTGGTTGACGTTTACGGACAGGAATGGGAAACGGCATGGAATATTGTTACCAAAGTGTTTGCTTACACCAATCATACTTTATTGCCGGAAGCTCTGGAAACATGGCCGGCGAAATATTTTGCCCGCATGCTGCCGCGGCATTTGCAGATAATATATGAAATTAACCGCCGCTTTATTGAATTTGCAAAAGGCAAATTCGGTGAGAACAGCGACAAGCTTGCCAAGGTTTCTATCGTTTCGGGTGAAGGTGACAATCAGATTATCCGCATGGCAAACTTATCCATTGTCGGCTCTTTCTCGGTCAACGGCGTTGCCAAAATTCATTCGGAATTGATTAAAACTGATTTGGTTCCTGAATTTTATGAATTATGGCCGGAGAAATTTACCAATATCACAAACGGCATAACACCGCGCCGCTGGTTGCTGCATGCGAATACGAATTTGGCCACGCTGATTTCAGATAAAATCGGCAAAGACTGGATTGCGCATTTGGAATTGTTGAGCAAAATTACCGATTTTGCCGACGATGCGGACTTTGTCAGCAAGTTTATGAAGATTAAGAAAAAGAACAAAGAGCAACTGCGCCATGAGATATTTAAACGCACCAATGTTGCCATAACCACAAACAGCATGTTTGTCGTACAGGCGAAGCGAATCCATGAATATAAGCGTCAGCTTATGGCTATTTTGCAGGTTATCGGGGATTATCTGGCGATTGTGCGCGATAATGTGCGTCCGGTCTGCCCGAAAACTTATATTTTTGCAGGTAAAGCAGCGCCTTCATATACATTTGCCAAGCTTGTTATCAAGCTCATCAATAATGTGGCAAATGTTGTTAATAATGACTCCAGAGTAGGCGATGCGTTGAAAGTCGTCTTTATTCCGGATTACAAGGTTTCCGTTGCGGAAGTCCTTATTCCCGCTGCGGATGTCAGCCTGCAAATTTCCACCGCAGGCTTTGAAGCTTCCGGTACGGGCAATATGAAATTTGCTTTAAACGGGGCTTTAACTGTCGGAACCTATGACGGTGCAAACATTGAAATCCGCGAAGCGGTCGGCGAAGACAATTTCTTCCTCTTCGGCTTAAAAGAGAATGAGATTCAGGCGATGCGCCCGACATATAGCCCGCGGAAAATTTATGAAGAATCCGAATACATCAAACGTATTTTGAACGCGATAAACTCTAACCTTTTCTGCGAAAAAGATACGCCGGCATTGTTCAAACCGATATTTGACGAACTTCTTAATCGCGACTACTTCTTTGTTTTGGCTGATTTGGAAGCGTTCAACCACGCAATGAAAGATGCGGAGCAGGCTTATCTCAACCAAAACGAATGGGCAAAGAAGGCTATATACAATGTTGCAAAAGTCGGTTATTTTTCAAGCGACCGCGCCGTTGCGGAATATGCCGAGAGAATATGGCACATCAGCGCACCTGCATCCAATAATGTTATTGAAAATACCGACATGGAGCAGATGTCCGCATAATCGAAAAAGAGAAACAGCCTGATGACCTCAGGCTGTTTTTTAATGATATGTCCACTCGTCTTTATACCGTTGGTCTCGCCTGCGCTTTTCAACGGTATAGCTATCGGCGTAAGACAGCGCTTTTTCAATCGCATTATGATATTTCAGCTCTTCTTCATGGGCTTTTTGAGCCAGTGTTAAATCAGGCGGGCTTAACAACCTTGCTTCGCGCGCAATTTCAGCATTTACGGAACATTTAAATTGAAATTTTTTTGTCCGTTTAAATTTGGCCGGCAAGCAATCTATAAGAAGCAGACAATTCTGCAGCAGCTGTATTTTTTCTCTGCAGGGTTCTATCTGTTTCAAGTCATCGGAAAATGTTATTTCTTTAAGCAAATCTACTGCCCTTTGTTCATATCGGGTACTATACGGTTCTTTTTTCTGTTTTAAGCGTTTTTGTTTCTTTTTATCTTGCAGTATCAGCTCTGCCTTGCAATTAAAATCTTCCAACACAAGCATTGGGCGGTATTCGGGCAAATAACGTTTTACCGAACTTTCTATCCCATTCAGCGCGCATAAATTTTCTTCCGTTATATAAGGACGGAAATATTGAATATATTCAAGCAGGCGACGGCCGACTTCCGCGCTCAGCTCCGGCGGTTCTTTGGCATAAACGTCCGTAGCCTGACGATATTGTTCCAAGCAATTACAAAAACCTACAGCTTTGCGAACATCTTCTTTTACCGGCCAATGCTCGTCAAACAGGCTCAACTGTATATTCTCTTTCAGGCGTGTATGATATTCGTAACCGAATTTTGTCATTTCCGTATCAACCGGATATTGGGACGAATTTCCGGTGCCTTTCAGCGATTGATTTATTATGCGGTACATTACCGTATCAGACATTTCACTCATGCGCTTAACCTTATGCCGTTTTTTCTATCATAACATAAATTCAGGAGATTTGCAAACATTAAAAAAGCGGCCGTAAAAGCCGCTTTCTCTGGAAAAAAATGTATTTTATTTGATTTCAAGAATGATTTCTCCGGTCTTTTGCAGGAGAATCCTATCCAAAACCCATTTGTTGATTTGTTTAATCTTATCGCTTTCCACATTGAGCTTTTCTGCAATATCAATAATGAAATCAATTTCAGAATCTTCCAAACTGCTATCGGAATTTGCCAGATAGCATAATTCTTTTACCAGCTGAAGCTGCTTTTTGCGGTCTGTCACCTGTTGAACTTTTGCCAGAACGGCGTCTTTTTTCATTTCTTTTAATATCTGGACGATATCTTTTTCTTCAATACCGTAATTTTTGCCGATACCTTTCAAAAATTCAATTTCTTCTTTGGCGACATTGCCGTCGGCATAAACCATACAGCAAAAGCATTCCACAAAAAGTCTCTTTTCTTGTGCCGTCAGTTCTTTGATATAATCGTTTTCATTAATCATCTTTTTTCTCCATGTCTTTTTTATTGCATATATTTTATAATCAATATGTTTAAAATGTAGTAAATGATATTAAATATCCCAAAACAAATAAAAACAACAGATAAATAAAAAAACTATTGACGCAGGAAAAAAGTTCATATAAACAGAGAGAAGTTACGGAGTGTTGGCAGAGCGGTAATGCAGCGGATTGCTAATCCGTCATCCCGAATAAGGATGCACAGGTTCGAGTCCTGTACACTCCGCCATTTGAAGGCTGTTTTTACAGCCTTTTCGTTTTTTAAATATTTAGACAAAAAATATTTTTCTTTACCCTTCTTTAATTATTTACTTGTATTCTCATCATTAATAAGTTTGTTTTTGATTATTTTAAATTAGATATTGACAAAAACATTTTTACCTGTCATTTATTATGTCAATAATAAGAAAGGAAACAAGTATGATTAAGGCAACAATTAGCAACACAACAAAACGCGAAGCATTTGCCAAAGCAGGCAGCAGGAAAATCGCAGGCGGAACATGCACCGCCAAAATGACTGTCCGCGGTTTGGTCTTAAATAATTATAAAATAATCGCTTCGGGCATGTGTGTTGAAAAAGAAAATAAACTTGACCTTAATAATATCATTGCTTTAAGAAATCAAAAAGAAGTCGCTTAAAAACATTGAATATTATACCGGCCCGCGTTTTGCGGGCTTTTTTGTATCATCAATCTAAAAAAGCTCTTGCAAATCTGTCTCAATTTTATATATTCGTGCATAGAATTAATATTAAATAAGGAGAATATTGATGCCTTTAGTTTCTATGCGTCAAATTTTAGACCACGCTGCCGAAAACAATTACGGTGTTCCGGCATTTAACATTAACGATATGGAGCAGATTTTAGCCGTTTTGGAAGCCGCGAAAGAAGTCAACGCCCCCGTGATTATCCAAACCTCTACGGGCGCAAGAAAATTTGCCGGCGACCCGATGATTCGCCACATGATTGCGGCCGGGATTGAGATGTATCCCGAACTGCCGATTTGCTTACATCAAGACCACGGTTCTTCGGTTGATATTTGCCAATCTGCGTTGGTTAACGGTTATTCCTCTGTAATGATGGACGGCTCTTTGGAAGCTGACGGCAAAACGCCTTCTTCTTTTGAATACAATGTTCACGTTACCAAAGAAGTTGTTGCCCGTGCGCACGCTGTCGGCGCTTCGGTTGAAGGCGAACTCGGCGTTATCGGCTCATTGGAAACCGGAAAAGGCGACAAAGAAGACGGCCACGGCGCAGAAGGCGTAATTGATAAGAAGCGTTTGGTAACAGACCCTGACGAGGCAGCCAAATTCGTTGCCGAAACAAATATTGATGCTTTGGCTGTTGCCGTCGGCACCTCGCACGGCGCCTATAAATTTACCCGCAAGCCGACAGGCGACATTTTGGCGATTGACGTGATTGAGAAAATTCATGCCAAACTGCCGAATACGCACATGGTTATGCACGGCTCTTCTTCCGTTCCGCAGGAATTGCAGGATTTGATTAACGCATATGGCGGCGCTATTCCGCAGACATTCGGCGTTCCGGTGGAAGAAATCGTCCGCGGCATCAAGTCCGGCGTACGCAAAGTCAACGTTGACACAGACTGCCGTATGGCAATTACCGGCGCTATCCGCAAGCTCTTTGCCGAGAATCCGAAAGAGTTTGACCCGCGCAAATACTTGAAACCGGCAATTGAAGAAATGAAAAAGGTTTGCATTGACCGTTATGTTGCGTTTGGCGCAGCAGGCAATGCAGACAAGATTAAGCCGATTCCGTTGTCTGTTATGGCAAAAAGATACGCTTAATTGAGTGTTGAGCAAAAAGAAAGCCCGCTTTTCAGCGGGCTTTTTGTTTAGGTTGGTTAGATTTTCTTTTCATAATCCAACGGCAAAATGCCTTTCAATCCTTCTTTTGGTGCATCAACCAAGCGCAGCGCCATGGTCTTGCCGTAAAAATCAAGCAATATCTCCACGGCGCCCCAATGCGGCTTTTCTTTTGCCAGTTCTATTTCTTCTATTGTTTTATCGGAAATCCCGACAAACTCACTTAACTGGGGTAAAGAGTAGCGTCTTTTCTGCCGTTCAAGAAACAATGCCTGACCGATGAGTTTACGGATTTGTTTGCAATAAATTTCACCGTTTTTCATAAAATCTTTAAATTCTTCACTATTCATGATTTAATACTCCTATTTAATTTAAGTTAAAAAATACTGGCGCGGGAAAATCCAGCGCCAGGGAGTTCACAAATCACCAAACAATGACTCTTATAGCCTTCAATATATAGCCATAAGCTCCCTGACTTCAATCAAGGAATAACGTTTGGAGAGCTTGTGACAGCCCTGACGGTATCTCTACCGACAATGAGGAGTTTAGCGGAGGTGAGGTTAAAGTCAAGTTAAATTATTTGCGTGCTTTCGGCTTGCGCTTACCATGGCAACGAATGGTTTTGTAATGAACAAATAGAAAACGGCTGTATTTAAACAGCCGTTTATGTTTGGTTTTGCAAAGAGCTTACGCCGGAGAGACAATCATAAACATCTGTTTGCCTTCCAATTTGGGAGCGGCGTCTACTTTGCACAGCCCTTCCAAGTCTTCAAGCAGTTTGTTTAAGATTTCTTTTCCCATATCATTTGCGCTCAGCTCGCGCCCTTTGTAACGCATGGTAAATTTAACCTTATCGCCCTGCGCCAAAAACTTTTTGGCCTGTTTGACTTTGACTTCATAGTCATGAGTATCAATCATCGGACGCAATTTCAGCTCTTTGATGCTGACAACTTTTTGATTTTTCTTAGCTTCGTTTTTCTTCTTCTGCTGTTCGTACTTATATTTACCGTAATCCAAAACCTTACAAACCGGCGGATTGACCTGCGGAGAGATTTCTATTAAATCCAATCCGGCTTCCTGAGCGATTTTCAGCGCTTCATTAATAGAAACGACACCCAAATTTTCGCCGTTATAATTGATTAAACGGACTTCTTTGACTTTAATATCACGGTTAATGCGCGGCCCGTCAGCTTCACGTACTGGCGCATTGTTATTTTCAATAGCTATTGTTGCCTCCAATAAAAATTAACTTTCTGAAGTATCTTAAATTAACTTATTATAGTTCGCAAGAAAAATCTGCACGTCGCGGCGTTTTTTACATTGCATGCCGATTTCTGTATTCAACAGCTGCTGCTAAAATACAGTTATTACCCCGCGGCGGCTGGTAATAAGACGAATGGGCAAAGGTAACTTCCTTTTTTTTGCGGTCAAATTCCACACCGATAAAGCCTTTGCTAATCAAATTATCAATCAGCTCAAAGCGGTCAAACGGCAGTGAAACGCGCGTTTTGAAACAGGAAAGCACCGTTTCCCTTTCTACGGGTTTGTGCAGAAGGGAGATTTTGCCACCGTCCGAAGGGTCCACTGCGGTTTGGAATAAATTAAACCGGCAAGCGAAATACGGCGTCATGTTCCAAAGATTGCTGCGGTCAACGATAGATGTACAATCCGTGCAGCCAAAGCGCCGCGCCTGTTGCATGCGATATTCTATCATGACGGTATTGAGCGCATTGCCGCGATATGCGGGCAGAACCGAATCGGCGCCGAACGACGCAATCCGACTGTTGCCATAGTTTCTGTCGGCATTAAAAAAATCATATTCCGCATTCGGCAGTTCATCCTGCAATTCTTCCTTATTATCGCAGATTTTGAGATATGACATGCCGACAAGTCGGCTGCCGACAAAGACGCCGATATAATTAAGCTTCGGATTGGCAAAAACATCATAGTAATATTCTTTTGAATGCTTATGGATAAAACATTCCTCACCTTCGCGCAGATTGTTATAGATATTTTCCGACAGCGCCCCCATAGCTTCGGCATCTTTTACGTTTAAAGGGCGGATATAGTAATGAACCGGCTTTTCAAGTCGGACGCCGTTTACTTTTGACAAGGAGCCCTGCCAAACCGTTTCGCCGTTTACCTGATATGTGTTAATTTCCGTATTCATTTTATCCTCTCGTTTATGACATTAAAAAAAGCGGGTAATACCCGCTCTTAAATTTGATTTTGCGAATTTGCATTCAACAACACAAAACCAACGGCGGGAAAGCTGTTTCCTGACGTTTAGACTTGAGCTGTTTTATATTCAAATTCATTTGTTTTTCTTTCTTAAATAAAAAGTTGCGGGTATTATGCATATTTTATGGCAAAATGTCAACAAGTTTATATATAATGTTTTTTGAAAGATTTTTGGAGTGCGCAATGCTTGATATTAAAAACATCACGGAAAATGAAGCAAAAGAACAGCTTGCCTATTTGGCTCAGGAAATTGAGAAAGCAAATATTGCCTATTATCAAAATGATGACCCATATCTGGACGATGCACAATATGACAAGCTCAGGCATTTGAACGACGCCTTGGAGGCGAAATTTCCGCACCTTATCCGCGCAGACAGCCCGTCAAAAAAAGTCGGAGCAAAAGTTAAAAGCGACTTCAAAAAAGTGGAACTGCAAGTACCGATGCTGTCGCTGGCCGATATTTTTAACGAAGATGAGATTCATGAATTTATCATGAGCGTCAAGCGCTTTTTGAACAACAGCGCGGAGATAACGTTCAGTGCAGAACCTAAAATGGACGGCTTGTCTTTCTCGGCACTCTATCTTAACGGCGTGTTTATGCGCGGCTCCACGCGCGGCGACGGGCGAATCGGCGAGGACATTACCGAAAACCTGAAAGCGATTAAAGGTTTTCCGCTTTATTTGGACAAAGATGTGCCTGAGATTTTTGAGGTGCGCGGCGAAGTGTTTATGTCTAAGGCGGACTTTATGACACTTAATAAGAAAAATGAAGAAGAACATAAGAAGACCTTTGCGAATCCGCGCAACGCTGCGGCAGGCTCTTTGCGCCAGCTTGACGCGCGAATTACTGCCGAACGCAATCTGAGCTTTGTGGTTTATACCTGGGGCGAGGTTTCCGATATACGCTGGAACAGCCAAAGCGAATTTTTAGATTATGTCAAAAGCTTGGGCTTTCCCATTAATCCGTACAACACTTTGTGCCATTCGGAACAGGAACTTCTGGACAGCTACAATGAGCTTATGGAGAACCGTGCCGAACTTCCGTATGACATTGACGGCATTGTTTACAAGGTCAATGATTTGGAACTGCAAAAGCGTTTGGGCTTTTTGACGCGCACGCCGCGCTGGGCCGTGGCGCATAAGTTTCCGGCGGAAAAAGCGATTACGAGATTAAACAATATCCGCGTGCAGGTCGGGCGTACGGGCGCGCTGACGCCGGTGGCGGACTTAGAGCCGGTGAACGTGGGTGGTGTGATTGTTTCGCACGCCACGCTGCATAATGAAGATGAAATTAAACGCAAAGATGTACGAATCGGCGATATGGTGGTTATTCAGCGCGCGGGGGACGTTATCCCGCAGATTATTGAAGTATTGACCGACAAACGGCGCTGCAACGTTCCCGAATTTCATTTTCCTGAGGTTTGCCCCGAATGCGGCGCGCATGCCATTCGGGAAGAAGACGAAGCCGTGCGGCGCTGTACGGGAGGGCTGTCCTGTCCGGCGCAGGCGGTTGAGCGGCTGAAACATTTTGTTTCGCGCGAAGCTTTTAATATTGAGGGCTTAGGGGATAAGGTCATAGACGCCTTTTATCAGGAAGGGATTATCCGCACGCCGTATGATATTTTCACGCTGGAAGAACGCAACCAGCCGACAGATTTATTTTCAACCGAACCGTCTTTAAACTTGGAAAACCGCGAGGGCTGGGGCAAAAAATCGGTCAGCAATTTATTTGCCGCCATTCGCAACGCCAAGAAAATTACGCTTCCGAAGTTTATTTATGCGCTGGGTATCCGGCAGGTCGGCACGGCTACATCGTATCTAATCGCCAAACATTACCATACTTTTGACAACTTCATGAAGGCAATGGTTGCGCAGGATTTGCAGCTGTTGGTCAGTATTGACGGCATCGGCGCGGCTATGGCGACCGATATTGTAGAGTTCTTCAAAGAAAAGCATAATCTGGAAATTATAGATAATCTTTTGCAGGTTGTGGAGATTGAAGACTTTGAAGAAGTGGTCAACCGCGAATCGAAACTGTATGGCAAAACGGTGGTCTTTACCGGTACGCTGAAAAGCTTAACCCGCAGTGAGGCCAAAAGCAAAGCGTTGGCGGCGGGGGCAAAAGTTTCAGGCTCCGTTTCGGCCAACACGGATTATGTGGTTGCAGGCGAAAGCGCAGGTTCCAAACTTAAAAAAGCGCAGGAACTAGGGGTTGCGACTATCTCGGAAGATGATTTTATTGAGATGACTTCTTAATGCGCGGTTTGCGCTTATAGAAAACCTTATAAATCCCTATAAAGACGATATTGAAATAGACGGGGAAGACGGCCATGAGATATATCAGGGTGTTAAGGTTATATAAGGTATCTATGTAATAAGAAAGGTACAAAACCGAGCTCATAACCAGAGCGCAGAAAATGAAGTTCCAATAATTGCCGCGCGTCTTTTTGTAGGCTTCAATGATAGAGCGGCTTTTACCGATGATTGACGATATCCACGCCAGATACGGGCGGCTGATAGTATAGGGCGAAAGCAGGAGCATGAGCAGATAAAACAACGTTTTGCCGGGAAGCGAATCGTGGCTTTGCAAAATGCCCATATATTTCTCAAAAAACTCCAAATATTTATCGCGAAAACCCATAAAGAGCGGAATATACGGCACAATCACCACCACAAGATAAATGCAGATATTAATGAACATAATTTTACTGGCGGGAATTAAGCCGTTAAACACCCGTATAACGGAGAAATACGGCGGATGCTGTTGAACATAACGGATAAACACGCACCAATAAACGTAATATGCAACCAGCCAGAGAATACTGAGGGAGTTCGTCCAGCCGTTCGGAATAAGATTAAACGCGAACAGAAAGCTGAAATTGGCTAAACACCAGAGAAAAAACGTACGCTTATAGAGCAGCACAAACTTTGCGCTGCCCTTTAAGACGGTTAACAGAGAGAAACCGCGTTGTTCTTTTGAGGATGTTTTAAGCCTCGTCTTCTTCAAACTCTACCTCTTCTTGTGCATCAGGATCATAATCTATGCCTAATTTAGCCAGTATATCTTCATTTTCATCGGTACGCTGGGCAACTATCCAATCCGGAACCCATGCGGAATGCGGAATTTTGGATTGAGCCAACATCTTTTTATCCAGATAAAAACGCGGTGCATCCGCCATAATCGGCGTTTCAATCGCACCTTGCATCAGCACGACCTGTTTTAACATCGGCAAGCTCAGCAAATCGTTGGAACTGATTGCCGATACGCCCTGCAGCTGATAACTGACGTTTTTGGCAAACGGATTAAACTCTTTGTTCAGGCTGCCCTCATTTCTGGAATATGAAGTGGTTTGAACGGTTTTATTACCAATCATTTTGGAGAAACGCTGCGCTGTCTGCTCGTTGTTTTGTGACAAGATAACTTTGCAGGCGGTGGTGGAAATCACGGTTTCAAGGTCATCTTTGCCGTATTTACCCGAGATTTGTCCTAAGTCTTGTCCGATAAGCAGGTATGACACTTTTTGTCCGCGGCCGACCGCAGGCCCGTCAATGACCGCTTTTAATTTCGGCATTTGCGGAAACTCGTCAAGCACGAACAATACGGGGAACGGCCCCATTTTGCCGTCGGTTTTATTGACAAAGTTCGGTGGATTGGAAATCATATACGCACTCATCAAGTCAACAAACGTTGCACTAATCGGGTTTAATGCCTGAGCGTCCGTCTGGTTAACAGACAGATAAACCGCAATCGGTTTCCATTCGCCGGTTACGGGGTCTTTCATGCCGCGCAAATCTCTGAATTTGAGGTCAGAAAAGCTTGTGCGCGCCACCACCGCCGAGTTTTTGAAAATACGGATACCGTTAAAAGCGGTGGAAAGCACGGAACCGCGCTCTTTATCAGGCTTAGCGCTCAAGCTCGCAAGCTCGGTTACGCAGCGGCGCGAATAGCCGTAATCGTTGGCTTCATTAACCGCGGCATCAAGCAAGTCGCGCATCAAGTCCGCCATCATTGCCATTTGGTCGCCCTCTTCCTGACGGCGTTTCAATTCATTGGTCTGCTCAATCTGCGCGGTGGTAATCCATTCCAAAATCATCGCCATACACGGCTCATGGTTCATCCACTTTTCAGGAAAAGAATTCCACGTTCCTATCGGCAGATAGTTTTCAACCGTCAGGCTGCCGTTTTGCAAATCCTGCATGGCTCTGGCGGCATTCGCGCGCAGGCCGCCCGTACTCATGTCTTCATAATGTCTCATGAGTTCTTCTTTGTCTTCGGAAGTCATGGAACCTTCATATATCTTTTGCAGAAAGCGCTCGTTGGCCAAGGCCTTTTCACATTTGGAAGACACAAAGTGGATAAGCCCGCAGAGCGCACCGCGGCCGGCCTGAGACCAGTATTGGTCACCGCCGCCTTTCGGGTCTTCCACAAGCGTGTTACACATAGAGTCTATATACAAGTCGCGTTCCGGCCCAGGGGCAGGCAAGGTTCCGGGAGACAAGGGATTCCAGCTCGGATAATATTCTCCTGTTGCCGGATTGTCTTCCTTACCCCAGTTGATAACAAAGACAGGACCGACTTTGGCTCTGGCACCGGTTGTGCTGTAACACAACTCAGGCTTCGGGTCGTTCACGATGATACTCAGCCCTTCGGAATTAAAAATCGTCGGGATAACCACACCTGCGGTTTTACCTGTACCAGGAGGCGCACAGCAAAGCGTGGACAAGGTTTCTTTCAACTTCAACATTTTGCCTTCAAAGCGCCCGACAACCTGACAAAAGCCGTCAAAGCCCAGCAAAGGCATTCTTTCAATATCACGCAGCGTTGCAATATGCGCGGAACCGTGAATGTTTGATTGGAAACGGTACGGACATTTTACGCCGCCGATGATAAGAATCGCCGGAAAAGAAATGAACGGCAGAAGCGGAAGCCACAAACTTAAACGGAATTCGCCGTTATAATGATAAATCTGTTTGAACCAGCGAACGTAACGGTCATATAAAAAGCCGGGATCACTGATTGATTTTTGCAAAAAGCGCCCGACAATTTCAACGCTTTTTTTGGAAATGCCGTTTTGCAGCAAATATGCCAGCGGCTGCGCCAAATATGCCAAGGCAACCGTTACGGCAATAGAAACAATAAAAGTTATTGTCATCCAGCGGACGGCGTTGTCATATTCTTCCCACTCTTTTCCTCTTTCTTTGGCCATTTTTCCCTCTTAATAATTATTATGCCAAGCTTCTGACAAGCTTTTTGAGTTTTTCCAATGTTGCCTTATCCGTCTTTTCGTCGCAATTATCCAATGCTTTCGAGAACAGACGAATTTCTTTCGGGCTGCCGCGGTTGATACGGCAAACGTTCACATTCAACCCGCTCCAAATTTCAAACATATCTTCGGCATTTATAATGTTGCCGGCCTGAATAATAACATATGAAACAATATCAAACTTCATATCCGTGACAGCCAATTTTGTCTTCAACATATCACGCACCAATTCTACCTTGCGTACCGGAGAGATACGATGGCTGCTTTCAGAAAACCACAGAGGTTCTTCATCGTTAAATTTCTCTTCATCGGCCAGCCAATCGCCGACTTCTTTATCAACCAAACACAAAAACAACTGATTTTTGGAGACGGCAACATAATCAATTTTGCTGTTTTTAACAATAACCGACGGAATAACATCATATCCTTTTTGGTTTAAAACGTCCAAAACCGGCGTATGCGATTCTTTTATGACCGCCTGCGTCGGTTCTTTATCTTGCTGTTTGGTTTTATTTTTATTATTTTGCGGAGATTTTTCCTGCCTGTTCTGCTGATTATTTTCTTTGTGTCTCGGTTCGGAAGCCGGTTCCGCACTGATTTCTATGGTTTGAGGTTTGTCAGCTACAAGAGCGGAAGGAATACTTTCCGTCTTATCGGCACTTTCCTTCTTATCAAAGTCAAAATCCAAATCAAAGTCGTCATCATCAAAATTAAACAGCGCATGGTTTAAAGGCGTTTCCGGATTCTTTTTGCCGGCCGCAGGATAAGAAGGAGTCGAGCCCGGACGCGCAGATGACAGGTTATTATTTATATTTGACTGCATAAGAACGGATGACGGCAGCGGCGGCCGTTTTATCGGAACTTTTTTGAGAATCGGTGTTTTTTTCACAATTTTGACATCTTCGTTAATTGATTTCTTTTTAACCACAACCGGCGGCTTTGTTTTTAATGTCAGTTTTCTGTATAAATAGAGCGGACTGAACAACGTGTGTTTTAAAAATTTATTCCATTTTAACAGACAAAGCCCGACCCAGCCAGAAAGCCAAAGAGGAACGATGCTGACCAAAATGAGCAAAAAGCCCATCTCAGAACGGCTTATGGATTCACCACTGTTCCATTTATCGCTCAGCAGATGCCAGTGTCCACCCATGAAGATATCAAAATGCCAGTTAACCAACAATACAACCCTAATCCCATCAATGAAGATGATGCTCCACAGACAGCCGATTATCAGGGTTTTCAATATTATCAGTAATGGTTTCAACAGTTTCTCCGCTTTTTTATTTTTTTATGATATATTGCGATTGGTTAACAAGAGATTATTGTTTTTCATTTTCTTCTATTCGGGCTGAAATTTCCTTTCTAATGTCTCTTACCGTTTGTCCGGCAGCGATATTACCTTTTTCCGCCTTGATTTTATCAGCGATTATCTCATCAAGCGTTCTGTCTTTGCCGCCAAGATTTTTAACAGTCACATGAGCAACTTCCATATTTTTGGGAGCGGTCAATTTGCGATAAATCTTTTCCATAGGTTTTAAAACGGTTTTCCAAAAGCCTTTTTTGTAGACTTTATAACTGACAACCAGCCATAATACCGGCAGTAAAAACAGTGCTGCACCCAAACTGCAATCGCGGAAAGTGTTAAATACCCCGCCCTTTTCCCAAAAGCTGTACAAAATCTGATATGATTTGGGGCTCAGCAGATCAAAATTCCATAACAGATTAAAGATGATACGCGCAATATACCCCAAAACGATAAATATAACGATGCTGATACTGCTGAATCTAAGTATTTTCTTGATTTTTTTCATGCTCTTCTCGCGGTTTGTAAATGTGCTTGCACTAAATTGCCGAAGTCCTCTCTGCCTCTTTGGAGCTGTTCCTGTTGAACATTTTCCGGTGTTCCCTCACGTCTTAACACATCAGGTATGCGAATAACTCCGCTTTCAGGCGGATCAATTTCACTAAGTTTTTTAGAAACTCTGTCCGTTCCGTTTTCTCCCGGCACGCTGATTTCAAAATGATTAATTGCATTTTCGACAACCTCAGCTTTGGAAACAGTTTGCTCCTTGTCTCTTTTTTTCATGGTTTTACCACTCTCGTAAAAAGGCATGATGCTGCCATGCAAATCGCGCAACGCATCATTAACACCTACAACGTAGCGCTGAATAACATTATTCATCTCTTCCGGATTATCCTGATATGCCGCACGGATTTTATTAACATTAGTCATAATGGTCTCATACTGCCCTTTGGCAACTTCGTTTATATGCTGCTCTTGTTCTTTCTCCTTCGAAGGCTTCATATATTCCTGTAATATTGCATAATTGTATGCTACAGTTCCGATTTTTGAAGAATTTTCCAACATTTTATTAACTAATTCAGGAAATTTCTTTAACTGTTTTATGGTCTTTGCCGCTTCAGATTGCGGATTTCTTTCCGCTTCCGCATAAATTGCATAGAGATTGTCAAAAAATGCAGGTTTTTCACCGATATGCGTCCAGACAAGCGGTGCGCCGATTTTTTGCCGCCGCAGATTATCAAAAATTTCATTATGCATTGCCAAAACCAGTTCTTTATTTTGCAACTGTTCCTGTTTCCATTTTTCATGTTGCGTTTTACCTTTGGCGAAAATATCTTTCGGTGCTTCTTCTTTTTTATCAGATGAACCGGGCGCTGACGGATAAAGCACAAAAGTCGTAAAATCCAAAACTAAATCCACACTTTTATCAATTACCCATTCATAGAAAGACAGCAATTCATTCCAAATCATTTCAGAAATTGTTTTACCGGACGGCGCTTTGACTTTCGGGTCTTTTCTTTCGGGAGCTTTCGGCCAACCGGAAGATTTTTTATCCTTTTTTGCGGCTTGTTTGACTTTAAGTTCATCAGGATTAATCCCATAAGCGCTGGAAACCCCGGGGATTCCGCCGTATTGACTGTTATCCTGTTGATTTTCATTGGCAGGAGGCGTGTTTGAAGGAGGTTCAGAACCTCCGCCGTTTCCTGACTGTGCTTCTCCCGTTCCGCCGCTACTGTTGTGTTCTCCCTCTTCCGGCGAGGAAGATGTTCTCCGGCGGCCGGACGTATTTTCCTCAATCTGTTCATCCAGTCTGCTGCGAGAAGCATCTGTTGCGGCAGTAATTTCATCCAACGGATTCCGCTCCGAATTTGGGGTGTCAACCATGTTTTAACTCCTTAATCTGCTTTATTAGAAGGATTTTAACATAAAAACCACGCATTGTCTACTTTAAACTGTCGATTTATTTTCTAAACTTTCAGTTTTTTGATAAATGCTCCGATTTTTTGGTTGGCTTTGATACCGTCTTCCGGTGTAACTTTTATCAACCCAAAGAATTTCGGGCGTATTTTATCAAATTCTATGGGAGAAAACATTGCCGGATTCTTGGTCAATGCTTCAAAGGAGCCATCGGGATCTTTCTGCGCTGCGCGGAAATAACCGTTTATAAGCCGGTCGGCATCTATGGGGAAGTTTTTCTCTTTTAATTTACGGATAAAGGTGGCTTTGCGTTCCTGCAATTCCATATATTCCTCATATAATTCCCTTTTTATGCGGTTTTTCTGTATTATTTCTTTGCGCTGCGCATAACTGTTTTCACAGACTTCCATATTAATTAAAATTTCGACATAAGAAATGATAGACAACTGCATATCGGTATCGGTCAGCGTTTCGGCAAATGTCAGATAATCTTCATCTGTTGCATCTTTGGACAGGCGTTTCATGTTTTCCGGATCGTACTTGTTAATTATATCCCAACAGGCCAGCATATATTGGGCAATTTTTTTACCGACGCTCGGTTTATAATTCGGTTTTAACGCTTCTTCGGTATATTCCGTTTCCGGCATTTTGAAATTTTTTTTATCTGCCAGAGCATAAACTCCGTCTTGGAAATTGGATATTGCCCGCGCCAATTCACGCTCTTCATCTTTTAAGCCGTTAGATTCTGCCGCGGCGGACGGCATATTTTGCGCCCCCGCCAAACCATCACCCCCCCCCGCATTTTGCATATTGCCGGCGGGAGAGACAAAACTGTCCAGCCCCTGACCTGCGGCAGGCTGTGCTGCGGGGGTAACAAAAGCATCCAATCCGGATTGAGAGGATGCGGATGGGGCAGCTCCCGATACCGTTTGAATCGGCCCGCTTACAAAACTGTCAAGCCCGCTGCTTGCCGCCTGCGGCTCCGAAGTATTCTTTGCCGGTTCCGGAATCTGATTTTGACTTATAAAGTTATTTAATAATTTGGCAAACTCATCTTCCAAGTCTACGGTATCTGCCGTAGGTGCAGATGCAGTCTTTTGCTCCGTTGTCGGTTCCGTATTTAAAAAAGCATCCAAAGAATTTTCATTTTCCGCCATTTATATTCTCCATTATTAAGACATGTAATTACGGTCTTGATTTTATTTTATTCTTGATTGTATTCTAAGGTTGATTGGTGAAAATATATTTAACAAGAAAAACAATGAACGAAAATATTCATAAAAATTTTTATACTTCCCCCGTAGGGGAAAAGGATGCAGGAATTCGTATTGATAAGTTTATTGCCGAAGAAATTGCCGCGTTTTCCCGTTCGCAGGCGCAAAAACTTATTGAAAGCGGTTGTGTTTTTGCCGATGACGAGATTATAGCCGATAAGAATTTTAAGACGCGAATCGGTGATGTTTACCAAATCACACTGCCCGAACCGCAGCAAGCCGAACCGGCTGCCGAAAATATTCCCCTGGACATCCTTTATGAAGACGAGGATTTGATTGTGGTCAATAAATGCGCCGGAATGACCGTACACCCTGCGGCAGGTGTTTATAACGGGACACTGGTTAATGCGTTGCTTTACCATTGCAAAGATTCGCTTTCGGGCATCGGAGGCGTTGCGCGTCCGGGCATTGTCCACCGCATAGACAGAAACACCAGCGGGATTCTTGTTGTCGCAAAAAACGACGTAACCCACCGCGGATTAGCCGAGCAATTTTTCAAACATTCCATAGAGCGCACATATTATGCCTTTGTTTACAATATTCCTTCGCCTTTGAAGGGGGTAATTGAGGGAAATATCGCGCGAAGTTCTTTTGACAGGAAGAAAATGGCGTTGGTGCAAAACGGCGGAAAAACGGCGGTTACCCACTATGAAACCATTGAAAATTACAAAAATGCGGCAGCGTTGGTCAGATGCCGACTGGAGACAGGCAGAACACATCAAATTCGCGTGCACCTTTCCAGTATCGGCTGCCATTTAATCGGGGATGATGTTTACAAAGGCAAAAAGAGCACGCTTAACCTGCCGGAAAATGTAAAAAATTATGTTAATTCGTTTCCCAGACAAGCGTTGCATGCGGCATCTCTGGGCTTTATTCACCCGAAAACAAACGAATTTCTCCGTTTTGAAACTAACTTTCCCGAAGACATGCAATGCCTTAATGATATTTTAAAAACACATAGCTTTTAGTATTGTTATTCATTGATTACCCCTTTGTTTCTCCACAATAAAATAGAACTAATGTCTAGGTTGTGGAAAAAAAATTAAGATATAAACTCTCGTTTAGTCAATTTTTAGGAGTATAATCATGAAAGAACAACTTATATTAAACGGACTTGAATTTTCACCGGAAGAAAATCTTTCCCGTTATTTGCAGTCAATCAAAAAATATCCTATTTTATCTTCGGAAGAAGAATTTGACCTTGCTTCACGCTATCAACAGACAAAGGACAAAGAAATTGCCTATAAACTCATAACTTCCCATTTACGACTTGTGGTTAAAGTTGTTTCAAAATACCGCGGTTACGGGCTGCCGGTCAGCGAAATGATTTCAGAAGGAAACATCGGTTTGATGTATGCCATAGACAAATTCGCGCCCGAAAAAGGATTTCGTTTTTCAACTTATGCTTTATGGTGGATTAAAGCTTCCGTCCAGAAATATATATTAAACTCTTGGTCTTTGGTCAAGCTGGGTACCACAGCAGCGCAAAAGAAACTCTTTTTTAATCTGCGTAAAATTAAGAACAGGCTTAATTTGGTTGATGACCGAGAATTATCACATCATATCCTGAAAGATATTGCCAAATCTTTGGATGTCAGCGTCCAAGATGTTACAGATATGAATATGCGGCTGAAATCGCATGACGGTTCATTAAATGCTGTTGTTGACGGTGATTCCGACGGTACCACGGAATGGATGGATTTCATTTCTGACAATAAACCTAATCAGGAAGAAAGCCTTGCCCATGCCGAAACAATTAAATACCGCCGCAAAATGTTTAACAAAGCCTTGTATGTTTTGAACAAACGAGAAAAAGATATTTTATTCAAACGCAGACTGTACGAAAAGATTATCACCTTAGATGATTTAAGCAAAACGTATAATATCTCAAAAGAGCGCGTTAGACAAATAGAATTAAACTCAATAAAAAAGATTACCAAAGCGATTGAACTTATGCAGTAACTCTTGAAACAACTATAACTCTTATTATATATCCATAAAATTTAATCAACTGTATAACAGGAGATATTATGGAAAACAATAATGAACAAAAGACTTATATTTTGCTTTTGTTAATTCTTTGCCTGCTTTCTTTCGGGCTCGGATATTATATATTCAGAAAAGACCAAACATCTGAAATCAGGCCGGTTCCCGTCAATGACAGCATCACATTGAAGGCGGCGCCGATACAGATTAAAGATACGGATATCAAGAACTCTTATGTCGGCTATGTTGAAGCTATTAATCAGGTGCAAATTATTCCTTACATCAGCGGATATGTGCAGGATATTGCCGTTAATGCCGGACAAAACGTTAAAAAAGGCGACCAGCTGCTTACAATCGCTCCGGAAGAATATAAAGCGCGCTTAGATGCGGCGGAAGCAGCTGTTATGCAAACAGAGGCTTCTTTGCAGTATAACCGTAATTATTATGAACGGGTGCAAAAATCCGGCAGCCGTGCATTTTCCGAAATTGAAATTGATAACGCTAAAAATAATTTTTTGCAGGCAGAAGCCGCTTTCAAAAACGCCGAAGCAAACAGAGCGCTGGCAGAAGTTAATTATAACTATACAGTCATCAAATCTCCCATTGACGGTTTAATCGGCAATTTTAATTTAAGTCCCGGCGATTATGTAGCACCAAACAGCGGTGCTTTGCTTAATATCGTGCAGACAAATCCTATACGAATTGTTTTTTCATTAACGGATGCAGAATACCTGAACATGAAGGAAGACGGGGAACTTTTTAAAAACAGTGTTATACAGCTGAAACTGGCAAACGGTACCGTTTTTAAGTTTGACGGCGAGTTTAAATACACCGATAACAAAATAGACAGGAATACAAATTCTCTCTCCGTTTACAGCTATTTTAAGAACGATAACAACGAACTTCTGCCGAATGCATATGTTACGGTGGAGGTCGGACGGACATTTAAAGACACCGTTTTATTAGACAAGAACCGTGTTAAGCTGCTTGCAGACGGTGATTATGTTACAATTATCCGTGACAATAAAATTTATCAGCAAAAAGTAGAGATTTTGGCTGCACAAGACAGTCGATACATTTTAAAAAACACTTTTCAAAACGGAGATTTATTGGTTTTGGATGACATAGGCAATTTAGATAACAACGCGAAATTTAATATAAACATCGTCAAATAATTTTCCGGAGAAAAATAATGTTTTCTAAATATTTTATAGACAGACCGCGTTTTGCCGTTGTTATTTCCATTGTTATGATAATTTTAGGACTGCTTGCGATAAAAATTTTACCGATTTCGCAGTTTCCGGATATTACACCGCCGCAGGTTACCGTGCAGACAACATATTTGGGCGCAAACGCGCAGGTTTTGGCCGATACGGTCGCTGTTCCCATTGAAAACCAAATCAACGGCGTTGAAGATATGCTTTATATGTCATCGACCTCCGATGATAACGGTTCATATAATCTGACGATCACCTTTGATATCGGTACAAATCCCGATATTGCACAAGTAAAGGTACAGAACCGCCTGCAACAAGTCAACAGTGAGTTACCGGAAGAAGTCATTCAGGAAGGCGTAGACATTTCGACTGAAAATGCCGATATATTGGCTCTTATAGCCATCCGCTCCCCCAACAATACTTATGACGACTTATTTTTGAGCAACTTTGCTTACACAAACATTAAAAACCCGCTGTCAAGGCTTTACGGTATCGGCGAGGTACAGATATTCGGTCCGCAATACAGCATGCGCATTTGGCTGGATATTGATAAAATAACGGCACTCGGCTTAAACAGCACAGACATTATTGCCGCGGTTAAAAACCAAAACATTCAGGCTGCCGTCGGCAGTATCGGCTCTGCCCCGAGCAATAAAGACAATAAAATTGTCCTTACCCTCACGGCAAAGGGCTTGTTAAACAGCGTGGAAGATTTTTCGAATATTGTTGTTGCCACATCCGAAACCGGCGGCACCATTTATTTAAAAGACGTTGCCAGAATAGAACTCGGGCAGGATTCATATAAAATCACTTCCAAATACGACAATGCGCCGGCAGTTATTATCGCCCTTAACCAGACTCCGAATACAAATGCTCTGCAAACTATGGACAGCGTCCGCGCTGAAATTGAAGAACTCGCCAAATCTTTTCCGGAAGACATGGAAATCAAAGTTGCATACGATTCTACTGACTATGTGCAGGCATCAATCGCAGCAATTGTTGAAACACTGTTTATTACGTTCGGTTTGGTGATACTGGTTACGTATTTATTTTTGCAGAAATTTAAAACGACACTTATTCCGCTGATTACCATTCCGGTTTCTTTGATTGCTACCTTTATTGTTATTTATCTTTTAGGGTTTGATATTAATATTTTGACATTATTTGCTATGATATTGGTTATCGGTTTGGTGGTTGATGACGCCATTATCGTTGTGGAGCGTGTTCAATATTTAATGATAAACGAAAATATGAACTCTTATGACGCTTCGGTCAAAGCCATGGAACAAATCGGCAGTGCAATTGTGGCAACAACCTTTGTGCTTTTGGCGATTTTTGTTCCGGTCGGATTAATGGCAGGGATTACCGGAAAAATTTATCAGCAGTTTGCGGTTGCCATCGGCACATCAGTTGTTTTTTCCGCTTTTAATGCCCTGACGCTCAGTCCTGCATTATGTTCCATTTTCTTAAACAAAGAAAAGAAGAGCGATGCTCGGGGATTTTTTAACTGGTTTAATGTTTCGCTTGATAAATTTAAAGATGTTTACACCAAGGTTGTCGGCTTTTTTTCGCAATATCTGCTTTATACCGTTATTATTATCTTATCTGTTATCGCAATTATCGGTTTATATTTTAAGTATACGGCTTCGTCATTTCTGCCGGAAGAAGACCAAGGCATCATCTTTGCAAACATTCAACTGGACAGCACGGCAAGTATTAACCAAACAAACGATGTTTTAAAGAGTATGAGCAATGATATCTTAAAAATGGACGGCATAAATTACATTATTACCGTTGCCGGATACAGTATGCTCGGCGGCGGCGGTGAAAATGTCGCGCTGGGCGTTATCGGGCTTAAAAATTGGTCGGAGCGCAAAACAAAAGCCTTATCCGTGGAAGGAATTACCAACGCTTTAACACGGAAATACCAAGGCTATAAAGGAGCTGAAATCAACTTTTTTGCACCGCCGTCCGTTCCCGGAATCGGACAGAGCAACGGGCTTTCATTGGAGCTTGTTGCCACCGACACATCACTCACGCCGTATGATTTGGAAAAAGCTTTAATAAAATATCTGGAAGCTGCAAACAAAGACTCGGATATTGCCTACGCTTTCAGCACTTTTACGGCAGATACCCCGCACGTTTATCTGAATGTTGACCGCACCAAACTGCAATCTTTTGACATTCCGGTTTCCCAATTATTCGGGACACTGCAAAGCAATTTAGGCTCTGCTTATATTAACAATATTACACTTAACGGGCAAATCAACCGTGTTATCCTGCAAGCGGATTATAAATATCGTCAGAGTATGGACGACATTAAAAATTTATATGTCAAATCTAACAGCGGCAGTTTGATAAAAGTGGACAGTTTTGCCAATTTCAGCACTGAAATCTCCCCTAAAATAATCTACCGATATGACCTTTATACCTCTGCTTCCATTACCGCGCAGGCAGCAACCGGCATAAGCAGCGGACAAGCCATGGATAAGATGGAAAGTTTGGCACAAAGCGTATTACCCAAAGGCTTTGATATCGATTGGACAGCATTATCTCTGCAAGAATCGGAAACGCGCGGTTTAATCGGTGTCTTAATTACCTTGGCTGTTATATTCTGTTATTTGTTTCTGGTTGCACTTTACGAAAGCTGGATGTTGGCGTTTTCAGTCATGTTTTCAACCGTATTTGCCATATTAGGTGCGCTTATCGGCCTGCATTTATTCGGGCTTCCGCTCAGCATTTATGCACAATTGGGAATTATCCTCTTAATCGGGCTGGCAGCCAAAAACGCTATTTTAATTGTTGAATTTACGCAAGATTACCGCAATCAGGGCTATAGCATTTTGGAATCGTCAGAAAAAGGGGCCGGTGAAAGGTTCAGAGCGGTTTTAATGACGGCCATGACTTTCATTTTGGGCGTCTTTCCGATGGTTGTCGCTACCGGCCCCGGGGCCAGCTCACAGATTTCCATCGGTGTTACCGTTTTCTGCGGAATGATTTTAGCAACGACTGTCGGCATAATCTTTATTCCTGCACTGTTTGCATTATTTGAAAGCATCAAAGAACGTTTTTACAAACCCTCCTCACATTCCGGCAAACCTTTAACCCAAGTTGAGAAAAGCAATGTATAAGTTAAATGCGTTTTTAATTGTTTTGTTGTTAACTTCGTGCATGGTCGGTGAAGATTATACTTCCGAACCGTTTGTTTCTGATAAACAGGTGCAGCAGACATTGGACCTCGGTCCCAACCATGAACAGATTACCAATGCATGGTATGAGATATTTAAAGATAACGATTTAAATACACTGTTAAACCAAGCGATGAACAACAACTTTACAGTTAAACAAGGCATAGAACGGCTGCAACAATCACGTTATAATTTATTAATCCAATCCAAACAAAATTTTCCAATGTTTGATGCAGTCAGCAGCTACGAATACAATAAAGCAAACAATGAAAAATATATTACCGTCAATACCAATCATTTCAGAGCCGGTTTTGATGTTTCATGGGAATTGGACATTTGGGGAAAAGGACGATACATTTCAGAACAGTATTATAATTTTATGCGTTCGGCTACATATAATCTGCTTAACATTAAAGTATCCATTACTGCTGAGCTTATCGCCGATTATATCAATCTGCGTGCGGCGCAGGAAAAACTTAACATTGCATACAGGAATCTCCGTCTGCAAAAAGACATTATGCAGACGGTTAAGGACAAATACAATGCGGGAATTGCCGACAACTTAGCACTTAATCAGGCGGAATTTGCCGTTGAAAAAACAAAATCAAGCATTCCGCCGCTGGTAACCGATATTGAAAATTACAAAAATGCAATAGCCGTCCTTTTAGGCGTTTTGCCTAAAAATCTGCCGATTAACCTTGATAAATGCAAAAAGAACATAACTAACACCGCATTTAAATACAATGTTCAAAAGTTATATAACCTACCTTTATCCGTCATCCGCTCCCGTCCGGATATTATGGCGGCGGAAGCAACAGTCGGCGCGCAAAACGCTGCCGTGAACACAGCGATAACCAATCTCTATCCGAATATTAATTTAAGCGCAACTTTCGGCTATATCTCAAACAGCGGCAATTCTTTATTTAACAAAAATAACGAGATATACGGATATACTCCCGGCATTACCATACCTATTTGGCACTGGGGGCAGTTGACAAATAACATTGAGCTGCAAAAACATATTAAAGAAGAATATATTCTTAATTATAATGAAGCGATGTTGACAGCTTTGGCCGAGCTTAAAAATGCGATTAATGCTGTTGAACAGGCTTATGTTGCCAACAGATACAGCAGAACATCTCTTAATAAAATGCGCAATGTTATGGAGCTGACACGCAACAAATATGAAAACGGTTTGATTGAATTTACAGATGTTGCCACCGCCGAACAAGATTATCTTAACGCGCAGAATGCAATGGCAGAAAGCAATGCGGCTATTTTACAATATCTGACTGCATTCTACAAAGCGACCGGCGGCGGCTACAATATAAATACTTGCCAATAATTGTTAAATATGATATTATTTACGGGTATTCAACAGGAGGACGACCATGGATATATCAGAGAAATGCAGCCTTGCGCGAACAAATAAATCTTTGCTTTCGCATGCAACGGTTGAAATGATACACATTCCCGAAGAAAAAAAAAGAGAAATTGAACAGATCATAAAGAAAAATGCAGAACACAGGGAAGAATTAATCAAAAATAACAAAACCCGCCCGCATTTGTACCTTCAACAGTATAAAGCAGATATTGACATCAGCCACACTCCGGCAGGAGATATTGATTTTGATTCGCATACGGATTTTTCAGGAGCCACGTTACCTGTTGATTTTAACCCCGAACATTTTATGGAACAAGGAAAAAGTTCCGGACAAAACATCCATGAATTGCATGAAAAGGGCATTACCGGAAAAGGAATCAGAATTGCCATTATAGACGAAGGGCTTTCCGACCATGAAGAATACCACGGCAAGATTGAGCATTATGAACAATATGCGGATTTTCCTGTCGGCACGATGCATGGTTGCGGCGTAGCTTCATTGGCTGTCGGAACGAACTGCGGCGCGGTTCCTGACGCAAGAGTTTATTTTTTTGCCATCCGTTCAAATTCTAATCGCCATTTTGGAGAACGAACCGTCGGCGGTGTTCCCGAAGCGATTAAACGTTGTATTGAAATCAATAAATTACTGCCGGATGACGAAAAAATCTCAGCTATTTCTATTTCGCAGCATTTTGACCCGACTATGACGGGATATAGCAAATATGAACAAATGCGGCAGTTGGCGGAAGAGGACGGTATTGATGTGATAACGGTCAGCCTGTATGAGGAAAAAGGGTTATCTTTTAACGGATATAATATGGATATGAATAAAGACATAAACAGTCCAGACAACATTCTTCCTTTAAATGTTGAATATATAGACGGCAGAGCCAAGCCTGAATGGTTTAATGCTGATAAAAACAAACAACTGTTGTTTCCCGTGGAACACAGAACTGTCGCGAGCCAACACGGATACAACGATTACGCCCATCACGCCATAGGCGGTTACAGTTGGATTATTCCGCAAATAACGGGACTTTATGCCTTATGTAAACAAGTTAGACCTGATTGCACACTGGAGCATATGTGGAAACTCGGACTGGAAACAGGCGTTAAACGCGAAGGTTTAAACGGGGTTGCCATTCAGCCGTTAAAATTAATTGAAAAACTGCAAAAAGAGAAAATCTTGGAAAACAAGCATTCCTATCAAGCAGCCCGAAAAAAGCAAAAAGACATATCTTTTAACACAGAAACCACCAAAAACAGATGATTTTAATGATTGTATGTATCGTCAAGCGGCGCATCCTGATTTACGCTTTGCGGCTTGAATACAAATAAATTGCTGGTTTCGGGGATATCCGTCGTACGCTCCACATATCCTTTTTTAAGCATGCACCTTTGATATTTTCTCGGACTGGAATCAGAATCGTCGCGCACGGAGTTTACGACAACAGGCATAGCCCCCGGATACGGCACAAAACTTGCCCAAATTCCGTGTTCTTTATGCCATTTGACAACGGTTTCATATCTTTGTTCTTCGGTATAAAACCAGCTGCGGAAATTAGGCATCAATTTTAAAGCTTCCGCTTCGCGCATGCATTCGGAATGGTCGCGGGCAAATTTTCCCCCGCCCGTATTATATCGGTCCCAATGAAAAACGACTTGCCCTTTCGGTCCGCCGCCGCATGAACTTAACAGAAAAACAAATGTCAATAAATACCATTTTTTCATAGTTAGAAATCCAAATCAGTATAGTTATCAGACGGGCGAATTCCCCGAATTTTTTCTTTAAGGATGTCTTTAAAGCTCGGGCGGGATTTCATTTTAGCGTACCATAATTTAGCGTTTTTATATTCATGCCACGGAATATCACCCAGGTAATCTATGATTGACAGATGGGCAGCAGCCGTTAAATCGGCCAAGCTTACTTCCTTTCCTGCAAGATAGTTATTTCTGTCTGCCAAATAATCTATATATTCCAAATGAAAATTAAGATTATTGATACCGGCTTTTAAAATTTTTGAATTCGGTGCTTGTTTTAATTGAAAACGTTTAATAATTTTTTCCGCCACAATATATTTATAAACTTCATTGTAAAATTTAATATCAAACCATTCTGCAATACGCCTGACTTCTGCTCTTTCCAGCGGGCTTTCAGGCATCAACCGATATTGCGGATTGCTTTCTTCCAGGTATTCCGCTATGGCATTGCTGCCTGAGATGACATTACCGTCAAACACCATTACCGGCAAATCTCCGGCAGGATTTATATTCATTATTTCCTTTGAAAGATTCCACGGTTCTTCTTCTTTTAACACAAACAACATTTTCTTTTCGGCCATAATCAGGCGGACTTTGCGTGATTGCGGCGAAACGCTGTGATGAATTAAAAGAACCATTTTTAAAATCTCCTAAAAATTATATGAATACTATACTCAATCTTTCTATTTTTCAACCATTTATTATTTATCCATACCCACGGGAGGCACTTCTTCGCCGGCACCGGCGAATGTCGGCGGAACGATACCTTCGGTATTTTTCTTATATATTTGAATAAGTTCTTCAAAAGCTTCTTCTCTTACTTTCTTATATCGGGGACTTTTCAAATAAGCTTTTATTTTTGCCATGACAGGCGTTTTCATTATTTTGGGCGTTACACGCAAAAACATGGCAATTTTCCAAACGGGATTTTTGCTATATGTTATATAATCGCGAATACCTAATTTATATGCCGCAAGCAAACCGGGGTAATAACTTGCCGCCATATAATCCGCATTTCCCGTTAACAGTTTTTCAAATGCCAACTCCCAGCTTTCAGCCTTTTCCATTCCTAATGAAGCAAATTCTTTAACAACGTAATCAGGCAATTTATCATTTGCGGCATATACTCCTTTATAATTTTTTAATTCGGCTTTGCCGCTTAAAGACAATTTTGTTTTAGCCGACGTTATAATATATACCTTATTTTCAAAAAAAGCAGGATAGACATACTGATTGCGGGAATAAGGCATATCCTGATAATAAACACCGAAACGGGCGTCCGTGTTTTGCAAAACACCGCGTTCAAAATCAATAACGGAATCGGCATAATTTCCACGATTATACCGTAAAATTATTTTAATGTTTTCAAGATTATATAAATCTAAAAAAATTTTATTAAAAACAGACCCCTGCTCAACAGAAGACACCGGGAAATTTTCATCATCCGCCAAAACGAGCATACTGCGCTCGTCCCTTTTATCTTCCGAGTGGGATAATTCCTCATATTTCGGCAGTTCATAGCCGTACTTTTCTTTGCCAAACATATGAATAACCGCAGCATTTGCTTCGGCTAAGCTTAAAAACATAAGCATTATAACAGATATTATTTTCATTAATAATCCCCGAATAAAAAAGAATCTTTGATATTTTAAAGTATAACAGTTATTATATTAAAAAATAATTTATCTATCTTTTATATGAGAAGACAAAAGTGGCTGAACAAAAGAACGAACTTTATGAACGTTTATTTTTAAGAAAAGGAATTGCCCGGCATATTTCCGTTTTGATTTCGGGATCCGGACAAATCGGTACATCATGGTGTTCATTATCTATCGCTCACGCCATGAATCTTGAAAAAAAGCGCGTTCTCCTTGTTGACGGAAACGGAAATTTTTCCAATATTGCTTCTTATTTTCCGCTTAATAATCCTAAATATCTTGAAGATTATATAAACGGCAATAAAACTCTGAACCAACAGCTGACGGCATATAAAAATAAAGATTTTCATATTTTGACAGGACTTTCAGGGCATGATTACCTTTCTGAACAACCACTCGGACGCCTTCATATTTTGACCGATGATTTGTGTATTCTTGCTGAAAATTATGACCACACAATTATTGATGCAGGTGTTCAGCTTAATAATAAAAATTTAAGCTTTTGCGAAATTGCCGACAATATTATAATCATGTGTTCGGAAAACAATGCCGATTTAATCAAAACTTTTGACCTGATTAAAGAACTTAACGAAAGGTCTATTCCTGCTAATTATTATTTAATAATTAACAAAGTAAATTCATTTGAAGACGGTTATAAGATATATGAAAAACTACATAAGGCTTCGGACAGAAACGGTCTGAATTTTCCGGATTTATTGGGAATCGTCCGTCTTGATACGCGCATCAGAGATACTATAAAAAACAAAGAACTTCTCTTAACCCGATATCCATCATCCGAGGCCGCCACAGACATCAGTAACATTGTAAAAAGACTCGGACAGGAGACTTAAATATGGACAATATTAATAAATATGACAGCCTGGGTTATTTTGATATCTTGAAAGCAACATATCTTTCAACAGATGAGGAAATTCGTCAAAATTATCGGGAGCTGGCTAAACACTGGCATCCGGATCGCAATACTGCTCCCGATGCCGTAGATATTTTTCAAAAACTTTCGGCGGCATATGATGTTTTAAAAGAACCTGACAGCCGATTAAAATATATACTGCTTTCTATAATATATTCAGAAAAGAATTTTCCGGATTTCAATTCATTATGTGTTCTGCGCAATATGCACGGGCAGGAAGATGTTAATATGCGTGCTTTCCGATTGATTGAAATAAGCGGCAGGGGATTGACACATACATCCGTCAATAAAGTTTACAATTGCAGTTTATTTGAAGCTTCCGGTGTTATCCGCCAAATTACAAAACATAACTGGTTGTTTGGCTTTTGGGGAATAAGTGCCGTATTTGCCAACATGAAAGCTTTGGTTTATAACTTCTTAAATATAAACCATAAAAAAGAAAACCTATTCCTTTTACTCCATAATTCTCTTGCTTATAAAGACGAAAATAAATTGCCGGAAGCTCTTACTCTTGCCCGTCTGGCAAAGAATTATGCGGCACCTGACGCCTGTAAATTCATTGATAAGTATATACAGTCAATGGGAAATGTACCTTTTATCAGTGTTAAAAAGTGGAATTTTAATAAATTAAGAAACTGTCAGCTGTTTTACCCTTTGGGTATATTGGCGGGAATTGGACTTATTGCAGGCGGCATTTGGCTTGCTAATATAGAAAAAAGCAACAGAAATAATGCCAATACAAAAGAAATTGTTGTATTCCAAAACGGACAAAAAGCATTCAGCGATGTCGCCGTTGCCAGAATTTTTGATATTCCTGTTGACGTTTATGATACACAAAGATTATACCATATCATAAAAACGACAAAAGCCAGGCACGGGGCCGATAAAGAGTTTGACATTTTCAAAACAGTTGAAGAAGGAACAACCGTTCGCGTAACAGGCTACACGGCTGATAACAAATGGATGAGAGTTATGTTTGACAACGGTGAAATGGCTTTTGTTGAAGCAGATACTTTGAAACAGGGAATCGGAAAAGAAATTCCCTTATGGAGCAAAATTTATAAACAGCAATGAGGAAATTATGGCGTTAAAATATGAAATCATAAAGAAGCACAATAAATCCAGACTTGGAAAACTCCATACCAAACACGGCATAATCAATACGCCTGCGTTTATGCCGGTCGGAACATGCGGTACCGTTAAAGCCATGCTTCCCGAATCGGTAGCATCAACAGGGGCTGAGATTTTATTAGGCAATACTTATCACCTTATGTTGCGTCCGGGGGCTGAGCTGGTTGCCAAGATGGGCGGCCTGCATAAATTCATGAACTGGCCTAAGCCGATTTTAACCGATTCCGGCGGTTTTCAGGTTATGAGTTTAAAAGGCTTACGCAAGCTGACGGAAGAAGGCGTTACCTTTAAGTCGCATGTAGACGGCAAACAATTTTTCTTAACCCCCGAAGAATCCATCGGTATTCAGCATAAGCTGGATTCCAATATCACAATGTGTTTGGACGAATGTACTCCTTTTCCGGCAACGTTTGATGAAGCAAAAAAATCCATGCAGCGCTCCATGCGCTGGGCAGAAAGAAGTAAAAATGCTTTTCAGAACAGAGACGGGTACGGCATATTCGGCATTCAACAGGGAAGCATTTTTAAAGATTTGCGGCAGGAATCCGCCGACGCTTTGAAAAAAATCGGTTTTGACGGCTATGCCATAGGCGGTTTGGCTGTCGGCGAAGGACAGGAAAAAATGTTTGAAGTTTTGGATTATGCCCCTGAAATGTTACCCGAAGATAAACCGAGATATTTAATGGGTGTCGGCAAACCCGATGATATTGTCGGCGCGGTTTCGCGCGGGGTTGATATGTTTGACTGTGTTATGCCGACCCGTTCAGGCAGAACGGCACAGGCATTTACAGACTACGGCCCGATTAATATCCGCAATGCCAGACACAGAGAAGACCCGCGCCCCGTAGAAGCTGAATGCGACTGCCCGTTATGCCGAAATTACACGCGCGCTTACATTCATCACTTGCAGAAATGCAATGAGATTTTAGCGGTCATGTTATTGAGCTGGCACAACATACGCTATTACGAGCGCCTGATGCAAAAAATCCGCAAATCATTAGAAGAAGAAACCTTTGACGAATTTGTAAAAGATTTTTATGCTAAACAGCAAATGGGAGATATTGAGGAGATATAATATGGCGGACAGCAAAAAATGTGACAATAACGACCTTTTGTCAGAGTTTATAAAAGAAAACAAAAAAGACGGTATACGCGTTTTTGTGGCAGGAGGTTCGCGCGGCGGACATAATCCGATGTATGCCAGAGAAACTTACAATTTAGGCAAAAAGATTGTGGAAATGGGCTTCAAACTGGATTTCGGGCTTTCAAATTCCGGGATTATGGGTGCGGTTGCGCGCGGCGTTATGGATGCCTGGAACGAAAAACAAAAATGTATTGTATCGGAATTTCCCATTCAAGGCATCACAACCGAAGAATATTATAAGCTGTATGATTCCGAAGACGCCATGTTAAAACACATTAATGTGATTTTTGCCAAAACGCTTGAAGAACGCAAACAACGCTTGTTAAATGCCGACTTTGTCGTATTTGCCCCCGGAGGAGTGGGGACTTTGGACGAACTGGCGTATGACTGCGTGGCCATGCAAGACGGACTTTTAGAGAAAAAACCTTTTATTTTATATAATATCGGCGGTTTTTTTCACCACTTGCTTGAATTTTTGAAATCTTTGGCGAATAAAGGTTTTTCCGATCCAATTCCTTTTATTGTCGTTGATAATGAGTTTGAATTGGAAGTGGCATTTAACCTGCTTAAATTAAAATACGGCAAATGCAATGATAACAGTAAGGCATATGACAATGCCAGAGGGTTGGTTTACGAACTGCCGTATTTTATTAAACGGCGTCAAGAGTCGTCACAGAGCATTGCTGATATTATCAGAGATGTCTGTGCCGTTAAGATTTTCGGCACTGAAGATGAAAAAACAGTTCTGGATAATGATATTGAAACGGCTTATTTGGAAAAAGAGATTGAACGTATGTATGACCGTTTAGCCAAAACGGGACGCGATACGTCGGTTGTCAGTTATAAGCTTTCCCGTTTGAAACGCAGAAAAAGAAACCTTTAATACTTTTAGAATAAAGCAGATTCTTTATTCAGCAAAACAAGCGCGGCGGCGCGCGCTTCTTTGGTTATTTTTTCACCCGAGAGCATACGCGCTATTTCTTCCGTTCTTTCAGCGGCGGAAAGTTTTGTCAATTTGGTTGTTGTTATGTTATCAACGGTATTTTTCTCTACCCTGAAATGCTCAGAGCCGAAGGCGGCAACTTGCGGCGAATGCGTTACAACAAGAACTTGTACGTTATTTGCAAGCTTAAACAGGCGTTCTCCCACCGCTTCTGCGGTTGCGCCGCCGATTCCGGTATCAATTTCATCAAAAATAAGCGTCTCCCGGCTGGTTTGGCCGGCCAAATTAACTTTCAGCGCCAACATTAATCTGGATAATTCACCGCCGGAGGCTATTTTATTTAAGGCGCCGAGAGGCGTATTCGGGTTTGTTGACACTTCAAAACAGCAGGAATCCCATCCTTTTTCTGACCATAAATCTTCCGTTTTACGCGTCAGTGCGGTTTGAAAAACGGCTTTATCCATTTTTAAGGGCGGTAATTCTTTCATAACATTTTTATCCAGCTTTGTTGCTGTTTTTTGTCTTGCAATGCTTAATTCTTCGGCATTGTTGATATAGTTTGTTTTTAATTTTTCCGTTTTTTGACGCAGTTCCAGCAGATTATCAGCAGAATCGTGAATATTATTTAAAAGACCGGAAAGCTCTTCCAGTTTTTCCGGAAGAAAATCTATTTCCGTTTGGTGCTTTCTGGCAAGGCTGCGCAATAAATACAAACGGGTTTCAATGTTGTCTATTTCATTTTGGTTAAGCGATATGTCAGATGAACAAGCTTTCATCTGCTCTATGGCATCAGTCAGGCTATATATGGCATTTTCCAAATTTTGCTCAATTTCGGCATATTTACCGCCCATGATTTCATTTGCTCTCGAAACGGCATTCCGCGCCTTTGCCGTTTGATCCAATACCGAGCTGCTCCCGTTCAGCGCACTGTATGCCGCATTTAACTTTTCTATGATTTTCTCGGCATTCATTAATTCGCTGCGCCGTGTTTTAAGTGTTTCTTCCTCGCCTTTTTGCGGAGAAGCTTTTTCCAGTTCATTTACCCAGTGAATAAGATTTTCTTCATCTTCTTTGGCTTTATCCAAAATCTTTTGTTTTTCCGACAGTTCCTTTAATGCTTCTTTATAATCAGCAAAAGCATCTTTTGTCTTTCGAATTCTCTCCCGACAGCCGCCGTAAAAATCTAAAATTTCCAGATGTGTAGCGGGGTTAAGAAGCCCCTGACTATCATGTTGACCGTGAATTTCTATTAAACACTGACTCAATATTCTCAGTAGCTTAAGCGTAACAGGCTGGTCATTAAATGAAATTTTATTTTTGCCGTCCGCGGTAATCGTACGCTTAATGATAATATCATCATCAATTTCTAAATCGTATTCTTTGGCCAGAGAATATATTTTATTTTGCCTGTCAACCTCAAACACGCCGGTCACGGAAAGCTTATCCGCACCGGAACGAATAAGAGACGACTCTGAACGCGCACCGGTCAAAAGCCCCAGAGAATCCATTAAGATAGACTTTCCGGCACCGGTTTCGCCGGTCAAAACAATAAGTCCGTTTGAAAATTCTATGTCCAAACTGTCGATTAAGACAACATTTCTTATTGATAATGATTTAAGCATGCGTTTTCTTAGTCCCCGGCCTCCAACTCAGATGCCATTTTTGCCCATTTGCTGTCCGGATAATTGCGGCGAAGAATTTCGGCTTTTTTGCGCGCTTCATTCTGCAGTCCCAAAATAGTAAATATTTCTACTTCACGGTATAACGCTTCTTCAATCTGTGCTGTTGTTTGGTAAACATCCGTTACGGTTGAAAAGCGGTTAAGCGCGGAAATATATTCTTTGTTTTGCAAATAATATCTTCCGACCGTCATTTCATGTCCGGCAAGATGATCTTCTATAAGCGCCATTTTTCCCTTGGTGTCAGCCGCATATTGGCTATCGGGAAACATTGTTATAACCTGCGAAAACGTTTCATATGCATCTTTGGTGGCGGACTGCTCTTTTTGAGACGGAGCAATCTGGTTATAATAGCAAACTCCTTTCAGGTAATAAGCATAGGCAATATCTTTATTTCCCGGATGCAGACGGATGAATCTGTCTAACGAGGCTATCGCATCATCGTATTTTTCGTCTTTATAGTAAGCATACGCGCTCATTAATTTTGATTTGACAGCCCATTTGGAATACGGGTGCTCCATTTCCACTTTATCAAAGGTTTCGGCAGCTTTTTGATATGATGTTCTTTCCAAGTAATCATACGCTTCATTATATAATGTTTCGGCGCTTTTGTCTTCATCCGGAACAGTATTTTCATTGCCGGCGCATGCATTCAGCATCATTAAACAGATTAACGGCAAAATATATACAAATTTTTTCACCTTATTTCTCCTTATAAAACCTCATAATTATCACTTGATGCAAAAAGCTTTTTCAGCACTTCATTATTATGATAGTGTCCGGTTTTGCTTGCAACAACTTTTGCTAATATATAATACCCGGAAGTATATAAATCACCGACCGCGTCTAAAACTTTATGATTGACGCATTCGTTTTGAACCCGAAACCCTTCAGGATTAAGTATATTTTCGCCATCTAAAACGACTGCATTTTCCAAAGAGCCGCCTTTAATCAAACCCAGCGATTGCAAATAATCTACCTGATATTTTTCGCAAAATGTTCTGGACGGAGCTATTTGTTCTTCAAAAATTTTCGATGTTATATCTTGATCGAAAAGCTGGCGACCGACAATTTTTGAAGGAAAATCTATCTCAAATTGTACATGCAGATGATTTGCCGGCAGCAAAGTTATACTGTTTCCTTTATCATCGGTGAAATTAATTTCTTTTTTTACTTTCAGGAATCGGCGCGGCTCCTTTTGTTCCGTCAGTCCGACTTTGCTTAAAATATCATAAAATATTTTGCCGCTGCCGTCCAATATAGGTACTTCCGGATTATTAACCGATATTAAAGCATTATCTATGCCGGCGGCATATAATGCAGCCATTATGTGTTCAATCGTGCTTACATAATTTTCTTTTGAGCTACCGATACAAGTACAATTTCGGGTATCAATAACATTGGAATATAAAGCACGAATCGGGTTCTCCTCCGGCAAATCCGCCCGTCTGAAACAAATTCCCGTATTTTCCGAAGCCGGTTCCATGGTCAGTACGGCTTCACATCCGGAGTGCAGTCCTATTCCTTTAATCTCTGCTTTTTCTTTTAACGTACATTGCTGCATATGCTTCTCCTAAAATATTAAAAGGTGGCCTGTAAGCCGAGTTCTGTACTTTTCATTTGCTTCGCAAGCGAAGATTCTAAGCGATAGCTATTCATCTGGCCCAAATGTTGCCACTTGGTTCTAGCGACCTACCTCTGGAGCAGAGTGGAAACGCTCCTGTACGGCTTGCGCCGCCTCCTAATTTGGTCTTGCGTCAGATAGGGTTTACCTTGCCAAAGCGTATTACTACCTTTGCGGTGAGCTCTTACCTCGCCTTTTCAACCTTACCGAAATAAATCCGGCGGTAATTTTCTGCGGCACTTTCCCTTGGATTTCTCCAGCCGGACGTTATCCGGTATCCTGTTTCCATGACGCTCGGACTTTCCTCACCGATTATTTTCGGCGCAGCTATCCGGCCACCTTGGTATATTGTTTAACACAAATTATTCTAAAAGCAAATATTTTGCTTCATTAAAAATGTCTTTTTTAAAATGAAACCGGCTTTTTTATAAATTTTTAAAATTTTTCTTGCTTTGTCTAAATTTTGTGTTATTTTGTCAACGAATCGATTCTATGACTATTTAACGGAGTTTTTAATGATTAAATTTATAAGATTAACACAGATAGCAGTTTTAACGTTTGTTTGCGCTTTATACTGCCATACCGCACAAGCTGAATGTGACGGTTTCTATATTGCGGGCAGAGCTGGATTTGCAAAATTTGAAGTTGAAGACGAGCACAGTTCCGTTCACGATAAAAGATCTGATTACGTTGTGGACAAACGCAGATTTATGGCAAGCGGCGCTTTGGGATACAGATACGAGCATTTCAGAGGCGAACTTGAATATGTGTGGAGAAAGAAAAACAGCAAGCAAATTACGGAATTTTCCAAAGGACAATTTAAATCTCAGTCATTTATGTTTGTTGTTTACTATGACTTATTCCCTTATTCTTGGTTTACACCGTTTGTTAATGCCGGTTTAGGTATGACACAGAACAAGCTTTATATAAACAACACCTCGGTTGATATCGGATACAAAGTTAAAAAAGATGCATTTACATGGTCTTTGGGTGCCGGTATTTCCGCCAAAGTAACGAATCGCCTTAATGTTGACCTCGGCTATCGTTATTACGACATGGGTTCTTTGGATTCATTAAACGGCAAAACTTCGATTGATGACCAAGAAATTTATTTGGGGTTGCGTTACGTTTTGTAATAAACAGAACAATAAGCTTGCATTATCTTTATAATATCAATAGGGTAAAGATATTATAATTGATTTTGGAGTTCAGACTATGGTTAATAAATTATTCGGAACAGACGGCGTGAGAGGAGTCGCCAACCTTTATCCGATGACAGCGGATTTTGCTTTTGATTTGGCAAATGTATTAAGTACCGAAATCTGTACAGATAAAAAAAGGGTGGCAATCGGAAAAGATACGCGTATTTCAGGTGATATGCTTGAAGCTGCGCTGAGTGCAGGCTTTGCCGCACATGGTATTGACGTTATTTTGCTCGGCGTTGTTCCGACTCCGCTTATTACCCTTAATACCCGCCAGTTTGATGTGGATATGGCTTTGATGATTACCGCATCACATAATCCATATTCTGACAACGGCATTAAACTCATTGACAAAGATGGAAACAAATTTCCGGATGAGTTTTATGCAAAAGTTGAAGGGCTTTTAGAACAAAGAGAAAATAATAAGAACAATAAAACCAATAATAACCCGCCACATAAAAGCCCTTCCCCCGTGGGAAAAATCATAAGAGATGAAAGCAGCATTGAAAACTATATAGATACAATGCGCAAAATAGCCCCAAACTACAAAGCTTTGCAAGGACTACGGGTTGTTTTGGACTGTGCCAACGGCGCATACTTTTATATTCTGCCGCAAACATTCAAAGATTTGGGCGCCGGCGTGATTGCGATTAACAACAAGCCGGACGGATACAATATCAATAAAGAATGCGGCTCACAAAACACCAAACAATTGGCAGAAACGGTTGTTAACGCACATGCACACTTCGGTGTAGCGGTAGACGGCGACGGCGACAGGATTATTTTGATTGACAACAACGGCAATGTTGTTGACGGCGACCAATTGTTATGTTTTCTGGCGCAATATTTAAAGAAGCATAATAAATTACAAAACAATACGGTTATCAGCACCGAATGGTCTAATTTGGGGCTTGCCGAATATTTAAACAAGCAAAACTTTTTGTATCATCAGAGCAAAGTCGGCGAGAGATATGTCATTGATTTGATGAGAGAAAAAGGTTCAGTCATCGGAGGGGAACCTGTCGGGCATATTGTGCTTTCCGATTACGCCAAAACCGGCGATGCTTTGGCGGTAGCACTGGTTTTTGCTCTTGCCTATTTGGAAGACGGAAGAAAAGCAAGTGAAATCTTTCCGATTTTCACGCCATTCCCCTGTTTGATTGAAAATATCCGTTTTTCCACAAACGAACTGATGAGGGAAAGCGTAGAACATGATGATGTCAAAGAAGCTCTATCCGAAGCTAAAAAGCAACTTGGAGAAAACAGTAACGTTATTGCACGCAAATCAGGAACGGAACCGGTTATCAAACTCAGAATTGAAGGAAAAGACGAATCATTGGTTCGCCGCCTTACTGCCCAATTAAAAGCACTGATTGAGAAATATCAGAAATAATTTGCCTTTAATACAAGATATCATACAAAAAATTATTCCGTGATATCATTCAGGCTGTGCAGATTTTTCTTTAAATCTTCATCTTTAATTGTAAGCGCTGACATATTTTTTATGCCGTTTTCAATTTTGTTTTTTACTTTTTTGATATTAAGCTCTTCCTGCTCTTCTTTTTGTTTTAAAGCTTGTTTCCAGAGAAACACCGCTTCATTTTTACGGCCGCCGAGCCAGTACGCATCACCCAGATGATCGCTGATAACCGCATTTTGCGGATTCAACTCGGAAGCCTTTTCCAGATAAGCAATGGCATTTTTATAATCGCCTGTCTTAAAATAAACCCACCCGAGGCTGTCCATAATGACACCGTCATTCGGCTCTTTCTCATAAGCCTCTAAAATCATTGCGGCAGCACTGTCAATATTTAAGTTATATTTCAGCCAGCTATACCCCAGATAATTCAGCACTTGCGGGTGTCTGTTGCTTAATTCCAGCGCTTTTTTCAGACTGCTTTCAGCTTTAAGCCATTCATTATTTTTATCATATGATACAGCCAACGCATAGTATACCGGCCAGTACTTTTCGCTTTCATAAAAAATGGCATTTATCGCTTCGTTATAATATTTTATAGCGGCAGGTTGATCATTACTTAACCTTAAAATATCGCCTAAATTAAATAAAATTTGGAAATTTTTCGGATTATCGCGCAGTAAACTTTTCAAAACTTTTATAGCCGCATCGTATTGTTTTTCTTCTGAGAGATTATTGGCTTTTTTCAGCTGGGCAGGATAATACATTTCTGATTTTGCACCGATGGAATCGTAACATTTATTCGCATCTTTATACATCATACGTTCTTCATATATATCAGCCATGGCAATTTTTGTTATATCATTTTCCGGATTGAAATATTCCGATATAGCCATGTACATTTGTGCATAATCATACCCCGACGGAATTGACTTAAACAAAAGCGCCACTTCTAAAAATACTTCACCGGCGCCAATGTTCGGCGTATTTACCAAAGGTTGTGTACGCGAGTTACTCTGTTTAATCTTAGAGCTTAATGCGGAAAGCATTTCTTTAATATTGCCCGCACCGTAATATTCTGAGATTAAATTCTCAGCTCTTTGTTTATTTTGAGTCCTAATCAGAAAATTTGTAATTATCTGTAAAGCTCTGAAAGAGACATTATTACTTTTATCATTCATCAGAACATCATAAAATTTCCGCGCTTCTTCGGGTTTGTTAAAATAATCCGAAACCATTCCTCTGTGAAGATTGTAGACTGTTTTCATCTCTTCCGCATCAGCCAGTTTATCAAGTTCGGCAACTGCCTGCATATAATTACCTTCACCGACATAGCTCCATGTGTTGAATAACGGCGAAATAAGATTTTTATAAGTTTTTTCATCAATTTGGGACAAAACGGTGCGCGCTTTTTTATAATCGCCGTGTTTAAAATCGTACACTGCGTTTATCACATCGATAAAATTATTGGTATCTCCTTTTTCGCGGGCAGAGACAGCATATTTTACAGCTTCGTCTATTTTGCCCTGTGAAGCTAAAATAATATATGTTTTTCCCAGTAAATCTTCGTTTACGAGACCTTTTTCGATACTTTTTTTATAATAACGGGCAGCATTATCGTAATCCTGGCGAATATGCGCCACACGTCCGGCAAGATAATTGCCGTAAACAGTATCCTGCTTTTGCAGATAGGCATATTGCTGCTGATACTGTTGCAAATTAAAAAAGTGTCCGGAACAAGAATTAAATATTCCGATACTGCTCAATAGTGTTATTATATAGCCGGCTTTTAACATATAAGACCAATTTCCCATTACAATTTATCTTATCGTATTTTTTTTTGTTTAATATTAAATTAAATTTACATATATTTGTGTAAATAATTGCTTTATATTGTAATAAAACAACTCTTAGTATAAACTGACAGTATGGATAAACAAATTAATATACAGGAAGCGCTTGATTGGTATCTTTGGGCAGGAGTTGATGAAACTTGTGCCGATTCTTTTTGTCTGGCGGAAAAGATTCAGCCTCTTGCGGCTGTGCCGAGTGCCGTGCAAAGCCAATCCGTCCCCGTTCCTACCGCAGGCCCGACCAAGCCTATTGCCGCGCCAAATCCTTTTACGGCGGTATATAAAAATGCACGCGATGTATGCGCTCAGGCAAAAGATTTGCAGGAATTAAAGTCCATATTACAAAATTTTGACGGCTGTAATTTAAAAAACACGGCAGCGCATACTGTTTTGGGCGACGGTGCCGCAAATGCCAAAATCATGTTAATCGGCGAAGCTCCCGGTGCGGATGAGGACAGAATCGGCAGACCTTTCGTCGGACGTTGCGGCAAACTCTTAGACAAGATGTTTAATGCTATGCAGATTAAACGTGAAGATTGCTATATTACGAACGTGTTGCCATGGCGGCCGCCGGGAAACAGAACGCCGACGGATGAAGAAATCGCGGTTTGTCTTCCTTTTTTAAAGAGGCAGATAGAACTGATTGAACCGGATTTTCTTTTATTATTAGGCGGTATTGCATTAAAATCAGTTATGGATGTTTCGGATTCCATTTCACGAACAAGGGGTAAATGGCTTGAATATAAAATAAACGAGACGAAAATCGCACATGTTTTAGCCACATATCACCCTTCTTATCTTTTACGCAGTTCTGCCCAAAAATCCAAAGTATGGGTTGATTTAATTCGTTTAAAAAAAGAATACGAAAATAAATCCGGAAAATAATTTATCCGGTCCGGGATATTAAGCTAATCTTAAACAATCTTTTTATATGATACATGATATAAAAAGCTGTTATGAGGTTAACCATGAAAAAATATATTAAGATTTTAACTGTTTTGGCAGTCAGCGCCGGGTTCGTTTCATCCGCCGTGGCGGCAGCCCCTAAAAACGACACGCCGACCACCCGCGGTGATGCTGTTATTTTTAAGGTGCACGATATTGTGCCGGTTGACAATAACGGTGTTGTGACGGGATGTGATTTTACGTTGAGCTTATATAACAGAACTTCCATTAATTTCAGAAACTTTACTTTGAACCTTAACTGGGAAGATTCCGTTGACGAGCGTTTTCATTTTGACCGCTATATGGCAACGATTATGAAACCCGAAGACTTAAACAAACAGGCTGACGCGTTGCCGGCAGAAGAAACTGCCAAACCGCTCAGTACGGCAATAACCATTAATGCTTTCGGCGCAAATAAACACTTATCGGTTAAATCACATATAGACAATGAAAAATGTTATTTACTTTTAAGAGAGGCAAAATTTTCGGTTACCCCCTGCGACATTGCGCGAGGTGCAGATAATGCGGCAGCCTTTAATTTGGGTGACAAAGGCAAAGAATGTACGGCATTGTTTCAATTTGTCAGCACGGACAATCCGGAATATTTCGGACAATTTAAAGATACCTCCGCAACGGAACTTGCCCTGCAGAGCCAAAGCGAACAAAATAAAGAGCTTACGGAAGTTGATATTGTCTTGAATAAAATTATCGAAAATATGGGTATTTCCGATAAAACTTTGAGCAATATCCATTAACAGGATAATATTATGAAAAAAATAATGTTTTTGCCGGTTTTGTTCGGATTTCTTATCAGTTTCTGCCCCAATGTACAAGCGCAGATATTAGATGATGATGAATATACCGCGCCGGCAAAAACTTCCGACACCCCGTATATTGCGGGTGAAGCAGACAAGGATGAAGAGCTTTTTAATGAATTGTTCAGCGATTTTCCCGAAGAGGAACGCGATATAACAAAAGTAAAGACTTTTGATGACGCCATCAGCCGAGCAGCCGAACAAATCAAGAAAAACAATCTTACGGAAAAAACCGTTGACAAAGAACCGGAGTTGCCGCCTTTAACCGGCGACATGGTTATCGGTATCACCAAAAACAGTTTTAAGATTTTTCGGGACATCTCGGGAAGAACCAAATGCACATTCAGCGTGACATTAAAATCTACCCTTAACCGCGAAATACGCCTTATGGGGTTAAATCTTGTCTTTCCGCACCGGACATTTGCCTATATTTTCCGTAAAGTTCCAGCGGAAGGAAGCCAACAGCATACGGTAACGACTATGGGAGACATATGTTACAATATTGCCGATGCGCCGGATATAAAAATTCATTCATGTAAAATCAGAGGCGTTATGGGCTCTGAATGCGCGCGACGCATATCTTGGATAAATGATATAGAATAATTTTAAAACTTGATTTAAGCCTTAAAATATGGTATACTGTAGTCGTTAAAGACATAAGACTATGGAATATATTTTTAGGTTTCTCTGGGTTGCCTTGTGCGCCTTCCTGCTGACAATACTAATTAAGTATATTGACGCTCAAACGGGATTCTTGCAGACACTGTTCTTTCCGCAGATGATTGATTTCATTCACAGCTTCGGATTGTCTGCAAAGAAAGTCCTCTTTTTCTCCCTATTGTTGCTCTTTTACCTCACGGGATTAGACAAATATTTAGGGAGAGGTATTTTCTTTGTTTTAGGTATAGCCCTTTGGGTCGTTATCATTGGTCTTATCATCCTTTGCGGTTATTGGTTTCTTACCTGGCTCACGGGATGTCTCTGATAAGAGCGGTTGATTTTGTATTAATATACAGAATCAACCCTCTTTTTTTGTTTTGATTAGTTGATTTTTCATAATTATATGATAAAGCTAGTTTAGATATTTATATTTTAGACAATGGGGAATGATATGGAAACAGAAGTTGCAACGGAAACCGTCAACCAGCTCTCAATGTGGAGCATGGTGTGGTCGTCCGACTTAATTACCAAAGCCGTTATGATCGGTTTGATTGCGGCGTCAGTTTGGTCTTGGGCAATTATATTTGAAAAATTTAACACCTTACGTCAAGTTAAACGGCTATCCAAGCTTTTTGAAGAACGTTTTTGGTCAGGTGGCTCCCTTGACAAGCTGTATGATTCCATTGGGAATCCGCAAGACCCGATGTCTGCAATGTTTGTGGCGGCCATGAAAGAATGGCGGCGGACAAACATTATGAAATCCAAAACCGACAGAGGGCTGCGCGGCGTTTCTTTGCAACAGCGCATTGAAAAAGCCATGATGGTTTCTATGGATAAAGAACTGGACGAATTGGATAATCACCTCGGCTTTTTGGCATCTACCGGCTCCGTTGCACCGTTAGTCGGACTTTTCGGTACGGTATGGGGAATTATCACCTGTTTTAATGCAATTGCCGTTACGCAAAGCAACTCTCTGACATCCATAGCTCCCGGTATTGCGGAAGCTTTATTTACCACCGCTTTCGGCTTGATTGCGGCTATTCCGGCTTATGTCGCTTATAACATCATCACATCGGATATTGAACGTTACAGCAAAAAGCTGGAAAACTTCATGGCCGAGTTTTCAAGCATTTTATCGCGCGAAATTGACGACAATGCTATCAGGGCAGAATTGGCAGGAGAGTAAACATGGCACCTTTTAACGGGCGACTCCAGAGAAGAAGCAGCCGACGCAACGCAAACATTAATATGACAAACCTTATGGACGTTATGATGGTCTTATTGGTCGTTTTTATGGTTGCGGCGCCGTTAATGACATCCGGCATTCCGCTTGACCTGCCCAAGGTCGGCGGCGGCACCCTAAACGGCAAAGATACATCCATTAACATCAGCGTTGACAAAGACGGCGTTTACTATATCGGACAGAGCGCGATTGAGCCGGAGACAATAATTGATAAAATTATGGCGATTAAGGGCGAAAACAAAGACGTTACGATTACCATCTCGGGCGATGCCTCTTCCGCTTACGGCAGTGTTATCGGCTTAATGGCTATGTTAAAAGATGCCGGCTTTAACCAAGTCGGGCTTAAAACAGAAGCGCGTCAAAAGAAATAAGGACGCGCCGGCGATGAAAAAAAGCTATATCTATAAATCAATCATATTGCATATCACGGTTGTGCTTTTATGCGTTATAGATATACCCTTTTTATCCGGTCGTCCCGATTTTGATGAACAGCCGCCGATTATTGTCAATTTAGATGATGTTACTATATCAGATACAACAAATATTCCGGAAAAAGCTGTCCGCGGTGAAGAGAGAAAACCGGCTACACGCAAGGAGATGCCTGTTGAAGAAGCTGCTGCGGCACCGGTGGCTGAGCCTAAGCCGGAACCGGTGAAAGCGGCTGAACCTGAGCCGGTTATAGAAACGCCTGAGATTAAGGCGCCGTCCCTGATTGAAGATACTCCCAAATTTGAAGAAACAAAAAAGGAGCCGCAAAAAGAATCGGAGAAACCGATAAAAGAAAAAAAGAAGCCGGCACCGATACCGCAAAAGAAACCACAGGTAAAACCCGTTAAAAAGCCCGCCGATAAAAAGAAACCTGTGAAACCCGCGGAAACTAAACCGGCCACAGGCAACAAAAAGAAACCAACCGTTAAAACCGCGAATCCGTTGCAAAGCCTCATGAACTCCGTTGATGACCTGCAAAAGCAAATCGGCGAAGAAGACGCACCGGCACAAATTCCCTATGATGAGCCGGTTAACAATATGGGAATCGAGGGCGGTAACAGCAAAGGCTCGTATTTCAGCGAACTCTCGGTATCAGGCATTGATTTCGTAAAATCCAAAATTCAGGAATCGTGGAAAACGATTGCCGGCGGCAAAGATGACCGCAATATTGAGGTTGTCATTAATGTTAAACTGACAAAAGAAGGCGTTATCCAGTCTGTTGATATTGAGGATATGGCACGTTACCGTTCAGACAGCTATTTCCAGGCACTGGCCGACAGTGCGGAACGCGCTATCCATATTGCGCAAGACGTTCATAATGTTTTTAAGGTATTATCGGCACAAAACGGCTCCCGATATAATGACTGGAAATCTATCCGCTTTACTTTCACACCGCTCGGTCTCAGCCGTTAATCAAAGATTAAGCCGATAGCCGTTATTTTCCGTTATAATCAGCTGGCTGCCACCGTCTTGCTCCACCTTTTGCCGTAATCGATAAATGTGGGTTTCTATTGTGTGTGTTGTCGCATCCGTATTATATTCCCATACGTTTTCCAACAGCTCTTCTTTTCCGGCACTTTGCGGCGAAATCCGGTAAAGATATTTCAAAACAGAAACTTCTTTTTCCGTCAGCTTAACAATTTTATTTGTTACGGATGAGATTATTTCTTTATTTACGGGATAAAAATTATATTCCCGAAACGTCAAGCATTCTTTGCGGCGAATCTTAGGCAACAGTGTTTTATTCTTAAGACCTTCCAAAAAGTCAACCAGTTTAAACGGCATTTTTATGGTTAAATCAGCGTCATCGGCTTTATCCGATTTATGCGAAAATAATATAACCGGCGTGTCTTTTGATGTCGCATGTTTAAGATTTTTATCATCAACAATAACTAAATCCGCCTTACTATCAGATGTTTCCGAAATCGTCGTTATTTCCGGAGCCAAACATTCAATTTGGCGGGATAAATCTTCCGCAAACGCATCATTTGATAAAAAAATACCTATTTTAGTCACAAGCTTAACTCCATTCCTATAATACCGGCATATCCTTTGCTGTTATTTTTTATATCTGCATCATTGCCTTTAGCTTCCAAATGCGCCAGCGTCAGCGAAAATGTCAGATATTTATTATATTCATAACTGTTTGAAAAAGCTATTATTTTATCATGATTTTCAGCATTATCCGCTTTGGAATCAAAGTAAGAGATACCGGTTACAAAAGGTCCGATTTCATAACTTAAACCGATGTTATATGCCCTGCCCTCCCGATAAGCATCAAACAAATTATATTTGTTAATCGCGTAATCTTTTTTATCGGCTTTTGTTTTACGAAAAGAGGCGCCCAGCGTCCAACCTTTACGATAAAGACTCATGCCCGCAGAATATTCCTTATCATTTTTATCATAGTCGGCAAAACCCAGCGATGTCTCCAGCTCGTATCCGAATACATCCCATGCGCCATAAGCACCTAAAATATATGCGCTTTTGTCTTTATACCCCGCATTTTTGGCTACCAACCCTGATTGGCTGTAAGTTTCCGGCACATAGCTTAAGCCCAATTTCACTCCAGAAAACTCAGGCGTTATATAACTGGCCTTCAAAGAATTGCCGTCCGTATTGATATAGGTTGAATTCAGTGTTTTATATGAAGCTTTTTTTCCTTTTTTGTACCAATTCGGATTGGTTATGAAGTTTGTTAAGTCCGTATTATTAACGCGGTAGCTTCCAATCCGCGGCGCTCCGACGGCAAACTTATAAGCCACATTATAATTTTGGCCGACTACTAAATTACCATAAGGCGACTCCAGAGACGAAAAAACTTCTTCGCCCCATTTTCCCTGATTATAATTTTCAACTTTTTTGGCCGAATCAATGATAAAATCGCCGGTAAGCGCAAAAACATAGGACGGATTTATTTCATAAAAAGCTCTGCCGTATAAATCCAATGACGCATTAAGATTGTTTGATTTATGCAGTTTTTTATATTTTTCCTGATAATCCGTATAGCCATAGTAATTATTTAACGATGCCGAATAATCCAATCCGAAAGTACCGGCAGAAACAGACTTTGAAACCATGCACAAAACAAACAACAATAACTTTTTTTTCATTGACCAACCTCAAAATGCGTACATTTTAATTTAATATAAAGCTATCTTTTTGTCTTAACAAGACTTATATTGTTTATAACCTAAAAAAATATGGATAAATATAATGCTTTCTGTTTTAAAGTAGCTTATATTTTAGAGTAATAAAGTAATCATTGATTGGAGTAAGATATATGCAAAAACCTGTTATGCTGTTAATTTTGGACGGATGGGGATACCGTGAGAACATTACCGCAGATAACGCTATTGAACAAGGACATACACCTAATTGGCACCACCTGCTTGCGACATGTCCGCATTGTTTCGTGGAGACATCGGGCTATGATGTCGGTCTGCCGGACGGACAAATGGGAAATTCTGAAGTCGGGCATACCAATTTAGGCGCAGGGCGGGTTGTGATGCAGGACTTGCCTAAAATTGATTTGGCCATAAAAGACGGCAGCTTGGAAAAGAATCCGGTTTTAAATGAATTAATCAGCAAATTAAAAGAAACAAAGGGTGTTTGTCATTTAATGGGGTTGATGTCTCCCGGCGGCGTACACTCGCATCAGAAACATATAGAGGCAGTTTGCCGCATTCTTCAGAAGAACGGTATTAAAACCGACGTGCATGCCTTTTTAGACGGCAGAGATACACCTCCGCAATCAGCCAAAGGCTTTTTGAGTGAGTTTAATGAGAATATTAAAGATTTGACGGATGTTAAAATTGCAACAATTTCCGGCCGTTTTTACGCCATGGATCGTGACAAACGTTGGGACAGAGTGGAAAAAGCTTACAACAATATCGTTTTAGCAGACGGCAACCGCTTTGCCACTGCGGATGAAGCAATTACCGCATCATATAATGACGGCGTCACGGATGAATTTGTCGTGCCGGCAGTTATCGGCGACTATAAGGGCGCTAAAGACGGCGACGCCGTTTTGATGATTAATTTCAGGGCTGACAGAGCCAGAGAAATCCTTTATGCTTTGGGCGATAAAGAATTTAACGGATTTGAGCGCAAAAAGATTATTAATTTTGCACTTCTCGTCGGCATGGTGGAATATTCCGTTGACCATAACCGTTTTATGAAAACTATTTTTGCACCGGAAACCTTAAAGAATATTTTCGGCGAAGTTGTTGCCGACCACGGATTGACCCAGCTCAGAATCGCCGAAACGGAAAAATATGCGCATGTTACGTTTTTCTTCAACGGCGGCGAGGAAAAAGAATTTAAGGGTGAAGAAAGAATTCTGATTAACAGTCCGAAAGTCGCAACATACGACTTAAAACCGGAAATGAGTGTTTACGAAGTAACGGAAGCTTTAACCGACGTTATTGAAAAACAGAAATATGACGTCATTATCTGCAATTTTGCCAACGGCGATATGGTCGGGCATACGGGCATTATGGAAGCCGCTCTTAAAGCTGTTGCTGCGGTTGATGATTGCTTAGGCAAAGTTATGAAAGCAATTAAAGATGTCGGCGGTGTTCTGCTCGTTACGGCAGACCACGGCAATGCCGAAAAAATGATCGATGAAAAGACGGGAGAACCTTATACCGCGCATACCGTAGGTAAGGTGCAAGCTGTTTTATACAACGCCGAGCCGCCGGTTGAAGCAATGAAAAACGGTCGCCTGGCAGATATTGCACCAACCCTTCTGGATTTGATGAATATTGAAAAGCCCCGAGAAATGACCGGCAACTCTTTAATTGAAAAACAGGTTTGATGAATAAACGGATTATCTTTGGCACGGCATTGTTTTTTACGGCAATAAATTGTTTTGTCTGCGATTTAGGCCATGCCAAAGATATATCCGAAACCGATGTTAAAAAAATTGAGGCAGAAGCGCAAAAAAAAGTTATAGAATCGAAAAAACTGCAGGCACAAGCTATCCAGCTTAATTTGGAGTTGTCCAAAATTGACAAGACAATGATTGATTTGGCTAAAAAAATTCAAAACAACGAGGAGCGCTTATCGGATTTGGAAATCTCTTTCAGTAAGTTACAAAAAGACCTGACCGAAAAAGAAACCGTTTTTGCAAAAGAAAACAAATCATTGGTTTTGACTTTGGCTTCTTTACAAAACATGTCCTTAAATCCGTCCGAATCAGTCATATTGCAGCCCTTATCACCGGTTGACATGATCCGCAGCGCAATTCTTTTGCGTGAAACCATACCGGCGTTAAACCAAAAATCATCAAAACTTAAAGTTGATTTGGATCATATTTATACGCAAAAACAAAAAATTGAAAAGACCGTCAACGAAACAAAAAAACAAAAAAATCTCTTGGAAAAACAGCAAGCTGAAATGAAACGACTGTTAAAACGAAAATCTTCGCTCCGCCATGACGTGGAAGAACAGGGCGCAAAAACACAAAAGATTGCCGAAGATTTATCTTCAAAAGCACGAAACCTGAGAGAGCTTTTAGATGAGTTGGAAAGGCAAAAAGAGATTGAGAGGAAAAAAAGAGAAGAAGCGGCAAGGCTTGCAGCTCTAAAACGCCAAGAAGAATTTGCACGCAGTCAAACCCCGCAAACCGTTGATACAAAAACGCACGAATCCATAAAAAAACAGGTTAAAAACAGCCGTTTCGCTCAGGCGAAAGGCTCATTGCCAAAACCGGTCAGAGGGACTGTGATGACAGAATACGGACAAATGATTTCCAAAGGTGTTACATCCAAGGGAATCGTCTATAAGACGCGTCCGAACGCACAAGTTATCGCCCCTTATGACGGAACGGTTATTTTTTCCGGTCCATTTAAAGGATATGGTAATATTATTATAGTAGAACATGGAGACGGATATCTGTCTTTGCTCGCCGGATTAGGCAACATTGACTGCGAATTAGGGCAAATGCTGCTGGCAGGCGAGCCGGTCGGCACAATGCCGGATGACAAAAGCGCAAAACTTTATCTGGAAATCAGAAAAGACAGACATCCGATAAATCCTGCGCCGTGGATTGCAGGTTAACATTAATGATAGGGAAGAAAATGAGAAAGAGTAATTTATTGTTTATTTCTTTGTTTGCGGGAATTATGCTGAATATTGCAAATGTCAATGCCGCCCACAAAACCGATGATGATGCAAATACGTATGATTTACTTAACCTTTTTGGCGAAGTAATGGAGCGTGCAAAAATTTCTTATGTTGAAGAAGTCAGCGATAAAAAACTTATAGAATCGGCAATTAACGGCATGTTGACTTCATTAGATCCGCATTCCAGCTATCTGGACGCCGAAAGTTTTAATTATATGAGCGAACAAACAAAAGGAAAATTCGGCGGCCTCGGTATTGAGGTCACTATGGACAACGGTCTGGTTAAAGTGGTTTCTCCTATTGATGATACTCCGGCAGCAAAAGCAGGAATGAAAGCCGGCGATTACATAACTCATATTGACGGTGAAACCGTTGTCGGCATGAATCTGAACGAAGCAGTCAGCAAACTGCGCGGCAAAATCGGCACCAAAGTAAAGCTTTCCGTTCGCCGAGTTAATTCCAAACCGATTGAATTGACCATTAAACGACAGGAAATCAAAATCCAATCCGTTAAAAGTGAAATTAAAGATAATTCTATCAGCTATATCCGCATATCTTCTTTCACGGAAGATATTGACAAAGCCGTCAGCGAGGCTGTAACCAAAGCCAAAAAAGAACTTAAAAATAAATTTTTAGGTATCGTGATTGATGTTCGTAATAACCCCGGCGGATTGTTAGACCAAGCGATTGAAGTATCTGATTTGTTTTTGGATAAAGGCGAAATTGTTTCAACGCGTTCACGCAATGAAAGCGATACCGTCAAATTTATGGCCAACGAAGGTGATATTGCCAAAGGGCTTCCCATTGTTGTTATTATTAATGAAGGATCTGCTTCGGCATCAGAAATTTTGGCAGGTGCCTTACAAGACCATCACAGAGCGATTATTTTAGGTGAAAAATCTTTCGGCAAAGGCTCTGTTCAGACGGTTATTCCTTTAAGAGACTACGGAGCCATGCGTCTGACAACGGCAAGATATTATACCCCTTCGGGGCGCTCAATTCAAGCCAAAGGTATTGAGCCTGATATTAATGTAAAACCGGCAAAAGTTGAAGAGTTGGAATCGTATGCGTTAAACATCAGTGAAGCTGAATTAAATAATGCTTTAAAAAATGACAATGATGAGCCAACTGAAAAAGAAAAGAAAAATGAAAAAAACAAAGCCGATTTGGAAGACTATCAGTTAATCCGTGCGCTGGATTTGGTTAAAGCATTGGCTTTATATTCCAAAACTTCCGACAATTAGGAGGCCTCATGTCCGAAACATACAGACTGTGTGCGGGCGCTGTCGTGTTTAATACGCAGGGAAAAGTTCTTTTATGCAACCGAATTGATATTCCGGGCGAGCATTGGCAATTTCCGCAGGGAGGGATTGAAGACGGCGAATCGCCGGAAGCAGCAGCCCAAAGGGAACTTTTTGAAGAGACAGGCATTACTTCCGTTATCCCCGTTTTTACCGACAAGACTCCGAAACGGTATACTTTTCCCGAAGATGTAAAAAGACGCTTCGCGAGCAAAGGAATTCTTACGGCTGGACAGGATATTTATTTTACTTTGTTTTATTTTAACGGAACAGACGAGGAAATAAATTTAAAAACCAAACTGCCTGAATTTGAAAGTTATATTTGGACAGATTTGTCTTTTGCGGTTACGCATATTGTCCCATTCAAAAAAGAGGTTTATGAGAAGGTTTCCTCATGCTTTTTTCCGCGAATACGGCAATATCTTGACAACATGTCTTGATATTTGCATCTTTTTATCATAAATTTAGATTTGAAATATCTTGTAAGAGTAAAACACAATGGATAATTTGCCAGAATTTAGAGATATACATATTCCTGACGGTGTATCCGTATTTCCTTTGGCTTACGGATGGTGGATTATTCTTTTTGCCTTTCTTTTTTTAATTTTGGCGGTTAAATTTATTTTATGGGTCGTTAAAACCAGCAGAAAACATTATGCATTAAAAATGCTTAAAGAAATCAACACGCAAAATCCCGTAGAATCGGCGGTTAAGATTTCAGAATTGCTCCGCAGAATCTGCGTTTATAAATATAAAGACGCAAATGTTTTATATGCACAGGAGTGGATTGATTTTTTAAATACCAAAACAAAATCGAAAATCAGCGGAACGGCTGCAAAACTTTTAGAATTTGCCCCATATATGAATATTAACGACAAAACATATAAGCAAGCCGATGCAGAAAAAATTAAAGAATTTGCTAAGCAATGGATCGGGGGGAACATATGATTTATTTTTCCTACCCTCAAATGTTTTGGCTGCTTTTATTACCGTTTCTTATTTATTTCATTTTCCCGAAAGTCAAAAGTTCATCCGGAGATGCCTTAAAAGTACCTTTTCTTTCAGATTTAAAAAATATAAAATCTGCCGCCGGAAGAGCTTCTGTTCCGCAAATCAATAAGAATATTATGCTCTCGCTTAAATTTGCATATTTATTTATTATCTGGATTCTTGTTGTTACGGCAGCAGCCCGACCGCAACATGCAGGGGCGCCTTACCGGCTAAAAACGGAAAACAGAGATATTATGCTCGTTATTGATATTTCAACATCTATGCTTCAACCGGATTTTTCCACCGCAAACAGAAGAATTGACCGACTGACGGCCGTTAAAGCGGTGGTCGGCAGCTTTATTGAACAGAGAACAGCTGACAGGCTCGGACTTATCCTATTCGGAACAAGGGCTTATCTTCAATCCCCGCTTACATTTGACAAGCAGGCAATTAAAAATATTTTATACAATACCGATGCCGGAATGGCCGGCAACTCTACCTCTATCGGCGATGCCTTAGGAACGGCTCTTAAAAATTTAAAAGATGAACAGAATAAAGATAATAAAGTCATTATTCTGCTGACCGACGGAGAAAACAATGACGGTTCTTTAAGTATGGCACAAGCAATAAATCTTGCCGAAAAAGAAAATATAAAAATATATACCATCGGTGTAGGTGCGGAAGCCGGTTTTTTCAGTTCGCTTTTCAGCATGCAAAACAACGAACTTGATGAAAAAGGTCTTAAAGAATTAGCGCAAAAAACCAGAGGAAATTATTTCAGAGCGACGGATTTAACTTCTTTGGCGGATATTTATCAAAAAATAGACACTTTGGAGCCGCAAGACAATGAAGGAGCCGTTGTTCAAAACACCAAAGAATTATATTATCTTCCGTTGGCTGCTGCTTTGATTTTATCGGCAATTTTGCTTTTTCTGGCCAGGAGTAATTTAAAATGATTGAATTTATGCAAAATTTTCATTTTTTACGTCCGGAATTTCTTCTTTTTTTGCTTGTTCCATTGTTGTTTTATTTTATAAAATTAAAAAACATTGCCTATTTTTCATCATGGGAAAATGTTTGTGACGAAAATTTATTAAGCTTTTTATTGATTAACGGTAAAACAACAAAAAAAACATCTGTCTTAAAATATATTTATGTCGGTTTGACAGCAGCAGCGTTTGCCTGCGCCGGCCCGGCTTGGAAAAAAATCGAGCTTCCGGCTTTTACCGTTGAAAATCCGAATATGTTTATCATCAGTCTTGCACAAGATATGCAGCTTAAAGATGTTACACCGTCGCGTTTAGAACGGGCAAAATTTATGCTTTCCGATATTGCAGACAATATTACGCAAGGGCAATTCGGCATAGAAGTATATTCACAGGAACCATATACAGTTACTCCTTTCACTGATGACATATCCCTTATTAAGAACCTTTTGCCGCAAATAGTTCCGGATATTGTTCCCGATCAGGGAGACAGGCTTGACAGAGCAATATCCTTGGCTTTTGAACGGTTTCAAACGGCCGGCTATGCTTCAGGCAATATAATTTTATTTGCATCGGATGTCGGACAACGATTTGATTTGGCCTTAGAAAAAACAAAAGAGGCTGTCAGTAAAAATTATACGATTAATGTCGTTGATACATCTTATGACGGCAATGAAAAACTTCAACTTTTGGCAGAAGCGGGAAACGGTGTATATACTAATGTTCAAACAATGAATCCGTCAGTTTTATATAATCAGATTAATAATATTAATCAGGAACGGATATTGCAAACAGATAATTCACGGCCGAAATATGCTGATTACGGATACTATATTTTATTTATTCCGCTTATATGTTTATTGCCTTTTTTCCGTAAAGGACTGATGGTTTTAATATTATGCTTCACCTTTTCAGGACAGGCATTTGCAGGATTTTGGCTTAATGATGAACAGGAAGGAGCGGCATATTTCAAAAAAGAACAGTATGATCAGGCTTTGGGTAAATTTAAAAATCCTGATTGGCGAGGCGCTGCTTTGTATAAGCAAAACAAATTGGAAGATGCATTAAAAGAATTTGAAAAATCAGACAGCGCCATTGCTGTTTATAACCGCGGAGTTATTGCCGCTAAGTTGTGCAACTATTCGGAAGCGCAAAATTATTTTAATGAAGCACTGAAAAAAGATCCGCAAAACACAGACGCTCTTTATAATTTACAGGTTTTAGCCGAGCTTTTTGAAAAAGCCCAAAATGACCCTTCCGTTTTAGAATGCCAAGACAAACAAGACCGGAACCAAAATCAAAACAATAATAATCAAAACGAAGAAAACAGTGAAAAAGACCAAGACCAACAGCAACAAAACAATACCGCAAACGATGAAAATAACCGACAAAATAATGAAGAAAATGCTTCTCAAAATTCCGACAGTAATCAGGAAAACGAAGAAAATTCTGATGAAAACCCAAATTCACAATCAGAAAATAATCCGCAAAATTCTGCTGATGACACTTCTCAATCTCCTCAACAATCCCAGACAGATACTTCAAATAATGATGACGGCAAAACAGAAGAAAATCATAATCAGGAAAACCAAAGCAATTCTTCAACAGACGAAAAAACTCATGAAAACAACAAGCCATCAGATAATTCACAACGACCTGACGAACAAAGCCAAAGTGACTTTCAGCCCGAAGACGATAAACAGAATAATCAAGAGGCTCAAATTGCAGAGGCGAGAGAAAACGGGCAAAATGAAGATTATGATGAAGAAGCTTTGGCTATTCAACGCAGATATCGCGAGATTCCGGAAGATACCGGCGGGTTATTGCGCGAATTTATAAAAAAAGAATATTTGAAAGGCAGGTATCGTAATGAAGCTTTATAAAATATTATCGATTGTTTTTTTGTGCCTTTTTACATTGAGCGCAACAGGCGAAGAACTGAATGTTTCCGTCGACAAAAAAACACTGACGGAAAGTGACACAGTATTTCTGACGATTGATTACACGGGATCAGATGCGCAAACCCTGGATTTAAACGGACTGCAAGATAATTTTAATATTGTATCCAACTCTGCTTCCAGCCAATTCACGTATCTTAACGGGCAGCTTTCGCAAACCAAACGGTGGATTTTGGGACTTTCTCCTAAAAAAATCGGAAAAATAACGATTAAACCCATAAAAATGGGAAATTTGCAATCTAACTATACGGATGTTGAGGTTAAAGAGGTTACAAATGTTGCATATGTTCCTGACAGTACGGAAAATTCCAATTCTCCGTATTTTCAAATAGAGCAGTCTGTTGAACCGATTAACCCTTATATTCAACAACAGGTTACCATTACTTTGACTATATATGACAGTATCGGCCTGCAAAATGCGACAATGAATATTCATGAAGACAGTTTGAAAGATTGGATTGTTACGCCTTTATCTGACCGCCCTCTTGTCAAACAAGACGTTATCAACGGTAAGAGAATGAATGTGATTACGTATGCTTTTGCCGCTTTTCCGCAGAAAAGCGGGGAATTAAATTCACCGCAAATTTCTTTTGAAGGATATTATCTTAAAAGCAATTCTTTCAATTTTTCCGATTTTGAAGATATTTTTGCCACCGGCCTCAGCTTTTTGGACAACATCAATCAAAAAGTTCCGGTCAGAATGCGCACAAAAAATCAGAAAATTCTTGTAAAACCAATTCCAAACGGCGGAACAAAATCATATTGGCTACCGCTTAAAAGTTTAGTGATTGAAGAACATGATTCTGCTGCAAATATCATAGCAGGCGAAGCTTTTAACCGAAAAATCACTTTAACCGCCGTCGGCACTCAGGAGCAGAATTTGCCGCAGCTGTCATTACCCGCATCTTCTGAATTTAAACAATATCCGGAAAAACCGGTAACCCAAGAAAGAGCGTATAACGGAAATATTATCACAACATCAACGACAAATATTGTTTATATTCCCTTAAAATCCGGAACATATATTCTGCCTGCAACAGAAATACAATGGTTTAATATTAATACAAACCGTTATGAAAAGGCCGTTTTGCCGGAAAAAAATATTACCGTTTTGCCGAATCCCAATGTTATTGAGCCGACGAATAATCAAAATCAAGAAAAAAACAAACAACAACCAAACATTAAAAATGCGCCGCAATCCGCCGAAAAACTTAATAATCTTTCACTTAAAGTCGATAATATCTTTGACAATATTTATCTTCGGGCCGTTGCTTTTGCTTTACTTTTTTTAATTTTATTAAAAATTTCTTTTTTCAGAAAAGCTAAGAACCCTTATAAACAACAGGTTATCTCTTTCATTAAAAAAAGGAATTATCCGGATGCCAAAACAGCTCTCATAAATTGGGCAAAAATTAAATACGGAAATACGGACATTAATAATTTTCAGAAAATTGCGGATTATACGGACAATACCGACTTTAATGTACAGCTGCATGAACTTAATAAGCTTTTGTATTCAAATTCAGAGTCATTATTTGATACTGCAAAATTTATTGCAACTTTTAAAAAAGTTGATAAGATAAAATCGGATAAAAAGAAAAAGACGACTATTTTGCCAAATCTTTACGAATAGAAACATGTTGATTATAAAATAATTACGGAGACGCCATGCTTTTAAAAAGAATATTATGTGGAATTGTAGCCCTTATTTGTCTTTATTTCGGCGCAACATTGACAAATAATGCAATCCAGTTATGGCAGGCTCTCGGCTTTTGTATATTTGTCGGCGGAATTACTCTTGCTTATATTGCAATCATGCAACATTTACCAAACTATAATTTTTGGATTACGCTGACGGCACTGGGTTTGGCCTATATATTATATCTCACACATTTTCCGGCTGTTTCTGATACGGAAAAACAAAACATTGAGGCAAAGCTGGAACAGGATTTAGAAAAGAGTAAACAGCTTTTGGGCAATAAATCGACCACAAAAATTAAGCAGAAAAAAAAGCGCCGGAAAGAGGGTTTCAATCTGGCGGCTTATCCTAAGATCAGCGGTAGCATTTCTGCCGTTAGGGCAAATGCTTTTTACATTAACGGGCGCTTCATCCGTCTGTTTGGTGTAGATGCTCCCGATACGGATCAAGTTTGTTCTGACAACAACGGCTCTGCTTATAATTGCGGAGAAGAGGCTGTTTCCTGGCTGAGGGGGTGGGTTGACCAAAATATTATAGACTGCTATCTTCTTAAAATAGAACCGAACGGTGTCAATTCCGCCGTTTGCACATGGGGAGAGTATGATATCGGTGCCGCTTTGGTCGGTGCAGGCTGGGGAATAGCCGACATAAGCGAAACAGACATTTATCGTCCTTATGAAATAAAAGCGCAAAGCGAATCCGCCGGACTTTGGAAAGGAACTTTTTATTCTCCGAAAGATTGGAGAGACATAAAAAATAAACGCCACGATTTTACCATTAAGAAAAAAATCACTCCTCAAAAGGGCGGCTTCTTTAATTTCGGTTCAATTTTTTAGCAATTCAAATGACTTGTTATAGAAAAGAAATAACCTGCAAAACAGAAAAAGATACGCGCATATTGGCAGAAAAATTGGCTGATATCGCTCAGAAACGTGATATATTTGCTTTGTATGGAACTTTGGGCGTCGGAAAAAGCACTTTTTCAAGATATTTTATACAGCATTTGTGCGGCAAAATTGATGTTCCCAGTCCGACTTTTACATTGCTTCAAACATATGAAGCCAAAACATTTGATATCTGGCATTATGACATGTATAGGATAAAAAATGCAGAGGAAGCCTATGAGTTAGGTATAGAAGATGCTTTTTTTGAAGGTGTAAGCTTAATAGAATGGCCTGAAAAAGTTGCCGATGTTCTTCCCGCAGATATGTGGAAAATAACAATTACTACGGAAAACTCTGACCGGCATTTTTGCATTGATCTGATTTCGGCGGAAAAAAACAAGCGTTTGGAGGAGATTTTGATTGCTTAACGTTCATGCAACTTTAATCAGCCTTAATAATCAGGGAATTCTTTTAACCGGTAAATCAGGAAGCGGAAAGTCTGATTTAGCTTTAAGGCTTATTATGGGACATCAGGCAAAACTTGTTGCTGATGACAGAGTCAATCTGGATGTCATTGACGGCGAGCTGTATGGATACACACCACCAACAATTGAAGGTAAAATGGAAATTCGCGGCGTGGGCATTGGTACATTTGACTATAAAAAACACGAAAAAATTACCTTATGCGTGGAATTATGCCCAAACCGGCAAGAGATTGAACGTTTGCCTTTTGCAGAAACTGAAAATTTTTTGGGGGTATCCGTTACAAAAATAAAGCTATATCCGTTTGATTGTTCTACTATTTATAAAATACTGACAAAGATTAACAACATTACCGAAACTTCGGTTTAATATAAGAAAATAATTCTGTTGCGGAGGACAGATAATGACGCATTTTATGGAAGCTTTTTTAAGAACTCTCGGCAAACCGTTGGCTGCTTTTATTTCGTCATTGGGTGATTTGACGTCATTTATCATTAAAGCGTTGTATCATTGTTTTGTTCCGCCTTTTTATTTCAAATTGTTTATTAAGCAAGTTATTGATATAGGATTTTACTCGCTGCCGGTTGTGGGATTAACAACCTTATTTGCCGGCATGGTTATCGCCTTACAGACTTATTCCGGTTTTTCAGGTTTTAAAGCTGAAAGCGTTATTGCTTCCGTAGTCCTTATTTCCGTAACCAGAGAGCTGGCACCGGTATTATCCGCCTTAATGGTTGCCGGTCGTATCGGTGCGGCAATGGCTGCCGAAATAGGCACCATGCGGGTAACGGAACAAATTGATGCGTTAGTCACTTTATCCACAAATCCTTTCAAATATCTGGTTGCGCCGCGTTTATGGGCCGGTTTGCTGGTTTTACCGATTTTGGTATTTATCGGTGATATTATCGGTATTTTCGGCGGTTATGTTGTCGGTGTTTACAAGCTGGGATTTAACCCGGCAAATTATATTACATCAACATTTCAAGACCTGCAAATTATCGGCATTATCTCCGGCTTGGTGAAAGCGGCAGTTTTCGGTTTTACCATTTCTATGATGGGGTGTTATCATGGTTATAAATCCAAAGGCGGCGCGCAGGGCGTCGGTGCGGCAACAACCAATGCCGTTGTGTCGTCTTCTATTTTGATATTAATCTTCAATTATCTTATTACAGAAATGTTCTTTTCCAGATAAAGGAGAAAATAATGTCTAAGGAAATTAAAATAAAAATCAGAAATCTTTGCAAAAACTTTGGAAAAAAACATGTTTTAAATGGTATTGACATTGATTTGTATAAAGGAGAATCACTTGTTGTCATCGGCGGTTCCGGCACCGGAAAATCCGTTTTGATTAAATGTATTCAAGGGTTATTGAAACCTGACAGCGGCTCCATTGAAATTGACGGAATTGAAATTGTTAATGAGAATCCGGACGTTATCGACAGCATGCACGGCAAAATGGGAATGCTGTTTCAGGGAGGAGCGCTTTTTGACAGTTTGACCGTATGGGAAAATGTGGCTTTTGATTTGATTCAAAACCGCAAATTCGGTAAAAAAGAAGCCAAAATTGTCGCGATTAAGGTTTTAAGACAGGTAGGACTCGGAGAAGATATTGCCGACTTATACCCCTCCGAGCTTTCCGGAGGCATGCAGAAACGCGTCGGCTTAGCCAGAGCTGTTATAACAAAGCCAGAAATTATCTTTTTTGATGAACCGACAACAGGACTTGACCCTATTATGGCAGATGTCATTAACGACTTGATTATAGAATCGGCAAAAGACCTTGGAGCGACAACATTAACGATTACACATGATATGGCTTCGGCGAGAAAAATTGCCGATAAAATCGCGATGTTATACCAAGGCAAAATTATCTGGTGCGGCACGGTTAAAGATTTGGATAAAACAGACAATCCTTATGTTAAGCAATTTATAAAAGGTTCTTCCAAGGGACCGATTAAGGTGGAGAAATAAAATGGCAAAAAAATCAGCAATAGATTATGTCTGCCAAAACTGCGGCAGCGTTTACCCGAAATGGCAGGGGAAATGCGATTCATGCGGTGAATGGAATACTATTGTTGAAGAAAAAAAGCCGACAGAAGAGTTTTCGAACATTTCTCCCAAAAGAAAAGGCAGCCAAATTGATTTTGTTTCACTTAACGGCGAGAGCCAGACATATAAAAGATTGGTTACAAATCTATCTGAGATAAACCGCGTTTCCGGCGGCGGGCTTGTTCCGGGATCTGTTATTTTGGTCGGCGGCGACCCGGGAATCGGAAAATCAACATTACTATTGCAAATCTGTGCGGGAATGGCTAATCAGCTGCAAGAAAATACCTGTTTTTATATATCGGGAGAGGAAGCCATAGACCAAGTGCGAATCCGCGCTAAACGACTCGGCCTTGCGGATGCTCCCGTGCGGCTGGCAAGCACAACAAGCGTTAAAGATATTATTGCCACATTGGAAAAAGAAAATCCGGCATTGGTTATTATTGACTCCATTCAGACGATGTATCTGGACGAGATAGAATCTACGCCGGGAAGTGTCGCACAGGTCAGAGCTGCTGCCTATGAACTCATAAAAACAGCCAAGAAAAAAGGCTTTACGCTGTTTTTAGTCGGGCATGTTACCAAGCAAGGTTCTATTGCCGGCCCGCGCGTTTTAGAGCACATGGTTGATACGGTATTATACTTTGAAGGCGACCGCGGACATCATTTCCGTATTTTGCGAGCCGTTAAAAATCGTTATGGCGCTACAGACGAAATCGGTGTTTTTGAAATGCAGGACAACGGTTTGGTTGAAGTGGAGAATCCTTCGGCTCTCTTTTTGGCCGAACGCCAAGGGTGCGTATCCGGCTCCTGCGTTTTTGCCGGCATTGAGGGTTCACGCCCGCTGTTGGTAGAGATACAGGCGCTTGTCGGCAACAGCAGTTATGGTGGCGCCAAACGCGCCGTTGTCGGTTGGGATTCTAACCGACTGGCAATGATATTGGCGGTTTTGGAAGCAAGGTGCGGCATGAATTTCAGCACGCATGATGTTTATCTTAATATTGCCGGCGGATTAAAAATTTCCGAGCCGGCTGCAGATTTGGCCGTTGCCATGGCGGTTATTTCTTCCATGACAAATAAACCCCTGCCGGCGGATATGGTCGTCTTCGGCGAAATAGGCCTTTCCGGCGAAATCCGCGCCGTAAGCCAGCCGAACCTGCGTTTAAAAGAAGCGCAAAAGCTCGGGTTTACAAACGCCATTATCCCGAATTCTTTCAATAAGGATAAAAAACAAAAGCTGATTACGGATATATCATACCATGAAATAGGCAATGTACAGCGTCTGATTTCCAGATTTAGTTAGAGGAGAAACATTAATGGAACCGTTAAACAATGTTGACGTGATTATTTTAATCGGGATTGCCTTATCCATGCTGGTCGCGTTTATCCGCGGGTTTGTCAAAGAAATGCTTTCCATTTTAGGATTGGTATTTTTTATTGCTTTATCTGCTTATTTAGCGCCGGTTTTATTACCGTGGATGAATCAATACATTGAAAGCAAGACTCTTTCTTATGTTGTAATTGTTTTATCGATTATGGCGATATTTTATGCCGTTTGGATAATCAGTACAGATAAACTTATTGCCAAAATCCGCACCAGCACGCTAAGCTTTATGGACAGGCTGTTCGGTTTACTGTTTGGCTTTTTAAGGGCAATATTGATATTGGGATTTTGTTTTCTCGTGGTAAAAATAATCCTGCCGGATGAACTAAAAGAAGGACCGTTGAAAGAATCGCAATATTTTATGATGGCGGAAGGCTGTTCGGATTTAATTGAAAAAATGCTCCCCGAAGATTTCATTAAAGATACCGTTAAATCGGTTGAAAATATGAACAAAGCAGAGAAGAAACCTGACAATGCGAAAGCTAAAAAAGAAGACGGCGACAAAAAGAATAAAGACAAAGATGCTAATTCAGGACTTCCTTCCGAATTAGACCAAGAGCAAATGAATAAAATGTTTGATATGCTGGTTAAACCTGAAATCAAAACAAAAAAGAATGAAACAAAAGCCGTTGCTAAGCCTAAGGACGCCAAGGGGTACAACAACAAAGAGACAAAGAGTTTAGACAGACTGATTGACTTAACCGCAGAATAGCAAAAGCCGTATCAATGCAGATACGGCTTTATACTTTAACGAGGCAGAATGACTTGGCGGGAAGTGGCGTGAATATCTCCGTTTTTCGGATCATAAACCAATCCGCTTCCATCCGTCCAGGCGTACTTTCCCGGATTCTTTTTAGAATCTCTTAACATCCAAATATCCATTGCATATTTTACGGCTTGTGTCAAAGAATAACCGGCAACACCGGCTAACAGTATTAATAACAACACTAATTTCATTCCACTCATAACGAATAATATTTAAATTGTTTACAAAATCATTTTCTTATAGCGCCTATTAACTTATCATTTCAAAACCAAAAGGCCGTGTTTCTTTTTGCCTTGCGACAGTTTAATATTGCCTTCGATTTGGTCTTTTTCGGTAATGATATAGTTTTCATCAGTTATTACTTTATCGTTCAATTTAAGACCGGCCTGTTTGATTAAGCGGCGGGCTTCGCCTTTGCTTGCTACAAAGCCCAATGCTAAAAAGGCGTCCAAGACCCCTACTCCGTCTTTTGAGACGGAAGCGGTCGGCAAATCATCGCCTATTGCACCTTTTTCAAAAGTTTTGGTAGCCGTTTCCAGCGCTGCTTTCGCTTCTTCTTCCCCTCGACAAATTTTGGTCGCTTCAAAAGCTAAAATCTTTTTGGCTTCGTTAATTTCTTTATCTTGCAAAGCTTCCAAGCGACGGACTTCATCCATCGGCAAATCCGTGAAAATACGCAAACATTTACCGACTTCGGCGTCTCCGATATTACGGAAATACTGGAAGTAATTATACGACGGAAGCTTTTCTTCGTTAATCCAAACAGCATTGCCTTCGGACTTGCCCATTTTTTTACCGGCCGAATCGGTGATTATCGGCGAAGTAAAACCGAACAGTTCCGTATCATAACGTCTGCGTCCCAGTTCTGTTCCGGAAACAATGTTGCCCCATTGGTCTGCTCCGGCTATCTGCGCGCGGCAACCGTATTTTTGCAACAAAACGCAGAAATCATACCCTTGCAGCAGCATATAGTTAAATTCAAGAAAGGACATCGGTTGTTCGCGTTCCAAACGGCTTTTAACGCTGTCCATTGTCAGCATGCGGTTAACAGAGTAACAAGTGCCGATATCGCGCAGAAATTCAAGATAATTAATATCTTTAAACCAATCATAGTTATCAACCATTAAAGCATCGGTTTTACCGTCACCGAATTTCAAAAACTTCATAAACGACTTTTTCAACCCTTGAACATTATGTTGCAAAGTTTCTTCATCCAAAAACGGGCGCAATTTGTCTTTTCCGGACGGATCACCGATACGAGCCGTTGCGCCGCCGACAAGCGTTAAAGGCTTATGTCCGCATTTTTGAAACCACCGCAACATCATTAAAGGAACAATATGCCCGACATGCAAGCTGTCTCCGGTCGGGTCTGAACCAAGATAACCAACCGCCGGCGTACCTTTTTTTTCACAATCGGCAAGGTATTCGTCAAAGCCTGTTTCATTGGTGCATTGGTTGTAAAAACCGCGTTCATGCATTATGTTTAAAAAATCCGATTTAAAACTTGTCATTTTTACTTCCTTATTACTAAACTTTATGGCATATTAGCATAATAATTTGACATTGCAATATATAAAGAGGCGTTTTTTATATGATAATTAAAGGGCTGAATTGTCTCGGATTAATGGGAACATCTACTTTTGGCGGTGTTGAATTGGCGTTAATCAAAACAGACGGACTGGATATTATCGAAAGAAAAAAAGCCTATGCCGTTCCCTACCCTGATGAGATGAAAGAAAAAATACGTTCTGTTTTGGGGCTTAACAGAGACATTCCCGGCAACGAAGATAAACTGCACTGCGTCGACTTGGACGTTTCTGATTTTTATATACGGCTTATCAAAGATTTTATACAGGAAACAGGGGAAGATGTTGATGTTGTCGGCATTGAAGGGCTGACCATACTGCATGATCCGAATATTAAATATACATATCAATTGGGCAACGGACGCTATATTGCCAAGCAAACCGGTATAAAAACCATTACCCACTTCCGCAATGCAGATGTAGCAAACGGCGGACAGGGGACTCCTATTTCTTCAACCTATTTCAGTTCGGCCGCCGTTAATGATATTAAACCGATTGTTTATGTCAATATCAGCGGCAAAAGCAGTTTAACATATATCGGTTCTTTTGGTGAAATCGTCGGTTTTGATTGTGGTCCGGGCGATAATTTTATTAATAACTGGACAGCCAAACATGCCCATATGGATAATGATTATAACGGAAGATTAGCCGCATTGGGCAATGTTCATGAAAGAATTGTCAATTCTCTCATGCATCATAAATTTTTTGCAAAATTTCCGCCAAAATCAGCATATACGGGAATTTTTGCCAATAAATCCGAACATTTGGAAGGGCTTTCTCTTGAAGACGGCGCAGCAACCGCCACCGCATTTGTAGCAGAGGCAATCTGTTATTCCATTTGTCTGTATTTACCCGAATTGCCTAAAAAAGTTGTTCTTTGCGGGAAAGGTGCGATGAATCCGACACTTGTGCGTTTTATCCGCCAAAGAATTCCCGGCATAGAGACAGCCACCGGCAAAGAAGAAAACATTCCTCTTGAAACCGTCAATGCAGAAGTCTGTGCCTTTTTGAGCGCCCGCACATTGTACTCATTACCTATTACATTTCCAACAACAACCGGAATATCCGAACCATTGCCGGGAGGTGAAATTTATGAAGCATACTGATAATCTTTTTTCTTTAAACATTACAAATGTCAGCAAAAAATTTGACAGGATAACGGCTGTTGACAATATTTCGTTTACGACAAAAAAGGGGGAAATTATCGCTTTATTGGGACCGAACGGTGCCGGAAAATCTACACTGATGAATATGATTGCCGGATATTTGACTCCCGATAACGGTTCTATTATCATTAACGGTAAAGATGCCGCAAAAGAGGTTTTAGACACAAAAAAACAAATAGGTTTTTTGCCCGAAGGTGCTCCTATGTACGGCGATATGACTGTCCGTTTGTTTTTACGATATATCGTTGAAATCAAAATGAGTCACGATATTTCCGAAAAGGTATGTTCCAAAGAAAATTTATGTTTGTTTGAACAGGAATTATTAAGAATTATGCAAACGGCAAATATCACGGATGTTGTCGAGCAGAAAATTGAAACCCTTTCAAAAGGCTATTTGCGTCGGGTCGGTTTTGCACAGAGCATTATCGGCAATCCGCCGATATTATTGCTGGACGAGCCGACAGACGGATTGGACCCAAATCAAAAAGAACATATGCGTAATCTGATTAAAGATATGGGAAAAAACAAAACCATTATTATTTCCACCCATTTGCTTGACGAAGCAGAATCTATCGCAAACAGAATTATTCTTATTAATAAGGGAAAAACCGTTATAGACGGAACGCTCAAAAATATCTTATCTCAAACAAAAAACAAAACTCTTGAACATGCTTTTAAAAGCCTCACCCAAACTTCGGAGGTTATTTGATGAATAAAATTAAAACAGTTATTAAATATGAATTATTCAGATACTTCTACTCGCCTTTGGCGTATGTATATTTAGTCAGTTTTTTATTTTTAAGCGGTTCTCTGGCTATTTATGCCGGCCATGTTTTTATGAACGGGGAAGCAAACTTATGGGGATTGTTTGATTATCAGCCCTGGGTTTATTTGCTTTTTATCCCCGGAGTTGCCATGCGCTCATGGTCAGAAGAATTTCGCTCCAAAAGTATTATTCAGATATTAACCGTACCGATTTCCGTCTCGGAACTTGTATGGGGAAAATTTTTTGCTTCATGGATATTTGCCGCAACAGCCATCTTGTTGACATTTCCTTTTTGGATTACGATAAATATTTTGGGAAGTCCGGATAATGCGGTTATTATTATCAGTTATCTCGGCTGCATTATTTTGGCGGGAGCCATGCTTGCGATTTCACAGACTTTGTCCGCTTTAACCAAAAGCCCCGTTATTGCAATGGTGTCAGCGGTTTTTGTGAATCTTCTGTTTTTTTGGAGCGGCTTTGAATATGTTTTATTTTGGGCTCGTAAATTATTCAGCGATGTTATTGTTGACACGATAATTTCTTTCAGCTTTTTAAACCATTTTGTTTCTTTCAGCCGAGGTATAATTGAGCTTAGAGATTTAGTCTTTTTCGGTTCTTTAATCGTCTTTTTTAATTTGCTGACGATAATTATTGTCAGTCTGAAAACAAAAGGATCTTCGGGATTGATTTCATCTTCCAGCCCATTACACAGTTTTATTGTCATTATATTACTTTTTATCGGTTTTTTCGGATTAAACATTATTGCCAACAATGTTTTAAGACAAATCAACTTTGATTTTACTGAAGAAAAATACTTGAGTCTGACAAAAAATACCAAAGATGTTTTACGTAAACTGGAACGCCCCGTTACAGCTAAACTGTATTATTCGCCGATTTTAGAAAAAAGAAATCCGGAGATGCGCCAAATCTTTGACAGAATAAAACACATGCTGAAACAATATAAATCTTACGGAAACGGCAAGTTTGACTATCGTATATATAATCCGACCTTTTTAGGTAAGATTGAAGACAAAGCTCTTGCCGACGGTATCCAACCCATACCTCTCATAGATATCAATCAAAACGCCCTGTTCGGCATCAGTTTTACGGATTCTTTAACCAACAAAGCCGTTATTCCGTTTTTTTCATTAGAGCGTTTTCCGTATTTAGAGCAGGATTTGACAACCAGTATTTACAAACTACAACATAAGAAGAAAACTTTAGGGCTTCTAAGTTCATTGCCATTGACGGGAAATGTCAGGCTTGGCGATGTTATGATTGCAAAATGGGAAATCATAAACCAAATAAGCGACTTATATAACATAGTTCCTATTCAAAAACCGGAAGATTTAGATCAAACGTATGATGTTTTAATGATTGTGCATCCCTACAATTTGGATAATGATACCATAGAGAGAATTAAAAAGCATAAAAAAATTTTATTGCTGATGGATGTTGCCGATAATGCTTCACGAATTTACTCTCCGGAAAACGGCAGTTATGTTTCATCTAATCTTTCAACCCTTGCCGATTATTGGGGAATAGATTTTTACGGTGATACGGTTATTGCCGATTTTAATAACTCCATAACGGTTGACGAAACCGTCAATTACAAAAAGAATCCTTCATTTACCCAGGATTTATTGCAATTTATTGCCAAACGAAATGAATTTAACCCTAATCACAGAATTACACACAAACTCGACAGTATCCTATTTTCTTCCGCATCAATGGTTATGCCGTTGCAAAATAAAGATGTTTTATTTTTTCCGCTGATTACAACAAGCGGAAAATCTGCTCTTATGAGTGCTGATTTTGCCAAAAAGAACAAAACACCGCGTGAAGTATTAGATAATTTTACGCCGCAAAACGAAATGCTGATTACGGCTGCCGAATTTTTAAGTAATAATCCTTCCCAACCTTTTGATATTATTGCCGTCGGCGATACTGATTTTATTTATGATACATTTTGGGCCAAAGAAAAACGCTTTTTAGACTCATCGTATTATATCCCATTGTTTGACAGCGCGAATTTTATCATGAATGCTCTTGACCATTTGACTGAAAATGACGATCTTATCAGCCTGCGGGGCAAACGGGTACATAAACGTCCGCTATATATCATTGAAAATATGCGCAAAAATAATGTCTATCGCTATAAATTGAAAGAAAATGATATTTTTAACGCTATAAACGGCGCAAAAAAGGCATTAGCGGAGGTAATTGCAAAAAAGAATTTTGAAGAGCGAGAAACATTCAGTTCCGATGAACTGGCAATTATCGGCTCCATTCGAAAAGAAATCAATACCTTACGGCTGCAACTCAGCGATTTACGGATTAATGCCAATAACGATATTGTTTCACTGGAAGTCAAAGTTAAATTTTTCAATGTTTATTTTATTTCTTTAATTATAACACTTCTGGCCGTCATTCTCTGCCTCAGGCACAAAAAATTTCATCTATCTTCCGGCCGTCATATTTTTATCGGCGACGGCAAAACACCAAAGCTGTTTATGACCGTTTTGGTTATTTCCTTATTAGCCGGTCTCAGTGTTTATATGGATAATAAAAACACCATATCCGAGTATGAAGATGTAAAAGTTTTTAAGGATTTTGAAAATAAGCTTAACGATATTCAGGAAATAACGCTAAAAAACAGTTCACAAACATTAACATTTGTACGCCATAACGGCATATGGACACTCCAGGAATATCCTGACTTACCTGTTTATCAGGAACGCATCCGCAGTTTTTTGGTTGCTTTAAGCAATATGGTTTTTTATGAAAAAAAATCTGACAAAGTCGAAGATTTACCTTTATTCGGCTTTTTACCGCTTAAAAATAAAAACTCTCAGACCATTGAGGTTACATTAGGCGGCAAAGATAATCAAACAATTGAAAAGTTTGACATAGGTCAATATGACATGGAGCTCGGACGAGGTTCAAAAGCGGCTTACATCAAACTGAACAACCAATTTCAGGTATGGCTTGTTGATGTTGATTTTTATGATTTGTCACTTGTCCCTCAAAACTGGACATACAGCACATTATGGAATCTTCGGTTCGGGCGTTTTATTAAATACAACAACGTTACAGATGATAAAAAAATTATGATATTGGTCAAAAACCTGCTTAATACGATGATTTTGGCATCAACAGACAATATTGAAGGCAAACAAATTGCCGTTCTTGATATTTACAGCGAGAATGACAACCATATCAAATTATCCTTCTACGAAACATCGGAAAACAAATATTATGTCACGTATGATTTTGTTAAATCTCCACAGGGAAAACATCTGGAATTTTTTGCATCGTATATAAAAGGAAAATATTTAGAAATTTCGCAAGATTCATGGAAAGAGCTAAAAAATGACATTATCGGAACAAAATAACCGGTTGAAAAAATCAGCCGTTACTGCAAGCGTTTTATTGGCGTTATTATTAATTGTCATAAAATTTGCCGCATTTTTAAAAACAAATTCATTGGCGGTTTTTTCTTCTTTTATAGACAGTCTGACAGATCTGCTGGCTTCGTTGATTTCGTTTGCCGCTGTTTATTTTTCAACCAAGCCGGCCTCGCAAAGCCACAGATACGGCTATGGCAAATCCGAGGCTTTAAGCGCTTTACTGCAAGCAATTTTTGTCGGCGCTTCCGGCGTTTATGTTATGTTTGACGGAATTAAACGGTTGATACACCCCGTTGATATTACAGAAATAGATTCCGGCATTTTGATTATGGGAATAAGTATATTGGGAACGGCGCTTTTGGTTATATATCAGACATATGTTGCCAATAAAACTAAATCTCTTGCCGTAAAAGCCGACAGAGCACATTATACGGTGGATTTTTTGACAAACTCAACCGTTATTATTTCCCTTTTATTGGTGCGTTTTATTAAATTTTCATATTTTGATGTGATTGCGGCGATGCTTATCTCGGCATATTTATTATATAATGCTTATATGCTGGCACAGGAGGCCTTGGAACAAATAACAGACAAAGAACTCAGTATGGATATACGCGAGCATATTAAGGATATTGTTAAAAGCAGCCGCGGTGTCCACGGAATGCACGATTTCAGAAGCCGCAGTCTGGGCGATATTTACTTTTTTGAATTTCATATTGAATTGGACGGCGCCATTTCTTTGCAAAAGGCCCATGAACTGACGGAGGCTGTTGAAAATAAAATATATGCAGCATACCCCGGTTGCCAGATTCTAATTCACCAAGACCCTATCGGGGTAAAAGAGAACCGTTTAGACCATCAGCTGGACGGGGCTTGCAAACTTGATTAAGCTTTCGGTTGTTTAGACTTTAACTGTCCGCAAGCGGCTAAAATATCTTGCCCGCGAGCCACGCGTACGGGAGCTGCAAACCCCGCTTGTTCCAAAGCTTTTGAAAAGGCTTCGACCGTTTTTTTATCACTGGGTTGAAAACAGCATCCCGGCCAAGGATTAAACGGTATCAGATTAAATAAAGCGCGCAATTTATATTTTTTCAACAACGATATTAATTCTTTTGCCTGCTCCAAACTGTCATTAATATCTTTTAGCAACAAATATTCAAACGTAATATAGCGGCTGTGATCACCTTTTTGGTATTCCGCACAGGCTTTCATGATTTCTTCTATTTTAAATTTATCATTAATCGGCATGATTTGCGACCGAATATTATTGTTCGGTGCGTGCAGAGAGACAGCTAAACGAACCCCTGTTCTATGCATTGCTTCGACGATGCGCGGCGCGATGCCTGACGTAGACATTGTAACGCGGCGGCGGGAAATTGCTATCCCTTCATTATCGGTTATAATATTCAGAGCTTTAACAACATTATCAAGATTGTTCAGCGGTTCTCCCATACCCATAACAACAATATTAGAGAGATAACGCGTTTCATCAGTGGGACTCGGCCATTCGCCGTAAGCATCGCGGGCAACCATAAACTGGCCGACAATTTCACCTGTTGTCAAATTTCTGGTGAAGTTTTGGCTTCCCGTATGGCAAAAACGGCACCCCATAGCACAACCGACCTGCGTTGAAATACATACGGCACCTCTATCTTTTTCAGGAATATATACCATTTCCACACGTTCGCCGTCTTGAAATTCAAGCAGCCATTTATGAGTTTTATCAACAGATATCTGCTCCGTAACGATTTTCGGGCGGGTTATCGTATAGTTTTCCTGTAACTTTTGACGCAATGTCAGCGACAAATTGCTCATGGCATCAAAACTTGTTACGCCGCGATAATATATCCATTGCCAGATTTGTTTGGCGCGAAAAGGTTTTTCGCCGATTTTTACGATTTCGGCTTCCAACTCCTGTTTGGATAAGTTTGTCAGTTCTACTTTTTCAGTCATTTTATTTACATTTTGCGCTTATTGCCCGATAAGCCTTGCTAAACCCGGCCAACGAGTATGTGTCTTTGGTTTTGGTGCCGCGGAAAGATGTTCCTTCGACAATCATCTTTTCACCGCGTTTCATGGCATCCACCAGCTTTTTATCCGTTGCGGCATCCGGAGCCCAGGCATTATCATCACTGGTAAATAAATTATGAAAAGCGGTTGTTCCGATTTTTACCGTTACATTTGAACCGCTTTTATATTTATATCCGGCGACAAAGTTAACAACATTATAACTTTTATCTGCCGGGCGATGTGTGATGACGGCATAAATATCACCGCGTTTTTTATAGTTTCCTTCATCTTTTTTAGGTGTGGAAGCCATATAGCAGACAGTATTTTTTCCTTCCTTATACGTATATGCCGTCCAATCCCCGTATTCTCCCAACTCTGTCGGAACCGTACCGGCATATACCGGTAATGCAAGAAAAACCGTCGCAAATAAAGATACATACTTAATCATGATTTTATTTCCTAAAAAATTTTTATATTTTATACTATAATTAAGACATTTATAATAAACTATTAACAAGTTTGACAACCCACAAGAAAATGAGGAAAAAATGTTTCATCCTGACTATATTGACCCGAAAAAGCTTATTAATAACGAGGATATCATAAAATTATTCAAAACAGTAGAAAAACACGGCGGTGTATTAAGGTTTGTCGGGGGGGCTGTCAGAGACGCCATTGCAGGATTTGAGCGCAAAGATATTGACTTGGTAACCGATATGTCCCCTTCCGAATTTTCTGATATGTGCGATGACGAGGGGCTGCGTTGTGTTCCTATCGGTATACAATTTTTTACTATCGGCGTGATTGTAAACAACAGTTTTTTTAAGGTAACCTCCCTTTCTGCCGAAGAAGACAGTAACAAGGATGAATGGAAGGCCGATGCCAAACAGCGCGACCTGACAATCAACGCGGTTTATGCAGATGAAAAAGGAAACGTTTTTGACTATTATAACGGTATAAGCGATCTTGAAAAGGGAATAATAAAATTCATTGAAAATCCTCAGGAAACTATTGAACGGGATTATATCAGGATTATGCGATTTTTCAGATTCTGTGCCATGTTCGGCAAAAAAATAGATCGGAAATCGTTGGATGCCTGTATTGCCAACAAACACGCGCTGCGAAAAATTTCTTCGGAAAAAATTAAGGAAGAACTGTTTAAAATTTTAACGGCACCATATGCTGTCAATGCACTTAAAATGATATTTGACAACGGAATGCTTGATTTTCTTATTGCGCCGCCTAAAAACATTGATAATCTTGAAAAACTCAATAAACTGGTGGAAACTCTGCACCTTGAAAAAAGTATTATCCGCAGAATATTTGTCATGTTTGAGCCCGATGCCAAAAGAGCCGGACGGCTGGCTGATATTTTTCATTTAAATCGCGAGCAAAAAGATTACTTCATCAGGCTGAGTAAAGCCAAAATCACTGAAAAGAGCTTTAAAGACACTGTTTCAATCAATAAAATCATCTACCTGTATGGTAAAGAAATATGTATGGATAAATGGTTGTGTTTAAATTTGGAAAATCAAGATATTTCACACGTTCAAGAAATTTTAAATACAGTGGATTCAATTAAAATTCCTGTATTTCCGTTAAGCGGAAAAGACTTAATTAAAGCCGGCGCCGATAAAAAACTTATAGGATTATATCTGGATGTTCTAAAAAAAGAATGGTTTGAAAAAGGATGTTGTTCAACAAAAGATTTTCTTTTACAAAAATATCAGACTATTTTTAATTTATAGATCAATAATCAGAAAGCAAAAAAATTGCAGTAACCCGCATTTTCTCTCGTTGGGCAACAAATTTTATTAAAATCAACGAGTTAAAGCTTTTGCGTTTTTTTATGCATCAGCTATATATTTTTATTTTTTTGATAAATCATACACAAAATTTTCCAAGTGCTTTGCTACGCAAAAAAATATGCCTTATTTTCAATTTGGCATATTTTTTACTAATTGCAGTGTTTCTCTTAGGGTTTAGTTTTTATTTTTTTTCCAGCAATTCTAAAATAGTGTTCAATTCTGCCGGAGATTTGTATTCTATTGTTACTTTTCCCTTATCATCTGTTTTGGAATTAATTTTTACTTTTAACCCGATGATATGAGTTAAATCTTTTTCCAATTCTTTCAAGCTCGGATCTTTCTTTAGTGTGTTACTGATTTTATCCAGGGTGTGATTTTTCAGATTATTAACAAGTTCTTCCGTTTGACGAACGGATAATCCGCGTGAAACAATCTTTTCCGCCACAATTTCAGCATTTTCCAAACCAATCAACGTTCTTGCATGCCCGGCCGTCAGAGAATTATTTCTAATCATCTCTTTTATGCTGTCAGGAAGAGATAAGAGGCGTAATGTGTTTGTTATATAACTTCTTGATTTTCCTACAATTTGTGACAGAGCATCATGCGTATGCGAAAACTCAGCAATTAAACGATTAAACCCTTCCGCTTCTTCTATGGGAGAAAGATTTTCACGCAACAAATTTTCAACAAGAGCCACTTCAAGCACTTCCTGATTATTTAAATCTTTTTCCATGACCGGAACTTCATTGACGCCGGCAATTTTAGATGCACGCCAACGCCTTTCACCGGCAATGATTTCGTATTTGTCACCTTGCTTGCGAACAATAAGCGGCTGCAACACGCCTTTCTCACGGATTGAATTTACTAAGGCGTCAAGAGATTCTTTGTTAAAATCTTTTCGTGGCTGATACGGACTGGGAAACAAATCTTCAACTTTTACTTTTTTAATTCCGCTTTCAGTCGTATCGCTTATATTAATATTATCCAGATTAAAGCTTAAATCATCTTCGCCCAGCAGCGCTTCCAAACCACGACCCAATCCATGTTTTTTATTTGCAGACATTTATAACTCCTTTTCTCTTTTTAAAACTTCTCTGGCCAAATTTAAATAAGCTTTAGCTCCGGTACTTTTAAAATCATAAATTAATACCGGCTGACCGTGAGACGGGGCTTCCGAGATGCGAACGCTTCTCGGGATGACCGTCTTATAAACTTTTTGTCCGAAATATTTGCGCACATCCGTCTCAACCATTTGGCTTAAATTATTTCTTTTATCAAACATAGTTAAAACGATACCCTGCAAGTCTAGCTTGGCGTTAAAATTCTTTTTAATAATATTAATATTTTTTATTAAATCCGTTAAACCCTCAAGTGCCAAAAATTCGCTCTGTAACGGTACAATAACGGAATCTGATGAAACTAATGCATTAATTGTTATTAAATTTAACGACGGCGGGCAATCTATTAATATATAATCATATTTATCAGACAGCGCATTCAGAGCATTTCTTAAAACATATTCACGCTGCTTTACATCAATCAGTTCTATTTCAGCGGCAGCAAGAGCCGGTGCTGATGGCAGTATATCGAACTTTTTTATATCAGTCTTAATTATTGCATCTTCTGCTTTGCAATTATTAATCATTAAATCATAAGAAGAAAAAAGACATTTGTTTTTATTTATGCCAAGTGAGGTTGTGGCGTTTCCCTGCGGATCCATATCTAAAATAAGGACGCGTTTACCGATCGCAGCCATAGCCGTTGCAATATTTACGGCTGTTGTTGTTTTACCTACTCCACCCTTGCGGTTTGCAATAGATATAACTTTTACCATTTTACTCTCCTCAAATTATATATAATTAATATACGCCCGGTTTCATCTGTTTTACTTTTAATAATTTCATAATCAAAATGCCATTGTTTTTTTGCTTCGTTTAATTCTTCTTCCCATTTTGTACCTTTAAGAAAAATCAATCGCGTCCGTTCTGAACAAAACGGCATGGAATATTCCAGTAATTTAGTCAAAGAAGCCAAAGCTCTTGATGTTATAACGTCGGCTTTTTGTGATTTTATATTTTCAATTCTGTCATTAATAATTGTTACATTCAGGTTTAATTCATCTTTTACGACATTTAAAAACCGCGCTTTTTTCTCTATACTTTCTATCAACTTAACCGTAAGTTCGGGAAACAATTGTTCTGATGCAACAGCCAGCACAATGCCCGGAAAACCGGCACCGGAACCAAAATCATATAATATCCTGTCTGACGGCAAGAGGTGGTTACACAGTTGAAGTGAATCCAAGATGTGCCTGTTCCATATATATTGAACAGAAGATTTTGAAACAAGATTAAAACGCATGTTCCACTCTTTAACAAGCATTTCATATTGTTTTAATTTTGTAATTGTTTCACGTGAAACATTATCTATGTTTAAAATATTCATCATATTGACAGTTTATTTTATCAAATTATTTTTTGCATAAAAAATTACAGTTATAAACATTAATAAGTTTTTTCACAATATGAAAATTTTCCATTTTATTTACCGAGTGTTTTTAAATATCCCAAAACAGCAATTATCGCGGCGGGTGTTATACCCGAAATCCTGGAAGCTTCCCCTAATGTTGACGGTCTGATCTTTTCCAATTTTGCAATAACTTCTTTGGACAAACCGCCTATTTTAGAATAATCAATATCTTCTTTTATTTTAATTTGTTCATCTTTTTTGAATATATTAATATCACTTTCCTGTCTTTTCATATAACCGGCATATTTCGATTCTATACATATTTGTTCATAAACATCATCGGCAACAGATTCAAAAGAAGGTTCTATTTTATTTATTGTTTCACGTGAAACATCTTCACACCCCATCAGAGTAAACAAAGATTTTTTAGTTCCTTCTTTTTTTATCGGCAAATTATATGTATCAATCTCTCTGCCTGTTAAAATTATTTTTTTGGCTGTGTCACGATATTTATTTAAATTGTCAAACTTCTGTTTAAATACACTGTATCTATATTCTGAAACACATCCTATTTCATATCCTTTTTGTGTTAAGCGCATATCAGCATTATCAGCACGCAGATATAACCTGTATTCGGAGCGCGATGTAAACATTCGGTATGGCTCATCAACTCCTTTGGTTATTAAATCATCAATCATTACACCTATATAGCCTTCACTGCGGTCAACAACAAAACTGCCTTTGCCTTTTGCATAAAGTGCCGCATTAATTCCGGCCATCAGCCCCTGTGCGGCCGCTTCTTCATAGCCCGTGGTTCCATTAATTTGTCCGGCTAAGTATAATCCTCTCAACTTTTTTACAGCCAATGTATTATTAAGTTCCAAAGGATCCACATAATCATATTCAATAGCATATGCGGGACGTAAAATTTCAACAGTTTCCAAGCCTTTTATTGTATGAATAAAGGCTTCCTGAACATCTGCCGGCAACGATGTGGAAATCCCGTTCGGATAAACAACATCCGTATCATATCCTTCCGGTTCCAAAAAAATTTGATGACTTTCCTTATCAGCAAATTTAACCAATTTGTCTTCAATACTCGGACAGTAGCGCGGGCCGATACCTTTTATCAATCCTGAAAAAAGAGCACATTTGGAAAAGTTATCTTTTATAATTTTGTGGGTTTCACTGTTTGTATGTGTTATATAACACTCTATCTGCCGTTGCGGAAGTTCCTCTGTTAAAAAAGAAAAAGGCGTGGGTTTGCTGTCACCATATTGTTTTTCTAAAATGTTCCAATTAATTGTTTTGCCATTTAATCTTGCCGGTGTTCCCGTTTTAAGACGACCGACATTTAATCCGGCAGTTTTTAAATACGATGTTATACCGGTACAACTTACATCACCGACACGCCCGCCGACAGATGTCTGATGTCCGGTAAACATGATACCATTCAAAAAAGTACCCGTTGTCAAAACAACTGTTTTTGCCTTTATATTTGTGCCATCAGACAAAATTATACCGTTTATATTCTTTTCGTTTATTATAAGACCTTCAACAGCTCCTTCAATTATATTCAAATTGTTTTGTTGTTTTAAAGCCTCTTGCATGTATTTCTTATATAAATCCCTATCCGCCTGTGCACGCGGACCACGGACGGCCGGTCCTTTTGAGGCATTAAGCATACGAAATTGTATACCGGCTTTATCAATAACCTGAGCCATTAAACCATCCAAGGCATCAATTTCTCGAACCAAATGTCCTTTTCCCAAACCGCCGATTGCCGGATTACATGACATTTCGCCGATTGTATGTATCTTGTGCGTTATTAAACAGGCAGATGCCCCCATTCTTGCAGCGGCAGCGGCAGCTTCACAGCCTGCATGCCCCCCGCCGACAACTATAACATCGTATGTATTCATATTATCCTTCTATTCTTATTTTTTTACGATTTTACTTTCGTTCTCTATTTTTGCAAGACTTTTTATGTATAAAAATATGTTTTATAAAAATATTGACAATTAAACCTATAATTTATATTGTATAAATAATACAACTTTTTATATAGGTGATTACATGGATATTAACAATAAAAAACTATCATTAGAAAAATATACGACATTAACAACCATTTTAGCAGATAAATATAATCATAAGTTTTTTAAAGAAATGGATGCTCTTTTGGTTAAGAAACGTTTTGATATTGCTTATGAATTATCTTTAAATGAAAATGTGTTAAACATAAATTCTTTGGATTTGACGGTTCGTGATATACTTTCCATAATCGGCAATTTTATCCATGCTTCGGAAAAACGAATGATTACAAAAAAACGAAATATACATGAAATCGCAAAAATATCAAATTTGCCGATTGAAAGACTGCAAAAGGTTTTTGATGATAAAAAATTTTTACAATTAGCTAATGCTCTTGTAAAGGTTTCACGTGAAACAGATCAAATCAGTCATGATTTTTTAATATTAAGAATATCTGACAACTTTTTACTAAAATGCAAAAATGTTCTTATTAATGAAATCTATTATAATTTAAAAAAACAGATATTAAAAAAATTCAGTTTTTTTTCTTATAATCCGGAAAAAAATGAAAAAGAAACATCATACCTTTGTTGGATAGACAGACTTTTGTATGCAGCGGAAAATAAAGAAATATCGATTGATGCTTATACTATAATTTGTGATAAAATATTAAACCTCATAGGCGGCAATTGTATATATACATATTGGAAAATACTACATACCGTAAACTATTTGCTGTTACAACAAGATTTCAGCACTAATCCTAATCTCAGAAAATTCAAAAGAAGTTTATTAAGCAAAATAAATGAATCCTATAAAGTTTTAGATTTATCACAAGACGAACTTAAAAAAGCAACGGCAACGGTTTTGGCAAAAGAAAAATCCAGTAAAGAAGATTATTATTATTTGTTTGATTTAATCAGTCTGACAGCGGATAAAAGTAATGAAGATAAATTGTTTTGTTTCAAACTTTTCAAATATATAATTAACCAGAATGCAAAACAAAATTTCTTTTGTTACAGATTTATTCGTAAATATTTTCTGGAAACGGTTTTTAAAATCATAAAAATTAATGATGCCTTTTCGGTTAAAGAGGTTGAATTGCAAACATTAATCTCGATTCTACATACAGATGCTTATTTTTGTTTTAACCGGCATGATATTATAAGTAAAATTGTTTTAATACTAAGAAGCATGAATAACGGCATCAATAAATTAACTGCCAATAATTTTTACAGATACTGCCACGTACTGGATTATATAATGGTTTCAAATTCTGATATTAAAAATCCGAAAATTATTAATGATATATGTGCAAAAGACAGTGACAAACGAAGGATAGAAAAATATTTTCAATTGACACTAGGCAGCTACGCGCAAGCCATTTGACATTACAGTCATTTGCCTATGCAAAATGTACCGAAAATATTATCCAGTATTTCGTTTACTTTAACTTGTCCGGTAATTTCGCCGATCGAACGGCAAGCCAACCTGATATCTTCCGCTGCTAATTCAATTTCTTTATCAAGAGAAAAATTATTTAAATTTTCCAAACAAACCTCCAACGATGTTCGATAACGAATTCTGGTAATCAGGCAATTTGAAGATGATGAAAAATTTTCTTTTATATTCTCAATAATTGCTTCCATTAATTTATCAACACCGATATTGTGTTTGGCTGAAATCAAGTAGTGCTTTTTATTTAGAATTTTTTTTCTTTCTTTTTCATTTAATAAATCGGTTTTATTGGCAACAATTATAACATTAGGATTATTTATTTTATATTCTTCTTCTTTAAATACAGTGTTTGAATCATATAATATCAAAACAATATCGGCATCAGCTATTTTCTGATACGCAATATCAATCCCCTGACGTTCTACCGGATTATCCGTTTGGCGAAAACCTGCCGTATCAGTAATAACAACCGGATATCCCATAATATCCAAATTAATGTCTATAGCGTCACGCGTCGTTCCTTCCATGTCAGAAACAATTACGGCATTTCTTTTAACAAATGTATTAATCAGACTGGATTTACCGGCGTTTGTTTTGCCGACAACAACAATGCGAAAACCATTCTTTAAACGTTCATTTACATTATTACCCTTTAAATGATTAATTATCTCCGTTTTGATTTTAAATACAGTGTTTAAAATTTTAGAATAAAGAGATTCAGGAATATCTTCTTCAGGAAAATCAATAAAAGCTTCCAATATTGATAAAATATTAACCAAACTTTCCCGCCAGGAATTATATATATTTTTAAGATTTCCCTCCATTTGGCGCAATGCGTACTTTTGTTGTTCAGAGGTTTCCGCATCTATCAAATCAGCCAAACCGTCAGCTTCCGTTAAATCCATTTTTTGATTATAAAAAGCACGTTTAGAAAACTCTCCCGGCTCAGCCAAACGAAGTTCGCTGAAAGCGCTTAAACCATTTAATATACTGTTTAAAACTGCCTTTGAACCGTGGCAATTAATTTCCACAACATCTTCTCCGGTAAAAGAATGCGGCGCTTTGAAATAAACAAGCAGAACTTTATCAAGCAGCGTTTTAGTTTTTTTATCATATATAGGAGTATAATAGGCATGTCTGGGAATAATGTTTGCTGTTTTAATATCAGTCATTTCCGCAATAATTTTAAGACAATCAGCTCCCGAAATACGTATAACAGCTATACCCGATTTTCCAAAAACCGTTGACAGGGCATAAATAGTTTTATCAGACATATTATTCTCCTTTTCAGCATGTTATAATTCAGACTTTACCATAAAGCAAGTTTAAAAACACTGTCTTAAATTTTAATACATAATATTTTTTAACTTTTTACTATTATATTACGATCAGAAAAGGAGAAAAAATGGCAAAGCAAAATATAAAATTAATCATATGGGATTTTGACGGCGTTATTGCAGATACCGAAAAATTATGGCTGTTGAACCGTCAAAAATTAATTAATGAGGAATTGGGTATCGGTTGGAATTTTACAGAAACAAATAAATACTTAGGAGGAATGAGCGACAAAACCAAAAAAGCTGTTCTTGATGCGATGAACATTAAAACAGACCAGAATTTTTGGAATAAAGCCGCAAATTTAGACAAGCAAACAATGGAGAAAGGATTTGCTTTAACGCCGCATATTGAAGAAATTTTTAAATTAAAGCAATTTAAGCAATGTATTGCAACAGGGGGAATTCTGTCAAAAACAATTCTGAAAATGCAAATAACCGGAGCATATAAATATTTTGATTTGTCTCGGGTATTTACGGCGGATATGGTTAATTGTGGCAAACCTGCACCGGATTTATTTTTATTGGCAGCTCATAAAATGAGGGTTTACCCCGAAGAATGTGTCGTTATTGAGGATTCAATCGCCGGTATGAAAGCCGGCCTGGCTGCCGGCATGCGGACTGTTGCTTTTACAGGTTGTGAAATGAATAGGACGACGCAACATCTTCAAGCTGTCAAAAAATTAGGAATAAAAAATATATTTTATGATATGGTTGAGCTAAAAAATTATTTATTGACTTTAAATCAATAAATTAGATATATTTACAGCACAAACTAAATTATTAACTCTACGATTATGAAAAGAAAAATTATTAAACAAACCTCCAATGAAAAAGGAGCTCCAGAGGCAGAAGTGCCCGTTCGGAAAAAAGCACTAAAACTATGGTGCAAATACAATGTTGTTGTCGGATATGTTGTTGCTGTTGCAACAGTGATCATTTTTCTGACAGTATGGTCTTTTGATAAAATGTTTTTTGCTTTATCCTTTTTGGCTGCTTTATCTTTCCTGCTTAGACTAAGATGGGCCAATGTCCCGATAGAAAGTATGAACGTTGTAACGATGTGGTCTATCTTCTGTTTCGGATTAATGGGCATTATCATGAATGTATTATCATTAGAAGAAAATCATTCTATTGGCGTTGTTGTCGCCGGTTTTGTTTTTGTTTATCTTTATTCGTATATTCCCCTCATTTCGTTTTATCTGCATTTTACAGATGTAATGGAAGGATTGGATACAGATGCAAAAGAAACAAACTATAACGGTTGCTTAGTTTCTATGATGATTATGTGTGTCATGCTGTTTTCAGCAGCGCTACATGATATTGACATTAGAAAATATAAAGAAGATTTGCGCCTGGAACAAGCATTAAGTACCCAACCTTTTGTACCGGTAAAACTGATAGGAATAGAATCTTATGAAGGGACAACACTCTATATCCTTGAAGCAAAAGGTGAGAAATTTTATGTTTCACCTTTTGAATACCCTGACGTAAGAAACATTCATTCGGATTCAGAAGCCAGATTTATCCTAGGAGACATCAGTTCAGTTTATCGTTTGAAAGCAGTTCAAAAGATTGAATTCAAGAACTAAAAAAAGAGCGGCAGAAAAGCCGCTTTTTTGTATTCTGAAAAACACCGGCCAAGCCGGCGTTTTTTTACGAATTCATATTATTGAAGAAATCATTGTTATCCTTGCTTTGTCTTAATTTATCAAGCAGGAATTCCATACCATCGGTCATCCCCATCTGCATAAGGACGCGGCGGAGAACCCACATTTTGGTCAAGACATTTTTATCAACCAACAATTCTTCTTTACGCGTGCCGGAGCGGGTGATATCAATTGTCGGGAATAAACGTTTGTCGGTCAACTTTCTATCCAAAATGATTTCAGAGTTGCCGGTTCCTTTGAATTCTTCAAAGATAACTTCATCCATTCTTGAACCCGTATCAATCAACGCCGTGGCAATAATCGTCAAAGACCCGCCTTCTTCCACATTACGGGCCGCACCGAGCAAACGCTTCGGACGTTGTAAAGCATTGGCGTCAACGCCGCCGGTTAAAACCTTGCCGGAAGAAGGAAGAACCGTATTATAGGCGCGTCCCAAACGGGTAATGGAATCGAGAAGGATAACAACATCTTTTTTGTTTTCTACCAAACGTTTAGCTTTTTCAATAACCATTTCGGCAACCTGAACATGGCGAGCGGCGGGCTCGTCAAATGTTGAGGAAATAACTTCACCTTTAACCGAACGCGTCATATCGGTTACTTCTTCCGGACGTTCATCAATGAGCAAAACGATTAAATAAACTTCGGGGTGATTGGTTGCAATTGCATGTGCAATATTTTGCAACATAACGGTTTTACCTGTTCGAGGCGGAGCAACAATAAGGCCGCGCTGCCCCTTTCCCTGCGGTGAAATTAAATCTATTACGCGTGTTGTGTAATCTTTATCGCCACAAATTATATCAAAATTCAATTTTTCAGTCGGATATAACGGGGTTAAATTGTCAAAATTTATACGCAGTTTAGATTTTTCCGGATCATCGTAGTTTATCGTATTTATTTTTGTTAAGGCAAAATATCTTTCATTTTCTTTGGGCGCACGAATCTCTCCTTCTACCGTATCACCGGTTCGCAGTCCGTATTTCTTAACCTGCTGGGGAGATACATAAATATCATCGGCGGAAGCCAAATAGTTTGACTTAGACGAGCGCAGAAAACCAAAGCCGTCGGGCATTATTTCTATAACACCGTCACCGTATATGATATTATCATCTTCCGCAACTTTTTTCATTATAGCGAAAACAATATCCTGAACACGCATGGATGATGCGTCTTCAATTCCCATTTCTTCTGCCTGCTGCAAAAGTTCTTTGGGAGATTTGTCCTTTAAATCTTTTAAATGCATTTATGACCTATGGAAAAATAAATTGAATGTGAAAAATAAGATTAGTTTGTTTATATAGAAAAAAATTTAGATGTCAATGTAATTCTGTTTTGAATGTTTTTCAGTGTGCTTTCGGATTAATAAAACATGAGAGTGAGAAAAAGTTATAAACAGCGTGTTTTTCCAAACAGATTATTTAAAATATTTTTTTGTTATTTGTTTATGTTTGTGAATTCTGTTGATAAAAAAATAAACACAAAATTATCTTCAATTTTCGAGGGTTGTTTAAAAGATTGTGTACGACTCTAAAAAATTGTTTTTAAAACAAATTTTTAATGGTTTGATTGGTTAAGTGGAAAAAGTGAGTTATAAACAATATTCACAACGTATGGATATTTAAATAAACCTGTTGATAAAAGTTTGTAATACTTTTGGTTAACGGTGATTGTTTGATAGTCTTGGTTTAAACTATATAGTTATGCACAGAAACGTTTCAAGATGTTGATAAAAAAAAGAGGCGGAAATGATTTTAACAGCAATTACCGGATCCATCGGGTGCGGAAAAACAACAATAGCACATGTTTTAAGACGGCAGGGTTATCTTGTTTATGATATAGATAAATGGGTTAAGCATTTATATTATAAAAAAGATTTTCTCGAAATTATTGAAAAATATTTTCCGCAGGTTTTTGACAACGGTGTACTTGATAAAAAAAAATTACGACAGCTGGTTTTTGACGACAGAACCAAGCTGAAAGTGTTGGAAAGTTTAATTCATCCTTTGTTGGAGCAACGTTTAAGAAAAATTATCCGCAGAAACAGAAATAACGGGGGTGTTGTTTTTATTGATGGGGCTTTGTTGTTTGAGATGGGATGGGATAAGTTTTGCGATTATGTTATTCTTGCAGATTTGTGTTATGATAAGCAAAAAGAAAGAGTTATAAAGAGAGACGGCATATCTGCCGAAGATTTTGATAAAATAAACGCTTTGCAAATGCCCGGAGAAGAAAAATTAAAAAAAGTTGATTTTGTTATTGATACAGATGTGACAGAAGGCGGTTTGATACGGCAAATAATAGATACGGTAATGGAAATTGAAACATGCAAACTTTAAGAGAAATTGTTTTTGATACGGAAACGACAGGTTTTGATCCGGCAACAGGTGATAAATTGGTGGAAATCGGCGCTGTTGAATTAATAAACCATGTTCCGACGGGACGGACGTATCATCAGTATATTAATCCGGAAAGGGAAGTTCCGGAAGAAGTCGTTAAAGTTCACGGATTAACAACAGAATTTTTGAAGGATTATCCGGTTTTTGCCGATGTGGCTCAGGAATGGATTGATTTTATCGGCGATGACGGGGTTTTGGTTGCGCATAATGCCGCGTTTGATATGAAGTTTATCAACTATGAACTAAAACGATTAGGATATGCCGAATATGGCTGGGACAGGGCTGTTGATACACTTGAGATTGCAAAAAATAAATTTCCGGGGCAAAGGAACAATCTTGATGCTTTGTGCCGGCGGTTTAATATTGACAATTCGGCGCGTACGTTTCACGGAGCGCTGCTTGATGCGCAGCTTTTGGCGGAAGTTTATCTGGAATTGCTGGGCGGTGCCGAACCGACAATGGACTTGGCGGCTAAGCCGGCAAATCAAAAATCGGATATATCCGGCATGGTTGAAATTAAAAGAGTTTTCAGAGAAGCGCGAATTTTTGAACTGAGCGTTGAAGATTTGGATAACCATAGAGCATTTTTGGAAAAAAATATTAAAAACCCGCTGTGGCTTTCCGACGAGCAAACAGAAAGCAATTAAATGTTTTATTTTTCAGAAATTGCTGGAAAGAAAGTAATAAAATCCGACTTATTGCCGGAGATTGAACATTTTTTCACAACAAGAGATTTTTGCTTGTTTTCCAAAGAAGAAGACATGTCCGCCAATAGAATTATTGCTGAAATATATTTAGGAGAGAAAATGGCAACGAATCAGCCGGTGCACGGGGCTGATATTGCCAAAGTTGAAAAAGGGAAATATTTTTATAAAGAGGCAGATGCGCTGCTTATAGAAAAAAGCGGGGCGGCTTATATGAATTTTGGAGACTGTACGCCTTTGATTTTTTATTGCGGAGGCGTTGCTGTTATTGCGCATGCCGGCTGGCGCGGAACTGCTCGGCAAATAGCCAAAAAGGTTGTCTGCCGATTGAAAGATGATTATGGTTTTTTGCCTGAGGATATTAAAGTTGTTATAGGGCCTGCAATTTGTTCGGATTGCTATGAAGTTGGACAGGAAGTTTATGAGGCTTTGTCGGTAACGGTTCAGGATAAAGGGCAGGGGTTTGTACAAAAAGACGGAAAATATTTTGTCGGGCTGAAAGAAATAAATAAAACGCAACTGCTTGAATGCGGCGTTAAAAAGATTGATGTTTGCCCGTATTGTACGGCATGCGGCGAAAAGCTTTTCTATTCGTACAGATGTGAGCATCATACGGGATACAGGCACAGTGCCGTGGTGAAGGTGAGATAAATGATTAAAAAAGCAGGTGTTGTTTTATATAATATATTAAAGCTTATATTGCTTTATTTTTGTTTCAGGTTGCTTTTTTGCTGTTTGGGCCGGTTTTATCTGTTCTTCCGGGAATAATACAGATGCAATTTGTAGTGTTATTTGTTTTTTTTCTCTTTTGGGGACATATATTCCTAAAATTGAAAAATCAGCGCAATCATCTTTTTGATTAGTCTTTGTCTGTTTTTTATATTGAGATGACGGATACTTAAAAATATGCCAGCTGTTTGTTTTAAAAGTTTAATTTAAAAGAGAAAATAAGAAGTTTTTGCTTGAATATTCCAAATTATTGTTATAAGTTCTTGTCAGAATTTATCGTTCTGCCGCATGCTTAACGAGAGGTTGTGTGTTGCGGCTGTTTTTAACTAACTTTAAGCTGATAGGAGCTGAATAACCATGAGTAAATGGGTTTATACATTTGGTAACGGCAAAGCCGAAGGCGATGCTTCCATGAGAAATCTCCTCGGCGGTAAAGGTGCTAACCTGGCAGAAATGAATAAGGTTGGCTTGCCTGTTCCTCCGGGATTTACGGTAACAACAGAAGTTTGTACTTACTACTATGACAACAACAAAACATATCCGGCTGATTTGAAAGACCAAGTCCGTCAGGCTGTTGCTTATGTTGAAGGCATTATGGGCAAGAAATTTGCCGATGCGAACAATCCGTTGTTGTTCTCTGTCCGTTCCGGAGCCCGTGTTTCCATGCCGGGTATGATGGATACCGTATTAAACCTCGGTTTGAATGACGAAACAGTTAAAGCTTTGGCAAAAGCTTCCGGCAGCGAGAGATTTGCTTATGACTCTTACCGCCGCTTCCTGCAAATGTTCTCTGACGTTGTTTTGGGCGCAGATTTGGATTTGTATGAAGAAGCTTTGGAAAATATGAAAAAATCCAAAGGTTATAAATCCGATACGGATTTGACAGCTGACGATTTAAAAGAATTAGTAAAAGAATATAAAGAAATCGGTCAGAAATTGGGTAAAGTTGTTCCGCAGGATCCGTGGGATCAGCTGTGGGCAGGTATCGGCGCTGTGTTTGGTTCCTGGATGGTTGACCGCGCTATTACCTATCGTAAATTAAATAATATTCCGGGCGACTGGGGTACAGCCGTTAACGTTCAAACCATGGTATTCGGCAATGCCGGCGATGACTGCGCTACCGGCGTATGCTTCTCCCGCGACCCTGCAACAGGCGAAAACGTTTACTACGGCGAATATCTTGTTAACGCACAAGGCGAAGACGTTGTTGCTGGTATTCGTACACCGCAGCCGATGGCTTCTAAGGGCGACGGTACTTCTTTGGAAGAAAAATGGCCGCACCTGTATCAGGAATTGGTTGATGTCCGCAACAATCTTGAAGCTCACTACAAAGACATGCAGGATATGGAATTCACCATTGAACACGGCAAACTTTGGATGCTGCAGTGCCGTAACGGTAAAAGAACAGCTGCTGCTGCCGTTCGTATGGCTGTTGAAATGTATGAAGAAGGCATGCTGACCAAAGAAGAAGCTATTATGCGTGTCGGTGCTGACCAACTTGACCAGTTGTTGCACCCGATGTTGGATCCGAAAGCTGAAAAGAAAGTTATTGCTGTCGGTCTGCCGGCTTCCCCCGGTGCAGCCGTAGGCCGTGCCGTATTTAATGCTGAAGATGCTGAAGCTTGGGCTGCCAAGGGTGAAAAAGTTATCCTTATCCGCAACGAAACATCTCCGGAAGATATCGGCGGTATGCACGCTTCTCAGGGTGTTATTACGGCTCGCGGCGGTATGACTTCTCACGCGGCTGTTGTTGCCCGCGGTATGGGTACCCCCTGCGTTTCCGGTTCTACTGATATTGTTATCGATTACAAAGCCAAGACAATGTCTACAAAATCCGGTGTTGTTATTAAAGAAGGCGATTGGGTATCTTTGGATGGTGCCAAAGGCCAGATTATTGAGGGTAAGATTCCGACTGTTCAGGTTGAAATGACCGGTAACTTCGGTAAATTGATGACCTGGGTTGATGAAATTAAAACCATGAAAGTCCGCGCAAATGCCGAAACACCGAAAGACGCAAAACAAGCCCGCGATTTCGGTGCTGAAGGTATCGGTTTGGCTCGTACGGAACACATGTTCTTTGATGCAAACCGCATTGCCGATATGCGCGCCATGATTTTGTCTGATACGGAAGAAGGCCGTCGTGCCGCTTTGGCTCGTCTGCTGCCTTATCAAAAGCAAGACTTTATTGACTTGTTTACGATTATGGATGGTCTGCCTGTTACGGTTCGTTTACTTGACCCGCCGTTGCACGAATTCCTGCCGCACACAGATGCCGAAATGAAAGAATTGGCTGATAAGATGGGCATGACTTTGGAACAGGTTAAAACCCGTGCCGAAAAATTGCATGAGCTGAACCCGATGCTTGGTCACCGCGGCTGCCGTCTGGCTGTTACATATCCGGAAATCTGCGAAATGCAGACCCGCGCTATTTTGGAAGCTGCTTTGGAATGCGAAGCAAAAGGCATCAAAGTAACTCCTGAAATTGAAGTTCCGTTAATCGGTTCCAAGAAAGAATTGGATATCTGCAAGAACATCATTGATACGACAGCTGAAAAAGTATTCGCAGAAAAAGGCAAGAAGATTGACTACCTTGTCGGTACGATGATTGAATTGCCGAGAGCTGCTTTGCAGGCTGAAAATATTGCAGAATCAGCCGGTTTCTTCGGTTTCGGTACAAACGACTTAACTCAGACGACTTTGGGTATGAGCCGTGACGATACCGGCGCTATTTTGGACTGCTACAGAGCCAAAGGCGTTTATGTTGCAGATCCGTTTGCATCCATTGATGTTGACGGTGTCGGTAAACTGGTAAGACGCGCTTGTGTTCAGGGTCGTATGACAAATCCTGATTTGCACTTGGGCGTATGCGGTGAACATGGCGGCGATCCTGCATCTATTGAATTCTTCAATTCCTGCGGATTGGATTATGTTTCCTGCTCACCGTTCCGTGTACCGGTAGCACGTTTGGCTGCGGCTCAGGCTGCGGTTAAGCAGAAAGGTCAGCCGAAGGCCGTTGATGCGGCAAAAGAAGGCTGTTGCTGCAAAAAAGCTTGTTAATATAACAAGGTGAAAATGAAATCCGCCGGTAGGAATATCGGCGGGTTTTTTGTATATATCTTTTATTTTTAAATTGAATTGATTAAATAATGTAAGCATTATGTAGTTAGATGAAGGAATGATTGCCTTTGCCTTGTGGTATATAAATTTTAGGAGATGTTGATATGGATTTTAAATCTTTGAAAGATACAAATAATTTGAAAGCTTTGTTGAAGAGTATGGGGCATGATATTGCAGAAGCCTTTAAGAGCGTTAAGACTGTTAACGGTGAAAAGTTTAAGAACGGCTTTAATACATACTTTGTTGATTATTTGAAAAATAATTACGCAAAATTTGACGGCCGGGTTACGCGCCGCCAATACTGGATGTTTGTGCTTTATTCTATGTTAATCAGCATTGCTTTTAATGTTGTTATTGCAATTTTGCCGTTTTTAGCAATCTTGTCGGTTATTTACAGTCTTGCTCTTCTCGTACCAAGTATTGGTCTGGTCGTTCGCCGTTTGCATGACCTGAATTTGTCGGGTTGGTTTTTCCTGATTGCATTTATTCCGGTTTTGGGCGGTTTAGCTTTGTTATTCTTGTTCTGCATGCCGGGCGATGCTGAAGATAATAAATTCGGTCCAGCCGTTAAATAAATTTACAAAAGCGGCAAAAGATTTAAAAAAGGAGCTTTAAAAGCTCCTTTTTTAATATTCTGCTAAAAACAGAACAATAAGAGATGCCAAAACAATTGAAGGACCGAAAGCTCCCTTGCGCTGTTTTTTTATGAAGCAGGTCAAAGCAAATATTATACAGGAAAGTAAAATGATTATCGGAACATTAACGATTCCGAACCAGGCCCCCATGGCAGAGAGCAATTTTATATCTCCTCCGCCAAAAACATCTGGATGTTTTTTTATCAGAAACAATGAAGCAATAACCGGCAATATATATCCGTATACGGCACCGAGAGAACTGTTTTGCACGGCATCTGCCGTTGTATCGCTTAACAAACCGCCGGCAAAAGAAGCATATGCAAAACCGGAAATGAGCAGGGGAACGGTAATTAAATCCGGCAGAAGGAACATTCTCTTGTCTATTTCGCATAATATAAACAAAGATATGATTAAAAATGCAATCCAGGGTTTTTCATTCGGCGGTAGAAAGGAACAAGCCAAATAAACCGTGGCAGCGGTGGTGATTCCCCATCCGAGCGAGCGCATAAAATAACGAGTGGCAAGTTTTTTATATTGCGGGTTATTCAAACGTTTTTGTTTGGAGACGGATGCGTTAATATGAAAGATACGATATACAGCATAAGCAAAAGTTGCCGGCATAAATTTAGAAAAACGGCGCGCTAAATAGGGTATGATGAAACCAAAAGCAAAACCGATAATTATATACAGCATGAGTGTCTCCGAATATTAGTTTGGCTCAGGTTACATTTAAAAGGTAAAATAATCTTTAAATATAAGTGAAAGTTGTTATATGAGTCCCATTTTTTGCGCCGTAATGACCGCCTGAGTGCGATTATTAACCTTTAATGAACGTAATAAGGCGTTAATATGCAGTTTGACAGTTGCTTCGGACACCCCCATATCATAAGCGATTTGTTTATTTGATTTTCCCTGTGCGATAAGATCCAACACTTGTGATTGGCGATTGGTCAGATTTTTTTTCAAGGGGTTATTTACCTGGTAGGCACTGTAATCTAAACCGTTATCCAGCATTGCCGGGGGGATATAAGTACCGCCGTCAAGAATGAGTTTCAAAGCTCCGCTTAAAATATTGCTGTCGGATCTTTTAGGAATGTAACCTTTGACACCGCAGGACAAAATTTTTTTTATGTTTCTCGTATCTTCGCAAGATGAAATAGCCACGATTTTGGTGTTTGGAGCCAATGTTTTTATTTTATTGATAACTTCTGCTGCATTTAATTCGGCTAAATCAATATCTAATATTAAAATGTCGATATCAGATTCTTTTGATAATATTTTTTGCATCTCATTCAGGCCGGAAGACTGCAGAATGACAATATCCTGGTTTATCTGTTTTAATCTTAATGACAGGCCGTCTCTAAACAATGATTGTTCGTCCGTTATTAAAACTTTCATTTATATCTCCTATGAAAACAAGGTATTGGCTAAATGTAGTTGCAATATAAGTACGGATTGGCGGTTTTAAAGCGGGGAATTTAAGTTTTTTATTCCTTGGGCGGCAAAATAAGCAATTCAACGCCTGCTTCTTTAAGCATTTGTTCGGAATAAGAGATACGGTCGCGCCAAGTATTCTGCGGCGTATTTTTATCTATGTTCAGCGGGTTGGTGACGACCAGTTTTATGCCTGATTGGATTATAGCTCTGGTGCAGTCTGTGCAAGGGAAATGCGTCGCATATAATATGCACCCTTTTACGCAAGTTCCGCAAAGGCAGGCGTTATATACGGCGTTGCGTTCGGCATGTTCAAAAAAGTCATATTTTGTCGGACGCTCAAAACGTTCAAATACTTCGTCATCCACGCCTCTGACAAAACCGTTGTAGCCGGTGGCGCGGATTTCTTTATCCGGCCCTACGATAACGGCACCGGTTTTGGTTGAGGTGTCTTTTGACCAAGTGGCAATAAGCTTTGCCAGTTCCATAAAACGATAGTGCCATTTTAATGTAAACATTTTACGCTCCTTATTTTCCAAACATTGACAGTTTAGTTGTTTTTTTATTAATTTACAAGGATTTTATTTGGTTGAAAAAGTACGATAAATCAGAGAAGAATCTTGACTTTGTAAACCGAAAAGATATATTGGTTGGCAGTTAATTTAATAAAGGAGTGTATAATGAGTACAATTGTTGATATTTTTGCAAGAGAGATTTTGGATTCTCGCGGTAATCCTACGGTTGAAGCCGATGTTTTGCTGCAATCCGGCGCATTCGGGCGCGCGGCTGTTCCTTCCGGCGCATCTACCGGTGTGCATGAAGCCGTCGAACTTCGCGACGGTGATAAGAGTCGTTATATGGGCAAGGGCGTTGAAAAAGCCGTAAATAATGTAAACGATGCTATCAGCGAAGCTTTAATCGGCTGCGAATCTGAAGACCAAATTGATATTGACAACACAATGATTGAACTTGACGGAACAGAGAACAAAGGTAAATTGGGTGCAAATGCCATTTTAGCTGTTTCCATGGCTGTTGCCAAAGCTCAGGCCGATGAATTAGGGTTACCTTTATATCGTTATTTAGGCGGTACAATGGCTCGCACATTGCCGGTTCCGATGATGAATATCGTTAACGGCGGTAAGCATGCCGATAATCCGATTGATATTCAGGAATTTATGATTATGCCTGTTTCTGCCGGATCCATTAAAGAAGCTGTTCGTATGGGCGCTGAAATCTTCCATACACTGAAAAAGAATTTGAAGGCTGCCGGACACAACACAAATGTCGGTGATGAAGGCGGTTTTGCTCCGAACTTGAAATCTGCGGAAGAAGCTTTGAGCTTTATTGTTCAGTCTATTAAAGATGCCGGTTTTGTTCCGGGTGAAGATGTTGTTTTGGCTATTGATGCTGCTTCTTCCGAATTTTATGAAAACGGCAAATATGAAATGAAGGGCGAAGGCAAATCTTATACTAACGCGCAGATGGTTGAATTTTATAAAGATTTGTGCGAAAGATTCCCGATTTTCTCAATTGAAGACGGTATGGCCGAAGACGATTGGGAAGGCTGGAAGATGTTGACAGATACAATCGGCGACAAAGTTCAGTTAGTCGGCGATGATTTGTTTGTAACGAATCCGAAGCGTTTGGCTATGGGTATTGAAAAAGGTGTTGCTAACTCTATTTTGGTTAAAGTTAACCAAATCGGCACATTAACCGAAACAATGAAGGCTGTTGATTTGGCTCAACGCCATAAATATACCGCCGTGTTGTCTCACCGTTCCGGAGAAACGGAAGATACGACGATTGCCGATATTGCCGTTGCCACGAATTGCGGCCAAATTAAAACAGGCTCTATGTCAAGAACAGACAGAATGGCAAAATACAACCAGCTTATCAGAATTGAAGAAGAGTTGGGTGATGCAGCTATTTATGCAGGAAAGTCTATTTTGAAAAAATAAGACGAAAGTAATCGTAACAGCAAAAAGAGCGTCAGTTTGGCGCTCTTTTTGTTTGGAATGAAAAAATGATTGTTGTGCAAGCTGTTTAAAAAACGTTCCTTTTTTTTAAGCAGCTCCAAAACTTTTCTTATACAATACTATCAATATTTTAAAAAATGTTTAATGTTTCATTTTCCGCGGCAAAAAAAGGAACGTTTTTTTGTGCAGCCGGGTTTACAATTTTGAGCAGAAAGGATGAGTTCAATGAAGCATACGAAAGGTCTTATTATCGGTTTGCAGGCTTTGTTAGGGGTGAAAAGTGTTTTTGCAGCAGATGTAACCGTTACTTCATGGGATGCTTTACGTTCCCATGCAAATGATTTGAATCAAAGTTATTTGTTGGAAGGAAATTTTGAGCCATACGGCGGTACCATTGATGTCGGTTCCTCCGGTAATGCGGGTACCTGGACTTTAAACGGAAATAATATTTTGATTAACGGCGATTATGGCAATAACGGTCGTAGCGGTAATTTTGCAACATTAGGTAATGTGGAGTTTTTGTTTCAAAACATGAACACGCAATTTGTAAAGAAACATGGCGGGCAAGGCGGCTTTTTGTATAATGAGGCTACAGGTAAGTTGATTAATTCAAACTTTAATCGAACCGGTGCGAAGGACGGAGGTGTTTTGTATAATGCGGGAGCCGGAAGTATCTCATTGATTGACAAAGTAACGTTTGATGATAATTTTGTGGATGAAGGAAAGGGCGGGGCTATTGCAAATGTCGGCGAAATAAAGTCCATAGCCAATTCTGTTTTTACCGGTAACGGTGCATACAAAAACGGCAGTATCGGCGGCGCCATTTATAACGACGGAGAAATCGGCGCAATCAGCGATACGACAACATTTGCAGGAAATAAAGCGGAAGGCGGTGCCGGTGCTATTTATAATGATACAAACGGAAAGATAGCGTCAATTTCTGCCGCGTTTACGGAAAATCACAGCGGATATAACGGCGGCGGTGCTATTATCAATAATGGCAATATTGCTTCTATCAACAATTCATTATTTGAGGGAAATACGGCTGATACGAGCAACAGGAACAGTGATTATCTTGATGCCAAAGGCGGTGCTGTTTATAATAAGAGTAATACTTCAAAGATTGGAGAAATAAGCAATACGCAGTTTTATTCCAATTACAGCGAAGATTTCGGCGGGGCAATTTCTAACTTCGGTACTATTAATAAAATCGATAAGGTTGCTTTCGGTACAGAAAATAAGGGAAATAAAGGGTCATCCGGCGGAGCAATTGATAATGAGAACGGCGGCGTGATAGAAAATATTTTGAATTCGTCTTTTGACAGCAACACAGCTTTGGAAAACAGTGATTTTGTGCAGGGGAACGGCGGCGCCATACGCAATTATAACAATGCAAAAATTGGTTTGATACAAGGGACGAATTTTGTTAATAATGCTGCCGGCGGTTTAAGGGATGAATATAAAGGTGATAAAGGAAATGTTTCCGGTGGCGCCATATATAATGTGTCTTCCAGCACAATAGAAAAAATTGAAAATACGAAATTTACCGGTAATAAAGCACTTGCCGGGCATAGTGAAAGTTATGCCGGGACAGCCAACGGCGGTGCTATTTATAATGATGAGAATTCTACGGTTAAGTCAATTAATAATACGGTATTTGAAGGGAATTATGCCAGCGGTACGGTCAGTTCGGGCGGTGCGGTCTATAATGCCAAACTGTCTGATACGGCCAACAGTGGCGAACCTATGATATTTACGAATGTGCAGTTTAAAGATAATTATGCGCATTCAGAATCCGTTCCGGCACTTGGCGGTGCGATTTATTCCGAGCGGGATATATCCATTCGCGCGGAAGGCGAAGGAAAGGAATCAGTTTTCAGCGGAAACTATACCTTGGGAGCAGACGGTAAAAAAGAAGAAGCTGTTTATATGAAAGAAGCTGCATTGGAACTTTCCGCTGCGGATAAAGGAAAGGTTATTTTTGACGATGATATTAACGGGTCACAATATACTGTTAATGTTACGGGTGACGGCAGCGGCGAAGTTTTTCTGAAAGGAAAAGTTTCTGATGCAAAGATTTTTAACCTTGCGGAAAACGGTGTGTTACATTTGGGTAAATCTGCTAAGATTGAGACTGAAAGATATACGGCAAGTAACGGCGTTTTGAAACTGGATGTTGCTGTTGACGCAGAAAACAAAAGCGTAGAAAACGGATTATTGCAGGTTGGCGAAGATGTTCTCGGTCGCACAAATGTTATTGTGAATGCTGAGACCCCTGATACGTTTGAGGGAGCGGAGACAGTTTTTGTGAGCGCTCCGAATGATAATTGGGAAACAAGTGCAGAGTTTAATGTTTCGCGTGTTATCGGCAGCCCGTACATGTGGAACAGCGTGGCCGTACAAACCGGTGAAGATAAAGGTACGGACTGGAAATTGAGCTTGTCTACGGTTAAAAATCCTGATTATGACAATGGCGATGATGATAACAACGGCGGAGATGATAACAACGGCGGAGATGACAACAACGGTGGAGATGACAACAACGGCGGAGATGACAACAACGGCGGGAACGACAATAAGCCTGAAAAGCCCGTGTATGCTCCTGAAGTTGCCGGATATGCCGGTGTACAAAGTGCTGTGATTGAGCAGAATCGGAGTATTGCAGACAGCGTAGCGCGGGGTATTGCCGCAGAAAAGAGCGTTGACTGTTATGAGGAATCCTGCGGTGTGGCTGAATTGGTAACCCGTAAGAAAGCTTGGCTTGATTTGACGAATGAAAGTTCTGATTTGAAGAGTCCGGTTGACATGGATGCTGATATTCAAGGTATGACGGCAGGGTTGGATTTATATTCGGACGGTATGCATCGCGCGGGCGTGTTCGGCTCTTACCGGCATGGTAAATATGATTTATCCGGTAAAGGGGATTATTATTCATTCCTTGGTTCGGATATTAAAACGGACAGCTATCTTGGCGGTATGTATTATCAGTATAAGCAAGATGACTGGAGATTCTTAGGGTTGGCATTTGCCGGCAAACAAGATTTGGATATTAAAACGGATGACAGAATAGCCTTTGCTTCGACGAATGCCATGCAGTATGGTGTAAGCGCGGAAGCCGCTAAGAGAATTGCCGTTCGGGATTATCTGAATGTTGAGCCCAGTTTGGGAGTGCGATACACTATGTCGGATATTGATTCTTTGAAAGATAATGTCGGGAAAAGGGCTGATTTTGATGTTGTCCACTATCTGGAAGCAGAGTTGGGCTTGAAAATTGAACGTATTTTCTGTAACGACGGTCAGACGAATAGGTTATATGTCAAGCCTAGCATTATCCAAACTTTTGCAGAAGGCGGTAAAACCAAAATAAGCGGTATTCAGCATAAAATCAAAACAATGGATAACCAGACATTGGGCAGACTGGAAGCCGGAGGTGAATTCGGTATAAACGAAAGATTGTCCGGATATGTTCGCGGCGGCTATACGACCGGTGATGATTATTCGGCATATGATATTAATTTGGGTATCAACTATGCTTTTTAGGGTATAACCGAACTGAAAGGGCAGATTCTTCTGCCCTTTTTGTTATATAAACATAATAATTGTTGAGATATTAGAAGTTTATGATAGAATCCAACTAAATTTATCAGCAGGATATCATCATGAAAGATCCAAAATTTGTGCATTTAAGAGTTCATACGGCATATTCGCTGGCCGAAGGTGCGATTATGCTGCCGGATTTGATACATGAATTGCACAAAAGAGGCGTTCCTGCCGTTGCCGTGACAGATTCTGCAAATATGTTTGGCGGCAAGGCTTTTTCGAAATATGCTGCGGATGAGGGGATTAAGCCGATTATGGGCTGTCAGTTTCTTCTCAGAAATGCTGACTCAGATGATATTATGCGTTCCAAGGGCAGGGAGCAGGAACCGGATAAGATTGTCCTGTTAGTGATGAATGCTGAAGGCTATCAGAATATTATGAAGCTAATGAAACGCTTTTATTTGGATAATACCGAAAAAGGGTGGGTTCCGCAGCTGACAATAGATAATCTGAAAGATTTTAATGAGGGTTTAATTGCTCTGACCGGCGGCGTGGAAGGAACTATCGGGCGGCTGCTTTTGGAAAACAGAAAAAAAGAAGCGGAAGATTTTACCGTTCAGCTGAAAGACATTTTTCAAGACCGATTGTATATGGAAATCTCACGTATCGGAACGGAAAAAGAACAGCAGACAGAAGATGCTTTTATAGAATTGGCTTATAAAAACAATATCCCGCTTGTTGCAACCAATGAGGTGTTCTTTTTGGACGAAAGCATGTTTGAAGCACATGATGCGTTGGTTTGCATTTCCGCAGGAGAGTATGTTGCTAATGAGAATCGGCGAAGATTTTCGGTTAATAACCGGCTGCGGACAGAGGAAGAAATGGTTGAATTGTTTGCCGATTTGCCGGAAGCCGTTAACAATACGGTCAGAATCGCCAAGCTCTGTAATTACCTTTCTAAAAAAGTTGATCCTCTGCTGCCGATTTTTGAATGTCCGGAAGGGAAGACGCAGGATGAATTTATTACCGAAGAAGCGTATCGCGGTTTAGACGAACGGCTTAGAAAAACTGTTTATTTTGAGGGAATGACAGCTGAGCAGCGCGCTGAAACTGATGAGAAATATTATGCCCGTTTGGAATATGAATTAAGCGTTATCAAAAAAATGGGCTTTCCCGGGTATTTTCTTATCGTGTCGGATTTTATCAAATGGTCTAAGGGACACGGTGTTCCGGTCGGTCCGGGGCGCGGTTCGGGTGCGGGTTCCATTGTGGCATGGTCTTTGAAAGTGACGGAGCTTGACCCGTTAAAGCTGGATTTACTGTTTGAGCGTTTTCTTAATCCTGAGCGCGTCAATATGCCTGACTTTGATGTCGATTTTTGCCAGGAGAATCGGTATAAGACGATTGAATATGTTCAGGAAAAATATGGGTTTGACCATGTTGCGCAGATTATTACTTACGGCAAACTGCAATCAAAAGCCGTTATACGTGATGTGGCACGTGTCCTGCAAATGCCTTATTCTCAGGCAGATAAAATTTCCAAGATGATACCGGCCGGCGCTCAGGGAAAGAATCCGACCCTGCCGGATGCTTTGGAAATGGTTCCGGAGCTTGAAGAATTGCGCCAAAATGACCCGCAGGTTAACAAACTGTTTGAAATAGCCATTAAACTTGAAGGTTTATATCGAAATTCGGGAATGCATGCGGCGGGTGTGGTTATCGGTGACAGGCCTTTGGAACAGCTGGTGCCGCTTTATAAGGATCCGCGGGCGGATATGCCGGTGACAATGTATGATATGAAATATGTTGAAGAAACCGGATTGATTAAGTTTGACTTTTTGGGTTTGAAAACTTTAACGGTTATACAGCGCGCGGTGGACTGGATTAAGAAATCGCAGGGAATTGATTTGGATATGGAAACGGTTCCGCTGGATGATGCGGAAACTTATAAAATGCTGCAGGACGGAAAAACAACCGCCGTGTTCCAGTTTGAATCGGCCGGGATGAAAGATGTCCATAAACAAATCAAGCCTGACCGTTTTGAAGATTTGATTGCTATTGTTTCGTTATATCGTCCGGGGCCTATGGATAACATTCCGACGTTTATTAAAAGAAAGCACGGTGAAGAAGCAATCCAATACCTGCATCCGAAACTTGAGCCGATTTTAAAAGAAACATACGGTATTATGGTTTATCAGGAACAGGTTATGATGATTGCCCGCGAACTGGGCGGTTATACGATGGGCGGTGCGGATAAGCTCCGTAAAGTTATGGGTAAGAAAATGCGCGATGAAATTCCGAAGCAGCGCATCATGTTTACGGAAGGCGCGATTAAAAACGGTATTGATGAGGATGTGGCCAAAAGCATATTTGACCAAATGGAAAAATTTGCATCTTACGGTTTTAATAAATCCCATGCTGCCGCGTATTCGCTGGTTTCTTATCATACGGCATATTTGAAAGCGCATTTTCCGGTTGAGTTTATGTGCGCCGTTATGGATATGGATATCACCAACACGGATAAACTGGCAGGCTTTAAGGCCGAATGCAAGAATTTGGGTATTGAAGTCTTAAAGCCGGATGTCAATGAGTCTTTGGCAAAATTCAGTGTTCAGAACGGAAAGCTCAGATATGCGCTGGGAGCTATCAAAGGTGTCGGCGAAGCAAATATGAACGCTATTGTAGAAGCACGCGAGAAAGGCGGAAAGTTTAAAGATATTTCGGATTTTATAAACAGGGTTGATGCCAAACAGCTTAACAGAAAGCAGCTTGAGCAGCTTATTAAAGCAGGGGCTTTTGACAGTATTGAAAAGAAGCGCGGCAAACTTTTTGCCAATATAGATACGATTTTGAAAAACATATCGTCAGCAACCGAGTTGAAGACCAGTGCTCAATCTTCTCTTTTCGGCGTGGAGGAATATTCTTCAAAGGTTAAGCTTTCGGATGCCCCTGACTGGCCTGATTTGGAAAAATTACGCTTGGAAGCGGCGGCTATCGGATTTTATTTGTCGGCCCATCCTTTGGACATATATGCCGACAGTATGAAAAGGCTTGGCGTCAAAACATGTCAGGAAGTGCTTTCCAACATTAAAACAGGAGACAGTATTAAAGCTAATATTGCGGGGTGTGTGGAAAATTTCCAAAAACGAATCAGTAAAAACGGTAATAAGTATGCGTTTTTGGGGTTGTCTGATACGACGGGAAATTTTGAGGGCATGATGTTTTCGGACGGGCTGGTTAAATATGAAGATACGGTGAACAGCGGTTGTCCGCTTTTGGTAAAGGTTACAATTAATAAACAATCGGAAGAAGAAAATGCCCGCATAATGATTAACAGCGTTAAAACTTTGGATGAAGCCATAGCGGAACAGGCAAAAGGAATAATTATTTCAGTAACGAACAATACAGCCGTGTCTGAAATTAAAAGAGTTTTATATTCGGATAAACGCGGTACAAATAAAATCTATCTGGAACCAGAGCTGGATGATTGGGATGTCAGGATAGAGCTGGACGGCGGATATGCTTTTGCCGATAATACGTTGTTGACAAAATTGAAAAGTATTCCCGGTGTTTCCCGGGTTAAAGAAATTTGATGGAGAATATCGAATGATGAAAACAAGTATGAATGAGAAAGACGAAATAGTTATTCCTTTGATGAAAGGTTTGGCTTTTCCGTTAGAAAAATTATTCAGCCGGATTAAAGTGTTTTTGGTGTTGGCCGGTGTTGTGTCATTGGTTTATTCTGTTGTTGTTTTTTTTATGGGGCAAAATTATTTTTGCTTATTCCGACAAGCTGATACATTATGCTTTGAAAGCGGTCTTTTATCTGCGATTTCTATTGTGTTATGGCTGTTTGGGCTGGCCTTTTTTATAAATCGTTGGTATTTGTGCGTGTATTGCCGAATTCCGGTTTGTGAGGCGCTTAAAATGCTCTGTTGGAAAAAGGATTTTAAAACGCTCGGTTTTATTGTTGCTTATTTCGGGTTATGGTTAGTTATCGGTATTGTCTTTTATCTTTTGAGAAAAAGGATTCCTTCGTCGGAGTGGCTGATTGAATTATCCTATTTTGTTTTGGGCTCTTTTTTTGTTATTGCCGCTCTTATTTTATTAAGTAATGTTGTTGTTTTTATGCGTTATTTGCGGGGAAAACAGTGGTTAGTATTCAAACAGACGATAGGGCCGGTTTTTGACAATATTTATAAAGTCATTGCGTTTTTTATGTTTTATCTGTTCCTGTTTATCGTGTTGGTGCAGCAAGTAAAAGTGATGTTTTGGAGTGCGCAGCTTCTACCGATATGGCTGAACGGTGTGTTAATCAGCTTTTTTGACTATTGTGCCGTTTGTGCTGCTGCTGTTTGTTTCATTGCTTCTTTGGAATTTCAGGAAACTTATATTTTTCGGGAAAAAGAAATTAATCAAGCATAAATGATTTTTTAATTGTTTCGTTTGGTATGGAAGAAAAAAGTTCGGCCAAATGTGCTTTTACCAACATTTGTTTGGCATCTTCGCTGCTTATTCCCCGCGATGTCAGATAAAATAATTGCTCTTTATCTATTTTACCGCAGCTGGCCCCGTGAGAGCATTTGACATTATCGGCATAAATTTCCAATTCGGGTTTACAGTTTAATATAGCATTGTCATCCAGATACAGAGCTTTATGCAATTGATATCCGCAGGTTTTAACGGCATTAGGCGCAATGTATATTTTGCCTTGGAATGTTGCCGCGGAGTTGCTTTCCAAAACGGCTTTTGCATATTGGTTTGAGTTTGTTTCAATTTGGTTATGATTGATATTTGCCGTAATGTCGGACAGGCAGTTTGTGCGGGCGTGGTAAGCACTGAAAATGTCGGCTGCAGAACCGGGCTGATTTAAATTTATCAGACTTTCCTGGCGGCAGATTTTAGCACCGTTTGCATAGTAATATTGTGTATAGTGAGCGTTATTTTGGACTTTGACAGCATTTAAAGCAATATGGTATGCCTGTCGGCTTTCTTCCTGCTTTTTGTAGTGATAAAAAGTTGAATCTGCTTTCAGATATATTTCATTGACAATATTTGTCAGATAAGAATTTTCTGCTGCGGATGAAAAAGTTTCCAGTAACTCTAAAGAAGCTCCTTTTTCCAAGATGACAATGTTATGCAGATTTATTTGGAAACCGCCGCAGTCTGTTTGGTTGTATTTTATATGGAGCGGACGGCTGATTTTGGTGTTTTTTTCGACACGGATACAAATTCCCTGCTCCAGGTACATGCCGTTCAGTGCGGCGAACGGGTGTTTTTCCAGCTCAAAAGCATTAAATATATACTCTTTGTATTCACCTTCAAACAGGGCTAAGGGGAGAGGGGTAATCGTCAGGCCTTCGGGAGTGTTGAAGTCTTCGATGTGCAACTTGCCCCGACAAAATTTAATTTCGATAAAAAAAGGCGAATCATCATGTTTGCAGCAATCATGTCCGCATGTTTGTTCTTCCGTATTTATTTCAAAATTTGACGTGATGATTGGTTTGATATCGGTATATTTCCAAGCTTCGTTTTTAGGAGACGGTTCGGAGGCCGCTGCAAGGCTCTTTGCTGCTTTTTGACGTAAAGCAAAAACAGCCGGTTTGTCATCTAAAAAGAGAGGGATATTTTTGATAAGGTTGGAAAAAGGCATCAGTCATCCTTTTTCAGATAATTGATGTAACCGTCTTTTTCAAGCTCGCCGGCTAATGATTTATCACCGGTTTTGATAATTTTGCCGTCTGCAAAGATATGGATAACGTCCGGAACGATGTGGGATAATAAACGCTGATAATGGGTAATGACCAAAAAAGCGTTGTTATTGTTCCTTAACTGATTTATGCCGTCAGATACTGTTTTAAGAGCATCAATATCCAAACCGGAATCAATTTCATCCAGAATGCAAAAATCGGGCTTTAACAATGCCATTTGCAGTGTTTCAAAGCGTTTCTTTTCACCACCTGAAAATCCGACATTCACGAAACGTTTCAGCATTTCGGGAGCTATATTTAAGGCGGCAGCTTCTTTTTGGAGCAGTTTCATATAGCTTAATGTGTCCAACTCTTCTTCATTATGACTTTTGCGAATGGAATTTAAAGCATGTTTTAAGAAAGAAGAGACGGCTACGCCGGGAATTTCGGTCGGATATTGCATTGATAAAAACAAACCGTTGCGCGCCCGTTCTTCTGTGGCTTGGGAGAGAAGATCCTTTCCTTTGAATGTGATACTGCCGGCAGTTACTTTGTATCCTTCTTTTCCGCTTAAAACATAAGATAAAGAAGATTTTCCGGCACCGTTCGGTCCCATTATGGCGTGAACCTCACCTTTGTTTATTGTCAGATTAAGACCTTTAATAATTTCTTTATCGCCGACCGATGCGTGGAGGTTTTTTATTTCAAGCAGTTTCTCAGGCATGTTGTCCTCTATGCTACTTTACCGTGGCAATGTTTGTATTTTTTGCCGCTTCCGCATGGACAGGGACTGTTTCGCGATGTGTTACTCCATTCAGAGTTATTAAACGGAACAGTTTTATTTTCAGTCGACTGAGGTGTCGTATCGGAAAGTGTTTCCTGAAAAGCGGAAATTTTTTGGTTTTGCAGTTGTTTTTCCTGCTCTTTAACGTCTGCGGCACTGTTTTGCTGGATGACTGTGCGGCAAATTATGGTCGTAATTTTTTCTTTCAGTAAATCGAGCATATCAGAGAACATATTAAATGCTTCTTTTTTGTATTCGTTCAACGGGTCTTTTTGTCCGTAAGCACGCAGAACAATCGTATGACGCATTAAATCTAATGTGGCAATATGTTCTTTCCAGAGCTGGTCAAGTGTTTGTAATACAATACTTTTTTCTACAAGACGGATAATGTTTTCCGGTATATTTGCATTTTTTGCTGTGATATGGTTATCAACTTCTTGGAGAATTTTTTCAACCAAATCTTCGCTGTTCAGTTCCGGCTTCTTTATCCATTCGTCGAGCGGCAGATTGATACCGACAACGGCAAAAATATCTTGTTTTAATTGAGGAATATCCCATTCTTCGGGAGATGTTCCCAGTGAGACACTGTTGCTGATGACAGCGGAAAGGTAATCATGGCGCATATCAACGATGATTTCGGAAATGTCTTCTTCGGACATAATCTCTTTACGTTGTTCATAAATAACCTTGCGTTGTTCATTCATAACGTTGTCATATTTTAACAGGCTTTTGCGAATATCAAAATTGCGCTCTTCCACCTTTTGCTGAGCTTTTTCAAGCGCCTTGCTGATGAAGGGGTGGACCAGCGCTTCGCCTTCGGGAAGACCCAGCCGGCGTAAAACTTCCGACATGCGTTCAGACCCGAAAATACGCATCAAATCATCTTCTAAGGATAAGAAAAATTTTGATGTTCCGGGGTCGCCCTGACGTCCGGAGCGTCCGCGCAGCTGATTATCTATACGACGGCTTTCATGGCGTTCCGTTCCCAGAATGTACAGCCCGCCCGCCGTCAGAACTTTTTGCCTGTTTTCGTTAATTTCCTGTATGATTTGTTCTTTTATTTCGGTAATTTTTTCAGGAGTTTCATCGCCGTTTAAACGTTTTTTTAAGGCAACTTCGGGATTACCGCCAAGCTGAATATCCGTACCGCGTCCGGCCATGTTGGTGGCGATGGTTACAGCACCGAATCTGCCGGCTTCGGCAACAATTGCGGCTTCTCTTTCATGGTGTTTGGCATTAAGAACTTCAAATTGAATATCGGTTTGTTCTTTAAGCATCTTGGCGATTATTTCTGATTTTTCGACAGATGTTGTTCCCACCAGTACGGGTTGTCCTTTGGCATGACATTCTTTGATGGTGTCAATGATTGCTTTGTATTTTTCACGTTCTGTTCTATAAATACAGTCGTGTTCATCTCGACGGAGAATCGGGCGGTTTGTCGGTATTTCAACACAGGAAAGGTTGTAAATATCACAAAATTCCGCTTCTTCGGTCATTGCCGTACCCGTCATGCCGGATAATTTAGGATAGAGGCGGAAATAGTTTTGGAACGTAATTGAAGCCAGCGTTTGGTTCTCTGATTGGATTTCAACGCCTTCCTTGGCTTCCAGGGCCTGATGCAATCCATCGCTGTAACGGCGTCCTTCCATAATTCTTCCCGTGAATTCGTCAATAATGAGAACCTTGTTGTCTCTTACCAGATAGTCAACGTCTTTTGTGAACATGACGTTGGCACGTAAAGCTTGATTAACATGGTTGACAAGCGGTACGTTTTTGATGTCATAAAGTCCGCCTTCGGTAATCAAACCGGCATCTTTAAGCAGCTTTTCAACATGCTCCATTCCCGTTTCCGTTAATGTGACGTTTTTAGCTTTTTCATCCTTTTCATAATCAGCGGCATTGATGTTTTTGATGATATTGTTAACCAGAATATATTTTTCGGAAGAATCTTCCGCCGCTCCCGAGATAATTAAAGGCGTTCTGGCTTCATCAATTAAAATCGAATCCACTTCATCTACGATTGCAAAATTAAAATCCCGCTGGACGCGTTCTTCCAAAGAAAATCTCATGTTGTCGCGCAGATAGTCAAAACCCAATTCGTTGTTGGTTCCGTATGTGATATCAGCGTTATATGCGGCTTTTCTTTGCTCATCATTTTTTTCATGAACAATATAATCAACGCTCAGTCCCAGAAAACGATAAACCTGCCCCATCCATTCAGCGTCGCGTTTTGCCAAATAATCGTTAACGGTTACGATATGAACGCCTTTTTGTTCAATAGCATTTAAATAGGCCGCCAAAGTCGCTACCAGCGTTTTGCCCTCGCCTGTTTTCATCTCGGAAATCATGCCTTTGTGCAATACGATACCGCCTATCAACTGCACGTCATAGTGTCTTTGTCCGAGTGTTCTCTTTGCTGCTTCGCGTACGGCGGCAAACGCTTCCGGAAGAATGTCGTCAAGCGTTTCGCCTTCTTTCAAACGGGAGCGGAATTCCAAAGTTTTGTTTTTTAATTCTTCATCGGACAGTTTGGAAAAACTTTCTTCAAGAGCGTTAATCTGATTAATTGTTTTATGTTGTTTTTTTATAAAGCGGTCATTTGCCGAACCGAAAATTTTGCGAGCGATATCTGTTAACATTTTTTTACCTTATTAATTACATTTATGCTACATTTAGTGTTTTTATGGAATAAAGTCAATACAATCAACAAAAGTTATAAACGCCAAATAAAAAATAGTTGGAATATTTTATAAATCAGTATATATGGATAGATGAGATATAAATTTTTTATTGGAGGTATTCATGAAAAAAAGATTAGTAGGGTTTACAATTTCTGCCGTTGCAGTGGTTGTAGTTGCCGTTGCATCTTTTGTATCGTTTAAAGTGTATAATGCCAACGCCGGAAACGACAAAGGTGTTGCAGCAAAAATAAACGGTGAAGTCGTTTATATTAATGATTTGAAGCAGAGCTATGCCGATCATCCGCAGATTAAAGACAGAGTTCCGTTTGAAGAATTTTATGCCAAAACATTAGATGTTTTTGTTAACAGCAAGCTGGTCTATCAGGCAGCTCAGAAGGCAAAAATTGAAGAAACACCGGAATATCAAAGACAATTGGTTACCGCAAAAGAAGATTTGGCTCGCAAATTATATTTGGAAAAAGCGGTTGAAGAGAAAGTAAATGATGAAGCCGTTAAAAAGCTTTATGATGAGTATGTTTCTAAATTTGAAAGCCAAAAAGAAGTTAAAGCCAAACATATTCTGGTTGATTCGGAAGCAACAGCCAAAGAAGTTATCAGCAAGCTTAACAAAGGCGAAGATTTTGTAAAATTAGCCAAAGAATATTCCAAAGACCAGGTTGATTTGGGCTACTTTACAAAAGAAATGATGGTTCCTGAATTTTCTGCTGCTGCGTTTAATATGAGCAAAGGGAAATATTCCAAGGCTCCGGTTAAGACGGAATTCGGCTATCATGTTATTTTGGTAGAAGATGTCAGAGCTTCAAAACCCTTGGAATTAAAGGATGTTGAACCGCAGTTGAAGAATATGGTTACACAACAGGTTATTGCTCAGATTTTTGATGATTTGCGTAATAATGCCAAAGTTGAAAAATATACTTTGGAAGGTGACCTTATTCCTGAAAAGAAATAAATTTGAAAATAATGATAAAAAAGACTCCGCGAATCGGGCGGGGTCTTTTTTGTGTTTAAAAATAAAATCCTCTGATTAACAGAGGATTTTAAGAAATAACATTATATTGTGCGGTTGGCGATAGTATCTAAAAGTTTTTTGTTGGCATCTTCAATAGAGATATTGTCGTAAACGGCAACTTCACTGGCCAAACGTTCCAATGCATGTTCGTATATTTGGCGTTCGCTGTACGATTGTTCGGCAAGGTTTTCATTGCGGTGCAAATCGCGGATAACTTCGGCAACTGCTACGGGATTGCCTGAGTTGATTTTATTTTCGTATTCCTGAGCGCGTCTGGACCACATGATTTTCTTTACTCTCGGTTTGCCTTTTAAGGTTGCGATAGCTTCTTTCATTGTGGGTTCATCTGCTATTTTGCGTAAGCCTACTTTATCTAATTTGGCCATAGGGACGCGAAGGGTCATTTTATCTTTGTCAAAATTGACAACCAATAACTCCAATTCGCTGCCGGCAATGGTTTGTTTGGCAATGTTGGTTACTTTGCCAACCCCGTGTGTCGGGTAAACGACATACTCGCCGGAACTGAAATTAACGACAGAGCTTTTCTTCATATCGGAATAACCTCCTTGATGTATTATATGATTTGAAAACGCTTGAACTATATCATATTTTTTGCAACAAATCTATACCTAAAATGAAAAAAATTTAAATTTTTATTAAATATTTTTAAAAAGTTATTAAATTCAACACCTTGGAAATAAATCGGTTTGCCTGAGCGCCTCGCCTACAACCATGGCTGCTGAAATTGCCATGTTGATGGAACGTGTTTGCGGTGTCATGGGAATAAGCAGACTCGAATCCGCTGTTTTGTGTACGGCTTCGGGAACGCCGGCGCTTTCCCTGCCCATTAATATAATATCATCAGGTCGGAATTTAAAGTCAGTATATGGAGTGGTCGAATGAGTTGAAAGCAGAATGATGCGCCCGTACTCTTCGGGGTGCTCTTGGCGGTAAGATAAAAAATCTTGCCAGGAATTATGCCGTCTGTATGCGGCTATATCCAGATAATCCATACCGGCGCGTTTCATCGCCTTTTCGTTAAATATAAAACCGCAAGGTTCAATGATGTCGAGCGGAAGATTTAAACAGGCACCCAAGCGCAGAAGGGTGCCCGTGTTTTGCGGAATATCCGGTTGAAAAAGAGCCAATCTCATGTTTGTCTCTTATCAGTTATTTGCAGGCTGTTGAGCTTTTTTTGCCTTGTATACCGCGGCGAAGTCAACAGGTGTCAGCATTAGCGGCGGTAAGCCGGCATTTGCCAAATTAGAAGAGATGATGTGACGAGCAAACGGGAACAGGAGTTTAGGGATTTCTATAAACAAGACCGGTTCTATTTGTTCTTCGGGCAATTTAATCGTGCAGGCTGCGGCGTATGACAGTTCAAAAATGAACAATTTCTCTTTCTCGACGTCAGCATTGATACGCAAATTTAAGACAACTTCAAATTGGTTGTCTGTGAGTTTGTTTACATCAATATTCAAATCAACGTTAAGTTGCGGCGGCATATTAAGTTTTGAGAAAATTTCCGGAGCATGCGGAACTTCAAGTGACATATCTTTTATATATTGAATGTTCAGTGCGACTTCATTGGTTTGAGCGGCGTTATCCATAGCTTTTATTCCTTTCGTAATAAATTTTTTTTATAATATAGAGTTTTATTTTTATACGTCAAATATAATAGTTGATAATAAAGATATTTAGGGCTATATTTGTATTAAATTTAACATAAGGTGAGGAAAATGTCAGGATATTTGGATATTATATTTTTGCTGGTTTTGGTGTTTGTTATTTTTCGCAAGTTAAAAAGCGTATTAGGTACGGGTGCAGAAGATGCAAAAGTTATAATGATTCCGAGAGAACAGTTTGAGCGCGTTTATAAAGAATTGAGAAAAAGTGCGCAGAGTGAATCAGTCGAAACGGCGGATTTAAGCTTGATGACGCCGCTTGACCGCGAATTGACAAAGATTCCGAACTTTAATAAAAGTTTGTTTTTAAGTGGTGCGCAGAAAGCTTTTGAGATGATTTTATCCGCATTCAGCAAAGGCGATGCAGATACGTTGTCCAAATTGGTTAATAAAGATTTGTTGAAAAAGATAGAAAAAATCATTAATGAACGAAAAGCGCAAGGTATTGTTGCCGAAACCGATTTAATCGGTTTTTTGGAAACAGATATTGAGACGGTCAATTTTATGGAAGATGATAAAGTCTGCCTTGTTGTCAAATTTGTAAGCGAACAAGTCAATCTGCTGAAAGATGCCGAGGGAAAAATTATAGAGGGCGACGAAAATTATGTTCAGCAGATTTCGGATGTCTGGACATTTGAAAAAAGTTTAAATCCGCGGGTTAATAATTGGTTGTTGTGTTCGACGAAAAAATGCTGAGACGTGTCTTATTAACAATTAGTATTGTACTTCTTTTTTCCTGTCATGAGAAAGAAATTGATATTGTGTCCGGCGGGGCGCCGTTTGAGTTGGAAAAAAGCAGTTTCAGCGCATTAAACGGGTGGAATGAAGATAATCTGAACGGGTTTGATGTTGCTCTTAAAGATGTTTGTTCGGTTATAAAAAACAAGTCCGGTGGTTATTTGGCAAGTGATTATATGAAGTATTCCCTTGCCGAATATAAAAAACATTGTACGGCACTTAACACAGTTGAAGATAAAACAGCACTTAAAAAATATATTGAAGGCAATTTTGTACCGTATGCCGTAAAAATATACGGGAGCGCGGAAGGCAAAATAACTTCGTATTATGAAGCGGAATTGGAGGCCGGTTATGAACGCGGCGGCAAATATCAATATCCGATATTCGGTAAGCCGAATGATTTGATTGAGATTAATTTGAGAGATTTTGGTGCTTCGTTGCCAAATCAGCGTTTGGTCGGCCGCGTAAAAGACGGAAAACTGGTTAAATATTATACGCGCAAAGAAGTAGAGTCAGGCAAAGTTAATGCGCCGGTTATTTTATGGGGAAGCGATCCTGTTGACATTTATATTATGCAAATACAGGGGGCGGCGGTGGCAAAGCTGCCGGACGGCAAAACGGTAAGAGTCGGATATGCGGATAACAACGGGCATAAGTTCAGGGGAATCGGTTCGATTTTGTTGGAAAAAGGGGTGATTAAACCGCAGGATGTTTCTATGCCGAAGATTCGGGAATGGTTGAAAAAAAACGGGAAGTCGGCGCAAGCACATATGCTTTTGAATGACCGTTTTATTTTTCATAAAATTGTTGATGCAAGAGGACCGATCGGTGCAATGGGTTTGCCTTTGACAGCCGGTCGCAGCATTGCGGTTGACAAGAGTTATATTCCGCTCGGGTCAATGATGTGGCTGGAAACAACGGGACCTGACAGGGAAAAAATTAATAAGCTGGTTATGGCTGAGGATGTCGGTTCGGCCATAAAAGGCGGCGTTCGCGCTGACTATTTCTGGGGGCACGGAGAAGAGGCTTTTAATTGTGCCGGCCGAATGAATTCCAAGGGAAAATATTTTATATTGCTGCCCAAAAATGCTGAGGTTGATGTTTATGGAAACCGATGACAGCTGGAAAGAGGCGGTTAAAGGCATCAAACGCCTTAAAACAAACAGGCATGTTGAGGAGATTGTGGCGAAAGAAGTTGAACTTCGGCACGATAAAGTTCAGACAGTTACGTTTGATGTGATGAAAAGCGGCAGAAGCGTGGCAAAAGATGATTTTTCCCAAATGGACGGCAGTCTTGCCAAGAGGTTTAAACGCGAGGAATATCGGGCGGAAGCTGTTTTGGATTTGCACGGCGTTACGGAAAAAGCTGCGTTTGATATGGTTTGTGATTTTATAAAATCTTCTTATGACCGGAACAAACGCTGCGTTATGATTATAACCGGCAAAGGGTGGGATGACATGCCGTTCAGCGGCAAAGGCGTCTTGCGCAAGGCGGTACCCGAGTGGCTCTCGCATTCGGAAATCAGTCCGTTAATTTTAGCATTTAAGAATCCGTCAGAACCTTTGGGCGGAGCAGGGGCTTTGTATATTCTGCTCAGAAAGAAATCTAAATGATTAAATTTCGCCTTTTTTGTATTTTGTTCCCCATTCTGCCATACTGTATATAATCGGTTTTAATGATTGTCCCGTATTATTTAAGCTGTATTCAACCCTTGGCGGGACTTCGGCGTAAACTTGACGGGTGATGAGTCCGTCTGTTTCAAGCATTCTCAGGTTTTCGGTCAAAACCCGCTGGCTGATTCCGCTCAAGCTTTTGCGCAGTTCGCCGAATCGCTTTGTGCCACTGATTAAATCACGGATAATAAGCAGTTTCCATTTATTACCGATGAGATTGATTGTTGTTGCAACCGGGCAATCTAAAATTTTTTTATTTGAAATCACTTTATTTTCTCCTAAGGTTACTTTTTGCATACTATATAATAAAATTATGCCTACTTTACAAAAGAATGTTAAGAGCATTATAAAAGCGGTGTTTTTAATTTGCAAGACTATAAAGGAGAAAAAAATGAAAGAGATTGTTGTGAAGAATTATAAAAAAATTGAGGCTCAGAAACAGGGTGAAGGCGAAAATACATATTTTGTTAAGCCGGTTGTTGAGAACATTGATAAATGCAGTGCTAATTTTGTGGAAGTTGAACCGGGGTGTTATGCTTACGGGTATCATTATCATGAGGAAAATGAGGAAATTTTTTATATCATCAGCGGGGAAGCTTTGGTAAAGACCGAGCAGGGAAGCATTCATTTGCAGCAAGGCGATGCCATAGGGTTTCCTGCAAATATCAGCGGATCACATGTTATATCCAATCCGTCCAAAGCAGAAAAACTTATTTATCTTGATTTTGGAATGGCAAATCGTCCTGATGTGGTGCATTTTACGGGGACACCGGCAGGAATGGTGATCACAAAAGATAAGGTTTATAACATATCTGAATAGTCAGAAGAAAGGCCGCGTTATATTAGCGCGGCCTTTAAGTTTAAGTATTGCCGATTAGCCGGCTTTTTTCTTTTCAGGGACGAAGTCTTGGTCAAGTTTAATGTCTTCAATCAAGAGTTCGTCTGCCGTTTGGTATGAAATGCCGTTTGCGGCAATGTTGCCGACGTTCAGCAAGTCTGCGTCATTCGCTTTTAAGCTGTTGATTGTTTGTTCCGGTGCTTTGATTGTTAAGCTCAGAACAGGATTTTTCTGCGATTTGTTTTCAATCGTTTTCTGTTTGCGGATTTCGGTTGATACGGCAGAGGTCGTATCATACAAAAGCGAATCGCTTTCAGCCAGAGAATTCAGGTTGTTCAAAGAAGTCCAAAGTTCTTTATGAACGGAGATATCCGTTGCCTGTTTCCACGGGCGGGCCTGATAAACTTCTTCGGTGATAAACGGGCAGAAGGGCGCCAGCAATTTGATGAATGTATCGAGCGAAAGCTTTAAGGTCGCAATGGCGGAAGAATTGTCTTCCGAGTAAGCGCGCTTTTTGACAATCTCGACGTAGTTGTCACAGAAATCCCAGAAACGGGTTTCAATGGCATCAAGAGCCAAAGAATAGTCATAGTTTTCAAAACTCTGCTTAGCAGCTTTAACGGTGTCTGCAAGTTTTTTAACCCAAGATTTATCCAGCGTATCGGTAATGTCTTTGGCATAATCGGCAGAAGCAGAATCGCCGACAATCATGAAGACGAATTTGCTGGCGTTGTAGATTTTAACAACCAGTTTGCGTCCCTGCTGCATCATTTTTTCTTCAAAAGCCGTATCGGCGCCGAGTTTGGCTTTGGCAGCCCAATAGCGGACGGCGTCTGCCGAGTGGTTTTCAATCAGGTGCATCGGGGTGACGACGTTGCCTTTGGATTTGCTCATCTTTTTGCGGTCAGGGTCAAGGATAAAGCCGCTGATAAGCGTTTTATACCATGGGATAGTATTTTCATGCATCAGGCTTTTGGCAACGGTATAAAATGCCCAAGTGCGGATAATATCATGCGCCTGCGGGCGAATGTCAAACGGCATGGAAAGATTATCGTTATTTTCAGCCATTGCCAGAGCAATTTGCGGGGTCAAAGATGAAGTTGCCCATGTGTCCATGACGTCGGGGTCGCCGGCGAAGCCGTTCGGCTGATTGCGCTGCGACTCGGTGTATCCGGCCGGAACGTCCGCCATCGGGTCTATCGGCAGCTGATTTTCATCCGGCAGGATAACGCTGTTATAATCAATATTGCCGTTCTCGTCAACTTTGTACCAAACGGGGAAAGGAACGCCGAAGTAGCGTTGACGGCTGATGCACCAGTCTTGGTTTAGGCCTTCCGTCCAGGTTTCAAAGCGATGCTGCATATATGAAGGCAGCCATTCAATCTTTCTGCCGGCCGCGAGCATTTCTTCTTTCATGTCCATGAGGTTAATAAACCACTGACGGGAAGAAACGAATTCCAGCGGCAGATTGCCTTTTTCGTAAAATTTAACCGGATGAACGATTTTTTGCGGTTCGCCGATTAAAAAGCCTTGTTCTTTGAGCATTTCGGCGACTTTTTTCTTGGCAATGTGCGCGGGCAAGCCGATAATTTGGTTAAAGTTCTGTTGCGCTTCTTCTTTGTTCAGCGTCGTGAAGACGCCTTCGCCGTAAGCAATATTCATGATTTTGCCGTCCATTCCGATAATTTGTTTAATCGGCAGGCCGGATTTTTTCCACCAGGCAACGTCTGCGGCGTCACCGAACGTGCAGACCATCATAATGCCGGTGCCTTTGTCTTTTTCGGCGTGTTCGGAAGCAACAATCGGAACCGGAATGTCAAACAGCGGAACAACAGCGGTTTTGCCGAACAGGTGTTTGTAGCGTTCGTCATCAGGGTGAGCGACGATTGCCAGACAGGCGGCCAAAAGTTCGGGGCGCGTGGTGGCAATGGTGAATGTTTCATCGCTGTCTTTAACACTGAAACGAATATTATGGAAAAAGCCCTCCATTTCTTTGTCTTCAACCTCAGCTTGCGAAACGGCGGATTTGAAGGTGACATCCCACATAATCGGCGCTTCAACGGCAATCAGTTTGCCTTTTTTGTACAAATCAAGGAAAGACTGTTGCGAAAGTTTGATTGATTTGGGGCTGATTGTGGAATAAGTCAGGTTCCAGTCATAAGAGTGCCCTATACGGCGGAAGACGTTTTCAAAAATCTTTTCGTCTTCGGCAGTCAGGGTTTCGCAAGCTTCAATGAAGTTTTTGCGCGAAATTTCTTTGCGTTCGTCTTTGGCGTTTTCTTCATGAACAGGGGTGAAGTCCGGCGTGTAGGCGACTTTGGGGTTGCAGGTAATGTTATAGTAGTTTTGAACGCGGCGCTCGGTCGGTAAACCGTTGTCGTCCCAGCCAATCGGGTAAAAGACGGATTTACCCTGCATGCGCTGATAGCGGGCGATGATGTCTGTCTGGGTATAACTGAAAATGTGTCCGATATGCAGAGAGCCGGAGACGGTCGGCGGCGGGGTGTCAATCATGAAAGTGTTGTCGCGGCTTTGCTTGGCGTCATATTTATAAATTTCGTTTGTGCTCCACCAGGTATCACAGCGTTTTTCTATCTCTTCGGCGTTAAATTGCTTGTCTAAACCCTGTTCTTCTTTATAAGACATCGTTCTGTTTACTCCAATAAAAATCAAACTGCGGTGGATTTTAGCAAATGCGGATTTAAATGTAAAGAAATTAATAGAGTCGTTTGATTGAGGATTTTAAAGTCCATTTGTTTAAAAAAGGGAGGGGGAATGGAGTCCAAATTGACAGAAAAGCCAAAAAAGAGTTGAAAAAAAAGAAAAAAGATGATATAGTGGAGGTACAAACAGTATCATTAGGCATGTAGATTATTTTAGATTATTATTTTCAAGGTTGGTTCTTTTAGGGGCGAGCATTGTTTATATCTGAAATATTTCTATATGCCTGGTGTTAGTTTTTCTTCAAGATATTTCAAACAATCAGCATATAAATCAAACACTATATCAGAAATGAAAGCAATGCTTTACACTCGCGTTATCGCTGCCATGGTGGTGATGATCGCAGCTTTCGGTGTCAACAACGCCGTAGCACAAAAATCAATTGTAGGTGACACCAATAATGCATCCGCATGCTGGGCTCATCTCAAAAATGCCTCCACTGACACCATTGTCAGCAGGAGTACCGATCCCCAAGGCAACACAATCGTTCGCAAGGTCTTCTTGCAGGATGGTGTTGTTTCCTCTACCGCCTTAACCGGCAAAAC
>CAXHMA010000004.1:0-3549 GCA_964017825.1 uncultured Alphaproteobacteria bacterium | reverse complement strand
CCCCAAGGCAACACAATCGTTCGCAAGGTCTTCTTGCAGGATGGTGTTGTTTCCTCTACCGCCTTAACCGGCAAAACCATCGTGGTGAAAGCCACCCGCAAAGTCAAAGAAGTCACCAAAGTCGGTAACGACGTTGTTGTCGTAGCAGAAGTGAAATCTGCCGACGGCGTCGTTGCTCAGGACACTACCGTGTACGAGCGCACAACCGTTAAAAATATGACCTTTGCACAGCAGGAGGCTTTCCTGAATGGTGAGCTGAAAGCTGTAAATCCCGAACACAAAGACTACGACGGAAACTTCCGCCATAAAGTCAATATCTCCCTTTTGGGAGGAGGTGTATTCGGTAAGACTTTCTCTCCGACGGTTTCCTTACGTCTCGGATACGAGACGTGCCACTGGCTCTGGGAGCTTGAAGGAGGGTTCTCCTCTTCCAAGTACACCGAGTCGGCCGATGCAAGAGGACGTTATATTACGTTCTCGGGAACTTTTAACGCAGGTTGGAAGTTCTTGCAGGATCCCAAGTATAAAAGCTATTTGGCGGTTCTGGGCATAGCCGGTTACGGCTACCAGCGTTCCGACAGTAATGAGGCGCTTGAGCGCTCAAAGAATTACGGTTGGATTTTTGGCGGCATGTTCCGCGGCTCCCTGCACTTAGGGAGAAACTGGAGCCTCATCGGTGAGGTTGGCTATAAAATTGTGCCTGAGGTACAAAAAGGAGAGGAGCAAAATCTCTCAGCTGGTGGTGCTTTCGTTAATTTGGGCGTCACCAAGTCCTTCTAGAGGGGAACCAACAATACAACTAGGGGCGACGAGATGTCGTCCCTTTTTCGTTTTTTAAATGAGATGTAAATTTTCTGTCTTTAAAGTCCATTTGTTTAAAAAAGGGAGGGGGAATGGAGTCCAAATTGACAGAAAAGCCAAAAAAGAGTTGAAAAAAAAGAAAAAAGATGATATAGTGGAGGTACAAACAGTATCATTAGGCATGTAGATTATTTTAGATTATTATTTTCAAGGTTGGTTCTTTTAGGGGCGAGCATTGTTTATATCTGAAATATTTCTATATGCCTGGTGTTAGTTTTTCTTCAAGATATTTCAAACAATCAGCATATAAATCAAACACTATATCAGAAATGAAAGCAATGCTTTACACTCGCGTTATCGCTGCCATGGTGGTGATGATCGCAGCTTTCGGTGTCAACAACGCCGTAGCACAAAAATCAATTGTAGGTGACACCAATAATGCATCCGCATGCTGGGCTCATCTCAAAAATGCCTCCACTGACACCATTGTCAGCAGGAGTACCGATCCCCAAGGCAACACAATCGTTCGCAAGGTCTTCTTGCAGGATGGTGTTGTTTCCTCTACCGCCTTAACCGGCAAAACAACCGTCATCAAGCACCGCGAAGAAGTTCGTGAGGTTGTTGACTCAGCCGCAGTCGCTGCACTGGATTCAGCTGCCGTTCGTTTGAACACCCACCTCATGCTCAGCGACGCTACAGCTGTCAATGGCTTTACTCATGACATTTACTTCGTTAATAGCGAAGATGCTCGTGAGTACCGTCTTAGCAAAGGTGACAGCACCTTTGTCAATGCCGGCAAAATACCCGTTCGCTGGGCTAAAAAGTACGGTTTCCACGTTATGGGGACTGTAGGCTGGGGAGGCAATTCTTCCGTTAACGGCTTTGTAGGCGGCATTGGTGTACGATATGATCGTCGCTGGTGGCGTGTTGACCTCGAAGGTCAGGTCGCTAAATCCAAATTATCGTCTGCTGCCGAGCATGCAGGTGATGCTTACTGGGTTTACCGCACTCAGGCTACCGTAGGCTTCCGCCCGTTCCAGCTGGACAGAGACGATGTGAATCGCCTGTTCATTTATGGTGGTTTGGGTTTTGAGTTCTACAAAACAGACTCAAAAGTCTATGAAGACGGAACCTATTACCGCAGCTGGGGTAACTACCTCTACGGCGTAGCCGGTTTGGCTTGGCAACACCGCTTCTTTGCCACTGGGCAAAGTATTGAATTCGGCGTTGAATACCATACTTCCGGAGCTGTCCGTCAAAACGACAGCTTTGAGAACAGCGGTACTTTTGTCGGGAAAATTACATACACGTTCAACGTGTTTCCCAACAAAACCAATTATGGCATTAAAGCCAAATAAAAAAAGAATCAACACACAACTAAGGGGGATGGCAGTGATGCCGTCCCTTTTTCGTTTGTGGATTGCCACGCACTTAATATATCTGACGATATGTGTCTTGCAATGATGATAAGGATATATTGTTGTCCCCCTCTCCCTCGTAGGGGAGAGGGAAAGAATTTTTTATTTGTAATCTGCTGAAAAATGTGTTATACTCCGGTTCTAAACCAAATTACTTATATATGAAAGCTAAGATTTTTGCAGTAATCATCGCGGTTGTGATGATCTGCGCAGGAAATGCAAGCGCCCAATACTACTACGGCAGAGGGCTGGAAGATGTTGACTTTTCGGTCAGCCTTTCCGGCGGAGCAGCGTTTGTGAATGACTTTACGTCTCCCGTGGCAAGCGTGCGCTTAGGTGCCGACTTCAACCGTATTATCGGCGAACTCGAGTTCTCATATCTTTCTGTCAATGCCGTTGATGAAAGCTGTTACGGTGGCATTGAAAAGACCTCACTTTCAACCGTAACGTTCGGTATTAATCTGGGAGTGAAGTTTCTTAAAGGGAGAGCCGGGTATCTTGCCGCAGCAATCCATACCGGCTATGCCATGCAGGAAGAATGGCTGCTTGACGACTATCATTGCTGCTACGGGCCGCGGCATGACCGCTATCACGGCAAAGGGTATTTCGGCGTCGGCTTGAACGGCACGGTAAGGCTTGCTCCCCGTTTCGGGCTTTTCGGCGAAGCGCGTTATCAGTCTATTCCGATTGACGGTGCGGGGCGCAACAAATGGGGCGGCGTTTTGCAAGGCGGTGTCCGCTTCTATTTCTAACTATTTTGTTTAATCTTACGGCGGCAGGGAAACCTGCCGTTTTTTGTATGGGTTGAAATGCGGCGGGGCGGAATTATATTGAAAGCGTATTTGTTTTAATCAGGAGGATGTTATGAATAAATTTTTTATGGGATGTTTGTCGTTGGCGGCGCTCGGACTCATGGTCGGGCAGGCAATTGCCGGCGGTGACAACGCAGTTAACAATGCGGCGAACGCGGCAATGAAAAATGCGCGGAACAACGCGGAAAACGGCGGTGTGGTTATTATGGAGACATATACGGCTTCCGCGGTCAGCGTTCCGGCGCAAAACACTGACGATGATATGCAGCCGCTGCCAAGTGATCCTGGGGTAGAAGTGGCTCCTGTCAATTCGTCTGCGGCGCAGCCGGTTTTGGTGGAAGAGGATATGCTCATTCAGGAAACAGAAGACGGCGAGTAATCCCGACTTTAAAGACAGTGTTTAAATACGCCGTTTTGTTTAAGCGGCGTATATTTTTATATAAATATTAAGATTATGCTGATAGGCTCGTTTCCGTTATATGGAGGGAGACTATGAGAAAATATATTTTATCGGCGTT
>CAXHMA010000003.1:0-257727 GCA_964017825.1 uncultured Alphaproteobacteria bacterium | reverse complement strand
GATTGTTTGTCAATAAAATTTAATTTATTAAATTCAATATGTTAATATATCTTTTATCTGCTCAGAAAAAAGGTACAATATTTTTATACAGATATTAGTATGGGAGAACGGCCATGGCAAGAAAAACAAAAAAAGTCTTAACGGACGATCAAAAATACAGCAGAATGGAAGCTTGGGCAAAACGGCTCGGCTTTCCCGAAGACACCGCCAAAAGGATGACTGAAAAATACGGCATGTTCGGTTATGACCTGATGCTCAAAGCCATGATGGAACCTGCCAATTTAAAGTTCCCCGGTTACACCTCCTCTAAAAATGCCCTGCATTATCTCTTGGGTGAAGATAAAAGCGGCAAATCCGCTCCCGAAAACAACGTTACATTGCAGGACGTCGCCAAACTCCTTAATAAAGATGTTGCTACAATAGAAGCGGGAATTGCCGAATTCCGCACGGCCGATGATATTCCTACCCCGCTGCCGACACCGCCGGAAGCCGCACGACAGGCCGAACGGGCACAAACCCGAGTCGAAAGGCGCGTAGATGCCGCTATGCCGGCACAACCGGCAATCGAACGTGGTGCTGACGCTGAAATGGCACCCGGTGAAGCTCAATGGATTGAACAGGAGCTCGCCCGTATGAAAGGCAGCCGCGGCGGCGAACTGTCGTTCAGTACCCTGCGTCGCAACGGGCTTACCAACGAAGATATGCAAAACGCATTAACCCCCGATATGGTTAAAGATGTTCATGCCGGCCCTACCAGCCAAAGACTGGCAAAAAATGCTCGCAGACGGGAACGCCAAATGAGCGGAAGCGGCAAATGCCTTGCCGGCGTACAATTGGCAGTAGGAGACAGTATACCCGGTTTTTGTTACGGCAACTATGACGTCCAGAAACTCCCCGGATGCTCAAGCAATTCTGCATGCTTCTCAAATCAGGCATGGGAACAATGCGGACAATTTACCGTCTTCAAATTCAAAAACGACCGTCAAAACGGCAACGCCTGCCTGAACGGCAATCCGCCGCTTGCTGCCGGTGCAATGGTCAACTTCGAGCGCGGCAGAACCAAACACGGACACGTCACCATTTCAGACGGCAACGGCGGCTATGACTGCGACATTCATCAATCAGGTGCCCGGATTGCTTCCGGTATCCGCGCTGACGGCACTCCTTACGGCGATAATTATTACATCTCGTTCACCAACGACTGCACGGTTTCGGACGAACTGGCGCGCCAAATGCTGCACGAGCGTTATCTGCGCGAACATCCCGAAGCCGAACGCCAACTGCCGCGCCGCAGTAACAACACGATGCGCGTTACGCCCGAACAGTCGGACAGTATCGGCAATGTCAATTCGCCGATTATTGACATCATTCTCAAAAACGGAGCTTTTGACAGATAGCTTCCTGACGCCTACACACAAAAAACCCGCCGCAATAACGACGGGTTCTTTTTTTCATCCGAACGGCAAACTTAGTTTGCAGCCTCTGCCGGAGCAGCTTCAACAGCGTTTTCGTTGCTGTAAGCTTTTTCCTGCTTTTTGGCTTCGTCGGCAGAACGCGCGATGTTCACGAGAACTGTCTGCGAAACTTCGGGGTGCAGGCTGAGTTTAACCGGATAAACGCCCAGATACTTAATCGGTTTGTCAAGCGCTACAAAGCGGCGTTCCAATTCAACACCGGCGTCATTAATCGCTTTGGCAATATCGCGAATGGTAACCGAACCGTACAGCTGACCTGTTTCGGCAGCCTGACGGATAAGAACGGCGGAAAAGCCTTTCAATTCGTCAGATTTCTTATTGGCTTCTTCCAATAGTTTCTGGTTGCGGGCTTCCAGTTCAGCCTTTTGTTTTTCAAAATAAGCAACATTGGCTTCGGTTGCACGCAAAGCTTTGTTCTGCGGCAACAGGTAGTTACGGGCATATCCGCTCTTAACCTGAACTTTGTCGCCCATTTTGCCTAATTTTTCTACATGTTCCAAAAGAATGATTTCCATGAGCTTTCTCCTTAGTCTGCAACATACGGCAGCAAAGCGACAAAGCGGGCGCGTTTGATGGCGCGGGCAATTTCTCTTTGCGTCTTGGCGGTTACGTTGGTGATACGACTCGGCATAATTTTGCCTTTTTCGGAAATGTAGCGGGACAAAAACTTTGTATCCTTGTAATCAATTACAAAGTTCGGATTGTCGCTCAAATTCTTTTTCTTAAAAAATCCTTGTTTTGCCATTGTCAAACTCCTTAGTTAGCTTCTGCTTCAACGGCAGCTTCTTCTTTGCTGCCCGCGAATTCTTCAACTTTAACCGTCATGAAACGGATAATGTCTTCGTTCAAACGTGCCAAACGCTCATATTCGAAAATAGCGCTTGCCGGAGCCGAAATGTTCAAAACAACATAGTAACCTTTACGGTTTTTCTTAATGCGGTAAGCCAGGTTTTTCAAACCCCAGTTATCAACATTAACGACCTCGCCGCCCTCTTTCTTAATCGCATCGGACAATGTTGCCACAATGTCATTAACCTGAGACTGGCCGAGATCCTGACGAGCAATTAACATACTCTCATATTTAGTCATATTTATCTCCTTATGGATTCTCAACAAAAATTAATGTATAGCCGCAAAAAGATACCCTTTCGCGGCAAGGACATCTGCACTTTATACCGAACTTTTTAAATTGCAAGCATTTTCTTTGCCTTACATATTTAAAACTTGACAAAAATTTCCCGGTGCCATACTATTGCCCCAAATCAAATTATTATCTCACATCATTAAATCCTATAATTATGAAAAAAAGACACCTGTTTTGGCTTAATTTCTACGCCAAACTAAACAACATGAACAGACTCGGCAACTGCCTGTACAAATTTGCCGAACGCTACACGCAGCAAGATGACATTTTCTTTTTCCAAGCCAAACATGCGGACATCATCATCAAAAAATATGTCTACATGTTTTATACCCTCTCGGATGAAGCCCTGCTCAAAGTCTTTGAGCTGCCGAACGGCAAGGAAATCTTAGCCGGGTATCTACCGCTCCACCAGCTTCCCGTTCCCGTGGAAATGAAGTTGCTGGAACAGCCGGACATGCGCGATACCGTCAAACAATACATCGACAAACAGCATATGTCGGACGACGCGGTGTTCAAGCTTTTTGAACAGCCTGATGCCAAAGAACTGCTTCTGCATTATCTTGCAGAAAACAGGTATGTCCGTCTCGGAAAATTCGCCGAAAAGATAATTAACATGCCCGATAACGTGGAGCTTATCGTTGCTATAAAAAAACGCGGCGAGCTGTCCGATGAGATGCAGCTGAAAATGTTTGAACGCCCGAACGCGGCAGACATTGTCAGAGCCTACATCAAAGAGGATCAGAACGAATATCCCCGCAGACTTTCGAACAAAGCTCAGCTCAAAATGCTGGCACTGCCTGAAGCCGAAGATCTGCTTGCGGAATATTACTACCCCCTCTGCCCCGAAGCGGAGTTAATGCTCTTTGAGCTGCCGCATGCCGAAATCGTCATAAAAAAGTATGTTCTGGAATTTCCGAACATCGGGCAAGAGACGGAAGCCAAACTCTTTGAGCTGAAAAATGCTGCGGACATTTTTGACAGCTATCCGGCTCATCGCACGCTCTACGGAGAAAACGAACTCCTACTGTTCACGTTACCGAACGGTGTCAAGCGCATGATTGCTTACATGCATAATGTACGTGTACGGCTGGAAGATAAAACACTGGCAACGTTCTTTGAGCACCCCGCCGCGGCGGAACTGCTCGCCGAAGCGGTCAAAACGCAGGAGCTCTCTGACAATCTGCAAAAACGCCTGTTTGAGCGCCCCGAAGCTTATGAGCTTCTTAAAGAGTACATTGAACACCATGAACTCTGCGCCAAAGCCCAGTTCATGCTGTTCGACCTGCCCAAAAGCGAAGCGAAAGAACTGTTGATGGCCTACGCGCAGAAATACAAATTCGCACGCGAAGTCATGCAGGCGCTCGCCGTTAAAAACTACTTCACGTAAACTCAAATCCCCCTCGGTTCGCCGCGGGGGATTTTTTATACCGAACTATATAAGCGGCATTCACAAAAAAAGCAGAGCTCTTGCCCTACCCCATAAAAACGATAAACAAAAAGAGTACTCAATACAGAGTACTCTTTGCTATGGGTGGGATATAGTGCACATCCCCCCAAAAAACCGAGATTTGAGTCAAATAATCGCGGATGTCCACCCAAGAGCATCACTCGCACACAAAAAAAAGCAGAGCTCTTGCCCTACCCCATAAAAACGATAAAATTTTGCGAGTGAGCCCCAAATGTCCTGCTAGGGAGGGGAGCGTACATAGAAGTACGTGACCTGACCGACGACAGGCTTCCATTTGGGAGCTCAATCACAAAATTTTGCGTTTTTACTTCAATTCGACTTTGGCGCCGGCAGCTTCCAACTTAGCCTTAATTTCTTCGGCTTCTGCCTTCGGAGCACCTTCTTTAACAGTCTTCGGAGCACCGTCTACCAAGTCTTTGGCTTCTTTCAAACCAAGAGCGGTGATGCCGCGGATTTCTTTAATAACGTTAATTTTGTTTGCGCCGGCTTCAACGAGAACAACGTCAAATTCGGTCTTTTCTTCTGCAGCGGCAGCAGCACCGCCGGCAGCAGGAGCAGCAACTGCGGCAGCAGCGGAAACGCCCCATTTTTCTTCTAACATTTTGGACAGGTCGGCAGCTTCCATAACTGTCAACGCTGATAATTCTTCAACTAATTTGGCTAAATCGGCCATTTTTTTTCTCCAATAAAAAATTAAACTTTTTTCTTAAATTCTTAATTTAACCGCTTGATTAGACTCATAATCAATTAACCATGTGTCTGACCAAACAACTTTTCTTGCCATGGATACCGCGGCAGCTGAAACTTTCTTAAAAAGTCCTGCACTGCCTGCCGGATATCCCTTATAATTAAGCAGCTTCCTTTTCGCTGTAAGCTTTTGTAACGCGTGCGAGAGCAGCGCCCGGAGCTTGCAGAAGGCCGATGATTTTGGCGCGCAGTTCGTCCATAGACGGAATGGTTGCCAATCTTTCAATTTCAGCCATGGAAAGTTTGCCCGAAGACAAACCGCCGCCGACAACAACAAACTTTTCGTTGGCTTTGGCGAATTCTACGCACAGTTTGCACGCCGAAATCGGGTCATTGGAATAAGCCATGATTGTCGGACCTGTAAACAAATCAGACAAATCTTCAAAGTTTGTGCCTTTAAGGGCAAGACGAGTAATGCGGTTTTTTGTAACTCTGAGTTCTGTGCCGAGTTCGCGGGCTTTGTTTCTGAGTTCGGAAATTTCTGCCACGGTCAATCCTCTGTAATGAGAAACAACCACAGATTCCGCACCTGAAACCAATCCGTTTACCAAGCTCAGGAGTTCAGCTTTTTCTTCACGATTCACTACTTGTCTCCAAGAATTTGTTATGTTCTGCCGCCAAAGCTTCCGCCCCGACCGCAAAACGTTACCACATCTGCTTTATACTGCAAGCCGGTCGACATAAAACCGCCCTGCCGCCAAAGCAGCACCAAATCTGTCCGAAGGAGAAAAAATTATGAGAAATTTTTTACGACTCCGTCTGCGCAGGAAATTAAGGTTCAAAGCACGCGGCAAAATCGTCTGCACGCCTGCCCCGTAAACAAACCGCCTGCGGTCTTGGACAGTATGAAAGTTCTGCACCTCGGTGCTTCTCTTTCAAGTTGACTCCGCTTTTAATACAATCAAAAACCAAAGTCAAGCATTTTTTTCATTATTAAAAAGATATTGACAAAAAATAAATATTATGTTATTTCAGGCACGAAAAGTAATTTTATGTCTCACCAATAATTGTGCCATATGTTACACAACACCATTTTCTGGGATATGGTCGTGACTCTGTTAGTTATCGTCTGCATGGTTGTTCTCGGAATAACACTCAAAAAACTTTGCTTTAAAAAGCACCGTTCCGGACAGACAACCGTTCCCGCCCGCGTTTACGATTTCTTTCAATACTGAAATCAACATTACAGCTTCTCCTCAATACTTTGCGGAGAAGCTTTTTTATTTTCCGCGGTAAAAACACATATAATAAAAGCTCCGCCGAACGGGGAGCCCTTGTTTTACGACATCAAAGCTTATTTACCGAATGAATTTTTCAAATTCTTCAAACTGTCTTTGGCGTCTTTCATCGCCTTTTCCTGTTCGGCTTTTTTCGCAGCGTCTTCGGCTTTCTTGGCTTCATATTTTGCCTTGGCTTCAGCTTTTTTATCTTCGACCTGCTTTTTCAACTCAGCCTTTCTGGCTTCCGCAGCAGCCTCACGGTCAGCCTTGGCTTTGGCATTGGCAGCCTTTCTGGCCTCAACACTTTCGGTAGTTTTGTTGGCGCTTTCGGATACTTTGTTGGCGGCAGCCGTCAAATCAAACGCATTGGCGTTAAAGGCAAACAAAACGGCAAACAATGCTACATATACTTTTTTCATAATAACCTCCATTGATATTAAACAAAAAAAATGTAACCCGTTAAAATATATTTTCAAGTCCGCCGCCCGACATATCCCCATGCGGATAACATGACTGCGTATAATTTTAAGGCAACAGATTGCCCGTAAGCATTTATGAAGGGGCTTCCTTTTGCTTTTATGACCGTGCTATTGCACGTTTTTCTTTAAAGCGGCCAGTTCTTTCTCTAACCTGTCAATACGCTTGTCATACGGATCCGGTGCCTTGCTGTTAATGCCGTATGGTGCAAACGTATCCCCTTTGGCACTCTCGGTTTTGTGCGCCGCCGAACCGATAACCGTCGTGTTGGCAGCCACATCTTTGACAACGGTGGCATTCGCGCCGACTTTGGCATTTTTGCCGACGGTAATCGGCCCCAAAACCTGTGCGCCCGCACCGACCACCACATTGTCTTCAAGCGTCGGGTGACGCTTGCCGCCTTTACCGGCAAACGGCTTGGTTCCCCCGAGCGTCACACCGTGATAAAGCGTCACGTTGTCGCCGATAACCGAAGTCTCGCCGATAACCACGCCCATACCGTGGTCAATAAAAAAGTTTTTGCCGATTTTGGCACCGGGATGAATCTCCACGCCGGTCAACAGCCGCCCGAGCTGCGACAAAAGACGTGCCGAAAGCCGCCAGTTATTCTGCCATAAGCGGTGAGCCAAGCGGTAAAACAAGATGCTGTGAAACCCCGGAGAACATAAAAAAGCCTCCATGCGTCCCGATGTCGCCGGGTCTTTCGCGACAATCGTATCCAGTTCGTTAAGAAATTGCTTGAAATTTGATTTCATCTCTGTTATACTCCCCGCTTATATGAAGCCTGATTAAGAATCATGAGGCTAATATAGAATGCACTGTTGATGAAATCAAGTTAAAAAAAGAGTATACTATGGTTGAAGTTATCATAAACGGACACGCCGGACGGCTTGAAGGGCGTTATCATAAAGCCAAACGTGAAGACGCGCCCGTCGCGCTCATCCTGCATCCGCATCCGCAGTACGGCGGCACAATGAATAATAAAGTCGCTTACGCGCTTTTCACTTGTTTTAAAGACTTGGGGTTTTCCGTTCTCAGGTTTAACTTCCGCGGAGTCGGGCGTTCACAGGGCGAATTTGAAGACGGCCCGGGCGAACTTTCCGACGCCACCATGGCGCTTGACTGGCTCCAAGCCAACAACCCGAATGCCCGCCAGTGCTGGATAGCCGGCTATTCTTTCGGCGCCTGGATCGGTTTGCAGCTTCTGATGCGCCGTCCGGATATTAATAACTTCATCGCCGTGTCTCCTCCGGCAAATGAAAAAGATTTCAGCTTCCTTGCCCCCTGCCCGACTTCCGGATTAATCATTCAGGGCGGCAAAGACGATATCGGCGAACCCGAACTCGTTGCCCAGATGGCCGCTCGTCTGAATGCGCAACGCCATATAGACGTTGATTTTGCCATGATTGAAGACGGCGACCATATGTACAACGGTCATTTGGTTGATTTATATAAAATCATCGGCAATTATGTTATCGGCGCCCTCTCCAAAAAAGCGCCCGCCAAAAAACGCCGCGGCCGCCGCAAAAAATCTGAAATCGCCGAACAGATGCTTTTGGAAGGAAAAGCCGCACCTGATGACGATATGCTGGATGACGACGAGTACGAAGATGATGAGTACGACGACGATGAAAGCTATGATGACGGCTTTGACGACGAAGATGATGATTTTGATGATGATGAATAAACGTTGCCATTGACAAAAGGAAAACGCACCTCGCAAAAGGTGCGTTTTTTAATGTCGAGGCAATTTGGCCGTGATTTAGCATGCCGCCAAACAAACAGAACGCGCAGCGTTGCGACGGGCGGGATTAAATGCCGAACCTCAAATTTTCGGAACATGATAAATTACGTAACATTTTGTTACTTTTTCAAAACGCATTCTTCTTTACAAATCGGCGGCGGCTTTCTATACTCACCTCAATGAAATTTATTAAAGGAGACAAAGATGATACACCCTACCGCCGTTGTTGAGCCCGGCGCTCAGATTGACCCCACCGCCGAAATCGGCCCCTTCTGCTGGATTTCTTCCCGCGCTAAAATCGGCGCCAAATGCAAACTTCTCGCCCGCGTCAGCATTATGGGCGACACCACGCTTGGCGAAGGCAACGTCGTTTTTCCGGGCGCCTGCTTAGGCGGCGGCCCGCAGGACCACGGTAACGAGTTCCAGCCTGACGCGCGTTTAATCATCGGCAATAACAATGTCATCCGCGAAAACGTCACCATGCACGCCGGCACGCCGAAAGGGCAGACATCCGTTCACGGCGAAACACCGGAAGTATTGACTACCCGCGTCGGTTCCGGCGGTATGTTTATGGTCAACTCGCACATCGCGCACGATTGCGTCGTCGGCGATAATGTCATCATGACCAACAACGCCGTTATCGGCGGACACGTCCGTTTGGGCGACGGCGTTATTCTGGGCGGCAACTCCGCCGTGCACCAGTTCTGCCGTATCGGGCGCAAAGCCATGATCGGCGGCATGACCGGTATCGGACGTGATGTTATCCCGTTTGCGATGGTCACAGGCGACCGCGGCAAACTGCGCGGCTTAAACGTCGTCGGCTTAAAGCGCAGCGGCTATGATGAACATACAATCAAATCCGTCACCCGCGCGTTTATGTACATCTTCAAGTCCAATAACGGTACATTCGAAGAACGCGTCCAAAGCGCCAAAGAAAAATTTGCCGATAACCCGATGGTTATGGAACAGGTTGCTTTTATTGAAGAAGCTATGCACAGCCGCCGTCAGGTTTTAGTTGCAGAATAAGATAATTTTGCGCTATACTGCCTCCGTAACATTTTTACGGGGGCTTTTTTGTGTAAAAATATTTCCATAAAACGCTTCGGCGTTCTGTTAACCCTGCTGATAGCGATTCTTGCGACAGTTCTTTGGTATCACGCCGCCACCCGTCCGAAACGCTACGCCGTCTTTGCCGGATATAATGCCGACGGTACCGTTCACCCGTATGTCTTAACTTACCTGAAAGGCCTGAACGAAGTTGCCGACGGCGTCGTCTATATTGCCGATTCACCCTTAGCCCCCGGCGAAGAAGAAAAGCTCAAAGATATCGTTATCCATACCGAACACCAAAGACACGAAGAATACGACTGGGGATCATACAAACGCGGCTTCAAGTGGCTCAAAGACAACGGATATCTGGATAATGCCGACGAACTTATCTTTGCCAACGATTCCTGTTACGCGCCGATGCAAAGTTTCAAACCGATATTTGAAGATATGGCAAAACGCCCTGAGCTTGACTTTTGGGGCAACAGCCAAAACAGCGCTCACAAGATGCATATCCAGAGCTATTTCATGGTCTTTCGCAAACACATTCTCCGCTCCAGAGCCTTTGCCGCTTTTCTGAACAATGTCACACATCAGGAACGCTATGAATATTATATTTTCAAATATGAGCTGGAACTGACCCCTCATCTGCAAAATCTGGGCTATAAATGGGACTCATGGCTGCCGTACCGCGACATCCCGTTGCCGGATAAAGAGTATACCGATGTCAACAACTTTCCGCTCATGATGCTGCGTGATTATGACAACCAATTCTTAAAACGGCGCACGTTTACCACCATGCTGGCCATTCTTGACGACCGTGCCGATGTCTTGCGCCTGATTAAACGAAAATACCCCGCCCGATATGAAGATATACAATCAGAAATATCTCCCCGTTTTATTCCTGATGACTTAAAGGAGAAAAGATAATGTCCGTCAAAAAAATCAAATCCGCCGTCCTGTTTGCATTTACCGCTGCCGCTTCTTTCTATGCGGTTTACGTTTGGCATGACAATCAAAAATTCATCAATACAGAAATTGCGTTTTCTCCCGTTGCAAAAGGCGAAAATGCTGCGGTTTTTGCCGCTTATTCGGCAGACGGCTCCGTTCCCGATTATGTGGTTTCATACCTGAAAAAGCTCAAAGAAGTTTCGCCGAACATCATTTATATTACCGACAACCCGATACGCAAAGGCGATATCAAAAAACTGCGGCCGTATGTAACACACCTGTTTGCTTCCCGCCACGGCGAATACGATTGGGGTTCGTACAAACGCGGCGCCCTGTTCTTGAAAAAGAACGGCTGGTTTGAAAACGCCGCCAACCTTATTTTTGCCAACGACTCTGCCCTGCTGACGGCACCGTCGTTAAAACCGTATCTCCGCCCGTATTATTCACCTTCCACCTCATACCTCTATATGCCGCCCGAACCGCAAACGCCTGATTTTTGGGGTATTACGGCCAACCAAGACGGCATATACCACTTACAGAGCTATTTTCTCGTTTTCACCCCGTTGGTTGTAAAACACCCTGCTTTTCTGGGCTATCTCCAAACCGTTAAAGCCCAAAAAGACGGATTGGCAACGGCATATGCTTATGAAGTCCCGTTCACGCAGTATCTGGAAAATTTAGGCTTTCACTCTGCTGCTTATATCCCTTATGAACAACTGAAATACCTGCCCTTAAACGACAAAAACTGTTATCCGCTGACGTTGCTTTCCAAATACAACGCCCCGTTTTTAAAAATGCGCGTCTTTACCGAACGGCTGAACGTGCAGGAACCGCGGCGCTTAATCTTTGCATGGCTGAAAAAGCATAACCCCGAAGCATATGATGATTTGGTCAAACACCTGACGCATATCAAATCGCCGTATCTTTCGGAAAACCGCTGAACACCGCCGCTTCTACCCTCTCCCCCCTCTGTGGAACTTACGTTATGCTCTCCTCCCCACCGAGAGGCTTGCATTATGCTCTTCCCTCTCCCCTGCGAGGGGGAGGACGGGTGAGGGGGAAAATAATATATCCATATAATCATTGCGAAATCGGTACGTCAGCGCAACCTACCATGGCAATCCACAAGCCGAACGCGCAGCGTCGCATATTCCCTTTCTGTGTAAAAAATATTGCATATGGCAAAAAATCCGCTTGACTACCGAAAACATATGCCGTAAAAAGAACGCAGCTTGTCCGAAGCGCAGTTGCTGAGTGCTTAACGCGAAGCCTACGGAGCAAGTTACATATTTTATTATTCTGGGTTGGTAGCTCAGGCTCGCAGAGTAAAAAAAGCCCGGTGGGCTGTTTTTACCGAGAGCAGTAGCGCTCTTAGTCGAACGACTTGCCTGTAAAGGCAACAAAGTGAGCTTAGAGCAAGCTTGTCCGAAGCGCAGTTGCTGAGCGTTTAACGCGAAGCCTACGGAGCAAGTTACATATTTTATTATTCTGGGTTGGTAGCTCAGTTGGTTAGAGCTGGCCGCTCATAACGGTCTGGTCGGGGGTTCGAGTCCCTCCCAACCCACCATTAAAAAAGCCCTCCCTTACGGAGGGTTTTGTTATATGGTTAGATGAAGAACTTCTCGAAGCCCCGAAGAAGAGGGTTCGACTACCAGAGCCAGGCGGGCGGAAGAACGCCGATTTGCCCGTCGGGCAAAAGCTCGCCCGTGCGGCCGAGGCTTTTTTTTAAAGCCGAAGGTCAGTCCCTCCCAACCCACCATTAAAAAAGTCCGTCTTTATGGCGGATTTTTTTAATGGTTAGATAGAAGAACTTCTCGCCCCCTACCAACTGAAAAATATTTGAAAAATAAATCAAAATATTTCATAAATAATAACATAAAATTTCAATAACATAATAAGGAAGATAAAATGATTGATCGTGATTATGGTAATATGACTCTTGAAGATCTTAAAAAAGAAGATAAATTTGAACGCAGCAAATACATACCTGCTTTAAAAGAAATGATTATATCAAATAGTGAAAATTGTTTTGTTTTACAAATATCCGGACAATACGGTAGCGGAAAAACTTTTTTTGTAAATCTTTTAAATAAAGAATTAGCACAAAAACACGATACACTATATTACAATGCTTGGAAACATGATTACGCACAAGATGCTTTTATTTCCTTTTGTAGCATATTTATTAACCACTTTGAAACGTCTCCAAGTAAAACAGGATTTAAAGAAGCGACAAAAAAATTGTTTATGAATAATATCCCCAATATGCTGACTTACTGCTTTAAAGAAATATTTAATAAATATACAGGTATAGATGTAAATACTGCAATGAATACTGTTTGTAAGTATGCTCAGGATATAGATGACAATTCTCAGCAAACTGAAAAGAACTGCAACGATTTGCTGGAAGTTGAATATAATAGAGATAGTATCATCCAAACATTTCGCCAAGAACTAATGAAATTGCTTGATACAAGCGAAAAAAATAAACCTTTAATTGTATTTATTGATGATTTAGATAGATGTAAACCTGATTTCGCTGTCAGATTATTGGATTATATCAAACATTTATTCAATATACCTGGTATAACCTTTGTATTAACAGTTGATGATTTGCAATTAAAATCTTCTATCCAACAGTTTTACGGCGCGGAAAATGCAGCCGGCTATCTGAAAAGGATAGTAGATTTTGAATTCAAATTACCATTAGGGAATTATAAAAATTATATTCGTTCCCTTCTTAAAGAATACCAATTTCCAGATTATAGCATAAACGATTATTTTATAAATATGTTAAATAACTTAGGATTTATGTTTGATTTAAGCCTGCGTGATTTCAAGTATATATTTAACAACATACATAAAATTATGAAAAGCAAAGAAGATTATGTGAAGCAGCCTTATATATATTATACCGTATTTATTATGGAAAACTATTTTTCTAAATACAAAAACGAACTATCATTAATAGAAACAGAAGAAAGCAAAAAATTAAGCAACAGTCAAAAACTGGTCCGTTTATTTAATCAAAAATTTATACAAAGCCCCTTTTACACAAATTCACTATTTTATGATTCCCCTTTAAATGATAATGCACTAACAGACCATAATATACAAGAAATTATGACACATATCATAAACATACCGGATACGACTGCTTCAATAAAATGTTATAAAATGTTTCCAACTAGAATAATTTATTCCAAACTAGACGATCCATTCGAACAAAAAACTATATATGAAAGAATTTTAGAAAGAATAGAAAAAGCACAAAAAAAAGAATAATCCCCCTCTCTCCATTAAAAAACCGCCCTCAACAGGGGCGGTTTTGACATAGCACAAACCATGCGGCTTAAAAGAAAGTGGAGCGAACATACGAATTGAAGATAATCTTCACGGCTTCTTCCACCGGCTCGTCTTCCATCACGACATATTTAACTTTTGCCAGACTTTCCAACACCGACCATACCGGCATTGTTTCCCGCGCATAAGTTTCCAGACGCTGCTCTATGCGTGCGTCATCGTCGCGAATAAGCGATACGCCGCCGCATTTCGGACATTTGCCGTCGTCAGCGCTGTGCGTCGTTTTGCAGTCTTTGCAGACACGGCGCTTGCTGACGCGTTCCTCAATAACCGCCGGGAACGCCTTACGCCAAACGGCAAAAAGCGTGTACGGCCGTTCCCGTTTGCCCAGCATGTCTACCAATGCTCCCATTTGCCGCAGCGTGCGCGGATACCCGTCCAAAAATTTGATTTTGTGGTTGCGTTCAAGCGCATCTGCCACAAGGCGATCCACAATATCGTCAGAGACCAGACCGCCGCTGTTCATGGTTTCCGCGATTTCCTGCCCGAGCTCAGAGCCCGAAGCCGTTTCCTGTCTCAATAAATCACCGGTAGAAATGTAGGCAATTTCATTCTCATGCACGATATTTCCGTTCAAAAACGCCTGCCTGATACACTCGCCGAGATACCCTTTACCGCTTCCGGGTGCACCGAAAAGCACAAAAATAAGATCTTTCATAAATAATTTGGGTTTTATAAAAATTTTTAATGTCGTACAGATATTTACCACTGTTTCGAATTTTGTCAAGTTTTTTAAATCCGCAAAACAACGTAAAGCCCGACACATACAATATCGGGCTTTTATCATTCATTCGCCGGCCGATAAAAATTTTATCTTGCCTGATGTTTTCTCAGCTGATGTACACTTTGCAGATTGCGGATATGCCGCTGTTGCAAAGTCCGGGAAGCATGGTCATATCTGCTGTACGTCCCGAGCTGCCCGCCGGAACGCGCCTGAGCCGTTTTTTTAACGCCCTCGCCTTTCGCCCCCGCTGCCAAAACATCTTCAACCATACGTGTCTGCTCCGCTTCGGAAAGCTTACTGCTCTTCTCTAATGCCGCACCGATTGTCGAGTTTATGCCGTATGCTTTATAGATAAGATACGTATAAGCCAGCCGTTCTTTGCTGATTTCCTGCGGCAAAACAAAAACGCCGTCCGCAAGCTGCCGTTCAATCTTTTGATACAGTCTCTCTTTGGTTTTTGCCGACGACAATATTTCTACCGTATTGTCATAATAGTTGCGCCATATTTTCTGCGCACGCTCTTTGGAAGCGGTATTTTCATTTGCCGCCTTTATAACCGGCGCCGCCTGAACGCTGTCGGCCGCAGCCTTTCGGCGTGCCGCCGCAAAATCAACAACAACGGCTTCTTTCTTGCCCGCATCGCTCTTTCCGGTCGTAATTTCGGTCTTATGCTCCTGCGGGTTGCTTTCCGGTTTATCCGTACTGCAACTCTTCACACCCCAGCCGCATCCGGCCAAAGCAACAATGCCGCCCAGAGCCCAAAATTTCAGTTTTGCAAAACGGCCGCGCTTTTCTGATTTTTCATTCTCAACTGCCGCCGGCCGGTAAACCGCCGCTTCTGCCCCGCTCTGCTGCTGTAAAGCCTTGATTTTTTTCTTGGCCAAATCAGGAAAATCCCCTTCAACCGGCGGATAGCAGATAACGCTGAAATATTGCAAATGTTCCTGATAATCTTCCGGTTTTACGCTGATTTTGCCGTTAACCACAGCTGCCGCATACTTCCTTGCCTGTTTTCTGATTTTTCTGGCTTCCGCCATCAACCCTTTAATATCGTCTCTTCCGCGCATCTCCCGACAGACATCAATATATCTGCGATACTTTTTTATCAAACGATCGGAATCCATATAAGCCGGACGCAGGAATTTAAAATATCTCCCCCAAAGGCTCCCCTTTCTGCCGTCCAGATATTCTTTAAGGTCATAGTCAACTTTTTCCTGCAAATATGCCAGCATCTCTTCTTTATGATAAGTTGCGAACCGGTTGACATATCGCGCCCACAGTTTCACGTCTTTTGCCCGTACGTGAATCTCCCGTCTCTCCAAAAGTTCCAGATTTTCCTGCGCTCTTGCGGCAACAGCCAGTCTTAAATTATGACGTCTCATTGAAAATTTCATTTTCAAAAGCAAGCGGTCAAGAAGCATATCTTTACGCAACCCGATGCCCGATATTTTTTCTGCCATTTTTATCACCATTTAAAATTAATTTTTTTTCATAAACCGCCTATATATACAAAAAACATTTTTTTGTCAATATATATTTGTTTAAAAAAACGAAAGCCCGACACACATAAGGTGTGCCGGACTCATAAGTCAGATATCAAAGCCGAGGTTGTCAAAGCTGTTCAACGGAACAACCTTTTCTTCCCCGAGTTCGAAGCTGACTGTGATTTTGTTGCCTTTTTCCGTCCATTTCATCTCCGGAAAGTTCACGCTCCTGCCGGTAAATTCGTATCCGGGCTTCTCTTCCAAAAGGATGTAATACACCCCCTCTTCCAAGGTAATGCCGCGGACGGTTCCGGTCAGCGTTTCGCTCTTCACCACGCTGTCAAGCGGGCGGTCGTTCTTGCCGGCCTGCAAAGCAGCGAGGTACTTCTGGATGGCGACAGTTTTCAGTTTGTCGCTGCCGACGGCCTGACGGTTGGTAGAAGCAACAAAGCAGTAACCCTGAACATTGCCCGAACCATCCTTGTACGTCATAAAATACGTCGGGATGCCTCGAACGTTGTAGAGCACCGGAAATGTTGCCGTGTAACCGGCAGCGGCGGCTTCGGCCTGACCTTCGGCGATATTGCGGGCTTCGGTTTCGTTGAAACCGCTCATGCGGTAGAACTTCGCCTCTTTGGTGCGCGTGTCCACCAGCATAAAGCCGTTCGTTGCCTTGTCCGCGCTTGCCGAGCGGATACCCGTGTACCAATAGCTGCGGCCGTTGCTGTAAACCAGCGTCGTTCCTTCTGTCGGCAACAGGACATTCTCCTGCTTCGCGAAACCTGTGGAGTTCCACCAGCCCTGCTGATATTCACCCCACTGGCGAATCTGCTCTTCCACGAAATCCATCGGCTGAATACGGTCAATCCACGCCGGAGCGTTCTCAATCGTATAGCTGTTGATTTCGCCCGTCTCCGCGTTAACGGTTATCGGGCCTTCGCTTTCCTCGCCGCAAAAACCGATGGTCTGCTCATAAGACGAAAGCACCCAATAAGGCGTGCCGTTGCCGTCAATCTCAAAACAATGGTCATTTAAGCCCTTATGCAGGTAACCGTTGGTTTTGATATGACGTTCAATGTCGTCTTCGAAGTAGGCTTCTTCCAGATAGCGCAGCTTCAGCTTCTTGCCGTTCACTTCTGTCACCAGATAACGAACGTTGGCATCCGTGGCATCCACGATAACATAACCGGGGGTAACCTTATTGCTGCGCCACTTCCAATAGGAGCGGTGTTCCAGCGGAGCAACCCAGATGAGGTCATCGTCAAATGTCAGCTTCCGCCCGCCGTTGATGGTAAACGAACCGGAAATCTGCTGCATGGTCATCTTTCCTATTGCCACTCTCGAACCGAGACCGGTATCTTCACCGAGCACATCTTCCGCTACCTTCTTCGCCAAATCGGCATCAACCGTAATCATCTTCTTAACGTCGATGACGGCGACGTCGCGGTGAAAAATGCTGTCGGCAACAACCTCCACGTTCAGACGCTTGGCATATTTGCCGGCGTGGAACATCTCCATGCTCTGAAAGCCGGCGATGATCGGCGCGATGAGCGTGATGATAAACGGCACCGAGCGACATACCCACGCATATTTCCAGCTGTCAAATCGGTTGAGATAGCTGGAAACGATAAGCGCCAGCCCCGAAATCAGGAAGGTTTCGATCCACACGCCTTCAAATCCCCACCACTGGAGGACAGGGAGATTGGCGTAGTTGATCCACAGCGCGAGCAGATACGCGAATACCGTGCTGATACTCCAGATGAGAGAGGCTTCCTTGACAGTAAACCACTCGTATTTACGACTGGTATCTCGCTTGTCGCGCAGGCTCGGAATGAGCGTGTAGTACGGGCAGCTGATAGCCGCGAACAGGAGAGCCTGAAAAAGGCTCAGAATTTGATAATACAACATAAAGCTTAGATTTTTATAAAGTTAGTATTTGAGTTTTTAATATACCATATTTTAAACCTGATGTCAAACATATTCCTCTTCCCCGTCTTTGCCCTCCCCCCGAGAGGCTCGCGCTTCTCTTTCCCTCTCCCCTGGAGGGAGAGGGGGCAATAAATAATCTATACCCGTCATTGCGAGCGCCGTATCGTCAGATACACAAACGCGTGGCAATTCACAGACAAAAAGCCGCAAGCCCTCGCCCAACCACACTTAAAGGAGGGAAATTTGAGATAGACAGCGATGGGATTGAGGGAAATGAAAATTTTAGTGTACACAATAGTACATGAATTTTCATTTACCCGATAAGACCGCGCTGGATGCTCAAATTTTCCCCTTTAACCGAACGCGCAGCGTTGCCTTGGGCGGGATAAGCATCCTCAGGGCGGGATAAATTACGGTGCTATCGTTGCGAGCCCTGCCCCAAAGCGGAGCGTACATAGAAGTACGTGAGCATTTGAGGACAGGCTTCCTCGCGGCGATTTGACCGTGATTTAGCACGCCCTCTCCCCCAAAAAAAGGCATAAAAAAAACCTCCCTTGCCGAACGGACAAGAGAGGAAAGAAATCATGCACGTTATTCGCGTTCGATACGCGGAAATCGGAGTGTGCATAGGCTCGGATGAGGGCTTCAACGGGACCGTATCGCATTTTGAAACTTATGTCAGTGACTAAATACGCGGCAATGTATCAGCATGGAGGGGAGCCTGTTTATCTGTTTCTTATTTTGAATGGCAACACAAAAAATTCAGAAGCATTTTTGCGGCCGATCAGGGGAACGGATTAAAGGGTTCATCGCAGGTCTCAATTGCGGTTAGAGATTGTGTTACATTTCTGATTCCGGCATTTATGTTATTTACGCCGCGGTGTGCAGAGGGGTGGAATCTCCCTTTAAGTAGGTGCCCTGATTGGGTGGCTGCCGAAGTTAAACATAGTTATAAACATATTTTTAGGGTTAGTAAGAGCAAATATACATAAAAAATATTTTTTGTCAATATTATTTTTGTATATTTTTTTGTAAAATTTGCTTATCCGTTTAAATTCAATACGTTATATACGATTTTCAATCTTCTTCCGCAAAAAAAACAAACTATCGCCACACATTAAAGGAGGAAAATTTTGCGAAGTAGCCGCGGGAGCCCACCAACGGGCAGGAGTGTACATAAAAGTACATGACTGCCCGGCAGAGTGGCTTCCTCCCGTGAGCTAATTCACAAAATTTTCCCCTTTAAAAATATAATGAACGCCCTCAACCGCCTCACACCTATTCTCCCGCGAACTTTCCAACACCCATATTGCCCGCGTTGCACCCATATTTTTCAATACCGACACAGCATTACATCAAAAGTCCGAATATCCACAAAAAGCAAAAGATAACAGCAAAGAGAACACGCTGATTGGAAACATATTTTTTAATCCCTTTATGATATAAAAAAGGCGTCATAATATAAGTAAGGATATAATCTCCCCAAAGGTTAGCAAACAAATCCGTAGAAAAAAAATTTATTCCGCCGGATGCTATATTCGTCAGAACGACGGCCAACCAAGGAATAATCAAGCTTCCTGATATGAATAACAAAATTTTCTTTAATCTCTGCATAATATCTCCTTAATGTTCGTCATTATAATAAAATAAAAAATTAAAGGCAATATTAAAAAATATTGCCTTTAACATCTATTTATATTTTCCCGTTCTGTTATATTCTTTACGAATATGGTCTTCCCAGTCGGTACATCCTTCAGGATTATTCAGTAAATACCTACGACAAGCTAACCCTTCATCTTCACCAACATTTAAAGGTTTTGCAAACAATGATTCATTAAGAATTTTCTGTTTAACATTACTGTAAGTTTCGGATGCTTTTTCAAGAGCCTTATTACCTGCCTTTTTAGCCACCCAAGTGACTGCTTCGGTTACTAATTTATTAACCATAGTTTCTTCTCCTATAAAATTAAATTAAAAATATCATACAATTAATATATGATATTTATTATATAGTAATTGATATTAAATACTGCAATAGTCTAAACAGTTTTTAATTGAAAAATTACATTTTATTCATTATATAAGGTACGTAATCCGACCGACGTAAGGCATTCTTCTGAGGATTAGTTCGCAAAATTTTCCCCTTTAATAATATAATGAACGCCCTCAACCGCCTCGCGCACATACGCCTCTTTCGCAAACAGCTGCACCTGACAGTCTTTGGAAACGGCAATATACTCCCGTCCGTCTTTCTTTAACAGATATTGCTTAACACCGCGCTTGCAGTCTTTGCAGGCGTTCGGGCGGATACACACCGCGGACGTAAACAAAGGCGGATGCGCCTTCGTCACCTGTGCCATCGGTAGAACTGAATTTTTAACCGCTTCACGCATATTCTCGGGCGAGCTTTCCAACGCTAATGTTGCCCACGCCGCTCCCATATTTTTCAGCGCCGCCGCGGCATACCTGTTCATGACATAGAGGAAACTTCCTGCCCCAATGTCAATGTCTTTATAGCCTTCCAGCAATTTAAACGCATAGTAATTCTCTGCGACAAAATGCCTTGCCCCCGCATCATAAAGCGCTTTGACGACTCCGGCCAAACGTGCCGTATTGCGGCAAATCTGCGGCAGCACAATCCAACAGGCCGCCAAATCCGGAATATCTTCCGCCTTTGTCTCCAACCCCGCGTAATAGAGATTAAGCTTCTGCGGCTCTCCGTTAATCGCTGCCCCCGTGCCCAAATCCGGCAACACAAACACCGCATTTTCGTCTGCCGTCTTCTCCGCCAGCGCGGCCAGAAGCTGCCGCCGTAAATCGTTTAAAACGGATACCGGCACAAACAGCCCCTGCGGATTATTCACGGCAAGCGACACCACGGCCAAACCCGTCCCGCCGGTCTTGGCAAACGCCGTGCGCACCGTTTCTTCCACGCGCGAAACATCTTTTGCCGGCTCAAAAATTCCTTCGGCGGATACCGCCGTTTCTCCGCTCATCGCCCAAACCTTATCGGTGCCGATTTCCACCGTTACGTCAACCGCTTTCAGATTGCGATAACTCCCCGGTTTCGGCTTGGCATAGTCATACTTCCCTTTAACCGTCGTCGAAGACGCCAGATAAACCGGCGCGCCGGCTTCCAGATGCGGACGTTCTTTCGGCAGTTCTGCTTCCACCGTCTGCCCCGCCTTAGCTTCAAACACCGGCTTGTTATTGACATACAGGGCTTTAATGCCGAATCCGAACGGCTTTTCATCGCCCTTGGCGTCAATCTGAATACCGTCATAGCGCGCCACATCATGCGTCGTTTTAAACACAAGCCGCCCTTTGTTAATACGTTCCACTTTGCCGATAACGAGCCCGCGGTGCCCGACGAAATGCTCGTCGGTAACCGCTTTATCTTTGCCGTTAAAATGGAACCGGCACCATGGACGCGAAAAGATTTGCTTAATGTCTTCCGCCTCGTTCAAATCCTTTTTCCTGCCGTCTAAGATATGGCGGTAATAATTCGTCACCGCCGCCACATATAACGGCGACTTCTTCCGCCCCTCAATCTTCAATGATAACGCCGGAATGTTCAAAACCGCTTCTTCCAACGCCAGATCTTTCATCGAAAACAAATGCGTCCGTAAAATTTCACCCGCCGTTTCGCTCTCTTCTGAAAAATTTGCTTGACCGTGCTTTATCACGCTTTTTTCCGAAAAATGCGAAATTTGTTCAAATGACCGCAGATGTCCTCCTAGGGAGGGGAGTGTACAAAAAGGTACATGACCCGACCGACGAGAGGCATCCATCTGCGAGTCAGTTGGGCAAATTTCACGTTTTTCAAATAAGGAGCGGCATGGATAAATACACCTCCCCCTATTGGCACTCTTCCCGTATTCCAGCGCCGAAAACAAACATTGCCCGCTGTAAGAATAGCACAGTGCCCCATGCACAAACACTTCCAAATCCAGCCCCGGAGTCGCGTCGGCAATCGCCTTGATTTCCGCCAACGACAATTCGCGCGCCAGCACCACGCGCTTAAAGCCCTGCGCCTGCAAAAACTGCGCCCCTTCGGCATTGTGAATGGCCATTTGCGTGCTCGCATGCAATTCAATCTGCGGCAGCAGACGTTTGGCGAGATACGCCACGCCCAAATCCTGCACAATCAGCGCGTCCACCCGCGCCCGCCGCAACACGGCAAAAACTTCCGGCAGCTCGTTGATTTCCGCTTCGCTCAAAACCGTATTCAAAGCCACAAAAACCTTGCGCCCCAGCGAGTGCGCATAGGCGGTAAATTCGTCCAGTTCTTCCGCGGTAAAGTTCTCAGCCCCCGCCCGTGCCGAAAATTTGGTATACCCGAGATAAACCGCGTCCGCGCCGTAAAAAAGCGCCGCATATCCGGCTTCAATATTCCCCGCCGGCGCCAATAGTTCATGTTTCATGCCGATTTGCCTTTATTGTTATTCTGATATATTAAAAACGTAAAACGCGCCGCGCCGTATCGCCGCTCATCAATCATCTCAAAACCCTCCGGAATGGCAAGCGCTTCGTCCGCCGCCGTCTCCACGACAACAAGCGCCTCGTCTGCCAAATACCCTTCGTTAATCAATTTTTGCAGCACCGGTTCGCTCAATCCTTTGTTATACGGCGCGTCTGAAAAAGCCAGACCATACGCCTGCCGCGCTTTCGGCAGCTGTCGCGCGTCGCGTTTTATAAACTGTACATTGTCAAACCCGCAGGCCTTAGCGTTTTTCTCCGCCAGCGCCGTGTCAATGTCAACAAACAGAACCGACTTTGCCCCGCGCGACGCCGCTTCCAGCCCCAGCGCGCCGGTACCGGCAAACACGTCCAAAACGTCATACGCCGCCAGCGATTCTTTCAGCTTTGCATTTAAGATGTTAAACAGTGCTTCCCGCGCCCTGTCCGCCGTCGGGCGGATGCGCTCGTCAGCAGGCGTAAAGAGTTTTTTCCCGCGCTTTGTTCCGGCAATTATTCGCATAATTCAAACGCTTTCCCGAGCTGTTCTTTCAAAACTTTCTGCGGCACCTCGCGCACCTCGCCTGCTTTCAGACTGCCGAGCTGGAACGGCCCGTATGACAGACGGATAAGCCGTGCCACCGTCAGCCCGATTGACGACATCAGTTTGCGGATTTCCCGGTTCTTGCCCTCGTTCAGCGACACCGTCAGCCAGGCGTTTGTCCCCTGTTTACTATCGACCGTAATCTTGCACGGCGCATACAGCACGCCGTCAACCTCCGCCCCCTTTTCCAACTGTTTTAATTTTTTCTCATCCAAAAAACCGTGTACCCTGACACGGTAACGCCGGCTCCACCCGTTTTCGGGCAGTTCCAAAGCGCGCGAAAGCGCCCCGTCGTTTGTCAGCAGCAAAAGCCCTTCCGAGTTCAAATCGAGCCGGCCGACCGAAATCACCCGCGGCATACCCGCCGGCAAATGCGCAAACACCGTGTCGCGCTCTTTCTCGTCTTTGTGCGACGTCACCAGACCCGCCGGTTTGTGATAGAGCCACAGCCGCGTTTTATCTTTGGCCTTAATCTTCTCACCGTCAAACAAAACCGTCTCGCTGCCGTCCACCAAAAAAGCAGGTGTTTCTACCGTTTCTCCGTTTACGGTAATGCGTTTTTGTTCAATGAGCTTTTCCGCATCGCGGCGCGAACACACGCCCGCACGGGCTAAAAATTTGGCAATCCTTTCCGGCATCTCAATTTTTCCTTGTTTTTTTATTTCAGATTACATCCAATGTTCCTGTTCCAACAGCAGCCTTGCTTTCTGCGAAACGGCCAGATATTCGTTGACGACTTCGTTGATTTCTTTCACGCGCTCGGCCTCAATACCCAAAGCCTCCGCAATATCCAGAATATAGTCAATCTCGTCATCCGTCAGCTCGGTATCGAGATTGGCCGCCATACACATGTCTTTCACCAGCGCCAGCGCCTTCACGCGGTCGGTAATCATCCGCGCCTGCTTAATCAATGCGCAGCGGTCGGCGCTCTTAATCATCGCCGACAAGCTCTCGCCGCTGACATTGTATTTCAAAGAAAGCTCTTTTAAGTACATGAGTTCTTCGCGGCTGACCACCCTGTCCGACGCCACCACGCCGCAGATAATTTTCAAAAAGATAAACCTCTCTCCGTCAGAAAGGGATTTAATGAAAGCTTGGTCTGGGTAAAACATCGCCGTAATCTCCGTTATTGATTACGATTATCATAATCGCTCCTTGCCGTAATGTAAAGCTTTTTTTCATGCGCCGTTTTTGCTTTTGCCCCCTGCCACACCGTCATTGCCAGACGCAGCGTCAGCCATACAACGGCAAAGCAATCCGCAGCCCCGCCGTGCGGCATTGCATATCTCCTTGTATTTATAAAATATATAATCTTTTATAACCCGTTTTGAAGCTTTTTTGCCGTTTTGTCTTGCTTTTTAAGAATAAACGCCTATAATGCCTGCATAAAAAAATTATTAACCCTATAACTATATCAATTATGTTGACCACGACGTATCCGGCAAAGCATTCATACTTTGTCAACGAAGACGCGATCATCCGCAGATACAAAATCTGGGATACGCTGAAAACGCTGCTGACCCGTCCCTGCTATCCATTCGAGATAGTTTATACCGACGGCCTCATCAGTTACGTTGCCGCTGACGGCAAATCAAGAGAAGCATACGGCGTCTTAATCGGCCCGTACATTATTCCGATGCACGCGCCCGCGGAAGAAATGACCGTCGGACAGGCAATGATTCATTGCAACAACATTGTCTTTGCACAACGCAAAGCCGTCCTCCCGAACATCATGCTCCTGCGTCACATGCGCAGCAATCAAAGCACGCTGAATAAAGTTTTTGACGCTTTTGACGGCGACATGTTTCAGGAAGGGGCATACATCAGCGACACCGGCAACGGTTGGAACTCCCATGCGGCCATCAATTTTGCCCGCGGCGGATTATTCCAGTGCAGCATAGACCGCGAGAAGAACGAAAAAGCCTATTGCCGGCCGGTAATAGACATTTCCGATCTCAACTGACATTCCGAAGCCTGAAACTTTTGTTTCAGGCTTCCTGTTTGTTCATTAATTGTCAAAAGTCTCAACGGTAAAGCTGCCGTCGCCGTTTGGCGTAATCTTATATTTTCCGTTGTCCAAAGCTTTAAGCGCTTCCAAAGTTTTCAGCACTTCAGCGTCTTGCTTTGAAATTGTCTCGCGTTGTCCCTGGCGATACTTCTTTTTGACAGCCTCGCCGTAAGCCTGCCCGCCAAGCTGATAGTTCATACATGCAAAAACGCCGATACCCCATACCAAAACTATAATATACAGACTCACAACAGCGTTCATAAGCGTTGCCGGAATATCCGGCCTTTCGCGTCCGGCGCTGTATTGCCGTTCAAACAAAAAGGCATATCCGACGGCAAATGCTGCCGCATACTTATAAGTAACCGGCTCAAAAAACAATGCGAAAGCCTTCTCCGCACCATAATTACCAACCGTTAAAAAGGTTAGCAAAATGCCGATCCACACCTGCGGATAAGAAAATATCGTACGCCATAACGTTATCATGACAACCTGCATGTTCCAAATTAAACCTTTAAAAATTTTATCCTGCACAAATTAAAATAAGCTTAATTTTTCCGCCGCCCGTACCTGTTGTCATTTCGCAAAAACTTATACAGCGTGTAAACGCTGATACCGAGCTTTCTGGCAATATGGATTTTCGGCACGCCGCCGTTCAAAAGCCGAAACACTTCTTCCTCCTTGCCGTCCATAATATGCCGCCGGTTTCTGCTGCCGAACTCGCGCCCCAGACGCCTGCCCGAAGATTTAAGCCGCAAAAGCGCCTCTTTGGTACGCTGGCTGATAAGGCTGCGCTCGATTTCCGCCGCCAAACCGAACGCAAAAGCCAAAACCTTGCTCTGAATATCCGCCCCCAGCCTGAAATTGTCTTTAATCGTCCTGACGGACGCCCCTTTTTGCAGACAGATATTCAAAATAGACATAATTTGCAGCAGATTTCGCCCCAATCGCGATATTTCCGAACTGATTAAAAGGTCTCCTTGTTTGATGTTTTTCAACAACCGCCCGAGCTTACGCTTTTCAAAGTTTTTGGCGCCGCTGATTGTCTCCGTAATCCACTTGTCAATCTTGATATTTTCTCTTTGGCAGAAATTCATAATCTCGAATTCCTGATTTTCCAAAACCTGTTTATCGGTCGAAACCCGAATGTAACCGTATATCATATGCATATTCCTTTCTTGCAAAATTTACCGGATACCAATATTGGCAAATTCTGCAAAAAAAGGAAATTATGTTGCATAAAGGACCACCGCGGCAAAACCGCTTTCGGGCTGAAATTTATTTTTCAGTTACCGGAACACTCATTGTTCCTGTTTCGGAGATAGAATTAGATATCATGCGGTTTCAAATTCCTCTCTTTTTACAATTTTTCCAAATATACTGTTTTTATACCTTTTTCCTTCGCATATTTTTCGGCATAAGATTCCTTAGAACAAACAATTTCAAATTCTTCGGCAACATTATTGAAAGTGTCATCTCCGATAAATCCGACATTTTCGTAAATAATAGCTCTTTTTAGTTTTTTGCAATCATAAAAAGCTTTTCTATCAATATGAATAACATTTCGAGGAATTTCTATTTCTTCAAGGCTAGTGCAAGAATTAAAAGCATTCTTATCAATAAACAAAAGATTTTCAGGTAATTGTACTGTTTTAAGTTTAAAACATCTGTAAAAAGCTTCCCGCCCGATAACACTAACTGTATCAGGAATAACCACACTCGTTATTGTGTTATTCTTACTGAAAGCAAGAGGTGAAATTCTTGTTGAAATGTTATTTTCATAACCCGAAGGAAATACAAGTTCCGAATCATTGCCTATATATCCTGTAATCTCGGCTATATTATCTTTTCTTATATGAAACTGGTAATCATTTTTCATAACTGTATATCCATTATTAAACTGTAATGCATTTTGCAAACTTGTTCCAAAAATATGGTCTACGGTTTTTACTAAACATGCTTCAAACTGACCACTTTTGAAGAATATTTCATCTTGTCGGGTTGCGTTTTTTCTGAGCCAATCATCCAATTCTTCACGAGTATTCATCAGAATCGCATTTTTAAATCCGGCTTCTTTGAGACCTTCATAAGTGTATCTACTATCACCGGCATATAATAAAATTATATCCAAATTAAGTTTGGCTAATTCCTTTCCTAAGTCTTTATGCATTTGAATAGATGCATCACCTATTTTGTCGATATGACCTGTTACAAATATTTTTCTTCCTTTTTCGGAAAGTGGCAAGCTTTCCAATATTTTAGCAGCACCCAATACCGTTTTCGGTTCGGCATTAAAAACGTCAACAAATATGGAATATCCTCCTATTGACATACGATTTTGACGCATTCCGTTCGGATGATATCTTTTCAGCAACTCCGGCATTTTCTCCAAATCCACTCCTGTAAGATTGCCAACTGCAATAGCATACAGAGCATTATAGGCGTTATACTCTCCATATAAATTCAAATGTATCTTGATTTCTTTTTTTCTTTTGCATACGGCTGTAAAAGTCAACCCGTCACAATTCATTAATATGTCCTTTGCATAATAATCAGCAGATGGATCTTTTAATGAAACTGTAATGATTTTATGAGTATAATCAGCATTTTTTAATATCGGGTCATCATAATTGATAATAATTTGCGCATTTTTACCGGCAAACCTTTCCAGACTGCTCTTATCGTAAAATATGTTCTCCTTTGTTTTATACAAATTTAAATGAGAATCAGAAATATTCGTTAGGACAACTATATCAGGTTTTAGAAAAACAGCTGAACTTTCTATATAACCCGGCTGTACCCCGCCGACCTCCTGAACCCAATATTCATGATCCTGCGTAAGTTTCTGAACAGTGCGCAATATAGCTCCGTAGGAATTAGACATAGGATCGTGGTTTAATGTATTATAGGAGTTTGCAATAATTGAGTTTATTAATCCTGTTGTTGTGGTCTTTCCTACGCTGCCTGTAATTACTATCTTTTTTACCTTACTCTTTTGAGTTTTCCAGGTTACAAACCTTTCAACCGCTTTTCGAGGATTTTTCACCGAATAAACAAAATCCTGCGGAAATTTTTCTTTTAGTTCAGGTGAACAAAAAATAGCTGCTGCTCCTTTGGTTATACTTTCAGAGATAGTATTTTCAGAATTATACCATCCTGTATCTATGATATAATCTCCTTGTGTTGCATAATAGGATTGTGTTAATACTTTTTTAAAAGGAATTGCAATATTTGCTGTTTCCGGCAATTCGGCTCCGATGATTTTTGCAAATTCACCTAAATTCCAACATTCCGGCTCATTTTTATGCCGAAATAATGTCGGTTGATGTTTTATATCAGGTAATTTTATAAACTCTCCGAACTTTTCATCCCATTCATATGTATATGTATTATAACCGCCATTAGGATAAAAAGTCATTTCTCCCAATAAAATTTTATTATTTACTTCATAAAAATCAACTCTGACTAACGGAAAATCTTTAGATAGCTTTTGAGCAATTTCTAACATCTGTTCATAATTTTTAGGCTTTGGGATAGATGCTGTATCCGCGCTTCTGGGAGAAGGCTGAATTAGATTCCAGTCAATATCATAATTTTCATAAATCGTATCATTTCCTCGGTCTTTACAAGCTAAAACCCAAAAGACTTTTCCCCTTGAGCATACAAATTTATAATCATAAACCTGCCCGTCAATCTGCTCAATATATTCTTCCGCAATAATTCTTAAAGGAACATCATAATATGCCCAACAAAATGATGACTTCAGCGTTTTTCTCGGATTTAACCAATCTTTCATTTCCTTTCGCAGGGCTTCAATATCAAGTTCTTTTTTATTTCGGACTATTTTAATAAATTTACTGTCGCTTTGTGCATTACATTTTAATACGAATTTATCCGGCAATTGCTCAAAATCAATTTTCTCCGGATCATCCCAAACTCCCAATAACGGTACGGTATATCCTTCGCCCAATTGTTCTTTTATGTAGTTTTTAAATTCATATTTATCTACAATTTTAGTCAAAACCGGATTATGGTAAAATAGCTTCAACCATTGTATTTTTTCGTTAAACGTAATAGGATTTTTAGGGTTGAAAACATATCCGACTTTCTTATAAAAAACGGTTTTTAATTTTTTTGTGCGTACTCTTGTTGACATTTCAGAGGGGGTTTTTCTAAGAGTTGAAAATTTAATTCCCAAAATATTATAATATCTTCTGCCGCGATAATTAACTTTTGAAAATAATTTCATTATTGTATTCCTTTCAATGCCCTGAATTTAATAATTTCATCATCAATAATTTTTCCGTCAACAACAGCAACGGCTCTTTGAAGTTCAGGAGAGTAAGTTCCTGTAACCAGCTCATCAAAATATGCAGCAAAATTGTTGCTTAATACTTTACTGACTGATTTTGAAAACATAGCCGGCGTATTATCAACAGCATAGTGAATAACATTATCTACTGTATAAACAGGATTATCTATTGTGGTCGGGTGAGAAGTTTCTATTTCCAGATATGGGTCGCAACTGATATCTATAATAAGCATTCCCGGTTTCATTTTTTTCAAATCTTCTTTATAAATCAACCTGTCGGTTCGTTTGGTATCCCATAATACGCAATTAACCAATACATCATATTGGTACATATTTTTGACAAAGGCTTTTTCCAATTTCTTATTATACAAATCGACATTGGCTCCGAGCCCGTTCAAAACGCGCATTGCCCCTTTGGCAACTTGTCCGTTGCCGATAAGCGCCACTTTTGTCTCATACGGCAATTTTTCAGTGTACCGCATACCCTGCAAGATTGCGGCTTCTCCGGCAATTTCCCTGTTTCTGTAAAAAATATAACGTCCGTCTTTGAAAATATTCTCCCATGCAATAACCGTATTTTTTTTCTTAACGGCAGTAGTGGTAAAATCAATGTTTTGGACAGCGTGCGCCCATCCGCATAATATTTTACCGTCGGCTACATCATTTAAATAATCGGCATCTCCGAGTTTAACGTCGACAATAACATCACAATTCAATACTTCCTGGCGTGATACAAAATTTACGCCGGGGTAATCACTGTCTTTAAGCCCTATGCTTTCTCCATACCCTTTTTCAAAGAATAAATAATCCAAATGCTTTATTTTACCTAAATCTTCAGGTAATAAAGCTCTACGTTTCTCATTGTTTTTATGGCTGATAACCAATCCGACTGTTTTCATTACGCTTCCTTAATATCAATAGTTAAAAATTGCCCCAATTTCTTATCCCATTCATAAGTATAGGTGTTTGCCCCTGATGAAGGAGTAAATGTTAGTTCGCTGAAATAAATCCGATTTTTGCTCAAATAAAAATCCACCCGAACAAAAATGAAACCTGTTGCAAGTGTTTCCGCCAATGACAGCATTTCATCAAAATTATGTGGCAACGTAATATTCTTGATTGTGCTTTTGGGAGAAAGCGGTAAACAATTAAAACTTCTGTCGAAATTACAATATTCTACCTTAGGATGATTTTCCGATTTTTGAAGAATATGCTTACATTTGCCGTTATAACAATAGAATTTATAATCAGTCAAAGGCGAGATATACTCTTCGGCGATAATTTTGTGCGGAATGTAGTTGTAATGAAGCTGTAATCCTTTGGCAAAGCCGAAGTTCTCGTACATCCATTTATCAAATTGAGTTTTTAATTTCTTTTTGTTTATTGCCGATTTATCGGTAATAATCGCATTCATTCCCGAACCGTGATTGCATTTTAAAACAAATTTATCCGGCAGTGTTTCAAAATCAATATCGTCAAATTTAGAATAAACGCCCAACAGCGGAACAAGATATTCCCCGCCGACAGTTCTTTTGATGTATTCCCGCACTTGATATTTGTCCGCCAATATCGTCTTTTCCGGAGTAGCATCATAGAGTTTTAACCATTGTATTTTTTCATTAAATGTTTGCGGATTTTCCAGATTTAGAGTTTTTCGGGTCTTTTTGAAATACCATTTTTCAGTATTTCAGGATAATCCTCAGGCAAAGCAAGAGAATTCCTCAGTTCTTCACGAAAGCGGGAGCTGAACAATTTTTTTAACAGCAAAGCATAATATGAAAAAGGATATTTATTTAATTTTTTAATATACTGTAATTTTTCATCATATAATTTCCTGTTTTCGGGAGCTTGGATATATTTTCTCTTTCTTTTGGCTGTGCGTAACAGTTTGCGATAGTTATGCCTGTAATCATAAAAAGTAAAGAAATGAGCATTCAAAAACTCAATTTCCAAGATAAACATATCAAGTTGGCTTAAAAGTTTTTCATCAGAGGGTTTATAGCGAATAGAGGTTTCATTAGCTTTATTGTGCCAATATATAGCCTCGGAATCCTGCACGATAACAGCCCTGTGATACAAGCTCTGTAACAGAAAATACGCATCATTATGACATAAACCGTTAGGAAATATTATACGGTTGTTTTTGATAAACTCTGTTTTAAATAATTTATCCCATATAACATCACGCCTGAAAAATGTACCGTTGGCAATAAAGCCCTGAGCATTGCGCTTGTTAAAAAGTTTAACATTATCGGCAGAATAGTAATTATAGGATTTGGTAGTTTCAATAATATCGGCACCGGATATTTCGGCAAGATGATAAACTTTTTCTAAAAACAGTTCATCAATCCAATCATCTGCATCGACAAATGACAAATAATTACCTTGGGCAGCGTTAATACCGATATTTCTGCTGTAACCGGCTCCGGAATTTTTTTGGTTAATAATTTTAACACGTTTATCTTTTTTTGCGTATTGCTGTAATATTTCTAAAGAATTATCCGTAGATCCGTCATTAACACAGATGATTTCAAAGTCTTTAAAACTTTGATTCAAAATACTGTCGAGACAACGCGCCAAATACCGTTCAACATTATAAACCGGCACAATAACGGAAATCTTTGCCGAAGACTTAGACATGATAACTCCGGAAAATAATCTGCGTAAAAGCTTGTAACCAAAGAGAAAAAATATTAATGCCCGTCCCCGGCTCTATTGCCGGATGACATAATCGGGCTGCATGCCTCGGAGTAAATATCATCCGTTGTTTAACACGTGCATACTTACCGTTAGCATCAGTAACATACAAAACCATAACGTCCTCGTTCTAAAAACATATTCATTAAAATCCACAACATTATACGGATTTAACGAACGTCAGGTGCAAGTGTTAAACGAACGTTAAAATCTAACGCTAAGAGACATAAGCTGCCGTAAATAAATTACTGATATTTGCCAAGCTTTGTTTGATATCTGCATAATTGGCCTTGACTTTTTATTTGAATAAATAGTATAAGAATCTAACGTTCGTTAGATTCTAACACCTGATGAATAAAACCTATAAAAAAGCAGAGACTATGGGACTGGCTTATATACATACTTCAAAGAAACAGACAGTAAACGTCAAAATCTTTTCCTGTTATCACCATGATGATATACCCGCGCGCGATGAAGCGATAATCCCCCTGCGCGTCGGCGCCGCAACTTCCGTACGAACCGATGTCTGCCGTGATGACGACGGCGTCAATATTTCCGCAAAAAACCGACACTATTGCGAACTGACCGGCACTTACTGGATATGGAAAAACGTTAAGGCGGATATCGTCGGCCTCTGCCATTACCGCCGTTATCTGAACCTGAAAAACGCCGATATTGTATGGCAGCCCTCCTGCGCTTCATTCGCCGCACATTACGGACTGACTGCCGCAAACATCTCCCGCCTGATGCAACAATATGACATTATCCTACCGCAAAAAACACCGGAACACCCTGCCGCACATAAGCCGAGTGTTTATGACTACTACGCCGCGGCACATGTCAAATCCGACCTTGATTTAACGCTCCAAATCATCAAAAAACAAACCCCGGACATGTTCCGCACCGCCGAACAGGTTCTGAAAAACGAAAAACAGATGTACTTGGGCAATATCCTCATCGCCAAAAAAGAACTGTTTGACGAATACGCAAAATGGCTGTTCGGCGTTTTGTTCGCACTGGAAGAACAAATCGGCGATGACATCAAAACCCGCGATTCTTATCAGCAGCGCGTTTACGGTTTTATAGCCGAACGCCTGATGAACGTCTTCGTGCGTTATAAAGAAGAAACCGCACGGCTCAAAGTTGCCGAAGCGCCGCTTTTATATCATGAAACCAACCGCAAATCATATCGCAAAAAGAAATTAGCCCAGCTCAAACGGCAGATTTTATGCTGCCTCGGCTTAGGTAAGAAAGGATGGACCATACAATGCCAAAGATAAAAAACTTAATTGTCGGCGCAGGCTTTTCCGGCGCCGCGCTCGCCCGCAAAATCGCCGAAGAGATGAACGAGCCCGTCGTTGTTATTGACGCCAAACCCCACATCGCCGGCAACGCTTATGACTACCGCGACAAAAACGGCATCATGATTCACAAATACGGCTCGCACATCTTCCATACCAATCTCGAAAACGTCTGGCAGTTCATGAACCGCTTCACCGGTTTTAATACCTATATGCATAAGGTCATCGCCATCATAGACGGCACCGAGACCACCATTCCGTTTAATTTCCGTACGCTGTATGACGTCTTTCCGCACACGCTCGCCCAAAGGCTGGAACAAAAGCTCCTCGCCAAGTTTGAATATAACAAAAAGGTACCGATTTTGGAGTTTCAAAAACAGGACGACGCCGACTTGAAGTTTTTGGCGGATTACGTTTATGAAAAAGTCTTCCTGCACTACACAACCAAACAGTGGGGCGTTTCCCCGGCCGAAGTCGACGGCGCCGTTACCGCGCGCGTTCCGGTATATCTGAGCTGCGATAAGCGTTATTTTCAGGACAAATATCAGGGCATTCCGCTCAAAGGCTACACCGAAACCGTTGCCGCTATGTTGAACCACCCGAATATCGAAGTGCGCTTAAACACCAAATTCAGCGACATCAAAGACGAATACGACCGCCTGTTTTACACCGGCCCGATAGATGAGTTCTTTGATTACAAATTCGGCGAACTTCCCTACCGCAGCGTCAACTTCAAATTTGAGGAATACGACAAACCGTATTACCAAAGCAACGCCTGCGTCAACTACCCGTGCAATTATGACTTCACGCGTATTCACGAATACAAATATTACCTGAACGATAAGAGCGAAAAAACCGTTATCGCCAAGGAATATTCCGAGTTCTTCGAACGCGGCAGAAACGAGCGTTATTACCCGATACCGAACGACGAAAGCGCCGCACTTTATGCCCGCTACCAAGCCGAAGCGGCAAAGCTTAAAAACGTGTATTTCTTAGGCCGCCTCGGCGATTATAAGTATTACGACATGGACAAGGCCGTCAACCGCGCTCTTGAACTTTTTGAACAGATTAAAGGAGAATAAGAATGGCGGAAACCGTACCTTACCGGATAAGCATACCACTGCCTTTAACAGAAGGTAGAGTAACCGATGCCCCCGAATATGCCAAAATGCATTTATCCATAGATAATCTCGAACAAAATCATAAAAACATTCCGCATTTTCATATTTATTATGGCAGTGGTAATCAACACAGAAGTGTCGGCTATAAAATTACGACACTAACCCCTCTTGATGAGGAAAAAGACAAAGAATTAATCTGTAAACAAAAAGACGTTAAAAAATATTTGGAATATGTACGACGTTGGCAACATAAACCATACAAAGAGGATACGAATATTACCAATCTTGAATATATGATAAAAAAATATAACGAAATTGTCGGAATAGAAAACGAATAAGGAGAAAAATTATGAAGATATTATATTACAATTGGACAAATTTTGAGGCAGGAAATAACGGTGGCGGTGTTAGCGTATATCAAAAAAACATCATTGATACTTTAATAGATCAAAAGGACAATGAAATATATTTTTTGACATCCGGAGATATTTACTCTTTATTTTCCCAAAAACCTTTTATAAGAAAATCCCATAAACAATATAAATCATGCAAATGTTACGAAATTGTAAACTCACCGGTTGTCTCTCCCGCCTATTTTACACACAACAACTTATTTCCGTACCTGCAAGAAGATAAAATAATAAAAAAGTTACTAATGGAATTTATAGAAAAACATGGACCATTTGATGTTATACATTTTAATAATTTAGAAGGATTACCTATAAAAGTCTTAGAAATAAAAAAAATGCTCCCTGACACAAAATTTATTTACTCTATTCATAATTATTTTGCATTCTGTCCTCTGGTTCAATTATTTCAAAATCATAATAATTTAAATTGCACTGATTTTGATAATGGACATGAATGCACTAAATGCGCAATAATGAAATTAAGAGGAACCATATTAAAAAATAAAATAAATAATTTCTATAACAACAAATTCATAAACAAACTTTATTATAGTTTATTTAAAAATCTATATAGAAAGAAAGCAAAAAAATTAATTTCTTATAAGAAACAATTAAATACAGCAGAAACATATAAGCAATTCAGAGAAACTAATATTGAATATATCAACAAATATATAGATACCGTAATAAGTGTATCAAAAAGAGTTCATGAAATTGCATGCCGATTTGGAATAAACTCAGCTAAAAATAAAATCTTATATATTGGAACTAAATTTGCCAATCACCAACTACCACCTCATGCGCGATATCAGACAAACGAATTTACGATAACCTATTTGGGATATCCAAGAATCGATAAAGGATTTTATTTTCTATTAGATGCTCTTGAACATCTGCCGGAGAAATATGCCGCAAAAATTAATCTTAAATTTTTATGCAAAGGCATAAATATCGCTAACGAGACACTAAATAAACTTGAAACTAAATACCACAAAATATATAGGATTAACGGATATACGCACAACGAATTAGCAGATTTACTAACTGATGTGGATTTAGGAATAGTCCCCGTAATTTGGGAAGATAACTTGCCACAAGTGGCAATAGAAATGGTTGCCAATGGTGTTCCGATTTTAGCAAGTTCATTGGGTGGACCATCCGAATTATCAAACGCGGAAGAATTTAAATTTGAAGGTGGAAATGTTGATGATTTCATATACAAATTAATAAATATTATTGATAACCCTCAAATTATTGAAAAATTTTGGAAACAAAAAAATAAATTAATTTCTAATGAAGAACACATAAATAGTTTACTAGATATATACAGGAAACAATAGGCATGGAAAATATCTCTACCCAAATTTCACACACACAATGTTGCGGTTGCAGTGCTTGTCTAAATAAATGTCCGGTAAATGCAATTTCCATGCAGGAAAATGATGAGGGATTTCTGTACCCTGTTGTTGACGAAAGTAAATGCACTCACTGCGGTTTGTGCCTGAAAGCCTGCCCATTATTAGCCAAACAAAATAATAACAAACAGGAACCTGATTGTTATGCCGTAATGGCACCTGATGAAATCAGAGCAAAATCATCATCGGGCGGTATGTTTACACTTTTGGCTGAATATGTGATATACGGGGGGGGGTATGTATGTGGCACCGCTTTCAAAGAAGATTGGAGTGTGCATCATATCATGGTCAATAAACTTGAAGATTTGGATAAACTCCGCGGCTCAAAATATGTACAAAGCAATACTGAAAATTGTTACAAAGAAATCAAGTCTCTTTTGCAGCAAGACAAACTCGTATTATTTACGGGAACACCATGCCAAATTGCCGGACTATACAGTTTCCTAGATAAAGAATATGACAACCTGATAACATGCGATATACTATGCCATGGAGCACCTTCCAATGGTGTTTGGCAAAAATATTTACATGAAAATTTTGACATCAACAAAATAAAAAATGTAAACTTCAGAGACAAATCACAGATCGGTTGGTCTTGCTCTCATTGCACAATAACCTTGGATAATAATAAAAAAATAGTTACTAATGACTATACCAAATTATTTCACAATCGTACTATATTAAGAAAATCATGCGAAAATTGCAAATTTTCAAAATTGCCAAGACCGGCCGACATAACATTGGGTGATTGGTGGGGAATCAAAGATTACGCTCCGGAAATAAATGACAATAAAGGTCTGTCTTTGGTTCTTATTAATACAGCGAAAGGTGAACAGCTTTTCAATGAATTAAATATCCCGACGGAAAGATGTAAAAAAATCATCTTGCATAAAAATTACAACAACGGAAATATTCATTACGGTACCAAATTAAATGACAATCGTGAGAAATTTTTTAAAAACAACCAAACATTAACATTTCAAAAAGCCGCTAAAGTATCAGAAAATAAATTTGACGTATGCTTAATATCCACATACTATGGACTAAATTACGGTTCCGTTTTAGTTTCATTTGCTTGTAATAAAATTATTAGAAACTTAGGATATTCTGTATTAATGTTGAATAAACCCAGTTTTCAATGGAATTATATGGAAGAAGGAGATACAATCCCCAATCTATTTGCAGAAAAACATTATAATATATCCAGAATTTATCAAAGCGATGAAGATTTAATAAATTTAAACAATGTATGCACTGCTTTTATTGCAGGAAGTGACCAAATATTTCACCCTAGATTATACGCTCACTTTGCTTTTCTTGATTTTGTTCAAAATCAAAAAAATAAAATCGCATTTGCAACATCTTTTGGACATAATGAATTTATTGAAACACCGGAAATTACCTTAAAAAGAAAGTTATCTCTGCATAGGTTTAATCATATTTCCCTTAGAGAAAAAACGCCTAAACTTTGTAATGAAATATTTGATATTGACGCAGTGGAGCTTATTGACCCGACACTTATTTTACCTCTAAGCGAATTTGAAAGTTTAGCCAATTCCGTTACCATGGATTTGCCTGAAAAATATTTGTTAACATACGTTTTAGATCTAAATCCGGAAAAGGTAAAAGCAATAAAATACATCGCTGAAAAATTAAAACTGGAAATTATTAATATAAATAATTTAGACCCGAGAGGAAGAAAAAAACAAGATTTAACTTACCTCAAAGACTACACCCCGGAAGAATTTTTACACTTGTACCAAAATGCCGCTTTTGTTGTAACGGATAGTTATCACGGAACGTGTTTTTCCGCAAAATTTAATAAACGATTTATATCTTTTATCAATAAAAAACGAGGAGAAATGCGTTATAAAATGTTTTCCACGCTTGGCTTGGACGAACGTATTTTTGCTGATCCGAACATGATATATGACAACGATATTATTTATAAAGATTTTGATTTTACCAAAGTAAATAATATCATTACCGAAAAAGCGGAGTTTGCCGTTAATTGGTTAAAAAATGCGCTTGAAAATAATACAAATCAATATTCCGATATTGAAAATTATACGGACCTTGCCATAAAAGAACTGGCAACAAAAGTCCACGAGTTAAAACTAAAAGAAAGAGAACTGGAAAATTGCAAACTGCTCTTTAAGAAAAACCGTATACTCAGAACTTATTATCGTTATAAACTTCTCTCAAAACTAACTTTTGGTAAAAAAAGAAAACATTATAAAAAGAAATATAAAGAGATGAAACCGACAATAAAAGCATTGCGCCGGCTAATTAAAATGTAATATAAACACGGCAGCAACAATAAACTTTATAATCGTTGCCCCTGCTTTCCCTCTCCCGGGAGGGGCTCACAGAGTAAAAAAAAGCCCACCGGGCTTTTTTTTACCGAAAGCAGTAGCGCTCTTAGCCGAACGACTTGCCTGCAAAGGCAACTATCTTCTATGACCGCATGTTTTTCCAAATTGAATTCATAACAGGGCCAATCTTGGGGTAAAGCATAAGCGCTACCTCCGAACAACCCGCCCAAAAATAAGCTGATTACTTTTGCTGATGTTCGAAAATTCCCGTAACCGCGTTTCATTTGCTAAAAAGCTCCTTAATATATTTGTTGCGCGCAACCCAAAGCATTAGTCGGAATTGAAGAACCCATGGGGTCTAATCCCGTATATAACAAAAAAGCCCCCGCCAAAACGAGAGCTTCTCAAAATTGGTGATCCCAACGGGATTTGAACCCATATTACCGCCGTGAAAGGGCGATGTCCTAACCATTAGACGATGGGACCATAGCAGAACAAAAACGTTTATACAGATAAAAAAATAATAAGTCAACAATCTTTTTTACTTTTTTTTGCATATTTTGCAAAAAAATTAATATATCAAATTATTTCAATATGATACATCGCAAAATTATTGACCGTTATCTTCTGTCGCCGCCCGTTCGGCAATCCCTTTCATCAGATCTATCGCCTCGCCGTCGTCCTCTGCCGCTTCAAAAACATCTCCGCCTTCTTGCGCCGCAGCTTCCGGCTTCGGAGCAGTCTCTTCCGTCTTCACGGCTTCAACAACTTCCTTAACCGGCTCAACCTCAACAGATTCCTCGGGTTGAACGGTTTCTGCCGCTTCCGCAATCTGCTCTGTTTCACTCTCCCCGACAGTATTCTCCGCATCATCTGCTGCTTCCGCAACCCGCCCGGTTTCGTTCCCCGCGGCCGCTTCCGTCGCCTCTTCAGTTCTGATAACGCCTTCTTCGCTGTCAAAAATCTCTATCTTGCCATCTTCAAAAAGCTCTTCCCTGATTTCCTCAGGCTCAGGCTGCACAGGTATAACAATTTTATCCAGCGCAGATTCCGGCTTCGTCATCTCTTCCAAATCACCGTTAAGCTGATTCATATAGCTGAGAAAAGCCGCCGCTCCGTCCTCCTGCGCTTCCGTTGCCGTAACATCCATACCGACAACACCTTTCTCCGCGACAGCCTCAGCAGCATTCTCTTCCCGCGCGGAAACATATACAACGGTTGCTTCATCAACCGGAGCAAACGCCTCCCGATACTCACGCACCGCCCCTGCCAAAATCAGCATGCCCAAAACAACTGCCGCCAGCTTTACTCTGCCTTCGGCTCTGGCTTTCGCCGTCTCCGTACTTTCCATCTCAAACCTCATTTCGTTATCCGATAAAAAGCATTATAAAACCGCCGGCAGTTGTTTGCAACATTTTACTGAATTTTTTTCTTAATAAATTTCAGTACCTTTTTGCCGTCTTTGCCTGCCTTTTCCGGATTAATCTCCAGTTTTAAGGCGAGCGTGTCCAGCCACCTGCGGTAAAAGTCCGCCGCCTCCGCAATGCTGCTTCCCGCGGTTGTCTTCATTTGACCGTTAAACATCGTCATAAACCGCAAAACGAATAACTCGCGCACCGCCGCATCCAGCGCCGCCGAAGATGTCTGAAAACTTATCGGCAACTCTTCCAAAACCATGTCATTGAGCTTGTCCACAACATAGTATCCTCTGTCACCTTTTCTGATACGGTAGTTACTGAGCACTTCCTCACGCAGATCGTTCATCACCGAATGAAACGCCGCACCGTGGCTGTCGTTGCGGTTTGCCGCCTGTTCCATCATATCCCAAAAGCTGTGAAACGTTTCGTGGATAATCGTTCCCGCGTCGGCATTTTCAAACAGATATATCGTCCTGTTCGCACGGTCATAAGCGCCCCGAGCAAGTTTTTCCAGCGTCTCGTCATAAGTCCTGCGGTCTTCTTTCAGCCGTTTTTCAAATTCGCCGTACGCATCCATCGAGTCCGCCGCATAACCGCGCAAATCGTTGGTATTGTCAAAATACGGCACCTCTCTCAGCTCATCGGACGCAAGATTGATACGCTGCGAAACCGCCCGCGCCTCCATGGCGCCCTGCGTCGTCACGCCGCTCCAAGGCAGCCCCGCCGAACGGTAGCCGCCGCTGCGTCTGGCCTCAGCCATAACCCGCATTGTATCCGTGCTTTTCAACCGCTGCAGATTCGCATACATATAATCGCGCAGATACCGCCCTTCTTCCGAGGATATATGGCGGTATTTTGCCGTCACCGCCGCCGTCAGCTTGTCATAGTCGACTTCTTTATATCTGACTCTTTCCTCCGGCACACCCTCCTTTCCGACGGCAAAGCTCTCCGTCAGCCCGGCCAGCGTTACCGGCATATCTTTCCTTACCACGAAAAGGTTCGGGTCTGTCCCCGGCAGCGCCTTTCTGACATACGCCTTCATTGCGGCCACGGCATCGTCTCCCGTTTCCTTTTTGGCCAGATAGAGCTGCCTGTCCATAAAATTGCGCCGCTGGCTGTCCGTCAGCACATAGTCAAACCCTTCTATATCCTGAATAATAAATCCGGTACCGCGGATAAGTTCTTCCTTTAAGTTGGCATAATAAAGCTTGTCTGCGTCAAATTCCAACACGTACCCTTTTTCCCGGTCATGGTAAAAGTGCGAACTTTCCCCGTCTTTCAGCTTCGTAAAGCGCACCGTCGTTTCAGGCATATCCGGATAATTGTCATAAAGCTCTTGGTGCTCCAAGATTTCGCCGAGCTTCATCTCCATACCGTTCTTAAGTTTTCGGCGCGCTTGCCGGCGCATGGCAGATTCCGACATCACTGCACCGTTTTCGGGCTCATTTTCCGCCCTGCGGTTGCGTGCTTCCGAAGCCTGTTTTTCATATGCCGCAGACCGTGCCAAATGCTTATCGATACGGTATAAAAGTTCAGCTTTGTCCAAATGCTCCAACAGTGCTTTTTTCTCCGCTTCTTTCAAAAAGCCGAATTGTTCCTGCTCCAAAAAACGCTCACTGTTGGTCAGGGGTCTGTACGCATGCTCATATCCGCCGCCGCGATAATCACGGTCAATAACCTCGCCCGAAAAATCGCCCGTATAAGCCACATAACGTCGGTAAGCCTCTTCCAGATCAATATCCTGAAACAGCTGCGCATATTCCATAACGCCTTTTTCGCTGATAGCCTGCGCCCGTTCGTCGCGGCGCGCATCCGCCTCACGCGTAATCCGGTCCATGAGCTCCGTATAGTCAGCCCTGCCGCCGTACTCCGCCTCTTTCTGCGCCGCCAAGTCAAAAAACAGCTTGTTCGGACCGCTTTTGGGGTTCCAAAACCGCCGTTTAAAATCCTCAAACCGCCGCGCATCAAGCATCGCCATGATGATTTTGCTGTCCGAATCATTATAGTCGCGGTAAATAAAGCCGTAGTCGCTCCCTTGCGGTTTGACTGCCGCTGCCGGTTCATCATGCGAAAGAGCATCATACCGTGCCCGTTCTTCTCCGTCATGCAGATACTCATCAGTATCTTTTAAGAATTTGTCTTTCAGAGTTCGCCAAAACTGCGCCTGTTCTCCTTCTCCCTGCGCATGGTTCAGACTGGCGGCCAATGCCCCGAGATACAGATTTTCGTTTTCACGTTCAATCGCCGCTTCCGGATCAATAATTTCAAAAGCGCTGTCCGGTGTATCCAACGGATCAAACCCCTCTTCATCGCCCTTTTTGCCGTCCAGATATTTGACAAAAGCTTTGTAATAGTCGCCGTAAACGCCGTTGGCACCGGCGTCCAACCCCGCCGCCAGATACGCACGCATATTTTCCAGATGGCTTCTTTCCGCCTGCATATATCGGATAGCCGCCTCTTCCGCGCCGTTATTGTCCCAAAGTTTAATCCGCGCGCCCGCATCGCTGATTTCGCTGCGCATTGCACCGTCCGCCCCGCGTGTCCAACCGGTAACACGCCAAATACCCTGCGGGTCAATGTTTTGCTTTTCCATATCCAGCGCCAGAGCCATTTTATCATGGTCGGCCTTTTTCGCGCTCGCCCCGATAATCTGAAAAGAGACGTCGTTTTCCGAAAGTGCCTGTGCCAAAAAATCAGTTACGGCAGTTTTTTTCAGCGTCGGCAGCATGCTTTCCGCCAGTCTTGACGGGGTCATGGTATTATCGCGTTTATAAAGACTCATCGCTCCCGCTTCAAAAAGCCCCGCCGCCGCCCGCGCTTTGCTTTCATCTCCCAACACCGATTGAAAACGCTCGTACATCGTGTCATAAACTTTCTGAAACCCCTTGATTTCTTCCTGCCGTACGTTGCGTTCCCTGCGCGTTTTTGCCTGCCTTGCCTCCGTATCAAGTGCCCGCAGATTTTCTTGCAGATTATAACGTAAAATCTTTTCAAAAGCTTCGGGATTTCTTTCCAGCAGCAGCTGCATATTTTTCTGATACAAATCAAGTTCTTCGCTTTTCACGCCTTTCAAAACGGCCCGCCGGCGCGCCTCATTAAAATTTTTACCTGCATAATATGCGCCGCTTGCTCCGGTCAGTACCGAACTGCCGGCAAAAGCCCCGAGTGCGCTTTCAATCAGCCCTTCAAATAAATCCTGCGTGTCGTCAATACCTATTTTGCGCACCAGATTTTCCGCCAGCATCTGCTGCAAAGCTTCGCTTCCGGCTTCACGCAAAGGCGCACCGAATATTTCTTCGGCAATCTTTTTGGAGGTCGCTCTGGCGTTCTTTTCTATCATCTCCGGTAACGGATTGAACACCTTGTCAACCGCAAACGTAACGCCTGCATTTGCCGCTGCCAGCGCATTAGCCTTGCTCACATCGCCGCTTTGCTCATAGGCTTCGCTGAACATCTCGCCCGCGCCGCCGCCCGCAAAAAGACCGTAAGCCGTTCCCGATCCCAACAGCTTTGCCGTCATGCCCATCGCCAAAACCTGCGAAGAGCCGCCTCCCGCAATGTTTGCGAGTTTTGCCCAGCTTGGGTCGGGGTTTGCCGCTTCGTTGCTCGGCGCCCAAAATTCAAAGTTTTCGACCTCTTCCGCATAGTCTCTGATTGTCTTCCCTATTTTGGCGATTTCCTCGCCGGCTTTCGGCAAAATCATTCCTGCACCGGCCGTCGCCGTTGTCGTAAAAGCCGACCCTTTGGCCATATTTGTACCGAACATGTTCATCAGGTTGCCGCTTGTGCGCAGCATGTCGGCCCCGACGCTGCGCAGACCGGCTTTTCCTGCTTCTTTGGCAAATTCTTTGGCATTGAAGCTGCCCATTTTACCCTCGTCATAAGCCCATTTATAAGCGGCAAATTCTTCGCCGAACCGCTGTACGGCCTGCCAATAGTTTTTCAGATTGGCCGCTTCTTTCAGCCACTTCCCCGCCGTGCGGATACCGTCAAAAGGCGTACTTTGGTCAATGCTGTCCGCCCCGGTTGCCGGTATCTGCAAAGAATGTTCGTTTTGCAGATATTTCACTTTGCCCGCTTCCGCGCCGAATTCGGATTTAATATACGCGCCAACCATATCGCCGTTTGTCAAAGCCGCAGCTTCCGCCTCATTGTGCGCGGCTCCCTCTGCCGCCTCCGCTGCATTATCCGGCAAAACATTCCCCGCACCGTTATCTTCCTGTCCGGAATTTGTCGCTGTCAAAATGCTGCTCTGCATATCCGCTGCCCCGCCGCTCTGCATGTCCGTAGTCAAAACCGCTCCCGTGTCTTCCATTAATCTTTCCTTTCACCAATAAAAAAGGCGGCCATTCCGCCGCCTTGCCGTAACCGTCTTTAAAAATCAGTTCAGGCTTTTTCCGCCAGCCTGCCGCGCAGATAAAATTTGTCGCCTTTTTCCAAACCTGCCGCTTCCGCTTCGGCATACGAATCAAACTGCGGATATGCCAAAATCTTCCGCTCTTCTTCCGCTGCAATCCGCCGGAACAATGCCGTTTTGTCGTCCGCATACGGCGCCTCTTCATAAAAACGCTGCCAAACCGCTTTGTCATCGCCCGCGGTAAAATAACCCGCCAAAATACGTTTTAATGCGCCGAATTTCACCGGTTCGCCGTTGTTTTCGACCAGCCCCATTTCTTCGCGCGTCTCGCGCAAAGCCTGTTTGCTGATGCGCCGTTCGTATGCGGGTGTCAGCTGTCCGCCCTGCTCCTGAAAAACACCGGCCAGCATTTCTTTTTTGGCATTGTAAATATCGTTGATTTCAAGCGCCAATCTCGCTTTTTTATCCATAAACATATCAGCGGCGCTTCCTTTCCCCGCGTCAACATCTGGCAGTAAAACACGGTCGGCAAGCCCCGCTGCCTCGTTGTCAAAAAAACGCCGTGCCGCTGTTTTGTCCGCCGCCGCCGTCATCACTCTTTCCTGCAAATCCGCCGCCTCGTCCAAGCCTATTTTATTCTGTCTGTAAGCGCTGATAAGGTAGTTTCCGGCGTCTCTTGCCTCTTCGGCCGAAATTTTCTCGCCGCCGCCCATTTTCCGTACGGTTCTGTAAAGCATACCCAGAGGAGCCTGTGTTTTTTCCTCGCGCATGCCCCAAAGTCCGTCTTTATCATCTTCCGCCGTCAACACATAAAACTCAGCCTCGCTGATGTTCCCTCGCTCTTTTTCCGCCCAAAGATTCATCAGCTGCCCGTAGTCGCTGATTTTTTGCCGGCGTTCCTCTTCCTCAGCCGCTTCTTTGATAACGCTGTCTCTGAGCTTCCCGGCTTCTGCCAGACGGCTCCGCAGCGCCTCTTTACCTTCGCTCTCAGGGATATTTTTTTCCGCATATGCCGCCGCCGCTTCCGGATCATTCAAAGCCAGATTCAACACGCCGTTACGGATAAAACCGTTGCGGTAATCGTTTTTTTCTCCCGCATCCAAAAAAGGCGTCGCCTCAATATCTGCCACCCCTTTGTCCAACAGAAGCGTTCCTTTGTCACCTGCCGAACCTGCCAGCAGATTTTGATTATCCATAAGCGCACTCGTCAGGCTGCTCTTACCGAAATCAAACTGCTTTCCGGCCTTAATGCGTTCTGCATCTTTGCGGTGCGCATCCAACAGTCTGCTGCCGTTTTTGCCCCAAAACTCCCTTCCCCACCTGTCTTCGCCGAAATGGCTGTGAAGCGTGGATTCAAAATTTTTATAAATATTGTCAAATTCTTCTTCGCTCTGTGCATTCTGCAGTTTCTCACGGTTTTCCTGCAAAAGCTCATCAGCCTTGTACCCCTGCGCATCCTGCTGATAGTTTTTATAAAAATCAACGCCGGCTTTTGCCGTTTCGGCCACACCGATAACCATATCGAGTGCATTATTGACCGGCATCTCCCGTTGCACGTTCGTTATCGCCGTCACGTTTTTCATACCGCTTCTTAACATTCCGCCGCCGGTTGACATCCCCGGAACTGATTGCCTGTTTGCCATTTTCTTAATCTCCCTGATAAATTTGCTTATAACCCTAACGCACCGTGTGCGCCGCCTATCATGGCTTTTGTATAGCGATGCTTGGATTTCTTTTTCATCTGCCTTGCGTTCTCGTCGGCAATCGCCGCCTGATACAAATAGTTCTCCGCTTCGCTCTCCACCTCATAGCGGGAATTTAAGATATTTTGTTCCAACGCACCGGATGCCGTTGCCAAAGCCGACATTGTCGTCGCGCTCGAACCCATTCCCGTCTCACCGGCCGCTGCGGCACTCTGTGCCAAAGAAGCCCGTTGCTGCGAACGCGCCGCATCTTCGTTCATCGCCCCCACGCGCCTTGTAGCACGCGCATTACGCCTGAAAACCTCCGCTTGCTGTTCATACATTTTCTGTTTTGCCTTAGCCTCCTGACTGGCCTTCAAACTCTTGAAAAACCCGTTAGCAAAACCGGCAGCCATTTTAGCTGCTACAATTGCATTCATTTTTCCTCCTTTTCAAAAAGTAAATAATCATTGCCGTTATAAAATTGCGGCAAAAGCGCCTTATACGAAAATCCGAGCATTCGGATAAACCTTTCTCCCGCCGCAAAACCTTTTTTCACTGTTGCCCGCGCCGCATGGAAACGATAGCATCTCATGACGCGCCGCAGCTCTTTTTGCATAAACCGCAGAAGTTCCGTCATTTTCCCGCCGCAGTCCTGCCCCAGCAACGCATAAACATCACACACGCCGTCTTTTGCACCGTCAAATCCGAACACGGCCAAAACCGCACCGTCATCGCCCGCAAGCGTATACGCCGTAATCTGTTCAAACCCCGACACCGCTCCGTCAGCTTCTTCCGTTTGTGCCTGCTGCACAGCCACTAATCGCACATCACCCGTCCTGTATTTTCTAATCATATCTTTCCCTTATTCCGCAAACGCATCAAACGCGCCATTTTCCGCCCCAGACACAAACCGAAAGCGCGATAAATTGCGGTGCTGTCGCCGCATCTCTGCTCCGAACTGCGTTATACGCGTCAAATAATCGCGGATGTCCGCCCAAACACTAACTTAAAGTTGCAACCCCAAAGCGCGATAAATTGCGGTGCTGTCGTCGCGAGCCCTGCTCCGAACTGCGTTATACGAGTCAAATAACCGCGGATGTCTGCCCAAACACTAACTTAAAGTTGCAAACCGAAAGTGCGATAAATTGCGGTGCTATCGTCGCGAGCCCTGCTAGGGAGGGGAGTGTACATAAAGGTACATGACCCGACCGACGACAGGCCTCCTCGCGGCGATTTGACCGTGATTTATCGCGCTTTCAAAGATTATTCGACGTCAATGGACGGCACCAGCGCCAATATATTCATCGGCAGCGGACTGTCGTTCTCAATCAAAATCTGGGCCGCCTTTTCATGCGCAGGTGTCGAACCGTTAAACAAAACTTCTTTGTTGCCCGTAAACAGCTCTTGCGCCGTATTCATTGCCGCATCTGTCGGACGATAGAAAATTTCTCTCAGCGTTTTTTCATTCTCGCCGACTTTACCGCCGCCCGAAAGGTACAGTACCAAAAGCACATGGTTAATGCGCTGCTTCTGCCCGATACCGGATCCGCTCTGCGTATCCAGATAAATGCTCTGCGGAATATATTGACTGGTCACGGGCAAACCGATAAGCGCCTTTGCAAACGAAGGGCTGATAGCAACTTTACCGTTTTTGACAATCTGCCGCGGATAAACCGCCCCGTCGGCAAAAACGGCAACTTCCCTGCCTTCCAAATGGTCTAAACCCGTTACTTCTTCCCCGTTGTCTGTCGGACTTTTTTCATAAACGTGTGCACAGTCCAAATACATTGATTCTTTACGCACATAGTCATTTTGTAGCTGCTCCTTCTCGCTCAGCGTATTTTCCGCCGTAATATATTCCGCTTGATTCCGCGGCATGCCCCTCTCCATAAATTCTACGGTACGCATTCTGCCGTTGTCCGTTTCGCGGCGGATAACCAGCCACAGCTCGTCTTGACAATCTTCCAAATTCTGTATCACCGCCAGACTTTCCGCCCTGCCGCCGAAATCGTGGCGCGACAGCGCCGCCACCTGCTGTTCGGATGAAAAAGTCAACGCCGTCAGACTGCCGTCTCCCATAAGGCACCATAAAATTTTATCCGGAATTTCCTGATACGCCAAAGCAATAATGCGAGATTGAAACAAATGTTTACCCAACAGCGAAAGATCAATCTGGTCATAGCCGTCATAGCTGTAATTATAAGCCAAATCGCGCAGGCTCAGCCCATATCTGTCCGTAAAAAGAATATGCGCCCCCACGCCGACCGGCCTGATTGCTTTGCTCCCGACGCTCGAAATCTGCGTTATCTTGACATTATCCGCCGACATCGCCTGATTGGCACTCACCGCATCAATATAAAACTCGGCATCGCCCGTTCCGACAAAAAGCACGTCTCCGGCATAAAGCCACTTGCCTTCGTTGTATTCCGTATTGATAACCGGCACCGTAATCGCGCTTTCCGCTGTCGTCTCGCGACATTCGTTGTCGGCAAAGTTATTATAATCCCCGTTCACCGAAAAATAGACATTCGGCCCCGTTTCCGTATTGGCCAAAAGTGCCAGCCTGTTTCTGAAAAAAGCGCCTGCCACCGGATAGCTTGCCCCTGTATGAAACGCGCCTAATTCCCAGTAAAGCGTCCCGTCTGCCATACCTTCGGGCAATCGTGTCAATATATCGGCCTTCACATGCTTCGCATCTATATATTGTTTGATTTTGACAATCCCCGAACCGTCATGCAGATACGTCCAGCGCACACCGCCGTCAGATTTTGTTCCTGACGTATGCACCGGCTTCTCCGTTCCCGTCGTCCCCGAATTGACCGCCAGATAATACTTGTTATCCGAATAGCGGATATTGTCTTTGCTCACACTCTGTCCGGCAGACCATATCGTTGTATCCGTATTGTCAATGCTCAGCCTCATCAGCCGCCCGACATCGCTTGCCACAAAGGTGTCATAAGTAGCGGTCAGCGTCGTCACGCCCGTAAACGCACTGCTGCTGATAAGCGAGTTTCCCGTATTCATCGGCAGAAACGGCCCGTTTTTCAATTCCAAATCTTCCAGCTTCCAATCAATATTGGAATATCTTTTCAAGACTTTCACCGGATATTTCTCGTTAAAAATATATAAAACGTCCGAATGCTGAATAGTCTGAATCTTGCAGCAAAGCTCGTCGTTGTCCCACAAGTCGCCATACGTATACGGCGACGGAATTTCCATAACCGCAGTTTCATCCGCGACAGCGCTGACATTCAGTTCATCCTCGGAAGCCTCTGCCGTATTCGTAAAATTTACCTTGCCGTTATCCGTTCCCTTAACCGTCACCACACCGTTGCCGTTTTCTTTCAGCCCCATAACGCTCAAAAGCTTTCCCTGCGCATAAAGCCGTATTTTCTTGTGGCTGAATTCCACCACAAACGCCACCTTGTGGCTGTATTTGAACGGGAACAAAAAACTCCTAGCTTTGCTCATCACTCTCTCCTTTTTAATTTCCAAACGATTTTGCCGTTGTATTTCACTCTGATAATATTACCGTAAACCTCGCCGTCATACAGCCCGTAAAAACCGGCATATTTACCGTTCTCATCCGCCGGCCACCCGAAAGTCACACACATCAAATCCTTATCAACACCACAAATAAGCGAACCGTCCAAATCTCTGTATCGCAATGCGTCATAATCATTGTGTAACTGCGCAATATGATATTTTTTATCCTTCCCGATACACATGGAATTATAGCCGTCCCTGTGCGTATAATAAAACTGCAGGTTATAATCATCCCCCGGCACTGTTAATTTGGAAGAAAACCAAATTAGCAAATAACCGTTGTCAAAACGGATACAGAAGTTTTTATTGAGATTTTCCCAATTTCCTACTTGCGAACAGGCCACAAAATACTGCGGCTCGCCCCAATCACCGTACATTCCCGTATTTGTCGTCTCGTTAAGCGTCACATGCAAAACCGTATCTTCGCTCAAAATCACCGTCCCTGTTTTGGTGTCATATTCGTCGCGGCTGACTTTGTAATAAACTTCGCTGTTTTTCGGCGCATTGTAAATCCGCCTTTCCACACCCTCAATCATCACCGTCGCATCCCCTGGCTCCGGAATAATCTCCAAACTGCAAGTCTCGCCGATTGCCGTCAGCGCCACCGTAATTTCCGCATTGTCCACAACAACCGCATTTCCTTTATACGGATAATATCCCATGCACGTCACTTCAAATGCGACGCTGTCTCCGCGTTCCACGGCAATCGTACGGCGTTCAACACCGTCAATCACAACCGTGGCATCTGCCGGTACGGTGTTGATCGTCAGTACCACATCAACATCATCCGCCGTTTCCGCCACAAAACGCGTCCCCCCGCGCCGCTTCAAACATCCTTCCGCCATCGGAATAAAGTTGCGGCAGAGTTTCGCTGTCGTATCATATTTTGCGATATCCGTCCGCCCTTCCAGCCAAGGGCTCAGTTCGCCGCCGTTAAATTGCACTTTCGCCGGTTTCATACTCATTGCATCATCTCCTGTCTAAATCAATCGCCGTCACCACGCATTCCTTATCATAACCCAGCTGTTCTCGGGCATCAGTTCCACATCTTTCATAATTTCATTATTCAATTCCGCCTGCTTGATAAGGCTCAAAAACTCGCTTTCCATAGCCTGTTTCAAGGTCAGCGAATGCTTCAAGCGCATGGCAAGCTCCGCAGCAACTTTTGCCGCAACCGCCTCGCGGAATAAAGGCGGAAATCTGCCGTCATCGTCAACAATGCGCACATATTCCGCACGCACACCGCCGTCCGCTTCCGTCACCACACAGTTATTCGTCAGCTCATAATTCCTGCCCGCATAACCGACCGTTTCATCGTTAAGCATAATATTTTCCGTACCGAACACCTGCAAAAGCAGCAGACAGTCCTGCGGCAGCCGATACATAAATTTGCCGTTGTATTTTTCTTCCAGTTTCGGCAGCGGCTTAATTTCCACGGCAAAGCGCCACGGATACGATGACAGCAACAAATCTTTAACATCGTTGTAAATAATGTCATACGACCGACCGAACGCCGCGTCATTTAATGACGATACCGGCGGTTCCCCGAGCTTTAATAATGCCCGGTTGATAATTTCAATTTTAGACATACATCCTCCAAACAAAAAGGGAGCGTTCCCGCCCCCCGTTACACCAAATATAATAATTTTGTCCGACACTTGCTCCCCGCGAGGCTCACGCCTTACCTCCCCTCCCCCCCCTGGAGGGGGAGGGTGCAGGGTGAGGGGGAAAATAAATCATCCTTATCGCCATTGCGAACGTACATGACGCGACGCAGTGGAGCATCATCCGCGGATTAGTCGTCCGCCCTCACGAATAAAGGCGGGAAATTTTGCGAAGTAGCCGCGGGAGCCCTCCTAGGGAGGGGAGTGTAGATAAACTACATGACCCGACCGACGTGAGGCTTCCTCCCGCGAATTAGCTCACAACGATTTTACCCTTAAAAATGTGTTATACGAGCCAAATAACCGCGGATGTCTCCCGAGGAGCACGAATGTACATAAACGTACATGACGCGACGCAGTGGAGCATCATCCGCGGATTAGTTGGTCGTAGAACACATTTTTATCTTGCGAGATAACCGAGTGTCACGCGCATAACACCGCTGTTCGTTGTCGCCGAGGCGGCAGTGGCAGAAATATAAGCCTTGCAGTCTTGCGGCAAAACAGAGGTTGCAACCAACTCGCCGGCTTTGTAAGATTTTGCCGGAACGGAGATTGTCAACAGTTCGGCGTAGGTGCCGTTTTCGGTATCCGCATGCTTCACGGTAACGGTAATTGCGGCAGCAACGGTCAATGCCGTTTTTGCAAAAACGTTAACGCATAAAGCACCCATAACCGAACCGGCGGCAACCACACCGGCGGAGGCAACGGCTGCCTTGTTGACTTCGGCGTTGATTAAATCTTCGCCGTGTACTTTTAAGATATTGTTCATCATCTTTCTTTTCCTTTCAAAATTATGCTAATGTAACCGCGTCTTCTTCGCCGTTTTTGAAGTTGTACGAAGTAATGAAACGAATGCCGTTCCAAGACATAAAGCTGCGGTTGACATCATAGTCGGCATTGGTCGTATGCAAAACATTACCTTTGTAAGTGTTTAAGAAAGACAATACTTTCGGGTGACAGAAAATATATGTTGAAGCCGGTGTCGCTTTGGCTTCAATGAGCATGTTGTCAATCTGCGCTGCCGTCGGGATTTTATCTCCTGTGATATTCACAATCGCCGAAACCGCATTCGGGTTGGCAAGCTGCATACCGATATAGCCTTTGATGCGCACACCGTAGCCCAACACGCCGTCAGCGTTTTTATAAAGCTGCGACCCGTTAATCGGCATTGAGTCCATAATGCCGTGCTTGCGTACACCCTGCGGCGAATAAAGACCTGTCACCTCGCCTTCAATAAAGCGCACCGCCACCATGGAATAACAGTTGGCCGAGCCCTGCGCACTCACGGCTTTGCCGTTGTTAATGGCATAAGGCAAAAAGTTATCGTAAATGATTTTCTTTTCCGCCGTCTGCCCCGCGTGCTTCAACAACACCGGAACTTTCTTGTCGAAATAGTTTGCAACGCCCATAACCGAAGCCTTGTCTTCCGGCAAAAAGATTTCACCGCCCAAAATGGAGAGGTCAATCTTTTTCAAATTTGAATCAATCTTCATCTCCGGCAGCGGCTGGTTAATATCAACAAATTCCGCCCCGTCGATTTCGGAAACTTCTTCATAAGCGTTCCAAAGCCCGTGTGTAGAGGCTTCAAAGCGCATATTGTCCAAAATCGGAGACTCTTCGGTTAAATGGTCTACAAAATGTTCCTGCTTCTTAGATAAAGAAACAGCTAATTCTTTTAATGTACCAGACATCTAAAATTTTCCTTTCAAAATTAAAATCAATCAATAATCGTTAAACATTTTCCGATAATATTCCAACGAGTTAAACTCCTCGGATTCATTCATGTTTTGCCCGAAACTCACCGGATTGTCCTCTGAAAGCGCCCCGCCCAAACGGCAGAAAATCTCCATCGTCCGCTTGGTTCCGAGCGCATGTTCAATGTCAAAAACGGCAGCGTCGTCACTCTCCGTAAAGAGCCTGACCCCGCGCTTCATCAAAGCAATGTTGCGGTCGGCTTTCGTTCCCCATTCGCGCTTCATGTCTTCCATTTCGCGCATTGAGGTTTTCACCCATTCCGCGTCAAGTTTCTTTGTCATCTCGCTGCGGTTTTGCACAAACCAGTCATAAATCCCTTTCGCCGCCTGCGGCAGAATATTATTTTTCAGACACGCCTGTTTGAATGCCTCGCCGATTTCTTTGTCTTCCTCGGCAAAGCTGATGTCAAATCCGCTGCTGTCTTCCGGCATTCCCAAACGGGAATAAAGCTTGTCCAAAGCCTTCTTGTCGCCGTCCTTCGGCAGGGCAACGCGGGACGAAAATCCCTTTTCAAGTTCGCGGTAAGATTTCAGAAGCTCGGCAGGAGTTTTAAAACCCTTTTTGCCGATATATCCCTCGTCTTCCGCGGACAGTTCCCCCCATCCGGATTGTGAACGCAATAAGCCTTCGTTAATTTCAGACGTCAATAAGTTATCGGAGGTCGTCTGCCCCTCCGGCTTGTCAAAATTATCCATAACCTTTTCCTTAAAATTTAAGTTAAAAAAACAGTCCTAATTCTCCCCCGCAAAATCTCCCCCTGATTGCATTTTCCTCTTGACAATCCGAAAAATAAATGCTATATAAGAATTCCTATACGTATAGACGTCGGTGTGGTGTATACGCCCCCGGCGTTACCCTTTTTAAACAATTCCCATTCCGATGTCATCTTATTTCCCTTCGCGTTTTGCATCTTTCTTCAAAAAATCTCCCCCTAATTGCATTTTTCTCTTGACAATCCGAAAAATAAGTACTATATAAGAATCACTATACGTATAGACGTCGGTGTGGTGTATACGCCCCCGACGTACTTTTTTTAAATACTGATTTTATACTCCACATTATCTTATTTTCCTGCACGCTTAGCATCTTTTTTCATTGTCGTAAGCAAAATATTCTTTTTGCTATCCCTACCAACAGACACATAACCAAAATAAGCAGTTTTTTTCCCTTTTCGTAAAACACTTAACTCCTGATTATCTGTTACATTTCCTTTTCTAACCCTGACCTTTTGGGAGCGCATAATCTCTTTTACACCATCTGCAAGACTATCCGCATCAACTTTATTTCCGACTATTCTCTCCTCATAAATGTGCTTAACCTGTCCCGCGGGAACCATCAGATTGTTATTCCTCATCAACGGCACGCCCTCTTGATAGCGTATCTCATTAAGCTCCGCCAACGCCTTGCGTGAAAATTCCCCGAGCTTCACATCCTCATACTTCTGCGTTGCCAGTCCGGTCTTCAAATTTTTAATCCCTCTGTTAATAGCACTCTGATTCAAAACATGGTGTGCCGCGCCGCCTAATCCGCCGGTCACCGCGCTGCCCAATACGCCCAACCCGAAATTTGCCGCCATATGCTTTGCCTTTTCATATGCGGACACATTTTTGTCCGGCTCTTTAAGGTTTACCATTGCCGGCAGCGCTGCTCCCCCGGCCGACGCCCCGATTTGCGCCCCTTCTGCCCCCGGAAGCGCAACATACTGAAAAGCCTTAGCCGCACCGCGCTTAAATTTATTTGCCGACATCGCCGCTTTTGTAACGGCTTTTGTCGTTGCCAATGCTCCGCCGACAGCCGAACCGAAAAGTGAGCCATACGCCGCACCTGTCGCCGCTTCCAATCCGCGCTCATAATTATTCTTTGCTTCCACCCTTTCAATTCCGGTATTGACCCCTCTATCCTGCCCCCAATTATGAAGGCGTAAAGACAATCCGACAGGATTAATCAAACTATTGCTAGCTCTCTGCGCCGCTACAGCCAACGTATGTGCCGCAGGTGATGTCGCAATCTTTTCCGCCACTTTTGCCCCGTATGAATTATCCCGCTTCATCATCGGCGGATTTGCCGCTGCCGCCTGCCTCTTCCGCTCCGCTTCAACTTCCTTCTGCTTCTTCTGCTCTGCTTCCGCCTCTTCGCGCTTGCGTTGCTCAAACGCTTTCATATCCGCATCCGCCCGCTTCTGCCGTTGCGCTCTTTGCCGTTCCTCTTCCGCATACTCCGTCAGCGCATCATCATATTCTGACTTCGTCATCTTAAACAATATATCCTCGCCGAAACTCAGCGCGTCTTCGTCAATCGCCCCTTTATACTTCCGCAGCAGCGATTTCATCCCGTCCCTGCGCCAAAGCTTGTTGTTCAGCTTCGCATCTTCCCATATGTTGAAACTTTCCATTCTTCCTCCTGATGAATATTATATCCCCACCGGCATTAAAGGAGGAAAATTTGAGATAGATAACGATGAGTTCAAGGGCGCTTAAAATTTTAGTGTACACAGAAGTACATGAATTTTAAGCGACCCGCAGAAATCGCGTTAGATACTCAAATTTTCCCCTTTAACCCCAAAGCTCTCTTTCCGACATTACAACTCTGAAAACACAAAAGCGCCCGTTTCCGAGCGCCCTTCTCCCAATATGTCATAACTTATAACATACCCTGACGGAATGTCAATACTTTCCGCCCCAAAACATGCAAATATTTTTTACAACAAAATAAACATCATCCTCAAACCGCACATCGCCGCAAACAGCCACGCGAAAAGCCCCAAACGTTTTCCGGTGTGCCAATCTTCCCGCGCATTCATCCGCGATAACATTAAGGCATAAAACACAAAGGTATCAAACGCCGTTCCCGCAAAAAAAGACGCATCCAAATCAAACCCGACTGCCGCCGCCGCTATTGCCGACAATATGACAATAGCCGCAATAACGCCGATTGCCTGCAAAAACATCCAAACAATCTTTTTCAATACTTTCATCATTGCCATTGTCCTATAATTACCATCAGCCAAAAGAAAAAGAACCCGCTCCATAACAGGTAATAAACCCCGCAGAATACCGCTGCTTTAACCCCGTTCGGCTTTTTGATTGCGAAAGCATACGCTTGTTTGAAGCTCGGCAACACCGCTGCCCCGGTCAAAGCAAAAACAATAAATATAAATCCGACCCAATTGATAACATTTTCATTTGAAAGCAATATGCCCCAAATCAAAACCGCAGGAACAATAACAAGCATCGTCATCCATATTCCCGCTTTCTTCAACATATTACCCCAATTCATTCACTTCACCTCTTTATAATGGTTCAAATATTCCAAAACCTTTTGCTGCTTTATTTCAAAACACAAAAGCGCCCGTTTCCGAGCGCCCTTCTCCCAATATGTCATAACTTATAACATACCCTGACGGAATGTCAATACTTTTCACGCCCGAACATGCAAATATTTTTTCCGCCCCGTAAACCACGCTTAACTCAAATACCACCAACTGAGCAATACCGAAATCACCGCCGCTCCCGCCGTATAATGTTTGTACCTCGGAACATAAAACCACAAGAATATAAACACGACATTAACACAAAGCAAAACATACGCGATAACAGACCGCACGCTTCCCTTGCCGTCATTGAGCAAAAAGAACTCCGCCAACACCGACACCGCCGCCAGCCAAATAATAAACTTAACGCCTTCCGTCAGCCCAAACAGAAAATATTTCAACAGTTTGCGAAACATCACTTTATCCTTATTTTTATTGCAACATCATAAATTCCTTTCTCTAAAATTGCAATTAAATAAATTAAAATCCATAATAATCTCACACAAAACACGAATGTCCTGCCCTAAAGCGCAGCTTCGTCAAAGAACTCTCATAACGCAAAAAACGCGAAAATTTTGCGAAATAACCGCAGATGTCCTGCAAGGGAGGGGCGCGTACATAAAGGTACGTAACCCGACCGAAGACAGGCTTCCATCTGCAAGTTAGTTCACAAAATTTTCACGTTTTTACACTGCGAGTTCCTGCTCAATCCTCCCCTCAATCTCCTCTTTGCCGTTCTCCTGTTCTTTGATGGAAAGGCGGAAAACCTCGCGCTCATCCAACGCCAGATATTTTACCAGCAAATCAAACATCCGGCGCTTGCCTAAAAGAAACGCGGCAGCATTGGCGTCAAAACGGTTGTTCGCGTCATAAAAATACGGCACGCCGCCAAAGCCGAGTTCTCCTCTGGCGCCTGCTTCGTCGCGCCAAAATGCCAGCACAATCTCTGCTTCCGGTTTCAGCTTTTTATCCTTGTCTAAGAACAATGCCTGAAACGCACGCACCAAACGCAGTTCTCTTTTTTTCTTTGTCATAAACATCTTTTCGTACTCCTGAAAAAGGCGGAGGTACAGCGCTCCGCCCGTTAATATTTCCCGAACGCAGTAACTCTATTCGCTGCAAAATTCGTCCAGCTCGGCGTTTCTTGTCCCGACTGCCATGTCATATTCGATCTGGTCGCCGAAAGACAAATCCTCGCGTTCAAATCCAGCACCGTACTTGTTGATAAGGCGTTCCATTCTCGCCTCTTTTTGTTCGTTCATATTGTCAATGGCATCCTGCCAAAAACTGAAATGTTCCATTGTCATCTCCTGAAAAAATTAAACCAAAACATAATAATACTTACTTCCCATCCTCGGATGATATCAGCCTTTCAACCGACTCATCGCCACCGAAAGCGGCGGGTGCGCCACAGCCCCCATAATGGCCTGCGCGTTTTCCATGGTTGCCCGCTGCTTCATCATCAACACATCTTCTTGTGTGCGGACGACATCGGTGCTCACGCCGTAATAGTCGGCAATTTTCCTGAGCGCCCCTTCGGTGTCGAAAATATCCAAAACACCCGGATTGGTCTGCGCCAGAGACGCCGCCGCTTCCATGGTTTTATACAGCCCCATAATCGCGTTGGACTGCTGCATATGCACCGCCGGGCTTTCATATTCAATCGCGATTGACCCGTCATACATCAGCTCTTCGGGCACATCATCCAACACCCCGTATTGGCTCAATATATCCAGTTCGCGCTCAATATTGCCCGAAAGCCATTCCGCCGCAATTCGTTCACACATCGGCGCGAGCAGCATGGATTTCTCCATTTCGCGCTTCTCCACTTCCGTGGCCGTCATCTGCTTGGATTGCGTCAAAGACTGAAACAGCGGCACCAGAAACGCACGTTCGATTGCCGCCCGCACTTCGCGCTGCATCTCCACCGTAATCGCCAAATTGTTGCCGTATTGCATGGAAACCGCCGCCGGTTTACCCTGGTTGTCCAAACCGCCGCGGATAACCGCACCCGCCGACCCCAGCTTGTTAACGTCAATCAAACCCGCATTCGTCAAAATCGGCGGATTGGCCTGCAGCTGCCCCGTGCGCAAAATCGTCTTACTCATCTCGTTTGCCGTCAGCATGTCATAAAACGCCATCAGCGCCGGACTGTCGCCGTACGAACTCCCCGCAATACCCAAAAATCTGGGTGCCATATACGGACAGCTCCTGTACCCGCCTTCCTGCACAATGCGCTTGGCCGCCAACTCTACATGTACACTGGCGTATTTCATGCCCCGATAGTCTTTTTTACCGGCATCATAATCATCACGCTCATATACCGCATGCAAAAACTTAAACCGCCTTTCCGTACGGTTACCCGCCGCCCGCCTGATTTCCGGCGAAACTTTGTCGCCGAATTTCCTGATTGCTTCTTCCGCCGTCAGGTCATACTCGCGGAACACCGCCGCCAGCTGTCCCCTGTCGTTCTTTTTGATATACGCTTCCTTCACCGGAATTGTGCGGTAAATAATCCCTCTGCCGATATCGTCTTCCACCATCCAAACCGCATGCCCGTAAATTCCGAGCTGGTTGAATAACAGGTCGCTCTCCACCGCAAAGTTGGAATCGGATGCATACCTGACCCGAAACAGCAAATCCGCCGCCCGTTCCAGATATTTTTTCACTGCCGCATTGTTGTCCAGTTCAGGGTTGGTCGGTTTCAGCCTGTGCCAGCGCGTCGTCGTCGGCACAATCACCGATTTCATGCTCGCCGCAAAACAAGAAAGGGCATTGCGCCCCGTCGTGTCAAACACCGCCTGCTTCACTCTGCCTCTGCTGTCGGTCGCAAACAGTTCCGAATCAACCGAACAAAGCTCCGCCGCCTTGTTCCACATCGGTTCCCACTTCTTACGTTCCGACTTCATGCTTTCAAGCCGTTTCAAAATTACCTCGGCCGTCACCGCCGGCTTCTTCGCCGTCTTCCGTCCTTTCATATCAATCATTTTTTTCCTTTCTCCAAATGTTAAATAAAAACCTTCCCTTTTCTTCCGCAGCCTCACGTTTTACTCTCCCTCTCCCCTTTGAGAAGCTCACGCCTTACTTTCCCTCTCCCCCGGAGGGAGAGGGTGTAGGGTGAGGGGGATAATAATATATCAAATCCGTCATTGCGAGGTCAGCGTGTCAATGCAACCTGCCGTGGCAACCCGCAAACTGGTCAACGCTTTATCCTGCTGCCCACATTTCAGCTCATCTCAAAATCCCTCTTGACAGTCTGAAAAATAAGTACTATATAGAAATCACTATACGTATAGGCGTCGGTGTGGTGTATACGTCCCCGGCGCTGTTTTATTTTCCTACTCGCTTAGCATTTCTGACTTCGTCATCTTAAACAATATATCCCCGCCGACATTAAAGGCGGTAAATTTTGCGAAATAACCGCGGGAACCCTGCTCGCGTTACATGTTTAAAGGAGGAAAATTTTGTGAGTGAGCCTGAAATGTCCACCAAAGGGCAGAAGTGTACATAAAAGTACATGACTGCCCTGCTGAGTGGCTTCCGTTCCGCCGGCATTAAAGGAGGAAAATTTGAGATAGATAACGATGAGTTCAAGGGCGCTTAAAATTTTAGTGTACACAGTAGTACATGAATTTTAAGCGACCCGCAGAAATCGCGTTAGATACTCAAATTTTACCCTTTTAACCCCCGAGCGTCAGCTTTCCGCCGCCCAAACCATTACTCCCTCCTGCTATGTTCGCGCTGCTGATGCCCAAACCGTACGTATTGTCTTTTGCCAAAAGCTGCGATACCGCGCCCATTTTCTTTTGCCGCTTTTTTTCCAGCTCAAAATAAAGCTCCGATTTGTCTACCAAATACGGGCTGATTTCCTCCGGTAATATTTCTTTCACTTTCGGTGTTTTAAATACTGAACTCATCTCTTTTTCTCCTGATAAATAAATTGAAATCACAAACCGAATAATACGCGCTTAAAGATAAACGGTATCATCCACAAAGTCGCAGTCCTGCCGCCCTCTTCCGCCCAACAGATATTCCGCATTGCGAATGGCAAACGTCAGCGCCAAAGCGTCCCCGACATCCGTAGACCGCCCGAGACGCTTTTTAATCTCCGCTTTCGGTTCCAGTTGCAAACGACCGACACCGTCAAACATTTTAAGCGGCGCCGTCAAATCTTCCAACAATCCTTCCGTCTCCGGCAGGCTGACCGGCAGCGGCGATTGCAGCCATTCCGCCAGCCGTGCCCACATCTCCGCCCTGCGGTTGACATAGCGTTCAGAGCTCTCCGCCCGCTCGCCGAAATTCACCGGTACGACAACCTGCGCAAACCCCTCTGAGACCAAAACGTCATAAACCCCCGCGCCCAAACCGCCGACATCAATGCACACCCGTGCCGGCTTTTCTTCGGCAATAAATCCCGCCGCCATGTGCGCCGCCTGCACCACATCCAAATTTTGAAACGTCTGAATGCGGTAAACCTGCCGCCCGCGCCGAAAACATACCGCGGTTTTGTCATCGCCGAACCGCGCCACATCCACACCGATAATCAACGGCGCCGCACCGCCGGCCGTATCGACCTTCGCCCCGATGGCCCGATACACTTCCGCCCGCCCGATAAGGTGGTTTCCGGCCACCCGCCGTGGTTCTCCTTCCCATACATGCAGATATTCCTCAAAGTTCTCCGCTTTCATCTTCTCTGCAAGTTTTTTCATATTCTCCGGACAATACGGATTGTCATAATAGTTGACCTTGCGCACAATCGTATCTTCATCAGGCTTTAATGCCAGCGCCTTAAACACGGGATCGGCCTCTTCCTCGCGGTTCAGCGACAGCCAGATTTCCGCATCCGGCTTTCTGATTGTCGGGTTCAAAATGGCCCACGCCCGTGCTGAAATCTTCTGAGCCTCTTCGCACCAACAGATATCCACCCCTTCCAAAGATTTGATATTCTGCGCGTTGTGCTCCATAATCCCCTTAAAAATGAATTTGGATTTGTTTTTGGTGTTCACAATCCTGTCATCATAAAGCCGATATTCATTAAGCCCGTAAAACGCAATTCTGTCCGCTATGAGCTTGTAAACGGAATCTTTGATAGAGCTCTGCACTTCGCGCACACACGCAATTAACAGCTTCCGGCTCGTCGCCAATGTCAACAGCGCATCGGCAAAAGCAAAAGACTTGCCGCCCGCTCTCCCGCCGTAATAAAGCTTATACCGCGCCTTTGCAGTCAACAGTTCCTGAAACGCCCTCGGCAGTTCCACTTTCATATCTTACTCCTCCTGTATATTGTCATTCTCCCCCGAAACCTTCGTGTACTCCCCTCAAAGAAGCTCATGTTTTACCTCCCCTCTCCCCTGGAGGAAGAGGATGCAGGGTGAGGGGGACAACAATTCATCCTTACATGATTTAGCACGCCCCTCAAAAACCGAACGCGCAGCGTTGCAACGGGTGGGATAAATTACGGTGCTATCGTCAAATGTCCGTCAAGGGAGGGGCGCGTACATAAAGGTACGTAACCCGACCGAAGTGCGGCTCCCATTTGGCGATTTGACCGTGATTTAGCACGCCCCAAACACAAAAAAGCGGCACCTTTCGTACCGCCCTTAAATCACACGCCCATCAAATACCGCTTATAAATTCCTCACATATTCAATATACGCCTCCGCGCACACTTCCGCAGTATCCCCTTCCGCCGCGCACTCTCTCATAAACTGCCATTCATCATATTTAACATAACACCAAAGCAACTGCTCCCAAAAACAAACAGCTAAAATCACCAGCAGCAACACACACCCCATACACCACATCATCCCGCGATATATCTTATCTGCTATTTTCATCTCCAATTCACTCCGGTTAATCCTCTATGGCAAAATTTCTCAGATAGTAAAGCATCGCCGTCTGTAATAAAATAAAACAGCCCAAACACATTATCCGTAAAATCAGCTGTCGTTTTCCATCCCCGTGTATCAAAAACATGACGCAAACAGCACCTGCGCACATCGCCCACAATCCCGTATAAACATATTTCCCACACTCCGGCGTAAATGAATAATCCGTAAGCGGCACCAATAGCAAAACTAACATCCAACAGACAAGAAAAAACATCCCCGTCGGCACTGCCGCCTCTTTCATTTCCGCTCCAATCCGCATCAACAACTTCATCATTTCCTCATTCATCGGCTTCTCCAAAAGTTCTGCTTTTGTTCAGCGTAACCAACTTTCCCCGAATGTCAAGCAAATTATCGCAATTCCCCCTCAACACCGCACCGCGTTATAAATTCACACAAACCGCACCACAATCTCCGCCGTTTCCGCCTCTTCGCCGTCCCCGCCGGAAGCTCCTCCCGCATACGGCTGCGGACACGCTTTCTGCGCCAGCCATTTTTCCGTCTCAATCAAAAGCTTCGCCGTAGAGTTGTCAATCTCCCCGGCTTTCAAATTTTCCGCAATCGCTTTAATGTTGTCCGTACACTTGTCCGCATAGTCCGCCAGTGCCAGATGATATTCCGCCGCCAATCCGCCGTCTTCCGTCAAAAAACCATAAAATACCTTTGTCGTTATGCCGGCTTTCGTACACGCCGCATAAAGCGAACAGCCCTCCCGAAGCGCCGCAAACACCACCGCCGCACAATCTTTTTTCTTCACATATTTCCTCACCGTTTCTCCCCCGAAAAAATCAGATTATTTCCTTCTCAATCCCCTTTAATTTTTCCCGCAAAAACTACTTAAACAATCATCACCATACGGTAATTGCATAACAACCAGTGACATCCACGCCCCGCCCCGTATCTTCTTCATCGCACTCCCAATCAATACGCCAGCCATTCGTAAAACACTTCAATAAGCATAGTTATCACCAAAAATCCGAACGGCACAAACAACAGCCCAAACGCCCTTTTTTTCTTCTCCCGCAAATTTTTCATGCTGAAAAATAACATAACGGGCGTTAATAAAAGAAAAATACATGATTGAAGCTGAGCATATATACTCTCGGAAAGCCCTTTTAATGGCAGCCAAGACATACATACATCCGTCCAAATACAAACCAGCGCACATATATGATTATACATAACATTTATGTTACCCGAAACTATCAACGCATATGCCGCATAAAACGCCCCGCACCGCACTTTCATCATCATTTCTTCGGTCATTACCTGCCCCATAAAGTTCTACTTTTGTTCAGCATAAACAATTTTCCCCGAATGTCAAGAAAATTATCGCAATTCCTCCTTGTCATAATGCACATTCAAGATAATATCCTTGCCATACTTGCGCAATAAATTAAAGAAAGGCGTATCATTTTTTTCCAAATCTATACACCCTAATGATCCCATTTCTTCACCACCGTGAATACTAAATCTTTCACGCCCATATAAATTATTGGATGAAAAAGGCTCCAGCCAAACCCGTGTATTTCCCCATGATTTACGCCCTCCTGGAAAGTTTCCAACTTTCTGTTTCACTAAACTGCCCAGATAACCAATAGTCGCATTAAAATCGTCAATGTCCTGAATCTCGCTTTGTTTCACCCGATAGCTTCCTTCCGGCAGAGGCCCCTTGCCCGGAACATTCTGATACTTTCGGTTTTGATATTTCCGATGCCCGCTCATTGCATCCAAACTAAGTACAACATTCCCATTCTGAATAAAACGCAGTTTCTTACCGTCAAAATCCAACCTCCCTGGATTTTCAATCCCCTGCAATGTCTTCTTGATTTTGTCCGTTTTCGCATCCATATCTTTTTCATTGATATGATAATCTTGCGAAAAGTCATTCACCGCCTTTGTCAACCCCGGCGTATGCAAACCGTCAATATCGCCGCGATAATACCCGAGCGCTGCCAAATTGCTTTTAAGCTGTCGGACATTAACCGCATCTTTCATCACGCTTTCATTTTCTTCCCGCTTATTTTCCTTCAACGGCCTGTTCCCGTTCACCACCTGGTCAAGCATGTCGTCCCCGCCGGAAAATAAATATTCCCACCATTCTTCGCCTGTACACTTGTTTTCAATATCTTTACGCGTCCCGCCGTATTTCTCTGCAAGCTCCGCAACTTTCCGCCGCTTCCCTCCCGGCTCAAACATAAAAGCATTCTTTTCTTCCGCATTAATCATTTCTCTCTCCTTAAAAAATTGTTTAACAAAATCGCCGCAGCATTCACAAACCGAACACGCAGCATCAAGCTCTCCTTTCCCCTCCTACGAAAGGCTCGCGCTTCTCTTTCCCTCTCCCCCGGAGGGAGAGGGCGTAGGGTGAGGGGGACAGCAAATCTATCCTTATCGTCGCTGCAAACGTTACCGAAAGACACATTGCCTCAGCATCGCACAGACCAAATGCGAAGCATTACTGCGGGCGTGCCCAAAAAACCGGCAAGAAAAAAGCGGAGCCTCTTTCAGCCCCGCCCTATGACATTCAACGTAATTTTAAACCTAAAAAATATCTTCGCGGAATGATTCAATTTTTCGTATACTTTTTCCACGATATCAAAGCTTATAGCACCCCCCGTCAGCAATGTCAATACTTTCAAAAAAAACATGTTTAAAATTTAAACAAGCAGAATCAACATGTTAAACAAATTGTGCATATTTTTCCTGCCTCGTTGACTATTCCCCGCCGCTCATTTAGCCTTAAAATAACCGAAAATTTAATGAAAGAAGCGCCCATGCCCGCCGCTCCCGCATCGCCGGATATTTTTACCCGCATCAAAAATTTCTCTTTGCCGCCGTTGCTCGGCCATTGGTATGAACAACGGGACAAACCGTTCTGGAACGCCTTTGCCGCCGCTTTTCTCGCGCTTAATCTCATCTTTCTTTTTCACGGCGCCCGATATCTTTTCGGCGACCACGACTGGAAATATATCAAACACGGCGTCCCGCTCGCTTCCGGCTTGTTTGAAGGGCGCTTTTCCCAATTCCTTGCCGTAAACCTTTTCAGCGCCGGCGAAATCCTCCCGCTCGTCAATAATGCCTTGGGCTTTTTCGGTTTCAGCCTCGGCATCGCCTTACTCGCACGCTATTGGCAGCTGCCGCACACCTCGCGTACCTATGTCTTTTTTGCCCTCTTCACCGCGCTGACACCGTACATTCTGTCGTTTATGTATTTTGCATTTCTCATCATCCCCGTGCTTTCGTGGAGCGCATTCGTCATCGTCGCCTTGCTTATCTCTGCCGAAGAAACATCTTTCTCCGTCAAACAAACTTCCGCCGCCGTTGTTCTGCTGACGCTTGCTCTCGGCGGCTATCCTCCGGTCATTAACCTGTTCGCAACAGCGCTTGCCGCCCGCCTGCTCATCTCCTTTCTTGATAAACCGCAAACATCTCTGCCCCGTCTGTTGTATGCATACCGTTGGAGCGCCATCAACTTCCTCCTCTCGCTTGCAATCTATAAACTGCTGCTGATGTATTTCACCTATACCGGCGCCGTTACCGCCGATTATTATAATCTGCAAATCACCCCTCTCAACGAATGGGGAACCAAAGCCCTGCTGACGTTCAAAAACCTCTTCAAACAATTCGCTATCACCCTGCCGTTTATTACTGCGCCGTATAAAACCGCCGTCTCTCTGCTCACGCTCACTGCGCTCTGTACAGCTCTCATACAAGCCCCCAAACGCCGCATCTCCGCCGTCCTTTTCTTATTCACCGCCGTTTTTGCCGCAGGTCTCGTCACGTTTTTCATTTCCACCTCCGTCAAAGAAACCGAATTTTCCCCGCGCATAGATTTCTTCGGCTTCAATTATGCCATCGCCGCCATGTTTGCGCTCTGCCTCAAATACGCCGCCCGCCCGCTCAAAAACCTCGCTGCTCTGCTCGCCGCTTTCCTGATTGTTTTCAATGCACACACCCTTTTTGAAGCGCAAAAGGTATGGAAACTCGGGTTTGATACCGAACGCCTGCTTTACAAGCGCATTCTCAAACGCTATGAAACCCACCCTCTTTTTAATCCCCGCTCGCGATATATCATGGTGCAGGGCGGCTCTCCGTCCTTCCGCGCCCGCTTCTACCGGACGCCGTATGCCCGCCCGAGCGACGACCTCCTCGGCATCTCTTATACCCCCGGCATGAACGCCGGCGTCATGTGGAACTTTGACGCCCAAAACGAATATGCCGATACCACCTCATATGTTTATACGTTCAGGCCGGATACCGACGCTTCCCGCGCTCTTCAAAACGCCCGTCCGTGGCCGGCCGCCGAAAGCGTTCAGGTCGGCGCATATTGGATTCTCGTCACATTCACCCCCGCTTCCCTTCCCAAATTCTAAGCATCATTGCAGTCCGCCCTCACTTTATTTTCCCTTCCCCTCCGAAGGGCTCGCGCTTCTCTTCCCCTCTCCCCTTCGAGAGGCTCGCGCTTTACCTTCCCTCTCCCCTGGAGGGGCTCGCAGAGTAAAAAAAGCCCGGTGGGCTGTTTTTACCGAGAGCAGTAGCGCTCTTAGCCGAACGACTTGCCTGTAAAGGCAACTAAGCTAGCTTAGAGCCAGCTTGCCCGAAGCGTAGTTAGGGCGCGCAACGCGCACCCTTTACGTAGCGAGACGGGTGCAGCCCCGTCTCTGCCCTCTCCCCTCCGAGGGGCTCGCAGAGCAAAAAGCTTTCAGTGAATGCTTTTTGCCGAGAGCAATAGCGCTCTTAGCCGAACGACTTGCCTGTATAGGCAACAAAGTGAGCTTAGAGCAAGCTTGACCGTAGCGTAGTTGCTAAGCCGAAGGCGAAGCTTACGGAGCAAGACGGGTGTAGGGTGAGGAGGACAATAATTTATCCATACCATCATTGCGCAGTCAGCGCGACATGCCGCAGCAATCTTCCTCCTCCTTCAACCCTTGGTAGAAAAAAATATCCACACCCTCATTTTTTACTTGCAATTTCCGTTTTCAAATATTATCCGTTAGCTGTTATTAAAAACACCGCGTTTGGTCTATGAATCGATTCAAACTTATAAACCAAACGCTCTTATTGCAGGTGTAATTCAATGGTAGAATGAGAGCTTCCCAAGCTTTTAATGCGGGTTCGATTCCCGTCACCTGCTCCAAACTCCCACTCTCCACATAATCAGGGAAGCGAACCCGCAGAAGCGGGTTTGAAACTTCTCTTAGTGTTGCAAGCGAGCTTTGCGAACACAGCAACACTTAGTTGTTCGCGCAAGTAGAAAAGCAAAGCTTTTCGTAGCGGCGCACTGCCAGCGCAAGGCGGGCTCGCACTTTACTTTCCCTCTCCCCTTCGATGGGCTCGCAGAGGAGCGTCCCGCCACACTCTTCATATACAACAAAAGCCCCAAACACGGGGGCTTGTTTTGTTTTCCCTAAATTTTGCGAAATAATCGCAGATGTCCTGCAAGGGCGGGGAGTGTACATTAAAGTACATGACCCGACCGAAGACAGGCTTCCATCCGCGAATTAGTTCACAAAATTTGGGAAAACTGGTGGACCGTAGAGGTAACCTCTCGCTTCGTAAACCTCGCCTTCGGCTCGCTGACTTCGCTTCGGTCAAGCCAGCCCTAAATTCGCTTTGTCGCCTTTACAGGCAAGTCGCTTATTAAGGGCTGCTACTGCTCTCGGCAAAAAGAGCCCACAGGGCTTTTTTTGCTCTGCGAGCCCTCTGCAAACGCAGAGGAGCGTCCCGCCACACCCTGCAAATACAACAAAAGCCCCGCACTTGGGGGCTTTTATTGTATTGGTGGACCGTAGAGGTAACGCTCCTCTGCTACATCCATGTCAAGGAGATTATTATTTTCATCTTTATACGGAAATACATTTATTTAGACATCGGCAAAATAAAAATTGTGCAAATTTTGTGCAAATTTATAAATAAGAAGCGCCCCAAAGCTAGCCATCTTTGTAGAGCGCCGTCCGAGAACCCCCAGACCATTTATTGCAATCCGCACCTCTGAACGAGCGCAATGTACACCATACGGAGCCACCCAGCCTATTGATTGCTCTGCCGGTAACTTGTTAACAAGGCTATTAGAAAGTAACACAATTATAAATAATGTCAATACCTCGCCTTATATTCTTCCAAACACACCGCCATATCAAGCACTGTCTTTATATGCCTATGGCAGGTTATCGGCTCGCGCGGCGTTTCCACATATACATACTCAGTCTTTGCGCAGCCTTGCAAGAACAGCATCGTCAGCAGGAATAACAACGCGCCAATCAAACGCAGAAGCCTCATCTGCCAGTTTTTCAAGCTCTTCTCTCCGCCTATCGGCCTCCACTTTGTCTGCATAGCTTTTCTTTAACCTCCTTAACAAAACCTCATTATTACCTTGATACACAGCTAAGCTTTCTCGCGCCTGCCGACTGTCCTCCCGATAATACCATGCGACCATAACCGTTACACAAAGCAGTAATACGGAAATTCCGAACAACTTATTCACATGGCACCTCAATTTTTGAGTTGAACACTTTCTTTGTAGTCTTTTCTCTTAATTTATTATATTGTTCCATGACTTCCTTTTCTCTGTCTAACACATCAAAATACCTTTCATTAGACGTATTAAACACAAAATGAGGATTTATCTTGCGCGCCTGAGCTTCAATATCCGGCCTGTAAACCCAAACTCTCAATCTCTCAACCACAATCCCTCTCTGATAACTCTCGCGATTCGCTTTGCCCGCTCCGGTGTCTGCTTGGCATAAGCAGAATTTAAACACTCATCCGCCGCCGCTTTCCACTGTTTTAATTTCATCCATTTAAGCATGTTCTTAAATTTCTTCAAACCGCCGATTCCCATTTGAAAACACATGTCCACAAGCGCATACTGGCGCTCAATATCCAGCGCAGGGAAAAAATCAATGTTCTGTTTTAATTCCGCAATACACCGCTTAATATCGTTTCTCAAAAGCATGTATGCTGCATTCTCTGTAATTCCGTGCTTCCAGTCGCCTATGGCTTTCTTTTCCTCAGCTGTAAAGGGATTATCCTCAATATTGCGCCCGATTCCTATTGTCAACTTACCGGCAGGGCAACGATACGGTCGCAAGACCATACCTTCATGAAACTTTAATCTCCGAATAATCCAGTCAAATCCGTCTCTATCGCCTATCATTATTTAACCCCTTTATTTACCAACGCTTGTTGTATCGTTCTGACGCCTTCACGAACTTCCAATAAAATCGCACGGTTTACTTGCGAATCCTGCTTATTCTCCGCTATTCCTTTGCGAAACTCTTTATGCTCCTCTTCCATATTTCGCTTAAAATCATTAAACTCTTGCTTAAATTGTGCTATGTTGCCCGGATTTGCCCGAGCCTCAATCACAAACTCACATACCCCGTAAACAATCCCCGCGATTGTACTGCCAACCGCAATCATTGTTCCGCCGATTTTACACCAATCTTTAATCGTCATAGATTTACAACCTCAAAAAAAGCCGGAAGACTCTCCGGCGCAAACAAAACAACCAAAACCAACCCAAACACCAAAAACAATATCCATATCACGCACAAAATAAAAACTTGCTTTCGGCTTAATTTTTCAATTACTTCTTTTTTTATCCCACTCATATCCCTCCTTAAACAAAAAAGAGAGCCTTTTGGCTCTCCAAGTTAAAAACTAACGGCTTCGGTGAACAAACCTACCGGTTCGGGCAGACCTCCCGCGGTAATTGTAAGTCGTTGTGTCCCCGCCCCTGTTCGGAGCTTGATAACGATACTCGTTGTAATCATCGCCTCGCCCCCGGACACGGTCCTCATATTTCTGCTCTTCATTCGGGTCATAGTCTAAATCTATATCCATGCCGCTCATGTTGCCGATCATCTGCATCACAGCCCATGCGACCGCCGCAATTATCGCTAACTTTTTCATCACTTATCTCCTCGAGTTTGATAGGTTGCCGCCAAGATATAAGTTGCTGCCTCTTCCGCGCATTCAGGGTCTTTATTCATCCCAAACCGCGCCAAAAGCCAACTCGCGTTCCCCGCACACTTCTTCGGGTCGCATTTCTTATCCACAATTTTTCGTACTTCCTCTTTAATCCTGCGGAAATACTTGTTAAATTTTTCTTCCATTTCAGGCGTCATTGTCTGTTCTTGTTCCATCGTTCATCTCCCCTTCCGGATATGGTTTAATATCATACATTTTGTTTTCTTCGTGGCCTTTGCCCAAAAAGGCTTCGGTAAAGTCTTTGGCAAACTCGCCAATCTCTGCCTTATAAATTGAGCAGGTTTTCAAATGCTCCAACATCACAAACTGTTGCAGCACCGGCGTTCTTGAAAATCCGATAAACGCAAACCTTTTCGGCTGTTCCAAGCTGCCCTTAGCGGGTGTTACCACCCCAAGAACAAGCATGCGGTAAAGCCCTTCCCTAATCTGCTGGCAGTCAAAGTCAAGCGGTTTAACCCGCTCAAACGGAAATCCAACCGAAGGGTCATTGGCGTTTTTAACGAGTTCCCAGCACTCACTAGGAACATTTATTCTCTGCGGAAGATTATAATTTGTCATTACACCCTCCCCGGATTTGCTCCATCAAAAGAATAGCTGCCGCCGCAATGTGCTTTGCCGCCTTGTAAAACTCTTTGGCGCCAACGGTCTTGTCGTCAAGTTTCTCACGAAGCTGTTTAAATTCCTTAATCTCCATATCGAGGATTTTAAGTTTTCCCTCTTCGAGATGTTCGTATTTTTCCCACTTTGCGGGTTTGTCTTCCAGTGTTTTCTCTATGCGCCGAATATCTTTCCAACGCGGATTGTACAGAATATATTTCATTGGTTTCCCTTTCAGATTGGGGGCTTTCGCCCCCGGTTGTTATGCCGCGGGCGTTGCCGTCCCTGTCGTTGTAGGGCGCAGTCTTTCAATAGCTCCCATAAGAACAGCCGTCTGACCGTTCACAACGTTAGTTGTGTAAAGCTGCGATTTCAAAGCCGCATTTTCTGCCTTCTGGTCGCAAAGCTTGGTCTGCAAATCAGTAATCAGATTGCTTTGAATGAGCTGGCGTGTTGCACAGCCTTCATCGCGAATCGCATTTTGCGTTTTGCAGCAACATTCAGCCAACTGGAAACCAACCCCGTTCACTGCCGCCACAATGTTGTTTGTATTCTGGCAGTTATCGTGTCCCAGCGCCGAAAAGCCCTGCATCATCGCCAAGTTAGTGCGCGAAGACTGGTCTAGCGTCTGATAGCCGATGTTGCACAAACCGCTTGATAAATTCATATTCATCCCGTTAATCGAGTTTTGAATAGAATTAATGCCATCGTTCAAAATGCCGGTTGAAAAGCCGTCCGCCGCAATTGCCGCCGCCGCGCTGTTACCGCATCCACAACCACAGTTGCCGCCACGACCATTACCGCCCACGCCATCGCCAAACCAAGAGCCAAACAAAGACCCCACAAAGCCACCGGCAGCAGCAGCGCCAAAACCGGCACCATCACCGCCGCCAAAGCCGCCAACAGGTAAAATATCTGTCATCTTTTTTCTCCATTAAAATTAATTTAACGAAGAAAGAAGGAGTAATAATAATCCCCAAACTTTCTTCAAGTTCAGGGTAAAAAACATTATAATAAGATAGAACGCACCGATTTCTACTTTTCGGGAACGTTCAAAACCCTTGATATATAAGCAATTAAGAATAATGAGGATTTTCCAAGAGCCTTGTTATACCGCTTGGAAATAGTGTTTATCTCCACATTTTCGGCATATGCCGCCTGTTTTTGCCAACCGCGGCTTGCTTTATAAGTTACAAAACAATCAATAAGTATTTTCTTTTCCTCAGCTTTAAGCGCAAAAGAGTTTACAAGCTCTACGACCCTCTGCGGTTGCAACCGCGAGAACATATAAACCGCAAACTCTTTTTCCATTACGAAATAACCGTTTTCACCTCAACATCGGCTCCCGCATCCGCCGCCTCTATGGCGAATCCTGTCAAGGACTGCGGCATAACTTCTCCAAAACCTTCAGCAAACCACCCGTCAGATGACGTCGTTAGTTTATAAAAAGAAACTGAATAGCGGGGAGATGAGGGATTTATTACCCGCCAAGAAATAACCGCGGTTGTCAAATCTTCCGAAATATAAAAAACATACGGATACCCCTCTTCTTTATCCGTGCTTTCGGGAGGAAGCGTAATCGTTAATCCTAATTCCGTAAATTGTCCGTTTTCAAATTTAAAAGCATACACATTATCAGCCGTTCCTACCGTCAGAATATTATTTAAATAGCTGATACTTACCGCTGTCCCAAGCAAATCCTGTAATGATGCCGGTAAATCAGAAGGATCAACAAGCGCATAATCTTCCGTAATCTGATAGATAACCAGATTTCCCAAATTATTATAACCGCCGCTTGTGTTCTTGGTTAAAGCCAAAGCATAATCCCCCGGTTGCAACCCTGTCACATATTGTATTGGATATTTATTGGTCGGAACTTCCTTTAAAAGTACAGGTGCAGTTAAGGTCTCAATGTTATAAAAATAACTGCCTCCCGTGCCGGAAAGCAATAAAACGTTGCCATCTTTTAACCCTGAATAAACAGATGAATCATTAAATGTATAATAAACTTCTCCCTCAACCCCGGTTGTCTCATCAACCTGAGCCAATTTTCGGGAATTTTTATTATAAACCAAACTATCACCCAAATAATCACCGTTAATTCCGACACCGCTTTCCTTGTTTAATAAGATATTAAGTTTGGCTAGATACCTAGACCAGCAATTAAACGCAACATATTTTCCGTCAACCTGCCGAATTCCGTTGCCGCTCTCATATAAACTCAAAGTATAAAGCAATGTACCGCTCCACTCTTTTTCTGTGGCTGAATATGCATATCGAGAAAAACTCCCCCTATTTGCGTAAAGATTGTATTCATAAATGTCACTACCATTAAAAAAGTATGCTCCATATAACTGAGATACATTATTAGACTGCAAACTATATGCTTCATTCTCGTCCAAATTGTGCTTGTTCAGCCAAACCTTGTCGCCGATACTCAAAGCCGCACCTGTGTTGTTCACCGCCGTAACCATATCCCCGCCGCCACGGCCCTGCTGTATAACGGCATTTGTAGAACCTTGAACCATTTCACACCTCAATAAATAAATGTTAATGTAGCAACAATCGTTTCGCTCGGAACTTCTTTAGCGTAAATCATTACCGATGCCGTATTATTCGCCAATGTCCAATCGCAAACCGGCGAAAAATTTCCACTCATTGCATCCGTTTCATTAAACGTCACCATGACATTGCTGAAAGTTCTCTCCCCGATACCGTAGCCCATAAAAGCTTTCTTCCCGAAATCGCCCGCATAATCTGTCCTGTCTACCCATATCTCGGGAGAAAACGAAACATCTATACACAAGCTTTTTTTCTCATCAATTTCTTCTTTGGTATAATAATCTCCTAAATCCGTATCTGCTATCTGTTCTTTAATTCTCTGAAATTCTGCATCCAAAGCCACAGCATATAAATCATACTTATTTTTTAATTCCGTAAGCGCATGATTAAGTTCTTCTGCCAAAGCATTTACGTCAAAACGTGAAATATCGGCAGTATTGTTAACAACCTGCAAATACATATATAAACGCACATGCTTCGGATGCCCTTCTTCTTCCCCTGATTCTGCCACAGCTGCCGTGTTTTCCAATGTATATGTATCGCTCCAAAACATATCTGATTTGGAATTATCAGTGCCCGAACCCAAATAACGATTAACAGACGCAGCTCTGTTTCCGCTGGCAGGAGTTGCTTTCAACTTATGGTTATGTTTTTTAACCGTATCATTGTACTCGCCATAATCTGCCAAATCACTTATACTTGAAATAAACCTCGTCACTTTCGGCAACCTGATATGCCCATTAAGTTCGTCAATATAAAATGCCGCACATTGCCCGAATTCTTTCAATTTGGCCTCATAAGTGGCATTATCCGCCACTGTTTTAACTTGTCCTTTACTTGCCATGTCAGTAAGCTTTTTCCAAAACTGCGGATAAAGTGTTTTCGCATTGGTCAAAGTCTGTCCCGTCCAAAGCGGGAAAGCCCCTGTCGGCGCCACCGCCTCAAAGCGGTAAAGTATGCTCATCATCTCGCTTGTCGGCTTTTCTTTCAAATCCGCCAATATTTGTGTCAGATTGTTAATTTCCGTATTAACCCCTGCCATGGCTGTCTGAATCGCATAAAAGTTGCCCATAACTTCCGAGGCAACCGCCTTTGTTCCGCCTTCAAGCTCATACGGATATGTTAATGTTGTTCCTGCCATATTTCTTTTACTCCTTTAATTTTCGTTTGCAAACATCGCTGCTAAATAGTTTGAAAGTGTCGGATACTCCCGCAGCCAATCTGCTCCTTGCACACCTGCAGCAGTTGTAAAGTTTAAACCACTCTGCCCCAAACCTTCATCAATTATACCATCAGCAAGTTTGCGACCCGCCTTTCTCCGCAATGCCCGCATTAAAGATTTTCCCCCTAAACCGGCTAATGTTGCGGCCCCGACAGTGGGGCTGAAATATCCGCCGATAATTCCTCCTGCCGTCAACGGAGAGGCTAAGCCTGACCAAAACGGCGAAACAGTAGCTCCACCAACAGACGTCAGACCTTTCTTTAACTTGCTTTCAAACAAATCTTGCGCAGTTTTAGCCTGTGCATACTGTTGGTTAATATCACGAAAACCGTTAAAGCTGCTATCCATCAATGTTTTTAAATCCTCTTCCGCTCTTTTAGATGCAGCAGTTGTGGAAACATCACTATCCGTTGCATTGCCTGCTTTTTTCCTTAAAGCTCTTTTAAGCATATCCATTTCCCGCATACTGCCGTGTTTAATGCCGTCAAAGGCTCTTGGGTCTTTTGTATATAAATCTTTTATCATCTCCCAAGCAACAGGGTGAGTGTCATAATATTGATTCATTTTTTCAATGGGTAATGTTTCATTACCATATTTGGTAAAATAATCATTATAAGCATTTTCAGCTCGCGCCATTTGCGGTTGTTTCAATGAAAGTTCCAAATCTGCATTATACATTCCATTTTTGCGATGCTCTAACAAATCACCTAAAATTCTAGCACGCTCAGAAATATCGTCAGCCCCCGCCATAACCGAATTTCTCATTGTCCGACTGGAATCTCTATCCGCTAATGCATCGATAAAATCTCTTGAATAGACATTTTTATTGACAATTTCATCATTTAATATTATATTATCATTAAATCGGCTTGATGGCAGTAAATCGTCCAGCGCTGCGGAGCGGGGAGAACCTCCCCTTATCGATGAGGGAGAATTGGGCGTCCCTCCGAGCCGATTTTTTCCAAACAATACATCTGCCACATCTTCATTAGGCACCCTATAAGCGCTCTTAACTACATTTTGACCGGTTTGCTGCGGATTAACGCTTAAAAATCCTAAATCTGTTAATTTTTCACCGCGCTTAATAACTGCTTGATTTTGCGGATACTTTGTCACGCTGAATTCAGGTGTCTTGTTATAAATAGCGTCATTGAGAGAAGAAACAAACTCTTTCGGGTTGCGTTTATCGTTCAAAATACGTTTATTGTAAAGTTTTTTAACTACATTAGCCGGAATAATAAGCTCGTTATTTTCCATAAGTGGCTGACCTAATCCTTTACGCAAATTATTAATATTTTTAACTGTTTGTGCCGACAAATCGCCCATTTTCACATCAGTAAAATCTTTGCCGCTCTGCAACTGCTTAATAAGTTTTTTATTCCCAAGATATCTTCCCCATCTATTGGAAGCCAAATCCAATCCTTTACCCAAAGGGCTTAAAGCCATCGGCGCCAATACAGCCATAGAAGCTCCTAATGCTCCGCCTAAGCCTGCATTTAACGGCACTTCGTCCAGCGTGCCACTTCCGGTCAGCCCATAAGCTACCCCTTCAAGTCCACCAGCAGTTCCAAGCAGTTTTTTCCCCTTCAAGCCTGCTTTTCCCAAACCTTTATATAAAGCACCTCCGGCGCCAAGCATATTTCCGCCTATTTCTGATGCAACACCTGTCCATTTTGCCGCCGTGTCCGTTCCGTCATTGTAGCGTTTCATCGCCAAATAATCGTCTTCATTTATTCCTACACCAAGTTTTCGCAAAGCCCAATCAGACGCACCAAGTGTCGCCCCGGATAGCGCTTTTTTCGCCCCATACGTCATGTCTGCGACATTTTCGGCAAAATAATCCCCGAAAGTCTTTTTAAGCCTTGGCCTTGTCCGCTCATTCAATTCACGAGCCTTTGCCACTTGCTCCGGTGTCATCCGTTGTAGTTTCGGCATTTCCACCGTTTCTGATTTGACTTCAAATCCCATTGGAAGCTCTGAATAAGTCTTTACTGTAAAACCTTCCGGTAATGTCACATAGCCTGCCATACGCCACCTCTATATACTAACCTGTTGCCGTTTGCGTCTTCTGCAATCGTCCCTTCAGAATATTGCGGAGCCTTCCCTGACGTTAGTCCCAAATCCTGTGCAAATTTAGTCTTCATCTCTCCGCTCATATAATCTTTCTCAAAGTTATCAAGCATACGCTCTATCTGTTGTACGGGCATATCCGGACTAATCAGATAACGATATGCCACGGCCTCTGCCGCCGAGTTTAATTCTGTTGAGCCAACGCCCAACTCTTTTAATAACCCACGCATTGCGGTATTAATCTGTGCCTGAGCAGATTGAATATCTGAGCGGTTTATACCGCCTTGTCCGGTTGTCCATCCCCAACCGCCTATCTGCCCTAACCCTGTCCCATCGCGTAAAGCTTCCCGAGCGCGGGAAATCGCTTGCAATACTCTCGGACGCATAGCCTCATTTTGCCGAGCTGCTTCTTCTTGTTCTTTGCGGGCTTTAAGGTCAAGTTCTTGTTCTTTCTCGTCAATTTTACTCGGTTTGTCCGTAAATACATTCTGCCCATACGCCCGATTAGCTGCATCAGCCGAAACAGTTCCATTATTAACCCCTGCCTGCAATTCATTAAAACTAGGTTGAGATTTTAACGAATTTTGATAATAAATTTTTGCAAGTTCATTTTCTGCATTTTCTTTTCTTACGGCATCTTCATATTTTCTGTTATCATTAAGAATTTGCTGATTATACGCCCTTTCATCTGACAATCTCTGATTATATAAATCATTTTCCCGCTGCTCAGCTTCCAATAAGGCATTCTGGTTGCGTAGCCAGTCATCTTGTGTCCGCTGATAAGCTATATCAGCCAAGTCAGACTTAAATTTTCTATCTAATTCGCTCTGCGTATTCGCATTAGCCATTTGCTCCCTGTTCCAATCAAGAGAGGCCTGTCGCGCTATTTCATTTTGCAAAGCCTGATTTTGCCACCCTTCTCTTTGCAAATCAGCGTTGAATTGACGAGACGCAATATCTCGGCGTTCTTGATTAAGCCAATTTTCTCTCGTGAAATCTTGGTTTAATCCTAACATCTCCTTATTTCGTTTAAATGTTTCTTCGGCAATAGCGCGCTGAAATTCTTGGTTGGCTTTTCTATCTTCCAGAGCATACTCCCTGTTTTCATGAGCCAATTCTCTCTGAAAATCTCTGTTGCTGTTTAATTCCGCAAGTCTTCGCTCATAATCCAATTGCGCATCTTCCCGCGCGGCTTGCAATCGTTTATCCCAAAGCTCCGCCTGCTGCTGCCGGTTCTTCTCCGCGTTCTGCCAATACATCACATTCTTGGCATATTCCTGCGCTAGGCGGTTTCTGTCTTGCTCTTTGTTATAAATCCCCTTTGCGGTGTTTCCTGCCCCCACGATGCCATAGCCCAAAGCATCTTTAAGACCTCCGCCTGTCATCCCCACACCGAGTGCCGTTCCAAGCCCGCCCAGCGTCATGCGACCGCCTCTTGTTCCCGCCCAGTTTTTAAAGCTTCCCCAAAGGCTGCTGTCCTGCGGCTCCTGTTCCGTTAAGTTTACCTGCGCCATAATGTTCGCCACTGGATTATCCATAGGAATCTCCCCCGTTTCGGCAATCCTTTTCACTCTCTCTAAAACCATCACACTTTCTCACAAATTTACTTCGTTAATGCCCCTGTGGCGGTACCTGCTGCCGCCCCGCCTGCCGGTCCGCCGAAATAAGTCCCTGCAGCTGTTCCTCCGACTTTTAACAAAGTTTTCCACAAATCATCATCACCGCTCATACCGCCAAGTCCGCTCATAATAGATCCGGCAGCTCCTGCAATCCTGTCAAACATTCCGCCTTTACTTGCGTTCTCCTGCGCTATTCTTTGCAGTTCCATATTATAAAGATTCTGCGCTTGATTCGTAATCCCCATCATATTGTTATACGGAACCTGATAAGCGTTAAACAAGCTGTTCAAGATGTTTTGCACGCGCGCATCTTCATTCGCCATGGCAGCAGTTTCCGCATCAGCCAGCTTGTTGGCAAACATGCCCGAAAGCTGATTGACAGAGCTGCCCCTTGTTAACCCCCTGCTTGCCAGCGGATTAATCAGGTTATTTTCAAAGCTCTGATTCGCAAGCCGATTTCGTTGTGCCGTTTGCGCCTTAAAAATCTCACTGTCATAACTCGGATTAATTAACTGTTGCAAATATTGCGGAATAGCTGATGTTGTCTGATTGATAAGCCCTTTTTCAAAATCTGTCGCATTATAAGTCGTTCCGTTTTTTCCCGTTGTCGCATTACCATACAATCCGCCTGTATTATATGTCTGCGATTTTGGTTTGCTTGTTCCCTTTGAACTCATTTATTTACCCTCCGTAAAATACCCTTTTCCTTGTTAAACCATTTAAAACCCGCCCGTAAAAGGCAAATCACGGCCGTCTTATGACGTGTTTCGGCATATATCTCGTAAAATTTCGCCGAAACTTTTTTAACCGCTTCAATGCACTCCTTATGCCGTTTCCTCTTGGCATACCCACCCAAATAATAATTTCCGTCTTCGCGCCGATAAGCAAAAATGCTCCCGACATATCCCTTATTGTAGAGGTTATAAAAAAGCCCCGCATTCAGCAGGGCCTCAAAACCGTCCTCATCATCCAAATTCTCTTTATTGATTACAAAATACTTTTCTGCCGTATCTCTGTCAAAAAAAGGACTTTCTTTCTCAACCAAAACAACCATATCAGCCTAATGTCTTTGTTTTCGCTTTCACCCGCTTAATCTCAATGCGCTTAATACCAAACTCCTGCCCGTTTTCAGCGGTAAAAATCCGCATTTGCAGCTGCTTAAACGGCAACATCCCGAAAAGGTTAAACATCACGGTATTTTTATCTTCGCTTACCCAAATTCCGCCATTCTCATCATTTTCATCCACTGCCCAATACCCGCCGTTTTCATCTTCCTTATTTTTTGCCCATATCAAATACCCTTTTGCAAGCTTAACAATCCTTTTGACTTTCTTCTTCTCCGGCCTGTCGTCATAGATAAACTCAACGTAAAAATCATTGTTATAGTCAAAATCAAGCGTAAAAATAACCGGCATCTTCGCAACTTTAATGTTGGAATCAGACCCGAGATTAATGACGCTCATTTTATATTCCGCCGGAATAAATCCTTCATTGAAGTTCACTGATAAATATTCTTTTAAAATCTTGCTGCCGCTTGCTGAGTATAATGCACCTGAGATAACTGCCAGCCCCCTGATGTCATCCTCGGCTTGTCTTTCTAGCCATTCAGATTTCAGGTAATCAAAAATTAAGATTTTATTCTCATCAAAATAAGGTAATTTAAACCAAATCTCGCTCTTTTCGCCAGAAACGAAGCTCACAATCTCAATCTCATTAATCCTCTGCGGATAAATCCCCGCAAAATAATCAATCACATTATCCGCTAGACCATCAGTCGGTCTTGTCTGCCCACTGTCAAGTAAATAATAAGCAAACACATTTTTTGCCATGTTGTCATAATAAAATAGTTTATTATCAAACTTAATAACGCTTTGAAAACTCGGACATCCGCCGCCGCTCGCCCCGCCGCGTACAAAATCAGCCGCATCGCCCGGATTGCCCTTAAAATATGTTGAATACTCATTTGTAAAAGCAATCAACATATTATTATAACTTATAACTGCTGTTACTGTCCTGTCAAATTCCTGATACGCTGGGTTAGTCACCACATCAGCTGTATTTGTTTTCCAGTCAAAAATATCAGCAGTTCTAGACCAATGCACACGATTTTGAGAATTTGTTACCAATCTTCCTTCATAAACATCAAGCCCCAGCCCCCTGATTAACCTCCCTTCCGCATCTTCGGCATTAAGCTCTTTTACCCGTTCGCTTGCCGTTTCATGGTGCAAACAAATCCCCACATAGTCATCAACACCGTTTGTAAACACAAACCAGTCATAAAAACCTTGCGAAACGGTAATCGCATTGCAAACATCCGTCTTTGTAAACCCGCCTTTAACGAGTTCCAAGGTATTTTCGTTATATTTATAATTATATAAATATCCGCCTTCATCATCAATCGCATAAACAAACCAGTAGTAAATACCGTTTTGCACGCTTTCAAACTGTCGGATAATCGTTTTGCCGACATCAGCAACCGCTTTGTTGCCTTTTGCCGTAAAAATCCCGATATTATTGCCGTTTTCGGTGTACTTCAAATCCACATTTTTAAGCTTAACGGCAGAGATAATTCCTTGATTTTGCACATCCGCCACAGGATTAACCTTACGAATTCCCCGAAAATTTTGAATAAAAATATCCTGCATCAGATAATCAACCTTGGCTCTCGTTTAATCCCTGTTAAGCCCAAAAGTGTCTGATACGCTTCCTCAAACTCCCTTTGGTATGGCACATAATTTTCATCACTCTCATCAGCAATTAAATACACCATTGATTTTGTGTATAGACAATGCAAATATAAATCTTCAATCATCGCATCATTCGGTAAATTGCAAATATCGGTATTATCAGTCAAATTATGCTTTTCGCTCCCGTTTGCATCTTTAGCTTTCAAGTTGGTTTCATAACGTATAATCAAGGTTATATCTTTATTCGGTGTCGGATAAAGCTGTATCGCCGCCCCAAAATCAGTAAACTCAACGGCATATCGTAAAGGCGTTCCGCTTTGAGGTTTCATAAGCTCCAAATCTATACCGTCAACAGATTGCAAATAAGCATGCTCGCCTTCCACCAAAACAGACAAGATATTCCCCTTCGGGCTCAACACTGTTCCCGTCCCCGCTTTAACCATAATCGCTGCCCTTTTCTTCTTAAAAGGGAAATCTTCAAGTCCCCAAATATAGGAATGCGCCTGAGGGATAGCGAGTTTTACCGCTTTCATTACCTCCGCAAAGCTCTCCGGTTCGGGGTCAATGATAGACCAACGAAGATTTGAAACATCTTTAATAATGTCGTAAAAGGTCTTCATTATTTTACCAATTTAAAGCTAAATCCGTTGTATTCAAAATCCCATTCACCGCATTCAACTTTTTTCTTTGAAACATCATCGATCATTTCATATACGATTCTGCCGGTAAATAAAACTTTGCCCTTTTCTTTTTTATAGACTTGCCAGATATGCTGATCCGTAAAAAGATTTTCTTTTTGAGGTTCGCTTTCTTCCTTTTTGGCAGTTTTTCCTAATACTTTATCTCCAATTTCGCTCATTTCCTATTCCTTTCAAAAATAAGGGCGGTTTCCCGCCCCGTGTTCATTACGCTGCTGCCGGCAAAGTATTTGCTTGTGTAACATCAACCGTCATGCCGGCCAATGCCTTCGGCAAGACAACTTTCATACCGTAAACATATAATCCGCGGATATCATCTCCGAAAAATTTGTTATCGCGCAGTTTCTCAACTTTGGTGATATTTCCGGCAAAAGCAATTGCCTCGTTAATACCGGCCATAATGTTTACTGTACGTGTTGTCACGGCACTATCACCACTACCTGTTTTGTTTTCAATTGTCGGCAAATTGGTTGAAACCAAAACATCAAGTCCCGCAATGGTCCCGATAGAGCCTTCACGTAAAACGCGGTCGCCTGCCGCTGTTGCATGGATAAATTCCGGAGAACGCAGCAATACCGATTCCACATCAGGATTGACGACAACCCACGGCATCGCTTCGCCGTCAGATGCCTGATTAGAGCGGAAAACCTTATTGTTCTTGGTCTGAATGGCATTGTTGTTTTTAAGAGTTGTCGCCAGCCATACCAAACACTGATAAGCGCTGTCCGGCGTTAATTTGATGTTTGATGTCGGTTTATTTGCTGCCGGAATTTCTGAAAATGCAGACATAACAAACGTATCGCGCTTCAAGTCAATCGCTGTTCTGGCTCTTTCCTCAAACTTCCCCTGCAAATCCTTGATGTTGGACTGCTCTTGTGTGATGTCGGACAAGAAAATTCCGAAAGCCTTGCTTTGGTCAATTTTCAAAGTCTGCGAAGTTGCGTCCGGACGATCGTAAGATACCCCGCCCGTCGTCTTATCCTCGGAATAGTCCTTGATTTCTACATCACCGATTTCCCCGATATGGACTGTATCGCCATATTTTTTAAGTTCTCTCTCATAAACCCTGTTAACAATCTTCATTGCCACGCCGGATTTATCAAGCTTTTTGGTTAAGCTCATACTCCACAGTTCGGGAATAAGCTCCGCAGCCTGCCGGTTTAAGTCTTTTGCATTTTGAGACATTTTTTTCTCCCATAAAAAAAGCCCCCTCATAAGAGGGGGCATTAATCATTTAAGTTAACATTCGCGGGATTTTTCCTTGTTTTTCAAGTTTAATCTGCCGCACAATTTTTTCATAATTCGCAGTTTCTTCATCCGGTGACATCTTCTGATACTCCTCTTTGGTGAACCAATGTTCCCCCGTTGCAGCCTGTGATGCTCCTCCCGGAATCTGCAAACTGTTTTGTAAATTTTGATTTTCAGCTTCTGCCTTTGCTTTATCCTGATAAGCTTTAACGGCATACCCTTCCAAAGCATCCACAAGCTCTTTAACTTTTCCGAGGTCAACATTCCCACCGGTCAAGTTAATCGCCATACCGATAATATCCTGCCGTTCTTTTGGGTTCAGCCAATCGCCGTGAGAAGTGGCAAATTCGCTCAATGCTTTATTGACTTCACCAATCTTTCTCACCCGCAAACCAGCTTGATATTCCTGATAAGCGTTTTGCTTAAATAAAGCCGTATTTTCGGCAATTTTAGCAATCGTATCAGGGGTAAAGCAAGCTTTCGCTTCCAATAAATCTTTCGGATTAAGTGTCGTTTGGTAACGGCTTAAAGCTGAGTAAGCTTTTGTGTAAGCCTCACCGGATAAAGTTGTTTCCAAAGCCTGCACATAGCGGTCAAACTCAAAAGATTTAACCTTAAAGTCAATCTCCTGCTCTTCAATATCGTTAAAACCCATGTTGCGGGCTTTTTCCTGCCGCTCGTTTAAGGTTTTCTCCTCGCTCTCCTGATAAGCTTTCAATTTCTTTTCAAGCTCGGCCGAGCGGGTAATGGCTTTTTCCGCCTCTTTGTAACCTTTTTCAGCTTCTTCCAAAGATTTATATTTTCCGAAAATCAAAGTTTCTTGTTCGGTTGCTTCCGTTCCGGCTTCTGATTTTTCCGCTTCGGGTTCCGCTGAATTATCCGGCGCTTGCGCGGTATCGTTTTGTTCAGCAAAAGTATCTTCCGCTGTTGTTTCAGAAGGTGTCATCACATCAGTCATTTTATTCCCTTTCTTTAAGTTTTTCTTGTCGGTAATCGCGCTTAATCCGATTTAAATAATCAAGCGCCATCCCAATTCCTTTAACCCATTCGGAATTGCTTTGCTTGATAGCGGCAATCTCAACCATATAATCTTTTATAAGATTTGTGATCGTTTCCCCGTCTTTCGAACAAAGCGCTTCATTTAACAGAGCAAGTCTATCCTTGTCCATTAAGTTCTCCTTCAAGGTTAAAGTTTGGCACAGACAGCGGGTTCATCCCCGGTATTGCCTGCGCCGCATTGTTTTCATGTACATATTTCTCGGCATTCTCCACACCGGCATTTGTCAGCGCGTCAATAACCAGCTTAGACTTATCAAGCGCCAAATTAGGGTCATTCCAAACCGGCGCTAGAATTTGTGTTAAGGTCTGATTAAGCGCCAATTTCTTTTGAATGCCGGTATTGTCGGTATATTTATATTCATAGTTTCCCTGCCGTACCACATCGCCGATTGTCTGGCTGGTCCGTTCGCCGTTAACATCCGCATACACCACCTCGTCGCCAAACTTCATATTCGCCGAAAGTTCCGCCACTTTCTCCACCATAGGCACAATTGCATTTTGCTTAATCGTATCCAGAGTTTTGGAAAGCCTTGTCGTCTGTCCCTGCACCGTCACTTGAATTTCTGTTGCCGTTGTATCATTTTGTTTATCCGCCCCTTGCATATTCGGGAAAATCCCCGAAACAGTTGACGCAGTTTGATCATAATATTGAATAATATTCTCATTTGAAATCAGCGGAAAATCCATCTTTTTAAGGGTGTTCGGGTCTTCAAGCTCCGGCTTATATTTAATAACCTTCCCCGGATAAAGCTTAACTCTGTCTTCTTTAAAAAAATTCTCCGGCGCATAACACGGCGGGTTAAGGGTCAATGCCTGCGCATCGTTTTGCAAATTAACTTTCTTCTCCTGTTCTTTACAAAGGTCATAGATAGACCACAGCTCAGGTATTCCTCTTTTATTTTTATCATCTCTCAAAACCGCACAATTGATTATCGGATTGATAACCCAGCGATTATGTTCAAATACTGCCAAATACTTCCGCCCGATAACGACAATATTCCAGTTTCGCAAAACCGTCCCGTCAGCAAGCGTATAATTTCCCCAATAATTGAGCACCTCCATACGGTTGCCGTCTTTTTCAACATCAGTCTTTTCTGCTACTGTTTCGTCTTTATCAGTGTTCTTTTCCGCCAAAGCTTCTCTGATTTCCGCCAAATCTTTCTTTGAGAGCTTATAAAGCTTGTTCGTACTTATAGTGTCATAAGTTTCAAAAGATTTTATGATTTTGCCGCATGCATCAAATTTATCCACATCTTCCGCGTCAACTTTCGTATCCCATACCAAGTTAAGCGGATTAATAGCTTCCACCGTTACCCCGTTATAAACCTCTTTTTGAAATACCCCGAAAGCCCCGCCTTTAAAAAGCGCCTCCTCGCCGAAACCCAACCGGCGGCGTATTTCTTTATAAACAGTCTTCCAGCTCACAAATAAGCAAAGCTCGCCCACTGCTCCCAAATATTCAATTCCTTTGTCAAGTTTACGCTGAATCCCGATTTTGGAAAGCGCGTTAACCAAATAAGTCTTTTGCAGCGCCGCCGTATCCTGTGACGCCTCGTCCGCCCCTTCCACATCAAACAAATGATCCACGCGCGAATAGATATTATCCCAAATAAACGCTTGTTGCGTTTGGTTTAAGGCATAAATTTTATGCAAACGAATATCAGACTTCCATTTATCCTCTTCATCAACCGATTTATCCGACACGTCATCAAGATAAATCTCAGGCCGCAAACTCTCGGCAATATTTTTCTGCTTAACGCGTGCTTCATCCCAACTTTTCCAAAGATTGCCCACATCTGCCGCAATCTCTTGGCTTTGCGAGTCAGAAAGCTTTCGCACCGTTTCTTCTTTTTCTACAATAAACTCAAACATTCCTATTCCTTCAGCACCGGTTTGAAGTATTCCACCATATAGCTTGCCGCATCAAAAATATGCCCTAAATACATCTTGTTTTCGCTTGCCTCAATTTCTTTTGGCGTCGGTGTGTCAATCACATTCGTCCCCGGCTTAAATTTCAGGTTCTTCATGTTGTAAACAAGCCACTTGCATCTTGGATGAACCAAAATATTGCGCTCCCCTGTATCAGATAAAACCTGCCGGTTAAAAGCATTTATCCGCTGCATAATCCCCGGATTAAAACCCCTCAAATTCAGCTCATACCGATAATTATGCCGTGCTAGAGTGTTAACAATAATTGCATAGTCCGAATAGCGTGATTGCGTTTTGCGATACTTCCCGCTCGCATCACCGCAAATTTGCACCGTCCCCTTAAATTTCTCCAATGGAAAACGCCGCATGAATTCGTCAACCACATCTTGCGTAATGCAGTTATTGATAACAATCTCGTCAAAATAATAAAACTTCTTGCCGTCATAATGCGCAAGCGTGCTCATCGCCGGATTAACGTTAAAATCCAAGCTCCAATAAACATCCAAATCATCGCAATAGCGAATATCTTCGCAAATGTTGTCCTTGCTCCAATATTTAACCACATTCGCCTTGTTGCCACCATGCGGAATATTTAAATATTCCTCCTCGTACTCATCAGGCTTGTTTTTTTTAACCTGCTCGGCATAACTTAAAAAACGCTCCGAAATCAGCCCTCTCTCGGCCAGTTCAGGATAATTAACCTCCACAAAATAAGTCTTTTCAGGCGCTTTCATTTCTTTGTAATCAAGAAACAAAGCCTCCTCAACCGGCAGCTCTTCGGAAATGCGGTTATAAACCACCAAGAGCCGCGCCCCCTCTTTGCGGATAGTCTTCAAGAGAACTTTCCACACATCCGTTGAGACCGCCTGCGCTTCGTCAATCAACCAAATATCAACCTGCGCCAAGCCCTTAATCGCCTCCCGCGCATTTTGGTTGCTGTCGCGCAAACCTAAAAATATAATCTCCGAATCCTTTAAGACGTTTTTTACCGTTTCGGTATTATAAACAAATCCTCGCCCCTTAAACTCCCCGTCAATCAGCTCCTGAAACTCATTGATGAGTGAAGATTTTTGCGATGTTTTTGTTTCCCTGAAACACACAACCCGCCTTTTTCTCTTCATCATATCCGTAAGTACCGCCCGACAAGCCGAACCGGTCTTCCAGCTCCCCCGCCCGCCGGTCAAAACAAAAGTGTCATATCTGTCGCTTTGTAAATCAAACAGCGGCTTAAATTTATGATACACTTTCATTTTTTGTCAAAATCTCTCCGTTTCCGAAAAGTATTTCCTCGGTAATTTTTGATATCACTTTAAATAAAATCAATAATTTAGCATTTTAGACAAAACGTTATTCAATCACCTCAATTTTAAACGGCGTAACATCAATCCCGCCTGAAAGCTCTTTTTTCTCCACATAAAGCCCTGCAAGCTTTCCTTTTAATTCCTCGGCTTTAAGCGCATTGGTCAAATCTGGGTCATTCAATTTGCCTTTCGCCAACACAAGCTTTTTGCGCGCCAACGCCAGCTCTTGAATTTTCTCCAAATTCTTAAAGCTTTCAAGCGCCGAATAAACCAGCTTTTCTTCAATTTTGCCTTTTAATTCCTCAATCCTTGCGGCTACTTTGGGGTTTTTAGCTAATCTGCACGCTTCCTCCCAAACTGTCTTGTCCTTCATTCTTTTTGTGTTATAAACCGCCTGATACGCCGCCGAATAATCCTTCCCCTTAACCACCTCTCGGCAAAATTTCTCCTGTTTCGGCGTTAAAGTCATTTTATCCCTTTTAAAACACAAAAAGCCGCCCATGAAAAACCTCACGGGGGGGCAATACTTAAAACAAAAGCGGCTCGGATTTCTCCAAAGCCACTTCATCTATTGTAGAAATTTATATCACCGCTCGTCAGACAAGTCAAGCGATATTTTAATATGTGGATATTTTAGGCCGCATATCTCTCTTCCAACCCTTCCTGGCTTGTCTTCCAAACCGTCCTGCAAACCGTTTCAAAGCCTGTTCTCCGGTCGTTCTCGCTATACCTGCCATAGTTGACAATCCCGTATGTGATGAGATAATGCGTCAACGCAGGAGATAGCCCTTTATATTGCAATACCGTCTCCACCACAAACTTGATACGTTCGTCCATATCCTCACGGATATACCCGTCAAGCGTCTTGCCGACAAACTTTTCAAACAACGGCTCCACTGCTTTCATACAAGCTTTCTCAACGACTTTCTCGCAAGCCGAAACCACATTTTTTGTCATAAAGTCGTTGATATACTTGTCAATCGCTTTTGCGGTTAATGTTTCAATGCTCTTATTTGTCATCGCACTCACCCTCCAAAACCGCAACAATCTCTTTGAGTTTTGCAAGCACAAATTTGAGTGTTTGCTTTAAAACTATATTTTCACTATTTCCCATTGTGTATATCCTTTTCTTAAAAGATTTAAAGTGTTTAGGGGTTAAGAACACGATACACAGCGTGTGGGCTTATTCAATATATTCGCCTCACCCCTAAACATAAAAGAATACTACAAAAGAGCATCAAATTATATTATGTGTATAGAGTTCTTACCTCTGTTTAAGTTGTGAGGATATAAAACGTTTATGCCACGGGATCAATACCCTCACATCAGAACTCCTACACACAATATCCCTATTTGTCAACTAATTTTTTGGTAGCGTTTCCCTCAGATGCTATAAACTCATAAATATTATTTATTTTTTTGTTTATCTCAGGCCAAACAGAATAATATTGCATAACTCTTACAAAACAAGCCTCATCATGACAATATGAATGATCATCTATAAAAGTTTGCCACAAGATTTTTGTTTCTTCATATTGAGAAATAATTTGCAATTTTTTTACATTTTCCATATCCCCTTGAAGCATTGCCGCTTTTTTATAATATTGATAAAAAGTTGCATTAAGATTATCAACAGAATAATTTGCTTTTCCATAATTAGAAACTGGAACCGAAACAATTTTTCCTGAATAACCGCCTAAACCTTTAGGATTTCTATAATAACCATTAACAAAAGTACCATCCTTTTTTACATAAGGAGAAACAAACTCAGCTCTAGCACACGCTACACCAAAAAAATAGATGACCGTAGCTATTAAAATCTTCCGCATATCCAGTCCTCACAAAAATTTAAACATAATCATACTTTCACAAATCCCTTAACATTTCGTTTAAACAGTTTTTTTCTTTTCCTTTCCGCCACATTCTTTTTCAGCCGGCTGATTGAAACATATTCCGGCATATTAACAAAAACAGGAATATCACAAAAATCCCTATACTCCTTCTTACAAACTTTTCCGTCTTTGATTTCAAACATTTTTTCTCAAACTCCGATAAAACTTCCCCACCTCATCCAAGCCCACACACAAAAGCGTGGCCTGCCTTGCCTTTTCTTTCCCCGCCTCATAGCGGTTTAAGCTGTCATCCAACTTAAATTCCTTATCTTCCAAACAAACCCTGCGTACAATCTCTCTTGCCCCTTCCGGCACTGCCTTAATCGCCTTTCTGTACCTATCTTCCGCTTCCATAATTTCTTCCGGCGTTGCATAGCTCCCCCGTCCGTCCACCCGTACTTTTGCCAAATCATTAGCCTTAACCCGCTCAATTCTTGATAAATAAAAATCCCGATACAATCTGTTTCCGACTGAAACCCTATCCAATGCGGATATATTTCTTGTTCCCATATCCAGCCACCCGCCCGCAGACAAACGTTCCAATGCATTCAAACGCCGATAAATTCCGTCATCCGTATGCATAAACCCTTTTTTTAATAAAGCTTTTTTATTCACATATTCTTCGGTCATACAGTCTCCTCCAAAAATCTCATAAACTCGCGCTTATCGTTGGTTTTAAATACCTCGCCTGCTGTGGAAACGGCGTTGTATTTGCGCTCTTTGGTGGTTGGATAGTTCAAGATATGCACGATATAACCGCCCAGAATATCGCGTTTAAACTCTCTCTGCCGCTCCAACTTCTCCCTTGCCGCCAGCGTTTTCATCTGTTCTTTATGTTTAATATAATATGCTCGCGAATACTCTAAACTCTTTGTTCGGTTCTCTTTTCTCCACTTTTTAGATGCCATATTACTACATTCTTTACACCAAGAATTTAAACCATTTTTGCCACCCTTCATCAGATGAAACTCGCTCAACTGCTTCTCCCTCCCGCATTTTGTGCATACCTTAGTCTGCATCGCCCCACCTTCGCGCCAAAAGTTGCGCTTTTCCTCTTTCCTCCTCGCTTGCCGTGCGACACAGGTGCATAATGCTTGTATGTTCGCGGTTCAATACTTCACCGATTTTCAGATAACTCAATCCAAACTCCCGAAAAAAGCATGCCGCAATCCGCCTTATCCCGACAGTTTGTGCGTCCCTTCTGTGGCTGCGCAGATGGAAGTAATCTACGCCGACTTCATGGCAAAACCAATCTAACCTTTGCTCATACATGAACTCTTTCCCCTTTCTCAAATCCCTTCTTGAAGCCGCCCCATACAGCTTGCATGCCTGATTTAAGCTTCTCCTGCTCCGCAACGCTCATCTGTGCAATGTCGTTATCAGACAAGCAAAACTTTTCTCGCCCGTAACGTTCCAAACACCAGCGACGCATGCATTCCCTGAACTCTTCATGTGTCGGCGCTGAGATATTCTGTACAAACCGCCATTTGTCCTGCTGTATGAGCCGCCAAACCTCCGAATAATGCGGTACAAGCCAGTTCATATCCCCGTTTTCCTTATCAAGCTTCTGGTACTTGATGTCATAGTCCGGTTCAACTTCTCCCACAGGCTCGGTAACATATCCGCGGTTTTTACGGATAACCTCCAAAATATCGCTGATTTCTCTCGGTTGGGGCTCAAATTTGGACGACTTCTCCGCCACATAGCGCACGATTGCGGCCTTGGCTTCGTCAAGCGTGGCATCACCAAGAGCAACCTTCCAACCGGAGAGAATCACATCGCTGTACGGGTTAAACTTCGGGAAAGCATCCTTCACAGCGTTGATAAAGTTGTTAAATTCGTAGTTTTTCAATCATCTTCTCCAAAAATTTTGTTGATGCGTTCAAGTCTTTTCCTGCTTTCTTCCTCCGCACTTATCCCCGGCGGGTCTTTCGGTGGTTTATAAAACAACTCGCTCCCATTGCTGAACCCCTGATAACGTTGGTCTACACAATGACAAATAACCCTTTTTGCCAGTTCAAAATCGCTTCCTGTCAGGCGTTGCAGTTCTTCAAGTTTCCTTTTCCTACTTTCGCAGGTCTTGTATTTCCCGCCCTTTTTCCAATGTTCCCAGTAGCAAAACAAACTTTCCCAGTCAAAAACATCAGAAAAAGAAATTTTTTCTTTTTGTTTGTTTTTCTTTTTAGTTTCTTGTTCTTCGTTTATGTTATTCGTTATAGGTTTCCCTTTGCTCCCTTTTGTTATACATTTGTTATCATTTGCTCCCTTTTGTTCCCCTTTTCTCCCTTTTTTATTATTCCAATAGTCCTTAACGGCTTCTTGGTGTGCTTTGTTTCGCTCGATAAAATCGTTGTAATCTTTGTCAATCTGTGATTTGATAAAACGCCAAATTCCGCTGTCTGGGTTTAAGTGCGGATACTGGCAAATAGCCATAAATATCTCTTGCACCTTTTCCGGCGGTAAATCAGAAATAAGCTCCCCCCATTCAGGATAAATATGCGGAGAAAATTGTTTTGGCGTATATTTACTCATCTTATCTCAACTTATACTGTTTGTTACCCATTCTGTTTTTGCCTTTCGGCACATAGATTTTACAGCCGTAAACGCGCCTCAAAATCCAAATCATTACCTCTCGGGGCAACCACCATGCTATTGTGATAACCAATAAAATCTTTTTCATCGTAAACTCCTAAAAAAGCAGGAAAGAGGCCGACGTCTCGGAACAGTTGCTGTTATGCTTATTTTGCCTGCAATTCGTATTCGCACCCTCTTACCCTCTGGGCATCTGCTATTTCTTAACAGCCATTCTTTCGCTCAAATCATACAATGATTTCAAGCCTACGGCGTCAAACGGATTAACCGAACCGTTATCAGAACCACCCGAAATTACCATACTTGACGGGAATTTTACTTGGGCCAGCGCATGCGCCACACCGATTTTGGTTTCCTTCTCAATCGTCGCCTTTTCAAGCGGAGTTAAACCTGCTTCAACTTTCTTCTTAGTTGCAAAAGCTTCTGCCTCGCCTTGTGCCTTAATCTTTTCGGCATCAAATTTAGCCTGTTCGGCAGCCAAGCGGGATACTTCCTTCTCTTGTTCTGCTTTAATTTTTGCCACAGCTGAGCGTTTTTCTGCTTCGGTTACCTCTGTCGCCTTCTTTACTTCTGCATTCGCACGGGCTTCCGCAATACGGGCTTTTCCCTGTTCTTCCGCGGTAATGGCGTCTTGCTTGGCCTTTTCGGCGTTAGCCATAGCAACGACTTTGTTTTGCTCTGCATCTTTTTTGCGCGCAATAAGTTCATTAATTTTTTCGTCATATTCAAAATCATTAACCACAAACTGCAAAATCTCAATTCCGTAATGTTTGAGCAAAGACGGCTTTTGAATAACTGGCATACCGTTATTATCATATACCACGCGAATCTCTTTTTTCTTAAACTTTGTGCCGTCCGTATCCACCACATCCACAATCTTTGTTGAGGTTTTAAAAATTCCTTCCTTCAACTGCTGCATGGCCAAATCAGAAAAGGTTGCACGACCTGCCGCGTACGAATCTTCGGCAACCATATACGTTGCAGTGTTAGACAGAGCTTCGGCCACATTGCGAACAATCAAATCACGCTCAACATTTTTATAGTTTGCATAGTCGCGGTGCAATTCTTTTTGCTTTTCAGGGTTGGTCGGCATCTTAAATTTTACCGTTCCCTTTACTCGGGCAACCGACCCGTCATTAAAGCGCACCTGCAAATTCTCTGCCTCAAAATCTACATCTTCCGATACAGGATAAGTTACAATAGAGCCAAACATCTGCAAATAAAGCCCTGCTTCGTTGCGCACCGTAATATGGCCGCTTCCTGCTGCCTGTTTAATTTGATAGTTGCCGAATTTATTGGTTTCAAAAATCCAAGCCGAACAGAGCACAAATAAAACACAAAATCCTGTCGCCGCTATTTTTCTATAATCCCATTTCATTTCTTTTTTCCTTTCTTTTTTAAAAGTTTATCAAATTGTTTGTTCTTTTGGTTTTCCTCAAAGCGAACCTTTCTTCTCTTCCTTCCTAAAACTCCGCAAACTCTCTCCCACACAAACGGCACCAGCATCACCGCCACTATCACCATAAACACACTCAATGTCATCATTTCACTTCCTTTTTTATTTTACAGCAGAGTTCATACAAATCGCCATTTTCATATACCTTCGCCACTCTCCGCATCGTTTTTGAAAACTCACAAAAAGTCATAATCCACGCCATTGCGTATCCCAAAGCAAAACATGCCAGATGAACAAAAAACTCACTCATCCCTTTTCACCCCCACATCATAAAAGTCATTCGCCGTCACCTCTCCTTTGGTATAGGCTACGATTTTCTGCATGGTTTCGGCACGCGGAATTTTTTGCCCATTCACATAATAACAAATTGAGACCTGAGACAAATCAAGCTCTTTTGCAACCTCATCTTGTGATTTATTTTCTTTTTCTAACCAATCTTTAAACTTCATATTACACTCCTTAACAAGGTTAAAAATAACACAAAGTTATAACTTGTCAATAACAAATAGTTAATTGACGTTGATAACTTTTTGTGATATTATATTTTCATGATAGAAAACCGTATGAGAGATATAGTTGTAGCCTCCGGACAATCCCAAGCATATTTGTCAAGAATGTTTGGAATAAGTCAACCACGCTTTAATCAATATTTAACCGGCAAGCGAGAGCCAGATTTAGCTTTCATAAAAAAATTTTGCGATTTTTTCCATATAACGCCGAACACTTTATTAGGATACGATAATAAGCCGATTGTGAACGACAACTATATCAATATTTCAGAGACTGATTTTAGAGATACTGTATATACTGCTTATACAGTCCTTTGCGAATACATCATGACAAATAAAAAAAATCCAAGCATGGAAGAAATGGGCCAAACATTAGCTAAGTTATGCTATAATGGCGCCAAGTTAGATCCACAAGAAAGAAAGGGAACAATCAAAGGTATCGTCATCGGCCTGTATGACGATACACATATGGCAAGCTAACTGGGTGATAAAAATTGAATTATTCACCCGGACAAAGCTAAATGAACTTAAAAAGAATCAATCATGAAATTAATATTGTATATCATTTTTGCCCTTTCATATATACCATATTGTATAGCATACAGCGATGTCTATTTTTCGCCGTCAAAAAAAATTGCAAAAACTGCGCATTTTTTTATCCGCAATAAAACCGTTGTCAAAGAATAGCAAAATCGCTTTGAACACCTCTGGCAGATTAATACAAAAAAGAAATCCGATAAATGGTTTGAAAGGAGAAAATTATGAAAACATTAAGATGGATTTTATTCATACCTGTATCATTTTTAGGCGCATCTTTACTTGAAGCATTTGCTCGTTTAATTTCTCCCTCGTCATTTTCATTCATTGATAATATTTTCCAATATCCTATCTTTACCGCTTTTTTTGTTTATCTTTCATATAAAATCATTCCAATCAACGGAATAAATAAAATTAAAATTCCTTTAATAATATCAGTGGTGCTTTTAAGTATATCTGTTTTGGGACTTGTAGTTATTTTAAAAGATGAATTTACATCTACATATATTTTTAGATTTTTAGGTGCTGTATTTTCGTTATTATATAGTATTTATCTTTTATGTTCAGAGGAAAAGATGTGTGATATGTTTAAGGACGCGAACTATGAGTAAGCAATTTTCTTACATATCTTTATTTTTGCTTTGTGCAACTTTCTTTGATATGCCATACGGTTTTTATCAGTTTTTGAGAATATTTATTTTAATAACATCACTGTACAACCTTTTTGCCGATGCCGGCAAAAAGGAATTTCAAATAGGTTGGGTAACCTGCGTAATCACTTATAATCCGATAATTCCCTTATATTTATCTCGTGAAAATTGGAATATTATAAACATAATAACGATTCTATTTATTTCTTTGTGGTTATATAAAACAAAAAATCTTGACACCCCAAAATAATTAAAATAAACTCTTGACGAGCCTGAAAAGTTCACTACAATTTACCGCCAAAGGCGGAGTCTGTGTAATATCCAATAAGCAGGTACGAATTGTAGCGTATTTTCAACTCCGCCGCCTTAGCGCCTAAGGTTTCCCTGAAAAGGAATCTACAATATGGACGAGGAAATTAACATCACCCTCAATTTTATCGCTGATAAATTAGAGGAAATCACAAAACTCATCCGCAGTATAACTGCAAAAACACCCTCCAAATAGAGGGTGTTATTTTTTATTTATCCTTATTTATAACTTTTTGTTAATTTTACGCTTGACACAATAATAACTTTACGTTATAGAATACCCATAAACACTATTTCCCTCGTGTTTATGGGCGGCGGACGTTCGCTTAAAACAGTTCCTGAGTGTCTGCCGCCCAACCTTATGAGAGAGTATATAATGAACTTAACAAACCAGTTACAGAATCGTCTCACTCTCTCACCTTTGCCGGTGTTCAGGCTACCACCGGCGCCTATGGGGCGGCAAGCCGATATAGTTCTTAATTCTCCGCCGCCCCGCCTGTTTTAACCTTGGGCGGTCTAATCTCGTACCTATCGCCGCCCTCCTTTTTAAGGAAAGAAAATGACCGAAAAGAAAAACAATACTGTAACCGAAGACGCTTATAAAGTCGCTTTGGAACAAAACAAAGAATTAAGCAAACTTTACGAAAAAGAACTTGTCCGCAACAAAGAATTATCCAAGTATATTGACGAAAATAAGGCAGAAATTCAGTCTTTAAAAGACAAGCTGGAAATTGCCGAAAATAATTCAAAACAAGCGCTAAAATGCATGAACGACGTTTGTAAGCACAACGCAGACATGTTTTTTAGACGCGTTATATCGGATAACAGATACGAGATGATAAACAATATTATGTTTCTTATCATTATCCTCATTGTAACTGTCCCCGGAATAATTCTCCTTTTTAGGTAGCAACACATGCCGACACCTGAATCCCTTGACCGCTTATATCCCAAGCTCCGCCTTAACCAAAAGTGCGTCAATCCTGCTTGCAACCACCAAGCCGAACATATGCACCATATCATGAGGCGCAACATAGACCTTTTGCGTTGGGATTATCACAACCTCTTACCGCTGTGTACTGAATGTCATAGGCAAATCCACGATGAGGGGCTGTATAACCGCGGGCTGGATTTTGTAAGCGAAGAAACGCGCGCTTATCTTCTGCGCAAAAAGAATGTTGACTTTAAGCAATACCTGCTTGATAACCGATTGACGCTTGAAGATTTTTACAAACTGAAAGAGCGCGAGCTTTTAAGACACATCGGCAAAACCGAGTTTAAGCAAAACACCGCCGAATGGCAGGAGGAAAAGAACTATGGCATCGGCGCCTCGGAAATTGCCGCCGTTGTCAAATCCTTTGTGCCGCAAAAAGACTTAATGGAAATTATGGGAGACAAACCTGCGCTTAATTTCTTGTCGGAAGATTTATATACGACAGGTTATCAGGTGTATCACAAAATCAAAAAAGGCTACCGTATAGAACCCCTGCCCGATGAACTTTCCATTTACGGGCATGCTATGGAAAAATACCTTGATTACAAGGTCAAAGACGATGAAAACTTTATTTACCAAGGCACAGAAGATTTTATCAAACGGCCGGATATTTCCCCCTATGCAGTTTGTTCGCCGGACGGCTACGCCACTGCCAAGCTTGATACATACTACGATATTAACGCCCGCCCTCTCACAGCGCAACATCTCGTTTGGGAGAAAAAGACGGTCAACCCGTTCAAAGCCGCACGGGAGAATATTTTTTATAACGGCCTGCCGTGGCAATATATCTTTCAACTCCAATATCAAATGCTCTTAAAAGATATGGAGGCCGGCATCCTCTCGTCAATGGTTTTGGAAGAAGATACGCCGTTTAACCGCGGCCGTATTGCTTCATTGGTTGAACAAGAAAAGTTTGAAGAGATAGACAGGCAGTTTAATATCTCGATCAGCCATTTTATTTACGGGATAATTCCCGAAATCCAAACGGCGATAAAAACAGCTTTGAAAAACTTTGAACAAGCTGTTCGGGAAAACCGAACACCTCAAATCAATGACGCATGCGCCCGCTTGGCCGAAAAAGACTTCAAGATTTATCAGGCTGTTTACAAGCAAAACCCCGACGCCCGCAAGCTTGCCACGGCGCAGGATACTTTTGAAAACACCACGCTGTACGAGTTTTTAAACGATTATATCGGACTAAACGAGGTGATTAAACATAATAACGAGCAAGACAAACTCAATAAAATAAAGCTCAAAAAATATATGTACGATAACAAATTTTGCGAACTCTACACAATGGACGGCGGCACTGTCAAGCTATCGTCTTCCGGTTCGCTTTTAACAAGGAGTGTCCAATGACAAATGATGTTATGGTCAAATCAAAGCCCCAACTGGAAAAAATGAACGAATTTTTTGAAACATCCGGACTGATTGATTTATTTGTCGCCAAATACGGCTATAAAGAAGAATACGTCTATCGTGAAGGTTTGGCTTTCGCCACCAAAATCACGATGCACGATTTGACTGAAAAAGACCAAGACAAACAATTTAAAACCTGTACGCCGGTATCCAAACAACAAGTTTTTACTTCAATTCTTGCATGGGGATTGCCCACAGACAGCCGCGATTTGTACTACCTCTATAATAACAAAGGACAACTCACCTGTGAACCTTCATATAAAGGTTTAATCTATATCGCCGAACAAAACGGATTAAGCATTCATGCAGGTTTAATCTTTGAGGGAGATGAATTTGAGTTAAAAGAATCGGACGAAGGCGACAATTACGCCATAAAACGGAAAAATCCTTTTATGCGTAAAAACATTGAGGGGTGCTATGTATGCATCACCTGTAAGGGAGAAAAAAGGGTTTATACATATTCTTTTGAAGAGTTAGAGAAGTCCCGTCAAGCATCACTAAAAAAAATGTTCGGCAAGGAAAGCCCTGCTTGGCAAAACTTCAAAAATGATATGTACCTCAAATGCGGCGTCCGTAAAGCAATCAAAATAGCTATGGCAAAAATCAGCGTCAATAATAATATTCAGGCCTTGTTTGATGACGAAATGCCTATCCTTGAAGAAACAGCCGCTCCGCAGTCCTTAAAAACCGCAGATTTTGAAAGCACCAAAGAGATTGAATACGACATGGAAGTAGCAGAAAAAGCTGACGAAACCTTTAAGCAACAACAATTCGCCGAACTGCAAGCGCAATTTGATTACAGGATTGAAACCGATGACTAACCCATGGAAAGAAATGCAAACCGGCGAGCTCTACGCTGCCCTGCTATCCGAAGACCCCGAAATTGCCTTAAAACAGTTGCAAGCCTCTAAACGAGCTTTAATGCTCTCGGCTAATCGTGCACGCATTAAAGCAGGTAAAAAGCTTATGAATTACTTTCATTGGCAACTGATGAATTTTATAGAACGTTATCAAGATGACGAAGAAGAAAACTACATTGAGGCCATGCGTGAACTCACCGCCGGAGAAGTTATTGACAACATCAGAGACGATAAATTGGACGAACTTTTAAAAGACTATATGGAGTACTGCTATGACTAAGCTGCGAAAAATCATCTATCCCGTGTCAATGTTTGTCTGCGGGGTTATTGTGGCACTCGGGTTGTTAAACCTTTATCATCTTGCCTCAAAGAACCTTGTTTTGGAAAACTGGCTCTTGGAGCAGGAAATCAGGGACTACATCACCGCCAAACGGGAGGCGATAAATGATTAAAACCCTGTTACAGATTTACGGCATCCTTCGCTGGCATAAGCAGACATTCCCGTCATTCACTTATCATGAACAACAGGAAAAGCTTGCCGCAGAAATCAGAGAGTACGAAGACGCATTGGAAAGTTACATCAAGCGCCCGAACAGAAGGCGAAATGCACACCTTTCCGAAGAGCTTGCCGACATCGTTATCGCCGCCACCAATCTTTACCGTTACCCCGAAATGCGCAAGCTCATAAGGGATAAAATGAAAATAAACCGCACCCGCACTTGGCAGAAAGGGCAACATAATGACTAATCTAATTGAAGAATTAAAAGACGTTTTTGAAATCGCTAATAACGTAACAAGTTTTATCAAAAATATAAAAGAAAGTATAAAAAAAGAAAAATCAGAAGACAAACAAGTTTCCTCGGGTAATGCCTCACGGCTTGCAGCTTCGGGTAATGCCTCACGGCTTGCGGCTTCGGGTAATGCCTCACGGCTTGCGGCTTCGGGAGATGCCTCACAGCTTGCGGCTTCGGGTAATGCCTCACGGCTTGCAGCTTCGGGAGATGCCTCTCAGCTTGCAGCCTCGGGAAGTTTCTCTCAGCTTGCAGCCTCGGGAGATGCCTCACAGCTTGCAGCCTCGGGAGATGCCTCTCAGCTTGCAGCCTCGGGAAGTTTCTCTCAGCTTGCAGCCTCGGGAAGTTTCTCTCAGCTTGCAGCCTCGGGAAGTTTCTCTCAGCTTGAGAGTACAGGTAAAAAATCCGTTTGTGCGAACATAGGACGATGGGGAGTAGCTAAAGCTAAAACAGGCTCATGGATAACGCTTGCAGAATTTAAAAATGAAGACGGTTGGAAAATTGATTTTGTAAAAACAGAATATGTAGACGGTAAGAATATTCGGGAAGATATTTTTTACACCTTATGCGAGCACAAATTCAGAGAGTACAGAGAGTTTGACGGCATTAAATGCGCGGTTATCAGCCATAAAAAAGACGTTTACAAGGTTAAAAACTTCGGTGAGGATTTTTATTCCTACGTTGTGGAGAAAGACGACGTTTATGCACACGGCAAAACAATTAAAGAAGCACGCGAGAGCTTTATATACAAAATTTCAAACCGCGATACAACTCCTTATAAAAGTATGTCGCTTGATTCAGTTTTGAGTTTTGAAGACGCAATCAAGATGTACCGTGTCATAACGGGCGCTTGTGAGGCAGGAACAAAATATTTTGTTTCAAACCTGCCGGAAGTCAAAAAGGAATACTCAATAAGAGAAATCATTGAGCTGACAAAAGGACAATACGGCAACGAAACTTTAAGAGAATTTTTTGAGGTGAATCATGAGTAAAGAAACACCGGAAGTCGGAGATATTTGGGAAAATAGAGATGGTGAACATTCTTATATTGCGAAAGTATATAAAAATGCTTCGGTATTGAGTCAATCTATCCGTACAACATACAGAATTATAGAATATACGGGAGGAGAAGGAGTTAATGTTATGGAATGCGATAGAGATGATTTAATTGAATATCTCGGCAAATCCCAAGCAACCATCCAACAACTATTTGAGGTAAACGATGATTAACTGGGAAAACATAACAAAGGAGGATTGTTTTTTGTGTATTTTGCGGGATAGGGAAACCAAAAAGGCGAAAAGATATACTTGGACACCTTATACCGAAGAAAAAACGTTAGAAGATATTGAGAGATATAACTCCCACGATGATGAGAATTATTATGAAATTTGCGAAGATGAAGATATGCGCACTCTGCTTCCTCTCCCACTCTCGCAAAGACAACAAGACCTTAATGATATTTACGATATCCTGAAAGACATCGATACTAACCTGTGCAACGATGAGTACGATATAACTTACACAAGAAACACTATTGATGATATGCAGGGAAAACTCCAGGAGTATATCAAAACCTATGGAAAAGAGGTGAAGAATGACTGAAAAGACACTAACAGAGAAATGGAAAGAGAAAAAACTGCCGCGCGATTACTATTATGTAAAGTATCAAAAAGGCTATATTGAAATGGCCGATAACCTTATGGGCGGATTTTTAATGAGCGTAGATAATCCTATTGTTGAGATTCTTGCCCCAGTCCCTACTTACGAGGAATACCTGGAATCCGAAGCCCACTGTGCGGCATATAGCGAGGCAAATAAGAATTTGAAAGAAAAGCTTGATAAGGCGATCGAGAGATTAAAAATTACAATAGACCTATTAACAGACCCTGATTGTGTATCTAGTTTTGAAGATTCACTGTTTATAGCCAGAAGAATCAGCCAAACATTAGAAGAAATAAGAGAGATAAAATGAACGACAGATTTAAATTCAGAGTTTGGAGTAAAGCTAATAATAAATGGTGCGATGAGGATTATCAATTTATAGATAACGACGGAAATGTATTAGTAAGTAGATATGATGACGACATTTATTATCATTGTCTTCCTGATGATGTCCTGGTGGTGAACCAATGCACAGGATTAAAGGATAAGAACGGCAATCTCATTTATGAGGGTGATGTTCTAAAAAATCATAGGGAAGAAGTTTGTGTTGTCCACTGGATAAATGAAACATGTCAATTTGCACTTTATGATGAAGAGGGAAATTTGTCTGATTTGATGCAGAAGGAATACTTGAGTAGTAACTGGGAAATAGTGGGGAACATTCATAAATCCCCCGAACTTTTAAGGACAGACGAATGAAAGAACTATTGGGAAACGCTATTAACCTATCTATGGATGAATGCACCAAAGAGGGAATGTTTACAGGGTGTTCTTCTAATTGTCCTATCTATAAAGTAGGAAAGTGTCCGATCCAAAAAGAAAATGAAGATTTTTTTAAGGAGCAAAACTAATGTCATATTTAGAAGAACTGCTGCCCCGTCCGCAGAGATGAAGTAACTTTTTACGAGGATAAGAAAGATGAGTAAGAACGGATGTCAATGTTTTACCTGCCGGCACAGTAAAGAGCCTAGGTTACTCAAAGCCTATTGCATCGGCTATAAAGAAGCTTGTGAGTGGTTTCTCACTTGGGCTAAAAATAACGGGATTAAAAGAGGAAGCGTGCGGGATAAGGATTTATCCGGCGTATATGCACAGATTCAGTGCAATTACGACATGAATAATTGTTATATGGCTGATTTACCTGATATTGAGAAAAAAGATTGTAAGCCCAAAACACCGGCTAAACCTATCACGGAGTTGTTGAGCGAAAACAAGCATCTCAAAGACCTGTTAGCTAACGAAGACAAGGAAGTGGAATGTTTGAGAGATATGCTGGCAGAGTGCGCGAGGCTATGTGAGGGTGTACTGCCGATTGTAAGCTTTAATGACTTAAATGTTCAAGACCTCTTTACCCGTATCTCCATCGCACTTGGTAACAATAAACCACAAGCTAATCCGATTGTTGCTAACAAAATACAAACAAATGTTGCAAAACCAAATTCGCAACATTCTGAAAGCGAGGAATAATGAACTTCAAACATGCTTGGGATATTTTTAGGTGGGGCGTTGATTACGGTCAACTCCTTATGGAAGAAGAACGGGACGGCGAAGATTGGGCAGACGCTTTCAACGGGTGGTTGGTTGACTGTAAATATTCCATGCCGGCGAATCCCATCCCTCGCCGTCAACCCCATTCAGACCATTGGTGCGCGGCAAAAAAAGAAAGCTTTTACAAGTTCGTTAATTTTATAAATGAAACGTTAAAAAATCCCGAGAAATTTAACGTATCAGAAGAAAATGTTAAAGGAGATAACAAGTGAAAATATATTGTTGCACTTGTAAGAAAGATATAGAATGTGATTTAGTCAGTGGAAGTGTAATATACCCACACCGCCAAGATTTATTCCATTTAACTTTTTATCGCTGTCCATTTTGTAAACAATATATAGGTTGCCACCCTAATTCAATACGACCTCTCGGCTGTATTCCTACACAAGAAATGAAAAAAGCAAGAATAATTATCCATTCTCTGATAGACCCAATATGGAAAAGTGGGAAAATAACGAGAGGTAAGCTATACAGACTTATAGCCAATGAGTTAGGTATAAAAACATATCATACTGGTTGGACACGAAGTATAAAACAATGTCGTGATGTTTACAGAGCGGCGTCAAAAGTTATTAAAAATATATCACTATGGAAGGGAAACAAATGATTATTGGATTGTTTATAATTTTTGATTTATGTCGTGCGCTTTGGAAGTTGGAATATAGCAAGGTTGATTGGGAGATGTTAATCAAATTTGCTTTTTTCGCCGGCTGGGAACTTCTTGTTTGGGATTGCTGCTTATTTTTTTTAATGAAAGGATTTTAAATGACAATAGATGAGTTTAAAGAGAAAATCGCCCCTTATATGAAAAGAGGTTGGATATGTTATGACCCTAGTATTAAGTATTGGATGTGGTTTAAAATAAAACCCAAAGCCAACATAGAAAAGAAAACGTGGCTGCTTTATGATTATTGCGCCTTTTGTACAGTTGTAGAGTTTAATATAGAACCTGTTGAGGACTGGGTTAAATCCTTAATGGAGGTAGGAAAATAAAACAATATCGGGCGGGGATAACGCAACATATAAGGTTAATTTGAACTCGCTGCCCATATCAATACCCCACAGACAGAAGCTTCCGCGCAGGAGCTTTTAAGCTGTTCTCCCGTTTAAGGGTAAAACTTGGGGAATGCTTTATAAGGTTAAGAACAGCACTGCGCACCATTTTAAATTTGATTTAAAGAAAGGAAACAAATGTGTCTCTTAAATGCAAAACAAGCAGCCGAATATTTGGAAATAACGTTATATGCATTCATGCAGGAAGTCCAAAGCGGTAATATAAAATTTAAGCTGGTTTCAAAACGAAAAAAATTCAGAACAGAGGATTTGGACTTATGGCGAAACAACACACAATACCTTTCAAATTGTATAAACGAGGCGAAATATACCACGCATACATCTCGTATATCGCAAGTAACGGGGAACGCTACCAGTCTCGCATCACTACGCGACAAATACTTCCCGAAAAAGCAACACAATTCTGCCTCAAATACATTGAAGAAATTGAAAACAGCATAAAATTAAAACATGGGAAAAACGAGGTAGAAATATCTTGCGAAGATGCCTTTGTCTTGTTTTATGAAAATATCGGTAAATACCACCAAAACGCCAAAGAAACATTACTTAAACTCAATAAATTATCAGAATATTTTCAAGGAAATCTTTCTGATTTGTCTCCGCAAGACTTATTAAATTATGTAAGTATATACCGAAAAAATAACCGTAAACCCTCAACAATCAACCGCAATTTAACGGTTCTCTCTTCGGTTATTAACTTTTGCAAACAGCAAAATTATCACACCCCGGATGTAATAATTGCAAAATATAAACAAAAAGAACCTGCTGAAAACATAAAATATTTGGAAAACTGGGAAATCGCACAAAAAATTATAGATCGTGCAGCTCCTCATTTAAAGCCGATAATTTGCACAGCCCTATATACCGGCATGCGTAAAGGAAACATTTTAAGCCTCAAATGGGAAAATCTTGATTTCACATCAGATAAAATCAATATCAAAGTAAAAGATAAGAACAAAATCGGCGGTAAAAATCAAAGCCTACCTATGTTGCCTCAATTAAAAGAAATATTAATATCTCAACCCAAAATAAACGAATATGTATTCAATTTCCGAAATCATCCTATAACTACAATAGACGGAGCTTGGCATAATATATTTTACAAAAGAAAAGACCAACGTAATTTTACCAAAGAATTAAAAGACCCTACGTTACCATACATAACTTTTCATACGCTGCGCCACACGGCCGCAACTTGGATATTAAAAAAGACTGGCAACCTCCGTATTGTTCAAAAGATTATGGGACACGCAAATATTAAGACTACTTTACATTATGCGCATGTTCTTGATGACGAAATCCGCCAAGCCCTAATAAAATCCTTCTCTTAGCATGAGTCGCTTTTGTGCAAAATTTGTGCAACTTTATCAAAAAAACACAGATTTTTCAGCCTTTTTTCGCAATTTTTCACACTTTTTCAAAACAATTAAAAGTTACAGAATAAAACAAAAACCCTTGATAAATCAAGAGGTTAATATTGGTGGACCGTAGAGGTAACGCTCCTCTGCTACATCCATGTCAAGGATGCGTTCTACTTTTAAACTAACGGTCCGATATCATAGAACAGAACACTTCTTAGCATATGATTTTTAGAAATCAAGCTTTTTTTGCAAAATTATGAAAAAGTTAACCTTTTTTGTGTATAAACCTTCTCATAAAGAATGTCATTAAACAGCAAAACAAAGAAAAACATGAGTGAAAATATAGATTTTACGGTTGATTACGACAAACTGAACATTATGGACGAATATAACACCGAAGATCCGGCATACCCGCTTCTTCTCTCGATTCCGCATTGCGGCACCGTCTTTCCCGAAGAGTTCTTGAACGCCGTAACGCCTGATGTCACCATGCTGCGCAAAAATGAAGACATTTTCGTCAAAGACCTTCTTGACCCCGCCATTGCGGACGGCAGGATTCCCGCGCTTTGCTTAAATATCAGCCGCGTGTTTATAGATGTCAACCGCGCCAAGATGGAAATTGACCCCAACATGTTTTATGACTATCCCAAAGACGACCTCGGCTTAAACCGTCATCGTTCGCGTTACGGCTTGGGCATTGTCCATAAGGTGACCGCCGACAGCCTGCCGATTTATCCCGGACTGATTTCTTATAAAGAAGTCGAACAACGCATCAAAAATATTTATGATGTTTATCATAGCCGCTTAAAAGTGCTGATTAACAAAATCGTCGCCAAGTTCGGATTCTGCCTCGTGCTGGACTGCCACTCCATGCCGTCCAAAATCTGCTCAATCATCTCCGAAAACCCGCGCATAGATTTCTGCCTCGGCAATCTGTTTGAGCAAAGCTGCCCGAATAAAATCAGCTTTTATGTCGAAAACGAATTTTGCAAACGCGAATATTATGTTTCCAAAAATCGTCCCTACTCCGGCGCTTATATCACGTTTAATTACTGTGAGCCCCGCAAAAAGGCCTATACCTTGCAGTTGGAAATCAACCGCGAAATTTATGCTGATGAAAATTCTCTCACTAAAAATGAGAATTTTCAAAGAGTTAGCCATGACATCAGTAAAGTAATCGTCAATCTGGCAAATTTTTTGCTGGATTTTTAAAATAAATATGTTATCAATGCCCCTTGTATCGCGTCGGAACGTGCATATATTGTTCTGACGTTTTGTGAAATTACCCGCGTTTAAGGTCAGCGCAAAGCGCTGCCGGGGCCGAAAGTTTAAAGACAGGGAAGCCTCTTGCCTTAGGGCGGTATTAAGGAAAAAAACATCGTGCTAAAAAGCATAGTATTCTTGTTGGTCTTCGTTTTCTTTTTGACCACGCCTACCAGAGCTTATGAAGCATATAACTTTCAAAAGTTAAATAATTTTCAGCAACAACCGTTAAAAGCAGAAAATATTATCATTCCCGCCAAAAAACCGATTGCTTCGGCATCAGCCGAAGACATGTGCCGTTTGGCCGTCAATGCGGCAGAAGAAGAATACGGCATCAAACAGGGGCTTCTGCAAACGATTGCTTCTGTTGAAAGCGGCCGCTGGAACCAAACCCGCGGCGAACGCACCGCTTGGCCGTGGACAGTCCACGCCAACGGCAAAGGCTATTACTATAAGTCCAAAAGCGAGGCCGTTGCCGCCGTTAAGGCCATGCAGGCACAGGGTATCACCAACATTGATGTCGGCTGCATGCAGATAAACATGAAATATCACGGCACCGCTTTTAATTCTCTGGAAGACGCGTTTGATCCTTATCAAAATGCCGCATACAGCGCCCAATTCTTAAAAAAGCTGTACAGCCGCAATAATAAGGATTGGAAGAAAACCGCCATGCAGTACCATTCCAAAAACCTGCGCAAAGGCATAAACTATAAAAACCGCCTTGAAAAGCATTATGCCCAATACGTCCGAACAGACGAACACGCTATGACGCTTTTCTAATCCGCGCAGTTTTGCAACACAACAGCCCCTTAAAAAGGGCTGTTTTTTATTTTAATATCTCCTCTTTGACTATAAGATAAAATATTATCATGCCATAACAACACCTTATCACATTTTTTGCAAAATGCACAAAAAAATGCTTTACATTTCAAATTTCTTAGGCTAAATATTCACCCAGTCATGCACTCGTAGCTCAACTGGATAGAGCATCTGACTACGGATCAGAAGGTTGTGAGTTCGAACCCCGCCGAGTGCACCATTTCCAAACTCCCGCCGAACGGGAGTCTTTTTTTACCTCAAACTCACCGCAACCTGCGGGGTGAGAACTCACAAAAGTGAGTTCGACTACCAGCGCAAGGCGGGCGGAAGAACGCCGGTACGCAAAGCGTATGCGCGCCTGTGCGCCGAAGGCAGCCCCGCCGAGTGCACCATTTCCAAGCTCCCGCCGAACGGGAGTCTTTTTTTATCTCAAATCTGCAACAAACTGCGGGGTGAGAACTCACAAAGACAAAATCACCGCTTTGTCTTATATTCCTCCAAACACTTTGCCAAATCCAAAAACGTTCTCATCTCCCGATAGCAGATAATTTCTTCCCGCGGCAGTTCAACATATACATATTCAATCCTGCCGCAACCGAATAGTAACACCGTCAACAGGCAAAGGCATATGCCAATCAAAACCGCCCTGATTTTTTGTTGCCGCCGCCGCTTTCTCCATTTCGCGCAGTCGCTTATCGGCCTCCACCTTTTCTGCATGGTTTTTCTTTAACCTCCTTAATAAAACCTCGTTGTTCCCCTGATAAACAGCCGCCGCTTTGCGCGCCCGTTCAGCTTCCTCGTACCAGTAAGCCGCCGCGGCAATAACCGCCGCAAACACCGATAAAGTTATAATCATTTTATTCATATCGCCTTCCTTATCTCCGCCGCTGCCTCTGTAAAAGTCCGACACAACCGTAAAACATAAGTTTTCTCTTTTCGCAAACATCGTCAAAAGCTTCTCCGCGCCCGTCATAAATAAAATGCCCGTTCATTCTGCGCCCGAACGCTTCAATATCCGGCCTGTAAATCCAAATTCTCATTGCTCCTCCCGGAAAATATGAAAAGCCGCACACTGCCGCGCGGCCCTTCTTCCTGTTTAACCGACAGCTGTTCATGCGGCGTCAACAGCCCGCCAATAAACCGTCCAGCCGGCATCGCCTCCCGTCTCAATTTTGATATCGGCCGAATCAATCATCCCGCGCCAATATTCGGTTGTGGTACCGGTAGTATATCTGTTGCCGATTCTGATTTTCTTTCCCGACGCATCAAACAACATTCCCGAAACGGACGCCGCCTGCGTCCAAAGACTTGCGTCGGGCAGCGTGTTTAAGGTATATGTTCCGTCGTCAACCAGATAATAGAGCTTGCTTCCTTCGTTCACAATTTCCGTCAGCATGACCCAATAAGCAGTATCGGCCGCAACCGTTCCTCCCGAATGTCCGGAACCGTTCCAAATTCTGAACTTGTTTTGATAAATACCGCAACCGTGATTATTGCTGCTGTCATCCCACAAGATTCCCTGAGCGGCAGACGTGTCGCTTCCGGTTTCCACCCGCACAACAAAGCGCATATTCGTCGCAAAAAACTCAGATGCCGGCAACCCTTTGTCGGTTAATAAATAAGCCCCGTCCGCAAACGTTGCCTCACTGCCGTCAAAAGTAACATTTCCCGTCAGGCTGAAATGCGTTTTTGTTTCCGTATAAACCTCATGCGCCGTCACGGCAACATCGCCGACCCACATATACCCTGCCTTGCTTTCAGCTATGTCCAAAACCACTGTGCCGTTTTTATAAAAGATATGATAATCTCCCGCCAAACCGCTGTCCGTCAAACCGTCAGCCAATACCCCGGGCAAAATTTCCGGATTAGAAGCGCCGTTAACCAAATATCCTCCCGCCGGCGCCAATACACCTTTAATACCGGCATACGTTTCGAAATCCGGCAGTGTACCTCCGGTAATCGTCACCAACGGCACCCCGTTTTCCACCGCAAACGACGCGTCAAGTCCCTCATAGGCCGCCAGCGTAATATTCACCGTCGTATCTTCCGCAATATTGCCGGATCCGCTCTTATCCCAATACCTGTCTTTCCTGATTTTGTAGCGGTAAGGCATTCCCGCATAAACCTGTTTTGTATATAGTGTCATTCTGCTTCTCCTTTAAATTCAATCACATCCGGTGTCGGATTAATGTTTAGCGTCAAGTTCACCGTCTCGGGAATAACCACGCTCACTTCCGCGTCTTCTCCCGCAGCAGCTGCTTCCATGGCAAAACCGGTCAGCGAATACGGCGTCGCTTCCGCAAATTTCTCGGCAAACCACCCCTCGGATGATGTCGTCAGCTTATAATAAACCAGTGACGTGTAAACACCGTTGTTCTGTGACCCGTAACCGATTGTCGCCGTCGTCAAATCCGGCGAAATCTGAAACACATACGGATAGCCTTCGTATTTCACACCCGCATCGGTGCTATCCGGCAGCGTTATCGTCAGCCCCAAATCAACAAACACCCCGTTTTCCAATCTGTACGCATACACATTGTCAACCGTCCCAACCGTCAAAATATCATCGCGCAGACACATCGTGCACACCGTGTTCAGCACTGCCGCCAGCGTTTCCGGAACGTTCTGCGGCTCAATAAACGAACAGTCTTCCGTCAGTTGCAGCATCACCGTATTCGGCGGGTTGTAATAGCCCGTTTTGTCACTTGAAATCAGAAAGACATAATCCCCCGCCTGCAATCCGGTCAGATAAGAAACATACCGCCCGTTGTTCTCAACACTTTTTAACAACACCGGATTTTCCTTGTCCGTAATGTCATAAAACATAAAATTGTAATAATCGCGCAGCAAAACGGTATTCCCGTCTTTATATACGCCGTATAAATCGCCCGTCCCTATGCTGCATACCGCTTCTCCGATTGTTCCTGTTTCCGGATCAAAGGCGCAGATAGAATGCGAGACGGCATCATACACTTCGCCGTTACCTAAAAAATAGCCCGTTATATTTACCGGATTCTGCTTGCGCAAAATAATATGCGGATAATACGTCTTGCCGCTCGAAGACCCTCTCATACCGAACGCTACCGGATAACCGTCAATATATTTTATACCCAGCTTGCCCGGTTGCCCGCTTGCTTTGTAAAGTTGCACCCGCTCCCAACTCTTTTCCGTCGGATTATAAACCGCTTGATATAGGTACCCGTCGTCATAGTCCAAACCATAATCATAAATGTCGCTGCCGTCAAAAAACGTGCAGGGGCGAATGCCCGATTTGTTCTTCAGCACCACCTGAGACGCCGTGTTCTCGTCCAAATTGTGCTTGTTCAGCCAAACCTTGTCACCCACACTCAAAGCCGCTCCTGTGTTATTCACAGCCGTAACAATATCCCCGCAGCCTTCTTCCGTCGTCACGTTAACCGAGTTTGTCAATCCGTACATCTTTTTGCCTCCTTTGTCATATATGCTGTCGTCCGCCCTTTTCCGCAGTTTCCGAATACCGGCGGATAGACAATTTTTTTCTGCTCAAAATCAAAATTTTCCCAAACCGTCATGGTGTTCCTTTCCCATAAAAAAAGAGAACCGCTTTGGCAGTTCCCTTACCGTTATTTTAATATCTCCGCCCCGCCTGCAAGTCCGCAAAACCCGCAGCTCGAACGAAAGAAAATAAAAAAAGCCCCGAACTTCCGTTCAGAGCCGATTTCTCATTCTGCCGTTTTCTTTATCACACCCCGACGCAAAAGTCAATACCTTCTCCCGTAATTTATGCAAAAAAATATATTTTTTTCCCATTTCACCCTTGTTTTCTGCTCCCGCGAACTCCTTTCTTCCCCCTCTCCTCAGAGAGCAATTCGCATCCTGCTCTGCCCTCTCCGAAACGCTCGCTCTTTACCTCCCCTCTCCCCCGGAGAGTCTTGCGCTTTACTTTCCCTCTCACCCAAAGGGCTCGCGCTTTATTTTCCCTCTCCCCCGGAGGGAGAGGGTGTAGGGTGAGGGGGACAATAAATAATCCTTATCATCATCACAAGACACATATCAAAAGCAGGAAATTTGGCGAAAACTCGCCCTCTTTATAGCGGAAAATTTGAGATAAATAGAAGTCAATGTCCGGTGGCAAAAATCCTAGTGTACAAAAAGGTACATGGATTTTTGCCAATCCGGCTTCCATTGACGACAGACACTCAAATTTTCCCTATAAAGCGGAAGAGATTTCAGGATCCTTAAAATACCGCACCACCGAGCGCGTAATCGCTTCGCTTAATTTCTTGCGATAAGCGGGCTGACGCAGAAACTTCTCTTCATTGTAATTCGAAAGATAGCCGAGCTCTATTAAGACGGACGGAATATCCGGCGCTTTCAAAACGGCAAATCCGGCAAATTTGTGCGCATTGCTGACAAGCTTAACCTGCTTTTGCGCCTCGCTGACCACGTATCCGGCAAATTTGGAAGACTTGTTGCGGCTGTCGTTTTGTGAAAGCGATATCAGAACATCGTTGATTTCCGGCGAGTTGTCCGAAAAGTCCATACCGTCGATAATATCGGCTTTGTTTTCACGTTCGGCCAAAGCGGCAGCCTCTTTGTCGGAGGCATTTTCCGAAAGCGTATAGATGGAGAAGCCCTGCGCCTTGCGGTTCACGGTACTGTCGGCATGCAGGCTGATAAACAAATCGGCATGGTAGCTGCGGGCGATTGCGACGCGTTTTCGCAACGGGATAAAGATATCGGTAGACCGCGTCATATAAACCTTAAACCCTTTGGCTTCCAAATCTTTTTTCAGCGTCTGTCCCAACGAAAGCACAATGTTTTTCTCATAGGTTTTATACGACCGCCCGATAGCGCCGGGGTCTTTGCCGCCGTGTCCGGGGTCAAGCACGACGATTTTCTGCCGCCGCGGTGCCCCTGCCATCGTCGCTTTGGTGGAAACATTGCTGCTCGGCGCGCTCAGCCCCTGCGTGCTCAAATCAATCACGAGTCGCCAGTCCTTGCGTCCTGCCGTCGGTTCAAGAATAAATTTCTTCTTAATGCTGACTTCGTTTTTAAGCGTAAAGACAAGACGCTTGCCTTTGCTTTCCGCCAGCTCTCCGGTCCTAAACCCGCTGATAACCTGATTGGCCGTCACGTTCGTTTTGCCGGCAAGCCCTGCGTTCTTAACATCTATCACCAGCCGATTCGGCGATCCGAGCAGAAAAACATCGTAGTTAAACTTCTCCGTACCGTCCAAAACAATACGGATACCGTCCCTCTGCTGACCGACACGGATATCTTTAACCGTATTCGCTGCCGACGCCGTACCCGCGGTGCAAACGGCAAAAACCAACGCAAACAACGCCGCTGCCAGTGTGTTTTTTATGTTCTTCAAGTTCATTGTCATCATAAGCGGTAAATTACCGCGCCCTGTTTTTGGTTACAACTTTTTTTAACAGTAACGCACAAGTTCTTAATATCGGCTTAAAAAACAATATAGCATTTATGTTTATCCCACCCCTTGCAAATTTGTTTATATAACCTATTTTTAGGTTTACAAACCCGCGCGACACCCATAAAATAACCGCAACTTAACATAAACCAAAGGTCATAAAAGATGAAAAAGTTTTTATCCCTCCTCGTTTTCTCTTTGTTTATCGGGCTGGCACCCGCCAAAGCCCAACTTAACGTCAGCATCAGCGGCGCCACGCAGGCGCCCATCCCCGTCGCCTTTCCGGAGATAATTTCTGACAATAACGGCATCGGCGCCTTTTTGGGCTTCTCCTATGCGCAGAAAGTCCGCGACGTCGTTCTGGCAGATTTGGAACGCAGCGGCCTCTTCCGTATCATCAACGAACGCAGCTATATCCAAAAGCTTAACAGCATAGACGACTCTCCCGTCTTCGGCGACTGGAAAGTCTTAAACGCGCAGGTTCTCATCCAGTCAGCCATACTGGAAGAAAGCGGCAGCGAACTCAAACTGCGTTTCAAGCTTTGGGATATCGTCAGCCAAAAAGAACTGCTTTACGAAGTCTACACTTCGGATAAGGATAACTGGCGCCGCATGGCACATTCCATGGCCGACGCGATTTACGAACGCCTGACCGGCGATAAAGGCTATTTCAATACCGTTGTCGCCTATATTTCGGAATCCGGCCCGTCGGGCAAACGCGTCAAGCGCTTGGCGCTCATGGATCAGGACGGCGACGGCCACAGGTTCCTGACAAGCGGTGCCAATCTGGTCTTGACCCCGCGCTTCTCGCCTGATTTGCAGTATATCGCTTACCTTTCATATGTAAACAACAAACCGCGGGTATATATCTATAACCTCCGCACGCAGCGTACCGAACTTTTGGGCGATTTCCCCGGCATGACGTTTGCACCCGCCTTTTCGCCGGACAGTAAATATATGCTTATGAGCTTTGCCCGCAACGGCGTAACCGATATTTACGAAATGGATTTGGCAACCCGTCAGAGCAAAAAGCTCACCTCGGGCCCGAGCATTGACACTTCGCCGTCATATTCGCCCGACGGCTCCAAAATCGTCTTTAATTCCGACCGCGGCGGCAATCAGCAGATTTATGTTATGGATAGAGACGGATCCAACGTCGAGCGTATCAGCTTCCGCCAAGGCAGCCGCTATGCCACGCCGGTATGGTCTCCGCGCGGCGATTATATCGCATTCACGCGCATGGAAGGCAATCAGTTTTATATCGGCGTGATGTATCCTGACGGCTCCGGCGAACGCACGCTTGCTTCCGGCTGGATGGTGGAAAGCCCCACCTGGTCGCCGAACGGACGCGTCCTGATGTTCTACCGCCAAAACCGCGGCACCGCCACCACCGACGCGCCGGTGCAGCTCTATTCGGTGGACATCAGCGGCCAAAACGAACGTCTGGTCTTAACCCCCGGCGACGGTTCCGACCCTGCCTGGTCGCCGTTGCTCTGAGACCGAACACAAAATGCCGGCATTCAAGCCGGCATTTTTTTCATCACACTGTTTTATCTTCCTCTCCGGTTCAGGAGCTGATTATGCATCTGAATAGCGCTCTGAGTCGGTGTAATTACTTCCTTGGATGAACTTTCGACATACCGGATAAAGCCGTCCAAAGATTTCGCCTCGCCGTTTTCAAGCGCCAGATATTCGCCCAAAAGCTTACCGGACTGTTTCATGACTTCTTTGCAGTCAATATTGCCGTTGTCGGCAAAAAGGTTCTGTAAAACGGCATTAAAACGTTGATCGGCATCCAGCTTTTGCTGTCTCATATCTTCTCTTGTCTGACCTCTGTCATCCTTTTGCGCGGATATCAGATAATCATCAACTAACGCCTGCCAGGTTTGTTCATCCATTTTTTCAAAACCGGCTTTGATGGCGTTTCTGTTTTCAAATTGCCGGAGTTCCTCCGGAACCGGAACAAGTTCCAATCCTGTCGGCAGGGACGGCAATGAAACCGGAGGCCTCGGCTCCAATTCTCTGTTCGGCTGATAATGGTGTGCCATGGCCGCAACAGCCTCACCCAAATGAGGCGTGTCTGCTTCGGAAAGCTCTATATGCGCCATAGCCAGCTCGTTAATGGCTTTGCGCTCGGGAGAATCTGCCGGCAAATTGTTATAATATTCATGTAACTCAGATGTAACACGAATACCGCCCGCTTTTTGCGTCCCGAACTCTTTCTGCACATGATAGACCAACGCCGGTGTGTTTTGAAACAGATTGTTAATCTCTTCGGGTTTAACCTCACGATGGTCTTTTGCAATGTTTGCTATGGTGAGTTTAACCTCTGCCGGATTTGCATTTGCCCCGAGTTTTCTCTTTGCCAATTCGCTGATAGCCTGATACTCCGGCGAGTTCGGATTAAGATTTGCGATATATTCCCTGTATTCCCGCGAATTCCTTCTTGTTGCATTACCTGTCAACATTTCTTGCAGTTGATAAATATAAGTCGGCGTCACACTGCAAAGATTAGAAATTTGCCTGTCAGTTGCATGCGTCCGCCGTGCATGAGCCTCCGGATTGCGCAGCCGCAACACCTCGTCATTCACCTCATCAATAGCCGCATTGACTGCCGCATAGTCCATCACGTTTTTAATGTCTTTGCTGACCAATAAATCCAACGCCGCACGCTCAGGGCTGTTCTGAGGTAAAGCATTATAATAGTTGATTAAATTTTTCCCGCCGTCAGCCGCAAGATCAAACGACACATCAGGATTAACCTTCTTTAACATCAAATACCCGATACGGGGGTTTGCTCTGAAAAAAAGAGACGCTTTAATAGGATCCGGCTTTGGCGGCATTTCATTCAGCGGAATCTCCCTGTCGGTTTCCCTCTCTCTTTTCCTCATCTGTGCCAATTCAATCAGTTCCGGCGAAAATTTCACATCCTTTGCAAGCGTAACATAAGACAAACTGCCGTAGCGGGGGCCGCCGTTCCTTCCTCCGTGCATCACTAAACGTTCATTCTTCTCAGTAGTTTCCGGATGATCCGAGTAAAATCTCCCTTCACCGGCTTTAATAGTAACATGCCCGTACAAGAAACCGCCGGGTTTCTTGGCAGGATTTGGATTGCGTCTGTCTTTCGGATTATCCTGGTTCTCCCAGCTTATTATGGCGCCGGCCGGAACGTTCGTCAAACTATCAGTCGTTTCTGCCGTATGATAAGTTACGGTAAAATAGCCCCCGGTTCCTTGCGCTGCCAGCTGAATATCATTCCCGTTAGAACCTAAAGGAATAATAGGTGCCGGTCGTGACGAACGGATAGTCTGTTTCACACCCGCCGCACATCCGCCGGTTGTCCCGCCGATACCCTGCCTCCTGGTAGCTGTCGCTGCGAGAGCTTCGCCTGCTTCCCCTTGTATCACATACTTCATAAGAGCCGGATCTTCTTCCAAAACGGCAACGATATCATTCAGCTCCAGCCCGTACGGTTCCAGCTGTTCGCGTATTCCGGCATCATAATCCGGTTTCGGTGCAGGGCTCGGTCGTGTCGCAGCCCCTGTTCTCCTTACTTGCTTTGCCATAACACTTCTCCCTAAAATAATATGCGCTTATTATTACTCCTATTTTACTCTTTTTTTTCACCGTTTGCAAGCATTTTCGACATCCAAATACCCATTCTCCCCCACAGAGCATTGCGAAATCGGCACGTCAGCGTAACCTACCGTGGCAATCCACAGACAAAAAGCTCCCGGCCCTTGTTGCACACTTAAAGGAGGGAAATTTGAGATAGATAGCGACGGGATTGAGGGAAATGAAAATTTTAGTGTACCGATATTAAAGGCGGAAAATTTTGCGAAATAACCGCGAGAGCCCTGTTTGCGTTGCACACTTAAAGGCGGAAAATTTTGTGAGTGAGACTGAAATGTCCCCCGAGGAGCACGGCTCGCAGTGTCAAAAGCTTTCAGTGAATGCTTTTGACCGAGAGCAATAGCGCTCTTAGCCGAGCGGCTTGCCTGTAAAGGCAACTAAGCGAGCTTAGAGCCGGCTTGACCAAAGCGCAGTCGCTGAGCCAAAGGCGAAGCCTACGAAGCAAGAAGTACATAAAGGTACGTGACCCGACCGCAGACAGGCTTCCTCCCGCGAGTTAGTTCACAAAATTTTCCCCTTTAACCGAACGCGAAGCGTTGCCATGGGTGGGATAAATTACGGTGCTGGAAATAAATTTGCGACCGCGGTGTACGACATTGGGTACATAAGGGAGCAAATTTATGACATGACCGTGATTTAGCGCGCCCCTAAGCTCTGCCGTTTCGCAACATATTCAGCATAACAGGCGACATCGTCGGCGTCTGCAGCGCTTGGCGTCCCTGCTCATTCTCGGCAACATTCTCTCTGCCGTCCGATAAAAATGCCATAAAGTCTGAAAGTGACGGGACGCCGTTGTCGGGGTCTTTTTCCGTTCCGCCTAAAAATTCCGTCAGAAAACCCAGCGCCAACTTCATGGAATTATCAAGTTCCTTGTCGTCTTTTTCGGTCAGCGCGGCCAACAGCGGTGTAAACAAATCATCCGAAGCGGTCTTGTCGCCTGACAATAACGCCGCCAAATCCATATTTCCTCTGAAACTGTCGCGGTCGCCGAGCAAATCGGGAAGCTCTTCATTGGCACCCCACAAATTCAGATTGTCAACCAGCGAATTTCCCGTCGGCGTTGCCCCCGCGACTGCCGCATCTCCGCGCAGGGTTGCCGCCGTATCCGTCCCCGGCTCGTTCCATGACATATAAGCCGAAACCAAAGACATCCAGCTGTCATCGCCCATTGAGGCAAACAAATCGCGCACGGATCGGCTGTCTTCCGCCGCTGCCGGTGTCGCCGCAGGTTCTGCGCCTTCCGCCGTCATAACGGGCGCCGCTTTTGCCTCCGCAACAACTGCCGTTGCATTACCGGATTTTCTCAGCGGATCCGCGGGCGTTTCTATTTCCGTTCTCACCTCTCCCAAATGCGGCCGCAGAATACTCAAATCCGCCGGTTTATCGGGAAGTTCCCGTAAAGGAAATTTCGTCATCCGATACAGCCCCATATCTTCTTCATAATTTTCCGTAAACTTCACAACCTGACTGCCGTAACGATAGTCACATTTCATACTCATCATTTCGGTTTCTGCGCTTTGCAGCCGGTCAATACTGCCGCCCGCACAGGTCATCCTCCCTTTCGCGGCGTTAATCATCGCCTGCATCTCTTCGGGGGTCTTCCCGGCAAGCTCGTTATCAATACGCTCGTTCATCCATTGGTTGGTTGCCGTGCAGATAACCTGCGACGTATTCCGCCCGCTTTTGTCGTTAATGTCGTAATAAGTATAAGAGGTCTTGTTATTGCCTTGCAGATAGTAGCCCGATACATTTCCGTTTTTATCGCGCCGCACGCCGGCCAGTACCATTGCATGATAGCCGCTGCCGCCGTTGCCCGGCGACGGAACCGAAACAACGGCTCCCGGACCTATCTCACCGCTTTTAACCAAATCGCAGAGCTTTCCGGTTTTCTTATATTGTTTATTACCGACGGCATCATGCACGCCCGAAGCGCTCGCCATACTGGCGAGCCGGTCCGTCTGCGACATAATGTTGTCGGTTCCCGTATAGCCCAGATTATCGCTGACCTGCGCCACAACGCTGACTGCCGTTTTCGCGCAGCAGGCAATTCCGCCGTTCTTAACATATGGTGCCGGCTTTCTCGGATCCAGCATCGGCGGGCGCTCACACGCCGTGTACACGGCGGAGTCACGTTTATTTACATTTTCCTCTTTATCTTTTAAAGGCTTAATCCAAATATCTCTGTTAATCTTCCGGATTTTGCTTGAAGCGTTAAACATCTCCAAACACTGGCGGCTGACTTCCATTTCATATTCGCTTTCGCGCAGCGCACGGTATTGCTCGCGCAAAGCTTCCGCAAAAGCCTCATCGCTGTCAAAATCGGCTCTTTTCAATTCCGGATAGTTGTTTTCGACATCTTTCCGTCTCATTCCTGCCATATTCTCGGCATTCTGTGCAGCGCTTCCCTTAGCCATATCCTTATCCGTACCTTTCGGCACAGCCTCCATAATAACTAACCATAGACAAATGTTACCATATTTTTACGCGTATTGCAACACTTTTCGACTCCCTCTCAAACGCGGCTATGCTCTGTATGCTCCCGTCTGCCTTGCCCACAGTGCATAATTGAACGTTTCCGCCGAGCGGGTGGAATTGTCGACATACTGATGAAAACCGTCCAGAGACTTGTCGCCGTCCGTCGCCATAAACGAAGCAAACAACTCACATGCCAGCTTCATACCCCGTTTGTCAAGGCGTTTGCCGTTGTCGTTGCAGTAGCTCGCAAGCAGTGTTTCAAACTGCGCTTCAAAACCGGCCCTGTCTTCTTTCAAAGCCGCCGACAGGTCGGAATGCATTGCCTTATCCCACGAAGAGGCATTCATCCCCAGCAATGTCTGACGCACATCCTCCCGCTCCTCCGGCGTAAACGATAAGTCTGCCGGCGTTTGCGGAGTTACAGCGTTAATAATCTCTTTATCACTGTCAGGGGTAGATATGAGCGTTTGCTTGTCATGCTCTTGCCCCCACCTTGCCATCTCAAATTGTTGGTTGTCCATCGCCGCCCTATGCCGCCGGACATACCATGCCGCCTGCTGCGTATCATATCCTTTTTCCGCATTATATTGTTCAGTTCTTTGCAAATCGCCGATGACCTCTTTGGTCTTTCCTCTTTGTGCTACAACCCTTGCTTCCAACTCTTCTATCGGTAAATTCTGCAAATCATCACACTCCAGTTCAATCTCTCTGCCGATAATGGTGTGTATATCTGCACTTCCGTCGACCTCCTTAACCCCCCACCCGCTTTTAGAGTTAACATCAATCGTCATAAAACAATGATTGTTATTTGCTTGCAGGGTATAAGCAACCGGTTTTCCGTTTTCATCTTTAATCACTTCTGCGACAACCATCGCATGATAGCCTGTTGTGGTGTTCGTCGCACTGTTCCCCGTCGGTAGTGAAAGAGCATCTCCAACGCCTATTTCACCCGACGCAATACGCTGGTTCAAAGTTTTTGGTCCCGAAAAACTTGTCTGTGTCTCGAGACCAACCTTTGCCCTTGCGTTAGTAACCGAGTCAGTACGGAAATATTCCCTTGCACTTGCGGAATTTCCACGGACGCCTTTCTTCTCACGATAGATCGCTTGAAAAATATTTACATCACCGTCATAACCCATTTTTCCGCAAATCTGCGCCCCGACAGATGTCGCTGTAATTGCACAACAATGCAGGGTGCTGCTGGGTGAAACCATACGCTTCCCGTCATACATACATTTGCTTGCCAGAACTGTTGTTCGTCCTATGGCACAATCATTTACTTGCTGCTGGCGGCGTTCCTTTTCTTCTGCGGATATACCCCGTTGGTTGATATAGGAAGCATATCCATCCCAAACCAAATTATTATCTTTTACGTCTAATGCCGTAGCGCCATCCATGGCCAGATTATAAACTTTTAATGTTTCATTACGGACGGTATACTCATATTCCTGTTGACGCAATGCCGTATAAGAATTCAAAAGATATTCTTTGTAAGCATCGTCGCTTTCAAAATTCTTGCGCGTCTTGACCGGAACATCCTGTTCCAGTTTCCATAAACGATAATCGCGCATATCCTGCGTCATATTCGGTGTTATGTGTGGAGCCGACGATAATGTTCTGTGTTTTTGCGGTGCCCTTGCCATATCCTTATCCGTACCTTTCGGCACAGCCTCCATAATAACTATTTATAAATAAATACTACCATATTTTTAAGCATATTGCAACATTTTTACGTTTCCCTCTCAAACGCGGCTAAGCTCTGTATGCTCCCGTCTGCCTTGCCCACAGCGCATAATTGAACGTTTCCGCCGTGCGGGTGGAATTGTCGACATACTGATGAAAACCGTCCAAAGTTTTATCACCGTCAGTCGCCATAAACGAAGCAAACAACTCACATGCCAGCTTCATGCCCCGCTTGTCAAGGCGTTTGCCGTTGTCGTTGCAGTAGCTCGCAAGCAGTGTTTCAAACTGCGCTTCAAAACCGGCCCTGTCTTCTTTCAAAGCCGCCGACAGGTCGGAATGCATTGCCTTATCCCACGAAGAGGCATTCATCCCCAGCAATGTCTGACGCACATCTTCCCGCTCCGCATCGCTGTAAGCCATTGTCGTTCTGCCTCTTTGTGTTTCAGCCTGCGCGATTCTGTTTTGCAGTTCCGTTGTCTGCGCCCTGACCGTCGCAATGTACTGGCTGTTAATCCCGCATGTCGTATCTTCAATGCCTGCCAACCGGTCAATACTTGCGCTCAGCACCCCCCTTTCTTCATTCACGAGCCTTTCCAGCTCTGCTTCGGGAAGGCTCCGCGCTTCTGCTGCAATTTTTTGCTGCGCCCAGTCATGCGTGGAAGTCACAATAAACGGACGCTTTTTGCCCGGATATTTGTCCATCTTATGCAATGAGGCATCAATATTTTTAACCGAATATTTGGTCAGCGTAGTGCTGTTGTTTGCCTGCAAAACGACATCGGTAATTTTGCCGTTTTTATCCCTTATCACTTGCGCCACCGTCAATGCATGATAGCCGGAACCGCTGTTTCCCGTGGGAATTGATAAAATTGTCCCCGGCCCCACTTGCCCCGCATCAATCATCGCTTTCAGCGAACGGTTTTGATGTCTGTATTTTTTGGTCGCCGGATTGTTATGCATAAGTTTTGCATCAGAACATAAGTTGCAGTCCAGATAAAAACGGTCTTTTCCCGTATATCCGAAACGTTGACAAATAGCATCATTCACGCGCGTTGCCGTTCCCGCACAGCTGGCATAACTGTTTCCATCATCCAATATTGCCTTCGTTGGAATATATCCCTGATCCTTATAAGTTGAATCCTGTGCGGCCAAAGGTTTGACCAAAGCTTCCGGAATTTTCGGATCCCATACATGCTTGTTAGGTATGAAGTTCGGACTCTTCGATAAGTTATACATATCAAGCGTCTCCTGCTGACAGGTCAGCTCCCATTCATATTGCCGCATTTCCGTATATTGCTTGCGCAGCGCCTCCACATACGCATCATGCGAGGCAAAATCACTCTCGTTGAGTTTGGGAAATTTCTCGCCGATATATTGGTGGTGCAGGCCGCGGTTTGCCGCCACATCCGCATTTTTAATCCGCATTGGGTTTAACGGCGCGGCCTCATTTGCGGAAATGGTTCTTGACGGTTGTACGGTACGGGGCGTCGTCGCCGGCAGCGGCTTTACTGCCTGCTGAGGAGCTCTTTCGCCGGCTTTGGCCTCCCCGTTGGCAAGCGCTGCGAAAACGCCCTTCGACGTACGCGAGGCAATCCCTTCTTTTTGAGCAAGTTCAACCGGCTTCATCATCGCATCCAGTGCCAGTTTGTACGCATCGTCAAGACCGTACTTCTCTATCAGCCTGTCTGCTGCCGCAGCATCAAGCCCCACTTGTTCCGCCCAGCGTTTAATGCGCTGCTGTTTATCCGTTGCGGTCAACGTTCTTTTGGTACGTCTGTTTTTTCTGCCGGTTGTGCTTCTGCTTGCTCTTCTTGTCATAGTCTCTAAAACGCCTTCCGGCGCCCCTCCGTATAACATTATTGCCGATTTTATTAAATAATAATACCATATTACCGCCCGTTTGTCAAAAATTTTCCGCCTCATAAATATGAAATTTCTGTTACAATATTCTTCCTCATCCATCCCCGCAGTTTCGCCGCGCCCTTCCTTTCGAGGGACACACACTTCTCTTTCCCTCTCCCCTTCGAGGGGTGAAGGGTGAGGGGACAACAAATCTATCCTTATCATTTCCCCCTTGACAACCCACGCAAAACCCGTTATTCTCCCTCAATATTTTGACAATCGAACGGGAGAACCGACTTGCAGACCATTATAGAAACTTTAAACAAAATCTTCACCGAAAGCTTTAAGAACGCCGGTTATGACGCTGATTTGGGGCGCGTCGTCGTTTCCGCCCGTCCGGATTTATGCCAGTTTCAGGTCAACGGCGCCATGTCCGCGGCAAAACTTTACCGTAAAGCGCCGCTGATGATTGCCAACGATGTGCTTGCCGACATCCCCGCAAACGACATTTTGGAAGAAGTCGCCGTCGTTGCTCCCGGTTTTATCAATATTAAGATTAAAGACGCGTTTATCTCCCAATATTTAAGCGAAATGGCCGCTGCCGCAAACTGCGGCTTCACACCGAACGAAAACCCGAAAACCGTCGTCATCGACTACGGCGGGCCGAACGTTGCCAAACCTTTGCACGTCGGACACCTGCGTTCTGCCGTCATCGGCGAAGCCTTAAAGCGCATGAACCGCTTTGCCGGCAACAAGGTCATTGCTGACGCCCACCTTGGCGATTTCGGCCTGCAAATGGGTTTGATTATTCATGAGCTCTCCTGTCGTCAGCCGACCCTCCCCTATTTTGATGAAACTTACACCGGTGACTATCCGGCAGAAGCCCCGTTCAGCTTAAAAGACCTGGAAGAGATTTACCCGTTTGCCTCCGCCAAATCCAAAGAAGATGAAGCATACCTGACCGCCGCCCGCAACGCCACCAAAGACTTGCAGTCCGGCCGCCGCGGCTACCGCGCCCTATGGCAGCATATCATGAACGTTTCACTTGCCGACCTCAAACGCAATTACAGCCGTCTGGATGTTGATTTTGACCTCTGGTACGGCGAGTCCGATGCCGAACCCTACATCCCCGCCATGGTGCGGATGATGAAAGACAAAGGTTTTGCTTACGAGTCCGAGGGAGCGCTGGTCGTAGACGTCAAAGAAAATACCGACAACGCCCCGATTCCGCCCTGCATTATCTTAAAATCGGACGGCAGCGCGATTTATGAAACCACCGACCTCGCCACACTTGTCCAGCGCGAAGAGGATTTCCACCCCGACCGCGTTATGTACGTCGTCGACAAGCGGCAGGTTCTGCACTTTGAGCGCGTCTTCCGCTGCGCGAAGAAAACCGGCGTCACCCGCCCCGAAACCGACCTGTCGTTCATCGGCTTCGGCACCGTCAACGGCAAAGACGGAAAACCGTTCAAAACCCGTGCCGGCGGCACCATGAAGCTTTCCGAACTTCTGGACACGGTCGAAGAAAAAGTATCAATCAAAGGCGAAGAAGAAATCCCCGCTGCCGAGCTCGCCAAACTCAAACAAACCATCGGCCTGGCGGCGATTAAATACGGCGACTTGATGAACCCCTGCGATAGCAATTATATTTTTGATATTGACAAGTTCGCCTCCTTTGAAGGCAACACCGGACCCTATATCCTCTATACCATGGTGCGCATCAAATCAATCTTAACCAAACTCGCCGCCAACAAGCCAGAGCTGTTTGGCACAGCAGGAGGAAAATTTTGCGAAATAGCCGCGGATGTCCTGCCCCAAAGCGGAGCGTACATTGAGGTACGTGAGCATTTGGGAACAGGCTTCCATCCGCGAGCTAGTTCACAACAATTTTCCCCTGCTTTTACCACAGACAGCGAGCGCGACCTCGCCCTAACCTTAACCCGCTTCTCACACACCTTAAACGAAGCGGTCAAAAAGGACGCCCCGTCAATCCTGTGTTCGTACATTTATGAAATCGCCAATAAATTCAATGTGTTCTATCATGATAAGAAGATTTTGGCCGAAGAAGACGAAATCGTCCTGCGCTCACTCGTTGCTCTCATCACGCTGACCTTAAACGTGCTGAATATCAACATCAATCTCTTGGGCTTCTCCGCTCCTGAAAAGATGTAACGGCGCAAAGCTTACCTGCACCTGATTTCCGGCAGCAATTAACCGTAATTGCGCCTGCCCGCATTAAAGGCGGAAAATTTTGCGAAATAACCGCGGAGCCCTACCAGGGAGGGGAGCGTACATAGAAGTACGTGACCCGACCGCAGACAGACTTCCTCCCGCCTGCCCACATTAAAGGTGGAAAATTTGAGATAGATAACGATGGGTTCAAGGGCGCTTAAAATTTTAGTGTACAAACTAAGGATGGTAAATTTTGTGAGTGAGCCGTAGGTGCCCTGCTGCGTTACATGTTTTAAAGGTGGAAAATTTGAGATAGATAACGATGGGTTCAAGGGCGCTTAAAATTTTAGTGTACACAGAAGTACATGAATTTTAAGCGACCCGCAGAAACCGCGTTAGATACTCAAATTTTCCCCTTTAAAACTGCATGGTAAAAATATTGGCCATAAAACTCGCACTGGACGACCGCCCGTTGCTGGCGCCCGAAGCCTGACAGGAACTTAATGCAAAAACCAAAAATAAAACAGCAAGCAAGCGCATAAATTTCTTTCCTTAACTTCTTTTTGAAAAGAATATGGGAAAAACGTAAATATATATTTAACTTTTGCAAATATGTTGTTAAAAGGGCATATACTTTGGACTATTTAAGGACTTGGACTATGATAAGACGGACATGCCTCGCGATTTTGGCGGCAACAGCAATGATTTCCAACGCAGAAGCAGGAGCAATCAGCGATTATATTGACGAACTCAAACAAGACGTGGCGGCAACTTATCACGAAGGCAGGATGCATGCGATGATTCCCGTCTGGGTCTGGCATAACCGCCTGACCTATGACCGCGAACACATTAAGCGTTATAACGAAGAGCCGTGGGGGTTCGGTATGGGACTGTCTCGCTATAAAGGCAACGACTGGCACGGGCTTTACGGCGTGGCTTTCAAAGATTCAAACAGTTATGCGCAAACAATGTTCGGCTACGCGCGCCTCTATAACAAAAATCTGGACTGCGCCGGCAACTGGACGGCCGGTTACGGTTACACATTAGGCTTAACCCAGCGCCATGAATATTCTTATATCCCCGTTCCCCTGCCGCTGCCGATGGCTTCCGTTGCCTATAAAGGCGTTTCCTTAAACGGCGCCTATGTGCCCGGGGTAAAAAATGACGGCAACGTCCTGTTCACATGGGTGCGCGTCGACCTGTAAACCTTCCCCCTTAACCAAAGTCGGATTATCCGTGCATAAATAGAAAAAAAATGCTTGCATTTTAGAAAACAACCGATTATAAGTTAGTCCGTTGCCGTTTTAGCTCAGTTGGTAGAGCAACGCATTCGTAATGCGTGGGTCGGTGGTTCAAGTCCACTAAACGGCACCATTTTTATTTTAAATCCCCCTTATCGCTCACATTCTTCTTAAAGGCGGAAAATTTGAGATGAATGGAAGTCAATGTCCGGTGTCAAAAATTTTAGTGTACACAGAAGTACATGAATTTTTGCCAGCCGGCCTCCATTGACGATCAGGTGCTCAAATTTTTGTGGTTAACCCCTGCACGAAAGTTGCCATTTTCCGCCCCGCGCTCTATTCTAAAAAAAACAGAACTGCAAGAGGACGAAACATGACTGATAATTTGATATACGCGCCGTTTAAAGGCATCACCCCCGCCGAAGAATTTGCCGCCGTCGTTGCCGCGCCGCCGTATGATGTCCTCTCCGCCGCCGAAGCGAAGGTCAAAGCCGCCGGCAAACCGCAGAGTTTCCTGCATATCTCAAAAGCGGAAATTGATTTTGACGAAGACATTTCGCCTTATGACGACCGCGTTTATGCCAAAGCCGCAGAAAACTTCGCGTCCCTGCTCAAACAAAACGTGCTCAAAAAAGACGATTCGCCCTGCTATTATGTTTACCAAATGACGATGGGCAGCCACACACAGACAGGTCTTGCCGTCGCCGCGTCGGTTAAAGCTTACAACGAAGGGCGTATCAAACGCCACGAGCTGACCCGCGTCGCCAAAGAAAACGACCGCGTTAAGCAGATTCGCACCGTCGGCGCCCAAACCGGCCCCGCCCTGCTGATTAATAAAGATATCCCCGCCGTCAAAGCGCTGTTGAAAGAAATTGTCGAAAACCGCAAACCGCTGTTTTCCGTTATCAGCGACAACAATGTCCGCCATACACTCTGGCGCGTGGATAATGCGAGTGAAATCGACCTCATAACCACATCTTTTGCCGCACAAAATGAAGCTTATATCGCCGACGGACATCACCGTTCCGCCGCTGCCTCGCGTTTGGCCGCCGAAGACGGTACATCTGAAACCGGACGCTTCCTTGCCGTTGCTTATTTTGAAGATGAAATGCGCATCTGGGATTATAACCGCGTTGTCTTTGACCTAAACGGCAGAAACGAAGAAAAATTTTTGGCAGAAGTCCGCAGCGCCGGATTCGCCTTAACCCCGTCAACGCGCCATAAGCCGATTCGCAAAGGGCAGTTCATGCTTTATCTCAATCACGCATGGTACGAAATGGATTACCGGGGCGCCCCGCTCGGCACCGACCCGGTTTCGCTTTTGGATGTCAGCGTTCTGAGCGCCAAAGTACTGGATAATATTCTAGACATCAAAGATCTGCGCAACAGCGAACGCATAGATTTCATCGGCGGCATCCGCGGTGCCGAAGAGATTGAACGCGTCACCGACCTTGCGCCGCACCGCGCCGGATTTATGGTTTACCCGACCGCCGTGGAAGAACTTCTGGCCGTGGCTGATAACAAAATGCTCATGCCGCCGAAATCCACCTGGTTTGAACCCAAACTTGCCGACGGCGTTGTATCGCTGGAACCCGAAAAATAAAAATAATCAGAGGAAAATTATGGAAAAACAAACTATCTCTTGGGAGGAGATTGACCATTGGAGCAACACGCTTGCCGACAAAATCGCTGCCGATTGTCAGGATTTGTCTCAGGCAACGCTAGTTGCCGTTTCCCGCGGCGGTCTCGTCCCCGCGCAAATCATCGCTTATAAGCTGAACATTCGCGACGTCCGCGTCATGAAACTGATTTCATACAACGATTCCGGCGAACGCGAAGAAATCAAAGATATTTCCACCGACCGCCTGTTTGACGGCAGCGATGTATATTTCATCGATGACCTCGCCGATTCGGGTGCCACCGTCAAATACATCCGCAAACGCTTTCCGTCTTCGCGCCTCTGCACCTTGCTGATGAAAACCTGCTGCGCCGAAGAACCGGACATCTGCGCCCGCTCCGGCCTTGCTGCCGACAACTGGCTCGTCTTCCCCTGGGATTGATTTTTCCCAAAAACAAAAACATATAATGTTGCCACGGGTGGGATAAATTGCGGTGCTATCGTCGTGATTTAGCACGCCCCCAAAAAAACCGAACGCGCAGCGTTACCGCGGGTGGGATAATGTGCAATGCTTGAAATGCCGCCGCGAGTGCGGTGTACATTAAAGCGTACATAAACGAGCGCCGGCATGAAATGATTGTGCATTAGCACGCCCCCCAAAAAACCGAACACGCAGCGTTGCAATACCGCATACATCACCCTATATTATTAGCAAAGGAGACACACATGGAAATCGAATACATCTACCCCGATCCCGATGACGAACGTAACATTAAGGCGCAAATCAAACAGCTGCAAAAAGAAAACACCATGGGCTGTTTGATAATGGCGCTTGTGCTCTTGGGCGGCTTGTTCATTCTGCTTGCCGTCCTGCCTGTGGTACTGGTTATTTTGGGCTGGTCAATCGTCTTTTTAAGCGTGTATATTGTCTATAAAGCCTACGTGGAAGATTTCGTCCTTACCCTCATTCAAAAGCTCAAAAACCGCCGCAAATCCTGACACCGACACCACCCGCACCTTACTACCTGAAATTTTGCGAAATAATAGTTCACAACAATTTCCTAAAACCGCGAAATTTGATATAGATAGCGCCCCGCATCTTACTACCTGAAATTTTGCGAAATATTAGTTCACAACAATTTCTTAAAACCGCGAAATTTGAGATAGACAGCGCCCCGCGCCCTACTACCTGAAATTTTGCGAGTGAGCCTGAAATGTCCACCAAAGGGCAGGAGTGTACATAAAGGTACATGACTGCCCTGCAGAGTGGCTTCCATTTCAGAACTCAATCACAATAATTTCAGGTAGTAGGGGATGAGCTCATCCAACCCCCTGCACAATACCCCCCTCACCTCTTCGTAAAAATAGGACTTCTCCCGTTCACTCATATCGGCGGCTGGTTTCAGTTCCCGCTCTTCCAAAACGATTTTGTACAACACGGGCAGAAAGGCGGGAGTAACGCGGCGCAGGGCCTTACGGAAACGCTCGGCTTCCTGCCCGAAGGATATGTCGTTTTTCAACATCCCGCCGTCGGTTTTGGGCTGTGTCAGGTCCACGGCTTTAAGCCCGAAAGAGGCGCTCTGCCAGTTGATAAAATCAGCATAAAAGCACTTGCCGGCCCAAAGGCGATCTTCGGCGCTGTAAGGCTGGCGGTAGCCTTTCGCGTCATAATAACGCCGGTTCAGCCAGCCCTGTTTGAAATATTTTGTTAATAATAAGTCCTTCCTCCTCACGGACATCAGCAGCTCCCTTTCTTGTAAACATAATCCAGCGTCTCGTCAAAGTCGGCAAACAGCCCGTATTCCACTGCCTGACGATATTTCATCCCCCGCGTATAGCCCTTGAATTCCTCTGGCTTGACAACGGATTTAAGCTTTTCTTCCAACACATATTCCACTGCTCTGGTGTAGGTCATAAAGAAATATTTGCACCGCCCGGCCTTAATGTCATTTTGCATAAGATACGATTCGGGCGAAAGCGGAAGATCATCATTAACCTCGCGTTTTCGTGCTGACGGAGCATCCCTGAAAAGATAAGACTTAAAACGTGCCGGCGTCGGAGCAAATTTGCTGTCTTCGTTTTTGCGGTAAGCCTTAATGCTTTGTCTGATTTCCTCTTCGCTGTAAGGCTCCAAAAGTTCGCTCCAAACTTCCGTATCAAGCGCTGACGGCCGTGCAAAAGTCGGGTAAATCTGTTTAATGTTTACAAAAAAATAATCGCTTTTTTTACTCATTGTGTCCCTCCGTGGGTTATATTATTTATCTTCAATGCGTTTGATAAACCTGACAAAAGGGGAAACATCGAAATCTTGCGCATTTTCAATGTGTTTCTCTTGTGTTTGAACATCATTGCTCAGGTTTTCAAACACTGTTTTTTCTTCCTCGTCCGTCAAATTTCGGGGTATTGCCGGTTCCCCCGCCCAACAAAGCGCTGCCGCCGGTTTTGGTTTTGCGCGTTCCAAAAGCTCATGCCAATACGCCTCGTCATCGTCTTTTGCCTCCTTCCTCCGGGTTTTGTCCTCTCCTGCCGGTAACGGGGCTGCCGCATTTATGGCGCGCCGGTGCCACAGTCTGGCCGTCGCTTTCCAGTTTCTGATTGCCGTCTGCCCGACCTTCCACCCGTGCGAATCATAAAAATCCACAAAGGTTTCCGCATCCACGTTCAACCCCTCTTCTTTGACAAAAGCCCCCACTTCGTCAAGCAGCGGCGGCACAAAAGACGATTCTTTCTTCACGGCTTTTTTCTCTTCAACCGTAAATAAATTTTTTATTTTTTTATTTAATATATTTTTTTCTTTTGCTTCTTTTCTTTTTGGCATTTTAAGCGACGCTTCACCGCCGCTTTCCGCTGCCGCAGCGCCGTCAAACAAATCCGCAGTCAGTTCATCCGACGCTTTCCGCCGTGCGGTACCGCCCTTGGCTCCCAGCTCGCGCATCTTTTGCCGCTTGTCCGCCAGCTCCTGCTGTAAAAGCATAATATATTTATAAATATTCCCGACAGCATCGCCCAACGCTCCGCCGTCACCATCCAGCAAAGCCCCCAGCAGCATACCGCGCTGTTCCAGAGTAAGCCCCGCTATCACATAGCGCAAATTCGCATTCAAAACAATCTGTTCCATCGTTCTCCTCAATACAAAAACATTCAAATTCAAGCCGGCAAAAGCCGCACTCTGATAGTCCGTTAAATAGTCCGATAGTCCGAGATAGTTCAAAAAGTCCGAAATAAGCCAAACGAAAAAGTCCGAAAATCCTCTCAGCCGCATCCCATACGTCAATAAGGAAAAATACGCTTGACTTGTAATTGTTTCTATTATATGAATATTAATATAAAGTCAATATTAAAAACCCGCATTGCAAAAAAAAATATTTTCAGCTATCATTATCAAATCAATATCAGAAGGAAAAAGCTCATGGCAGATTTAGAAACAGTACGCAAACGTCTGGAAAAAAAGATTCTTTCCGACGGACACACCTTTCGCGAAGTATCGCTCAAAATCGGCCGTAAAGATTCCTATATTCAGCAATATGTCAAATACGGATTCCCCAAACGCCTGAGCGAAGTTGACCGTAAAAAAGTCTGTCAGTTTCTGAATATGGATGAAAATGACCTTGTCGATGACGAATTGCTCGCAAGCGGCATGGCCAAACCGGAGCTTATCCCCGAAAAAACCGAAAAATCCATCCCCAACGCCGAATTTGCCGCCATAGATATTTATGCACCGCGCCCCGAAACGGAACTGTACAAAACCCTCTGCGGACGTATGGCGCTGAAAGTCAAAGACTTCCCCGACTGGTGCGGCACTTACGCCCATAACCTGCAAATCATTCGCGTTACCGCCGATACCATGGAACCGACCCTTTCTTCCGGCAGCCTGCTCATGTACAGCACGGATGTCAAAGAATATCAGGGCGACGGTATCTATATTGTCCGATACGGCGATTATATCCAAATCAAACGCGTGCAGAAAATCGCCGCCGATAAATATCTGTTAAAAGCGGATAACCGCCGTTATGAAGATATCGCCTGCCCCGCCGAAGAGCTTGAAATCGTCGGCAAAGCCGTCAGCTGCATCACTTCCCGCCTACTCTGAGCATATTAATAAAAGCATTGCCCTTTTTCCCCACCGAGAAGCTCACGCCTTACGTTCCCTCTCCCCCGGAGCAAGACGGGTGCGGCCCACGTCTCTTCCCTCTCCCCCGGAGGGTGAAGGGGACAACAAATCATCCTTACCGACATCGTAAGACAAGTATTAACGGGAGCCATGCCCGCTTAAAGGCGGAAAATTTGAGATAGATAACGATGGGTTCAAGGGCGCTTAAAATTTTAGTGTACAATTTAAAGGCAACAAGTTGCCCATGAATTTTAAGCGTCCCGCAGAAACCGCGCCATACATTAAAGGCGGAAAATTTTGCGAAATAACCGCGGGAGCCCTGCTTGCGTAACATGTTTAAAGGCGGAAAATTTGAGATGAATGGAAGTCAATGTCCGGTGGCAAAAATCCTAATGTACAAAACAGTACATGGATTTTTGCCAATCCGGCTTCCATTGACGATCAGACACTCAAATTTTCCCCTTTAATAGTTTTTTTCCACACAGATTCATATACTTCTTTATAAAAAATATACTTATCCGTTCCCGAAAACTTGCAAATCGCTCCTCACACACCCTATATTATGAAAAAACATATATGAAAAAGGAGAAAGCCATGAATATCAATCAGGAAATCGCCAAACTTAAACAACAGATAAAATGGCGCGAAATCGCCGACGACGGCTATTATCTGTCCCGCCAGTACCAAGAAGATTGCCGTGCCTTGTATGAATTAAAGAAAATGCTGAATCAGAAAATATAATTTACTCCCGCTCCGGTAGTGTTAAAGGTTGTTATATGCGCCGGGTAATCGCGGATGTCCTGCCCTAAAGCGCAGCGTACAATTTAAAGGCAACAAGTTGCCCGTGAGCATTTAGAGACTGCTTCTTCCTCCAACTCTCGCTCCGTTATCGTTAAAGGCGGGAAATTTTGTGAGTGAGCCTGAAATGTCCCCCCACCCCACTCTCGCACCGGTAAAGGTTGTTATATGCGCCAGATAATCGCGGATGTCCTGCCCTAAAGCGCAGCGTACATAGAAGTACGTGAGCATTTAGGGACAGGCTTCCATCCTCGAATTAGATGACCATAGAACAACCTTTAACCCCGTCAGCTGCGGCAGAGGTTATCCCTCCCGCATACCCCGCTCCTTCGCCAAGCGGATAAATACCCGCAATATTGCTCATATAATCAGCATTGCGCAACAGACGCACGGGCGAAGACGAACGGCTTTCAACGGCGGTCAGAACAGCATCCGATGAAGCAAACCCATGCAGTTTCTTGTCCATTTCTGCAATGCCTTTTTGCAGCGCTTCATAAATCGGGCGCGGAAACAGTAAGCGGAAATCGGACGGCGTCACCCCCGGCAGATAGGACGGCTTCACGGTACCTAAACGAACCGTTTTGCGTCCGGCAAGGAAATCGCCGACGGTCTGCACCGGCGCAAAATAGTTAGAACCCCCAAGCTCAAACGCCTTGCGCTCCAAGGCTTCCTGAAAGTCTATGCCCGCCAGCGCATGAGACGACCCGAAATCCGCCGCCCCGACGTTCACGAGCAGTGCCGCATTGGCGTTTTCTTTGTCGCGCGCAAACTCGCTCATGCCGTTGGTTACCACATGCCCGCGCAGATTCGTCGCCCCGACGACCTGCCCGCCCGGACACATGCAAAACGTATAAACCGAGCGCCCGCCGTCCAAATGCGCCGCCAGCTTATAATCCGCCGCCCCCAGGTACGGCGAGCGGCAAAACGCCTTGCCGTATTGCGCAAGGTTAATGTCTTTCTGCTTGTGCTCAATGCGTAAACCGACCGCAAACGGCTTCTGCTCCATATGAAGCCCGCGTTCATACAGCATGCGGAACGTATCGCGTGCAGAATGCCCGAGCGCCAGAAACAACTTATCACACCCGAGTTCATAAACACTGCCGTCCGCGCGTTTGACGATAATTGCCCTTAACGCCCCGTCTTTAATTATCACATCAGAAAGCTGTTCCTTAAAACGGTATTCCCCGCCCAAACGCTCAATCTTTTTGCGGATGTTGACGGTCATCGGCGCCAGTTTGTCGGTACCGATATGCGGTTTCGCAAGGTAAAGGATTTCCTCCGGCGCTCCCGCGGCAGCAAACTCCTGTAACACTTTTGCGGTATATTTGTCTTTTTTAATGCCGGTCATCAGCTTGCCGTCCGAAAACGTCCCCGCACCGCCTTCGCCGAACTGAACATTCGCATTTTCATCCAATTCGCCCGTCGCCCAAAAACGTTTGACTGCTTCCTGCCGCTCTTCCACGGCTGCCCCGCGCTCCAACACAATCGGTTTGGCTCCCGCTTCCGCCAGACACAGCGCCGCCATCATGCCCGCCGGCCCCGAACCGACCACCACCGGCCGCTTATCCCAATGCACCCGCCGCGCCGCAAAATCCAACGCTTCCTCCCCGTTAATCCTGATTAAATCGCCGCCGGCCTCCCGCGCATTGTCGTCGTCAAATTCCACGGCATAGACAAACAACAACAGCCCCTTACTGCGCGCATCCAAAGACTTTTTGACGAGTTTCAAATTCTGCACCGTCCCGCCCAAACGCTTCGTCGCTTCCGCCAAGAGCTCCGCTTCGCTTGCCTCCAACGGCATTTTGATATTGTTTAACCGATAGCGCACTTCCTTAAACCTTTCACATCACAAACCTTTTGCCGCCACCATACCCCTCCCCGCCGAATTTTACAACAAAAAAATATCCCCCGTTACACACGAGGCAACAAGTTGCCCGTGAGCATTTGAGGACAGGCTTCCATACCATAACTCACGTCACACAAAAAAACCGCGTTATACGAGTCAAATAATCGCGGATGTCCTGCCTCAAAGCGCAGCGTATATAGAAGTACGTGACGTGACGAAGCGGGGCTTCCATTTTCACACTCACGTCACACAAAAAACCGCGAAATTTTGTGAGTGAGCCCCCCTCGTCACACAAAAAACCGCGTTATACGAGTCAAATAATCGCGGATGTCCTGCCTCAAAGCGCAGCGTACAATTTAAAGGCAACAAGTTGCCCGTGAGCATTTGAGGACAGGCGTCCATACCCTAACTCACGTCACACAAAAAACCGCGAAAATTTGAGATGAATGGAAGTCAATGTCCGGTGGCAAAAATTCCAGTGTACACAGTAGTACATGAAATTTTGCCAACCGGCCTCCATTGACGATCAGACACTCAAATTTTCACGGTTTTTTTTAATAGGTGTGGAGCGTATAATACTCCGCATGCACTTCCGGCGCCCTCCTTTTCAGAATGTCCAGCGCTTCAAAACACATGGAGTGGAAAGCGATGTACTTGCGAAGAACGTCCGGCGAATAGCGCTCGGCGAGAACAACTTCCGCCTGCCAGCAGAGGCCGTGCTCGGGCGTATAGCGCGAGATGAGCTTCTCGGCAAGGGCTGCATCGCCGCGTTTGAAGAGAGCGATTTGCCCGTCGTCGGAAAGCCAGAAGTCTTCCAGATACTTGGCGACGGCAACAGGCGAAGCGCATTGCACAAACGCCACGTCGTCGCGGTGCCGGAAAGTCGTCAGGCAGTCGTCAAGACTGCGGCTGGCAAGCGCCTTAAAGAGCTTGACTTCGTTCTCGGACGTAAAGCGGTAGCCGCCGCGTCCGTAGAGTGCCGTCACATGGAGCTTTAACCACTGCGGGTCAAAGTTGTGGCGGAACAGAATGTCTTGCGCTTTCGGAAAGAGCGGCATGGTTCGCAACAGCGTTTCCCACAGCCGACGGTCAAACGTCATGAGGATTTCCGCCTGCTGCTCCTCGTCAAAGGCAACGCCTTTAAGCGACGCGATGATTTTATCATAGTCGCTGTTCTGCCGCGCCTTGCGCTTAAACTTGTTGAAAAAGCGGTAGGCGAGCGCGTCAAACGCTTTGTAATAGCGCCCTTTGATAACCTCTTCGCGAACCTCGCGGCTGATGTAGCGGCCTTTGTTGACGTAGCCCCAAAACAGCGTCTGATTCTCATGTTTCAGAAGCTGCAGCACAAGCCCGTCGCTTTCCAGCACATACAGGCTGACATAGGTTCCGAGAATGCGCGCCTTCGCATGCTCCAACACATACGCGTCGTCCCAAAAGCGGCGCAGCTTCATAAAATCTTCCGCCGCAGCATTCAGTCCGTTGTCCACGATATGGCGCTGGGTCTCAGACCATAGCCCGTGATAGTTGATGTACGCCTGGCGCATATCATGCGGCGCTTTTGCGATGAAGATGATTTCCGCCTTCTTGCCGAAACGGAAACGGTTGATGTAGCTTCTGACTGCTGCTTCCGGAAAGTATTCCAGCAGCACTTTCTCCTCAGGCGCATCCAGCGGTTGTTCCGCGGACATGTCTGCGAAGTAGTCCTTGAGCTCGCTCTCGGCATTGCGCTCAATGAGAGCAATTATTTTTTTCGCCATAATAAAAAATTATATAAAAATTAAACATTAGAATTATATACTGGTGCAAAAGAATATACAGCTTTTTGTCAAATAGTCAACCCTAAAACGATTGACTTTTTCAAAAAGTCTTATATGTTATAAGCAATATATTTATTTAAGGAGCCCCGATATGATGAAATCCACAAGTCTGTTAGCTGCTGCTGCCCTTTTGTTGATGTCCGGCTGCACGCGCGAAGTATATTTGCAGGCCGTTCCCTGTGCGGAAGGCAATTGCGAACCCTGCACGGCGTACACGGACACCTGCCCCGAATTGGAATTGCAAACCGTCACCGTACAGTATCAGGTCTATGACATTCCGGCACCGAAAGTGGAATATGTTCCCTGCGCCGATACGCCGACAAGAAGATGCCGCACCGTTTGCCGTCAAACGCGGATTTATTAGAATTTTTACATTCATTAAAGGGCGCCCTCTCCGACGCCCTCTTTTAATATCGTGAAAAGGAGAAAACTCCTTCCTCGTTATCTTTTGAATTGATTCTGCAACTGCCATGCTGCAAACGCTTTTCGCTCTGCTTGCGATCTGTCAACAACTTCCGTACCGTTTGTAGAAACATCAACCAGACTGAGCTTTCCGTCTTTGCCGCGAACAATATCGCAATGGTGTCTGGAAACATAAGCATTACATTTCTTTTCATCAATCTTATGGGCGTTGCCGCTGATGCCGGCTTTCTCCGGATCTCGGCCGATGGCAAGCTTTTCGCCCGGTCTCAATCCTTTAATCGCCTCGGCAATTTCTTTCAAATCAAAGTCAACGCCATGTTCGCCCGCCAGCCTGAGTACCGGCAGATTGTCTTCATTAATCGCAACTGCCTTCCGCCCTGCTTCCGCTCTCTCAACAACTTCCGTACCGTTGCGTGACACGTCTACCAAACCAAGCTTTCCGTCTTTACCGCGTACAATATCGCAATGATGTCCGGAAACATAAGCGTTACACTTCTTTTCATCAATCTTATGGATGTTGCCGCTGACACCGGCTTTTTCCGGATCTCTGCCGATGGCAAGCTTTTCACCCGGCTTCAATCCTTTAATCGCCTCGGCAATTTCTTTCAAATCAAAGTCAACGCCATATTCGCCCGCCAGCCTGAGCACCGGCAGATTGTCTTCATTAATCGCAACCGCTTTCCGCCCGTTTTCAACTGCGTCTGCGACCGGAGCCCTTTGCTCCGCCATATATTGCGGAAACAGTTCCTGAAGTCTCCGGTCAACAATCAGGTCTCTGCGGTCTTTTGCATATTGATCCGCATATTTCCCGGCCAGCCAGCCGTTCTCATCCGGAAATTTTTCGGCAGTCTGCTTCATGGCCATACCGATATACCCCGCCACATCAAGCTCCATCAGTCTGTCATTTTCCGCACCAAGCCTCAAAATATCAGCGGCACGCGATGTCAGCAATGGATGCGGATGTTCTGCAACAATCTCTCCCAATCCGTCAATAGCAAATTCCGCCAGTGTACTGTTGCGCGGATGGCGCAAAATCTTCTCGCATTCGTCCATATACGCCAATGGATCTTCTTTTAATTTTCTTAATTTGCCCACCGCCGCCGTATATTCCTCCGAACTCATCGGCGCGGCATCTTTCTCCGTCCCTTGATGATATTTAATCACTTTATTCCCGAGCTTATCAGCCAGAGACGTTTTGACTTGCGCCACTCTGGCCAAAATGTCAGGATTATCCGAATGTTTTTCGGCAAAGCTGTTAACCATATCTTTCATCTGCAAAATCGTCTCATCGGGCAAATTGCTTTCAGCCAGCCGCGCAACCATCACATCCAAAATATCCATATTCATTCTCCTCTGCGTTTCATACCTGCCGCATACTGATTGTATACGTGTTATCTGTTATTATACACATATTCAAACAATTGTCAACATCATAAACTCCCCGCCGCTGAGAAGGAGACCTTCCGCCGCTTCGTCAACCTTTTAACTTACAGCAAAATCGGTGTTTTCCCCCGCCTAGGTTTCCTTGTCAATTCGCTTCTTAGTTGGTTTAAATTTAAATTGTCACAAAGAATAAAATTTCTTTTCCGTCTCCGTAAAGCTTTTTGAAGAACAAATAGCAGATGTTATCCTCGTCTTTACGATATCTGGAACTTCGCCGATATACTCCAATTTCCCATCATTATACATACGTTCAAACGTATCTGATTTAATTGTATATAAATGCCTCTTATCACATTGTACGCAAGATTTATCAGCAGTTAAAGAATCCCAATCACATTTTTCAAACTCTGCAATACTTCCCGAATCATAATGCAGAACTCTTTTAGCATTATCAACTTTTGAGGTAACATAAAAATACTGTACTTCATCAAAAATTTTTTTAATGATAATTATTCTGTGTTGATCCTTCGGTAAAGGGGCATTAAATGCCACCCATTTATCAACAGGCACCATATTGAACGGAAGTTGCATTAAAATCGTCTTTCATCGCCTGTAAAAAATCCTCATCTTCTGCAAAAGGATCTTCTGTTATACCATATTTCTTAGAAAATTTTAAATCTTTCGGATTTTCAAAAAAGTCCATAAGATTCATGTCTTCATTTAATCCTTTATTTATCCATTCAGGATAATCATGAGTAATTTCGCTCAATTCGCTATGAGAAAACCTGCTATACGTTTTTAATGCAAAATCTAATGCCTCAATACAACTTTCGGATAATTCATCACAACCCTGCTCAACTACAGAAATACTGTTTTCATCCAATTCTAAAATATCACTCAATAAAACTGTTTCAGTCGTATTTATCCCTCTGGCATTGCCTTTCATGTTATTATATGTAAAATAAGCAACTGGCCCTTTTTGCATAGCTTTATATTTATCTCCACTCGCCAACATGCCAAAATGTCTGATGTGATATCTATCCGCAAAATATAACAATTTTAATAAATACATTCTGCTGTATTTATCAGAATTATCTGCTCTGCTTTGCATATAATACAAAGCTTGCAATACTTTTCTCAATGAAAACATTTTATCCTCTAATTCATCGTTGCTATATATATAGCATAAAATTAATTAAAAAACAATTAAAAAAACATCGTTTGTTAACATTTTATTAATGTTTTTACTATAAGAGCCAAGTCGACTCATTCTTTACCACAAATCCAGCTAAACCTAATATTGACTATTCAGCCGCCGATGACGGCTTCAACGCTCTGATTTCCGAACTCATTGATATTGCAAACAATTCTTGGGATATTTTCTTAAAATCGCCCGATTTTGCGCTAAAACGGAATCTTCTGAAATTCGTCTTCCGAACTCTTGAAATAAATGAGGGAAAGCTAGGCTACGCCTTGACTTTCCCCTATGATAAACTGTCAAATTTAGGCAGTCATCCACTTTGGTCGGGACTATAGGATTCGAACCTACGACATCTTGCTCCCAAAGCAAGCGCTCTACCAGGCTGAGCTAAGTCCCGTTATATCAATTTATCCCAATAATACCTTAAAACAGCAAGATGTCCGACATCTTGTCTTGCTCGCTGCCTTGCAGCTTCGCTTCGGTCAAGCCCGTTGTAACATTTGCTTTCGTTGCCTTCCGGCAAGCCGCAAATTAACAACGGCTGCTCATACTTTGCAAAAACTGTCCGCCGGACACTTTTTACTGCGTATGCCCAAAGCAAGCGCTCTACCGGGCTGAGCTAAGTCCCGTACGGAACTGCTGCGTAACTTAACCGAAAAAAATAAAAATGCAAGCGTTTTTTATCCGCGGCGGATTTTTTTCTTGCATCTTTTGCCAAGCCGAACTACATTGCAGAGGAAATTTATTGTTATGTCTATATTAAACATTCATATCTTATGTATTTTTACTATTTTATCTGCTCCGGCGTCTGGCGTAAAAAGCCGTATCTGCGCGCCATTCGGGAACAAATGCAAACCGCGACACTGACAACGGTTGCCCTGATCCTTGTGTTGCATGTCTGCCTGCACTCAACGCTTCCGTTTTTGCTTCTCCTCGCCCCTGCGGCATATTATATATATGCTCTGGTGCGCCCTTCCGTATGTTATGTATGGAAAAAAGACGGAAAAAAGTATTTCTGCGCGGTATATTTTGATCAGGCATCAGTCTTCCGCAAAAACGGCATTCTGATATCCGGCTGCAATACGCGTATTATACGCACAGCCAAAATCCGCCGCTGCAAAAAGCAGGATACCCCGCAGACACTGCTCGTCAAAATTGCCGACAGCGGACGCTATATGCTTTACAATGCAAAGCATACCGAAGGTCTCATGTTGGGAACGCCGCTGAAACATATCAATCTGGCACAGGGTGATTCATGTTTCATCGCCGGACGCCTGATAAGTTTCGTTATGAACAACGGTGAGATCATCAGGCTGCCGAACGTCACGGTGTACAAAATGATGATTTTCCCGCCTGAACACGGCAGAAAAGACCTGAAAGCTTCCGACTTTATGACAGGTGAAGCCCCCTTGCCGATAGGACATCAAAACCCTGACGGGAGCCGATATATGGATTTCGGCACGGAGTTTCCGTATATTCGTTATCTGGCATTGAAGCAAAGCGACGGAACGGAACTGCTCTTATGCATAGAGTTCACCTGCCTGTTTATCAAACAAATTCTTAAAATTGGCGGATCGGACATCTCGGAGATGCTCAAAAACATCTGATTTCCCGCGACACAAACGCAACCCTCAAAAAACGCTTCCTCCCGAAGCGTTTTTTTTATACCCTGACTTGACCATGATTTAGCACGCCCCAAGATAAACCGAACGCGCAGCGTTGCCGCGGGCGGGATTAAATTGCGGTGCTGTCGACAAATGTCCCCCGAGGAGCACAAGCGTACATAGAAGTACGTGACGCGACGAAGAGGGGCTTCCATTTGGCGACTTGACCATGATTTAGCACGCCCCAAGATAAACCAAACGCGCAGCGTTGCCGCGGGCGGGATTAAATTACGGTGCTGTCGTTAAATGTCCCCCGAGGAGCACAAGCGTACATAGAAGTACGTGACGCGACGAAGCGGGGCTTCCATTTGGCGACTTGACCATGATTTAGCACGCCCTTCTTAAATAAAAATTAAACTTTAAAATGTATCATATAACAAACATTCACCAGAGGGAAAAATGCGTCTGAACAATTTGGTTTTATTATCAATAATCTGTTTTGCGGTAAACATTTCGCCTGTCTCGGCGCAGCTGAACAGCAATCCGTGGGTACAGGCAAATGACGAAGAAGCCGTTGCCGCCGTCTATGCCAAAAAACAGCGCCGGATACCGTACGGAAAGGTCGTTACTTATCAGCAGGACAATAATGTCACCATAGACCGCACTCATGCCTATATTCAGGATGATCCGGCGGAAGCTCCTGCCGAAAGCCTGCTTGATAAAGTCAAAAACAGCCTTTCGGGAAAACCGCAGGAAACCGAAACCCCTCTTATTCCCAATACCAAAGAAAACCGACAGAAAGTTGCTGCACAAAAGCAGGCCGCTGCCGCGGCAAAAGCCGAACAGGACGAATCCGATTCCGGCTTTTCCGTGCCGGATACGTTAAATATAGCCAAACAAACCGCCGAGCTCAAACGCACCGTCAGCCGCCCCGTCAACAAAGCCAAAAATATGTTTAACAAGTTCAAAAGAAGCGCTGCGGGCAGCCTGCGCGCCATCGGCAAACAATTCAAATAAGAGAGGGAAATATGCATCCGGCCGTGATATTGGTAAAACCGCAGCTTGCCGAAAATATCGGCATGGCGGCACGCGCAATGAAAAACTGCGGGCTTTATGAACTGCGCCTCGTTGCGCCCGAACAAAGCCCGGTTTCCGAAATTGCACTCAGAGCTTCGTCCAATTCCGAAGAAGTTCTGCAAAACGCCAAAATATATTCTTCGACGCGCGAAGCGATTGCCGACTTGGAATGCGTTTATGCCGCCACGGCCCGCCCGCGTCATCAGGTCAAAGAGGTATTGACCGCCGAATGCGCCGCCCGCACTTTTCCCGCCGACAAACGCTGCGGTTTTATGTTCGGCTGCGAGCGCACGGGACTGGAAAATGAAGATATTTCCCTGGCCGATAAAATAATAGAAGTGCCGCTTAACCCCGCGCATGCGTCGCTTAACCTCGCGCAGGCGGTGCTGATTATCAGCTATGAGTATTATAAAACCACGATAAACGTGCCCGAAAAGCGCTTCATTGCCAACGGCGGCACCGTCGCCCCCAAAGAAAAAGTATTCAGGTTTCTGGACGCGTTAAACGAGCGGATTAAACAATCTCCGCGCCTCAAAGATGAAGCCCATGTCAAATCGCTTCTGATTAACGTCAATAATATCTTTACCCGCGCCGAACTGACCGAACAGGAAATCAATTCCCTCTACGGCATTATGAATATATTACAAAACAAACAGGATTGAAAACCCGCAACCCTCTGCATCATCTCCAACATTAAAGGCGAAAATTTTGCGAAGTAGCCGCGGGAGCCCTACTTGCGCTACATGTTTAAAGGCGGAAAATTTGAGATAGATAACGATGGGTTCAAGGGCGCTTAAAATTTTAGTGTACACAGCAGTACATGAATTTTAAGAAATCGACAAAACCTGCGACCGGCAAAAAGGTGGGAAATTTTGCGAAATAATCGCAGATGTCCTGCCCTAAAGCGCAGCGTACATAATAGTACGTGAGCATTTAGGGTCAGGCTTCCATCCGCAGATTAGTTCACAAAATTTTACCCTTTAACTTTACCCATTTAACAGATTGACTTTGATAAACGGCTCCCACACCACCTCTTCCGATTGCGTGCCGTCTTCATTAAGCGTAATGTTTCTGACTGAAACGCTGCTCAAATCAATCTGCCCGTCAAGCCCGTATCCTGCGACAGGGTCGGAAAGATAAAAATCGCCCGCGCCCATAATGTCAAAATCAGACTTGTTGACGCCGAGAGACCAGGAGGAAAGCGCCGGCAGGGTTTCCGCCGTAAATTGCGCGAATTGGTCTTCCAGATAATACAGCCGGATTTCGGCTCCGTCATTTATCACCTGCACCCAATACCAGGTATCGGTTGCGATGGGGGCGTCGGCATATCCCATCAGCCCTCTGCGCAGCTGCCACCTTCCTCTGAAATAGCCGATTGAGCCGAGCGGCGTTGTCGCAAAATGCCTCTCGTTCTCAACGCTTTCCGTATACACCCTCATCAAAATGCGGTAACGAGGTCCGACCAGTGGCGTCGTGATGTTTTCCGTCCCGCGCACGGCTTTCAGATACGCCCCCGGCGTAAAATACATATGCATTTTCCAGTGCGTACTCAGCCCTGAGGCTTCAAAATTGATTTTATACTGCACATTCTGCGTATGGGCCGGAACAACCACCGTCCCGCACCACAACCGGCCTTCCATGCTTTCGTCTTCGCTGAGCAGCACATCGTGCGCGCTGTTGATAAACAGGTTATATTCCTTTTCCTCAGCCGTATCGCTTCCGTCCAAAACCCCGTGCGAAATATAAGACGAACTGCTGACGCTCGAACCGCTCTGTACATTGCTCCTTTGCGCCGTACCGGCATCGGCCCAACTCGGGTCCGGAATATACGGCACATGAAAATAATTCCCGCCCGCCGGTGCCAACATGAAGGTTTTCAGCGTAAATGCCGAATAATCCGGCAGCTGCCCGCTGTATATCGTCAGTCCGTATGTTCCCGGAAGCGGCTGGTCTACGGAATAATTCAGTCCCTCATACGGAACAAATGCCAGATTTTCCGTCACGGATTTCTTAATATTGCGCGTCTGCACAATATCCCAATATCGGGCACATTTGGCGCGCAGGTTATAGTTTTTGCCCTTGCGCAGCATTTTGGTTATTTCATTCATCGTTTGCCTCCTCAATCACGCAGCTTTCCGCATCCGGCGTAAATATCGCCGTATACTGTACAAATGCCGAAGACGCGCCCGCAGCGCTCCCCGGCACCGAATTTGTTCTTCCAATCATGTTTTTCTCCATAAAAAAAGCCGGTCATCATCACCGGCAATACACATAAAAAAAACAGCAAAAGCATCGCTGCCCGCTGTTATCCGCCAGTATAATAAAAACTAATCCCGCCGCTGTCAAGACTTTCACGTTTTAAAATGAAAATATTTTTCTTGCCCTTCCCGAAAAATACCATTATAACCATAAAAAACAACCAACAGAGGCAACACATGGCAAAACTGACCAAATCGGCAAAAGAAGTCCGCGGACGCAAAATGCTCACCGTCCGCTTAAAAGACGGCAGATATCATTCCTCGTCATCAAACCGCTGGCTGGAACGACAGTTAAACGACCCTTACGTCGCCGAGGCTAAAAACCGCGGTTATCGTTCACGTGCCGCTTTCAAGCTCATCCAGCTTGATGAAAAATATAAATTTCTTGCCAAAAACAAAACTATTGTGGATTTGGGCTGCGCCCCCGGAGGTTGGTCGCAGATTGCCGCCGCCAAACTCAAAGGCACGGGCAAACTCGTCGGACTGGATATCCTCCCGACCGAACCCTTGGACGGCGCCACTTTCGTCTGTCAGGACTTCACCACCGATGACGCCACTGAAAAACTCCTTGCCCTTCTGGACGGACAAAAAGCCGACATCGTCATGAGCGACATGGCCGCCAACACGACAGGCCACCAACAGACCGACCACCTGCGCACGATAGGCTTGGTCGAAGCCGCATATGAATTTGCCAAAACCGTGCTTGCCCCCGGCGGCATTTTCATTGCCAAAGTCTTTCAGGGCGGCGCCGAAGGCACCTTGCTGGCGGATATGAAAAAGAACTTCGCCAAAGTCAGCCATTACAAGCCTGACGCCAGCCGCGACAAATCCCCCGAAACCTACGTCATCGCCCAAAACTTCCGTGGTTGATTATTCCCCCGCAGCGTCATTGTAAGCGCCCTGCCCTCTCCCCACCGACAGGCTCGCACTTCTCTTTCCCTCTCCCCCGGAGGCTGAGGGTGCAGGGTGATGGGGACAATATTACATCAATTGCACCGATACAAAACTTCCGTGGTTGATGCTCTGCCTCAAAATTAACTTGACTTTAACTCTCCCTCTTCTATACTTCCCTTGTCGGCAAAGGTATCGATAGGGCTGTCACAAGCTCTCACATATTTTTCCTTGATAAATGTCAGGGAGCTTTTGGTTATATATTGAAGGCCATAAGAGTCATTAATTGTGTGATTTTCTACCTCCCTGGCGCTTTTTAAGCGCCGGTTTTGTTTTAACTATTCAAAATACGGAGTGTAAAATCATGACTGAAATAAAAGACACCGGCGTCATATGTTGTAAACCGGGATATACAATGAAAACGAAATTGAAAAGCCGCCTATACCGCTTGATTATTCGCGAATATCATCAACGCGGTATTCCTTGGGAAAAGGTGAGCCAAGTTACCGGAATTATTCCCAAAAGGCTGATAGAAATGGAAACGCAAAGAAAACACATAAGTTGGTATCAACTTGACCGTTTATTGCATTTTTACCACAAACAAATTGAAATCCGCCTTGTAGATTTAGATAAATGAAAACCGCCCGCCCCACCAACGGCGGGCTTTTTTTCACAAAAAAGCAGGGCATTTCAGCCCTGCACTCCCAATCTCAATAAAGCTACGCTCCATAAGTACAAGATAAAATTTTGCGAGTGAGCCGCGAATGTCCTGCCCAAAGCGGAGTGTACATAAAATCCGCAAAAAACGCAGAGCAACAGCCCTGCGTTCCCAATCTCAATAAAGGCGGAAAATTTTGCGAAATAATCGCGGGAGCCCACCCAAGGGCAGGAGTGTACACAAAAGTACATGACTGCCCTGCAGAGTGGCCTCCTCCCGCGAATTAGTTCACAATAATTTTACCCTTTATTTATATTGGGACATGTGTTCGAGCAACGAACGCTTCTCATTCACACCCTCTTGCGCTTTGTCAAGAAGCTTAGAGTAACGTTCGGGGTTCATCTTGTTCACAACCTGGAAGCGGGTTTCGCTTGCCATGTAGTCGGCCAAAGGCTTGGAAGGCGCTTTGGAATCCAACATCAACGGCGCTTTGCCTTCCTTGACGTTGTCCGGATTGTAACGGTACAACGGCCAAGAACCGGTTTCAACGGCGTCTTTCTGGTGAGCAAGGCCTTCCGCCATGTTCAAACCTTGGTTGATACAGTGCGAGTAAGCAATAATCAACGACGGTCCGTCAAAAGCTTCGGCTTCGTTCATGGCTTTGATGACCTGCGTGTCATTGGCACCCATAGCCACCTGAGCAACATAAACATTGCCGTAAGACATTGCAATCATTGCCAAATCTTTCTTCGGCAGTTCCTTACCGGCTGTTGCAAATTTAGCTGATGCACCCATCGGGGTTGCCTTGGACTGCTGACCGCCGGTGTTGGAGTAAACACCCGTATCAACAACGAGGATGTTGACATTGCGTCCCGATGCGATTGCATGGTCAAGACCACCGAAGCCGATGTCATATGCCCAACCGTCGCCGCCGATAATCCAAACGGATTTCTTAACGAGGTAGTGCGCGGCTTCCGCTAAGTGAGAAGCAACATCGCCGGACATCGTCGCCAATTTGGCTTTCAGTTCTTCAACATAACCACGCTGCGTGTCAATTTCGGCGTCTGTCGACTGCAGATTTGCCAAAATCTTGTCTGCGATGTCGCCGAGTTGCGGCTTCAATTCGTTTAACAAAGATTTAGCGGTTTCCGTACCGTGGTCAACCGAAACGCGCATACCCAAACCGAACTCGGCATTGTCTTCAAACAAAGAGTTCGCCCAAGCCGGTCCGTGTCCCTTTTCGTCTTTGCAGTACGGGGTTGTCGGCAGGTTACCAGAGTAAATGGAAGAGCAGCCCGTCGCATTGGCAACAACCATGCGGTCGCCGAACAGCTGTGTCAACAGCTTGATGTAAGGCGTTTCACCGCAGCCTGCGCACGCACCCGAAAATTCAAACAACGGGCGGATCATCTGCGTTGTCTTCGGCAGGTTCTTCGCCACTTCCGTACGTTTTACGTAAGGCAGTGTTTCAAAGAACTTCCAGTTAGCCTTTTCAACATCCAAATGGTTTTCAATGTGATCCATATTGATAGCGTGCAGTTCCGGATTCGCCTTGTTCTTCGCCGGACATGCCGATACGCAGAGGCCGCAGCCCGTGCAGTCTTCGGCGGAAATCTGCAAAATAAACTTCTTGCCGGCAAATTCCTTGCCTTTGTAGTCAGCGCGCTTCAAGGTCGCCGGAGCGCCTGCAAGCTGTGCATCGTCAGCAACTTTCATGCGGATAACGCCGTGCGGGCAAACGATAGAGCACTTGCCGCACTGGATACATGTTTCCGGATCCCATACCGGAATTTCGGTCGCGATGCAGCGTTTTTCATACTGCGTTGTGCCTGTCGGCCATGTACCGTCAACAACTTCCTGCAATTCGGAAGTCTTTACGCTGTCGCCCTTGTCGGCAATCAGTTTCGCGGTCAGGCCCTGAACAAATGCCGGAGCATCTGCCGGAACCGGTGCCAAACGGCTGAATGTCGAAGTAACATGATCAGGATAGGTTACTTCAAACATGTGTTCCAAAGAAGCGTCAACAGCCGCATAGTTCTTCTGAACGATAGCGTCGCCCTTCTTGGAATATGTCTTCTTTATTGCCGCTTTAATCTGCGCGATTGCCTCATCTTTCGGCAAAATATTTGAAATCGCAAAGAAGCATGCCTGCATGATGGTATTGATGCGGGCGCCCATGCCTGTCGCGCGGGCAACTTCAATCGCGTTAATCGTATAGAATTTCAGTTTCTTTGAGATAATCTGTTCCTGAACTTCTTTCGGCAGGTGGTTCCAAACTTCGTCATGCGGATACGGTGCATTCAACAGGAATGTAGCCCCCGGTTTCGCAATGTGTAAGATGTCAACTTTGTTCATAAACTGGAACTGGTGACATGCGACAAAGTCCGCCTGATTGATAAGATAAGCCGAACGGATAGGATTGTCGGAAAATCTCAGGTGAGATGTCGTCATCGAGCCGGACTTTCTGGAGTCGTACACAAAATAACCCTGTCCGTATTTGCCGGCGTCTTCGGCAATAATCTTAATCGAGTTTTTGTTTGCCCCGACCGTACCGTCTGCCCCGAGCCCGAAGAATACGGCGCGGACAACGTCTTTCGGTTCAACGTCAAACGTTTCGTCAAAACTCAAAGACTTGTGCGTTACGTCATCGGTAATGCCGACCGTAAAGCCGTTAATCGGTTTGGCGGCAACGGCGTTGTCAAACACAGCCTTGGCCATAGCCGGCGTAAATTCTTTGGAAGACAGGCCGTAACGTCCGCCGTAAATTTTCGGCAGGCTGGCGATTTCGCCGTTGGCAAATGCCTGAGACAATGCTGTCACAACATCCAGATACAAAGGTTCGCCCAAAGAGCCCGATTCTTTTGTTCTGTCTAAAACGGAAACCGTCTTAACGGTAGCAGGCAGAGCTTTAATCAAAGCTTTCGCCGGGAAAGGACGATACAGATGAACTTTCAAAACGCCGAGTTTGGCACCGTTAGCGTTCAAATATTCAATTGCTTCTTCAACCGTTTCGGCACCGCTGCCCATAACCACGATAACGTTTTCGGCATCTTTCGCACCGGTGTAGTCAACCACATGGTACTGACGGCCGGTAATCTTCGCAAACTTGTCCATTTCTTCCTGAACAATGCCCTCAACGGCGTCATAATATTTGTTTGCGGCTTCGCGCCCTTGGAAGAACACGTCCGGATTCTGAGCCGTACCGCGGATAACCGGTGCTTCCGGCTTCAACGCGTGCTTAACGTTAAACTTGTAGTCAACGCCTTCAAGCATGGCGCGCAAATCATCGTCAGAAATCAGTTTGATTTTCTTAATTTCATGAGAGGTGCGGAACCCGTCAAAGAAATGCATAAACGGTACGCGTGAACGCAAGGTTGATGTCTGCGCAATCGCAGCCATATCACCGGCTTCCTGAACCGAGTTTGAGCAGAGCATCGCAAAACCCGTCTGGCGGCAGCCCATAACGTCCGAATGGTCGCCGTAAATAGACAAAGCGTGATACGCCAAAGACCTGGCCGCAACGTGCATAACGAACGGCGACAGCTCGCCCGCGATTTTGTACATGTTCGGAATCATCAACAGCAAACCCTGCGAAGCCGTAAACGTTGTCGTCAACGCACCTGCCTGCAAAGACCCGTGGCATGCGCCGGCAGCGCCCGCTTCGGACTGCATTTCCTGCACGAACGGCACTACGCCCCAAAGGTTTTTCTGCTTGGCCGAAGACCACGCGTCTGCCCATTCTCCCATCGGTGAAGACGGGGTAATCGGATAGATAACGCAGACTTCGTTCATGCGGTGCGCCACCGAAGCGGCCGCTTCGTTCGCATCCATCATTTTCATTTTAACTTCTGACATTTATAAATATCCTTAAATCAAATTAAGTTGCAATAAGCGGGTTTTAAACGCCCATAAAAAAGGAAACGTCTCTCCCGCCCGATTCTTGTTTTAAATCAGTAATTTTATACCATATCTGCCACAATTTGCAAGCTGTTTTTTCTGATATACGGAACGCTGCACAACGAAGTTCTCCTCCTTGTCCGCGCAAAACAAATCCCCTTTGTGCCGCAAAGGGGATTTTTCGTTCTTCCTGTCTGAATTTATCTGAAAAAGTCTTTAACCCGAGTCACAAAACCGTTCGGCATATTCTCCGTTTCTCCGATGGTAAGCTTGGGACGGTTGTTCTTGTCTTTTGAAGCCTCCTGCGCTTTATGCAGCTTATCCACGGCCAAATCCGTCTGCCAGCGCCTGCGTTCAACAAGCGCCGCTTCTTTTTCGCTGTCGGAAGTCCTGATAAACATCCGGCACAAATTGAGTGCTTTTTCGGCGTCGCTGTCTTCCGCCCCGCCTCTCATCATTGCCGTAACCATCGCCGGATTGGACATATCCGCAAAACCTTTGTATTTCTGTCCGTATCGAAACGGCTTGACAGGCTCATCGCTGAGAAACCTCTCTCCCATTTCAATATATACGCTGTTCTCGGCCTCTATGGTTCCATAGTCGTCAGACATAACATGCTCACACCAATATTCCGAATTAGAACGGCCTCTTATATACAGCGGATCGCCGCAAAGCTTACCGTCTTCAAGCCTCATCACCATAATTTCCGTCAAACTGATGTCATGCGGTTGCGAGTAGCTGTGCCCTTTTTCATGAGACTTGTTGCTCTTTCTCCCGAGGATGAAAGTATGCCCGCCGCTTTCCAGAGAGCTCATTTCGTCAAAACGTTCTTCGGACGCACTGCCTGTTATCGAATGATATTTGTTGTTAAATACGGTTTCCATCTCATCGCGATACGCTGCGGGAATAATCTCTGTCATATTTCTGCTCCTTTGTATATATTTACGACATATGATATACCTTTTTCCCGAGTCTGTCAATCGATAATCGCTTAAACATTTTTCTTGCAAAATATTTTTTTCTGACATACGATATTACAGTACAATAAAGGATACGAAACAAATGCGCACAATCAGCAAATGGAAAAAATTCAAGCGCGTTGTCAGGCGGAAGCTTTATAAGCCGATGCTGTATGCCGTTGCTGCCAGCCTCATCATTTATGCGGGCATCAGCAATGTCGTCACTGAAAAACGCCGCGTTGAACCAACCGCACCGCAGTTCAAAATCAGCAGCATCACCAACCGTTTTGATGAAACGGAGTTTATGCATATGCTGCTGACTATCCAAGAGATTAACCGGCTCCCTTTGGAGTCTGCCGAATTATACGAATTTGCCAACGGCCCCTTCCCCGCCGGATGCCCGAAACTTTTAAGCGCGCGTCTCAGCCAAATGAATTGGGAGCCGCAGGCTTTCCTCATCCGCGTCAAAAAACTGTTTGCCATGTATGACATTTATGACCGTATTTCCCGTCTGGACAATACGATTGCCTTCCTCACCGCCGAAATTGAAGAAAAAAGGCTGCCTCGTGACCTCAGGCCGCAGGTTGAAATTTTGCGACAGGAACGTGATAAAATCATCGGCAGCGAAATGACCCCTGCCGAATATAACTTTATGAAAGAATACGCAGGGCTTGCCCAAAGGTTAAAAAAACTCTGAGCGGCTCCGCATAAGCATCCCTGTCTTAAAGGCAGGGAGAGGCGGGCGACTTTCAGAAAGAAAAGCAATCAACGCTTTCGGCCGTGGTTTCAGAAAGTCCGGCCGTGGCGCCCGCGCCCCCCTTGGTACCGTCCGAGGGGGGTACTTTTTTGTCCCTCCGCCAACGGCCCACCGACCTGCAGCTTCCATTTCAGAACCAGCGCCCCCCTAAAGGTGGAAAATTTTGCGAAATAATCGCGGATGTCCTGCAAGGGAGGGGAATGTACACAGAAGTACATGACCCGACCGCAGACAGGCTTCCATCCGCAAATTAGTTCACAAAATTTTCCCCTTTAACCGAACGCGCAGCGTTGCCATGGGTGTGATAAATTACGGTGCTGGAAATAAATTTGCGACCGCAGTGTACGACACTGGGTACATAAGGGAGCAAATTTATGACATGACCGTGATTTAGCACGCCCCTTTAAAACAAAAAAGCAGCCGACCCTCACGGGCCAACTGCTTCGCTTCTCTTTTCATCACACTGCGATTCTTATTTCGCCGCGCGGATTTCCTCCATGATTTTCTCGCGGGTCTTCTTGTTATAGAGCCCGAAGAGCTTGAGGATACCGCGTTTGAGGCCGCGGAAGTATTCTTCCTTGTTGAGGTCTATCTGGTCGAGCAGATAGAACTCATCTTCCCCCAGAAACCAAGGGAAAGCGAAGAACTGCTTACCGCAGCGCCAGCCTTTATTGACGCAGAGGTCAATAATGACACGCGACAGGCCGGCCTTGATGGCCATATGTGCCGCGGCCTGCCAGAGCTCACGCTCGGTTTTCTCGCAGCGCATGCCGAACCAATGGGAATCCCCCTCATTCTTCCCGTCAAGCTTTGTCAGCAGCTGGAAGAGGATGGTCTTCGCATGTTCAGCATATCGTGCGTCACCGAGAGCAAGACAGGTCGGAAGCCGCTCCATCAGGAATTCGACCTCCCCGTCGCCCCACAAGCCGGGTTCATCCGGACAGCCGTTGTAGCCGTTGGGGTTGCAGGAGGCTGCCGAATACGGCTTATAGGCGTCCGGCAGAATACCGTAGTAGTCGATTGCCGGCAGCTCGGGGTGCTTCGTGATGCGCTGCATGGCGAGCTCAAGCAGGACGCTTCCGAGCTCGTAGTCGGCCGAAAGGAAGTCCTGTCCGTGTTTTGCCATGAGGCGCATGAAGCAACCATCGATGCGCGGATAGCGCACGCCCGAGCGGGGCAGGCAGAGACACTGCGGAAGGATGTAATCCTTCATGAGCTGGGGCACGGTCATCGCGAGGAGCTGCTGCTTCTCTTCTTCCTTGCGGACGAAACCGAGTTCTTCGAGTGTGTTGATGATTTCTGCTATATGTATCATAGCTTTTTTGTTTTACGTGGGTTCCTTTCCCACATTTAGTGAAACAGTGAATTAACAACTGCTTCATAGTTTAACATGTTGATTTTATTTATGATACACATAAAAGAAAATCAGACATGCTTTCGGAGGAACCTCTAAAAACAAAACTAACTTTCTAATAATTGACATATGTATCATAAACAAGTTTATTATATCACGTTTTTAAAGCATTTGCAAGCAAAATCTCACTGCCTAATCTTTGCGCACATACACAAAGCCTTTGTCATCATAATGCTCGTTGAGATATTGATAATCCATATTGCGCCAATAATGGCAAAAGAGCACAAACGGCATCCCCTCCCCCAAAAGGCAATTGCGCCAATCTCCGCTGATAATGATTTTCGGCCGCTTTTCCTTCATAACCGCATTCATATCCGGCAGCTCATGACGGTTAAAGAAATAATAATCCGTCCCCGCCATATGGACAAACGAATACCAATAATAACCGCTCGCCGGCAAACGCAGTCCGCTCAATGCGCTTTCTTCCATATGCCCCAATATCAAATCATCCGCTCGACTGTTTTCCAAAACATACGCCGCCTGCTTTCCGAACCGCCCGATATGAAAAAGGCTGCGGTGATTTTTCTTAATGACAGCAGCGGAATAATATGCCGACCAAAGCACCGCCGCCGATAACACCGCAACGCAGTGCCACCGCCGCAGTTTTACCGCCGCCGCAGCTAAAACAATTGCCAAAAAGGGATAAATAATCAATAAATAATGTCGAAACCACGGCCGGAAAACGGTAAACCCGACCGCCAGCAAAATATAGGCCGCGCAAAACCACCGCACATAAAAATCCTTGCTCTGCCGCATCTCCCATACGGACAAAGCCGCCCCGAACCATATCATGTAATAATACTCGTTGCCCAAATGAAAATCAACGGCAATTTTCAAATTCAACAACCAGTTCAGTTCCCAATAGTCGCGCCAAAACCCGCCGTAATACATCGCCGCAAACAACAATGCGGCTATCCCCAGAGGCAGTGCCGCCGCTTTTGCCAAATCACCGGCCTTAATCTCCTTGCGATAAAGCAGCCGCAGACACATCGCCGCCGGCAGCAAAAGCAGAAAAATAACTTTTTGCAAAAAGAGAAAGCTGATAAAAAACAGCATAAACGACAGCTGCAGCCGCCAAAGTTTTTTCTCTTTGACATATTCGCCGAAATACGCCAGCCCCGCCATAAAACAAAACATCATCCAGTTGTCGGGGCGAAATTCCGTCGCCGAAAGCCGCACCACGGGAAACATCAGCCATATCACCGCCGCCAAAACGGCCGCCCGGCGCGCTAACCCCAAAAGCCGCCCGTTCCGGTAGATATAATAGCAGGTACCCGCCGCCGGCAGCAGCATAAACGTCCGCATCGCATAAAAGACGGAAAGCGAATTGCCCCAAACATCCAAAAGCGGCGCAAACAGATACCACATCAGCGGATGGTGGTGCTGAAAGAAATCCCGATACGGCACCATGCCCGCCCGCACCATGCGTGCCGAAAGCAAATGTTCCCACTCATCGCTGAGCAAGCGGATATCATAGGCATGCCACAGAAACAAACCGGCAGCCGACACCGCAAATAACCAAAACAGCGCACTTTCCCAAAGGGCTTCCGCCGCTTTCCGGCCGCCTCCCGTATCGCTGTATTGTGCTTTATTGTTCATCATCGTTTTCTAAGCCTTTCAGAACAAATTTTCCCGCCTGCGAAAAAGCTGCCTTCCGCAGTCAAAAGTTACTCAACTATTCGTAATCAACGCCCCATCTTCCCTTTGCAGAACCGTTTAAGGAACTTAAAATCCTGTCAATCTGCGGTTTATCTTCCTCTTCAACAATCATGCCGGCATCAATAAGCGTTTTGATAATCTCAGGATATTTGTACCGGTTGCTCATACAATACATCGGCCCCACTCTCAAAGCCGTAAAGCCGTTATTACCTTTTGCATTCACATCCGCCCCGGCAGCTATAAACGTTTTGACGGCCTCAAGATTACAAAACATTGTAGCATACATCAAAAGCGTCCCCCCGTTTTTATCTTTCGTATTCACATCAACGCCGGCCTCAATCATCGCATCAGCCACCCCGGGGGCATTGCTCATTAACGCACTCGCAAAAAGCGCACGTTGGTATTTATCTTCCACCGTTACATCAGCTCCCGCCGCAATGAGCATTTTAATAATTTCATAAGCCTTATATTCGATTGCCGCTGCCAAAGGCGTCAGATTACCGACGCCCGCGTTGACATCCGCTCCGGCATCAATGAGTACTTTGATAACTTCGGGATTTTTATTATATTGAACAGCTGACAGTATGGTACCCCGGCCGTCATTATCTTTTACATTAACATCCGCCCCGGCTTCAATGAGTATTTGAATAACTTCGGGATTTCTATTATATTGAACAGCTGACAATATAGCACTCCCGCCGACTCTATCCGCCACGTTGAGATCCGCCCCGGAATCAATAAGCATTTTAATAATTTCAGGAGTATTGTATCTGATTGCCATGGCCAAAGGAAGACCGTCGCCATCGTTGACATCCGCCCCGGCTTCAATAAGGACTTGAATGACTTCCGGATTTTTATTGTAAATCACCGCATAAACCAAAGGAATTTGAAAAATAGTCTTCTTGCCGAAACAATCACAAAGCTGTTCTTCCTCAGTATACCCGCCGCAGCAGGAATAAATCTTGACTGATTGAACATCCGCCCCCTTATTTATCTCTTCACGAACATCTTCCGGCGTTGCGTTTTCCCACCATTCCCTACTCGCAAATTTAGCTCTTTCAGGGTCTTCTTTTATTTCTTCATCTTCCGGCGTTGCAGTATTCGACCATTCCTCATCTGCAAACTCAACCTCCTCAAAATATGCCATACTGTTTTCACCAACAAAGAAAACGCTCCCCGCAATAACCAACACCCCGATAACGAATGCAGTAATAAATTTCTTTTTCATAATACTTCTCCTATTCTGATTTAAGCCCCGGCTTCAATAAGCATTTTAACAATTTCCCACTTACGCTCAAGACGAGCCCACGTTAAAGCTGTTCTGCCTTGACCATCTTTTGCATTAACATCCGCCCCGGCTTCAATCAGCGCTTTGATAACCTCCGGATTGGTATTGTACCCTGCCGCATTCCTTAAAGCCGCCCCTCCATCTGCATTCACATCCGCCCCGGCTTCAATCAACACTTTGATAACCTCCGGATTGGTAATGCTCCTTACCGCATTCCTTAAAGCCGCCCCTCCATATGCATTAACATCCGCCCCGGCTTCAATCAGCGTTTTGATAACCTCCGGATTGGTATTGTTCTCAGCCGCAATAATCAAAGGAACAATGATAGCAGCTGACGAACAAATACAATCACACAGCTCACAGCAACTATCACACGAATCAAGAACGACGAAACGTTTAACACTCGCCCCTTTTTTTATTTCTTTTCTGACATCTGCCGGCGTCGCGGTTCTCCACCACGCTGCATCTGCAAACTTGGCATTCTTGTTTGTTGTGCTTTCCTGAAAGGATGCCACAACCTTTGCACCAACAAAGAAAACGCTCCCCGCAACAACCAGCGCCCCGATAACCGATGCAGTAATAAATTTCTTTTTCATAATACTTCTCCTATTCTGATTTAAGCCCCGGCTTCAATAAGCATTTTAACAATTTCCCACTTACGCTCAAGACGAGCCCACGTTAAAGCTGTTCTGCCTTGACCATCTTGCGCATTAACATCAGCCCCGGCAATGATAAGTATTTTGATAATTTCAAAATCATTAGCGTAAACAGCCCCCATTAAAGGGGGAATTAAAGAAGAGTCTCTCGCATTAACATCCGCGCCGGCTTCAATAAGTTCTTTGATAATTTGAGGATTGCCATTATACTGTATCGCTAAACTCAAAGGCCGAAGCGACACATACATTACAGGGCACGATGCACCACAAAGAGTATCATGAAGAACAACAATCTTTTTAACACTCGCCCCTTTTTTTATTTCTTTTCTGACATCTTCCGGCGTTGCGGTTCTCCACCAATCTTCATCTGCAAACTTGGCATTCTTGTTTGTTGTGCTTTCCTGAAAGGATGCCGCAACCTTTGCACAAACAAAGAAAATCCCCCCTGCGGCAAACAACACTCCGATAACCAACACCGCAATAAATTTCTTTTTCATAATACTTCTCCTATTCCAAATCAGCCCGCCCCTCCGAGGGGCCGCGTTTTACTTTTTCCCTCTCCCCCTACGAAGCGAGACGGGTGTAGGGTGAGGGGGATAGTAATTTATCCTTCCCGCCATTGCGAGCTGCGAAGCAATCGCGGCACGCCCACTCCCGCTCCGGTAGTAATAAAGGCGGGAAATTTTGCGAAGTAGCCGCGGGAGCCCTCCTAGGGAGGGGCGCGTACATAAAGGTACGTAACCCGACCGACGTGAGGCCTCCTCCCGCGAGCTTATTCACAAAATTTTCCCCTTTATTCTTCCGGAGTAACGCCGTCAAACTCCTGCACGCCCCCCTCTTCCGTCTCGTCGTCTTCTTCGTCGGCGTCCAGCCAGGTAACGGAAACGACGTTCTCGTTTTCCGCGGTGCGGAAGAGGATAACACCCTGCGTTTTGCGCCCGGCAATGCGGATGTCTTCCACAGGCATACGGATGAGCTTGCCGCCGTCGGTGACCATCATAATCTGGTGGTCGTCTTTAATCGGGAACGAGCTGACAACTTCCTTGTTGCGTTCGGACATTTCCATGTTCGCCACACCCTGTCCGCCGCGCGCCGTAATGCGGTATTCGTATGCCGAGGTGCGCTTGCCGTAGCCCGTTGTCGTCACGGTCAGGATGAACTCTTCGTTTTCGCGCATGTCCTTAAACAACTCATAGCTGATAGCGGGCGCCAAAGCGTTAAATGCTTCTTCTTCCGCTTCCGGCGCATATTCCGCCTTTTTCAACGCAGAAGAAAGCCGCAGATATTCGTCGCGCTGTTCGGTTGTCGCCGTCGTGTGCTTCAAGACCGACATGGAGATAACTTCATCATCGCCCAAAAGTTTGATACCGCGCACACCCGTCGAATTGCGCCCGACAAACACGCGGCAGTCCGCCACCGCAAAACGATTGCACTTACCACTCTTTGCCGCCAGCATGACGTCGCACATATCGTCGCACAGCACCACATTGACAAGCTTGTCGCCTTCGTCAAGCTTCATGGCAATCTTGCCGTTGGACTGCACGTTCACAAAGTCCATAAGCGAGTTGCGGCGGATATTGCCCTGCGAGGTCGCAAACATAATGGAAAGGTCTTTGCACTCTTCCTCAATCTCCGGCAGCTTCATAATCGCGGTAATGTTCTCGCCTTCCGTCAGCGGCAGCAGGTTGACAAACGGCTTGCCCTTTGAAGTCGGCGACCCCAGCGGCAGCTTGTAAACTTTCATCTTGTACACAATACCCTTGGATGAGAAGAACAATACCGGCGTATGCGTACTTGCCACAAACACGCGGGTAACAAAGTCTTCCTCTTTCGTCGTCATGCCGGATTTGCCTTTGCCGCCCCTCTTCTGCGCTTTGTACGCATTCAGAGGTACGCGCTTGATATATCCGGCTTCGGTAACGGTCACCACCATTTCCTCGCGCTGAATAAGCGATTCGATATCCGTGTCAATTTCAATATCCTGAATTTCCGTGCGCCGCGGATTAGCATATTCCGCCTTAATTGCCGCAAACTCGTCTTTCATAATGCCCATAAGCTTCTCGCGGCTCGCCAGAATAGAAAGGTATTCCTCAATCTCATGTCCGATGTCGCGCAGTTCCTGATGAATCTTGTCGCGTTCCAAACCGGTCAACCGCTGCAGCCTCAAATCAAGAATAGCTTTCGCCTGCGCCTCGCTCAAACGGTATGTGCCGTCCACCACGTCGCGCCCCGGTTCGGCAATGAGCTTCACAAGCCCTGCCACATCGCCCGCCGGCCATGCCCGCGCCAATAACGCGTCTTTCGCGACAATCGGATTTTCCGCCGTGCGGATAAGCTCAATCACGGGGTCAAGGTTTTCCACCGCAATCGCCAGACCGACCAAGATATGCGCCCTGTCGCGCGCTTTGTTCAGCTTAAAGACCGTACGCCGGCGGATAACTTCTTCACGGAACTTCACAAACGCCGCAATAATGTCTTTCAAGTTCATCATCATCGGCCGCCCGTTGTTAATCGCCAACATGTTCATACCGAAGCTCGTCTGTAACTGCGTGTATTTATAGAGCTGATTCAAAACTACATCGGCCTGAAATTCTTTCTTGATTTCCACAACCACGCGCACGCCCTGACGGTCGGATTCATCGCGGATATCCGAAATCCCCTCAACTTTCTTCTCTTTGACGAGTTCGGCAATCTTCTGCACCAGCATCGCCTTGTTGACCTGATACGGAATCTCATGCACCACAATCGCCTCGCGGTCTTTGCGGATTTCCTCAATCGTGCATTTCGCGCGCATCATGACCGAACCGCGTCCGGTTAAGTATGCGTTCTTCGCACCGCCGTAGCCCAAAATCAAACCGCCTGTCGGGAAATCCGGCCCCGGAACAATGCGGATAAGCTCTTCAATGCTGATGTTCGGGTTGTCAACATACGCCGTGCAGGCGTCCAACACCTCGCCCAAGTTATGCGGCGCAATGTTTGTCGCCATACCGACGGCAATACCGTTCGTACCGTTGACGAGCAGATTCGGATACCGTGCCGGCAAAACTGTCGGTTCCTGCAAAGATTCGTCATAGTTCGGCATAAAGTCGACGGTGTCGCACTCAATGTCTTCAATCAGCGCATGCGCCACTTTCGCCAAACGGGCTTCCGTATAACGCATGGCTGCCGCCGAGTCGCCGTCCATGGAACCGAAGTTGCCCTGTCCGTCAATCAAAGGCAGACGCATGGAGAACGGTTGCGCCATTCTGACCATTGCTTCATAAACCGACGAGTCGCCGTGCGGGTGATATTTACCCATAACTTCGCCGACAATACGCGCTGATTTCTTAAACGCCTTGTTGTAGTCATACCCGTTCTCATACGCGGCGTAAATAATACGGCGGTGTACCGGCTTCAAGCCGTCGCGCACATCCGGCAGCGCACGCGAAACGATAACACTCATCGCATAGTCAAGATACGAGCGCCTCATCTCTTCCACAATCATTGTCGGCGCAATGTTTTCTTTCGGCAAATTCACCGCCGGCGCCGCCGTGGCAATGTTATTCTCTTCTTCCGTCATATTCTCGTCAGACATATTCTTTCAAACCTTTCGTTAAACACTGAAATATTGCCCTTACCATATCACAACGCCCGAAAATAAAAAGCGCCATTTTAAATTTATCCCCATTCCCGCCGATTTTTTTGCCTCTGAGTGTATAAGCCGAAAAACTCAAAGGGAGGGGCGAGAACTTGAAATAAAATAATCTTGACTTTAAAATCATAACATTTATATTTCTTAACGATAATACTATAACTATGAAAGACCAAATTATTATTTCTTACCGTGCATCAAAAAACGGTCTTTACTCCGCAACTATGGGAGTACTGAACAATCAAATCTGCGTCAAAGGCATCCGCAATAATCCGCAGACAGGGTCGTCTCGTATAGACGCCGAGTGGGAAGAGATTGCCGAAGTGCCGAAAGAACTTCAGGACCGCTACGACGAGCATCTCAAACGCCGTCCGCTCAAAAAAGACAAAAAGTTACTGGCGTTTGAAAAAGCAATGTGGAAAGAAATCAAAAAGCTTGACGAGTGGTTTGACTGGCTTGATGATTAAAAACTTTAAACGCGCCCCGCAAAGAGGCGCGTTTTGTTTTCAGCAGCCCCGGCAATCACACACGGAACGCGTTTTCTGCCCTGCCAAAAATCTTGACTTTTAAAACCGAGCCGCTATCTTACCCATAACAAATACCTATAATTATGGAAAAAGAAATTACTATTGCCTCGCGCTGCTGGGGAACACAAAACCGCCGCGCGCAAATAAGCGTCCATGGCAGCAAAGCAACTGTTCAAGGCTTTTCTATCGGTTACCGCGGCAGAAACGTTATCGGCCCTCGGCTGGAAAATATCGCCGACGTGCCGAAAAAAATCCGCAGCGAAATCACCGCCATCGGCAAACACCGCTGCCCCGAACTGTCCAAAGACTTTTCCGCGTTCACCGCCGAAGTCTGGAAAAAAGCCAATGAGCTTGACGCCTGGTTTGATTATTAACGCAACGTAAAACGCGCCCCCTCAAGAGGCGCGTTTCCGTTTCTAATCGTCAATCACATCTAACGGATACTCTGTCGGCTTATCCTTCATGCGCGCAAAGACCAAATCCCGCCCTGAAACATCCATGTCTTCCAGCTCCAAAACGATACGTTTATGAAAATAGCGCAGCAGCATCCCGGCAACCGCCCAGTTCATGCGCTCCCGCCCGTGTTCCACACTATACACGCGTTTCATCTTCAATCCGACGCTTTTGGCAATGTCCTGATACGTCAGCCCGCGCTTCAGCCGCTCTGCCCTGAGCAGTCCCGCCAGCTTGATTTTCAACACACGATTCATATAACAACCGATATCCCGGTCTTTTTTGGTTTCCTGATTTTCCATAATATTAAACTCCATTTTAACTTAAACAAAACTGGCGCCTGAAAAAGCGCCAGGGAGTTCAACAATCACACACGTATGACTCTTATAGCCTTCAATATATAGCTATAAGCTCCCTGACATAGTATCAAGGAATAAATCGCGTGAGAGCTGTTGAAAGCCCTGTCGGCACCTCTGCCGACACAAGAAGTATAATAAAAAGGAAATTAAAAGCAAGTTAATTTTTAGTCATTACGACTTCCCCTTTCGCAGATTATACAGCGTTACCGCCAAAATGCTTAACGAAAACACCAGCGACACCGCGTTAAAAATAATCATCTGCACCGAACCGAGATACACACCGTAAACAATCCAGCACCCCAAACCCAGAGAAAATAACAGATACGACAGCGCCGAAATCCCCGCCGTCTCCCGCGTTTTCAAAGTCTTAATACTCTGCGGCATAAAACACACCGCCGTAAACAAACCCGCCAAATAACCGATAATCTCAAACCCGTTCATCAAAAGTCCTTTCAAATAAAAAAAGCGAGAAAATTTATTTCCAACTGTACATCTGTACGCCCCTGAAAAATGCGAAATTTTGCGAAATAACTGCAGATGCCCCCGAAAAACGGGATAAATTGCGGTGCTATTGTCGCGAGCCCTGCCCCAAAGCGGAGCGTACATAGAAGTACGTGAGCATTTGGAGACAGGCTTCCTCGCGGCAATTTGACCGTGATTTAGCACGTTTTTCACAGAAAGTATTCCAGATAGAGAAATACCCCTGCTATTGCAATCGACATCACCATCACCGGCACCGACCATATCAGAAACCGCAAAAAGCTTATCGGATGCCCTTCCCGCGCCGCAATGCCCGCCACGATAACGTTCGCCGAAGCGCCGATAAGCGTACCGTTGCCGCCTAAGCACGCACCCAAAGACAATGCCCACCAGACCGGCATCATCGCCTCGCGGCCGCCGAGCGATTCTTCCATGGTTTTTAAGGTCGGTATCATCGTCGCCACAAAGGGGATATTGTCCACCATGGCCGAAAACAGCGCCGACACACCCAAAATCACATACACACTCTTTGTGATACTGCCGCCGGTGAGCTTGACAAGATATTCCCCGACTTCCTGCAAAAAGCCCGTGTGTTCCAGCGCCCCGACAATGACAAACAAGCCGGTAAAGAAGAAAATCGTCGTCCAATCCACATGGTTTAAGACGTCCTCCACCTTCTCGTCGCTCTGCGCATGCGGCAGGCGGAACGTGTACAGCAGCAGCATAACCGCCGCCCCGAACAGCGCGATAAACCCGTTCGCGAGCCCGATGTGTTCGGCAATCGTAAACCCTGCCATCACAACGCCCAACACCCCGAGCGCCTTATATAAAAGATTGAAATCCGTAATCGCGTCTTTCTCGTTAATGCTCATCACCAGCCGCCTGTTCTCCGCCGTCGCTTTCAGGCTCGCGCCCCAGAAATAAACAAACATCGCGATAAGCGCCGCCATAATCGCCAACACCACCGGCGCCAGATGAAACAGAAAATCCGTAAACGACAGCCCCAAAGCAGACCCGATAAGGATATTCGGCGGGTCGCCGATAAGCGTTGCCGTTCCCCCGATATTGGAAGCGAAAATATTAATCAGCAGATACGGATACGGGTTCACGTCCAGCTTTCGCGTAATCTGCATGGTCACCGGCACAATGAGCAGCACCGTTGTCACATTATCAAGAAACGCCGAAAACACGCCGGTAACCGTTCCGAGCACCACCATAATCCTTACCGGGTGCGCCTTAACCTTTTTCGCCCCCCAGATTGCCACAAACTGAAACATCCCCGAGCGTTCCGCAATGTTGATGATAATCATCATTCCCGCCAGCAAAGAAATCGTGTTGAAGTCAATCGCCGAAAGCGCCGAGCTCTGCGTAATCACGCCCAGCAACACCAATATCGCCGCCAGCGACATCGTCACCACCGCACGGTTCATCTTTTCCGTAAACAAAAGCAGATAGCAAATCCCCATCGCCGAAAGCGCCACCGTCTGCGGAGAAAGCCCGAAAATCAAGTCCTTAAATTCCATAAATTAAACCTTTTGTTACATAAAGTGAACCACATACAAATACGCCGTCGCAATCAAAATCGACATCAGCATCACCGGCAGCGACCATAACAGAAACTTCAAAAAGTTCAGCGGATGCCCTTCGCGCGCCGCAATGCCCGCCACAATGACGTTTGCCGACGCTGCAATCAGCGAGCCGTTGCCGCCGAAACATGAGCCGACCGACAACGCCCACCACACCGGCATCACCGCTTCGCGCCCGCCAAGCGATTCTTCCATGGTTTTCAACAGCGGAATCATCGTCGCCACAAACGGAATGTTGTCAATCGCCGCTGACAGCACCGCCGACGACCATAATATCAAAAATGTTGCCTTTTTCACGCTCCCGTCCACGAGCAAAAGCGCCTTCTCGCCCAAAAGCTCCAAAACACCCGTCACTTCCAGCCCATACACCAGCGCAAACAAGCCCGTAAAGAAAAAGATTGTCGTCCAGTCTACGAGCGAAAACGCGTCTTCCACCCGTTTGTCGCGCTCCTGGTGGTGCAGCCCCATGGTATAAAGCGCCAGCAAAATCGCCGCGCCGAACAGAGAAATCGTCCCGTTTTCAATGTGATAATGCTCACCCAAAATAAACCCGAGAATCACCAGCGCTAACACCGTAAGCGACTTCCACAACAACGGAAAATTCGTAATGCAGTCGTATTCATTAATACGCATGACCTCGTTTTTTGCCGCCGCGCTTGCCGTCATCTTGCGCCCGTAAACCAAGTCAAACACCAAAACCAACACCGCCAGACAAATCAACACCAGCAGCGACAGCTCTTTCAAAAAATCCGAAAAACCGAGCCCGATAGCTCCGCCGATAAGGATGTTCGGCGGGTCGCCGATAAGTGTTGCCGTACCGCCGATGTTGGAAGCAAATATTTCCATTAAAAGAAAGGGATAAGGTTTGATATTCAACTTTCGCGTCATTTCTATCGTCACCGGAACAATGAGCAGAACCGTCGTCACATTGTCAAGAAACGCCGACAGCACCGCCGTCACCATACCGAGCACCGCCAAAATCCCGCGCGGGTTGGCTTTCACGAGCTTGGCCGACGCCACCGCCGCAAACTGAAACGCACCTGATTTTTCCATAATCCCGACCATAATCATCATACCGATTAAGAGCGCAATCGTGTTGAAATCCACGCCTTTAATCGCTTGGTCGTATGACAATACGCCGAGCAAAATCATCGCCGACGCCCCCAAAAGCACCGTCACCGCCCGGTTCAGCCGTTCCGAAAACAGCACCGCATAGCTCAACACCAAAATCACGCTGGCAACAACAGCTTTTGACAGCCCGAATATCATTCGCATACTCCGAAAATTATTCCATACGCCCTAATATAGACAATCGTTTAAAAAAATAAACACTTATTGCAAATTTTTTCCACATCTTGGTATGTTATTATATGCCGGAGGGACGTGACCCGACCACAGACCGTCCGCCTCCCGCATTAAAGGCGGAAAATTTGAGATAGATAGCGATGGGTTCAAGGGCGCTTAAAATTTTAGTGTCCTGATATTAAAGGGAAAAATTTTGCGAAATAATCGCGGGAGCCCTGCCAGGGAGGGGCGCGTACATAAAAGTACGTAACCCGACCGCAGACAGGCCTCCTCCTGCGAATTAGTTCACAAAATTTTCCCCTTTAAAACATGCGGCGGCGGCGAAAATATATAATAACCCCCACCGTTGCCAATGCCGAAATGCCCATAACATACCAAAAGCCGTCGGGATTGCCGGCAAAGGCCACGGGAACGTTCATGCCCCAGAACGAGGCAAGCATGGTCGGAACGGAAAGGATAATCGTCACTGCGGTCAAAAACTTCATGACGAGGCTGACGTTGTTGTTGATAATGCTGGCAAAACCGTCCATCATACCTTCCAAAATGGAGCGGTGCATATCGACCATTTCGATGGCCTGCTTGTTTTCAATAATGACGTCTTCGAGCAAATCCACATCATCGGCTGAGAAATTGACAAGCTTGACAACGGCGGGGTTTTTTACCATGCGCAGCAGTTTTAAGAGCACAAGGTGATTGTCTTTCAGCGCGGTCGTAAAATAGACAAGCGACTTCTGAATTTCCATTAATTGAAACAGCTCTTTATTGGAGGTCGTCTTGCGCAAAGCATATTCGATGTTTTCCGTGCGCCGGTTGATAATGTTGAGATAGCGAAGATAAAACTGCGTACATTTATATAAGATATTTAGTAAGAAACGCGCCCGATTGCGCGTGTCAAAGGTCTGCGCCGTCGCACGGTTAAACGAGTTCAAAACGCGGTTATCGCGCGCACAGATTGTGATGATATTTTTTGCCGTCAGCACCAGCCCGCACGGCAGCGTGTCGAAATTTCCCTCATCGTCCAATAAAGGCAGATTGATAATAATTGCCAGCGAGTTTCTCTCCTGCTCAATACGCGAACGCTCATCGGCATCCAAAGAATTGTTGAGCAAATCATAATCAACGCGTAACAAAGTCGAAACCTGCTGCAACTCTTCTTCGTTCGGGTTTACGAGAGAACACCATGTCATCGGGAGAATTTTGTTTTTTTTGAGTTTGGCGAGCTTTCCGTTTTCTTCGGTTCTGTAAATTCTAAGCATAGCCCCTCCTCTGCTCAAAGCATTCAGACTGTCAAACAATGCCCCGTAAATAAAAAGGGGAAACAATGGTGCGGCCAAGAAGACTTGAACTTCCACGGGCTTAGCCCATAACGACCTCAACGTTACGCGTCTACCAATTCCGCCATGGCCGCACATATCATGCAAAACAGTACTGAGATATAACATATTTTTTTAAATATCAAGCATTTTTTTTACCCCTTGTGCAGATTATTGCCGCCCCCCTCCGCATTGCCTGTTGACAAAAGTAAATTCCTGCGCTAAAAGTCTTTGCATAAAAGCTATTATGATGTCAAACCCTTATAAAATTATGTATTATGAAAAGACCGACGCCTGACGACGTACTCAACAAGCGTCTGCAAAGAGATTTAAAGCATTATATTCTGCTTTGCGTATTCGGTGAAGCCTGCGCTTATGCCTTCATGAACGCCGGCCTGCCGCTGACTGCCGCATATTGCGCATTCATCCCGGCCTGCATGATAATAATGTATCTGCTCCTGTCCCCTTCGTGTAACCGTAAAGGCGGCAATATCCTTACCTGTTTTGCCCTGACGGCAATAAGTGCCGGTGTCATCGGTACGGTTGTCTGCTTATATGCCGGCCCTGAAATGCTGAATGACGTATTGGACTGGAAAAGATTCGCCGTCTATTGTGCCGCAAGCTCCGTCATATTCTTTATAGGCATTACAACGGGGATTTTCCCCCTCCCGCCGAAAAGAAAATGACCGCACCGTTCGTCTCACCCGTCCCCCTTTACAATAAGGGGGATTTTTTATTGACAAAAAACAATTTTCGACTAAACTTACCGCCAATCAACCATTATTTTATAAATTAAAAACGTATCATTATGAAACAAAAAGAAAGGTTTACGAAAAACCCCGCGCGTGTCAGGTTCTGGAAAATCATCGGCCTTGCGCTGCTGGCAAACGCCGTATGTCTTCCGACAAATCTCCTTTATGATTTTTCCGTGCCGGAAGTCGTCGCATCAAATTACCTGATTTTGCTGTTAAATGTCGGGTATTATGCGTTCTCTGCCGCACTTATCGGCTCCCTGTCCGCATCTAAAACCGAACGTTTTGCCGCCTGTTGGCATTATGGAAACAGATATCTGGTGTTGGCAATCGTTCTGACCGTATTTCTTGCAGCCCTGTTCTGTAAAATGCTCTGCACCGCTGCCTTCCCCGCGTTGTATATGACATTGGCGGGATTTGCCGCAGTTATGGGATTTTACTGCGGAAAAGAAATGGCGCAGGTTTCTGTTCCATGCTGTAAAGATTAACCGTTAACCCCCAAAAAGCGCCCGAACGGACGCTTTTTTTATATAAAGAAAAAAGCGAAGACAAAAAAAGCTTGTATTACCTGTCGAAATGTGATACGATATGCGCAATTTAATATTATTGTACAACAAAAATGTAATTATGGCTAATTTTTTTAACAACGTGTGGAAAGCCTGCAACAAAAATGTCAGCACGCGCTTTTTCACCCTAATGCTGATATGGCTGGCATGTCTGTCTGCCGTGGCGTTGCCGCTTATACGGATAGACTTTTCTTTTGATGAACTGCGGTTACTCAAGCTTTTCGGGTATTGTGTTCTCACCACCCCGTTGCTGAGCTTCGGATTGGGCTCGTTACTGGACGGCGGAGATTATGTATTAAAAAAATATGAAGTAAGATTTGGTGTTTTCGGAATCTTGCTGCTTGACGCCGTTATCGGATTGCTTGTTATAATCATCATGACTTTTAACCTGATGGGAGTTGCAGCGGCGATATTATGGAATATATTCATGATGCCGCATTTTATCAAACTCTTCATCAACGTTATGGAGAATTAAAAAAGGCGTTCCTTCCGGAACGCCTTTTTGTTTAACCGATAAAGGGAAACAGCGGATCGCCGACAACAGTCTGATTTCCTTCCGCCAGTGCGCAGGGCTTGAACTCTGCCGCAGGTGTCGCTTCGCAGCCCAGAGATGTCAGTATCTTGCCTGCAATCGTCGGCATAAACGGATACGAGGCGGCGGCAATCAAACGTAGCGCGTCAAGCGTTGTGTAGATAACAGCTTCATAACGCGCGCGCTTGCTCTCGTCTTTGGCCAAAACCCAAGGCTCGTTGGCGGCAAAATAAGCGTTCACATCGCTGCCCGCTTTCAAAATCTCATTGGAAAGTTCGGAAACTGTTTCCAGCGAGCTGTCGTCGTATTTATAAATGCGGTCAAACGTGTTTGCAATCCCTTCCAAAAGCGCCTTGTCTTCCGCGGCAAGGGTAACATTCGCCGGCACTTTGCCTCCGGTACTTTTCGCAATCATCTTCAAAACGCGCATTTGCAGGTTGCCGATATTGTTGGCCAAAACCTTATATCCCTGCTTCAACAAATCAACGCTTATCTGCGAGTCATTAGTCAAAGACATCGCGTTGCAGAGGTAAAACCGCAAAGGCTCAATCCCCATCAAATCCATCACTTCATACGGGTCAACGACATTGCCCAAAGACTTGGACATCTTAATCCCGCCCTCGCCGAGCCAGTAACCGTGTACGATAAGATGTTCCGGCGGATTAATGCCCAGAGCTTTGAGCATAATCGGCCAATAAACGGCGTGCGTCTTTAAAATGTCTTTCGCCAGCAAATGCGTCGAGTGCTCCCACAACGCATTAAACGCCGTATTGTCGCCGTCGGATTTCCAGCCTATGGAAGAAATATAGTTAATCAGCGCGTCAAACCAGATATAGGTCACGAAATCCTTGTCAAACGGCAGTTCCACGCCGAGCCAAACGCGATTCTTCGGGCGCGAAATGCAGAGGTCGTCCAGCGGCTCTTTGAGCATGCCCAATACTTCTTTCGCATAGCGCGCCGGCTTAATCCAGTCCGGATGCGTGTTGATGTAGTCAATAAGCCATTGCCGGTGTTCTTCGAGCGGGAAGAAATAGTTTTCTTCCGTAATCAGCTTCGGCGCTTTCTGGTGGTCGGGGCAGTTGCCGTGTTCGTCCAAATCAGACGGCTTTTTAAACTGCTCGCAGCCTTCGCAATACAGCCCTTCGTAAGATTTCTTCTTCACCAAACCTTTATTGTAAATATAATTCAGCGCGTCGGTCACCACTTTCTTATGTTCGTCGGAAGAAGTGCGCACAAAAAAGTCATAGTCAATATCCATCTTGTCAAACAAATTGCGGAAGTTGTCGCTGCGCATCTTCAAAAAGTCCGCCAACGCCATGCCGCTTTCCTGCTGGCTCGTCTGATTTTTCTGCCCGTGCTCGTCGGTGCCGGTCGTGTAAAAGACCTCTGTCCCGCGCATGGTCTCAAATTTTTTCAACACGTCGCCCAAAATTGTCGTGTAGGCGTGCCCGATATGCGGCGCACCGTTAATGTAATAAATCGGAGTAGTAATATATTTCTTCATGTGGCTTCCTTTTCAAATAAAAAAACGGGAGAATTCCCGCCTTTCAAAACCTTTATTTTCGCCAACGCCGACGGGTGCGTTATTGCTTTGCAGTCCGCATCATCATTCGCATCATGGCGCTAAGTGTTAAACTTCTTTTCCTCATAACCGCGCATTTTAAGCACCTGATTTTATTTTTGCAAGCGTTTTTTTATTGCGCGGGGCGGTTTTTTGTGATATACTGGGATTGTACAAAAATATAATCATGTTAATTAAATAAATCCTATTATGCCACAGGTAAACTTAAAATCAACGCTTCTCGTGCCCGCGCCCAAGTTCGCTGCCGGAAGCTTCCTCTGGATTGACACGTTCAAAAGCCAATCCCAATCCCTGAACGGTTACAACGAAACGGTCGACGTCATTGTCTTCAACTGCAATGACCGGGACGGCATCGTTTCGATCCTAAAACAGGAGCTGGATAAGCTGAAAACGCTTGAAAATCCCTCGGAAAACGCCGCCAACAACATCGCGTTCATCGAAAAAACGCTGAGCGGCATCAAAACCGACATGGAACACGAAGCGCCCGACGCTTTGCTGCAAGTAGTGATGCATTCCTCCGGAATGAACTTCCGCGCTCAGGATGTCATCTACCTCTCAGGCGTGGAAAGCATCTACGAGTAAAAGCGTTGACTGCTTACCGACAAACGGACGTCCCCTCAAAAGGACGCCCGTTTTGTCATATACAATAACCGCAATCAAAAAAACGTTATTTTATCGCCTTGATTTCACTTCATTAAAAATTCTTGACAAAAGTTGTCCGAAAAGGTATAATTATAGCAGTTAAATCTTATCTGATTATTTTGGGGGGATACTATGTCTGCAAATACTCCGGAAAATTTTGAAATCACCAGAGACCTTATAAAAGAAGATCTGCATGAACAGAGGCAGGAAGCTCGGAAAAAAGCCCTAAGGATTGAACAATTCCTGCTAGAAAACGCTCAGGAATTGAGCGGATTTATAACTGATACTTCCGCCCCCAAAAACACCTCTGCAGAAAATCCGTCCGAAGAAAGCTGGGAAACCAGAAAAAAATCCAGCATGCGATACACCATCCCTTTATTGGCGCAGTTTGAAGATATAAGAACAAGGGCTTATGATGACGGCTACGGATACATGACCATCGGCATCGGTTCAACCGTCTGCCCTGACGGCAGTCCTGTAAAAAGAGGCATGACCATCACTTCTCAGGAAGAATTAAATGAATTTACCCAAACCCATATTGAAAAAAGAATCTATCCGTGTATGGAAAAATATCTGCCGGTTGAAAGCCTTTCCGAGCAGGAAATTGCTGCCATTACAAGTTTATGCTATAATTGCGGTGCCGGCGTTTTGGGCAAAGACGGCAAACCGTCTCTTTTTTCCCAGAACTTTAAAAAATGGAAAGAAACCGGAGAACGAAAATATCTGGACAATGCCATGACGCTGATGAAACAAAAGTGTACAGTGAGAGGGAAAAAAAACAACGCTTTGGCAAACAGACGTGATTTTGAAGCCCGCATTTTGACCGGCGACATGCAGCTCGGACACGCTCCCTGCGAGCCCCCGGTTATTGACCTGACGGAAATCGCTATCGGCAGCGTAAACACCATCGGATACGGACGCCGACTGCCTAGAACTGAAGAATTAATCCCAGCGGTCCGTGCATGTCCCGGAGATACCATTCAGGACAAATTGGATAAAGCGACCATTCAGTTTGAACAACAAAAAGCTCCCCGCAAAAAAATCAGCCGCACCGCAGCCCCCTCACGCTAAATCATCTTACGGGCATCCCCTCAAAAGGACGCCCGTTTTGTTTTTCACATAATTTTTTCCTATATCCCCAGATAATTAAGCACGTCGTCCGGCGAATTAACGGCAACAACCTCAGTGTTGTCCATGCCTTTCAAGGCTTCGGCAATCGTATAATCATTACCGCCTTTTGCGGTTTTGTCGCCGAAAAATATCAGTCTGGCATTCGGATATTTTTCCCTCAGCGCTTTGGCAATCTGTTCTTTACCGCAGCCGCGGGTAACGATATCGAGCGAGATTTTGCCGCCGACGGTGGTTTCATATTCCGGAAATTTTTCGTTCATCTCAGCAGCAATGCTTTCGCGCTCGCGGGTTTCTTTATCCCATTCATGATACTTGGCGCGTTCGGCAAACGGGCAGCTGCGCCCCAAAACGCTGAAATTCAACATACCCGGGCGGAGTTCCAGATAATTGCCGTACAGCCTGCCCTGATACGCGGTATTGCGCCGGCAGCGTTCCAAATATTGCAGCATTTCTTTATTGAGCTTGATTTCGTTGCGGTAAATCTCTTTACCTTTCTGATGATAAACATTGCCCATGGAGCTGTAAATGCCGCTGAACGCCGAGACGGCATCGGGCGGCAGCTGCTCGGTAATCTTCTCATAGTTTGAGCCGCAGGCCAGATACGCCATATGCGCTTTCAGCCACGGCAAAAAACGGAAGCAAAAATCAGGCAGCATCTGCTGGCGCGCCGGCGTTAAGGTTCCGTCCATATCAAAAATGTAAATATTCATCGTTCCTCCTTCTTATAAACGCGTTATTGAACGGCAACGCATTTATAATACGCTTTGGCGGGGACAAACAGTCTGCATGTAAAATAATCAACATTCACCAATTCCGCCTCTGTCGCCTTATCGTTTTGCCGGCAAAGTTCATCAGCTTTTTCTTTGATTGAAGCGCTGTTTTCCCACAGCGGATTATAGCAGATTGCCGGTGCGCCCGGTTTGGAAGACCCGACATAAATCTGCTCGGTTCCGGGCTCGCGGCGGCGGTCTTCAAACGGCGCCACCTGCACACAGGAACAAACGCTCAAAAGCAGAAATAATAACAATGAAAATTTAAGAGTAGACAATTTGTAAAACTCCCGTTAAATTATGTATGTCAGTCAGTATAAACAAAGATGAAAAAAAATGCAAAGCGAAAATGTATATATTGGGGATGATAAATTCCAAAGGTTCTTAGACCACTATGCCTGCCCAACGCCGCTTGACGTCGTGAAGTTCAAATTTGCAGGCGCCGTTTGCAGCCCGAACGGCGATTTGCGCCCGACGGACGTTATCTCGTCGCTGTTTCCCGAACGGCAGCAGCCGCGGCTTGCCACAAAAAACGAAGCCGAACTGTTTTTCAAGTTCTTTATGGGGCTGTGGGACGAGATGTTTATTGTTGTCAAAACCAATACGCTAAAATTTGCACCGTTCAAAGACAAAAGCAAAGAAGCGTTAATCCGCCTCTGCCGCATGCGCGGCGAGCAGATTGAGCTCGGTTTCGTTGAAGGCTTTTGGGGCGGCTGCGAAAATTTGAACATTCCCGCTTTTGCCGCCGAACTTATCAACTCGCTTTCGGACATGGCGGAAGTGTACGCCATACTGGCACAGAAGCTGGAAAAATCCGAAAACGCGGAAGACATTCTGCCTGTTATTTTAAATACGGACAAAACCGTGGAGAAAACGCTGAGTTTTTTGATTGAACATCTTGTTTTACCGCATATTGCCAAACTGCAGCGCACGATGAACTGACGCAATTTAATTTAGGAGAATGATTATGGAACTTTATGAAGGTTTGTTAACTCGCCGCTCTATCAGAAAATATAACCCTGAAAAAACATTGACCAAAGATGAAATTTTGGAACTCATCAGAGCGGCAAGCTACGCGCCTTCCGCGCATAACAAACAACCGTGGCATTATCTGGTTTTGCAGGATAAAGAAGTATTGCGGACGCTGCGCACCGTACAGCCGTGGACATCGTTTGCCAAAGACGCCGCGTGCGTTATTGTGGTCTGCGCCGATGAAGAAGAAACCTTCCATCGCGAAAAAGAAGGCTGGAACTACGCGCAGATTGACGGCGCTCTGGCCGCGCAAAACCTGCTTTTGGCCTGCCATGCCAAAGGGCTGGGCGCATGCTTCTGCGGCGCAGCGCCGATGCCGATGGTCGTTGACAACCTGCGCAAAAAGTTCAATATGCCCGAAACCATGCTTCCGGTGGCGATTATCACTATCGGCTACCCCGAAGAAACGCCCAAAGTTCCGGCTGAAAGACTGAACCCCGAAAAAGTACATTGGGGAAGCTTTTAAGATTATATTGTGACGGAGGACGATATGAAAAAAACACTTTTTGCCTTATGCGCGGGGCTTATGCTTGCGGGCTGCGCATTTCCGCAAACGCCGACGGCCGACGGACTGATTATCGCGACAAAACAATTCCGCCCCGAGCTGTTTCATTCCGGCGCCCGCGGCGTGGCGATTGTTTCCATGGCAGACAATGTTTCCGATGACGGTTTTTTCAGCACCAATTACACCAACATCATGGCGTTCAGAAACGTGCAGTCCGGCGAGGTTTATTCACTCAATACGCTTTTGGGCGAAAAGGCATATGATACGGCGATGCTCTCTATCGGTACTTATGAAGTTATCAATTTGTATCTGCAATACACCTATCAGACAGGCGAATATGTCGGCAACACCTATGTGACGACAACGCATATCGTTACTGACGAGCACTATGAAGGCAACAAAAAGATAACGTTTACGGTCAAACCCGAAGAAGCGGTTTATATCGGGCATATTGATTTCATCAAAGCGGAAAACACCGTCCGCCCAGACGGTTCCATTCCCGTAAATACATTTAAAATCAGCGACAAATCAGCGGAAATTCCCGAAGAACAAAAACGCCTCTGGAAAGAAGAGTTCGGCAAAGATTTTACGGTTCGTCCGGCTACGGTTAAATAAGGAGAAAACAGATGAAAAAACTGATGATTTTATTGACGGCTGTTTTCTTGTTCGGCTGCAGTGCGGCAACCGGCAATTTGAAGCTGGAAAACACGCCCGAGGATGTGCGCGGGCAAATGGCCCCGCTGAACGACAAAGCCGATGTGCGGCAGAAATTCGGTACGCCGAACCTGATTTTTGAAAAAGACGGGCTGGAATATTACGAATACAAAAATGTTTCCGGCCACGGGCGTTACCATTGGCTGCTGCCGGTTATCGGCTGGTTTGTTTCGCTTTTCCAAGACAATTATACGTATACGGAAACGAATCTGTTTATCGGATTTGACAAGAGCGGCAAGATTGCCGATTGGAATGTCATCCGGACAGAAGGAACGTTTAACTAGAATTCTTTACGAACAAACAAATACCCCCGCAGGAGAAAGACGGGGGTTTTTCAGGAGTATAATGAATGAGAAATGTTCTTTATCCATCCTGCTAAGCGCGCTGTAATTTCCTTTCCGCCACGCGTTTATAAAATTCGTTGCCGTCAATAGCGATTTCCAACGACTGGTTTCTTGCCTTTTGCGTTTGGTATTTGTTGAGTTCGGCCTTAAAACCTTTATAGCCGAGACCTGTCAGTTTGTTATATTGGTCAACCGCCATATTGACACAGTCCTGATGGCTGGTTTTAACGCCTTTCCGTCCGGCATTAGCCTTGGCGTTGGCAGCATGAAAAGCAAGAATTAAATTGACGGTTTTGTCATTTAACTTATCAATATTGGCCATGCGCTCTTTCAAAACATCGCGCGGCATGGTTCTATCCAGCAGGGCAAAAATCTCTTTGGAAGTTTTGCAGTTTTCCAACTCTTTCACAAAAGCGCCGCCGTCTAATTTTCCGTTCGTCGTACTCATAATATCCTCCTCTTTATAATAATTTCATTTATCTTATAAACAGAGTATATCAGATTTTTGCCCGCAAGGCAAGCGTTTTTGTGACAAAAATGTTACATTTTTAGTGATTTCTGGTTAAAAAATATCTTGACAGCATTTTCAGGCGTTCGGCCTTATTGCCGAAAATGCCGAGCAGCTCTTCGGCTTCGGCAATGAGCGCCGCGGCAATCTGTTTGGATTTTTCAACCCCGTAAATGCTGACAAAATTCATCTTGTGCTGCGCTTTGTCTTTTTTGAGCGTCTTGCCGACCAAAGCTTCGTCGCCTTCCACATCTAAAATGTCATCGGTAATTTGAAACGCGATGCCCAAGTTACGTGAGAAGCGAACCAATGTCTCGCGTTCCACCGCAGAAGCGCCGCCGAGAATTGCGCCGGCTTCGCACGGATAACGCAGCAGACAACCGGTTTTCAGCTCTTCTGTATGCTTGATAATCTCTTCGGGATTGGCAAAATTTTGATGAGAATCGGTATACAAATCCAAAACCTGTCCGGCAATCATACCGTTAAATGCGCCGGCGTTGCGCGCCAAAAGCAGGGTCAGCTCCACCTTTTGCGCATCGCTGATCGGCGCCGTGTTTAAGATTTCAAACGCATAAGTCAAAAGCCCGTCGCCCGCCAAAATCGCCGTTGCCTCGTCATAGGCTTTATGGCAGGTCGGTTTGCCGCGGCGCATGTCGTCATTGTCCATGGCCGGCAGGTCATCGTGTATCAGCGAATAAGTGTGCAGCATTTCCAGCGACGCCGCCACGGGAAAAACCGTTTCTGCCCCCGCGCCGAACAGTGCCGCCGTCTCATAAAGCAAAAACGGGCGCAAACGCTTACCGCCGTTCATCAGACTATATCGCATGGCGGCAACAGCGCGGTGTTCCGGCGCCGCAGACTGCGGAAAATATTGTTCCAGCTGTTGGTTAAACCGGCGGGAAAATTCACCTAAAATTTGCTCAATATCATTCATGTTCAGTCCTTCGGCAGATTAAGCCTCTACGTTATCCAGCGGCACGGTTGCAAGCGTGCCGTCTTTGCCGATTTCTATCTTTTCCACTTTCAACGCGGCGGCAGCAAGCTTATCCGAACAAAGTTTTTTCAACGCAACCGCCTGTTCATAGGCACTGACGGCATCATCCAGCTTAATGCGTCCGGTCTCTAACTCGCGGACAATATTTTCAAGCCTCGCCAGCGCGTCTTCAAAACTCAGGTTCTCTATATTCTCATTTGCTTCTGACATCTTTTTTCCTTACAGTTTGATTAACTCGATTTCTTTGTTCGGCAGGTCTTTGACCCCGACACCCAAAGCAGCAAGCTTGTCGCGGATTTCGTCCGACTTCGCCCAGTCTTTGGCGGTACGCGCTTCTGCCCGCTGTTCCAGCAAAGCGGCAATTTCGGGCGTCACTTCCACAGCCTCCGGCTTTTTCGCTTCCACATCTTTCAAAAACAGATTCAAAACGCTGTCAACATGCATCAGAAAGGCCAGACGCAGCGCCGGAGATTTTTTATTATCTTTCGCCACACCCCACATATAAGACAATGCGAGCGGCGTTTTCAAATCATCAAACAGATAATTGTTAAACTCTGCTTTAAGCCCTTCCAATTCGTTTTGTTCAGCGGCGGTCAATGGCTTCGCGGCGGCTTTGAATTCGGCGACATAATCCGTCAGATTCTCATAGGCCTTTTTGGCGGCGTCCATGGCTTCGTCAGAAAAGATTGCCGAACTGCGATAATGCGACGTTAAGCAGAAATATTTGTAATGCACAGGCAGGTAGCCTTTTTCAACCAGCGTGTCAAGCGTCAAAAAGCCGCCTTTGGATTTGCTCATTTTGCCGGTCTTGTTGTTCAAAAACTCCATATGCACCCAATAGTTCACCCATTCATGCCCAAGCTTGGCTTCGCTCTGGGCAATCTCATTTTCGTGGTGAACGGGAATATGGTCAATCCCGCCGCAGTGAATGTCGATTCGCTCACCCAAATATTTCGTAGACATCGCCGAGCACTCAATATGCCAGCCCGGATACCCCCTGCCCCACGGGCTGTCCCATTGCAAAATCTGGTTTTCAAACTTGGAAGATGTAAACCAGAGCACAAAGTCTGACGGATTGCGCTTGTTCAAATCCTGCTCGGTGCGGGCGCCGTGTTTCAAATCCTCGCGGTTTTGCCCCGACAGGCAGCCGTATTTCGGGAATTTCGCCGTATCAAAATAGACATTACCGTTGGAGATATAGGCAAAGCCCTTTTCTTCCAGCACTCTGACAAACTCTATCATATCGTTGATGTGTTCTGTGGCGCGGCAGACGATGGTCGGTCGCTTCAAGCCCAGCGCCGCGGTGTGGCGGAAAAACGCATCTTCATACATGCGCGCAATCTCCAACACGCTCTTTTGCTCGCGTTCGGCAGCGATTTTCATTTTGTCCTCGCCCTCGTCACCGTCGCTGGTCAGGTGGCCCACGTCGGTCACGTTCATGACGTGCTTGACCTTATAGCCCGCCAAGCGCAGCGTGTTTGCCAAAAGGTCTTCAAAAATATAGGTGCGCAGATTGCCGATATGGGCGTAGTTATAGACCGTCGGCCCGCAGCAATACATGCTGACCTGCTTATCCGAAAGCGGTTTGAATTCATCTTTGTTACGGGTTCTGGTGTTATATAAATAGACGCTCATTTTCGTTTTCCTTAATCCTATATTAAAAAAAGAGGCAGTTTTGCAACTGCCCTTTTGTTTTCGTATGCTGAAACAACTCCGGCAGCGAGAGCTTTAAGAGTTCTTACAACAGAAATTGTTTACGGCGATAAAAAGCATAATCATCCTCTTCTTGCGTTCAGGCCTATAATGTGGAACGCTTTTTGACGATTGTCAAGCTTTTATGATATTATATGCAAAAAAAACATCAAACATAACCTTTTGCATCAAACGTTCGTTTGTTGCTAATACTATTTTATGTAATTTTCTTTTAATAAATGGTAAAAAAAAGCAAAATTTTATGCATTTAACATTGTCAAAACTGATTGAATTTAACGAACGTTTAATCCAAAGAAAGGACTTTGTAAAATGGTTATCAAAAATCATGCGTTAAGCTTACTTTTAACATCGACGTTTTTAAGCTCCCCTGTTCTTGCTCAGGAGATTACGACGGAATTTCTCAATACTTTAACCGCATCTTCCGTTCAATGGGGAGCAGGAGAAAATACCGTAAATGTTGACGGGAAAGATTTTCCTTATACATATCAAGCTTCCGAAGATTATAAAAATATCAACACAAGAGCAACAACAATCGGAGTAAATACGCAAAAAAAAGTTTTTACCGTACCTCTAAAAGGCGAACAGAACGGCGGTGCCATTGAAAACGGCCAAAACGGAAAACACGGCGATATTATTTTGCAGGCCGATTTTATTAAAAACCAATCTGCCGGCGGCTGGGGCGGCGCTATTCATAATACAAACGGCGGCAAACTTGGCGGCATTGACGGCAATTTTATAGAAAACAGCGTTCACACTTCCGGCAAAGACAGCAACGGCGGCGCAATTTCAAACAGAGGGGCCAGAAAAAACAACGTCATTCGCCATTCCGAATTAGGTACAATCAACGGTAATTTCATTGCGAACAAAGTCAGCGGTACAAAAAAATCTCTCGGGGGTGCTGTTTATAATGTAGATGATGCCGGAAGTGCCTCAATAAATACCATCAGCGGAAATTTTATTGCAAACAAAGCAATTTCGACCAAAGATGAAGCCAAAGGCGGTGCTATTTACAATGACGGTACAATCGGCGAAATTAAAAACAGCAATTTTATCGGCAATACCGTAAACGGAAACAATAACAGCCAGGGCGGCGCGATTTATTCCACCGGAGATTTAAATATTATTGCCGATAACGGAGGAGAATCAACCTTTACCGGCAACACGGCCAATGGCGTTTCCAATGCCGTTTATATGGCCGAAAAAGATACCGCTTTGACCTTGAATGCGAAAAACGGCGGCGTCATTACAATCAATGACAAAATCAGCGGCACCGCAGACGGCTATGACCTGAACATTGAAAGCGACAACGGCGCGGAAGTCAACCTCAATAACGATATTGACAATGCGCACATTTCGCTTAACGGTAATGTGTCCTTAACCATGGATTGGAAGAACATCTCGGACAAAAACAATACGCTGGCCTTAAACGACGGCAACCTGACCTGGGATAATCTGGACGGTAGCCTCAGACTCAACAAGTTTGACATTGACGGCGGCATGCTGACCATATCGCAATTAGGCTCCAAAGCCGTCATCGAAGCGCCCGAAATGAACCTGAAAAGCGGATTTTTACATATTGCCAACGCCGATGTGGATTTGGCCGCCAAACAAATGGGACGGTTGAAAACCGATACGCTCAATTCGGATGCCGCCATGTCGGTTAATATTGAAAAGTTTACGCTGCTTTCAGATGCCGAAGGCGAGAAAACCGGCGTCAAATTTTTGGAAGCCGCAACGAAAAACGGCGAGCCGGACTTAACATACAGCAACGATGAGCTGACAGTTGCCGCGGCTCCGGCGGAAGCAACGGCACCCGTATATAAATATACCGTTGCATATGATAATGACAACGGAGAGTTTAACTTTGAACGTTTCCAAGTCCAAACCGAACCGGTTGACCCCGATAATCCTGATAATCCGAATACTCCTGATAATCCCGATAATCCTGACACTCCTGATAATCCTGATACACCGGATACCCCCGACAAACCGAACAAACCGACACCGGGTATTGTTGATAAGGAATATAAAATCTATAATGAAGGCGCCTTTGCCAATGACGTCTTCACCTTATCCGCCCTCAACACGCAGGATGAAATTATCCGTCAAACGGCTGACTTATCATCGGCATCGGATATAAACGGTACCCGCGGCAGATTTTGGGCGACACCGTATTACAATAACGGTACGTTGAATTATCATAACTTCTATGGCGTCGACAGCAAAAACTACGGTTTGGTCGCAGGCCTTGACAGTAAAGCGTTTGACTATGGTTCATGGAAGGCTGTCTACACCGTCTTCGGCGCTTATAATGACGGCGAAGACAAATACCAAGGCGTCCGCGCAGATAACAGAAGCTGGGTTGCCGGACTGAAAGCAAGCCTCTATAAAGGCAGCTTTTACAGCGATGCGTTGGTTGACTACGCGAAACACGACGCCGAACTGCACACGGCCTTCGGTAAAGACAACGTCGATACATACGGTTACGGCGCGGCGTTGCGGACCGGATATGTTTTCGATTACGGGCAATGGGCGTTTGACACAAGCTTAATGTTGAACTGGCAAACGGTCGAAGGCAATGATTACCGCGCCGCTTCCGGCACCCGCGTAGCCACCGATGATTACAGCCATCTGTCGCTGATACCTCAGCTTAAAGTGTCATACAATTCGTCTCAGAACTGGACACCGTATGCCCTGGTACGCTATCATGCGACGTTGAACGAAGACGGCAGCAGCATTGTGGATGACATCGCTTTATCCGAAATAGAAAACAAAGATTCCGTCGAATACGGTGTCGGCATGGAAACATTGCACAATCCGCGGCACAACTTATATGTCCACCTGCTTCGTCAGGACGGCGGCGTGGAAGGCTGGAAGCTCTCTGCCGGATATAAATATAATTTCTAACCGCCCTCTTCGACCAAAAGCCCCTGAATATCAGGGGCATTTTTTATATAAAAAAGCCTCCGCAAGGGAGGCCTTTTGTTATGGTAGGCGCGCAGGGATTGACGTCGTTGCACTCCGCCGCACGGGCGCTCATCGCCTCCGGCGACCGCGATACTTCCGTCTCGCTTTCGCTGGTAGTCGAACCCTTTTCCCAGGGTTCAAACCCCATTCACACTCTGCCATAAAAAAAGCCCCCTTGCGGAGGCTTTTTGTTATGGTAGGCGCGCAGGGATTGACGTCATTGCACTCCGCCGCACGGGCGCTCATCGCCTCCGGCGACCGCGATACTTCCGTCTCGCTTTCGCTGGTAGTCGAACCCTTTTCCCAGGGTTCAAACCCCATTCACACTCTGCCATAAAAAAAGCCCCCTTGCGGAGGCTTTTTGTTATGGTAGGCGCGCAGGGATTCGAACCCTGGACCCACTGATTAAGAGTCAACCGAGCCGACACATAATGAAGAGTCTTTTTTCTAGGAAAATAAAGGGTTTTTAGCAAAAATAAATTTTGTATATCTAATGCTTTCCTATCTAAATGCGGGCTATATGCGGGCATATTTTAATAGCACAGAAGAATAATTTTTCATTGTAATTTATTGTCAAACATCAGAAAAATACGGATTTCTTCACTTCTTTTTGGCGGTATTTGGACTGCTTTTTTCTTTTCCTTATCCGATACTCAAAATGTCTTAAACACCATTTTGAGGAAAGGAAAATAAAATGGCAACTGAAAAAAATTATCTGACAACAAAAGAACTCGCTGATTATTTAGGAATATCCGAAGCTACCCTATTATTGCACAGGCAATTAAACACCGGCCCGGCATACGTTAAAATCGGGCGTTTGGTTAGGTATAGACGGCAAGACGTTGAAGCATGGATTAACCTTGAAACAGAAAAAAATAAAAAAATGTAATTTTCTGGCTCGACAAATCCAAAAAAATGGTTTTTGGTTTTAAAATGCTGGAAAAACAATAAATTAGAGAGGTTAATATGACAAAGACAATTTATCTGAAACAAGCTTTAACTGAACAATATATCAAAAAACTTAATGAAACAACGGATTTGCAAGTTACAGACAGTTGCATTCCGGGATTACAAATGCGCTATTCATGCGCAACAAAAAACAAAGTATTTTATTTATGCTATCAGCTTAAAGGAACGAGAATCAAACGGAGCTTTAAGCTAGGCAGATATGGCGATTATTCATTAAACGAAATCAGAATAAAGGCTATAAAATGCCGACAGGATATTCAAGACGGTTTGGATCCTGCCGCAATGTTTAGAGAGAGGATAAAAACCACACTTGCAAACGCCGCAAAAAAAATGAAAATTGCCGATATTTATCCGATTTTTCTTGAAAAGCACTCCAAATTTAAATCGGCAAGCACTTATAAAAATGACGAAAGTTTTGGACGCTTGCATATTTTGCCGGTATTAGGGCAGAAACAAATTGACGAACTTGATTTGCCGGTTATTCAAGATTGGTATAATAATCTGAAACAGGCAAGCACCGTTTCCACGGCAAACCATGCTGCCGCTTCTTTATCAAGTTTCCTCACATGGTGCGAAAAATACAAATATCGCCCGATTAAGAGCAATCCTTGCTCCTTGTTGGATAAAGAAAAAAATGTTGTTCAAAAGAAATATCGGGTATTCACAGAACAAGAATATCAAAGGTTATTTGCCGCCATTGATAAAGGTATAATCAACGAACCATATAGCCCGACAGTCTTCCGCGCGATTGAAGCTATTGCCCTCTCGGGGTGCCGTTGCGAAGAAATCACGAATTTGCAAAAAGACGAATGTGCTTTTGAAGAACATAAACTTTACAAGAAGGCTAGTAAAAACAAAGCCAAAACCGTAATTATCGGGGACGCTGCTGTTGAAGTTTTACAAAAGGCTTATCAAATCAGCACAAGCGATAAATGGGTATTTCCGGCACCAAGTGACAACACAAAGCCACTTTCAGAAATGCGAAAAGCTTGGAAATGGCTTTTAAACGAAGCCAAGCTTGGCAAAGCGACACCGCATGACTTACGCCATTCATTTGCAAGCCGTGGCATAAAAGTTGGCGAAAATATCCACAATATCAAAGACCTTTTGACACATGCAAGCGTCAAAACAACTGAAATATATCTGCATAACAACGAAGAAGACAATATTAACAGCGCAAACCATATCTGGGCCGGAATAAGAAGCACGGAAAGCACCAATGTTCAACTTGCCGCTTAATAAAAAACTGTTGCATTGTTTCAGTAACTTATTGAAACAATGCAACATTTTTTAATTTTCTGGCTCGACAAACAAAATATAATCGCTTATGCTTTTACTGAAATAACTAATTGAAATAACTCGTTTTTTTGAAAGAGGTAAACAATGACAGAAGCAGAAAAAATAAAAGTGTTAAATGACAATTTCCGTACAAATTTATTTAGAAGACAACCTCATAATCATTTAATGTTAAGCAGATATGTATCTGTTCAAGATCATGAAACCATTACAAACATTTTAAAAATGGTTAAAGATTTTAATAATTTTAACGAAGACAATGATCCTTATGGGGAACACGACTTCGGAAAAATAGATTATCACGGCGAAACCTATTTCTTTAAGATAGACTATTACGCCTCAGATATGCGCCACGGTTCCGAAGATCCAGCAAATGAAAATATAACCGAGCGCGTTTTAACCGTTATGAGAGCAGATGAGTATTAAGAAGAGCTTAATTATATTTAACAACTCAGTAAAGTTATTGGCTCAGGAGCTTAAAAATATCAACAATAATGAAGATTAAAGGAGTATCAAAAAATGAAGAATACAACAATTACGGAAATTGAAAGAATTATTTGTACGACATCACAAGCTACAATTTGCCGTCTAATTTACAAAATAAAAGATAAGTTAATTAAGGTTAAAATTAAAAGAGATTCTTTTGATGAACAATCTTATGCCAAAGCATGGGTTTGGAGTGGCGACAAATGGCAAGATGTTTATTCAATCCCTTATCCTCTTATGCGCACAAAAAATTTAATTCACACACCTTTATATATTCAAAATAACGGCAAAAATATGGCTTTTATGAAGCAAGCTTGGGCCGATTTTGAAATTGATCGTGAACAGTTAAAGAAAAATGCCGAAGCAATTTTATTTTAAATGTTTATAATGGATTATAAAATAATGAATTATCAAATACTAAATGACTATGACGAACATGAAAAACGTTTCTGGTAGATTTGCCAACAAGACGGTTCTCCTTTATATGACGATGACGGGAACAATATTCATTTTAGCAGTTATGATTTAGCCGCAGAATTTTTAAAACAACTTCAAGAAGGATAAAAGACGATGTATAACATTCACGAATTAACGGAAAAATTAGAAAAAGCAAACAGCCAAATAGAAATAGCCTTACAAGCCAAATATCCAACTGGTGCCGTTATAGATATTAACAAACCGGAAGGAAACGCACATTGTATTTTGGGGCTATGCAAATATTTCGGCCAGAAGTTTGAACTTTCGCAAGATGAAATCAAACAGTTTATGGACGACGCAATGAGTAGTGATTTTGAAAATTTGAAACAAACTTGCCGAAAATGGTTTGGTATAATTTTTATTGATTAGAGTTTAGCCCACAAACTTTAATCGTAAACATTTTGTAAAAATCACAAAAAAGGTTCTTTCTATCAAGCAGTTCTTCAATTTCCGTTTCTGTTTCAGCGTCAATTTTGGCTTGTTCCAAAAATAATCCAGCTTCTTTCTTTTTGAGTTCTCGCTCTTGTATGGTTATTTGTTTTTTTATTTTTAATTCTTCCAGCAAATCATCGGCACAAGATAATTTTTCATTTAAGTTTTTTATCTCTTTTCGCAGATCCGAAAGACTATCCTCTAACTTGGCTTTCTGCCGTTCAGATTTTAGTTTTATCAATATCGTATCGTCTTTTACGGTTGATTGGCATTTTGCTAAATATCGCGTTATAATTTCGTCAGCTATATCATCAATCGCAGAAACAGCCCAGTCGGATTTATAACAATCTGAATAATATGTTATTTCTTTACCTTTCTCTTCACACCCTAAAACAGGCAAAGCAAGAATCTTGCGACATTCTTCATCTGAAAGTATTTGCCCTGATTGAGTTTCACCGCGCAAGATATTATAGGTTTTTAGAAATTCCCCTTTTTTTGCCCAAGTAGAAAGAATTTTTTTAACTTTTCTTGTGCGTAACTCCACGCTATAAAAGGAAATTTCGCAAGGTTCTATTTCAGCATTTACTTTTATGTTGCCTTCATTAAAACATTTCGCTTCCCAAAATATATTGTTAGCCACCTTTGATGTTAAGGTTATGCGGCAACTTTCAGGCTTGAAATCTGGTGCCATTCCGTATTTTTTATTGGAATAATACGCTCGTTGATCTGAGTAAAAAAGCAATGGAGCATTCATCCCAGATTTTAAATTAACAACTTGTTTTTCATCATCTATATCAAAACACTCTGGGTGACGATTTTTAAAAAAATGTCGGATGACACGCCATAAATCTTGCCGAATTTCAGTTGATTTTTCCGCAATATACTGCGGCGTTACCATTATTTTATCGGAAATATCTTTTGAAAATGTTGTAAATAAAGAAGATTCCGCCCGTTCTACAATCAATTCATTTTCAGTGCGGTGGCGTTGTAGCGTTTCTTCAATCTCGTTTTGGATTATATCCGGACGGCGGCGGAATTTTAACACATCATCAACCGACAAATCAAAATTACCGATAATCTCGTCCGACATTCCGAAAATACCACCGAACTGTAAAGTCCGTTTATTTATTAGTTCAATAATACGAACATCAGCTAAATTTGCTTTATTCATCAGATTAACAACCAAAACATCGGACTTTTGCCCTTGGCGGTGGCAACGGCAAATTCGCTGTTCCATTTCCATTGCATTATAAAGCAAGTCATACTGAACCACCACCGGGCAATATTCAATATCCAAACCTTTGGCAGTAGCGTCGGTTGTGATAAGGATTTGCGTTTCTTTATCTTCTCTAAACTTTTCTAAGGCGTTCTCATCTTTGAATTTTAGCGTATTAAAACCATTTTCAACTAAAAACTTATAAAGCATATCAAGCGTTGCAAGGTTTTCCACAAACACAACGGCTTTTTGTGTTTCTTTTTGCTTTTTTAAGTGTGCGAAGATTTTTTTTAACGTATCTAATAAAGAAAGTGCTTTGGAATTTTGGCGGATAGAAAAGGCCTGTATCTGCATTTCAAATAACAACCTATTTTCTTCCCCGCTTGAACGCTTTAACGGCGCTTCAAGCATACTAGCTAATGCTTCAGAAGATGACGCTACTGTGTGATAAAATAAAAGCGTTAATTTATACTTATCCATTTCGGGATATGCTTGCTTATCATCAAGTTTCAAATATGCCGCTATTAAATCATAAAGTTTTTGCTCCTCGGAAGTTAAATCATAATAAACCATAAGCGGCAGACGATGAGAAAAACCGACATATTGTTCAACCTGTTTTTTTAACGTTCTAAAACTAAATTGTGAAACCCATTCAGATAGTTCGGCATATCGATCAGGACGGCGAAAATATCGCTCGTAAAATTCTTTGGTGTCGGGCAAAACAGATTCATCAATAAAATGTATCAGCCCGTAAATATCCATAATAGACATTGTAATCGGCGTTGGCGTTAATAACAACTTAAAAGCGTTACCCACGGCTTTTTTTAAGGTTATAACCGATTTATTTTCGGGCTTAAATAAAAAATCCGCTTCATCAAAAACAACTATATCCCAGTCGTATTTTTCAATTTCGGCAGCGTCTTTTACGGCTTCATCATAAGTCGCGATATATAAGTTGCGTTCTGGCTTCTTTTCATTATCAAAATAATATTTTTTATCTATTTCGGCATTTACAAAAAAATCTTTTATATATTGTTTACTTCTACTATCTTCTCGCGATTTCCATAAAACAAAAGGCAACGCAAAATCATTTTCAATTTTATCTAGCCATTGTTTTACAAGGTTTGTTGGCAAAACAATTAAAATATTACCATATCCTTCATAACATTTCTGCGCTATAATAAGCAAAGCTTCGTATGTTTTACCAAGCGACCCCTCATCACATAAAATGCTACCTTTTAGGTAAGACGAACGCAGAGCAAAACGTGCCGCCGCGATTTGGTAGGGTAAAACTTTAATATTAGATGACGCATAAACCGGAATAAAATCATCCCCGGCTAGTCGCATTAACCGCGTTGCTTCGGCAAAAGCGGCAAAATTAGAAGGAAAGTCCAAAAGTTTAGTCATATATTTGCCCCGCATTAAATCATTTTCTTAAATTCCGTCCAATCCTTTATTGGTTTCTTTGAGAATCTAACATTATCAAGGGCTTTAAAGTGTGCTGCACCGCAATGGATTTTCAAGGCTTCTTTGCTCCGCAAATCAAGCAGATTATCTGAACCTTTACTTTCTAATACGAAATAAAGTTTTTCTTCTCCGTTCTTTTCAATATAAACAGCCCAGTCGGGATTATACGGACCGATTGGCGTCTGAATTTGAAAACGCGGTGGTAGCTTAAAGAACATTTTAACGTCTGGATCATTATCTAATTTTTGCGCCAGACGGCTCTCAACATTTGAATCATAGACGACATAATCATATAAGCTGTTATTAACAGGCACCGCATTTTTATCCAGAAAAGCGACTAATTCGGAGCTGTCAAAAACTTCTTGTACAAAAAGTTCTTCATCAGCAAGCCGAACATATTTAATGCCGTCAATCGCTAATGTATGACGGTTGCGCTGGATAATTTCAAGAGCTTTTTCGTAAAATTCTTGCGGATTTTTCAAAAACTCTGCCCATTTATCACTCTGTATGATAATTTCAGCCACAGTTTCGCATTTAAGCAATGTTTTCGTCGCAATCAGGCGCAAAATATCGGGTAAAACATCATAAGTGTTGGCTAAATCTATATTTTTGGTAGATTTTGCGGTATGGCTTACCCCTGACTTTTGAATACTAATGTCGGCGGTTTGAGTAATAATCCGCGCAACGGATACCGGTTCAAGCTCCGAAAGCTCTTTGACAGCGTTTTTAACCAGTTCTTGAACATCAAACTGAACGCGGTAGGTGGTTTTTTGTTTAATCTTATCCCATAACGCCAAGAACTCGGGCGATACTAATTTGTGTTTTTTTAAACGAACAACAACCTCACGAGAAGCATCGCGAACCGGGACTTTACTCTCGGCGCGTTCTAATGCTTGCATTACCGCGCGTTGTGTTCCCGCTGAAAAATGCGCCAGCACATCACAATTTCCGGCGATAATCTGCGCTTTCATCGTATCTTTATTTTTAGCGTTGATTTTACCTTCTTTTGAAATAACACCTTTATTTTTAAGTTCGTCCATAATTTCAACGGCTTTTTCATACGACATCGGCTTTTTCTCAACCACCGTTTCAGTATAGGTTTTTGCCATTAAGGCTTTAACCGAAATTGGAGCTTTTTTCTGAACAATAATTTTTTCCACCTCTTTTTTCAGCTGTTCGGGAACATCATCCGGAAGAATAGCGACAATATCAACCTCATCTTGTTGCACCGTTCCAACCTCATCAATCGTACCGGATTGTTTCAGAGTTTCAACAATCTTTTCAGCCTGCGCCGGAGTAACCGCTCGCTCCACCTTGCGTGTTTCTTCATCATCAAGGCCGATTAGCATATCAAGCTGGAATATACCAAATTTAATGCCGGTTTCTTGCTCAATCTCTTTTTGAAGTTTGTCGGCAAACTCGGCAAAATTCTCATTAGCAATAATATGCAAAAGGTTAATATTTTTATCCTCAATTCTTTCGCCGTCTTGATTAACACACAAACGCAAACCGCGCCCAATTTTCTGCCGGCAAGTAAAGGTAGATTTTTGTTCAATCAGTGTGCAAACTTGAAAGACATTTGGATTGTCCCAGCCTTCCTTTAAGGCCGAGTGCGAAAAAATAAACCGGAGCGGACACTCAAAAGATAGCAATTTTTCTTTATCTTTCATAATCAAAGAATAAGTATCATCATCAGCTTGCGTATCGCCTTTTGTATTCTTATAAACGCCTTTTTTATCTTGCGAGAAATAGCCGTCATGCGCTAACTCTACCGAAGTATTAAAGCGAGATTTTAAGCACGAATAAATAGGCTTATCTATTAACTCGTTGTAACACTCCTCAAACATTTTAGCATAGACGCCTTTTTCGCCGGTTTCCGTACGATATTTCTTAACCTCATCAATAAAGAACAGGGATAAAACTTTAATTCCCTTATCGCACAATCGGAGTTCTTTTTGCAAGTGCGCTTCAATCGTCCGATAGATTTGGGTGCGTTTTAAGACCATTTCATCAACACACCCCAAAGCCTTGCCAAGTTTCAGCACTTCGGAATTTGAAAATTCTATGCTTTCCATTCCAGGCGTACAATCTATACCCGAAATTTTATAGCCGGTATATAATTTGCGGTGGTTCGAACGGATAAACAAATCGTCATTTGGTTTGACCGTTAAAGTCTTCCTTTCAACTTTACCGTCCTTATTTTCAATATCCATTTCAATTTTAGCCGTAAAGCCATTATCCGCCGATACAGATTTAAGCGCAATATAAGGTTTATTGGAATCGTTAATAATTTCATTGGACGATACGCATATTTGCTTTACAAGCCCTTTTTGATACGCGTCAACCGGCGTTAAGCGATACACAACATTGATTTTTTCGCGGTGGGTTGCAGAATAACGCAAGACGCACAGCGGATTTAACGCCGATATGGCTTCTTTGGCTTTTAGGGTATTATTCACGCTCTGCGGCTCATCAATAATCACGACCGGATTTGTATCTTGGATATAGCGCATTGCCGTTTCGCCGTTAAGCTTATCTTGCTGTTGGTTAATAATGTTTTCGGCTTTTTTAAAAGAGTCAATATTGATAATCATTATTTCAATATTTGAAGAAGTCGCAAATGTCCGCACATCAGAGAGTTTGGCAGAATTATAAATAAAATAACGATACGGAACGCCGTCATATAATGCTGAAAAATGCTCTTTTGTTACATCAAAAGACTTTTTCACACCCTCGCGAATCGCAACCGACGGTACAACGATAATAAATTTTGTAAAGCCATAAAGTTTATTTAATTCTAAAATTGTCTTGCTATAAACGTATGTCTTACCCGTTCCCGTTTCCATTTCAACCGATACATGAAGCGGTAAAGCCGTGTCATCGGTTAAAGGCAAGCGGTGGCGTTTTTGCACGGCGTGAAGATTTTCCGCAAGCGGTTGTTCATCAAGAAGCAAGTTATTGCCGAAGCCAAAATCGTTTTGCAAAAGCTGAATTTGCGCCGTATTTTCCGCAATAGAAAAGGTCGCGCTGGTTCGCTCTTGCCCCTTAAATAAATCCGTAACCGCTTTTACGGCGTCAAGTTGAAAATCTTGATTTTTGAATTTTAGTTTCATTCGCTGTCGTCTTTCAATTCAAGTTCTTTTTGTTTCGGCTTTTTAGGAAGGTAATTTTCATCAGTAACCACCTTTTGCCCCGTTTGCTTTTCAAAATCTTGCCGCGCACGTTTGGAAACACCGCCGCCGATTTTTGCCGCCTTTTTATTTTCCGCCATTCCGACCGCTTCCATATTTTCAGCCGCTTGTCTGGTTGACAATTCTGCAAGAGCCGTAAAGATAAGCTCGGCTTCGGTCATGTGGTCGCGCAGGTTTTGAGATTTAAGCCCTTTAAGCTGTTTGTGTTCGCGTACGGAAAGCCCCGCCCACTCTTGATGAATAATATTCGTTAAAATCGCATATTCTTCCTCTTTGGTAATTTCGTGGTCTTGCCAGTAGTCCGTCAATTTATTCCGCGTTTCTTGCCCCAGCATACGCTGTTGTATCCATTTTTCAGAATAACCGAGTTTTTGCCAATTTTCACGCGCACGGTTAAGACTTAAAGCAGGATCAGACGTTTCTTTTATCCGTTCATATCCAACATGGGCAAGCCATTGTTTTATCGGTTCGGCTTTTTTGCTTGGCACAGACTGAACAATCCGGAGCATTGTTTCAGCAGTTGCAACATCAGTTAGATATTTTTTGCCGTCCGCAGCTTCTAATTTCAGTCGGTGACATTTTGACACCGACTCATCAGCTCCTTCCTTTCTAAGGCGTTCGGAAAGTTTATTCCAATATTTACGCGCAGCCTGATAATCTTTTTCAACAAGAATCGCAATAACATCAATCACAGAAAAATACCACAAATCGGCTTCTTCATCATATACCGAACGAATTTTATTTTGTTCAAAAAGTTTTATCTCGTTTTTCATATCATAACCCCAGACATTTTGTAGCGATATATTGTAAAGCTATTGCCGGAATTTCTTGCAATGTAGCAATACCAATATTTTTTACACCCTCGGTAACTTTATTAAATAAGGTATCATTATTTAGGCTTTCTAATAATTGATACCCAGAGAATGTTGGCCAATACGTTGTTTGCATATTACAAATAAGTTCTCCCCCTAAACAAGTATTGAAACCCAAATCAGAAGACGAGGACATTAAAAATCCTGCATTATGCAAAATTGTAATATGATGACGCATTTTTTGTTCAAACAAATTATCATCTTTGTTTTCTATATTTTCAAATAAATACCCCATAGAAACGCGATCATTTTCACAATTATTTATTGTGTTTAATAATTTTTTAACAAAATCTAAATCAAGTTTCATCTTATTATCCTTACAGCAACTCAATTTCAACGCCGTTGTCTTTTGTGATATAATAAGCGTTGGCAAGGGCGACATCATCAGCAAAAGCCTGTTCGGCAGCGATGATTTTCGCCGGAGCGAGTTCGCACATTGCCGTTATATCTTCAGGTGTTATCCCGCCGTTGTTACCGTCTAGGCAGACAAGAACTAAACCGTCCTCGCCAATTAAAAAGACCTTGCGGCCGTTGATTTCAAACGGCTTAACCGGATATGTCGGCGGAATGCCAAGTTTTAACATTACTTCAAAAACAACCTCTTGTTCGTTTCGGTCGCCTTTAACAGTCCGTTTCATATCGGCAAACCGGGCGAATAAATCCTCTTTGGCGTTTTCAGCATTAACATCTATCGGTGTATCGTCCCACTTCACAAGGTTTGAGCTATCCAACTTAAAAACCTTAAAACCGGTATCAACCGCCGGATTTTCCTCTTTGATTTTCGCACCGGCGCGGCGGATACGTTCTTTGCCTATCTCGCATATATTCGTATAACCAGCCTTATAGGCTTCGGACTTTTCATCTGTGATTTCGGGCAGTTGCACCATGATGAATTGGCGATTACCGCCATCCTCAGCATTTAATTGCATAACGGCGTGAGCGGTGGTGGCTGATCCTGAGAAGAAGTCGAGGATTATGTCATTGTCTTTTGTTATTATTTGTAAAAAGTAACTTATCAAATCAAGAGGTTTTACATTTTCAAAAACTCTTTTATCTTCAAAAATATTTTGAACACATTGTGTACCTACATTATAAATACTTATTAAATCTTTTGGCAGTAAAGATGATGGACACCCCGTTCCTTCCCCTAAATATTTTTTTATGTAAATATTCCAGTTCGCTTGTGTCCCGTCTTTTTTACATACAGGCCCTGTTTGAGTTTTTTTGAAAACAACTAAATCATTTTTTAAAGCGTCATCAAATGTTTCTTGAATAAACCGATAAATATATCCTTCTTTTGGATAAATAACTTCCCCGTCCGGACAAGTAATACCGTATTTTTGATTGATATTTGTTGACGGATTTTTAAATAAGAAATCTTTTTCCCGATATATCCCGTTAGAATCAGATTTGTTATATTGTTTAATTGCATCAGGGGACAAAGGAGCATTAAATTGACTCAAAGCTTCTTTTTGTTTTCCATAGCATAAAATATATTCATGAGTTTTACTAACAAATTTAGGTCTAATGCCGCCAGCGGTGGCGCAATTCCAGATAAATTGAGCCACAAAATTTTCTTCGCCAAAAACTTCATTGCAAAGTTTTTTAAGATTGTCAATCTCATTGTCATCAATGGAAATAAACATCACACCGTCATCACGGAGTAAATTGGCCGCTAAACGCAAACGCGGATACATCATATTGAGCCAGTTGGTATGATAACGCCCCATAGTTTCTGGGTTTGACTTCGTTGTCTGGCTCGTTATTTCTTTATACCGGCCAAGCGGATCTTTGAAGTCATCTTCGTACACAAAGTCATTGCCCGTATTATAAGGCGGATCAATATAAATCATTTTAACCTTGCGGAAATACGCCGACTGCAAGACTTTTAAGACTTCCAGATTATCGCCTTCAATGTAGAGATTGTTCGTTTTATCAAAATCAACGCTTTCGTCTTTGCAAGGGCGCAACGTGGCGGTGGTGCGCTTGGCGGCAATACGCAGGCAATTTGCCTTGCCTTTCCACTCAAATTTATATTTTTCAAAATCGTTATCAATATAAGAGCCGCACAGGCATAAAAGCTTATCAACATCTAATTTGCCCTCGGCAAAGCAGTCTGGAAAAACAGCCTTTAACTTTTCTTGATTCAGCGTTTCAATATCCATGCTTTGAGAATCAACCTGGGATAACGGAATTTTATCGTTTGTATTTTCAGTCATAAGCCGCCTTTCGTCATATAGAATATATAATATTAGCTACCTTAATTTATTATTATAAGAAAAGCAAGGGATTAAGCAATAAATAAACATAAAAAAGCATAATAGGGCGACAAATGATAAATATTTCAAATTGTTATCTATTAGCTGTAAGCGAATACAGAAATTTAGTTTGTTTTTATTGTAAAATTATGAGAAAATTTTTGCTAGCTTCTTATTTTTCTAAAAAAAATTATTTAACGTAAATATTTTTTTGTTGATTTTAAAATATATCTTGCTAGTATAAAATCGTTGTTAAACTTTAACAGGAGAATTAGCATGGAAAACAACAAAAATGCTGATACATGGAAAATCACAATGAAGCAGGCATTGGAAAACGGTTGCTTGATAAATTTCAACTAATGTAAATGGTAAAAGCAGAACATAGTATGTGTTCTGCTTTTATTTTATGAGAACTAAAATGAATATTATAGAAAAGAATTTTTCACAATATTTTGAACGCCCCACCAAAGTTCAGATTGATGTAACTAACAGATGTAACTTTGATTGTCGTTATTGTTACAACAAAAATAATGATTTTTTAGGGCAGACAGAATTTTCAGACGAACAATTGCTTAAATTAGTTGATAAAGTCATTGAAGAGGTTAATCCTGTTGTTATATCATTTTCGGGGGGCGAACCGCTTACAAGGAAAGATATTTTACTACAAGCAATATCTAAATTAAAAGATAAGGATATTTATTCTTGGCTTACAACAAATGCGTTTTTAATGAATAAAGATTTAGCCGTTCTTTTCCAAGAAGCCGGATTAAATAAAATTTTTACCAACATAGATTCAAATAGCCAAGAAGTGCACGACTCATTACGGGGATTTACCGGATCATTATCAAAATCTTTACAAGTTATTAAAGATATGGTGGCTGTGTTTGGCGGAGATAATATTGTCGGGACTTCGGTTGTTACTAAAAAAAATTATAAATCAATCGTTGATTCTGCAAAATTGGCTGTTGATTTAGGCGTATCAAAATATCATTTGTTGGATTTTGTCCCTATTTCAAAAGAGAGCCAAGAACTAATGCTTACTCGGGAAGAATGGCTGGAACTAAAAGACGATATTGAACAATCCGATATTGCAAAAAATATAAAATTACAGTTATGTCATTCGTTTTTATTTATGTCTGATGAATATAAAAAGATGAATTTCCCGTTTTGTATGGCCGGCAGGTTTACAATGGTTATAACAGCTTCTGGCGAAGTTGTTCCCTGTAATCATTTAAAGAAAAAAGAATTTCTATGCGGAAATGTTTTTGAACAAAATTTATTAGACCTATGGCAGAAGTCAGATATTTTAAGAAAATTCAGATATTATGATTATTTGGATAAAGGTTGCGGCAACTGTAAAAGATATGCCCAATGTGTCGGTGGGTGTAAAGCAATGGCGTATATGTTAAAGAAAGACGCTTTTGGCGTTGACCCATATTGTCAGGAGTTCAATTCCCATGAAATATAGAGAAAATACAAGTGGTCTTCATATTTTGGAGATTGAAGTAACAAAGCGTTGTAATTTGAATTGCAAGCATTGCTATGTCGGGGGAAATCAAGTTGTTGATTTAGATGACGAATGGATTGAAAAAACGATTATTCAAGCCAATAATATGAGCGTCAATCGGTTGGTTTTTACCGGCGGCGAACCATTATTGCATAAAAGAATATTTGAATTTGCCCATTTAGCACGGGATATTGGCTTCCCGGATGTTGCCTTATTAACAAACGGGACGCTGTTAACGGAAGAAACCGCAGAAAAGTGCAAAGTATTTTCCGGTATACAAATGAGTTTAGACGGATTACCAAACAAATTGGGAGCTTTAAGAAAAAATTATTTCGCACAATTAGAAAATGCGATTGATTTGTTGCAAAAAAACGATATTCAAATAACGCTATACGTTACGATAAATAAAAGTAATTTAACATCAATCAAGGATTCAATCGCGTATGCGTTGGAAAAAAACTGTAAAATAGCTTTTAACTGTTTAATTCCCGTCAGAGAAGAATTAAAACAGCTTGTTCCGGAGCCGAAAGAATTAAAATCTGTTTTTACGGATATCGTATCTATTGCAAAAGAAAATCCCAATGTTATGCTTTCCCACCATTTCAGATTTTTGGTGGATAAAGACAAAATGAACTTTTTTCAATCATTACCTTTACAGCAAGGAATAGTCGGGGGCTGTTTGGCGGGTATTGCCGCCGGCTATGTTACCGCAGAAGGCGATTTTTTTCCTTGTCCTTTTATTCGAAAAAGTTGCGGAAACGTCAAATTTCAAAGTTTGGAAGAAATTTGGAATAATTCCGAAATATTAGCTCTTATTCGCAACAGAAGTCATTTTAAGGGAAAATGCGGAAACTGTAAATTTGTAAATTGTTGCGGTGGATGCAGAGCTTCAAGTTTATATAAATACGGAGAATTGAACAATAGCGATGATAACTGTTTTTTAGGAGAGATTGATGGGTAAGATCAGAAAAGCCATAGTTGATGATGCCTTAATTATTTCAGAGATAAGCGTTGATACTTGGAAAAAGGCTTATGACGGATTGTTACCGCAAGAATTATTGGCAGGTAGAAAAGTTGATGAAAAAAGAATAAACAGTTGGAAAGAAAATATCTTAAATTCAGATTATACCGTTTTAGTTTATGAAGACGAAAAAATTTGCGGTTATCTGTGGGGTGGAAAAAAACGAGATGATATAGATGTGCCCTATGAAATATACGCTATATATGTCAATCCTAAATATCAAAGAGCCGGTATCGGACAAGCCCTTATAAAAGAATATAAAAAACAGATAAACAATCAACCATTTTATTTGTATATGCTTAAAGGGAATGTTTCCGCTTCTGCTTTTTATAAAAAAATGGGTGGAAAAGAAAATAAACTTTACAACAGAGAACTTTCTGTCGGTGCGCATAATATTGAAGAAGAAATTTATATTTTTGAGTAAAATAATATGATAAAAGACGTTGTATCATTAGCAGAAAAGTTAATCAGGCTTAAAACAGTTTCAAGGCATTACCATGAAATAAGAGAATGTGCAAAATTTTTGGATACTTATGCCCAGCGTAATAATTTATATTATGAATATCATGATAACGGCAATAACCCTGTTTTGATTTTCAGTAACGGAGAAAAAAGAAATTTTGATATTATGTCGTTAGGGCATATAGATGTTGTTCCCGGTTCTGATAAAATTTTTACTCCGACACTTACAAACGAGGTCTTAACCGGCAGAGGCTCGTTTGATATGAAAACGGGGGTTGCAGTCGGGTTGGAATTGTTAAGCTGGGTAAAAAGAGAAAATAAAGATATAAATATGGGTGTGGTATTGACCTCTGATGAAGAAATACAAGAAGCTACAAGTATGGATTTTGTTCAAGATTTAGGAATACAATCAAATATTATTTTAGATATTGATGCCCTTTCCGGAATTTCCACGATTGTTGAAAAAAATAAAGACGTTGTATTTGTAAATTTAGTATCCGAAGGGCAAAGGGCTTCCGGTATGTTGCCGTGGGAAGGAAAAAGCGCCATAGATCAATTATTGGCAACCATACAAAAGATAAGAGAGCATTTTCCATATTTTGAAATGGATAATAAGCCGGACGAACAACCATTTGGAAGGCATTACTGGGTTGATTCATTAAATATTGGGACAATTAACGGCGGATATCAAATTAACAGAGTGAGTGATATAGCAACCGCACAGCTTGATTTTAGACTGGTTAATGGTATGGACGGGAAAAAACTTTCGGAAATATTAAATCATTGCTTGGTGGGAAAAACACACTATGAAATTTGTTATGAAACCGGATTTGTAAATGAAGACAGAAACAATCCGGTTATTGAAGAATATAAGCAAATCGTTGAAGATACGATTGCTCAAAAAGTTGATTTTGTTAGAGATGGGCGTATGTCTAATTCAGGAATGTTAAAGGATAAAAAAGGCGCTTCCGTGATATTACACAGCTATACAGGCGGTGGCTATCATGCGGAAGATGAATGGGTCGATTTAAAATCAGTTAAACAATTATGCGATATACAAACAACCTTTGTAAATAGATATATAGCAAGAAAAGGAAGATAATTTATTTATTGATTGTTTATTTACGTTATAATCGCTTATATATTTATATATACCATTGTATTTATTCCATATTTTTATAACAGTGATGTCGTTTTTGCTTGCTTTTAAAAATAGAACTATCTACTATATAAACAGACCAAAGTTTATATGCAAGTGTAGGTTGCGATATGGAAAAACAAGAACAGCACTATTGCCGAGTGGACTTTGACAGAAGCTACATGACTTTAACGCAGCTTGCCGCATTTTGGAACATCCCCCTTGAAGACATCAGATATTTAGGCGAGGAAGGCGAGTTGACAATTTGCATTCGGCGTTTCCCGATAAAGGTGGCAATTGAAAGCATTTTGGAAAAGATCCCTTACATTGATAGCCCTCGGAAGGCACAAACAAAAAAAATATACAAAACAATAGACGCGCCGCAGCCTTTACACCCGACAGACGTTTATCTGCTTTTTGCAAACCGTAATTCAAAAATCCCTATAACACGGTTTAAGACGGCACCGATTATGAAAATAATCAAGATATGTTCACCGATAGATATTGAAGTCGGTTTTGACGACATGATTGTTACAGCGTCCGAACGCAAACGTTTTGAGTTCGCACATTGCAACAAAATTTTGCCACAAAGTTTGAAAGAACCGCTGAAATTGCTTTCAGCGGATTTTTCTTATATAAAGCTATATGATAAAGAATACCGTTTCGGTGAAAAACAAGCATTGGTTGTCAAATATTTATATGACCGATATTTCTCGGGCGATCCGTGGGTACACGGTAAAATATTACTCCGACACGCCGGATCGGAAAGCTTTAAGCTCGCCAACCTATTCAGCAAGAATAAAAACTGGCGCGAGGTCGTTTTATCAAACACACGCGGCTTTTACCGGATAAACCTGCCTTATGAAGAACCGGCCCCCGGCAGAAACCAAGAAAAAAGACAGCTCAACTTATTTGACTTTTAATTTAAGATTCTTTCAAACGCCTTAATCTATAAAAGATTGGGGTGTTATTTTTGCGCCGCCGCCCTTACTTATTCCATACCCTAAAAAAAATACGCCTTACCCGTTCCATACCTTAAAAAATAGTTAATTTTATTATCTATTCTCAAACATAAACAAAAACGACATTTTTTTATATAAAACCCGCTCCATACACCGGCAGGGCAACGTCCGCGCCGATTTTGCCGTTATTTCTTCTTATCCTCTCTTTGTAGTTCAATCAAAAAAGAGGTTAAAAATGAGTTATGAAATCTTACCCAAAAGCCAACGGCTAACCGAAGCGGAGTTAAGCGAGTATTGGGGCGTCAGCAAATACACCTTGCAGCGGTGGCGTTCTTGCGGCGACGGGCCGGTATTTATCAAAATTGGCGGTAAAGTTTTTTATCCGCTGGACGAGATTTTACGATACGAACGAGAAAGGACTTTTAAAAGCAGTTTTGAACGTGCTTATCCACAGGAGGCTCTGCAATGATTAAAAATGTTGAAATCTGCCCGTTTTGTCATCAAAAAATCGTTCAATACAGACATGGTTTGACACTTGTCCTCGTTCGCGGCCTTTTCCAGTTATACAAGGCCGGCGGCAAAGCGAACCTTAACCGACTTAATTTAACGCACAGCGAATTTAACAACTTTCAAAAGCTTCACTATTTCGGGCTTGTCATAAGCGAGAGGTCGTCCAACCAATGGATTATAACCGAAAAAGGACGCCTTTTTATGGAAGGAAAAGCAAGCGTTGAAAAATACGTTATCACGCAGAACGCCCGAATTATCGGCAAAAGCGATGAAAAAGTATTTATCCAAGACGTAAAAGAAGCCGTGCAATATAAAATTGACTGGCAACAGCAAGCCGCAACGGGGGCGCGCCATGAATAAAGATTTTATTGCCCAAAAAGCCAAAGATAACTTGGAAAAAATCGTAATGAAGCTTTTTCCGAAAGCCCGCAAAGAGGGCAAACGTTTTTATATCGGCAATCTGCAAGGCGATGAGGGCGACAGCTTAATAATTGAAGCGGCGGCACCGAAAGCCGGATTATGGCACGATTTTGCCACCAACGAAGGCGGCGACATACTCTCGCTCTGGGCAAACGCGACAGGAAGCTGCGACTTTAAACAGGTTTTATATGATATTGCCGCTTTTCTCGGGCTTGACATTACAGCAAACAAAACCCTTGCTGGGGTTTGGACATACCACGATATAACCGGCAAGGCGCTTCTGAAAATAAGCCGGTATAATACGGAAAAAGGCAAAGTTTTTTATCCGTATGATTTAATCAGTAAAAAGCACGCCTTGCCGGCCGTTCGCCCTTTGTACAATCTGCCTAAAATCCGGCAAGCGCAAAAAATTATATTTGCGGAAGGTGAAAAATGCGCGGAAGCGATAACACAAAAAGGGTTTTGCGGAACGACCGCGCTGGGCGGAGCCAACACGCCGCTTGATAAAACAGACTTCACGCCTTTAAGCGGCAAAGAAGTATTGATATGGCCGGATAATGACGTGCCGGGGCTTAACTTTGCCACAGCTTTATATCATCATTTGCGAAAACTCGGCATTAAAGCAAAAATTTTGGAAATCCCCGAAGGCAAGCCGACAAAATGGGACGCCGCAGACGCCATAAAAGAAGGTTTTGATATTAAAGGATTTATTGAAGCCGCGGCAAGTTATGAACCGCCGACACCGACAGGTAAAAAAGGCTTGCAGATAGCTGACTGGCGAATTGACAATTTTTCAGCCACATCAGCGGAACCGTCTTTTTTAATTGACAATGTTATACCGCTCGGCGTTGTTTCAATGTTGGCGGCGGTTGGCGATACAGGCAAAAGCATGCTTCTTTTGGATATGGCCGTTAAGATTGCCACCGGGCAGCAAGGCGTCTGTTTTGGGGGAAAAGTCAAGCAGAACGGCGCGGCGGTGTTATTTTTAGCCGAAGATGATATGCCGGAGGTGGAACGGCGTCTGCAAAGCCTAGATCCCGAAAAATATCGTTATTTATACCCGGACAGGCTTTTTATCTTGCCTTTGCCGAACATCAGCGGTGCATTTGCGATTGTGGAAGAAAAGCCCGAAGGCATACAGGAAAGTAAAGCTTTTAAGGATATAAAAGAACAGATACGGAACATTGAAAACCTGAAACTTATCGCGTTTGATCCGTTGGCTTCATTCGTCCGCGGCGATATAACTTTTAATTCAACAGTTGCCGCGTTTCTTATGAACAGCCTTTCGCAACTTGCCGCCGACACCGGGGCAAGCGTGATTATTACCCACCACTTGCGGAAGACAAACGGCGAAATCAGCGGTATAGATGACGTGCGCGAAGCCATACGCGGCAGCAGCGCGCTGGTCAATGGTGTTCGGCTTGCTTACGCCTTTTGGCCGTTACCGCCCAGTAAACAAAAGGATTTTTACATCGGCAAAGACAGACCAGCAGAACATAACAACTTATATTATGGTGCGGTGGTTAAGGCAAACAGCAAGGTTGACCGAACAATAAACATTTATATCCGAAACCAGAAAACCGGCCTTTTGGAAATCACGCAGGGCAAAGAGCATTTTGTTTTTAATACGCAGGAAAAAGAAAACGTACTTTTAGATGATTTAGAAAGGCTTAACCGACAGAAAATCAATCTTGCATTTTCCGGCAAAGACGGAATTTTTGAAAAAAGGCAGCTTTTAAGCCCACAACTTAAAAATCTTTCTAAACGAAATTTACGGGCGATTGTCAGCACATTATTGAACAGCGGCAAAATTACCAAAGGCCCAAAAGGTTATTTAACACTTGAAAATAAAGGGGGCGAAGATGAACCTGCATTGCCATTTTAAAGCGGAAATCCACCATTGCCACCGCTTACCGGAAATTTGCCGCGTGGTAACGACTCGCCATAAACACAATATTTTTATCTCATTGCCGGCTTGCCGTTACCAAGCATTGCCATTTTTGCACGAAAGCAAGGAAAATAAAAGCGTTTCCGCATTTCCGACAACTTATATAAATATATCTTTCAAAAAATAATTAAGGGGGTATGATGAATTTAAAAAATATATCATGGACGAAAGAAGTCGTTGAAGAGTGGCTGGCAATCGCCGCCAGAGTTGAACGCGTTAAACCACAGGTTAGACCGCAGGGATATCGAAACTGTACGCTTATTGTTCTGCGCGGCTTATTCGGCGACCTTATCACTGATACGGAAGCAAAAAATCGTTTTAAGCCCACACCAGAACAAAACACAATGTGGGAAATCGTTATGCTTGACTGGTTTAAACTTATAGACAGCACCGATGATAAAAAAATTGTCTGGCTTCATGCTAACGGTATGGGCTGGGTTCGGATTGGAAAGCGCTTCCATTTATCACGCCAGACAACGGCGAACCGATATAATCGCACGATTGAAGCGTTGGCTAAGGATTTAAGCAGATTATACAATTTTTGATTTTTAGCAGTCTTTACAAAAATTGCTTTAAAAAATTAGTTTAATTATGTTTGTTTAATATCTTCTTAATATTTGAACTTAAAACGTTAAAATATTTTGCCTTAACATTTCCGGAAATTTGTGTGTATATTTTTGGTATAATCGGAACGAGGTGTACATAAATGGGAATAGTTAATCTCTCCATGAAAGGGGCGGAAAATAATCCGCTCCTTTCTTTTAGTTCTCAAAACGCAAAATTTATTATCGCAAAAAGTTTAACCCGGACAGCGCAAAACGCTCAAAAGGAAATTCGCCGACACATACGGGAATCTTTTGTTATCCGCAGAAAAAGCGGTGGTTTTGAACAATCCGTAAAAATTTTACCGGCTATGAAAAGCAATTTACAGGCTAAAATCTTCACAATGGCAGGATTTGCCGCACTTCAACAGACCGGCGGCATACAAAAAGGGCAACAAGGAAGGCTTGCAATCCCTTTTTATAATTCTTTGCGTGATGTAAAATTAAAAACGCCGGCTAATCGGCCGCGCGGTCTTAAAAACTCTTTTTTAATCAGACTAAAAAGTGGCGCCCACGCTATCGGCACACGAACCGGCAAAGATTTTAAGATTATGTATTACTTAAAGCTCACCGCAATTATGCCAAAGCGGTTGAATATGCTTGAAATCGGAACCGATACCGCAGGGCGCACTTTCGGCCAAGAATTGCAAACAGCAATGCGGGAAGAAGGATTTTAACTCTGTCTGAAAATAGGTTCTTTTGAACAATCAAGCGCCGAGGGTAAAGGCGACCGCGCGGCCTTTTTAGTTAGAGCGATTTTTTTTGAGTAGCCATTTTTTGTGGCTAACATCTTAATTTTACTCAATACAATTTGGCTCCTCAAAATCAAAAAGCTTTTTTTTATTTTTTGAGTAGCCGCTTTATAAAGGATATAAAATGACCGATAATAAAATTGAAATAACTTTTCCGGAAAATATCCCGGTTTGTAACATAGAAATATTAAATCCGTATGCCAATAACCCGCGTACACACTCTAACGAACAGATAGATCAGTTAATGGAGAGTATGCGCGAGTTTGGATTTACAAACCCGATTTTAGCCGATAAGGACACAAAAGAGGTTATTGCCGGACACGGTCGCCTATTGGCCGCCCGTAAATTGGGCTTACGTCAAGTGCCGGTAATTTTTCTTGCCCACTTAAACGAAACAAAGCGCAGAAAGCTTATCATCGCCGACAATCAACTCGCACTTAATGCCGGTTGGGATATGGAATTATTGGCAACCGAATTATCGGCACTAAATGAAATGGGCGAAAGTTTAGATGTTTTGGGTTTTGAAGATGAGTTTATAGATGACATTTTGAATACTCAACTTGAAGAAAACCAAACACCCGAAGAACATATAGAAAAGCTTGTTGACAAGTTTGGGGTTCCGCCGTTCAGCGTTTTAGATGTGCGTCAAGGGTATTGGCAAAAGCGGAAAAAAGATTGGAAAGAGCTAATTCGTGAAAAAGGCGAAAGCAGAGAAAACACCCTATTTCGTACCGACAGTTATATGAATGAAATTGGAACGGTTAGTATTTTGGATCCTGTTTTATGCGAAACGCTTATAAATTGGTTTGGGTTGCCTAAAAAGACAAAATGTATTGATCCTTTTGCCGGCGACACCAGTTTCGGAGTTGTTTCGGCTTTGAAAGGTTGTGAATTCGTTGGCATTGAACTGCGTCCTGAACAGGTTAGCATTAACCAAGAACGCTGCAATAGGCTTAACCTCAATGCACAATATATTTGCGATGACGGACAAAATATTCTCAAACACGTTGCCCCAGAAAGCCAAGATTTTCTTTTCAGTTGTCCACCCTATTATGATCTTGAAGTTTACAGCGATTTGGAGCAAGACGCCAGCAATCAAGAAACTTATGAAGATTTTCTGAAAATAATAACAAACGCTTTCAGCGGAGCAATTAAAACACTTAAAAATAACAGATTTGCGGCAATCGTTGTTAGCAATATCCGCAATACCAAAACAGGAACTTATAGAAATTTTGTAAATGATATAATCAAATTATTCCAAAATAATGGTATGTATTTTTATAACGATATTATTCTTGTCGATGTTGTCGGGAGTGCGGCTATGCGGGCAAAACACAACATGAAAAATAGTAAAGTTGTCAAAACACATCAAAATGTTTTAATTTTTTATAAAGGAGATCTTAAAAAAATACCGGAAATTTACAATCAACCGATTTTTGTTGATAATTATATCAGTAATGAAAAACAAGAAACCAAAGAAAATACAAATACAGAGGAATTTGGCAAGCTTGACCCTGTTTTATTTGATACATTAACAAATTGGTTTGGGTTGGGTAAAGGCACAAAATGTATAGATATTTATGCAAACGATACTTGCCCCGCATTGGTTAGCGCCATTAAAGAGTGCGAATATATTGGATTTACAACGGACTCCGCAAAAGTTCAACAAAATAAGCAAGTAGTCCATAAAATAGGAACACAGAGCCGATTCATTTGTGATAAAGACTTAAAAAAATATGTTGAACAAGAAAGCCAAGATTTCCTTTTTGCCGAATTACCCTGCCCGAAAAATGAAAAAGAATATAAACGGTTATTAAAAGATTTGCGACCGCTTATTACAGACGCAATCAAAAGCTTGAAAGAAACACGTTTTGCGGCCGTCGTTTTATCAAACAGCCGGAACGATGACGGTTTTTGTTATCCTTTAACCGATGATATTGTGCAGATTTTTCATAACAACGGTATGGCATTTTATAACGATATTGTCTTTTTAGAAAAAATTATTGAAGCTCAAAAGGCTAAAAGTAATGACATGAAAGCAAGGCGTGTTACCCCTGTACATAAAAATGTCTTAATTTTCTATAAGGGCAGACCTTCAAAAATTAAAGATATTTTTAACAATAAAACCGAGTGAAACAATGAGGATTAAAGCCAAACATGAGATTTTAAGTTATATCGATTGCCAACAATCGAATTTAACTTTACTGGAATTTGAAACTGCCGTTAGGCAAACGGGGGCGCAAGTGTTAAGCAGTTTGCAACACGATTTTAAACCGCAAGGACAGTCTATATTAACCTTGCTTGCTGAATCTCATGCAAGTTTTCACTCCTACCCGGAATATAATTTTTGCTATTTGGATATTTTTACTTGTGGCAATATGGAAATCAGAAAGTTTGATTTGGTTCTCCGAAAAATATTAAAACCGGAAAAAGTAAAGAAAACAACCTTTAACAGGAGCTTTTAATGGCGAGCAAAATGGGAGTTAGCATTCGGGCTTACGCCAAACATCGCGGTGTTGTTCATGGAGCCGTACAGAAAGCCATAGAAAGCGGTAGAATAAGTACACTTCCGGACGGAAGCATAAATATTGAACAAGCCGACCGAGAGTGGCAACAAAACACTAATGCAAACAAAGCCCATAACACCCCCAGAGCCGTCGGCTATATGGACGCGCAAATATTAAAAATGAAGGCGGAAGCCACCCTTGCGCAAATGAAAGTGAAAAAAGCGGTCGGCGCACTCGTACCGCTAGATGAATTAGTTGTTTTCTTGCGTGTTTTGACAAATGACCTTTCAACGCATTTTTTATCACTTGGGCGAAATGTCGCGCCAAAGATTATAGATGAAAAAGATATTGTGAGAATCACCCGCATTATAGACGAGGAAATAAAGCGCCTTATTCAAGAGTATAAAAATGACATTGAAAACCGAATATCAAAAAGAGCAACGGCGATTATGGATAACGAAGATACTTAAACAAAGCATTATGCCTGCTTGGCGTGTTGATTTTGATTTAACCGTTAGCGAGTGGGCAGACAAATACAGAATATTAGCAAAATCAACATCAGGAGAACCGGGACATTGGCGAACCAGCCGCACACCTTACCTAAAAGAAATAATGGATTGCCTTTCGCCTTCACACAGCGCAAAAAAAGTCGTTTTTGTTAAAGGCGCACAAATTGGCGGAACAGAGGCCGGCTTAAATTGGATAGGTTATGTAATCCACTATATACCAGGACCGATGTTGTACGTCAACCCTAATATTGAGCTATCAAAACGAAACTCTAAAATGCGTTTAACGCCTATGCTTGAAACGACAAAGGTTTTAAGCAAATGTATTATGCCGGCAAAATCACGGGACAGCGGAAACACTATCTTAATGAAAGAATTTCGGGGCGGTGTTTTAATCATGACCGGGGCAAATTCGCCGGTCGGCTTACGTTCAATGCCTGTTCGTTATCTTTTTTTAGATGAAGTGGACGGTTTCCCAGACGAAGCCGGAATTGAAGGCGATCCAGTTGATTTGGCTATACAACGAACCGCAACTTTTAATAATCGTAAAATATTTATGATTTCAACTCCGACCATAAAAGGTGCCAGCCGAATCGAACAAGCCTTTTTAGAGGGGGATCAAAGATATTATCATGTCCCTTGTCCTCAATGCGGACATTACCAAGTTTTGAAATGGAAGCAGATTGTTTTTGATAAAAACAACATTAAAGAAGCCTGTTATAAATGCGAAGTTTGCGGAGCCTTATGGCATAATTGGGAAAAAGAAACAATCCTTTCAAAAGGACATTGGATTGCACAAAAGCCATTTAATACGGATATTGCTTCGTTTCATCTATCATCTTTATACAGCCCCAATGGGTGGGTATCATGGACAGACATTGCAAAGGACTTTTTAGACGTAAAAGATGATCCAAGCCGCTTGCAAGTATGGACAAACACAAAACTTGCGGAAACATGGCAGGACATGGCCGGCGAACAGTTAGATCCTTATCGTTTAATGTTGCGTCGGGAAAATTACGGCCCAATATTACCGGCCGGAGTTGTTACCCTTACTTGTGGTGTAGATGTACAGGATAACCGGCTTGAACTGGAAATTGTCGGTTGGGGACGGCAAGAGGAAAGCTGGTCGATTGATTACCTTATTTTATATGGCGATCCGTCCACTCCGGAGCTGTGGGCGCAACTTGATAATGTACTTGCGCGAAAATTCAGACACACGCGAGATACAAACGATTTATCAATATCAGCAACTTGCATTGATAGCGGTGGACATTATACAGACCAAGTTATCAATTATTGTTTTGCCCGACGATTACACGGTGTTTGGGCTATTAAAGGCGTCGGCGGCAGCGGCAAACCAATTTGGCCGGCTTCTGCGTCAAAAAGCCATAACACCAAAAAGCCGGTTTATGTAATCGGTGTTAATGACGCCAAAGATACAATAATGCACCGCTTACATATAGAAACGCCCGGCTCCGGTTATTTACATTTTCCGAAAGACCGGGAAATAGATTGGTTTGAACAGCTTACAAACGAAATTGTGAAAAAAAAGTTTTTCAAAGGTCGGCTTATTCGTGAGTGGACACCGCGCAAGGACGGTGTGCGAACCGAAGCATTGGATTGCCGTGTGTATGCTTACGCAGCATTAAGGGGGCTTATTCGCAATTATCGGTTAGACCTTAATTCTGCCGCTGATTATTTTGATACACTTCCAACCCGTAATCAAAATGGATCAACACTACCACAGCAACAAACAAGCAATAATATTTCGGTACCAGCTCGGCGCCGAGTTAGAAGCAAAGGTATAATAGAATGACCATAAAAACATATTTAGAACAACTTGCAGAAGTACAACAGGCTATCTCGGACATTTTAACCGGAGCGCAAGAAGCGACATATAATGGGCAACGCGTTCGCAAAGCCGATTTGGATATGCTCCAAAAACGCGAAGAGTGGCTGCAAAACAAAGTTACATCACAAAAACGCGGCGGAATCCGCGTTTATGGTGCAACGCCATGTTAAAGGAAGTACAAAATGCAAAAAATTGAAATACCAAAGCAAAATATAGTTGACCGAACGATTGCTTTTTTTAATCCTTTATCCGGGATTAAACGGCTGGAAGCAAGAACACGGTTAGCTATGTTGGGCGGATATACAGGCGCAAGAACCGGCAGACGACAAACAAAAAGCTGGTATGCTCCAAGTGGTTCAGCCGATAGTGTTTCAATTAACGATTTGCCGCTTTTACGCGCACGTTCAAGGGATTTGTTAAGAAATGCGCCCCTTGCCACAGGTGCGGTTCATACCGTAGTTACAAATGTTATCGGGACCGGATTAAAACCACAATCTCATATTGACCGTGATGTTTTGCGCCCTTACCTTAAAACCGAAAAAGCAATGGAGTCATTCGAAAAAGAAGCAGAACGGATTTTCAAAATTTGGGCGGATAACAGCGACTGCGATATTACCCGAACGCAAACTTTTACTGATATGCAAGCACTTATTTTGCGTTCATGTTTGGAAAGCGGCGATGTTTTTGTTGCTCGGCGTTATAAAGAACGCTCCGGCAATCCTTTTGGAACAACTTTGCAAATTATTGAAGCGGATCGCATAGCTTCAGACGCAGTATTTCAGCAAACTAATATTGTGGCCGGTGTTGAATTGGATAAAGACGGCGCGCCGATAGCTTACCATATATTAAACCGCAATCCTAATGACACCGGCGATGAAACATTAAAATCAAACCGTTTACCAGCATACGACAATGACGGCCGGCGGCAGGTTTTACATATTTTTAATAGAAGCCGCCCCGGATTAACGCGCGGCATACCATATTTGGCACCGGTTATTGAAACGCTTAAACAACTTGACCGATACAGCGAAGCGGAGATTATGGCGGCGGTTATTTCTTCGTTTTTTACAATATTCGTAAAAACGGAAAATGAAGAAGGACTTGCTCCGATGACGCCGTTGATTGGTGGAAACCCGGAAACAAAATCAGATCGCGGAAATGATTATAAAATGTCGCCGGGGGCAATTTTGGATTTGCAACCAAACGAAGCAATAGAAATTGCCGATCCTAAAAGACCAAACCAAGCGTTTGACGGTTTTGTACAATCAGTTTTACGGCAAATTGGCGTTGCTCTGGAAATACCTTTTGAAATTTTAATAAAGCATTTTACCGCTTCTTATTCAGCCGCCCAAGCTGCATTAGTTGAAGCATGGAAAGCCTTTTCAACGCGCAGAGCATGGATTGCCCGACAATTTTGCCAACCGGTTTATGAAATGGTTTTGACCGAAGCAATCGCCAAGGGCATTTTATCGGCACCGGGATTTTTCTCTGATCCTTTTGTCCGTGCTGCATACTTAAACACCGATTGGATTGGACCGCCGCGCGGACAGATAGACCAGTTAAAGGAAATAAAAGCGGCCGATTATCGGATAAAATTGGGCGTTTCCACCCTTGCCGAAGAAACCGCTCAAATAACCGGCGGAAACTGGGAAAACAAGCATTTGCAACGCACCAAAGAACACCGCTTGCGGAAAGAAGCCGGTTTAATTGAAACAATAAACCCGGAAATTGATACAGAGGAAAAAGAAAATGATTGAAATATCAGCATTAAGCAAGCATTGGGCTATTGAACCCCAAGCTCTGCAAAGCATACAAACATGTTTAAGGGAAAGTCAAACACGGCTTTCCCTTTTTTCAGAACAACCCATGCAAAACACGCATTTAGTCAGCGTACGCAATGGAATTGCAGTTATTTCCGTCCACGGCATTATTACAGCAAGGGCAGATATTTTTACTTTTTTAATGGGTGGGACGCCGCTTGATTTATTGGCGAAAGAATTTCAAAAAGCCTTAAACGATGACGAAATAAAGGCCATTTTACTTGATATTGACAGTCCCGGAGGTGTTGCGACTGGACCGGCCGAAATGGCTGAAATTATATTTAATGCACGCAAAAATAAGCCGATTTGGGCGTATATCGGTCGGAACGGTTGTTCGGCTGCTTATTGGCTGGCATGTGCCGCGGAAAATATCGTTGCCCATAAATCAGCGTTGGTTGGCAGTGTTGGTGTTGTTTCTACAATACCCATGCAAGAAACCCCGGATAAAGACGGCTATCGGCAAATTGAAGTTGTATCAAGTAATGCTAAAAACAAGCGGCCGGATCCGCGCACCCCGGAAGGACTGGCAGAAGTTCGGCGCGAGTTAAACTGTATTGAACGTGAATTTATAACAGCTATTGCCAATTACCGCGGCTTAACCCCGGAATACATACAACAAAATTTTGGACAAGGCGGCGTTCATATCGGAGCCGAAGCCGTCAAAGCTAATATGATTGATATGTTAGGATCGTATGAAAGTGTAATCGCAACACTAATTCAAACCATTAACCCCATGACAAATAAAGGAGTCAATACAATGTCAGACAATGAAAACACTATCAAAAAAGACCATATCACGACCGATTATTTAAATCGGGAAAGGCCGGAACTATACAATATTATCAAAGCCGAAGGTGCGAAGGAAGAAAGAAAACGCCTTGCCGCTATCGAAGAAATAGGTATGATCGGTTATGAAAGCTTAATAAAAGCGGCAAAGGAAAATCCCGAAATGACAGCTGAAAAGCTTGCCGTTCAGATTATTGCCGCAGAAAAAGCCAAAGGGGCGGAATATATTGCTTCATTACAAGAAGCCGCAAAGAATATGCCGGATATTAGTCCCTCGGCAACAACAATGCCGGAACAATTAAGTTGTCAAGGCGCAACACCCGAAGAACGTGCCGAAAATGAGTGGAAAGCAAACGGAAAAATTCGCGCTGAATTTAGTGGCGATAAAGAAGCCTTTATGGCTTTTTATACCGCCAACGAAAAAGGCTTGGTAAAACTTCAAAATAAATAGGATTAAAAACATGACAGCATTATCAGCAGACATCAATCGCATTTATGAAAATCAAAACGATAAAAATGCTTTTCCGCTTTCTGCCGGGAAAAAAGTTTATGAGGGTAGTTTATTGAGTAAAACAACCACAGGATACGCACAACCACTCGTTGCCGGAGAAGACGTTGCCGGTTTTGCACTTGAAGCGGTGGACAATTCACTGGGAAGTGACGGGGAAAAAATCGTCAATGTTAAGGCACAGGGCAAAGTTTCTGTTTTTATATCAGGGCTAACGATTGCCGATGTAGGCAAAAAAGTTTATGCAACCGATGATAACACGTTCACGCTTACCGCCGAAAGCAACAGCCTTGTTGGGAAAGTCATTCGTTTTGAAAAGGCCGATTATGGAATTGTGGCCTTTAATTTCCTCGCATAAATCAAAACCTTATAAAATTTAATTTTACACCCCTTTCGGGTGTTTTCTTTTACAATGGAGTATAACAATGTCAATGAATACGTTATCGTCCCGGGCAATAATCGGGCAGTTTTACAAAAAATTAAATGCGGCAGACGGTATGGAGTGGATTAACGCCGTTTCAAATTATTTCATCTCGGACCAAGATTCTGAAACTTACACATGGTTGGGGCAAAGTCCCGTAATGCGCGAGTGGGTTGGCAGCAGACAAGCAAAAGGATTTACAACAAACGGTCTTACGATTGAAAATAAACACTTTGAAGCAACTATTGATATTCCGCTTAAACACTTGCGCCGCGATAAAACCGGACAAGTCAAAGTACGCATTAACGAACTGGCAACCCGAACCAACTCACATTGGGCGCAACTGCTTTCAAAACTTATTAAAAACGGCGAAAGCACGGTTTGCTATGACGGTTCATATTTCTTTGATACTACCCACGCCGAAGGCGAGAGTGGCACGCAATCAAATAATATTGTATTTGATTTGAATACCGCAGGTATAGACGGCGAAACGGGAATGCCCGATTTGCCGACAGAAGCGGCTTTACGTCAAGCTATCTTAAAAGGTATTCAGCAGATTATCGGCTTTAAGGACGATCAAGGCGAGCCGATGAACGAAAATGCCAGTCGGTTTTTAGTTATGGTGCCGACAAACCTCTGGTTTATCGCTAAATCTTGTTTGGCCGTACCGTTGACAGTCGGGGGAGCTTCAAACCCCGTTAAGGTTTTGTCTGATCTTGATATTTCGGTGGCGTCAAACCCCCGTCTTAATTGGAGCGATAAAATCTTTATTTTCCGGACGGATTCGGAAGTAAAGGCTTTAATTCGACAAGAGGAAGAAGAAGTGCAGATTAAAGCCAAAGCGGAAGGTAGCGAATATGAGTTCGACCATGACGCTCATCAATATGGCGTGGATACTTGGCGCAATGTCGGGTTTGGGTACTGGCAAAATGCTTGTTTAGTAAAATTAACAAAACCGGTAAAGGAAAGCGAAGATGAAAAAGTATCAAGTTAAAGGTAAATCAGCAGCTTTTGGTTGCGGCATGGTGCTTTGCCTTACGGACACGCAAGCGCAAGTTCGGCAAGACCATTTATCAAAAACAAAAAACGGATATGTTGTAAATACTCCTGTTTTTTTCAAGAACGGTGAAATTATCGGTATTATAGAGGGTAATATTCCTAAAAACCTATTAACTGTACTTGAAGAAAAGGAAGTCGAAAACGCCGGTAAAGAGCAAAAAAAGGCCGGACAGTCAAAGAAAGATGTAAACGCCAGCAAAAAAAAGGAATAAGAGATGTTCAATCATGACGACTTTATAAACAAGCCTTGTCAACAAATTTTTGGTCGCCCCGTTTTATATACCCCTTTACACGGGGCGCCGTCTTTTGAAATTACAGGCGACTTTCATGAGTCGTATATGGATATTGATTTAAAGAACAGTGGCGCCGATATTTCTTCGGCGCAAATTGTTCTTATTGTCCGTATGGTTGATTTTCCCCCTGTTTATTCAACGCCGGCACAAGGCGACAGTCTGCAAATAGACGGCAAGGAATATCAAATTTTAGATGTTCAACCACATATACCGGGAAGCCGAAAACTGGTCTTGCATGAGGTGGAATCATGACACACCCACGTCAGTTGATTAAAGAATCTATCGCCCAACGGTTAAGGGACGCCGGAACAAATGCCGGCCAGCATATTTTTGTTGGCAGGGCTAAACCCTTATTTGATAGCGATCTTCCGGCAATTTTAATATACGGCAATGATGAAAACATTATTGAGGAACGTTGGGAAACAGACGGATTCGGCGAACTGGAAAGAAATTTAACCGTTTTTATTGAAGCGGTGGAGCTTGGAAAAGATAATCTTGACAACAAACTTGATACTTTATCCATGCAAATTGAACAAGCGTTGGACGGCTGGGATATACCGGGACACCAAAGCGCAATTATACGTTTTAAAGCAACAGATTCAGATCTAATGATTGAGGGGCGTTCAATTTATGGAGCAATCCGCCTTTCTTATAATATTACATATCGGACCAAAACACATAACAATTTATTAAAGGAAATTTAAAAATGCTTATAAAAATGATACGGCATAAAGGAAATTTTAAAACAGGAAACTCATATACCGTTAGCGAAGAAACAGCAAAGCCCCTCTTAACAGAGGGGTTTTGTGTTAGATTGCAAGAAAAACCGGCTTTAACAGAGATAGCTCCCGAGATGAATGTCGCCGAAACAAAGACGGAAACGACAGCAAAGAGGAAAAAATAATGTTTTCTCAAAATTTAGAAGAAAGCTATCAACTCGGGGAATTGGCAAGAAAGCTGTCCAATATTATCAGAATCGGGCAAATTGTTAAAGTAGATTACCTTAAAGCCAAAGCCACCGTTAAAATGGGCGACATTGAAACGGATTATTTGCCGTGGATAACAAACCACGCCGGAGCAGCAAGGAACTGGGCGCCTTTAAGTATTGGTACGCAAGTCATTGTATTAGCCCCGGACGGCGAACTCAATAGAGGGGTTATTTTGCCCTCATTATATCGTAACCTTTATCCGGCCCCGGCAAACACCGAAAATCAGTACACCATACATTTTGCAGACGGCTCAACGATAGAATATGACAAGGACACAAAAAGTCTATCCTTAGATATTAAAGGAAATTTAAATATTGTTGTTGGCGAAAGTTTTAATTTAACGGCAAAACAAGCCATATTATCGGCAGCGACTACCATTGAAGGCAATCTTGACACAACAGGCACCGTCAATTTATCAGGTAGCGGCGCTCCGCTTGCCCGAGTTGGTGATAGCGTATCAGTAGATGCCAACACACACAAAGGAACAATTACAAGCGGTTCTTCAACGGTTAGCGCGGGGGGATAAATGCAAGGTATGAATATACAGAACGGCAAGCCTATATCGGGCGTGGCACATTTAAAACAATCTATCATGAACATTTTAACAACACCACTTGGCTCGCGTGTTATGCGGCGCGAATATGGCAGTAATCTCTTTAATCGAATAGACAATCCGATAAATGGGGAATTGATCGCCAATATTTATTCAGATGTTGTGGAAGCCATTTTTAACTTTGAACCGCGTTTTGAAGTGTCAAACATAACCGTTGATTCTGTTTTGCCGGGAAAGATCATTTTAAGCCTTGAAGGAACCTATTTGCCGACAAATGAGAGCTTAAAAATCGACAATATCACAATAACAAAAGGAACACAATGACGATATACACGCGCGAAGATTTGCAAAACCTCTTGCCGGATTATGTAGATTTATCGGCCTTGCCGCCGCCGTCCGTTATTGAACCATTGGACGCCGAACAGATTTTCTCTGAACTTTTAGCCGACTTTAAGGCGCGGAAACCCGAATATACGGCGTTGGTAGAAAGCGATCCTGTAATTATTGCCCTTGAATGTGCGGCATATCGGGAAATGTTAATCAGAAACAGAATTAACGAAGCGGCAAAAGCGACTATGCTCGCCCATGCTCGGGGTAGTGATTTGGATAATTTAGCGGCTTTTTATAAAGTGCGGCGACTTATTGTTGAAGAAGGCGATCCGGACGCTATACCACCCAAAGAGCCGATTTATGAAAATGATGACCGATTAAGACTGCGAACACAACTTGCTATGGAAAGCTACACCACGGCAGGAGCAGAAAAGGCCTATTGCTTTCATGCTTATTCAGCGTCCGCAAAAGTAAAATCAGTAAAAATAAAAAGCCCAAATCCCGGAGAAGTTTTAGTAACAATACTATCAACGGAAGAAAACGGCAGTGCCGATGAAAATCTGTGTAATGAAGTTTTAACTTACTTAAATGCAGATGATAAACGCCCGCTTACGGATAGTGTTTCCGTTCAAAGTGCCGAAATTGTAGAATATGCCGTAAAGGCAAAAGTCTTTGTTTATCCCGGACCAAGTATTTCAATTATTGAAAATGAGATAAAAACGAATCTTGAAAAATATACCATGAAACGACACCGGATAGGCGAAGTTTTGGCATATTCGGGCATTTTTCAAGCCCTACATACCGAGGGCGTTCAAAAAGTAGAATTATACGAACCGGCGCAGGATATAGCAACAAACGACACGCACGCAGCGTTCTGTACAAATACCGAAATTGAGGTTGTTACCATAAATGACTAATATTAAAAGCATATTGCCGCCTAACGCAACACCATTGCAGAAAGATATAGAACAAGCAACGGCCATGCGTTTGGGAGATTTGGACATACCAAACCGCTGGTTAATGTATCCGGATAAATGCCCAGAGCATATTTTACCGTGGTTGGCGTGGGCGTTGTCGGTAGATGTTTGGAATACGCAATGGGCCGAAGATATACGCCGCAGCGTAATTCAATCAAGTGTTGAAATACACAGACACAAGGGAACAGTCGGAGCGTTGAAACAAGCGTTGCAATCGTTCAATTTTGATAATGTCAAAGTTGAAGAGTGGTTTCAGTATGGCGGAAACCCTTATATGTTTCGCATATTTATTGAAATTGTTTCCGAAGGTTTTGACATTAACGATTTAACGGAAGTTTACGCCGTTATTCAACGCACAAAAAATGTACGCTCTCATTTGGAAACGTTAAAAGCGGTTTTGTGTAATAATAGTACAAACCCCTATGTTTGTTGTTCGGTTTGTTCGGGTGAAATTGTTACAATACAAGGGATTATAGCACAAAATTAAAGGATTTTATTAAAATGAATACCTTTTATTCTATCATAACTCAAAAAGGCTTGCAAAATATGGCCAAGGCCAAGACCGAAGGCGGCAATATCAGCTTAACTCATCTTGCCGTTGGCGATAGTCTGGGAAACTACAAAGAACCGCAAGCACAACAAGAAAGCCTTTATAATGAATTATACCGAACAGGCATAAACCGTTTGGAAGTTGATCCCGATTATCAAAATCAAGTCATTATTGAAGCCGTCATTCCTCTTGAAATTGGAGGCTTCTTTATTAGAGAAGTTGGGATTTTTGACGAAAATGGCGACTTATTTGCGGTTGCCAAATATCCGGCGACATATAAACCGACCAGCGACAGTGGAAGCAGTAAAGATTTATATATAAGGCTAACATTAGCCTTTGCAAACGCAGCTAATATCAATGTATTTGAAAACAAGAACAATGCGCTGGTGTGTTTTGATTACCTTGATAATCTGGCAAATAAAGACTTATCAAACGTAGATAAAGACACAATCAGCCACCAAAGCTGGGGCGGATTACAAGGCGGCAACAATGCGGAGCGTTACCATATCAGTGCGGAACAGTATAGGATTGTTTCCAATTTTACAAGCAAGGTAATATCGGCAAACGCCGGCAAAGAATTGAGAATATCCGCGGACGGAACTCAATTTTCGGAAATTGCTCCGCAATCAATCTGTCAAGGACAAACGACTGTAACCGGTAATGACTTAATTATTGATCCCAACTACTCAATTTATTTAATCAACATGACCGCCGCAAGAAGCCTATTCATAAACCCGGTAAATGTAACCAAGTATCAAAAAATCATAACCATTGAACTGCGGATTGTAATGTCAACCGTTTACAGTTTCTCAATTCAGAACCAAGTGAAATGGCTGGACGGCGACACCCCGGCATTTAATGAAACCGGTACACATTTAGTCGCTTTAAGAACTTACGACAACGGGGGGACTTGGGTCGGTTCTTATCAAGGAAAATATTAACATGACAATGCGTACAAAACAAACGCCGTTAGGTTATAAAGCGCCTCCATACAAAAAAAATTTTGTTCTGTTTGAAAGCAGTACGCCCGGCACATATAGCTTAGATATAAAAAAAGGACTGTTTGAAATAACTATATGTGGTGGTGGCGGTGGTGGTTCCAACGGTGCTGGCGGCACAGGCGGAACGTTAAGAGTACAAACGGTATTAGATGCCGCACGATATGATCTAATAATTGGAACGGCAGGAGCCGGAGCTTCAGCTTATGTTCGCAATAATAATGGATACGCCGGAGGTGTTTCCAAAATATCGGGGACATCTTTAACTATCACAGCAGATGGAGGAGCCGGACGGAATGGACGCAGAAATGGCGGTGGTGGCGGTACGGTAGGAAATTTAAGTTTCAGTTTTGTAAACGCTTATACAGCTTCTTTAAAATCAACAAACGGTGCGGAAGTCGGTACATCATACTTGACTGGTAATTACAACGGTTACGGTGCGGGCGGACAGCCGCAAGGCAACGACACCGGAGCAGGATACGCCGGAAAAAACGGATATATAAAAATTCAATTCATAAAATAGTATCAATCGCAAATACCGCTTAAATGGCGGATTATTTTTTAAGATAAGCAATGACAATAAAAACACCATTAACGCCGCTCGGACGGCAAAAAAAACCGTATAAGAAAAACTTTGTTTTATTCGAATCTTCAACACCCGGAATATATACGCTGGATATTAAAGCCGGAACTTTTGAAATTTCCATAATCGGCGCCGGCGGTGGTGGTGGCGGGGGAAGTTATAAATCCGGACACAAACACCCCGGCGGCGGTGGTGGTAGCGGTGCCGGTTTTATTGGAATTATCAAACTTATTCGCGGCAACTATCAATTAGTTGTTGGTGCTGGTGGTGCCGGAGGACCTTCGGGAGGACCTTCCGCAGGCCACGGGGCGGCTGGTGGAGCTTCAATCTTACAAAAAAATGATATTGCCTACATTACAGCAGGAGGTGGAAAAGGCGGTTGGGGTGCAAGAGCTGACACAACAGATTGTAGCGGTGGCATATTAACCATAAGTACTGAACTTCAAATAATAAGCAGCACGCTTCAAACAAATGGTAATGCAGGCGTTAGTAGTTACGGTGGGGCTGCCGGAGCGGCCGTTGACGGTACACATGGTGCTGGAAATGTTGGCGTTTATAAAGAACCCGGGCTAGATGGTAGCCCAGGTTTTATAAAACTCGTATATATCGGAACTTAAAGAAAACTTATCAATTTATGAAAGGAATAAATATGGCAGATAAATTTTTGCATGGTGTGGAAGTTTTAGAGTTAGATAGCGGTACAAGACCAATTCAGACAGTCAAGTCATCAGTTATCGGCCTCATAGGCACGGCACCCAAAGGACCGGTGAATAAACCGACTCTAATCAGCGGCTCTCTTACGGAAGCAGTTAAAATTTTTGGGGAAACAGACGCGGGATTTACTATTCCCTCGGCAATTAAAGGTATTTACGACCAAACAGGTGCCGCGGTTGTCGTGATTAACGTTGCAGATCCGAAAGATACAAGCTTGTCGGGACAGATAGACAGTCAAGAATTTACTTTTGATGAAAACGGCGAAATTAAAACCGGCAAATATTCAATCTCAAATGTGAGCGTTAAGAATCAAGACGAAACAACGTATCAAGAAAACACCGATTTTATTGTTGACAGCGAAAACGGCATAATTAAGCGTCTTGATACCGGAAATATTGAAGCCGGCCAGAGTGTGAACCTTTATTTCTCGTATTTAGATTCTTCAAAAGTTAAAAGCAGCCATATCATTGGCGGCGTTGATACAAACGGGAATTATAAGGGGGCTTACGCATTACTTGCAAGCATGAACGAAGTACAGGCACAGCCGCGCATTCTGGTTGCTCCAGGCTTTACGGACGAACGTCCGCAGATCGGCGAAGAACAGACGGCAAACCCGGTTGTTGCAACGCTTATCACGGTTGCCGAACGTTTACGCGGTGTTGTCGTTGTGGATTGTCCGAACGGCACAAAGGAACAAGCGGCGGCATACGCCAAAGATTGGGGAAGCGCACGCCTATACTGCATTTATCCATTTGGCCGCATTTATGATTCAGCTACCGACACCATAAAAGACGAACCGTTATCAGCCAGAGTTGCAGGACTAATCGCAAAATCAGACAACGAACGCGGTTTCTGGTGGTCGCCTTCAAACCTTATTATTAACGGGATTATCGGGCTTTCAAAACCGATAGACTTTACTCTGGGCGATAGCGAGTGTGTAGCTAATTATTTAAACGAAAATAACATTGCAACTGTTATACAGCAAGACGGCTTTCGGCTTTGGGGCAACCGCTCTACATCGGCTGACAGTAAATGGGCTTTTTTATCAGTTCGCCGTACAGCAGATATGATAAACGACAGTCTGCAAAAAGAGCATTTATGGGCAGTTGATCGCAATATCACAAAAACCTATGTTGAGGACGTTTGCGATGGCGTTAACAATTATTTGCGCTATTTGAAAAATATCGGTGCAATCATAGGCGGCAAATGTTGGACCGATTCAGTCATAAATAGCCCGGATCAGATTCAACAAGGTAAAGCCACTTTTGATTTTGACTTTACTGCCCCATACCCAGCGGAACATATCACTTTTAGAAGCCGTATGGTTAATGATTATTTAACCGAAATTTTTGAATAAAGGAAAAAACAATGAAAATCTTAAAAAACTTTAATTTATTTGTGGACGGCCGCGGTTATGCCGGTCGCGCCGAAGAAGTAACGCCGCCGAAACTAACGATTAAAACCGAGGATATTCGCGCCGGAGGTATGGACGCACCGGCCGCCGTTGATATGGGTATGGAACGGTTGGAAGCCGGTTTTTCACTTGTTGAATATGATCCGGAATTATTAAAGCAATTCGGACTTGTCAGTGGAAATGCCGTTCAAATCACGTTACGCAGCGCGTTGGTAGATGACGAAAGCACTTCCCCCATGATTATCAAGCTTCGCGGTATGTTTAACGAAATGGATATGGGGAAGTTTAAGGCTGGCGACAAAGCAAGTCTGCAATGCAATATTGTTTGCCGATATTACAGTTTGTCAATAGACGGTACAACTCTAATTGAAATCGACGTTGACAACATGACGCGCATAATCAACGGCGAAGACAAAATGCTTGAAATCAGAAATGCCCTCGGCATTTAACAGTAAAGGAAAAAACAATGTCAAATACCATAAATTTAAAATTCCCTGTAACGGTAGAAAATGAAACCTATAACAACCTAACAATGCGCCGCTCAAAAGTTAAGGACAGATTGGCGATTGCCGCTATGAAAAACTTATCGGACGAGGAAAAGGAAATCCGTTTATTTGCCAATCTTTGCGAAGTTTCTCCCGAAGTGTTAAAAGAGCTTGACGAAGTGGATTACAGCAGCGTTCAAAAAGTTTATATGAGTTTTTTCGGCTCGCCGGAGAAATCCGCCGCGAAATAATAGTGCTTTCAAAGATAACGCATTGGCCGTTATCTGAAATTTTGGAAATGACCGAAGAAGATTTTTATATTTGGCATAGCGAAGCCGTAAAAATCCAGACTGAAATCAATGAGGATTAAAGATGACGACACAAGCCGCCGTTTCAATAACAATCGGCGCGCAGCTCGGCAGTTCTTTCAACGGAACTTTCGGCAACGCGCAAAAGCTGTTACACAATTTGGGAAGCACAATTAAAAGCCTAAATAATAACAGTTCAAATATAAAATCGTATAAGGCATTACAAAAAGATACTTTACAAGCAAGCCGTGCATGGAAAACCGCACAGGCGGAAGTCAAGCGGCTTGCCGATGAAATAAAGAAAGCAGATAAACCAAGCAAGGAATTGCAAAAGAATTTTCGCCAAGCGCACAAAACGGCAAACTTGGCAAAATCAACTTATCAGCAGAACAAAGCGGCTCTTCGTGAAATGGGGGCTTCAATGCAGAAAGCCGGCCTTGATACAAAAAACTTGACCGGCGAACAAAACAAACTTGGCAAAGTTATTGAAGCATTGGAACGAAAACAAAGAAGCGTTGCAAAACTTCAAAATATTAAAACGCAAAATATGGCAAATCGCTCCGCATACCGAGCGCAAATTGCCGATACGGTGGCGTTGGGGGCTTCATTATATGCAACAGTCCGGCCGGCAGTTGATTTTGAACTGGCAATGGCGAAAGTGGGAGCTATCACAAACGAAAGCGCAACAAGTACAGGGTTTAAACAATTAACGGCACTTTCTCGGGAATTGGGACGAACAACGCAATATACCGCCAGTGAAGCCGCCGAAGCAATGCAATATTTGGGTATGGCGGGATTTAATACGCAACAGATTCTAGCGGCCACACCGGCCGCTTTAAATTTGGCGATTGCCGGCAATATGGATTTAGGACGCACCGCAGATATTGCTTCAAACATCTTAACCGGTTTTAACATGAAAGCCGAACAAACAACTCGTGTTGCCGATATTTTGGCGCAGACTTCACGCTCAACTAACGTGAACGTTGAAATGCTGGGCGAAACGATGAAATATGTCGCACCGGCCGCCGCGGCCGTTGGTGGGAGTTTGGAAGAAACCGCCGCACTTGCCGGCGTTTTGGGGGACGCCGGTATTCAAGCAACAATGGCCGGTACAATGTTAAGAGCTGCTTATTTGCGTTTAGCCGCACCGGCCAAACAAGGTGCCGAAGCTATCCGCTCAATAGGTAAAGAACTCGGAATCAACGCGGAAGATATGCCGGAAGTCATTTTACAGGCCGGAAAAGCGCAAAAAGCCTTAAAAGGTTTAAAAGTCGATGTTTTTGATAAGAACGGAAAAATGCGTTCAATGGTCGATATTCTCAAAGATATGAATACGGCCTTAAAAGGCGTGAGCGATAAAGAAAAATTATCATCTATTAAAGCAATCTTCGGCGATCGCGCAGCTTCAGGAGCGCTGGCAATTTTTAAGCATATAGAAACCGGTCGGCTCGATGAGGTTTTGCAAAAAGTAAAAAGTGCGGACGGAGCAGCGCAGGAAATGGCCGACCGTTTAAAAAATACTACCCGCGGGGCATGGAAAGAGTTTATGTCAGCGGTGGAAAGCGTTGGCATTTCGCTCGGTTCTGTTCTTTTGCCGGCTTTTTCAAATATTTTCCGCACATTGGCAACCGGAGCAAGCAAAATTTCGGCTTTTGCCGAAAAGTACCCGGTATTAACCCAATATATCGGATTGGCCGTTACCGGGCTTATAAGTTTAAAAATAGCGACAGTTGGCACGGGTTACGCGTTTACGTTCTTAAAAGGCGGCATTATCAGTTGTATCGGTATTTTTTCACAAATTATGACAATGGGGAGTGCCTTAATACCCGTCATTAAAAGTGTCGGGTTAATTTTTATCGGCACTTTAAAAACTTTCGGTGCCGCTTTATTAACCAACCCGATCGGATTGTTAATTACCGGCATTGCCGTTGGGGCTGTCCTTATTATTAAGTATTGGAAACCGATTTCGGCATTTTTCAAAAATCTTTTTACTCCGGTTATTGCCGTATTTAAGCAAGTCTGGAATTGGGTTGAAAATTTATGGAATAAGGCAAAAGAAGTTTTTGAAGGTATTAAAAACTGGATTACAGACAGCGCAATCGGCAAGGCTTGGAATTGGGCCTTTGGCGACAAAGACGATAAACAGGCTGCAAACAATAACGAACAAACGTATGTAGGCGAAACACTAACTGATCCGGGCAATTTTCCGACAAATATCGAACCCGTCCCGATAGAACCAAGCAAACTGCAAACGGTTAATAATAACAATCAAGTCAATATCAATGCGCCAATAAGTATTCACGCCGCCCCAGGCATGAATACAAATGAAATTGCCGCAGAGGTTGAAAAACAACTTTTTCAACGAGAACAAGAATCATTAAGGCGAAGGAGATCTGCAAATTATGATTAGTTTTGGCGAAGTAACTCAAAAAGCAGGCGGAAAACTTAACCTCAACGCCTTAATCGGTATTGATATGATGATGATTTTGGGCGTTTATCGGTTTTGCATTTCAAATGCAGCTTATCAAGAACTAACCCGCAACAGTGAATATAAATGGGTTGAACAACGCCGATTAAACAACGAAACGGCAATCCAATTTATTGGCACCGGCGCCGACACAATGACTATGCAAGGCACTATCTATCCGCAGTTTAAGGGCGGATTAAGGCAAATTACCGCTATGCGAGCCGAAGCCGGGCTTGGTATTCCTCTAATGTTAATTTCAGGAAACGGCTCTGCATTCGGGCGGTGGTGCATAATGACCATTTCAGAAACTCAATCATATTTTTTAAAAGACGGCACACCGCGCAAAATAACATTTCAACTCACTTTAAAAAAATATGGCGAGGAAAAGAAAAAAGGCCTTAAAGGTCTGGTTCAAACAATTTCGGGGGCTTTATGACAACATACATCGCAAAAGAAGGCGAAACATTAGATTCAATATGTTGGCTGGCATACGGCAAAACGGTTGGTATTGTTGAACAGGTGCTGGCCGTAAACCGGCATTTAGCAGAGGAGCCGGCCGTATTAAAAGCCGGAACCAAAATCGAATTGCCGGAAATTGAAACAAAAACCAACTGTCAAAAAATCAAATTATGGGGGTAGTCATGAATACAGCATTTAAACTTTTAGCAGATGATACAGACATCACAAACTTATTGCAAAATCGGCTTTTATCAATCAGTATTAACGATGAATATGGTTTGGTATCAGATACCCTAACCATAGAATTGGACAACCGGGACAATGTTTTTTCAATACCAGATTGTGGGGCGACATTAAAAGTCTTTTTAGGGCATAATGAAAGTGAACTTCACGATATGGGGCAATTTGTCGTTGATGAAGTGGAACTCACCGGACCACCAGACACGCTTGCGATTGTTGCGCGTGCGTCAAATCCAAATGAAAAAGAGAATATGGGCGAATTTACCGCCGCCCGAACACACTCGTGGACAACGCACACAATATTGGGTATTGTTCGCAAAATCGCCCAGCGTTACGGATTACAGGACGCTGTCGGCGAAGATTTTTTACACGTTGTCATTAACCACATAGACCAAACCAGCGAAAGCGACGCTTCTTTTTTACAACGTCTGGCGCACGACCACGGCGCAATTATAAAAATTGCCGGAGGCAAGTTAATGTTTTTTACACCGGCAAGGGGAAACTTACCAGACGGTACGCCATTACCAACGATTGAACTTGATATGGAAAAAATAACAAACTACCGCATGAGATTAACCGAACGCGGCAGATATAAGCGTGTCATTGCTAAATATTATGATCTTGAAGAAGCAGAAGAGAAAAAAGTTGAAGTCGGCACAGGTAGTCCGGCTTTTACTTTACGTGAAGTATCTACAAGTGCCGAGTTAGCCAAAAAGCGAGCAGCCACGAAACTTGAAGAAGTCAAAAAAGGCACTTATACGCTTTCGCTTCAAATGCAGGGTAATCCGTTAATATCCGCAGAAAGCAGAATTGAACTGAAAAATACCCGCGATGAATTAAAAGGGCTTTGGATTGTTAAACAAGCTCGGCATTCTTTTAATTCATCGGGATTTATTACAAATCTAGAAGCCATACGGCCAACTTAAAAGGGAACAACACAATGGATAATATTTTTTTACAATATCTCGCAAACGGTATGAGCTGGGGCGTTACCGCTTTAATCAGCGCATTTGCTTGTGTTTTATGGCACAAATTAAGGCGTCTTGAAGATGAAAGCAGCCGACATAAAGACGAACTTGCCAAATTTAAAATTCACGTTGCCGAAAACTACTGTCAGAAAAAAGAGATTGTCGGTCTGGAACAACGCATAAACGAACAGCTCAACAATCTTGGACAGCGGTTTGAACAGGGTTTTACCATGATTTATCAGCAACTTTTAAAAAGGAAGGAATAAAATGCCTCACTTTTCCACAACTTCAAAAAAGAGATTAGAAACTTGTAGCCCGGAATTGCAACAGCTTTTTCATGAAGTCATTAAAACTTATGACTGCACAATTATTTGCGGTCATAGAACGGAAGCGGAGCAAGAAAAACTTTTAAAAAGCGGCAAAACAAAAGTCAAATTCAGTAAACACAATAAAAATCCAGCATTGGCGGTGGACGTTTCGCCTTATTCGATACCTAAAAATTGGGGCGCGGTAAATTTTAAAGAACGTGCTAAATTTTATCATTTTGCTGGGTATGTAAAAGGAATTGCGGAAACCTTAAAAATTCCTGTTCGGTGGGGCGGCGACTGGAACGGAAACAATGACTTTTCAGACCAGACTTTTGATGATCTTGTACATTATGAACTTGTTTAACCAGCTTTTACGGGCTTTTTTTATGAAAGGAAAATAAAATGCTTAAACTTATAGATTTATTAAGACTAAATCAGCCTTCCACATGGCGAGGTCTAATAGGTATATTGACCGGCTTCGGCGTTGCGATTAGTCCGGCGCTTGCCGAACAGATTATCGCATTGGCTGTTTCCGCTATTGGAATTGTGGAAGTCGTCCGAAACGAAAAAAACAAATAATCTTTTATGTAAAATCCCCCTTATGCAGAATCGGCATAAGGGGGATTTTTTTGTATTAAAAAAGAGCTTCATTTCAGAAGCCCTTTTCTTTTTAATGGTAGGCGCGCAGGGATTCGAACCCTGGACCCATTGATTAAGAGTCAATTGCTCTAGCCAACTGAGCTACGCACCCATTATGCAGGCAATGTGCAGACGAGCTATGCAGACAATATGCAGAAATCTCTTTATATTTCCTTATATCTCGTTCAATCTGCGTCCAAGACTTTTTTTAGAACGGATAAGCCAGACGTCTTGGTTTTTCTAGCTTATTCGGGCTTGTTAGGCTTAAAGCCTAATGCGGAGCTCTTAATTAAGAGTCAGTTGCTCTAGCCAACTGAGCTACGCACCCATAACCGAAATCTTTGCCCACTATACCCAAAAGATTTTTTTTTGCAACACCTTTTTTTACTTTTTTTGCGTTTTTTTGCAAAAAGTCAAAAACATCTTGCCAAATAAGCCTTTCGCTACTATATGTCTGTTAAAAAAGGAGTGTATATATGCGCATCTATCAGGTCGGCGGGGCTGTCCGCGACATGCTCTTAAACCGCCCGTGCCAAGACAAAGACTATGTCGTTATCGGTGCCACCGAAGAGGAAATGCTGGCAAAAGGCTTTAAGAAAGTCGGCAAAAGCTTTCCCGTTTTTCTGCACCCCGAAACCGGCGAGGAATATGCGCTTGCCCGCAAGGAAATCAAAACCGGAAACGGACACAAAGACTTTCAATTTATCTTTTCGCCCGACATTACGCCCGAAGAAGATTCCCTGCGGCGCGACTTTACCTGCAATGCCCTTTATCTGAATCCGGAAAACGGCGAGATACTTGATTTCTGCGGCGGCAGGGAAGATATATCGCGCGGCATTCTCCGCCATGTGTCGGACCATTTTGCCGAAGACCCGTTGCGCATCCTCAGAATGTGCCGCTTTGCCGCGCAGCTGAATTTCACGCCGGCGCCCGAAACCATGGAACTCTGCCGTCACATGGTGAAAAACGGTGCACTGAAACATTTGCATAAAGAAAGAATATGGGGCGAGTTTGAAAAAGCCCTCAAATGCAAAACTTTTTACCGTTTTATCGAAACGGCGCACGCATGCGGCGCCCTGAAAGAGATGCTGCCCGAAGTGGAAAAGCTTGCGGAAATTCCGGAACGGACGGATTATCACCCCGAAGGCAACAGCGGCGCTCATACGATGCTGGCCTTGAAAGCGGCGCAAACGACAGACCGGCTGGTCAATTTTACCGTCCTGCTGCACGATGTCGGCAAAACACTGACTGACCCGGCGCGTTGGCCGTCTCACCGCGGGCATGACAAGCTCGGCGAACCTCTGGTCAGGGAAATTTCCCGCCGCCTGAGAGCCCCGTCGGCTTATGCCGATTTTGCCTCTTTTGCCACGGCAAACCACATGATATACCACCGCCCCATTGAAAATGTTGCAAAAGAGATGGCCTTAACGGCGATGACGCTGGCGCATTATGCCGACAAAAACTATTTTGAACGTTATACGGCTGTCTTAAAAGCAGACATGCTCGGGCGTGCGCTTGATGATTTCAGCTGCGAGCTTGAATGCTTCGCGCATTTCAAAGAATATCTTCTGCGGCTGACAAACGCGGCGCGCGAAATCAGCGCTTTGGATATTCCCGGTTTTGCGGAAACACTTGAAAAGGTCAAAAATCAGGAACTGCCGCCGCAGGCTTTAAAAGAGACTTATGCCGAATTTCTCCTGCACAAAACACCGTTAAAAAAACCCTCTGCATAAAATGAAATTTTGCTTTGGTAAAAACGGATATGTGTGCTTAAATAATCGGCAGTGAAATATATTGTTAACTTGATTATGGTGCCGTTATGAAAAAATCTTTTGCCTTTGCACTTCTTTTAAGCGTTTCATGTTCTCTGCCGGCTCTCGCCGCCGCGCACGACACGTCCCCCGAAACAGAGCATTATAAACTGGAAGAAAGCAGTTCCCGCACATATGACGTCGAAGCCGGAACGGCCGCACCGGCCGCGGAAAAAAGCACACGTTCCCCGCAAATCGTCAAAGAAGACATTGAGGGCGGATTTATCGAAAAGCTTATTGACTCTGAAGGAAAAATCATAGCCGAAAAAACGATTGTGGACGGGCAGGCCGAGCGCAAAGTATTAAACTACTATTATCCGGACGGCACGCTTGCGCGCCGGATAACGGCGTTAAAAGACCAAGAAGGGTTTCTTGCCGACGAATATTACGCCGACGGCACGCTTGCCGGACAGGCTGTCTTTTTGAACGAAGGCAACAAAATCGGTACCGAAAAAAAATATGACGCAAACGGCATTCTGCGGCAGGAAATCACCTGGGTTCTGCCCGAGCAAAACACCGGTGCCCCGCTTGCCGAACGCAAGACTGTCAGATACGGCGACATCGTGACCTATTACCCTGACGGCGCCAAAGCCGCGGTATTTTCCGTCGGCAAAAAAGGAACAAATACTTTTTACGGACATAACGGAAACATCATCAAAGAAATCAATGATGCCGAAATACTCAACTTTGCCCATGAGCAGGAAAACGCAGCCTGCGATGAAAAAGCCGTCAAGCTCAGCCTCGAAGAGCTGGTTGAGCTTTATGAAGACGAAGGGGATATTTCATATAACAAATGCGGCCTGCCGTATCGTGAGACGTTTTTATATGAAGCCGCCGAAACCGAAGGCAATACAACAACGCTTATCAGCTTTGACGAGTCGGGGCAGATTCGCCGCATGACCCCGTATATAAACGGCCAAAAACACGGCACCGAACAAAAGTTCGACGCTTCGGGAAATCTGACTGCTGAAATCAACTATCAAAACGGGCAAAAAAACGGCGAAGCCAAAGGTTATTTTCCGAACAGGGAAACTGCTTTTATAAAACAATATGTCAACGGCAAAACAGACGGAACACTGACCTGTTATTTCCCGACCGGAGGCATTGCCGCACAATTTCATTATCAAAACGGCTTAAAAGAAGGAACGGCCCAAATCAACAGCCCGGTTTCGCGCACGCTGGAATTTAAAGACGGAAAGCTGCTCAATACCCCTGAAAAGAAAGAAAGAAAACTGACCTCTCTGATTGCCGGATTGGAAACACCCGATGAAAAATGTTTGAACATTGCCGATAAAGCACAAGCAGCTGCCTTAGATATTCAGGCCGAAGAAGACGCTGTCATGCGTGCGTTTGACATCCGTGAACCCGAAGAATGTACCGATACTGAAAATTTTGTCTTGGAAAACGGAAATTACGTTTGCCGCGGCAAAGACGGCAAGACACGCGCGGTTTATCCCGAAAGCTACGCTCTCGGCAACTTTGCCGCAGCGGAAATCTATGCGCCCGACGGCAGCCGCCTTTACGAAATTTCATACCTGAACCGAAACCGCCAGGGGTGGAGCAGAGAATTCGGTAAAGACGGAAAAATTTTAACCGAAGTTTATTACCGGAATAATGTACCGGCAGAAACCGCCCGCAGTTTCCACGGCAACGGCGTCGTCAAATCGCTGCGGTCAATATCGGATACGGACAACCGCAAAGTCTTGACCCGTTATGCGCCAGACGGCTCGCTGCTTTTCAGTCTGAGCTACAAAGACGGCGAAAAAAATCAGGCCTTTGTGGCTGACCCCGAGCATAATAAAGATATTTTCATCGGCTACCATGATAACGCCGTGGAGACGATTCGCGAAGCAAATGCCGAAAAGCCGTATAATTATATCGACTATAATCTGGCGCTCGGCGAATATGCCGTCTTTCGCGAAAACGAACTCATCAAAGGCGGACACCTTTGCCGCGGCGGAGAAGAAACCGCCCCCGTCATATCGGCAGACAAGGCCCCTGTGGTGGATGACCTGCAGCCGATAAGCGAAGATGATTTGGCGGAATTGGATAAGCTGGCCGCACAAAGCGCCAAAGAGACCACCCTGCCCGAAAATGCGCTTATCCCGACTGAAGCCGCCAAACAACAGGCGGCGTTGGCTGCCAAAAATATCGGCCCGATTGCTAAGCCGGATTTGGATGAACTGACTGATACCGTGGTTAAAGAGACCATTCCTTCCGACAGCAAAAGCACCCCGCAGGCACTGTCCAAAACCGAAAAGTTTTATTACCCGAACGGCAACCTGCGCAAAACCGTCAAAACAAAGGGAACACGCACCGAAGAAATCAAGGAATATTCCAAAAGCGGCCTGCTGTTGACCGATACGGTATACAACAAAGACGGCATTACGATTGAGAAATATTTCGGTTCCGGCGCCATCCGCCGCAAACAGCAAAAAGCCTATGACGATAACGCGCTGACGGCGTTTGTCTCGCGTGAAGACTATTATGACACCGGCAAACCGCGCTACCGGATTGAACGCCGCCCGCAAACGCTGCTGTTTGAAGAAAAGGTATATACGCCTGACGGCTTGAAGCAGGAAACCGTCCAGACGGCACCGCTGGCTTCCGTCATCAAAGATTACGGTAAAGACGGCAGCCTGCAAAAACAAACCGAAACATTGGGCGTCGGAAATCTGGTTAAAGAATTTGACGGCAACGGTAAAATAACAACATTCAGCCTCAACGGCAAAAAGATGCCGCTTGCCATGGCGGATAACAGTGAAACCATCCTCAAAGACAATGCCAAAATCTACGAAAAAGGGACACTTAAAGCCGAGATTAAAGCTGACGGCAAACAAAACACGCTGATTGAATATCATCCCGGAAAAATTATCAAAACCGAAATCATCTTCTTTAATAACGGCGAAATTTCGGTCAAAGGATATGCCAAAGACGGCACGCTGACAAAATTTGCCTATCTGGCGCCGGACGGCAAACTGCACATTCAAAAACCGGCGGTCAGAACAATTCCGAACTATCGCGAGCGTTATTGGGTGGATTACAATAACCCGAACTGGATAGAAAACAGCGACAAATACGCGGTCAAATCAATTAACCGGCTGTATCTGGACACCGCTGCCAATATTCTGGCCGAGTTAGAGTGGGATGTTCCCGAACAGATGAAGAAGCTTTATGAAATCTACTGAGGTTAATCTTTTTAACTATAATGCCCTTTTGCTTAAAAGGGCATTTTTTTTGTGATATTTTGCTGGACATCAGCATATTATTTTTTTATATTTCCGAACTGAAAGGAACCGACAATGCACTTTAAACCACAAAAAGACCTAAAAAACTGCCGAATTTTAATCACAAACGATGACGGAATTGACGCACCGGGCATCAAAAAGCTGGAAGAACTGCTCAAAGAACTGACGGATGATATTTGGGTTGCTGCCCCGATGCACGAGAAAAGCGGCGCCGGGCATTCCATTACCTCCGACAAACTGCGCAGCATGCTGGGACACAGCTCCGTGGAAGATTTTCCCAATGACATCCGCCGGGTTTCCGAACGCCGTTATGCGGTTGACGGCACGCCGACGGACTGCATCCGCATTGCTTTGAATATGATAATGCCCGAGCATTATCCTGACTTGATTATCTCGGGTATCAACAACGGACGCAACATTGCCGATGATATCACTTATTCCGGCACGGTCGGCGCCGCAATTGAGGGCATTATGTACGGTATTCCCTCTCTTGCCGTTTCGCAGCTCGTCAACGGAGCCATAGACATTAACTGGGAGATTGCCGAGAAACATCTGGTGCGGATTATTCAAAAAGTGCGCCGCGGCATATTCAGCGCTGACACCTTGATTAACCTTAATTTTCCGAATATTCCGCTCGCAAGGCTGAACGGCATTGCCGTCTGCCGGCAGGGAACGCGCCGCTTCATTTCGGGAACCGTTGAAAACAAACACCTTTGCTCAAACAGCCTGTATAAAGAAAACAACCCGTTTCAAACCGCACCGTATCCCGCCGACAATGAAGAAATCGGCAATAAGATAACCGTTTCCGCATTGAGCATCAATCTGACCGATGACGCGGGGCTTAACGAACTTTCCAAATGTTTTGCCGCTGATTTTGTGCTTTAAGACACCTCCCGCGTCGGTTTAATAAAAAAATATACCGCTGCCGGTTTGATTCCGCTTTTGACATATTATATGTATCAAAACGGAGGAAATTATGGCTCAGCAAAAACAAGATTTAAGTTTTATCAACGTCTTGGCAATCGGCATCGGCTCTATCGTCGGTGCCGGCATTTTTGCCCTTTTGGGACAGGTCATCCTGATTTCGCAAAGTTTAACCTATCTTTCTTTTATCATTGCCGGTATTGCCGCCATGTTTTCCGGCTATTCATATGCCAAGCTTTCGGCCAAATATCCCGTTTCGGGCGGGCTGACGGATTTTTTTCATATTGCCTATAAAAACCGCTGGCTTTCGGGCGGCCTGACCATTCTTTATATGCTGACATCGGCAATATCCATTTCCATGATGGCGAAATCTTTCGGCATTTACGCGGCGCATTTATTTATGCATATCGGACATACGGAACTGATTATCAATCTGGCAGCGTTGCTTCTGATCACAAGCATGTCGTTTTTGAATATGCTCGGCGCGCAGGATTCGGGCAAAACCGAAACCCTTCTGGTCGCATTGAAACTGTTTATCCTTTTGCTGCTCGCAGGAACGGCGTTTGTTTATTTTCATGAACCGGCGCAAACGCTGCCCCTGCCCCGCATGCAAACCTTTTTGGGCGGCATCGGCGTCACCTTTTTTGCCTATGCCGGCTACGGCGTTATCACGAATGCGGCGGGCGATGTCAAAAACCCGCAGCGTACCATACCGCTTGCGATATATGCCACGCTGATTATCGTTATGGCGCTTTATTGCAGTCTGGCTTTTGTCGTGCTGAATTTTACCGATTTGGATGTCTTGCAGAAACACCCGAACGTTGCCGTGGCGATTGCGGCCAAAAAACTGCTCGGTAATTTTGGATTTTATTTAATATATCTGACCATTTTCATTGCCTATGCCACCGGCGTCAACGCCACCTATTTCAGCATATTCAGAATCTCCCGCGCCTTGTCGGAAGACCGCGAGCTGCCGGCTTTTTATCGCGAAAAATTCTGGCGTTTCGGCACCAAAGGCAATCTGTTTACGACAATACTGATTATTGCCGCCACGCTTTTGTTTGACTTTAATGCGATTGTCAATCTGTCAAGCGGTGCCTTTCTTGTCTGTTATCTGGCGGTTTTCGCCGCGGCATGGAACCTGCGCGAAGAGATTAAAGCCTCCCCCGTTGTCATCGGCACCGGCTTTTTAATCATGCTCTTTATTTTTGCCGCGTTTATATACAACATTTTCTCATAAACCAAACGCCCCGAAGATATTCCCCGGGGCGTTTGCTTCGGCTCTGTATCGGCTATTTGAATATCAGCCCGTTACCGTCGGTTGCCACCTCAACCGTGCCGTTATCGCAAATATCACCGGCAAGCAGCGCATAAGCGAGCTTATTTTCCAATTCGCGTTTAAGCAGGCGTTTGAGCGGGCGGGCACCGTATATCTCGTCATATCCGTTCTCCACAATCCACTCGGTTGCGTCTGGCGTCAGTTTCAGCGTAATGCCGCGACCTTGCAGCCTTTTTTCAATATCGGCCAGCGCCAAAGCAGCGATTCCCTTGATGTTCTCCCGGCTCAACCGGTTGAACATGATAATATCGTCAATACGGTTGATGAACTCGGGGCGGAAAGCCTGTTTTAACGTTTCCATGACCTTTTCTTCCTGTTCCGCGGGTGTCAGAGAAGAGTCAATCAGATACTGCGCACCTAGGTTGGAAGTCATGATGATGATTGTGTTCTTAAAGTCCACCGTGCGGCCTTTGCTGTCGGTCAGGCGCCCGTCATCCAAAATCTGCAACAGAATATTGAAAACATCGGGATGAGCTTTTTCAATCTCGTCAAACAGGATGACCTGATACGGACGTCGGCGGACACTCTCGGTCAGAATGCCGCCTTCGTCATAACCGACATATCCCGGAGGGGAACCGATTAAACGGGCGACGGAATGTTTTTCCATATATTCGGACATATCCACCCTGAGCATCGCGTTTTCATCATTAAACAAAAACTCGGCCAAACTCTTGCTCAGTTCGGTTTTGCCGACGCCGGTCGGCCCCAAAAAGAGGAAAGAGCCGATAGGCTGTGAAGGGTTGGAAATACCGGCACGCGAGCGGCGGACGGCATCGGCCACCGCTGCCACAGCCTCGTCCTGACCGATAACGCGCTTTTTAAGACAGTCTTCCAAATGCAGCAGTTTTTCGCGTTCGGAAGAAAGCATTTTATCGGTCGGAATCCCCGTCCATTTGGAAACGACACGCGCGACATCATCGGGTTCCACCGCCTGTTTTGCCGCTTTTTTGGTATTTTTTTCCAGTTCGGCAAGTTCTGCGGATAAGCTCGGGATAATCCCGTATTGCAGCTCGCCGGCACGTTCATATGCCCCGTTGCGTTCGGCAATCTGCACGTCGCTTTTGGCCTTGTTCAGCTTCTCTTTGATTTCGTTAATGCGCTGCAAATCGGCTTTTTCTCCCTGCCATTTTTGGTTCAGCGAGCGCGCCTGCTCTTCCATGTCGGCCAATTCTTTTTCCAACTCGGACAGGCGTTTTTTCGACTGCTCGTCATTTTCCTTTTTCAGGGCTTCGCGTTCAATTTTGAGCTGCAAAATCCGCCGGTCGAGCGCATCCAATTCTTCGGGTTTGCTGTCTAAGCTCATGCGCAGCGATGCCGCCGCTTCATCCATTAAGTCTATCGCCTTGTCCGGCATATAGCGGTCGGCAATATAACGGTCGGCAAGCGTCGCCGCGGCAATCAGCGCACTGTCGGATATCCTCACGCCGTGGTGCAGTTCAAACTTGTCTTTTATACCGCGCAAAATGGTAATGGTTTCTTCCGTATCCGGTTCATCCACAAACACGGGCTGAAAACGGCGGGCAAGCGCGGCGTCTTTTTCAACATACTTTTTATATTCGTTCAACGTCGTGGCGCCGATACAATGCAATTCGCCGCGCGCCAATGCCGGTTTCAAGAGGTTTGAGGCATCCATTGAACCCTCTGCCGCACCGGCGCCGACAATCGTATGCATTTCGTCAATAAACAATATAACCGTACCGGCGGCTTCTTCAATTTCTTTCAAAACGGATTTCAAACGCTCTTCAAACTCGCCGCGGAATTTGGCTCCCGCAATCAGCGCACCCATATCCAGCGCCAGCAAACGCTTACGGCGCAGGCTTTCCGGCACGTCATTATTGATAATGCGCATGGCTAAGCCTTCCACAATCGCGGTTTTGCCGACACCGGGTTCGCCGATCAATACCGGATTGTTTTTGGTACGGCGGGACAAAACCTGAATCGTACGGCGGATTTCGGTATCGCGCCCGATAACCGGGTCAAGCTTGCCTTCTTTGGCGCGCGCGGTCAAATCTATGGTGTATTTTTTCAAGCTCTCAAACACGTCTTCGGCGTTTTCGCTATCTGCCAGCCGCCCTTTGCGGTATGCTGCAACAGCCTGATTGAGCTTAACGGGACTGACGCCGTTAGCTTTTAACAGTTCCGCGGCTTTGTTGCCGGCAGATTGAGCCAATACCTGCAAAAGCCGCTCCAAGGTCACAAACTTGTCATTGTTTTTTTCGGCAAAACTCTCGGCTTCCAGCAGCAGGCGGTTATATTCCTGCGACAACGAACTCTGCACGTTTTCGCCGCTGACCGCGGGCAGCTTATTAATCTCATTGTCAACCTCCGCTTTTAATAACGGCACATTGCCGCCGCCTTCACCGATCATATTCTCTATGGCCGGATCATTCATATCCAGTATGGCCTTCAACAAGTGCAGCGGCGTCACGAACTGATTGCCGTTTTTAACGGCCAGATTAATCGAATCTTTCACGGCATCCTGTGATTTTAAGGTAAATTTTTCCATATTCATCATTTTTCTCCTTTACCTTTTATGTAGTGCGGGCATAAGGACAAAATCAAGAGGACGGAAAAATTTATTTATTATTTAGGAAGCTGGGCTTTTATGGCGCCGATACCTTCCGATGTCAGCAAAATAACGGCATAAGTATCGTCAACATATATCCCCGCTTCTGCCGGCCACGGGCGGGAAGCATATTGCAAAAAGTTCAAAAGCGCCGACGCCGGTTCGCTGATTTGTGCCTGTTTGGCAAAATAATCCCGCGGCGCATAAAAATTAAACATACCCGCAGGAATATGGCGGACAAGGAAAGGCGCGTTTAAAACATAAGGCGTGGGCTTGGCATATACCTCTTGATAATAGCGCGGTCGCAGCGGCAATTCTCCGGCAACTACGGGAATAAGCGGATAATAGGCTCCTCTTTGTTCAATACGTAATGAGATGCGTTCAGCCAATTGTTCTTCCGCTCTTTTTCCGAAATGCCACACCTTTTGCGCATACAAATCCTGCTTCACCGATAAAAACAGGCACAGCACGGAAAGGAGCAATCCGATATTGCGCCACTGCTTTTGTTGCCGCAACAAAACCGCCGCCGCACCGGTATAAAAGAAATTTAATCCGTAAAAATTAACCCGCGGCATAAAGGCAACTTCATCGGGTACGGCGGTCAACGCCGCACTGGCAACCGTCGCTCCAAAAGCAATCAGCCACAAGAGCAGCGCTTCTATCCGCCGTAAACAAATCCCCGAAGACAAAACGATAAGCAACAGCGCACACAACTTATATGACAGCGACACAAACGGCACGGGCAGCCGCAGTTGACCAACCGCGAGAACAGCCGTTTCCGGCAGCCGGCGTACGATGTCGGCAAACGCCGCCGTCTGCATATTATAATGTCCGCCGTAGATAAAACCCGCATTGGTCAGAAACAGCAAGAGCAGCTTAAATAAAATTAAGGAGGTCAAAATAAGCACCGCCTGACGGCATAGGCCGCCCTTTCCGCTGTCCGGATTTAAAATATGGCGGAAACAAAAGCAGACAATCATCATTTCCAAAACGCTCGGGTAAATGCCCAAAGCCGAAAGAAAGCATATCACGGCCCCGATTTTATATCCGATACCGCTTTTTTCTCCCCATATCAAACCGCCTGTAACGAGAACAACGGCGGCAAAGTTCCCCAAAATATTTATCGGAAAATAAAGCCAACCTAAAACAAACGGCGACAACACCGGCAGCAAGGCGATGACAACCTTTGCCGGTTTGCGCTCTATCTGCCAATATGATATTAAAAGCGTGCTTCCTGCCGCCGACAGGGTAAATGCGACAACCGTGTTTAAGACGGGAAGAACCTGCCCGCCGAATAACGCAACATTTAAAATAAATTTGGCGTAACGCCCTTCAAACATGCCCGTCTCAAGGCTCAGCACCTGTGCCGTGCCTTTCACCCAATCCCAGTCATGATTGCCCCAAAAGAACGAAAATACATAAAAAGCAAAAACAATATTCAGCGCCGCAAACACTGTTAAGAAAACCGATAATTTATCATTCCCTGCGCGCATTCAACCGTTGCTCCTTTGCGCCTATCTTACGCAGCGAAGCTTTGGTTGTAAAGCGAATTTGCCGCTTAATGCATAAAAATCGGCGTTTCCGGTTGACAAGCGTCCGAATTTTTGATATTATAACTTTATGTTGTATTATTAAGGAAGGAGAAAATTATGGCTGCTAACAGATCTGATGAGCTTTCTAATGAACAAAAAAAAGCTCTCCTCGAACAAACATTCGGCAAAGAAACGGCAACAACTTTGTTAACAAAGTACGGCACATATGCTTATGACATTTGGATGGGCCTTGGCCAATATGCTTCAAAGAACAGCTATGCCCCGTTCATGGCACAAAATAAAAGAAGCGAATTAACAGAAAAATTTGTCTCCGGTAATATACCTGTTGATATGGCTTTGGACATTATTAATTCCGCTGCGGACAGAGATCCTTTCGCATTTTCCATATATCCGAAGAAAAGTATCGTAACGCGGGAAGCGATGGCTGCCTCGGCTGCACAATATACGCCTAAGCCGGCAGAAAAGACTCCGCCGGCGCCTGCCCATTCCTTGTCCGAAGCGGAAATGACCAAGCTGTCAAACTTTTTAACCCGCACTGTCGGCAGCAGCGATATGGCGGAAGCTCTTGCCGTAAAATTCGGCGATAAAGCCTATGCCGTCGCATTGTCCGCGGTTATGGAACCCGGCACTATGACCGGCGAATTAAAATTCAAACCTGAGGGCAAATTTACCAGCAAAAACGTTATAAATGCGCTTGTTTCCAAAGACATTAACATGGATGAAATGTCGTCATTTTTAGACGGCTATGCGGAAAGGAAATCTGCCCGGGATGCCGCCGCCAAAGCGCCGAAAGAAGAACCGGCAGCTGCGCCGGAAGAGCCGAGACGCGTAGTTAAAATTGCTGATATAGAACCGCCAAAGCTTGACTTAGGTGTAGTGGCAAGACCCTCACCCGAGAATATAACCATCAAATCTCTGCCGTTTATGCAGGACGGAAAGCATTATGACCTTTACCGCCTGCCGGAAAATTTTGTTATCAAAGGCGATTTGGACCTTTCGAACCGCGGCCTGACCGAGCTGCCTGATTTATCCAAAGTGAAAGTTAAGGGCAATCTGCTGCTTAGCGGCAACGAACTGACAAGCATTGACGGCGTTTTGCCGGAAGTCGGCGGCAATATCGACCTGCGCAACAACAAGCTGACCAGTCTGAAAGGCATGCCGGAAGTTGTTAAAGGGAATTTCTCCTGCGAAGGAAACTTATTGACCACGCTAGAAGGCGGACCGCGCGAAGTTAAAGGTGCTTTTGACTGCCGCGGCAACCGGCTGACGACACTTGAAGGAGGGCCGGAAAAGGTCGGCAAAGCCTATATCTGTTCAGACAACGCCTTAACCAGCCTGAAAGGGGCTCCGAATAAAATTAACGGTACTTTTGCATGTGATAACAATAAATTAGACAGTCTTGAAGGCGCGCCGCAATCTGTTGCCGGCGATTTTATGGCTGACAATACCATGTCTGAGGAATTGAAACGCGATTTGAAGAATACTGTCAAAATTTCCGGCTCACAACATCTTATCGCTTCTAACAAGCCGACGCAGGAAGATGAGCGTTTTGACCGGGCATTCGCAAGACGTTCCGCAAACGAACGCGATGATGTTCTGAAACCATTCAATATAATAGATATGATGAATGATATACATTCTTATCGCGGAAAATAGTCACTGATACCTAAACCCGCCAAAACGGCGGGTTTTTCAGTAGACCAAAGCAAGCCGAACCGACTCGCTTAATAAAAGTGCTTTAAGGCAAAAAATTTTCATAAAAAAACAGAGCATAGCCCTGCGTTGCAATGGGTGCGATAAAGTGCAGTAAAAAAGCGAGCCAATAGACTCGCTTTGTAACGTGCTTTAAGGAGGAAAATTTGAGATAGGCAGCAATGAGTTTCCAAAAAAGAAAAGCTATCCCAAACCTCCCCGCTGTTATAGTAGAGTAAAAACGCGGAAAAGTGCGGTGCTAAATGCAAAAGTCCCCTCATAAAGCGCAGCGTACATTGAGGTACGTGAGCATTTATGAAGGGGCTTTCTTTTGCTTTTATGACCGTGCTTTTACACGTTTTTACAGAGAGGAAGCATCAACGCGAACACCTACCCCCATCGTCGAACTCAAAGAAATCTTCTTCAAATACGTCCCTTTCAGGGTTTGCGGTTTAGCTTTCAGGATTGTCTCAATGAAAACTTTTGCGTTGTCATAAATCTTCTCTTCGTCAAAAGAAGCTTTGGCAATACCCGCATGAACAATACCGTTCTTTTCAACACGGAACTGAACTTCGCCGGCCTTGGCCTTTTTAACGGCATTGGCAACATCCATAGTAACGGTGCCGAGTTTCGGGTTCGGCATCAGGCCTTTCGGACCCAAAACGCGGGCAACGCGTCCGGCCAAGCCCATCATGTCCGGCGTCGCAATGCAGCGGTCAAATTCAATCTTGCCTGCCAAGATAGAATCAACCAGGTTTTCAGCACCGACAATGTCGGCTCCGGCTGCTTTTGCTTCATCAGCTTTTTCGCCCTGAGCCATAACCGCAACGCGGATTTTCTTGCCGTTTCCGTGCGGCAGGCCGCATACGCCGCGAACCATCTGGTCAGCGTATTTCGGGTCAACGCCGAGGTTGATTGCCAAGTCGATTGTTTCGTCAAATTTCGCGCCGGCATTAGCCTTAACCAATGCGATAGCTTCTTTTAAGGAGTAGCTCTTATTTTTGTCTACGTTCTTATAAGCGTTTACTAATCTTTTTCCGGTCATCGCTTTACTCCGTTACCTGAATACCCATGGAAACAGCCTGACCTTTAACCATGTTCATGGCAGATTCGACTGTTGCGCAGTTCAAATCCGGCAGTTTGGCTTCGGCGATTTCTTTTACCTGAGCCATAGTGATTTTGCCGGCAACTTCCTTACCCGGAGTCTTGGATGCGGATTTAACGCCCGCAGCTTTCTTAATGTAATAAGAAACCGGAGGAAGCTTCGTGATAAACGTGAAGCTCTTGTCTTCATAAGCGGTGATGATAACCGGAGTCGGAATACCCGGTTCCAAAGACTGCGTCGCAGCGTTGAACGCTTTGCAGAATTCCATAATGTTCAAGCCTTTTTGACCCAAAGCAGGTCCGACCGGAGGAGACGGGTTTGCCTTGCCTGCCGGAATTTGAAGCTTGATTAAACCTAAAATTTTCTTTTTAGACTTAGCCATTTTAATACCTCAATTCTAAAATTGTTATTCTCAAAGGTCCGTGGTAAGAGCATGGCTTGTTCCCCCACGGGATTAATTTTGCTTTTTCAAAAACTTAAATCACGCAAGCGATTCTTTTCTTTCATAAAGCCTGCTTTAAATACCACAAAAAAATAAAAAGTAAAGCATTTTTTCACTTTAACGTTTATATTACTGCCTTCACGCATAATTAAAATTTCCGATATTTGAGGTTGACATAAAATTCAAATAAGGATACATTAGGTTCTAATATCAACTATTGTATTTATTATTCTGACAGCTGTACGGTTTTGCTCAAAAGCTCAACAAGGCACTTACGGAATAATGAATATAAGCCACCCTTATTTGTTTTACCCTAAATTTTCATGAACCATGAAAAAGCAAAATCCCCACAGCGAAAAAGAGAACGCTGACCGTCAGCACCTTGAAAACAAAATCTTGCAGCGCGACCGCCACCTCACATGTGAAGATGGCAATCTCGCGCACAATCTCATTGCTGAAAGCGAAGACATACTCAACGAAGTTGACATGTTCAACGACCCCGAGCTCTCAAGAGAGATGCGCCGCACCATATGTCGCATCGCGCTCGCTTAGTCGGTTCGCGCTCAGAAACCACAAACGCCCTCCCGTTCCGGAGCGGCGTTTTTTTATACTTTTTATTCTTGACAAAATAAACGAAATATTCTATCTTTTTTTGTGTCAACCGATTATTGTCTCTATTATGATAAAAAAGCTTCAATGAAATTGGTTGTCGAATTTCCCTAATGTTTTACCCCTAAATACTTCTTGTCGATATGACGGAACTACAAAGAGCATTTTGCGCAGCCGTACAAAACGCCGTCTGCTCAAACTATCGAACCGTTTTCAGCAAAGCTCTGAGAGAAAATGCCGAACAAAGCTTCGTTACTGCGATCCAAAAAATCGCTCTGCCGACGCTGAACGCCCGCAACCTGCCGCATCTGCAACCCGAAAAACAGCTGTCCGCCGTTATCCGTTGTGTAGAAAGCCTGATAAGCGAAGCCTCACAGGCCGCTCTGCACCTGGCCGTACAAAACGTCAGCGATGCAGGATACGGCAGATACACTCAAATGGCTCTGGAAAATCAGGACCTCTCGGTTCTCCAAAATCTTGAGGACGAAATGATCTCCCGGTGGCTTCACAATATGGGCTTGCCGAACGTCGGCTACGCCATAGACCTCCGGCTCTACCGGCTGCTCTACGCAAAAGAGCTTTTTGAAAAGCTCGACGCTGCCCGCCGAAAAGACACAAACGAAGACATTACCGTCCTCGTTGAACGTGTGAATAGCGAGGCCCTGGATGAAGCATACCTCACCATGGCTGAATTCTCGGTTCAAAATCAGGTTCAGACCTGCATGAAGCGTATCTTAAAGCATTTCCTCTGCGAACTGGCCGTCTGGCGCCGCAAAACGGGAGACACCGATCTCCTCCCCGAAGAAAAGAAGATTGTCATAAGCGCCTTCTTCTGCGAACGCTGAATCAGCCGAAACACTTAAAAGCCTCCTTAACGGGAGGCTTTTTTTATTATCCGGCCGGACGGAAAGCAAGGCCGTATTTTATTATTGACAAAAAATAAATTCTGAAATATATTTGTTTTGTCAACAAATTATTCTCTCTATCATTCCCTTTTGGCTTTGAGACAGATTTGTTGCGTCACATTCAAATCAAAACCATATGAACAACAATCCGATCGAAGAGCGACCTCAGGCCTCTTCGCAGCAAACGCCGAACCTGCGCATCAGGCGTGAGTTCCGCACCATGTACAAAACACACTTCGCTTGTGCCCTGCAAAACCAGCCGGACGCAAAAACGCAGCAGAAACTTCTGCAAGCCGCTGTCGCAAAAGCCGAACAGCCCGCAGATAAAGCAGGAAACTTTGCTGTCGCGTTAATCGGCATGCTGCTTGCCTGCAACTCCGAGGCAATCTCCGCCACAATGAGAATCCTCTACGCTAAACACGCCCCTCAAGTCGTCATAAACTGTATCTGCCGCCATTCGCCGTGGAAACTCGTAGAAGCCGACGCGAAGAGCTGCTTCAGCCAATTCTCTGAGAACAGCCGCATCGCAGACGCTGTCAGCGGAGTATTCCGCAACATCTTCCTGCAGATATACGACAAAGTGCTCGCTGTGGAACTGCGTGAAAAGAAACACGGCCCGACACCGGCGCTGGAAAGCACTGCCGCACAAAAAACGGACCTCATAATTCAAACAGTTTTACAAGAGGTCAAAGGCTCCACCGGTATAAAAGAACTGAACGAATGTGCCGGCGACAGCGTCAAGACTTTCATCCTCAACAGACTGCTGGCAGACATCAGCATGTAATGCTGAAAACCTCCGCCCGATCAAACCGCCGTCAGGCCTTTGATTGTCAAACACACAAACCGCCCTCCCTAACGGGAAGGCGGTTTTTATTTTAATCAGCGAATCATGCCCCCGATACGGCTTCCGTTGCAGAACCGGTATCCCGTATTAAAGGAGGAAAATTTGAGATAGATAGCGATGAGCTTAAAAACGGATTATACGAGACAAATAACCGCGGATGTCCCCCCAAGGGCAGAAGTGTACAAATTAAAGGCAACAAGTTGCCCATGACTGCCCTGCCGAGTGGCTTCCATCCGCGGAAGAGTTGACCCTAGAAAATTTTAAGAAATAAAATTTTGCGAGTGAGCCTGAAATGTCCGCCGAGGGAGGGGAGTGTACATAGAAGTACATGACCCGACCGATGAGCGGCTTTCGTTGCAGAACCGGTATCCCGTATTAAAGGAGGAAAATTTGAGATAGATAGCGATAAGCTTAAAAATGGATTATACGAGCCAAATAACCGCGGATGTCCACCCAAGGGCAGGAGTGTACATAAAAGTACATGACTGCCCTGCCGAGTGGCTTCCATCCGCGGATTAGTTGGCCGTAGAATCCGTTTTTATTTGCGGGAGCCGGCGGGCATAGCCTCTGGCGCCTTAGTCTCCTGCTTAACCTTGTCCGTAATTGGTTTGTAAACCGTCTTTTGCCACGGGCTCTTCTTGTCAAACTTCTTCTCACAGATTGACAAGCCTAAGCTTCTGAGTGCGGTTTCGGTCGGAATGAATAAATCCATACCGTCTGCTGTTTGTTTGGCAGAGCTGGAAATACCGTTTACCGTACCAAGCCTGTCAATCAGGACGCTACCCGGAGAAACCTTTTGCACCAAGGTATCCACGATAATTTCCGTACCGAGCGAATCGGTATAACGGTAACCGTAAATCTTGCCGTTTTCATCCTGATAATTTGTCGCCGGATTCCCGTCATTACCCAAAACGCCCAAAGCGATAAATCCTTCCTGATCAATCGCCGGCAGGTCTAAATTAAGCGACAGCGGTGTATAGGTTGTCGGCTTTTCCAGATACAGAAGCGCCGTATTTTTGCTCGGATTAACGCGAACGGCTTTGGCTTTCAGCGTTTCGCCGTTTAAGGTCTTCACATCATAAGTGTTTTGCAGTTTGTTCACTAAACCTGCCGAAGTTAAAACAAAAGAATCCGAGATAATCAGACCGGTTCCTTTTGCCCCTTTGGCATTGGTCACATCAACGACCGACCCGCGGATGGTCAGCATATTTTCCGGGCTCAGTTCGCTGTATGGCGGACGATCGGCAATACACAATTTGGAATCAACCGCATAGCCTTCCAAATCAACCCAGCTGTCGTCAATAACGGTGCAGCTGCCGTCAGAAATCACATTGCCGTTTTCATCAATGCAGTTTTCATAAACGCGATGGCTGTCGCTGACACCGCCGTCTTCTACAATCTGCGGCGCAACCGCTGCGTTCTGGACATCAACGCCTCCCGTCTCTTCCACTGCGGGAACTTTGATAACCTCTTCAACAACTTTCACCGGTTCAACCACGGGAGTCTGCACGCCGCAGTCTTCTTTACAGGTTGTCGTGCAGTTAGTCTTTCCCGCAACACCGCCGTCTTCGCAGACTTCGGTACAAACGGTGCGGCACTTCGGCTGTTCACATTGCTGCGAACATTGCAGCGGACAGGTTGCACAAACCGGAATACAGACTTGGCGACAAACCGGCTGCGGGGTTTCAATGCGTGTTGTCGTGATAATTTTCTTTTCTATCGTTGTCGTCTCGGTTTGAACGTCAACCTTTTCTTCAACCTTCGGCTGCGGCATTGCGCACGGACAGCTTACCTGAGGACAGGAGCAAACCGGCTGATTGCAAACGCAAGGCTGTTGTACGGCGCACGGACACATCGGGCGGCGAATTGCCGGGCACTGCGGCTGCGGCGCATAAGCACAGGACTGCGTATATTCAATCTCTTTGGCAAAATTGCACTTACCGGGGTTGAATTTCTCGTCAAAAGCGACCAAACCGGCACGCTCGGCAGCCATCTCTTCCGCAGACAGGCGGTACTTCAACTGTTCTTCAAAACCCGGAAGCGAAGATAATCTCGCCGTCGCATCGGCAAAAGCTTCCTCAGCCAGCTTGACTTCACCTTCATAAACGCCGTTTTCAACTTCGGCATATCCGGTCGTAATCCCTTTCCAGAAAACCTTGCTCTGGTTCAGATTCATCAGCCGCCATGTTACCGTCATCTCAGCCGATCCGTTGCGCTTGTTGGCTTTGCGCGCTTTGTCCCAGTCATATTCGTCACAGACGTTCATAAAGAAATTGGTTATCTCGGCTGTCAATACATATTCCGGCAAAGCAATTGACGTATCGGCCAGACAAACATCGCTCGGAATATCCATAACTTTATAACATTTGTCGGCGGCTTTTTTAAACACATCATGAAACGCCATATTTTTCTGGATAACACGGCCGTGGTTTAAGAAGGCTTTTTTCGTCGCGCGGCGGCAGCCGAAAATCCGGAAACGGTAGTTGCCGACATGGCTCGAATACGGTGTATAACCGCTCTGGTCATTAAGCTTAAAATCAACATGTTTCAAAGTAAACGGCGCCAAATCGCAACAGTTGCGGTCAGCCGCATTGCTCTTATACCGCGGTTGGGCAAAAACATAATTGCGCGTTTTGAATTCCGGAGTCGGGCATGCAGCGCACTTGCGCTTCTGTACACCTTCCACAATCCTGACTTTCTTGCCGGATTTTGCTTTACATCTCTCGCAGCTTCCGCCGGGGAAAATGCTGCCGTCTTTGTCGTCGGGATCTCTGCAGCTTTCGCAGCTTCCGCCGGGGAAGATACTGCCGTCTTTGTCTGCCGGACAGTCCGGACAATCAGGCATGACGGCCGAAGCGTTCATCGCGCCGAAAATAAGCCCGAGTGCCAAGATGCCGCAGAAAATCTTTCTCAATACGTTTGTCGCTGACATGTTGTTTATTCTCCTAACAGTTTTTTCTAAAAAGCCGATGCCTGTATGACAAAGCTTCAATAATGTGCATTTTAGACACCTTTTTTTCATTTTGCAAGTCTGCAATCGTTCTTGCTAACCGCAAAATGCGCATGAGCCCTCTGGCCGATAACCCGTACTTTTCAGCCGATTCTGCGGCAAAAGTTCTTAAAATTTTATTCATATCCAAAATTTTTTCCAAAATTTCACCTTTTAATTCCGCATTTAAAAGCATTTCGCCGATTCCCGCTTTTTCGAGTCGCTCGGCAGCTGCCTCCCGCGCAGACTTGACTTGTTTCAACATCTCTGCCGACCCCGTCCCGGCTTTTTTTGATGTCAGGTCGTATGAGTTAACCGCCGGCACCTCAATCTGCATGTCAAAACGATCCAAAAACGGCCCCGAAAGTTTGCCGAGATATTCCGCCGCACAGGCAGGCGCCCGCGTGCACATGCGTTCTTTAACGCCCAAATAACCGCAGCGGCACGGATTCATCGCCGCAATCAGCTGAAAATCGGCAGGATACTCCGTATGTGCCATCACCCGCGCAATCACCGCCTTTTTGCTTTCCAGCGGTTCACGTAATGCGTCAAGCGTCGTCCGCGCAAATTCCGGCAGCTCGTCCAAAAACAATACGCCGTTGTGCGCCAGCGAAATCTCCCCCGGAACGCCTGTCCTGCCGCCGCCGATAAGCGCCGGCATGGAAGCACTGTGGTGAGGTGCCCGAAACGGACGAATAAAACTCACGCCGTTTTGCAAAAGCCCGGCCACGGAATAAATCATTGCCGTTTCCAAAGCTTCTTTTGCCGTCATCTCCGGCATAATTCCCGCAAGCCTTTCCGCCAGCATGGTCTTACCGCTCCCCGGCGGCCCTATCATCAGCAGGTTATGTCCGCCCGCAGCCGCAATCAACATCGCGCGTTTGGCGCTCTCCTGTCCTTTAACGTCTGCCATATCCGACTTCGGTGCCATGGATTCTGCCGATATTTTCGGCTTCTGCGGCGGTCTGATAACGGCTGTTCCTTTAAAATAATTCAACAATTCCAATATATGTCCGGCCGGAATGATATTCGTATTGCCGCTCCAAGCCGCTTCGCTGCCGTTTCCCGCCGGACACACCAGCCCCAGCCCCTCGGCCTGAGCGCGCATCGCTGCCGGCAAAACACCGCTGACCGGCTCAATCTGCCCCGAAAGCCCCAAAGCGCCCATAACCAGCAAACCTTTGAGCTTCTGTGCATCCAAGGCACCCGAAGCGCCCATGAGCGCCAAAGCAATCGGCAGGTCATAATGTGCGCCGGCTTTAACCAAATCGGCCGGTGCCAGATTGACAATAATCCGTCCGTGCGGAAATTCAACCCCGAGAGATGAAAAAACCGCCCGCACGCGCTCTCTGCTCTCGCTCACCGCTTTGTCAGCCAGCCCGACAATCACAAACCCCGGCATGCCGGAACTGATGCTGACCTGCACTTCCGCAAGTTTCGCCGTAATCCCGCTGAATGTCGCCGATTTAACGCTGCATATCATGATAAAATTATTCCCGATAGTCCGATATATGTTATCGGGAAAATAGAACAAAATAAAAACAATGTCAAGAAATATTTTTACTTTTCTTTAACTTTTGATGATATGAAACACCCGAACAAAAACACGAAGCCCGCACTTACCACCGCGGCACGTTTTCACCCCTGCGCCACCGACGCGCCGGATAGGTTCCTTCCTGCAAAAGGTCATAACGGCCTGCAAACTGCGGAATATCGGTAATCAAAATATACCCTTCGCTGCGGAAAGTATCCACACAGCTGAAAACATCCATTCCCGGCTGGTCAAGACATAAAACTTTCGCCCGCGTATACGGATGAATCAATACCGCACCTTCTGCCGATATCTGCTCCGATACATCTTCATAATACGTCGGCATCGGCTGTTCGCAGGGGCGCGGCGGCAAAAGCGCATCACCCGTGCAGCGGCGGTTATCCGGACAGATATTGAGCCCCGAACGCATCACCGGCCCCATAACCGGCGCTTCTTCCTCGGCAACGGCACAACGCATTCCCTGCGGCGGCACGGCATAAACATACTCCTGCGTGCATGCCGCTGTTAATAGCAACAGCCCCAAAGCCAAAGTTTTTTTCAAATCAGACATTTTCATCAGCTCAATATATTAAAACTTAGAAATACTATACCGCCGCCGTAATGAAATGCACTAAAAATAACGAGGTTATAAACAAAAAATCGCTCGGCACAGGTTCTCATTAACGTCGTATTAAAGGCGGAAAATTTTGCGAAATAACCGCTGGAGCCCTGCTCGCGTTCCACCTTAAAGGCGGAAAATTTTGCGAAATAACCGCTGGAGCCCTGCTCGCGTTCCACCTTAAAGGCGGAAAATTTGAGATAGATAGCGATGAGTTCAAGGGCGCTTAAAATTTTAGTGTACAATTTAAAGGCGGAAAATTTTGCGAAATAACCGCGAGAGCCCTGCAAGGGAGGGGAGTGTAGATAAACTACATGACCCGACCGCAGACAGGCTTCCTCCCGCCTCACATATGTTAAAGGCGGAAAATTTTGTGAGTGAGCCTGAAATGTCCGCCCAAGGGCAGGAGTGTACATAAAAGTACATGACTGCCCTGCAGAGCGGCTTCCATTTCAGAACTCAATCGCAACAATTTTCCCCTTTAACCCAGGAGCTTTTTCCACCAAGCCTTCTTTTTGGTTTCTTCCTTTTCCTGAACCGGAGCAGGTGCCGAAACCGGTTTCTGTTCCTCACGAACGTCATTTTTATTGTAACGCCCGCGGCGGCGGAAACGGTTGCGGCGGCGGTCCTGGCGGCGTCCGCGATACTCTTCGCTGCCCGTGCCTTCATCCGGCATTTCCGTATCCTGAACATCATCTTCCGGCTCATCGTAGCTTTCTTCCGACTGCGACGCATATGCGGGAGCAACGGGCAGCGCGGGTTTGGCGCGTTCCGTACGGGATTTCTCAATGCGGTAATCGCTGATATTTTTTATGGTATTGTCTGCCGAAATCACGATTTCCAGATTGTAGCGTTCTTCCATATCGGCCAGAATGCGGCGCTTGTGGTTGAGGATATAAATTGCCGTATCGTGCGGCAGCTTGACTTCCAGATGATTGTATGAACCTTTGATACCCTCTTCCTCAATCGCGCGCAAAACAAGCATCGCGCCCGATTCGGTCGTGCGCTGAACACCCTGCCCGCGGCAATACGGACAAGTAACGTAATTGCTCTCTACAAAGGAAGAGTGCATGCGCTGGCGGGAAATTTCCAACAGCCCGAAGATGCTCATTTTTGCAATCTGCACACGGGCGCGATCGGGTTTCATCGCCTCTTTCATACGTTTTTCCACCGCATGGTTGTTTGCCGGTTCATCCATATCAATAAAGTCAACGACCACAAGCCCGGCCAGGTTGCGCATTCTCAGCTGTTTGGCAATTTCGTCCGCAGCTTCAAGGTTGGTTTTGAGCGCGGTTTCTTCAATATCCATTTCATGCGTTGCACGTCCGGAGTTCACGTCGATGGAAACCAACGCTTCCGTCGGATTGATGACGAGATAGCCGCCCGATTGCAGCTGAACGACCGGGTTATGCAGTTTATCAAGTTCTTTTTCCACTTGGTAATGCTGGAAAACCGGCAGTTCGCCCGCCTTGCGGCATTTAATCTTGCGCCCCATGTTCGGAGAAAGGATTTTGCTGAAATCTTTTGCCATTTTATAAGCATTATCGCCGTCAATAACCACTTCGCCGATATCTTTGGTGTACATATCGCGCAGCGCCCGTTTAATCAGATTGCCTTCTTCATAAATCAAAGCCGGCGCCTGCACGCTGAGTGCCGAATGGCGGATATGGTTCCACGAACGGATGAGGTAATTGTAGTCGCGGACAATGTCTTCTTTCTTTTTGTCCTCGCCTGCCGTACGCACAATCAGCGACATATCGTCGTTGAGCGGCAATTCCCTCATAATGTCTTTCAAACGTTTACGGTCCGCCGCCGAGGTAATCTTGCGCGATACGCCGCCTGATTTAATCCGGTTCGGCATCAGAACGCAGTAACGTCCGGCCAGTGAAAGGTATGTCGTGCAGGCCGCCCCCTTATTGCCGCGCTCTTCTTTGACGATTTGGATTAAGAGCACCTGCCCTTCTTTAATCACATCCTGAATGGTGGAACGGTGATAAAGCTTGCGCGCAAAAATCAATTTGCGCTGAATTTCCAGATAACGCTCAAAATCCGCCTCATCGTCATCGTTGTCAAAATCTCTGTTGCCTTCGGCATCATAGTCGTCATCATTAGCTGCGGCCATATCACTCTCGCCCAGCTCTTCGGCAACCATTTCATCACGCAGCCCGTCAGCCGCCGCCGAAACTTTATAACGCGGTTTGGACGAACGCCTGCCTAAAAAGCGGTTGCCGCGGCGCCCTCTGCGCGGTGCGGGTTTCTCTTCGCCCTCGCTTTCGGATACTTCTTCAACGGTTTCTTCTGCCGCAGTTGTCTCACCGTTTTCCTCTGCCTTTTCTTCCTCAGAACAGCAGGCACAGGTTTTGCCCTCGTGGCAGTGACACTCTTCCGAACAGGTGCAGACGCCTCTTTCGGCGCAGTGGCAATGTCCGTCTTCCTGACGGCAGGCACAATCGGCAGAACAGCCGCAGCCGTCCGAAGCTCTTTCTTCCGCCGCGCATACCTCGCACTCGTCAGATTCGTCGTCATCAACCTCCGTTTCGGCAACATCTTCAACAGCCTCTGAAACAACCGCTTCCGCGACTGCCGCAACGCTTTCCTCTACATCGGCCTCGTCTTTTTCTTCTGCCGCATTAGCTTCTTCTGCCTCAACGGCCGCACGCTCAGCCTCTGCTTCCGCGGCTTTCTTCGCCTCATACTCGGCACGTTTCTGCTCACGTTCCAGACGGCGGCGTTCCTGCTCGGCCTTGCGCTCCGCCTGATACTGCCGCTTTCGCTCGATTATCTCGTCTGTCTCACGTTCCACAGCCTCACGCACCTCATCGGAAACGTTATAATAATCGGGGTGGATTTCACCGAAAGCCAAAAACCCGTGCCGATTCCCGCCGTAGTCAACAAACGCGGCCTGCAAAGACGGTTCAATGCGCACGACTTTTGCCGTAAATATATTGCCTTTAATCTGCCTTTTGGCACAAGATTCAAATTCTACATCCTCAACCTTGTTCCCGTCCACAATCACAACGCGGGTCTCTTCCGGCTGGGTATCATCAATCAACATTCTTTTCATAACTGTTATTTCCTAACTAATAATTATCGTCCCGCTATGTTCGGACGATATAATTTCATCTTCTATTGCGTTATCACGCCGCACCGGCTTTTTGTTATTGTTCATTAAGTCCGCCGCATACGGTGCAAAGCGCCCGCTTTTAACAATAATTCATGGACAGAGGCATGGCAGCAAAATTCTTCAAACTCATTTTATGCGCCGCCGATGCTCCGAACCGTACATTTAAAGCACGCGCCAAAGAACGTATAACGTCCTTTTCCCGAAATAGCAAGCGGATTTTTGCATTAACCAAACTTTTTTTATATATTGACATGAAAAAGTATTGACTTTCCGTCACCTCTCGGCCTAAGATATGCCAGAATGGAAAAAAGGCGCTTATCGGCGTCTTTTTGTTTTTTAAATCCGAACGCCCCGCTACGGGCGTTTTTTTATTTTAATGCAATCAATAAAAGTGCGATTAATCGGTAAATGGCCGCGGATGTCCTGCCCCAAAGCTAAGCGTACATAGAAGTACGTGAGCATTTGGAGACAGGCTTCCATCTGCGAACCGGTTGCCGATTTTGCGCGCTTTTGCTTTATGGAGAAGAATATGTTTGACATGAACGAATGGACCACCCGCCTCACCCTGCACGAAGGGCTGCGCTTAATGCCCTATCGCTGCACCAGCGGAAAATTAACCATCGGCATCGGCCGCAACTTGGATGACAATCCGCCGACACCCGAAGAAAAGCGCGCTCTCGGAGACTATATGCACGGCATTACCGAAAACGCCGCCAAAATGCTCTTGCGCAATGACATTACGCGTTGTTACGACTATCTCAAACGCGCAATCAAAAACTTTGAGGAGCTTGTACCTGACCGTCAGTATGCGCTCGTGGATATGTGCTTCCAGCTCGGAACCAAGGGATTCAGAAAGTTTAAGCTCATGCGCAAGGCGGTTGAAGAGCGTGATTTCAACCGCGCCGCTTACGAATGCCTGCACTCGCATTATGCAAAACAAACACCCAAACGCGCGCAAAAAATCGCCGCCGTCATCAGAAGCGGCAGCTGGAAAGCTTGAATTAAAATATACAAAAAGCCCGCTGTCCGAAAACGGCGGGCTTTCACATTAAGTTTTTTATGATCTGTCTTCCCTTCCCGTAACGGTTTTGGATAAAGGTCTTCTCGGTCTTGAAACCACTCTTTTGGCTTCATCTTTCTTATATACAGGTTCATATGCCGCCTCTTTATGCGAGCCTCTGACCGTCGCCAGCCTTTCAGAAATCAAATCAGGAGCAGTATTAGACGCTGTCTTTTCCGCCGTATTTTCAAAGTTAACGCGTCTGCCCTTGACATCTGTCGTATAAACGCTCGCAACATCACCGTCAGGCGCATATTCTATGCCGATAAACGGGCGGCCGTCCACAATCAGTTCACGCGAAACCAAAACCGGCTTTTTGCTGACAAGGTCAGAGTAGGTTTCTTTCAAACTGGCGGGAACCATATCCACTTTGCAGGAAAAGTATTCCTGATTAAGCTGGGCTTCAACTTTGTCTTTATCGTATTTCATAACACAAATCCTTCTTATCTGGCGTTTTCTTAATTATATCATACTTTTTTACGAATTTAAAGACTAAAAATAAAATTCGTTTGATTTTTTTTGTTTTTGTTTTATAAAGGAGGCAATAACGTTATTTTATAAGGAATTAAGCAATGAAGATGAATGCGCAGCCGGTTCGCGGCACCAAAGATTTTCTCCCCTCCGAAGTGGAACTTCGCGACTATGTGCGGGGAAAGATTGAGGAAACTTACAAAGCGTTCGGATTTAACAAAATCCACACCCCTATAATGGAAGATATTGAACGCTTAAACAAAAGCGACGGCGGCGAAAACCTCTCCATGATTTTCAAACTTTTGAAACGCGGGCAGAAACTGGACTTGTCCAAGCCTGATTTAACCGAAGACGATTTGGTGGACAGCGGGTTGCGCTATGACCTGACGATGCCGCTGTCGCGCTACTTTGCCAATAACAGACAATTCCTGAATATGCCGTTTAAAGCTATCCAGATAGACCAGGTGTTCAGGGCGGAGCGTCCGCAGAAAGGCCGCCTGCGCGAGTTTTTCCAATGCGATATTGATATTATCGGCGATAATTCGATTAATGCCGAAATGGAGCTGATTGCCGCCACAACCGCGGCGCTGGAAAGCATCGGCTTTGACGGTTTCACCGTGCGCATTAACGACCGCCGCATTTTGACCGATATGATTTTAAGCGCCGGTTTCGCCGCCGAAGACGTCATGTCCGTCTGCATTATTTTTGACAAGCTGGATAAAATCGGCTTGGACGGCGTTAAGGCCGAACTGCTGGAAAAAGAATACGCGCCTGAAACCGTGGAGAAATTTATGGCAATCATTGCCGACGCGGAAGGCGATGCGCTTGCCGCTGCGGAAAAGTATTGCCGAAACGCCGATGTCGTCACCAACTTGAAAAAGGTTCTGGAATTTGCCAATGCAATTTCCGGCGACAAATATAAAGCCGTTTATGACAAATCGCTTGTGCGCGGCATGGGCTACTATACCGGCATGGTGTTTGAAATCGCCAGCGACAAGTTCGGCTCTTCGGTTGCGGGCGGCGGCCGCTATGATGAAATGATCGGCAAGTTTTTGGGCGAGTCAGTCCCTGCTGTCGGCTTCTCTATCGGCTTTGAACGCATTTGCTCTATCCTCACCGACGAAGGCTTTACCCCGCCGGCCAAAGAAAAAGTCGTGCTGGCTTACAATGCCGAAGACGACTTTGCCGCCGTCGCGCAAAAAATCCGCGCGTTGCAGAATGAAGGCAAAATCGTCACCGCTTTAAAGCGCTCCAAGAAATTCGGCAAACAGGTGGACGCCCTCGTCACCGGCGGCTACACGCAAATGGTCAACTTCGCCGACGGTACGACAAAAGCATTGGGGTAATCATTTACCCGTTTATACAAAACCGCCCGCCGTCCTTCAACAAAACGGCGGGCTTTTTGTTATTCAACAGCTTCGGCACTTGTCTCCGCTGTCGGTATGTCACCATACCTCAGCCCCAGCGTCGGCGCATCCTCTAAACGCAGTGCCATCGTTTTGCCGTAAAAATCCAGCAATATCTCCACGGCGCCCCAATGCGGCTTTTCTTTCGCCAGTTCGACTTCCTCAATCGTCCGCTCAGCCAGTCCCGTCTTGTCACTGACCAGCGTCAAACGCAGCCGACGTCTCTGCCGTTCGGCAAACAATGCCTGCCCGACCAACTGCCGCATATGCCGGCAGCATATCTCGCCGTTGCGTATAAAATTACTAAATTCTTCACTATTCATGATTTTTTACTCCTTGTTAAATTAAAACAAAAGGCGCTTCAAAAGCGCCAGGGAGTTCAGAAATCACTAATGTATGACTCTCTTGGCCTTCAATATATAGCCAAGAGCTCCCTGACTTTAATCAAGGAAAAACATTAGAGAGCCTCTGACAGCCCTGACGGTGTTTCCACCGACAAGAAGGAGTATAGAAGAAAGGAAATTAAAAGCAAGTTAATTTTTTGCTCTGCGCAAAAGACCAAAACCAGAACAAAATTCTTGACAATAAAACCAAAGTTCTATATAACAAAAAAAGCCTTGACGGTGCAACGTCTCGGCTTTTTTCAATCCCGGAAAGAAGTTGACAACCCAACTTCCTCTCCTGATATTGGAAGTATTACACAAAAAAACTAAAAAGTCAAGCTTTTAAATTTTTGTGTATGGAATCAGCTTCTTTCCTTAACTGTCGGTTTCCCGACTGAAAGGATAAGGATGTTTGACACAGTCAAAGTTTTAAGCATTCTGATTTTGATGCTTAAAATCATCATTGTCATTATTAGATAACTGATGAGGCGGAGTTTGTCAACTCCGCCCTTTGATTATGCAAAAAATTTTCAAAGCAGCCGCGGAAACCTCAAACCCATTACAGGCGGAAAATTAAGCCCCTAACTCTCGCTCCAGTAGCATTAAAGGCGGAAAATTTGAGATGAATGGAAGTCAATGTCCGGTGGCAAAAATTTTAGTGTACACAATAGTACATGAATTTTTGCCAATCCGGCTTCCCCCGTACGGGCAGTACCATTGACGACAGACACTCAAATTTTCCCCTTTAACGCTTGGATTTGAAAAACTGCGTCAACAACTCCCCACACTCTTCCCCCATAATGCCTGCGGTTATCTCCGGCTTATGGTTGCAGGACGGACTTTCAAAATATTTCACGCCGTTTTCCACCGCGCCGCCTTTCGGGTTTGCCGCGCCGTAAACCAAACGTTTGACGCGCATATGCGCAAGCGCCGCCGCACACATTGCGCAGGGTTCAAGCGTCACATATAGCGTGCAGTCCCACAGGCGTTTTTGCTCCAACGTTATCGCCGCAATGCTCATCGCCACCGTCTCGGCATGCGCCATGGCGTGCAGCCCGTGTTCGGCCGTATTGTGCGTTGCTGCCAAAACCTCCCCTTCGGGCGACACCAACACCGCCCCGACCGGCACTTCATCTTCCGCCGCCGCCTTCACCGCCTCTTTAAAGGCAAGCGTCATATAGTAGGTATCATTTTCCAAAACATATTCCTATAAACAAATAAGCAATGGGTGGGATAAATTGCGGTGCTATCGTCGTGAGCCCTGCGAGGGAGGGGCGCGTACATTATGCGTACGTAACCCGACCGATGACAGGCTTCCTCACGGCGATTTGACCGTGATTTAGCACGCCCCCAATTAATTAAATTTAGTCCATTCCTTTATCCCGACACGCAAAAACTCCGGCAGCTCCGCCAGCCCCGACGCTCCCGACGCCCGCCTGTGCCCGCCGCCGCCGAACGCCGCCGCAATCTTGGAAACATCCACATCATCGGTCGTGGAACGGAAAGAAAGATTCCAGCGGTTGCGCTTATTTAATGAAAAGCTGACCATAAAATTGTAGTTCTTAATATTGTCCAGCGATTCAAAAAAGTCCGTCCCTGCCTGCGGCATATTCGCGGCAATATAGCGCAGCCCGTTGTATGTCCCCTCAAACGCCATGTTGCGTACCAGACGGTAATCGCGGTGCTTGATGTATGAGAGGATGGCGTTGCCTTTTTCCACCATAAGATCAATGTCGGTTCTGCCTTCAAAAAGGTCTTTCCACACTTTGTCATACGGGCGGTTTACGCCTTGCGCCTGAAACGCATATTCAAACGGACGCACCCGCTTATCGCGCAAGTCAAAAAGGTCATTGAGCGCCAGCAGATGCACCCCTTCCGGCACCTGAACATCCGGAAAGAAATAGTTCCATGTCAGCTCAATCGCCGCCTTGCCGATTTCACGCAGCCCCTTAATGCCGAACCCGCCGGCTTTGGCCAGATAGGCGTCATATTGCGCAATCGCCGACGCATGATGGTCAATCCAGACAACGTCTTTTTCGGCATGCAGCTTAAACATGTATTCCATCGGAAAGGATATGTCGCAGATAACAATCTGCTCATGCTTGTCAATCTCGTCATAAGGTATCTCTTGGTCATAGTTGTAGCCCAAAAGCTCGCAGTCTTTGTGCGCATATTTGACAATCGCCGCCGACCCTTTTCCGTCATGGTCGGCAATGTGGTAAATACATAACATTTTCTTTTTTATCCTTTCGTTTTTTATTCAGCTGCATAATAAAATAATACTTTCATGGGCTCGCCCGGCCAGGCTTTTTGTTGGAGAATAATTTTACGAAGTAGCCGCGGATGTCCCCCAAAGGAGGGGAGTGTACATAATAGTACATGACCCGACTGACGAGGGGCATCCATCCGCGAGCTAATTCACAAAATTATTCCCAACAAACCGTCAACCCGTCATACGCCGGTTCCACCCCATTCGGACAGTGCGAATACACTTCCGCATAGTCGCTCTCCACCGCCATATGGTTGATAACCGTCCGTTTCGGGTCTATCTTTTCCGCATAGTCAAGCAAATCTTCCAGTCCGGCGTGAAAGCGCGTCCCCTGCGGCGTCGTCAGCGGCATAATCAAAAGCTCGGGACGGCGCTTAATGAGTTTGAGCGCGCTTTCGGGAATTTCCCTGAAATCCGAAATATGCACGACTTCGCCGTCATTGAAAATATACCCCGAACATTCCACATTATGCCCCTGCAGACGTATCGGCGTCACTTTCAAACCTTTGAAATAAAAACTCTGTTCATATTCAAAGACATTCGGGTGCAGTGCTGCACGGTAAACCGGATCAATTTTGGTGGTATCTTCGGCAATCAGATACGGAAAGCGCGTGCGGATAACCGCCAAATTGTCTTTGGAAGCAAACAGTTCTATCGCTTTGCCCGTAATGCGGTTAATCTCGCGCAAGTCGTCAATACCGTGCAGGTGGTCGGCATGTGTGTGCGTATAAAACACCGCGTCAATCTCGCGCACATCAGAGAGAATAAGCTGCATACGCAAATCCGGCGACGTGTCAATTAAAAACCGTACGCCGCTGAGCTCCATATACATTCCGCTTCTTAGTCTGATATTTTTCGGATTGTTCGGGTCGCAATTCCCGAAACCGCATGCCAGCGACGGCACGCCCGGAGCAGCCCCTGCCCCCATGATAATCACCTTAGACACGTTCCAACCTTTCACTCATCTTTGTGCTTTTTGATACAAACAATAAAAGTTATCCGTAGTTATACGGGCGATTTCTTCAATCGTCAAGCCCCTAATTTCAGCAATTTTCTCCGCCGTCTTTATCACGTACGCCGGTTCGTTGACTTTGCCGCGGTACGGCACAGGTGCTAAGTACGGGCTGTCGGTCTCAATCAAAATCCTGTCAAGCGCATAGTCTTTGAACACCGCCGCCACGTCTGCCCCGCTCTTAAAGGTGACAATCCCCGACGCCGAGATATAAAACCCGAGCTCGTTCACCGCCGCCGCAAACTCACGGGTTGACGTAAAGCAATGGATAACCCCGTTAAGCTTACCAAACTTCCGAACACCTGCGCGCAGAATTTCCAACATATCCTCTTCTGCTTCGCGCTGGTGAATCATGAGCGGCAAACCCGTCCTGCCCGACGCTTCCACATGGCGGGAAAACATTTCTTTCTGTTCTTCTTTCACGTCGGCGCCGTAATGATAATCCAGCCCGCATTCGCCTATGGCAATAACTTTCGGATGTTCGGTTGCCCGTACGATTTCCTCAACGCCGACAGACGCAAGCTTTGCTGCCGCGCTGTCAGGGTGAACACCCGCCGATGTCCAGACATTTGCATATTTTTCGCACATTAAAAGCTGTGCCTCGGCTTCGTCCAAATCTTTACCGGCGTTTAAAAGCGTCGTCACGCCCGCGGCAAACGCCCGCGCTAAAACCTCCTCATCCTCAATATGGCAGTGGCTGTCCGTAAACATATTATCTTCCTCTTTAATTACCCGCCGAATATAATCCCTATCCGTTTAAAATTGTTTAAATCCGACATCCCCCTAACAAAAAATATTTACATCTCTGTTTCTGAAAGTATTGACATTCTCCCAAAAGTGTATTTATTATAATATACGATTTTTAATTCAGGACTTCGAACGGTGCGGTTTGAAGTCTTTTTTTTATAGAGGAGAACAATATGCACAGCTTTGCAGATGAATTGGAAAAAACGTTATTCGTGACCCCAAATCCGAAAACCATCGCCAAGAAAAAACTCAATGAATATTATGACCGTTTCGGCGAAAACCCTTGGGATATTGAATACCAAATTCCCGACGAGGAATATCAGGATTACTGCTCAGTACGTTATTACGCCGGTGAGGTATTGAAAGAACGTGCGACAGCCCGTGAGCTTGAAAGGCAGGAATCTCTCATGCAACGCAACA
>CAXHMA010000002.1:0-381942 GCA_964017825.1 uncultured Alphaproteobacteria bacterium | reverse complement strand
ATTTCATTTTGCTTCCTTTCGTTTGGTTTTGTTATAAATGTTTTTCTTCGGTTGTAAATACCAAAAATTAGGTGATTTTTAAAAAAACTTTGTTATACTGATGAAAAATTTGGATTTGAATATGTGTAAAAACAAAGTGTTACTTTCATCTGTTTTTTGTGCAGCCGGCATTTTATGCGCGGCGGTTTCCGCATGGGCGCAAAGCGAAATGGATTTGCTGTTGTTTGAAAAAAAGAACGAAACACCGGCAGAGAGCAGCAAAACCGCAGATGAGATTGACGTTAACGCAACATTCAGCAGCAATCTGGCAAAAGTTGCCCCCCCGGCGGAAAATGAACCGAAAGTGACAGGGCAAATTTCGACAAACGAATCGGAAAACTGGCTGCAAAGCCTCATTTCAAAAGGAAAAAACGAAGTCTTTAAAGACCCTGAAATTGCAGCTGTTGAGGCTGAAGAGGCGCGCGTGGAACGGATTTTGCAAAACCAGCGTTCTAATGCGGCAAATTTTGACATTTCCGGTATTAAACTGCGCATGACTCCCGAAGAAACCGAAAAGGTTTTGACCGAACAGGGCTACAAGCGTATTATGCAGGCCATTGAAATTCCGAACTTCATCAAATGGCGCAGCGAAGAACTCTGCCGTGTCAACGGCGTTATAGGGTTTGAAAGACTCAATGCCTGCGCAACACGCGTGGCAAAGGAAAACGGCTATCATTTTATTGAGCGCGAAGTATACAACCGTTATTCGACAAGGGAAAGCATTGACGTTTATTATACATCCAGTTTTACCGGCAACCTGTCACACCGGATATTTTATAAAAGCAGCATGCCGCTTTCCGAAAGTAAGGCCTCCAAAAACGTTTATCTGAACAACTTGAAAATTTATGACTTTTGGAAAAGAATTGACATGAAATACGGCGCACCGGACAACACCTCGGAAATCAAATGGGGCTTGGGAGGTAAAAAGCCGTATCTGAAAGCCAAAATCGGCGAACTGGAACTGGCCGACCCGCTGTTAAAAGATTTGGATCAGGCGCGCATGTTTAACGAAGATACCCGACTTGCCAACACGCACTATTATACGTTTTAACCTTTTTGAGAAAGGCTTATGATGAACAAAACATTTGTAACGGAAATTACGGCAACAAGATTATCGCACGACCTTATCGGCAATATCGGCGCCGTCGCCAACGCCGTCGAGCTTTATAACGAAGGCGATGAAGACGACCGCGAGGACATCGGCAATATTTTGAATTACAGTTCAAAAGTTTTAAACCGGCGGCTGAAATTTTTCAGGCTGTGTTTCGGGCTATCCAATGCTGCGCTCAAAACCGTTGACGATCTTTACCAAATTACGGCCGATTATCTGACAACAATCGGTAATCCGAACCTGCCGGCAGAGCTTGTTATGGATATCAGTACACCGAAGATTTATAAACTGGTCATGCCTGCGGTGATGATGATGGCCGATACGTTGGTCAAAGGCGGCAAAATCAGTGTTAAACAGACAGAAAATTCTTTATGCATCAGTGCCGAATCGCAAGCGCCGCTGAACGCTGCAAAACTTGTCAATATTTCCCGCGTTTTGAAAGGAGAAGAACCGGAGGAAAATCCTTCGGGTTATGCGCCGCTGTATTACCTTTTATCCTATCTTGACGAGAGCGGTGTTGTTGTGAAACTTGACGGCAGCACGCTTGTTATCGGAGACTAGCGGTTCATGGCTGTTTACGGTGTTTTGCTGCCCCTGCCCTTTAATGATGTCTTTGATTATAATGCGGACGAAGACCTTTCAGTCGGACAGATTGTTTTGGTTCCGTTCGGACGTGAAGAACTTGCCGGCGTTATCTGGAAAAAGGGACAAAGCGCCGATATTGACACAGCCAAAATAAAACCGATTAAACAAATTATTCACCTGCCGAAATTCAGCAATGCATTGATTTCGTTTATCAAAAAAACGGCAGCATATAATCTGGCACCGCTCGGACTGGTGCTCAAAATGGTATTGGGAAACAAAGCCAACCAGCTGCCGAAGCAGAAGACGACTTTGCTCGGGTTGAATATTCAAAATAAGAATTTGGAAGGCATCCGCATTACCGAAGCCAGACGCGCGGTGTTTGACTTTTTGGCCAACGGGCGCGAGGCGGATAAAGAAACGATTATGCAGGAAGCCGGCGTCAGTGAAGGCATTATCAGTGCGATGACGAAAAGCGGCTTCCTGTATAAACGGGAAGTCATTACCAACGAAGAAGCGGAAGAGCAGATTGTCAACCTGACGAAAGAAGTTAATTTGACCGACGAGCAACAATGTGCGGCGGATATTCTGATACGCAAGGTCAATAACGGCTTTTCGGCAACGCTTTTGGACGGCGTGACGGGTTCGGGCAAAACGGAAGTGTATTTTGAAGCAGCAGCGGCGGCGCTGGCAACGGGCAAACAGGTTTTAGTACTGGTGCCGGAAATTTCTTTGACCTCACAATGGCTCAAACGTTTTGAAAACCGCTTCGGCGTTACGCCTTACATCTGGCATTCGGAAGTCGGGGAAAAAGACAAAGCCAGAACATGGAAAGCCGTTGCATTGAACCGTGCGAAAGTGGTGGTCGGGGCGCGGTCGGCATTGTTTCTGCCGTTTGCCGATTTGGGTTTGATTGTTGTTGACGAAAGCCATGACCATTCGTTTAAGCAGGAAAGTCTCGTGACCTATCAGGGTCGGGATATGGCCGTGCTGCGCGCGCATTTGGAAAAGCTGCCGATTATCCTTTCCACCGCAACGCCTGATTTGGAGACGATTGTCAACGTGGAAGAAGGCAAATATGACTGTGTGAAATTAACAAAGCGTTTTGCCAAAGCGGTATTGCCGGAAATCAACATTATAGACATGAAAAAAGACAAGCCCGAAAAAGGCGAATGGGGCGTATCGTTTCTGGCACCGACATTGGTTACCGCTATCAAGAAGAATTTGGAGCGCGGCGAACAATCCATGCTGTTTTTGAACCGCAGAGGATATGCCCCGCTGATGATTTGTCGCGACTGCGGACACCGTATCCAATGCCCGCACTGCACGGCGTGGCTTGCCGAACACAGAATAACGGGCGAGCTTATCTGCCATCACTGCGGTTTTAAGATGTATACGCCTAAACGCTGCCCCGGTTGCGGCTCGGAAGACGGGCTGACCGCCTGCGGCCCCGGCGTGGAGCGTATTGCCGAAGAAGCGGCGAAAAGATTTCCGACGGCACGGACGGCAATTTTATCCTCCGATATTACATCTAACTATAAAGAGATTTCCGAGGTTATCCGGAAGACGGCAAACAAGGAAGTCGACATTCTTATCGGCACGCAGATATTGGCGAAAGGACATAACTTCCCCGACCTGACGCTGGTGGGTGTGGTTGATGCCGATTTGGGACTGATGGGCTCTGACCTCAGAGCCAGCGAGCAAACGTTTCAACTGCTGGCACAGGTTTCGGGGCGCGCCGGACGCGGCGAGAAAAAAGGCACGGTTTACCTGCAAACGCTGTATCCGGACAATCTGGTTTTGCAGGCTGTGATAGAACATGACCGCGAGAAATTTGTGGAGATAGAAAAGAGTTCAAGGCAAATTCTCAGAATGCCGCCGTACGGAAAACTGGCGGCACTGATTATCTCTTCCGCCAACCAACAGGCAGCGGAAGCGGCGGCGTATTACCTTGGCAAATGCGCCCCGAACACGGACTTTATTGAAACGCTCGGCCCTGCCCCTGCGCCTTTAAGCCTTCTGCGCGGCAAATACCGTTACCGCCTGCTTTTGAAAACTGCCAAGAACATCAACATTCAGGAAGTCATCAAAAAGTGGCTGGCTATGGTTAAAATAAAAAGCAATGTCAGGGTTGACGTTGACATCAACCCCTACTCTTTTATGTAAGTTTAAAACTTCATAAAGGCTTTCTTTTTATTAGCCGCCGCTTTAATGAAACTTTTTATCGCCTTGTATTTATGTTGATATTTGATACGGTTTTTACCCCACCATAAAGTCTTTTTTATTTTATAGATAATCTTTTTAAGGCGGTAGCGCCATAAATGCTCAATAGCGAACATCAGCTTGTCGTGGTCAATCATACCGGCATTCTGCGGGACATAATGCTCAAAATCCAGAATATAGGCGCGCCTTTCCAAGATTTTCAAATTTTCGGCTTTTTTCTTATATTCCAGCCAGACATTGAAAAAGCGCTCGATTAAATAAGCCGGAACGCGCATATTGTCATACTCTTTATACTTGCGCCAATCGCTTTTCTTTTCCAATTTAAATAAGATGTCAAATGCCCACGCGAAGAACTCGTTTAACAATTCCGTTTTCATCGTAAACAGCAGGCAGAAATAAGCTGATTTACCGTTTAAGACTTTATGCATGGCAGGAACATATTCGGGATAATCTTTGCGGACTATTTCTTTTAAGAGTTCCAAATCTTTTTTGGGGTGGACTTCCAGATATTGCTCTTCCACCGTCTGCTTTTTCAGCACATGTTTTGCCGGTAAGACTATATCATAATCTTTGATTTTTTCATATACGGCTTCGGCGGAATAATCGTCATTATGGCTGTCTATAAATTCTGACGGCAGGGTCGGATATAAGAACATTTTTTCAACAGGCTTATTTTGATAGTCCAAAAACCTGCGGTAATGGCAAAAACCGATATATTCCGTCTCGGGATGTTCGGGCATGTAGTTTTTCCAAACCCAATACCATGCCGTCAGCTCGCCGTAGTTTTTATTTTTCTCATCAAGAGACAAGCCCGATGAGGTTTGAAGCATGTCCATGCCGCGTTTGGTTGCATGCGTTCCGGTTTGAATGGGGGTAACGACATCGGTTTCAAAAATACATCCGGCTTTATGATAAACACAGAAATTTTTGACTTTCAGGGTTTCGGCATACGGTGATTTCTTTAAGTATTTGAAATACAAAAAGCGCAGTTCGTTCGGACATTCGCCCAGTGTCCAAGGCTTGTATTTTCCCGTATAATGAATTATTACCGCCTGATATTTTTGATACGGCAGTTCATAAAGGTGTGCGGGCGTAAAATTGTATTTGCAGTCGACCTGTTTGATTTTGCCTTTGGCTACGATATTTATAATATCCTGATCATCATATTTGGTAAAAGTATGAAGATATTTCTGCGCCCTGAAAAATTCGTCGGTGAGATTGTCTTCACGGATTTTACGCAGATTGCAGAGCAGAACGCCGGCGTTGATATAAATGCCGTCATGCGGAATTTTGAGCGTATTTTCAATATATCCCGTTCCGTATAAGCAGCGTTCTTCCACCCCGGCAAAATAATAATCCTCAATATCAGTATCAAACAAAGGTTCAATATCGCCGTTGACAATCACATCCGCATCCAGATATAAAAGCTTATCATACTGCGGAAACAACTCTGCCAACAAAAACCTGAAATAAGTTTCCACAGGAGCGTACCTGCTCTGTACTTTAATATGAGAAAACTTTTTCTTGTCTATATTTAAAAAGCTGAGAGAAAAATTCGGATAGCTTTCTTTCAGCTCCTGCATCAGCCGTTTATTTTTTTCCGACATATCGGCGCTGATAACGTTAAATGCAAAAAACGGTTCCTTATTGTTTTCCAATATAGATGTCAAGACGACACAAAGGTGCTGGGCATATTGATTGCTGGCGCTGAACGCGACGGGTATAACCTTATGCCTGCTGTTTGAATTTTGTTTCATGAGCTTAATACTCCGCTGTTATTTGGCTATATGTTCCCCATGTTCCAAAATCTGCTTAACGCAGAAATCGTACATATCATTGTTGTTCAAGGCTTCCTTATACCAGTCAACCGTTTTTTCCACAGCTTCCTGCAAGCCCCATTTTGCCTCCCACTGCAACATGACATAAGCCTTGGTCACATCCAGATTAAGCAGCGTGTTTTCATGCACGGCGTTCGGGTCGGACGCGTCAACGACTTTGCCTTTGCCGTAATATTCAACCAAGCGGCGGACGACTTCCAGCACCGGCTTATTGGCGGAAATATGCGGCCCGAAATTAAACGGTGCGGCGTATGTTATCGGGTCTTCCATGAGTTTTTGCCCGACTTTCAAATAACCCGACAACGGTTCCAGTACATGTTCCCAAGGGCGGGTGGCAACCGGATTGCGGATTTCAATATCTTTTCCGGCTTCAATAAAACGGATACAGTCAGGGATAAGGCGGTTATCCGACCAATCGCCGCCGCCGATGACATTACCCGCGCGCACGACGGCAATCGCCTTGCCATGTTTGTCGTAGTCTTTAGGATTGAAATACGAATTGCGGTAAGATGAAATCATCAGCTCCGCGCAGCCTTTGGAAGAAGAATACGGATCATATCCGCCCATGCGGTCGGTTTCTTTATAGCCCCAAATCTGTTCCACATTTTCATAGCACTTGTCAGAGGTAATCATAACAACATATTTAACACAGTCATTATGGCGGACGGCCTCCAAAACATTAAGCGAGCCCATGAGATTGGTTTCATAAGTTTCTTTCGGGTGTTCGTAAGCAGTGCGCACCAAAGCCTGCGCTGCCAGATGAAAAACAATTTCCGGCTCATATTTCTTTATGGTCTCATCAAGCTTGGCATAATCTCTGACGTCACCGCGTACATCGGCAAACAATTTATCTTCCAGATGGCAGGCTTTGAAATTGCCTTTGTCAGAGGACGGGTCAAGCGAAAAACCGACAACCTTTGCCCCCATCATCGTCAGCCATATGGACAGCCATGACCCTTTGAAGCCCGTGTGTCCGGTTACCAAGACGGTTTTGCCTTTATAAACATCATTAAACATTTGCATTTTCCCCATTATGTTGTTTCCACCAGTTGATTGTTTGTTTCAGCCCTTCTTCCAAGGTATATGTCGGTTTCCAACCGAGAGATTTAAGTTTGTCATTATTGCCGACGACCAAATCGTCACCGAATGCCGACGGTACGGCGCCCCAAAGGATATTGCCTTTAAATTCGGTCAGCTCTGCAATTTTATTAACGATATGCCGCAGCTGCACCGGCCGGCCGGAGCAAATATTAACCGCGCCTTCCATATCACCTTCAAATACATCGACAATGCCTTTGGCCGTATCTTCGACATGGAGGTAATCCTGAAATTTCAGACAGTCGCTGACTTTGACATCTTCGCCTTTCAAGCAGGAATTAATAACGGACGGCATCAGGCGCTGCGGCTTTTCATTCGGTCCGTAGAGATTAAAAATCCGCGGCCATTTAAACGATATGTCATTTTGTCTGCAAAAGACCTTGGCGATATTATATACGGCATTTTTGCAATTACCATAAAGCGTTCCGGAGTCCGTCGGCGTCAAACCTTCCGTAAGGTATCCGTATTTATATTCGTATTCGGAACAGGTACCGGCACCGAGAAACGTTTTGCCGCCATGAGCCTGAAAACTTTTTAAGAGATTTAACGAAGCGATTATCCAATCCATATTCAAATCAGACACATGGCATTTGGGACCGACATACCATGCCAAATGGATAAGGTTTTCAAAATGATGCTCTGCCAAAAAACTTTCCACTGCGAAAGCATCAAGCAGGTTCAGCTCATGCTGAACAACATTTTCTTTTTCCTCCGGCTTTTGATGATACACTGCCGCATGAACTTCATAACCGCGGCGGACGAGTTCTTTTGTAACTTCGGATCCGATAAATCCCGCAGCACCGGTCAACAATACTTTTTTCATCTTATTTACTCCCAAATTTTCCAAGGCGCTTCATCCGCCGCCCAGAGCTTATTCAAATCTTCTTTATCTTTGAGCATATCCATGGCGTGCCAGAAGCCCGTATGTTTGTATGAATTGAGCCTGCCGTCGCGCGCCAGATTTCTCAGCGGGTCGTTCTCCCACATCATTTCTTCGCAGTCTTCCGAAATGTAGTCAAATATCCCCGGCTCGCAGACAAAGAAGCCGGAGTTTATCCAGGCGCCGCTTTCTTTGGGTTTTTCGGAGAAATTGGTTACCGTCCCTTCTTCATCTATGCCCAGCGCGCCGTAACGCCCCTCTGGCTGATACGCCGTCAGGGTGCATAACTTTCCCGATTTTTTATGATTTTCAATCAGCTTTTTGATATTCACATCTCCGACACCGTCGCCGTATGTCAGCATAAACGGCTCGCCTTTGATATATTTTTCGGCTTTCTTGATTCTGCCGGCAGTTTTGGTATTGCGCCCTGTATAAAGCATGGTCACTTTCCACGGTTCGCAGGAATTTTGATGCACGGTTACATCGTTTGAAGACAAATCAACCGTCACATCGGAATTATTCATATAGTAGTTGACGAAGTAGTCCTTGATAACTTCCTGTTTATACCCCGTTAAAACAATAAAATCATTAAAGCCGTAATGCGAATAGATTTTCATGATGTGCCACAGAATAGGATAACCTCCGATTCCGACCATCGGTTTCGGGCGAATGCCGGTTTCTTCGCCGAGCCGCGTCCCCAGTCCGCCTGCAAGAATAAGTACTTTCATTTAATATTCCTCTCATTATATACAAACGCCAGTCAGTGACTAATCAAGTTCAGTTTTACAACCGTTTGATATATATACTTTCGGATTAGTGATTTTAAGCTTTTGGTGTAAAAAAATTTTCATTTTTTAATTTTCGGCTTCGTTTTCAAGCTTTTAGGGCATTATAAAAGATGCGCACGGACAAGGTTTTTATCTGTTTTTCGAACTTTTATTTGACATTCTTCATTTTTCATTCTATTTTAAATCCATTCAAACATTATTATAAACAACAAATTATGAGTCTTATACAATTATGGCTGTATCGTGATCTGCCGGAAAGTTTTATGCTGACTTACGGCGCCTACATCCGTAAACGGAAACGTCTGCACAACGGCTGGCAGTTGGTAACGCTGGTCAACGGGTTTGCTTTTTTGCTTCATGACAAATACGACCGGATATCATGTCCGACGCTGAAAAAAGTTGCAGAGAGCTGCGACGGGAAGTTTATGATTGTGAACAAAAACGGCAAAAAGCTTGTTTATACCGCTGACGGCAAGCCGTTAAGCACCTTGGACACACAAAGCATGCTTTACCCGAACGGTTGGTATCGCTGTCCCGAAAACGGCGCTTTATCCCTGTATGACGCCAAAGGTATCTGCATAGGCTCCAACCTGCGGGCTGCCAAGGTATTTCCGAACGGAATGTATCACATGTCGGTCAATGAAGCAAAAGACGGCTTAAAAGCCGGTGTGTTTGCCGCTGACGGCACAAAACTCCTTTTCACCAATTCCGTCCGCGTCAGCGTATTGCCGAGCGGCTGGTTTATAGATGACTATTCCTTATATGACAATTTAGGAAGAGTGTTTATAGAACCGTTGCCGATGCGCAGAGTTCCGCATTGGATGCTTTATCTGGTCGGACGCATGATGAAAAGCAGAAAATCTTAACAAAACGCTCCTTTCTTTTCGGAAAGGGGCGTTTTGTTTTACATTATGCTGTGAAAAAAATGAGTTTTATTATGGATTTTTTAATTTAAAATAAATATTTTTGTATTAATTGCTGTCTTGACAGTTTTTTAGGATTAACGCAACAGTAACAGGATGTACCGTGCAAAAAGTTTCTGATTATAAAACCGCTTCCGCCTATGCTCAGGCTTGGTTTGACGCGGCAAAAGACAAACATGCCGAAGACAAAACTTTTGAAGAAACACGGGCATTGAAAGACGGAATCGATAATATCTCCGCTTTATGGGCTGAATTATCACGCCCTGCGGATGAAGCCGGCGTTAAGACTGAGGTTATTGCTTCTTTTGCCAAAGAATGCGGCTTATCCGAAGTTTCAACCGAAGCTTTGAAACTTATTGCCGAAAACGGCAGGCTGAAACTGACAAAACTTATTTTAGACGAATATAAGCGCCTTTATTACGAAGATAAGGGGATAATCGAGATTAAAGCAGTATCAGCCGTTGAACTCAGCCGGGCACAAAATGACAAACTGAAAAAAATATTGGAAAAGAAACTGGCCGCACCGGTTGAAATTGAATACACGGTTGACCCTGCCGTTTTGGGCGGATTGGCTATCAGGTACGGCTCGTTTTTAATCGATGACACAATCAAAAACAAATTATGCCGCATAGAGCAGCTTTTAGAAAAGAGGCAGGCATGATGAGTAATGGAAAATTTTAACGTGATGAAAGGTTCATAACATGACGGTAAAAGCAGAAGAAATTTCCGCGATATTAAAAGAGAAAATTGAGAAACACAATTTCGGCGCCGATATGGAAGAAGTCGGACGCGTGCTTTCCGTCGGGGACGGCATTGCGACCGTTTACGGTCTTTCGGGCGTGGAATATAACGAAATGGTTGAATTTTCCTCCGGCGTTAAGGGTATGGCTCTGAACTTGGGAGAAGACAGCGTCGGCGTGGTTATTTTCGGTTCCGACTCCGAAATTAAAGAGGGCGATACCGTTAAGCGTACCAATAAAATTGTCAGCGTGCCGGTCGGAAAAGAATTGTTAGGCCGGGTTGTAGATGCACTCGGACGCCCGATTGACGGGATGGGCGCCATTAAAGCAACGGAATTTTCCAATGTGGAAACCAAAGCTCCGGGTATTATTGAGCGCCGCAGCGTGCATGAACCTGTACAGACCGGACTTAAAGTTATTGACTCGCTTATCCCTATCGGGCGCGGCCAACGCGAATTGGTTATCGGTGACAGACAGACCGGTAAAACCTCTATTCTCGTTGATACGATTATTAATCAGAAAGCAGTTAATGACGCGGCGAAAAGCGACAAAGAAAAACTGTTCTGCATTTATGTCGCTATCGGGCAGAAACGCTCCACGGTGGCGCAGGTTGTTAAAACATTGCGCGATTACGGCGCCATGGATTACACGATTGTGGTGGCGGCGACTGCTTCCGATGCAGCACCGCTGCAATTTATCGCTCCATACGCCGGTTGTGCGATGGGTGAATATTTCAGAGACAGAGGCATGCATGCAGTCATCTTTTATGACGACTTGTCCAAACAGGCAACGGCATACCGTCAGATGTCCCTGCTGTTACGCCGTCCGCCGGGGCGTGAGGCTTATCCGGGCGATGTGTTCTATCTGCACTCTCGTTTGCTGGAACGTGCGGCGAAACTCGACGAAGCCAAAGGCAGCGGTTCATTGACGGCAATGCCGGTAATCGAAACGCAGGCCGGTGATATTTCGGCCTATATTCCGACGAACGTCATTTCCATTACCGACGGACAAATCTTCTTGGAAACGTCTTTGTTCTATCAGGGTGTGCGTCCGGCCGTTAACGTCGGTACGTCCGTCAGCCGTGTGGGTTCGGCTGCGCAGATTAAAGCAATGAAACAAGTTGCGGGTACAATGAAGCTTGATTTGGCGCAATACCGCGAAATGGCGGCATTCTCGCAGTTCTCTTCCGATTTGGATGCGTCAACAAAGCAGCTGTTGAACCGCGGTGCCAGACTGACCGAAATCTTAAAGCAGCCGGTTTATCATCCGCTTCCGGTAGAAGAAGAAGTCGTTATCCTGTTTGCAGGCTCCAAAGGCTTTTTGGATGAGCTGGAAATTGCACAGATTAAAGACTACGAGGCTTATCTGCTGGCAGCGTTCAAACGTGAAAAGAACAGCCTGCTTCGGGAAATCCGCGAGAAGAAAGTGATTTCGGAAGAACTTGAACATGAGTTGAAAGCGTTTATGGAAAAAGTGACCGTTGACTTTAAGGCGGCTCACAACAAAAAACGCGAAAACGCAGAAGAGAAATCAGCGTAAGGACATAACCGATGGCAAACCTGAAAGAACTGCGCGCAAGGATTGAAAGTATCAAATCCACCAGCAAAATTACGGCGGCGATGAAAATGGTGTCGGCGTCCAAGTTTCGCCGCGCGCAGTTAACGCTGGACAAAAGCGAACTGTTCCAAAAAATGATGATTGAAAATATCAAAAAAGTTTTATTGGAACTGAAACAGCAGGAAGTAGAAAAAGGTGTTAAGTTTATCCTGCCGAAAATGCTGGTGCAGCCCAAAAACCCGCAAACCTATATTTTGTTTGTGCTGGCTTCCGACAGAGGTCTTTGCGGCAGCTACAATTCGATGATTGCCAAAGAGGCCAAACGCCGCATGGACGAATTGAAAAAAGACGGCAAGAAAGTTATTGTTTTCTGTTACGGCAAAAAAGCGGCAGCAGGCTTAAAGCGATACGGTGCTGACGATATTGAGGGTATTTATCCGAACGTTATCAAGAAGCACTTAACCTATGCTGAAGCGCTTTACTTTTTGCGTGACGTCTGGGATAAGAAAAAACAGTATGACGCCGATATCTGCGAGATTGTGTACAGCGATTTCCTCTCTGGATTAAGCAAGACATACCTTTCTAAACAGGTTATCCCGTATGATATTGAGCTGGAACCGGAAGACGAAGGGTTAAACAAAGTCGGCAATGCCTATTACGGTTTTCTTCCCGACCCGTTGGAAACGCTCAAAGGGCTTTCAGACGTTTACATGCGGACGGCAATGTTTGAGATTTTGATTAATTCGCAGGCGTCGGAACATGCGGCACGCATGACCTCTATGGACAACGCAAACCGCAATGCGCGGGATATGATTAATTCACTGACATCTAAATATAACAGCTTACGCCAATCAGCCATCACGACCGAACTGGTTGAGATTGTGGCGGGTGCGGAAGCTATGTAAAAACAGGAGTAAAACAACAATGGCGGCAAAGAAAATAATTGCAGAAGAAAAAGCGGAAATGAGAGATTTGAATAAAGAAAACGACCTCCGCCTTGAAGAGCTGCGCAAGCACATTAAAGAACTTGAAGGCACGGGTAAACTCGGCGAGATTTATCAGGTTATGGGCGCGGTTGTGGACGTTAAGTTTGAAAAAACGGAAGCTCTGCCCGCAATTTTGAATGCTCTGGAATGCGAAGTCGGCGGCCGCCGTCTGGTTTTGGAAGTTGAACAACATCTGGGAGAAAACGTTGTCCGCACGATTGCCATGGATACGACCGACGGTATGAGCCGCGGCGTTAAGGTTTACAACACCGGAAAACCGATTACGATTCCCGTGGGGCCGGAGCTTTTGGGGCGTATTATCAACGTTGTCGGCAATGAAGTTGACGGGCGCGGTAAAATCAAGACCAAAGAATATATGCCGATTCACCGCGAGGCGCCGGAGTTTATTGACCAAGCAACCGACCCTGAAATTTTCGTAACCGGCATTAAAGTTATCGACTTGCTGGAGCCCTATTCCAAAGGCGGTAAAATCGGCCTGTTCGGCGGCGCGGGCGTCGGCAAAACGGTTTTGATTATGGAACTGATTAACAACATCGCCAAAGGGCACGGCGGCTATTCGGTGTTTGCCGGTGTGGGCGAGCGTACACGCGAAGGCAACGACCTTTATCATGAGATGATTGAATCGGGTGTTATTGACCTCAAAGGCGATAATTCCAAAACGGTACTTGTGTACGGCCAGATGAACGAACCTCCGGGGGCTCGTGCGCGCGTAGCTTTGACTGGTTTGACGGAAGCCGAATATTTCCGCGATGTGGAAAACCAAGACGTACTGTTCTTTGTAGACAACATCTTCCGCTTTACGCAGGCCGGTTCCGAAGTTTCGGCGCTGCTCGGACGTATTCCTTCCGCCGTGGGCTATCAGCCGACTTTGGGTACGGATATGGGCGCGATGCAGGAGCGCATTACTTCCACAAAGAACGGTTCCATTACTTCGGTGCAAGCCGTGTATGTTCCGGCGGACGACCTGACCGACCCGGCACCAGCAACAACATTTGCGCACCTTGACGCCACAACGGTTTTGTCACGTAAGATTTCCGATTTGGGTATCTATCCGGCGGTTGACCCGCTTGATTCCACAAGCCGTATTTTAAGCCCTGACATTGTCGGCGAGGAGCATTACAACACGGCGCGCGGCGTACAGGAAATTTTGCAGAAATACAGCTCGCTGCAAGACATTATCGCGATTTTGGGTATGGACGAACTCTCTGACGAAGACAGAATGGTTGTTTCCCGTGCCCGTAAGATTCAAAGATTTTTGTCGCAGCCGTTTTTTGTAGCAGAAGTCTTCACAGGCAAGAAAGGACGCTTTGTGCAGCTGGAAGACACAATCAAAGGCTTTAAAGGCATTCTGGAAGGAAAATATGACGAGATTCCCGAGCAGGATTTCTATATGGCCGGTACGATTGACGAAGTTATTGAAAGATATAACGCGCGGAAAGGCGCCGCTTAATTATGGCTTTAGATATTGCGTTGAAAATTTACCTGCCTGAAAAGCTTGCCGTTGAGCAAAAAGTTCACCGTGTGGTTTTGCCGACGGACGGAAAAACGCTGACTGTCATTAAAGACAGGGCGCCTACTTTGGTGACGCTCGATATGGGGATTTTGCAAATCCTCGGCGAAGACGACAAGCCGGAAGAGATTTATTATATTTCCGGCGGTGCGGCGGATATCAAGGAAGATACATGCGTTGTTTTGACCGAGGCCGTTTTCAACCGCAAAGATTTGAGTTTGGAAAAAGCCAAAGCGCTGTATGAAGAATTTAACAATCCTTTTTACCGCTGGTTGATTGACGTTTTTGAACGCGAAGAAAAGCGATAAAAATTTCGGCATTTTGAAACGGCGTCTGCGGGCGCCGTTTTTTTGTATCCGCTTAAAAAATGGGTACGTTTTTTTTAAGCAAAAGTCAAACAATTTAATTTTCATATAATTCAGTCACTTATCAATCCTCCGAATCTGCTCTTTTTAAACGTACAATATTTTATAGCAGTTAATTAAAAAAGGAGAAAGATGATGAATGAGAAATTACAAGCTGTCCTAAACGAGCTGGGATTTAGTGATGTTAATGCAAGAGATAAATACGGCAACACTCTTTTAATGCACTCTGCAAGACTGGGAAAGAGTGAGGCTGTAAAGGTTTTAACAGATGCAGGCGCGGACGTTAATGCGAAGAATGAAGATGATATAACTGCTTTAATGCTTGCCGCAGCACATGGCGATGTTGAGTCTGTAAAGGTTTTAGCAGATGCAGGTGCAGATGTCAACGCAAGGGATGGAGGATACGGTACGGCTTTAATGTATGCCGCATCACATGGCAATGTTGAGTCTGTAAAGGTTTTAGCAGATGCAGGAGCGGATGTTAACGCAAAGGATGGAAATGGCGGCTATACTGCTTTAATGCACGCTGTAATAATGGGAAGGATTGAGGTTATAAAGGCTTTAATAAATGCGGGAGCGGATATTAATGCCACGAATGCAGATGGTCAGACTGCTTTGATGTTCGCTGAAAGTGTGGGGCACAGTGAGGCTATAGAGATTTTAAAACAAGCTAAGAAAAAAAACAAACTTGCACACAATAAAGAAAAACACCATTCTGTTTCAAAAAGTTTAAGCAGTATCAGAAAAAAGCTGGCACGTAATATTGATGAAAAGCTTGGGACAAACCTTGAACAAATTAAACTCCCTGATAAATTAAAAAATGTAGAGTCTCAGGTGTCTGAAATCATATTCAGTAAAAATAGATAATTAATGCCTGATTGTTTATTACAACTCCTCGGCTGCTAATGTCGGGGAGTTTTTGTTTTATGAGTCTTGGCTAAAAAATACAACATACGCATTGACTCTTTAAAAAAAACGATTATAGTAATTTTAATCTTTCATTAACCTTTAAAACAGAGGGACTATGACCGGCACAAATACAAAACCGCAAGTTATCGGCATCGGCGAAGTTGTTTTTGACATTATGCCTGACAGCCGGAAATTAGGCGGCGCGCCGGCAGATTTTTTGCATTATGCGGTTAAATACGGTGCAGAAGGAAAACTTATCAGCGCTATCGGGGCGGATGACCTCGGGCGAGAAGTTGTCAGCGAACTGGATAAATTTGAAATTACGCCGGTTTTGTCAGTTACGCCCTACCCTACGGGACGGGTTTTGATTTTCAATACGCCGAGCGGCGGGCATACCGCACACATTCTGGAAAATGCCGCGTGGGATTACATCCCCTTTTCGGAAGCGGCGGAACAAAGCGTTCAATCGGCGGATGCCGTTTATTTCGGCACGCTTGCGATGCGCAAAGCCTATTCACGCAATACCGTTTTAGAACTGATTGACGCGGCGCCCGAAAATGCCTACCGTTTTTTCGACGTCAATCTCCGGCAGAATTATTACAGCGAAGAGCTTATTTATGATTTATTAAAGCGGGCGAATATTTTGAAATTAAATATTGAAGAATTGAAAATCCTGAAAAATATCTTAAACCTGCGCGGCAGCGCGGAAGCTATTTGCCTTAATTTGAAAGACAAATACAAAATGTCTTACGTGATATTGACCGATGCCGCCAAAGAAAGCCGTATTTGGGGCAATGAAGCGACCGTTGTCAAAAACAGCAGGATACATCAGTCTTTTGCGTTCGGTGCCGGAAACGCTTTTGCCGGAGCCTTTATCACTTCGGTTCTAAAAGGTTCCGGACAACAGGAAGCCCATGAGGCAGCCAATGCGGCGGCGATTGAAATCTGCCGTTCCAAGAAAGGATAACTTCGGAAAGAAAAAGATGACAGCAGAAATAAAAATAAACAACAATGAAGCAGTTCTCTTATTCGGCACGCAGAACGGAAGTTTAAAACCCCAAAATACTGATGATATTTCGGCTTTAATCCGCAAGAATGCCGTTAAAACAGTTTATGTCCAGACGAAACAGGAAGCTTTTTCTTCCCTTTTGGCGGCGGAAATATATTCATGGTTTGCGATTGCCAAGAAAAACAATTTTAAGCTGGATATCAGCCGCTTGCCGCAAAACCTGAAAGAACTGCTGACTTTAACGCAAAATTCCGCCAATACGCCGCCGGATGAAAATGCGGCGAATACGGACTGGCTTGTGCAACTCGGCACAAAAAGCTTTACAATTTATCAGAGCATTAAAAACGCACTGTCTTTCATGCATCAGACATTCATATCAGTTGTGCGTTTCTTTGCTGGAACAGCCGTTTACAGAAGCAAAGACTTTTGGTTTATCTTTGCCGACTGTAGTTATAAGGCGGTCGGAATTATCTCGCTTGTCAGTTTTTTGGTCGGGCTGATTTTGGCGTTTGTCGGCGCTTTGCAGTTGAAAACCTTCGGTGCGGGGATTTATGTGGCAAGTATGGTTTCCTTGGGCATGACGCGTATTATGGCGGCGATTATGGTCGGGATTATCATGGCGGGACGCACGGGTTCATCCTATGCGGCAACGCTCGGCACCATGCAGGTTAACGAAGAAATCGACGCGCTGAAAACGCTCGGAATAAAAATTACCGATTATCTGGCGGCACCGCGGCTGGTTTGTCTGGTCGCGACAATCCCGTTTTTGACGCTGCTCGCGGATGTACTGGGCATTTTGGGCGGTGCGGTTGTCGGCGTCAGCTTTCTAGATTTAACTTCATCTTCTTACTTTGATTATTCAATTAAAGCATTGAGTTTAAAAAATATTCTTGTCGGTTTGCTGCACAGCCTCATCTACGGTATCATCATCTCTCTCTGCGGCTGCTACGAAGGGCTGAATGCCGGACGTGATGCGGACAGCGTCGGTAAAGCGACAACAGGAGCTGTCGTCACCTCGCTCGTGTGGATGATTGTGGCAACGGGTATCTTAACGGTTATTTTGGAGGTGTTGGGAATATGACAGACGCTATCATTACCGTTAAAGACCTGCGTGTTGCCTATGGCGACTTTGTGCTGTTTGACAACCTCAGCTTTACCGTCAACAAGCAAGACATCTTCATCATCATGGGGGCGAGCGGCTGCGGCAAGAGCAGTATGCTGCGCGTGTTGACAGGATTGGTGACGCCGGTTCAAGGCGAAGTTTTGATTAACGGCAAAAATCTGGCGCAGGCTGATGAGGCGGAAAAAATCGCGATTATGAAAAAATGCGGCGTTATGTACCAAAGCGGCGCGTTGTTTTCTTCGATGACATTGAAAGAAAACGTCGCCATGCCGCTAGAGCTTTACAGCAATTATTCGGCAGCGGAAATATCGGAAATTGCTTCCTACAAACTGGCCTTGGTCGGACTGGGCGGCTTTGACGATTTTTACCCTGCGGAAATTTCCGGCGGCATGAAAAAAAGGGCAGCCCTTTCACGCGCACTGGCGCTTGATCCGAATATCGTTTATTGCGACGAGCCGTCCGCCGGACTTGACCCTATCAGTTCCAAACGCTTGGACGATCTTATCAAAGAGCTTAACCAAACATTGGGGACAACGTTTGTTATCGTGACGCATGAGCTGCAATCTATTTTTAATATCGGAACAAATTCCATTTTCTTGGACGGAAGCGTCAAAAATATTACGGGACGAGGCAATCCGAACGAACTTTTGAAAAACCCGCCGAACGAAGACATCTATGAATTTTTAACCAGAGGACAACAAAAATGATAAGAACACCGAATATGAAAATGATCGGCATATTTATCAGTATCAGCCTGGTGGCGCTGTTTCTGATGTTTGCCTATTTTTTGAAATCAAAATTTGACGATAACGAAACGACGGTCGTCATGTATTTTGACGAATCGGTCAAAGGGCTTGATGTCGGTGCGCCGGTGTTGTTTAAAGGCGTCAAAATCGGAGAGGTCTCATCGGTCAGGCTGCGCGCCAACCTCAAAACCATGAAGTTTTTGATTCCGGTGTATGCGAAAATTTATAACGGCAAGTCCTTAATTACCGACACGAGCGACGAGCGCGAACGCTTAAATCGCTTTATCAAGAGCGGGCTGCGCGCTCAACTGGCAATTAACTCGGTCATTACCGGGCAGCTTTTGATTGAGCTTGACATGTTCCCCGACACCAAAGCGGTTTTGCATGAAGAAGCCGAAGACAGCTATGAAATACCGACAATCAATTCTCCATTTGCAGAAATTTCAAAGAGCCTGCAAGTGATGCCTGTTACAAAAATTGCCCAAGACGTCCATAACATTACGCAGACTTTGAACAAAGAATTGCCGCCGCTCTTGGAACAGGTCAGCTCCACGCTTGACACATTTGAAGCCATTTTGGCACAAAATAAGGAAAACACCGCCATAATGGTGGAAAATGTCGGCGGGGCGGCGCAGGCGGTTGACGCTTTGGTCGGAGAAAATGCCGAAAGCATTTCGGCAATGATAGAAAGCTTTTCGGCCGCGGCAACGTCAATGAAAAACCTGACGGACTATCTGCAAATGTACCCCAGCGCGATTATAACAGGAAAGGAATATTAAGATGAAAAAAACTCTGATTATCATTTTGACGGCTCTGGCTGCGGCATGTTCCAGCCCGGCACCGCATTTCTTCCAGCCCGTGGCGATGAAAGCCGCCGAACAGACATATCCGAATGTTAAAAAAACAATTCTGCTCAATCAGGTCTTGCTGCCGGCAGAAGCGGCGCGCCCGCAGATCACGACGCTCGGCAAAAAGGACTATGACGTCAAGGTGGATGAATTTAACCGCTGGAGCGCTTCGCCCGAAAGGCTCATCCAACAGACTGCCAATGACAATCTGAGCTTATATCTGCCGAATGCGACGATTGAAAACCAAACGCCGCTGAGGAAAAATTATCAATATGCGGTGGCGATTGAGGTGCAGGAAATCAGCGGCAGACTGGACAAGTTTGCAACCTTAAAAGCGTCTTATTACATCAAAAACAGGCAAAACCGCATCATTAAGTCCGGACGTTTCAGCGAAACAACCGAAATTGACGGTGAATATAACAAATATATTCCGGCACAGAGCAGATTATTAGGCGCACTCTGCCGGCAGATTGCCGCGGATTTGGCGCAGTTAAGCAAATAGATATTGACAAAAAAAACACAACGTTTATATTAGGTGCTGAACATTATAATTTATAAAGCATTATGGATATAAATATTAAAAAGACCATGAGATGGTCTGAGTGTAAGGAAATTCTCCTTCCACTGGCTGGAAAGTATCTGGGCAAACCAAAGAAGGGAGAGCCCGCAAACTTTGCGAAATTTGTTACCGCCTACCCGAACGTAGACTGCGCGCACATGTGTGCGTTTCTTGAAAGGGTTTCAGAGAGGAACGGCATCGCTGACATTACGGAAATTGCCCTCGTTTCCGAGGACTGCTGTCTGTTTTCCACCGAGCCCGGATCGGCACTGGAAGTCATTGCCGCTCACCTCAACATTTTGAACACGGGCGGCAGACTACCTTCTCTCTGGTTCTATCTGGACTGTGACGAAAAAGCCATTGTCCACTTCGTGAACAAATCCGGCTGGTATGCGGAAGCATTCTTCGCCTGCAACGAAGACTTTTCCGTCATGCACCTGTTTGACGACGGTGCGGCAAGCTGCTTTATGCCGGTTGTCTTTACGACAGACCTTGAACGGTATATAGAGCGGGCCGCCAAAGACGGTAAAAACTGTCTGCGCCAATACCTTCCGCGCGAGCTGTATTCCTTTCTTTCCAACAAAAGCGGAAAGAAGAAAAAGGCTGCACCTCCCGCGCCCAAAAGGAACCCGTTTCCGCATGAGAAAGGAGACCTTCTCTGAGATTTGACTTTTTTTTCATTCTTTAAGACAGGCTGAAATAAGCCATGCTTCAAAAACGTATCGAAGAGCTGCATTGTGAAATGCGGCTCCTTTTTGTGTAAAAAAGAGATTTAGCATTGCCTGCCCTGTTTAATTGCCCTATATAACTGTCATGAAAGGATAAGCATGCCCGAGAGTTTTGACTATATTGTTGACGAGCACACGACAACGCTGATTATCGGCTCCATGCCGGGGGCGGCGTCTTTGGCAGCAGGCGAATATTATGCGCACAAACAGAACCTGTTTTGGAAGTTTGTGTTTGAGGCTTTCGGTGCCGCCTTTGACAGCCCTGATTTTGAGACGAAAGTTTCGCTTTTGCTCGCACACGGTTTCGGCTTATGGGATGCTGCAAAAAGTTGCGTGCGCGAAGGAAGTCTGGACACGAATATCAAAAATGTTGAACCGAATGATTTTGCGGCATTGTTCAGAAGGCATACGCAGATTAAGCGGCTGCTCTTTAACGGGCAGAAAGCCTTTCAGCTGTTCAAACGTTTTCACGGCGGTTTGCTTGACGGGCGCGATTATGTTGTCCTGCCCTCAACGAGCCCGGCAAACGCGTCCATACCGTTCAGCGAACGGCGGCGGCTGTGGACGGAAGCTCTGACAGCCGTACGGTGATTTTTTGTGGGTTGTTTAGGGTTCGAGGTTGAAAGTTTCGCCTGCCTTTTGTATGTATGGAGCCATAGGAGTATCAAGAATGTTTTCAAAGTTTGAAAGGTTAACCGCAGGAAGATATCTGCGCGCGAAAAGAAAAGAGGGCTTTATTTCCGTCATCACGTTTTTTGCCTTTATCGGCATTGCTTTGGGCGTAGCGACGCTTATCATTGTTCCCTCGGTCATGAACGGCTTCAAGGCGGAACTGCTGGGGCGGATTTTGGGCATTAACGGGCATGTGAGCATTGCCGCCATCCGCAACACGCCGTTTGACAACTATCAGGAGGCTGTCAAAATATTGGAGAACAACGTTCCGGGGGTGAATGTGGCCATCCCGATGGTGGAAAAGCAGCTTTTGGCAACCGCAGGCAACAGCGCGGAAGGCGTTATGGTGCGCGGCGTCAATGCCAATGATTTGCAAAAGAAGAAAGTTCTGCGCGAAGGGTTTAAGAATTTTGATTTGAATTTCTTTAAAGGCGACGTGGTTGTTTTGGGCTCACGGTTGGCAAACAAGCTCGGCGTCATTGAAGGCGATGAAATCACCCTGCTCTCGCCGAACGGTAAAATAACGATGTTCGGCACAGTACCGCGGATGAAAAGCTACCAAGTGGCGGGGACGTTTGATTTCGGCATGTACGAATATGACGCGAATTTTATCTTTATGCCGCTGGAAGCCGCACAAAAATTCTTTTCTTTGGGCGACGGCGTTACCGGTATTGACGTAACACTTCGGGACGATGCGGATATTGACGACGCGCGCATGCTCATCCGTACGGCGGTTGAAAGTTCAGGAAACAGAGCTTTTGTTTATGATTACCGGCAGACAAACTCTGCGCTGTTTAACGCAGTAGATGTAGAACGGAACGTTATGTTTATCGTGCTGACACTGATTATTCTGGTGGCGGCATTCAATATCATCACCGGTTTGATTATGCTCGTCAAAGACAAGGGGCGCGATATTGCCGTTCTGCGCACGATGGGGGCGACAAAAGGCATGATTATGCGCATTTTCTTTTTGGACGGCGCATTTATCGGAACCGTCGGCACCTTAATCGGCGTGACGCTCGGGCTTTTATTCTGCGACAATATAGAAAACATACGGCAGCTTTTGCAGGCAATCGCCGGACGGGATTTGTTTGCGGCGGAAATTTATTTCTTATCCCAACTGCCGGCAAAAGTTGAAGCATCAGTCGTGATTTCCGTAACGCTGTTATCGCTCGGGCTTTCTTTTTTAGCAACGTTATATCCGGCGTACCGCGCCGCGAAAATGGACCCTGTGGAGGCTTTGCGCTATGAATAATGAAACGGTTAACCCGGTGCTTTCTTTAAACGGTATTACGAAAACTTACCGCCAAGGCAAACAAAGTCTGGAAGTCCTTGCCGGAATTGATTTGAAACTTTGCCCCGGCGAAGCTGCTGCTCTTGTGGGACAATCAGGTTCGGGCAAGTCCACCATGTTGCAGATTGCCGGACTGTTGGATAAGCCGACAAGCGGACAAATTTGTATTGACGGTAAAGATATCAGCAAAGCCAATGACGAAACGCGGACGGCGCTCAGGCGCGATTATATCGGTTTTGTTTATCAATATCACAATCTCTTGGGCGATTTTTCGGCGCTGGAAAATGTTATGCTGCCGATGCTGATTGCAGGCAAACGCACAAGCGAAGCCGAAGAACGCGCGGCCTTTTTATTGGACAAGCTGCGTTTGTCTCACCGGATTAAGCACCGTCCGGCAGAGCTTTCGGGCGGCGAACAGCAAAGGGTAGCCATTGCCCGCGCATTGGCCAACGCGCCGAAGCTGCTGCTGGCGGATGAGCCGACGGGCAATCTTGACCCCAACACGGCGGAAGATGTTTTTGCCACCCTGCTTGCCGTTATTCAAGAGACAGGACTGGCGGCACTGATTGCTACGCATAATATGGAACTTGCGGCAAGAATGAGCAGACAGTTCAAACTGCAAAACGGCGTTCTGCATAATATCAACGAACCGCTGTTTGCAAAAATCACCAAGAGTTTTTATTAGCGGTACGTATATTTCAAGCAGATATAATTATTAAAAAAATCTTCTGATATTCGTAAAAAATGCTTGCAAAATAAAAATATTGAGGTATTTTTAAGCCACTTCCGAGAAAGAGAGCAGGCAATGCTCCGTTTGCGCGGACGGTTTATTGGCAGTTTTGCCGGATTTGAATCGTTTAAACGACAAAACTATCGGGACAATAAATGAATTAACCTATAAAAGGATTTTATAAATGAAAAGTATTGTTAATGCTAAAAAGAAAAACAGCCGCCGTTACGGTCAAAACCTCTGGGGCGACCCGAACAGCCCGATTTTGAAAAGAAATTATGCTCCGGGACAACACGGCCAGAGAAGAAAAAAGACAACCGACTACGGTGAGCAATTATATGCTAAACAGAGATTAAAAGTATATTACGGCAACATCAGCGAGAAGCAGTTCCGTAAGTACTATGAAGAAGCTATCCGCCGCAGAGGCGACGCTGCCGAAAACTTAATCGGCTTGTTGGAATCCCGTTTGGACAATTTGGTTTACAAAGCAAAATATGCTTCTACGGTATTTGCCGCCCGCCAGTTGGTCAACCACGGACATATTACGGTTAACGGTAAGAAAGTCAACATTCCTTCTTATGTTGTTAAAGCAGGCGATGTGATTGAAGTTCGCGAAAAATCAAAACAGCTGGCTGTTGTTTTGTCTGCCGTTCAATCTCAGACACGCGATTTCCCGTCTTATTTGGAAGTTGATGCTGGTAAACTGAGCGCGAAATATACTTTCGTTCCGAAGTTTGATGATGTGCCTTATGCTGCACAGATGGAACCGAACCTTGTTATCGAGTTCTACTCCAGATAATAAGTTTTGCCAAAAGCAATTTACAGAGCGGGGTTTTGTCCCGCTTTTTTATTGTTTGGCCGTTGAGGCAATCAAAAATAAATAACTTGACAAAAAAATATACAGAATTATACTGACGGCAATTCAAAATTATTGTTTCACCTAAATTTTTGTATAATGAAGAGATATTATGAGTATCTGCGCTTCTTCTGCAACACGCCGCTTGACGAAAAAGACAAGCTGGCGTTTCTGGAAGACGGAAGTTTTACGATTACGACAGCCAAGCATGTCGTGTCCCTGTATTCCGCCAAAGCGGAGCTGATTGCCCGATACGAGAACGCACACGTGCTTGAAAACGGCTGCATCTGCGTCAAACAGGAGGAGCACATTGACGTCATTCATGGCGATAATCCCCTGCCCTCTATCCCTTTTGAAAAGGGAGCGAAAACACGGGTTGTAAGCAACGCTGTTGTCATAAGTATGGACGGCGTTGAAACGATTTATTTCGTTTCTCCGGATGACGGCAAATACCGTAGTTACAGCTTCCCCCCGGGTGTAGCCATAAAAGAGGTATCGGCCGACGGCATGATCCAGACATACAAACATGTCGCTCACAACGAAGATGAGATGACGCTGTATGACCAAAACGGTAAACCGCTGAATCTGCCGCCGTTTTACAGGGTGGACTTTCTGCCCTGCGGCAGCTACATCGTCCACTTCTATGACATGGTTTCGTGCAGTGTCGTTTTGGACGGATGCGCGCTTTACAATGCCGCCCATGAGAAGTTACTGGACGCTCGGCAGAGCTGCCAGATATTACAGCTGGGCGACAAGGTTCTCTATCAGCAGTCGCTGATTATTGACCCGAAAAGGGGCAATATCATCAGCAAATACAATGGAGAAAACGCCGTTTTCGGCGGGCTGCATATCTTTACGCACGAGATTACCGGCGGCATATATTCCCGCCTGTGGGTCGGCGGCGAGATGAAAGCTGTTATGCAGGACAGCTGTGTTATCGCGCTTTACTACTGGAAAGACGGCCGCATCTACTTCGCGCCGCAGTGCCACCACTCCATCGACGATGATCTCGTAATGCACAACTACGTTTCAGAGCATTATCGGATGCGCATCAGAGAAATCATGAACTGACGGCAAACAAATCTCTGTCTCAGAGCCCTTTCCTTTACGGGAGGGGCTTTTTTATTGCGGCAGGAAAGAACGACAGATAAAAGTTGACAAAAAATATATTCACCCTATACTGACGGTAAATAAAATTATTGTTTCACCTTAAAATTATTTTAACTATGGATTTAAGAAACTATTGGCGGGTTTTAGCGAGACCCGGCAGCGAAAACGGCAACTGGGAGTTCTACCCCAACGGATGGTTCTCTCAGAATCAAGACCATAAGACTACCGTGTACAAAGAAAACGGCTGCCAATTCATCTCGGGAAAAATCAGCCGTATAGAAGTTTTGCCTGACGGAGTGGTGGCTATCCGAGAAGATCTTAACGGAGAGGACGAATGGACGGTCTATTCCAAAGAATGCGTTCCTATCCTGACGCTCGGCAGCAACGTTGAAGTGCTGAACCATGGCCTGCTCACCTATAAAACGCCGCAGGGGGAAACCCGCGCCGTTACCGTTGGCCGTCCCAAAGAATCGGTTTCGCTGGGGTATCAGGTTACAGCAGTGCGTGATGCGCCGAACGGCGTGTTTGCGTTCGCACAGCAAATCCGCGGACATACGTATTGGCGCCTGTGCCGGATTATCAACGGAATACTCGTCAAAAACGACCTCCTTTCCGGCGTCAGAGACGTCTTCTTCTTCGACAATGGAAGTTATGCCGCTTTCGGTAAAGGCGACGTCGTTCGAGTTTATAACAGTAACGGCCAAAAGATTTTTGCCTGCAACCGGCAGAATACGACTTTCGTCAAAGTCGGCGGCAATTACTTCGTTGCATATAACGGTATGCGCTACAAGGGCGTTTACTCGGCGGAAGACGGAAAGCTCGTCAGCACCAATGACAATATAGAATACTATTTTGCCAATGGTGCTTATTATGTTCCGGACGATGGTCTGTCTTTCGACGGCGGTAAAGGGTATCTCACAAAAATTTATGCCGCGGATATGTTTGCCGACTCGCTGGCGGCTTTTATGTACAAAGATCGCCGGTATGTCATAGACACCGCGATGACGATTGAAGAGCTGCGCCGGCTTGTCCTTGATGAACTGCGTATCCTGCCGGAATATGAAACACGCTACGGTGCCTATCTGGCAGACCTGCTGACACGACTCTATTACGTTTAAACACTTCTTAAAAAGCCGCTCCTTTCGGGGAACGGCTTTTTTGTTTGAATTTAGGGATTTTGCATTGATTTACGGATTATTACCGAATTCTTATCCGTGCACATAAAAAAGACCGGCGTACAAGCGCCGGTCATGAAGTTGTTTTACAGATACAGATTTTAAGGTTTTAGGTATAGGGTGTATTTAGTCGTCGAAGTCTTCTTCGTCATCGTTGAAGCTTTCCGTGTCCACCTCGCCGAAGTCGTCGTCTTCATCGTCGACAGCGGGTGCTGCGGGCCTTTTGGGCTTGTGTGCCTTGTGGCATTCCGTAGCGGAAACCTGACGGCCGACGACAACAGTGCTGTCGCTGGCAGCGATGAACTTGCGCTTCTTGTCGGCCCAGTTGATGACCCAGCCGATGGTGCCGTCTTCCTTGACAGCCTTCACGGCGCCGAGAACTTTCTTGGTGTTGTTGCGACGCACTTCGTAGAAACCGTAGGTTTCGGGGAAGAGGGTTATGTGACGCGGGTCGGCGTAAGCCGTAAATTTTTCAAGACAGACGCTCATCGTCTCTTTCTGATAAGCAACTTTTTTCGTCATAATAGTCGAATTAGTGGTTAAACAATAATCTTCTGAACTGATGAATCACTTCAAAAAACCCAGTAATACATTTGTTGAAAATGACTATACCCGATTTTGCCCCGCCTGTCAACCCTAAAAATGAAAAATTTTGTCTATAAATGGAAAAATAATAATTTATCCTGATTTATCATAGTTTTGCTGACTGCAAAATTGCGCGTGCCGCCACTTCGTTGGTAAACTTTTCCAATGTTATCGCTCTGGCTTCCGCCGCTTTGGTCTGCCGCTCTTCCTCATGGCTCAGGTAATAGCGCAGCAGTTCCGCCAGTTCTTCGCTGTTTTTGTACATCGGCACCGCATCACCGTATGCTTTTTCTATCTCCGGCATATAATCCGAAATCACCAGCGCGCCGCTGGCCGTGGCGTCATAAATGCGGTTATTGACAAAACCGAATTTTTTCATGTCCGGCCGGTGATCATTCAAAACAATTTTCGCCGAGCTGTAATAACGGTTTAATTCATCGTTGGCAATATACCATTTTTTGTACATATGTTCCGGTACAACACCCTCCCAGTTAAAACCGTAAACAGAAACTTCAAACCCGTTTTCAAGGGCGTAACGCAGGCTCGTACGGTCATGCCATTTTGAGCCGACAAACAGAATGTCCGTTTTATATTTTTCATCGGGGGACGGATAAAATCTTTCCGGATTTGTAAACTGCGGCACATAAACCGCATTAATACCATGCCGGCGCAATTCATCCGCATATGAGGACGACGCAACGGCAATCACGTCATAATTTTGCCAGTCATCGTCCAAACTCGCATTTTCGGGAAGTGCTTGGCGTATATTCAACGCCGCCTTTTCCCGTTTTAACCCCGAATCGCTATAATATGCCATCGGGTAATAGCTGTACAAAACATTTGCCTCTTTACCAAACGGCGGTTCAAACTTTGTATAGCCGCGCATATAAACATTAAGTTTAGGTTCTTTTGCATGCGCCCGCTGATATTCGCCGCGGTAATCGACATCTGTCTCGTATCCGAGTTTGGCAAAACCCGCGGCCAAATCTTCGCCGAGCCAATAATCGCCGGTCGTGAACTCATCACGGTTGGTCGTAGATTTAATCACCACCGTATCCGCGGCCGCGCAAAAAGGTAATACTGCCATATAAACAATCATCAAGTACTTAAACATCTTCATCTCTCAGAAAAGCGAATTCTTCTTTTCCTCCTGCGCCAGTTTAACCTTTAAGTCTTCTGCCCTGAGCTTAATATCCGAGCGCAGATTTTGTTTTAAGGCTTTGCTTAACATGCGCCGCGCCAATGCCGTTTCGCCGATGGCGTTGTTGTATTCCGCCGCAAAATAATCCGCCTCTCCGTTTTTACCGAGGTCAGCATAAACCCGACCTAATAAGAGGAAGGCTGCCGGATTATCCTGTCCGCGCCCCGCCTGCTCCAACAACGGGACAAGTTTTTCTTCTTCCGCACGCTTCGGTTCACCTGCGAGCACGGCTTCGGCATAGGCGAGCTTAAACAAATCCGAAGACGGCTTTAACGCCAGAGTCCGCTCATAGGCTTTTGCCGCCTCTTTTACACGTCCGCCTTCAAACAACGTCTGCGCCTTAATCTCCCAAAAATAAGGGTTTTCCGGCTCCGCGGCAATCAGCGCATTTGCATAGTTCAAAGCCTCGCCGACATTCTTTTTGCGCATATAATAAACCGCATGTGCAATGTTACCCGAAATCGTTTTATCGGTCAGAGGATACTTCTTTAATACTGCCGGTAACGGTGCCAGATAAGCGTAAAGCTTCGCTTGCAGACGCTTAAACCGCGCGTTCATATCGCCGTTTCCTGCCGTTGCCTTTTCCCTTTTCAGTTTATCATTAAAAAACGCCACACGCTCCGTCGTTACCGGGTGCGTCCGGAAATAAGGGCTTTCCTCAATCCCCTGCAAACGATTGGCACTTTGAATCTTCTGCATAAAGTTTTTCAAGCCTTTGACAGACTTGTTGTTTTTGCCCAAAAGCAAAACCGCCGTTTCATCCGCCGCCCGTTCCTCGCTGACCTGATAGGCCGTCATCGCGTTAATCGCCGAACTCTGCGCACCCAACACCACGGCAATCGCCGCATCTCCGCGACCGCTCGCCGCCGCCGCGCCTGCCGCCGCAATCAACGACGCCAGTGTCGCCTTCTGCAAATCCTGCATCTTGATTTTCAGCCGTAAAATATGCCCGCCCAGAATATGCCCGGTTTCATGCGCCAAGACGCCTTCAATCTCATTGGCGTCTGATGCTTTCAACAGCGTTCCCGTATGCACGAACATATGGTTCTTGTCGCCGACAAAAGCATTCAGGCTGTCGTCCTGCACAATATGTACATAATCGCGGTTCAAAGGCAGCCCCGCCGCCCCGAATATCGGCTGCAAAACGTCATACAACCAGCTTTCCGTCTCTTCATCGCTGATAAGGCTGACTGCCCGCGCCGGCAGGCTCGCTGAAATTAAAAACAGTACTAAACAGATAAAACAAATGCGCCGCATGATAATCTCTCCTATAACCGAACATAAAATATAATCCCCCGTCTGTCAAAGAAAAAGAGCCGCTTTTGCAGAAAGGCGTTGACTATTGTACATCTATCGCCTATATTACCGCTAAATATGTATTATTTAATTAAATTGTTATGAAAAGAAGTATTATTCTTATTTGCGCTGTAAATGCCTGCCTGTTTCCATGCAGTGCCGCAGACAGCATCCAACTTGCAAATGCAAGTGTTATCGCGCCCAAAGTTCAAAGTTTTCCTTTGGTTAAAGTGAATTTGGAAGGCATTCTTGTCAGCGAACCCGAAAAAAAGCGCCGTTACGCCGTTTATATCAGCTCCAAACACAGAAAGCGCTTTAGCGCTTACGGCTGTCGCGCCGCATCTCCAAGCAAAGCCGCGCTCAAAAAGCGCAATAAAAAACGCTGAATATTTCAGTCCTTCTCTAAAATCAAGGCCCGCAGCATAAGCGGGCTTTTTTCTTTATCGTTTGCAAAAATATCTTACCGTCGAGGATTCGATTCCGGCATTAATCACAGGCGTTTCTCTGTTTTAATAATGCGGCGGCGGGGTTTCTTCCTCTTCCGGCTTAACGGTACTTTGCGTATTGCGCAGGGCTTCAGTCAGATAATGATTTTGTTTTTGTAAAAAGGCGATATCTTTCCCCTGTTTGATAATAACCTCATTTAAATCATCAACGGTGCGTTCCAAATCGGAAAGCGCCATTTCGATATCCATAAAGCGTTGCTCTGTTTCAGACATATCTTTTCCTTATGACGCATTTGCCAGTTTAAGCAATTCGGCTTTGATTTCCGCCAGTCCGGCAACGGCATTTTCCACAGCCGTAACAAGCGAGGTATCGCCGTTTTCATTTGCAGGGGTATCCTCTTCAAAAAAGTCTTTCTGAATTTCCGTTCCCAAAATATCTTTCAACGAACGCCCTTTAAACAGCTTTTGCACGCCCTCAATCGTATAACGGCGGTTATAGAGCAATTCCTTTATAAGCGCAAGCAGTGCAACGTCATCAGGACGGTAATAGCGGCGGGAGCTTTTGGTCTTCATCGGTTTTATCTGGGAAAATTTCGTCTCCCAAAAACGCAGGACATGCGGCGCAACATCCAAGTCTTCAGTGACTTCGGCGATGCTTCTGAATGCTGATTTCGATTTATTAACGCCCATAATGCCTCCCTTTATTAAAAAGGTCGGTTATGCCTCAACACACCGCCCTTTATTTTGTTTGCGATAATTATTTTTTATTGACGGCTTTTTTAACAGCTTGCGCCGGACGGAAGGAGACAACCGTGCGCGGTGTAATTTCAGCTTCAACGCCGGTTTTGGGATTGCGGCCGACACGCGCATTTTTACGCTTTAAGAGAAATGAGCCGAACGTAGAAATTTTGACATCGCGTCCGGAGACCATTTCGCCTTTTATCTCATCAATAACCATATCAAGTATATCACCGGCATCTTTGCGAGACAACCCGATTTCTTCACAAATATTATCAGCGATATCAGCACGAGTTACAGTTGTCATTTTTAACCTTTCCTAAAAAATAATTATCATTTATATGTTTGAAGCTTAACTTGCAATAACGTATTATTCAACAGTTCTCTTCAATTATGCAGATTATTTTAATTAAAACCTTATCAACAGGCCGCCCCAGGTAAAGCCGGCACCCATCGCCGGGATTAAGACCAAATCGCCTTTTTTGATTTTGCCGTTTTCCACCGACTCGGACAGAGCCAACGGGATTGATGCGGCAGAAGTGTTGCCGTGATGATCAACGGTAACAATCACTTTTTCCGTCGGGATTTCCAGCTTTTGCCCGACGCTTGAAATAATGCGGATATTGGCCTGATGCGGCAGAAGCCAGTCAATATCTTCAACTGATGCTCCGGCCTGTTCCAATACGGCATGCGAGGCTTCGCACATAGCGCCTACGGCAAACTTGAAGACTTCTTTACCGTTCATATGCACAAAACCTGCGGTTTGAGTCGTAGAAACGCCGCCGTCAGTGGCAAGATTATCATACTGTGTACCGTCTGCATAAATTTTTGTCGCCAAAATACCGGTATCAGCCGCTGTCCCCTCGCCTTCTACCGCACGGGCGATAACGGCACCGGCTCCGTCACCGAACAGAACACATGTATTACGGTCTGTCCAATCAACGATTTTGGACAGGCTTTCCACGCCGACAACGGCCGCGGTTTTAATCTGCCCTAAACGAATCATGTTATCCACCATGGTTAGTGCATAAACGAATCCGGAACAGGCTGCACCTAAATCAAATGCGGCCGTTCCCTGCTTAACGCCCAGTTTGCCGGCAATTCGCGCGGCGACGGACGGTGTGGTATTATCCGGTGTTAAAGTCGCAACAACCACCAAATCCAAATCCTCAGCAGTTACGCCCGCCTGCGCCATTGCTTTTTCAATGGCTTTCAGCGCCATATCAGACGTCAATTCGCCTTCGGCAACAATATGGCGGGAACGAATCCCCGTGCGCGTGCTAATCCACTCGTCATTGGTTTCAACCATTTTGGACAAGTCGTCATTGGTTAATACTTTGGCCGGCAAATAATGCCCGCAACCGATTATTTGAGTTCTAGTACACTTCATAACAAGCTTCCTGTGATAGTTCATCCAAATCAATATCTTCAAGTTCGCGGCGGATGGAGCCGACAAAATCTTTTCGAACCAAGCGGGCGGCATTTTCAACCGCTACGGAAAAACCGAACGCGTCAGTCCCGCCGTGGCTTTTAACCGACAAACCGTTCAGCCCGACAAACATTGCACCGTTATACAACCTCGGATCCATCGTCTTTTTCAACTTACGCATCGCGCCAAGCATAAACGGCAAACCCAGCTTGGCAAAAAACGACTGTTTGATGCTGTTTTTTATTAAGCGCATAATCAGGTGACACGTCCCTTCCACCGACTTCAAGGCAATATTGCCCGAGAATCCGTCTGCGACTACGACATCCGCCTTATCCTTCGGGATTTCATGCGGTTCAATATAACCGATAAAATTCAAATTAAGATGCGCGTGTTTAATTATATTGGCTGCGACGTGAATCTCGCCTTTGCCCTTCATTTCTTCGGCACCGATATTCATCAGAGCGACTCGCGGACGCTCAATTCCCAGCGCATATTTGGCAAAAATATTCCCCATTATGGCAAACTCTGCCAGATTTATGCCGTCGCATTCGGTATTCGCCCCCAAATCAAGCATCACATAACGGCCGTTTTGGTGCGGCATAATACTGATGATTGCCGGACGATGAATTTTTTGGATTGTTTTCAAGAGCAGTTTGGAGATAGCCATCAGCGCGCCGGTATTGCCTGCGGAGACAACAGCCTGCGCTTTTCCCGCTTTTACGGCTTCAACGGCCTGATACATGCTTGTGGCGCGATTGCGGATTACATGCGACGGTTTATCTTCATTATGAACAAATTCTTCCGTATGAAAAATCTGACACACCTTTTGCAGAATCGGGAACTTCGCCATTTCCGCATTTACTTTCTGCTCATCGCCGTAAACCAAAAACCGGATATCCGGATTTCTTTTATGAGCGAGAGCCAACCCCTCTATTACTACTTTGGGGGAATTATCCCCCCCCATAGCATCTATTGATATGACCAGATTATTATCAGACAAAACCTGCTCCATAAAAATAAAATAAATTTAATTAGTCTTCAGACTGTTCGTTATCTGCCTTTTGAGCAACAACTTCTTTGCCGTCATATTGACCGCATTTCGGGCAAACGTTATGAGGGCGTTTCAATTCGCCGCAGTTCGGGCACTCATGATAAGCATTAGGCGTTAATGCATCATGAGAACGGCGCATGTTGCGACGGGATTGTGATGTTTTTTTCTTAGGTGTAGCCATTTCTTTAACTCTTATCTAAAATTATTTGACACAAATCCGCCCCTGCATTGCCTTTCGGGGCACAGCAGGAGCTGCTGGATACGCTTTTATATAAAAAAAATGTATTTGGCAAGAGTTTTTTTTTGTTTTTTATATAATCTTGTTTTCTATGTTTATTTTTTCAGCTTTGCCAGAGCGGCGAACGGATTGTTTTTAACCGGTTCCGCATCTTCAATAAAAGCGTTAAACTCCTCGCCGTCTTTACGCGGGTGGTCTTCCATAACCAAGGCAATCTGTTCAATCGCAATGTCCCCCAAGTCAATCTTTCCGTCATAGACAATATCGGGCACATCGTTTTTTATATCGTCATCTTCGCCGTAGACGTCTTCATATGAGGCATTCGTATCATATGTCAGCTTAAACTCCGTAATATATTCTTTGTCAAACGGTTCCAGTGAAATTACGCTTATCAGGCCGAGATCGGCTTTGGCGGTTCCGCAAACTTCAAGAATGCCGCGCTTTTTTTGAAAACGCAGGCAAATATCCGCGGCAAAACTATTCACAGCCGGAACCTGCAAGATTTCGGCAAGCGTTTTAAGCTGTCCTTTATCAGCCCTTAATTTGTAGGTCTGCTCCCCCTGCCCCAATTCATCAATCTGCAGAGGATAAGAAAATTCTTTTTGCATTCTTTTTTCCTTGTGTTATAGGACTATATATCTATCTTAATAATAATTGTAAGGATTTAAAGATGTCAACACACAATATGCTTTTTTGCTCTTTGACGGCGGCAATGATTTTAGGCGCCTGCTCAACCGACTACTTTAATCAGACAGAAGGCAACATGCCTTCCAAAAGCGACATTATGGCGTTAAAACGCGGCATGACGCAGGATGAAGTACGCAAAATCATGGGGTCGCCGAGCGTTGTATCAAGCCTTGACCACCGCACTTGGATTTATATGAACTCCACGATGAAGCGCATGGCGTTTTTTAACCCCGAAGAGTTGGAACGCAATATTGTTGCCGTGGAGTTTAACCTTGACGGCCATGTCGAAAAGGTTGTGCAGCTGACCAAAGAAAACGGCAAAAATGTGACAGTCTGCACGGATGAAACGCCGGTTTCGGGAACGGAAGAGACTTTTATGGAGAAATATTTCGGTGGGGTCGGCTATATGCCGGTTCAACCGACGAAAGAAAACAACGGCTTATAACCTTTTCTTTTGATTATATTTTGCAAAACAGCCGTCCCGAAACGGCTGTTTTTTATTTTATTAACCAACGCCTACAACCTTTTTATACCTTATCAGGCGGAAAACGGTTAAAAGTTTTATTGGAAATATGCTTTGGCGGCACTATGTCTCAAACGTAAAAATATTTCAGGAGATTGCTTATGAGCAAAACAATCAAATATTTTTCCACAGCCGCTGCCTGTGCCGTTATCTGTCTCGGTTCGGAGAATCTGGCTGCGGAAAATCTTACATTAACTCTGCCGGCGAAGCCGAATGCTTCGTCCGTTTATTATGTTCATCAAGGAAAATTCAGTTTAACAGAAGGAGAATTTAAAATGTCACAGAATACCCCGAACAATGAAACACTTTGGGAAAAGACCAAAGAAGTGAGTGCCAAAGCCTGGGACGCCACAAAAGAAGGCGCTTCAAAAGCTTGGGACAAGACCAAAGAAATGAGCAGCGACGCCTGGGAAGCTACCAAAGAAACGGCTTCCAAGGCCGGAGACGCTGTTTCCGACAAATCTGAAAATGCCTGGGAAGCAACAAAAGACGGTTCTGCTAAAGCCTGGGATAAAACAAAAGAAATGAGCGGCGACGCATGGGAAGCAACCAAAGAAGGTACAGCAAAAGCCGGTGATGCCGTTGCCGACACGACAGAAAATGCTTGGGAAGCAACCAAAGACGGTTCTGCCAAAGCCTGGGACAAAACCAAAGAAACAGCAGGCGATGCCTGGGATGCGACCAAGGAAGCAGCCGGAGATGCCAAAGACGCCGTTACCGGCGACAACTATGATGATCCGATGTACAATCCTGAAAACAGGTCATCCAATACGTTTCATCAACACCATCCGAACAATAACTAAATTTGTTGCGGCATCATTTTCCCCTGTTATTCAAACAGGGGATTTTTTTATTTTGACATCATATTGTTTTCAGATAGTTTACGATTATGTTGTGATATATTTATAAAACAAGAGGGCAAAATGAGCATATTAAGAATCTTTATTATTTCCGCATTGGTTTTACTATCGTCAAACGTTAATGCAGAGACAAAGGCGGCAGATGTGCATGCGGCCGTGAAGACTTTGGAAAACACCGCCGAACCTCCTTTTGACCCGGCCGGGGCGAATAAGGCTTTGGATGCGATTACGGCCAAACTGAACACTAAGCATGTGACGACTGCCGACACGGAAGAGATTATGGATACGCTGAGCGATTTGCAGTCGCAGACGCAGAATGCGCAGAAAAATTATAACAATGAACTGAACAATATCAGCAAAAAAATCAGTGCGCTCAGCGCGGGCATTGCCGAAGGGGAAAGCGATCTGCCGGAAATCAGCAAAGAGCGTGCCAAATATGACGCGGAAGCCGGAAAATATAAATCAAATCTGGCGCAGACGGCGCTCATTCTGGCCAAGATTGAAGAAATCAACAATTTGATTTTGAAACAGCGCAACCAAAACCTGATTAATGATATTCTTGCCAAGCAAAGTTCTATTTTTCAGCCTGAGGAATTTTGGCAGTCGCTGCTCAGTTTCGGCGGATTCATAAAGGAAATATTGTTTTCGCCTGTCAGCTGGTATAAAAAGCTTAATACGGAACAGCAGCAGAACGCTTTGAAAAGCTTGGGCATCCTGTCAATCATGCTCGGGGCGGCCTTGATTATCGCCGTGTTTATCCGCCAATATATCCGCAAGCATTATGGCTATAACTTGGATGTCAGTACGCCGAGTTACGGGCAGAAATTCAAAGCAGCGGTGTGGATATTTATTGCCAACGGTGCTATTCCCGCCGCTATTATTGCCGCATTATGGGCGTGGATAAACAATTATGACCTTATGGCGGGCAGCGAATTTGCCATTTTACTCAAAACTTTTGCCATATATCTTTTGTATTTCCTGATTTTGCGCGCGGGTATTCTGGCGGCATTCGCACCGCGCAACCCTGACTGGCGGATATTTAACATTGACGCCAAGAAAGTGCGGCGAGCTTCCAACGCGCTGATTACGGCAGCGGCGGCGATTACCGCAGTATCATTTTTCCAGACTCTGGCAACGGAAATGACCCACAAACCGGAAATCATTTATTCCATGCAGATTTTTGCCAACGTCATTAAAGCTTTTGCCGTCATCTGGGCGGCGCTTCGGGTGATGTATGATGTTAAGGATTTGTCGGATGAAGAAGTGGAGAGCGGCAACATTCAAAAACTGTCGCTTTCTTCGCAGGCGGCAATGGTAATTATGCTGTTCATGGTTATCAGTTTTTGCTTTTCACTTTTCGGCTATATCAGCCTTTCCGCCTATCTGATTAACCGCTTTATCATTTCCGTTGCGGTTATCAGCGTGCTCTATATCGCGTATAACCTGTTAAAAATTTTATATCGGCTTATTATCCGCGCCAGATTTTGGATTACAACATTCCGCATCAATCCGCGCACTTTGATTAAAAGCGAAGTGTGGTTCGGAATTATCCTGACGCCTGTCGTATACCTGTTCGGCTTATTGGCATTGCTGGCGGTATGGGGGATATCGGTTGATATTTTAATTTCACGCACCAAACGCTTCTTAACCGGCTTTAACATCGGCGAGGTTCATGTTTCCATTATTTCGCTGATTTTGGGGCTTATCAGCTTTTGGATTGCGATGCTTCTGGTCAAAATGCTGAAAAGCAGCATTCAGGAGGGCAGTTTGAGCCGGCTAGACTTTGACGACGGCATGAAAAACTCCATTATTTCCGGCATCGGCTTTTTCGGGTTTATCTTTTCGGTTATTTTAGGCATTGCGGTGGCCGGTGGAAGTTTCAAGAGCTTGGCGATTATGGCCGGCGCCCTCTCCTTCGGTGCCGGTTTGGGTTTGCAGAATATCGTCAGCAATCTTGTCGCGGGGATAACCATTTTGTTTGAGCGGCCGATTAAGCTCGGCGACGTGGTCGCGATTAACGGCTATGAAGGTACGGTAAAGCAAATCAGCATGCGCTCGACAATTTTGGAAATGGCCAATAAGTCCAACGTCATTATCCCGAACTCGGCGATTATCTCGGGCAGTGTTGTCAACAAGACGCACGACAACCGCATGGCGCGGTTGGAAATTAAAGTCGGTGTGGACTATGACAGCAATATCAAAGAGGTTAAAGACCTTCTGCTTTCCATTGCGCAGAATGACGCGGGCGTCTTGAAAAACCCGGCACCGTCACTCGCTTTTGTTGACTTCGGCGACAGCAGTCTTGATTTTCAACTCAACTGTTATATTTCCAACGTTTCCAAAAGCGCGGACGTGTCGTTCAGGCTGCGCGAAAACATTATTGACGCTTTCAGAAAGGCCGGAATTAATATTCCGTTTCCGCAGAGAGTGGTCCGTCCGTTAACCGACGGCGCTTCCGAAAATCATTCGGATGCCGCAGCAATTGATTAATCCAAAGTTGAGGATAACTAATGTTTTATTTTGCAAATACGGAAAAATGCGAAAATATGATTATATATATACGGCAAATTTTATTTAACTGACAGGAGAAACATGATGAGAAAAATTTTAGCAGTATCTGCTTTGGCTTTAACCTTTATTGCGGCCGGTAATGCCATGGCCAAAAAAGCTCAGGGCGGTTTTCAGGGACCGACTACGGCCAGCGCCACGGTTGCGGAAGCTTTGAAGATGAGCGACGATACGCCTGTGGTTTTGCGCGGTAAAATCGAGAAAAGCCTCGGCGACGAAAAATACCAGTTTAATGACGGCACCGGCGTTATCGTGGTAGAAATTGACGATGATGAATGGAACGGCGTTACCGTTAAGCCGGAAAACACCGTTGAACTGCGCGGCGAAATTGACAAAGACATGATGCAGACACCGGAAGTTGACGTTGACGTCGTTATTTTGGTAGACTAATCTCTTTTCATATCTGAAAAACGGACAGGGTTGTATATTCAGCCCTGTTTTTTTTATAACTCAATGACCATGCCGTCATAAGAAAGTTCAATTTCTTTTTCGGTTTGGAAACGCTTGGTGTCCACCCGAGCCGAAATATGGGTCAGAATCGTCCTTTTCGGTTTTATCTTTGCAATCAGCTTTTTCACGTTATCCATATCGCTGTGCCCGTTTTCAGCCTTTTCATAACCGTTGTTGCACTCCACCAGCAGAACATCCAGATTTTGCAACAGGGGTATATTTTCCTGCGGCATTTCCTGCCAATCCGTTACATATGCAAAATTTTTATAACGAAATGCCGATGAAAAGATATTGTGATGCGGCTGTTGAAAAGTTTGAAATGCGAGACCGCAGGCTGAAAAATCACCGCTATCGGGCAATATATGCCATTGCAGGCTTTTGCTGTCAGGCTCGGCGTCGGCTTTGTCTTTAAACAGATAGCCGTAGCTTTGTTTAAGCTCCCGCATGGTTTCCGAAGCTGCATAAATATCTATACCGTGTTCCAAAATCTTTGTTGCACGCGGCAGTTCGGGAATGCCCGCAATATGGTCATAATGCCCGTGCGTGATGAAAACCGCGTCAATATTTTTGACATTGTTTTTATTTATCTGCTCGCGAAAGTCCGGCCCGCAGTCAATCAAAACGCTTTTGTCTTCATCTTCCAAAAGGACTGACGCACGGGTACGGCGATTCTGTGGTTCGGAAGAATCGGCATTGCCCCAGATGTTGAATATCATCGGCACGCCGTATGCCGAACCTGAACCCAGTATCGTTATTTTCATCTTATTTTCCTTTAATGTTTGCGCCTGACAATATATGTACAAACAGAGGATTTAAAATTTCCTTATTCAAGCGAGCCGCAGATGTTTTTTCCTGTTCAACGGTTTCAACAAACATTTTAACACCTTTGTCCTGTCTTGCCGGTTCGCGGCGGGCTAAAATGCGCAGGCAGTCAACCATGGCGTCGCGGTCTTCTTTTTGGGTATGCTCGAGCATTAATTCAAGCAATTCTTTTTGGGTCGTACATTGCGCCAATTCGGCAGATTCCTGAAAGGACGGACGGTTGAACAATTTATGAATATCGGGAAACGCCGTGAAAAATATTCCCTGTTCGCCTAAATTCTTGACATATTCATTTCTGTTTTTGGAGCGGCGCAGACTCGCAGACAAGCGCGACAGGCAACGGACGCGGTCTTGCGGAATATGGTGGCGGCTTTTTTTGAATTCTTCTTTTATTTCATCAATTACCTGCTGGTTCGGACCGCCTTGGGAAATATCCAGCCCGTATTTACCGGAAACAGCCAAAAAACGACGCAAAAGGTTATAAGCACCTTCTTCTTCGGGATTGCAGGCCAAGCGAATCTGACCGCGACGCATCCCGTCAACAGCTCCGTATTTATCGACAAGCGTGCTCTTATACCCCCCCCCGTTTACTTTGCGATATCCGGTATAAATCTTTTCAATGTTAAAAATACCGTTGGTTTCAGGATCCATGCAGGAAAAATCAATCTGTCCGAACTCAGGGTGTCGGATAACGACATAAATATTATGCGTGCGGGTGACTTCGGAAATCGGTATGCCCCGCGCTTCCAAACATTTCAGCGCATCAAAAAAAGTATCTTTATCTTTGACGCAGATATCATAATCGTTAATTTTGGCATCAGGATTAATCAGAGGGTCGAGAACGGCACCGCCAAACAAAAAAGCCTCATTTAACTGAGCCTCTTCCATAAATTTGCATATTGTATTGAAAGTCGTCTGCTGCACATTATTTGTCATTTATTTCTCCTCGGTTTGATAAATAATGCATGTTTTAATACCATACTTTTAAGATTGCGTCAAGTGTTTTTTGTCAATTTTGTATATTTTATTTAAATTTAATCATTTCCTCAATCTGCTTTTGCATATTTTTATCCGTATTGATTTTATCCAGCTCTGAAAGCAGATAGTCGAAACATTTCATGCGCCGGCAGATTTTTTTTGACGTTTCATAGTTGATATCATGCACCCAGGACAATACCATCAAGATGCGGTCTGACCATGACCTTACCGTTCGGAAACGGACAACATGGCCTTCAAAAAACTGTTGTATTGTTTCCGCGGAAAGCGGCGCCCGGCGTAAGTCTTCCGTCAGCTGTTTATAAAAAATGTCCTGTGACAGGCGATGTTCATTTGTTATGGTATACAGATTTTCCAATTTATCAGCATCGCGGACAAGCAAGAGAATCTGTTTTATGTCATCTTTTTCGGGTAAAAGCATGAATTTTTTCCATTGCGGCATATCATAGACATCTTCAAGCATTGCCCCGTGATATTTGACGGCAGCAAGAATCCGCGGGTCATTATAATGCGGATTTCTCAAAAGCGTCTCATACCCTAAATCGCCATGATTGATTGCAAGCGATGCCGCGGCAATATTTTGATTTTCTTTTTCAGCTTTATATCGCAATACGCCTTCTTCAAACCGCCCGACATCATGAAACAGCAGAGCGCGTTCGGCTGCCGCGGTAAAATCTGACGATTTATCAGCCAATTCAGGCGTTTGTGCAAGAATCTTACGTCCATACTTTAAAACCTGCATAGAGTGCACGACTTTGTGAGTGATGAAATCCTGATAGAAATCGTCCGCCGGAATTTGTATGGACGCTTGTTTATAATATTTGCGGAAGTTGGTAAAATCTATACGCTGCATTGTCTTTCCCTATTTTTGCGAAAAGATAATGCATAAAAGCTAAAAATCATTTAACGGTTTGAAATTTTTTTCGGGCCAGTAATATTTGTGAAAACTCCTGCCGATTATGAACCTGCACTTTGTCGGCGATAAAGGAATGAACATCTATGACAAGGCCTTTGCGCGGTTTGCCGCTTGCCTTTTCATACATCGGGCAGTTGCGCTGCGTGGGAGTAAAGCCCAAAAGCAGCGGCTTTCCCTGCCCATCAAATCCCGAGACCATCATCGCATGTCGCGGCTCTCCCTTACCGTCAAACAGCAAGACAATATCGCCTTTACGGATATTTTCTATATCTTCCAAATTTCCGCTTGCAGAGGTTTGGGTGTATTGCTTTAATTCTTTAATTAAATCTTTCGGGTGAGCAAGGCTTTCGTTATCAGCCTTTTCTGAAAACAGCGAAACGCCGAATTCCTGCTCCACATGCAGCAACGAAACCGTTATTCCTTTGGTGCAGTTGCCGCCGTCACGGAAGCCGTTCATTTCCCCGAAAAAACTGTCGCCGATTATTCTGCGATGCATTCTTTCTATGGTTTCATCGACAAGTTTCTTTCTTATGTATTTTTCTTCCAGTTTCTGATCTTCCATTTCTTTGCCGAAATGCGGATACAGACCGTTTACTATTTTATGTTTCGTTTCTTCATTCGGTGCATTATCAATATCTTCTTTCGCGGCAAGAAATTCGGGACGGTTTTGAAAATTGTTCCAAATTATATTAGAACGGATATGATCGCAAAACAAATTAAAATCATTATCTTCCGTCGGCGTTCTGTTTTCAGCATCTTCTTTTTCTTTCTCGCTCTTAGGTGCTCTATATTCGCTTTCTTGTTTATAGATATCTTCAAGCAAGGGTAACATTTCCGCCGCTGACTTCCCCGCAAACAATTCCAGACATTCTTTTTGCAATTTTATTAAGGCGTCATTGCGGCGGATAACATCTTCCACATACGCATTATATATTTCTTCTGCGTTGATTACAGCCATTTTGAGCTCCTTTTCATAAATTGTAACATAAGTTTACCGCAAATACAACTCTTTTGTGCTTGACATTCGGTAATTTGCGAAAAGATAATGCATAAAAGCTAAAAATCATTTAACGGTTTGAAATTTTTTTCGGGCCAGTAATATTTGTGAAAACTCCTGCCGATTATGAACCTGCACTTTGTCGGCGATAAAGGAATGAACATCTATGACAAGGCCTTTGCGCGGTTTGCCGCTTGCCTTTTCATACATCGGGCAGTTGCGCTGCGTGGGAGTAAAGCCCAAAAGCAGCGGCTTTCCCTGCCCATCAAATCCCGAGACCATCATCGCATGTCGCGGCTCTCCCTTACCGTCAAACAGCAAGACAATATCGCCTTTACGGATATTTTCTATATCTTCCAAATTTCCGCTTGCAGAGGTTTGGGTGTATTGCTTTAATTCTTTAATTAAATCTTTCGGGTGAGCAAGGCTTTCGTTATCAGCCTTTTCTGAAAACAGCGAAACGCCGAATTCCTGCTCCACATGCAGCAACGAAACCGTTATTCCTTTGGTGCAGTTGCCGCCGTCACGGAAGCCGTTCATTTCCCCGAAAAAACTGTCGCCGATTATTCTGCGATGCATTCTTTCTATGGTTTCATCGACAAGTTTCTTTCTTATGTATTTTTCTTCCAGTTTCTGATCTTCCATTTCTTTGCCGAAATGCGGATACAGACCGTTTACTATTTTATGTTTCGTTTCTTCATTCGGTGCATTATCAATATCTTCTTTCGCGGCAAGAAATTCGGGACGGTTTTGAAAATTGTTCCAAATTATATTAGAACGGATATGATCGCAAAACAAATTAAAATCATTATCTTCCGTCGGCGTTCTGTTTTCAGCATCTTCTTTTTCTTTCTCGCTCTTAGGTGCTCTATATTCGCTTTCTTGTTTATAGATATCTTCAAGCAAGGGTAACATTTCCGCCGCTGACTTCCCCGCAAACAATTCCAGACATTCTTTTTGCAATTTTATTAAGGCGTCATTGCGGCGGATAACATCTTCCACATACGCATTATATATTTCTTCTGCGTTGATTACAGCCATTTTGAGCTCCTTTTCATAAATTGTAACATAAGTTTACCGCAAATACAACTCTTTTGTGCTTGACATTCGGTAATTTGCGGTTATTCTAAAAGTGTTCTTGATGCTTGCAGGGCTTATAAGCATAGAACAAATGATAACCGAGCCGGGTTAATGAGATTAAAAAGACTGTATAAGTTTATTTGAATTTTGTTAGCGGCTCCTTAAAAGGAGTTTTTTTAATGTCTGATTACAAATACAAACACGGGCTTTGCATTATGCGGGCGCAGCCTTTCCACATAGGGCACCAGAAGCTCGTGGACAAGATGCTTTCCGAATGCGAACGCGTGACGATTGTTTTGGGTTCCATCCAAGAGCAAGGAACTGCGCGCAACCCGTTGAACTACACCACTCGCAAAAAGATGATTCAAAACATTTACCGCACTAAGCCGGAATATGAACGGCTGAAAATCATCGGACTGTTTGATATTAACAATCCGGCGGAATGGGGCGAGTATGTGCTGGACTTCATCAAAGAAAGCTTTCCCGATATGCCGACGCCCGATGTTTACTACGCGGGTTCAAGCTATGATGCGCATTGGTTCAGAGAGTGCTTTGAGAACATTGAACTTGAAGACCGTACTGACCCGAACTTTCCGTTTGTGACCGGAACGATGGTACGCGATATGATAAAATTCGGCGACACGCGATGGAAAAATTTTATCGCGCCCGAAAATCACCACATTGTGGAGGAATATTTTAACAAGAAAAAAGGTATTATTTAGGGGGCGCGCAAAAGCACAATCATTGAGGCAAATTCCCTCCTTTATGTACTAGTTTTGTACACCGCAGTCGGCAATTTTCCTCAAGCATTGCACTTTATCGCACCCGTAGAAACGGCTTCGCCGTTAGTTTAAAGTTTCAAATTTACCGCCTGCGTCTTCCGCAGGGCTTATGAAAGACAGGCGGCCTTATCACCCGAATAAGCCTGAAAGGGAATTTAAAATGACTAACCGTATTTTGATGCGGATTGATTTTCAGAATGATTTTGTGCATCCGCACGGCGCACTTTCCATTGAAGCGCCGGAACTGATTGAGAAACACCAGAAATTTGCCGACAGCCTGTTCAAAGGCAGCTTTGATAAGATTATTGACACCTACGATACACATTTTCAAGAAACATACGGGCAGACCCAAGAGGCGATGGACTTTCCGCTGCACTGCGTGTTCGGCAGCTGGGGTTGGCAGCAGGCTGCACCGTTTAAGCCGGAACTTATTGTGACGAAGATGTATAAATCCACCACAAATATCTGGAACGAAGTACGACAATACCGCGACTTGGCGGCGGACTGGAACGGCAAAGAGGTTTACCTTTGCGGCGTGTTGAGCGACGTATGCGTTCAGCAGGCGATGAACGGGCTTTTGAAAAAAGGCGCGCATGTTGTGATACTGGAAGATTTGTGCCAAGGGCTGAACAGAGAAACAGGCGAGATTTTGCAAGATGAGGTTTACCGCCCGTTTATTGAAAGCGGGAGGCTGAAGAGCATCACTTCCGCGCAGTTTTTTCGCAGCCGTTTGAATGAGAAGAAAACTCAGCATAATTTAGTCAACAGAGCAATGGGAGAATAGAGATGAGAGAATATAACACAAACGTAAGACCGAACATTTCAGCGAGCGGAACACCGCTTTTCTGCGACCTTTACCATCTAACGATGGCGCAGGCATGGTTCGCGGACGACAAAGCCGAAGAAACCAAAACATCGGAAGCATTTTTCCGCAAATGCCCGTTCGGCGGCAGCTACCTTTTGGCGGCGGGACTGGCCGAATTTACACAGTGGCTTGAAAACTGGCATTTCGGCAAAGAAGATATTGAATACCTGCGCACGGTCACCAACGCTGACGGCGGGCGGAAATTCAACGATGATTTCCTGACTTTTTTTGGAAGGGAAAAAGTTAAAAGTCAATATCCGCGCCGTGCAGGAAGGAACGGTTGTCTTTCCGAACGAGCCGGTTTATTCGGTAACGGGACCCTGCTGGCAGGTGGATTTAGTGGAAGCGGCACTGTTGAATATCTTTAATTCGCAGAGTTTGATTGCGACCAAAGCTTCACGTATGGCGTATGCGGCACGTTTAGACGGCAAAAAACGCCCGCTGTTGGAATTCGGTTTGCGGCGCGCGCAGGAACTCGGCTGTTTTTCACAGACCCGCGCGGCAATTATCGGCGGGGCGACGGGAACGTCCAACGTAGCAGCGGCGAAGCATTACGATATTCCCGCCAGCGGCACCATGGCGCACTCGTTCATTATGAGCTATGAAAACGAACTTGACGCATTTAAAGCGTATATGAAAGCCTCTGTCGGCAACACCATTCTGTTGGTGGATACATACGACACCAGAGAAGGAATCAAAAACGCTATCAAAGCTTCCCGCGAGACCGGGATTGAACTCATGGGCGTGCGGATTGACTCGGGCGATTTGGCTTATTGGGGCAAAGAGGCGCGGCGGATGTTTGACGAAGCGGGCATGCCTGATGTCAAGCTCGTGGCTTCCAACGATTTGGACGAACATTTAATTGAAAATCTCATCATGGTGCAGAAAGCGCCATATGACGTCTTTGCCGCGGGAACAAAACTCGTTACCGCATACGACACCCCGGCGCTCGGCGGCGTGTTTAAAACTAAAGCCTATATGGGCGAGCCGAAAATTAAGATTGCCGAAGGGAAAACGACCATTCCGGGAGCAACGGATATTTTACGCATTGTGCGCGGCGGTAAGTTTGAGGGCGACGTTATCATTAAATCCGATGACGATAAAATATTAAGCGGCGCACAGCTGGCGCGGGATATCACGTCTTACACACTCGGCAGCCAAAACGGCACGCGGCTTTATTTTAAGAAAGGCACAATGGCAGCGAGGCTGTTGCAAACGGTCGTTGAAAACGGCGAGATTGTTAACAGACCGGAAACAAATGTCAAACTTCTGCAAAACGAAGCGGAGCGCAACCTGTTAATGTTGGATGCTTCATACAAAAGGCTTGCCAACCCGCATATTTACGGCGTAGGATTGGAGAGCGGATTATATGCTTTACAGCAAAATTTAATTCAGGAACATCAGGGGAGATAAAATCATGGAGAAACTTTGGCACAAACTGAAAGAGGGTTTAAGAACCTATTGCAGAGAAAACGGCTTTAACGGCGTTATCCTCGGGCTTTCGGGAGGCATGGATTCCGCATTGGTTGCGGTGCTCGCGGCGGACGCGCTCGGCGGCGAAAACGTGCGGGCGATTATGATGAAGACGAAATATACGTCTGATTTGAGTCTCAATATTGCCCGCGAAATTGCCGCATTGAATAAGCTGAATTATCAGGAGCTGGATATTGACACGCTCGTGGAAACAGACGCCGCCTTTTTGCGGCAGGCGTTCGGCGAAGAGGTTAAAGGAATCGTGCTTGAAAATTTGCAGGCACGCATTCGGGGAAAGCTGTTAATGGCTTTCTCCAACCAATTCGGCGGGCTGGTGCTTGCCTGCGGCAACAAATCAGAAGCGCTGACCGGTTATTGCACGCTGTACGGCGACACCTGCGGCGGCTTGATGCCCATCGGCAATGTCTACAAAACCACGGTTTTTGAACTCGGGAAATGGCGCAATACACTCGGACGGGCGTTGCCCGATGAGGTAATCACGCGTGCGCCGTCCGCCGAACTTGCCGAAGGGCAGAAGGATGAAAACTCGCTGCCGCCCTACCCTGTTTTGGATGCTATCTTAAAACAGCTCTATGACGAAGGTAAAAAAGCCGCCGACGTTCAGGGTTTTGACAAGGCAACCGTGGAACGTGTCACGCAGCTTCTGCGGCGCTCAGCATTCAAGCGACAGCAAATGGCACCGGCGCCGGAAATATAGGAGAGCTTTATGGACTACAGCGCTGATTACGCTTCACCTTTCGGCAACATTCGCCTGTTCAGCGACGGAGAGTATTTGACCGGACTACATACCGAATTTTGGCAGAATCGTCCGCAGAAAAAGTTTGTACCGTGTACGGACGGCAGCCGCCTCGGCATTATGGAACTGACAAAACACTGGCTGCATATATACTTTGCGGGAAACGAGCCTGATTTTACGCCGCCGCTGAAACCTGCCGGTTCCGTGTTCCGGAAGGAAGTTTGGGAGATATTGTGCGGTATTCCTTACGGCAAAACGATGACATACGGCGAGATTGCCCGAATTATCGCGCGCAAACATAATATCAGGCAAATGTCGGCTCAGGCTGTCGGCGGCGCCGTCGGGGCAAACCCCGTCGGTATTATCATCCCCTGCCACAGGGTTATCGGCACCAACGGCAATCTTACCGGCTATGCGGGCGGGCTCATGAGCAAAGTCAACTTATTAAAACTTGAAGGCGTTGATACGGACAGATTCACCTTACCGAAAAAGAGCAGATTTTTGTAACTTCCGCGTGATATTATTGATAACGCTTAAAAAAATCAGGAGAGGCGGAAAAGAGATATTGACATTTAGCAAATATATATTATAAACTCTCAGATATGTTTAATTAGATGAGGTAAAATATAATAGACAGCGATGAGTCCTGCGTATAGTTATGTTTTCAATTTGATATTGGTTTTAGTTTTAGTTTTTTGCAATGCCTTTTTTGTTGTTTCCGAATTTGCTATCGTAAAAATCCGCCGCACACGACTTGAAGAACTTGCGCACGGCGGCAGCAAACGCGCCAAAGTTGCGCTTAAAATCAGCGAACATCTAAACACCTATTTAAGTGCCACCCAGCTCGGCATTACATTGGCTTCGTTGGGTTTAGGCTGGCTCGGTGAACCGGCTGTTTCAAGACTTTTGGAAAACCTGTTTGCGGATTTCTTTGCCGACAATACGGTTTTGCTCCATTCGCTGAGCTTCGGCGTTGCCTTTACGTTCATCACGCTTTTACACGTTGTTCTGGGCGAGCTGGTGCCAAAGTCCATGGCCATTCAGGATACGGAAAGATATACTCTGATTATTGCGGTGCCGCTTTATACGTTTAACAAAATCTGCACGCCGATTATCTGGTGCTTTGACCATGTGTCGTTATGGATTTTGAAACTTATGGGCGTACAGGCCGCTGACGAAAGTGATGAAGCGCATTCCGAGGAAGAAATTAAGCTTATTATTGACGCTTCACAGAAAGGCGGCGTGATTGATGATACGGAAAGCGAGATTATCCAGAACGCAATTTCGTTTTCGGAAATCTTTGCGCATGAAATCATGATTCCGCGGCAGGAAATGAAATGCATTTATCAAAACAGCAGCTTTAACGAAGTTATGGAATTCGTGAAGCAAAACAAACATACGCGTTTTCCGCTGTGTGCCGGAGACAAAGACCAGATTTTGGGCATGATACACATTCGCGATTTACTGGAATGCAAGAATACACAGCATAAAGATATTTTAAGTAAAATTGTGCGGAAAATTCTGTTTGTACCGGAAAATAAATCTATCTCGGAAATTTTGCACGAGATGATGAAAAAGCGCATTCATCTGGCGATTGTCGTGGACGAATACGGCGGGACGGCCGGATTGCTTTCCATGGAAGATATTTTGGAAGAACTGGTGGGCGAAATCCGCGATGAACATGATGAAGTAACAGAAGAACCTGTTAAGGTCATCAATGAATGTGTCTGCGAATTTGACGGTTTGTATCTGGTGGAAGATGCTTATGACTGCCTTGACCTTCCCTATTGTGAGCATGAAGAGAGTACGATGGGCGGTTATGTGTTCAACTTGTTGGGACGAGAACCGCAGGTCGGTGACAAGGCTGAGGATGAATACTGCATCTATGAGGTTTTGAAAGTGGACAGCATGCGTATTACCAGAGTCAAAACCACCGTTAAAGAACGCCCCGAAGAAACGGAAGATGAATAACAACTGTTGCCGGCAGAGCAGCAGAAAAAATAACTGCGGCGTTTTATTCGGCTTATTCCATGCAAGATATATAAAAGTTGATATTTGAGAATATGCCGGTCAAGCAGGATAATAAATGCTGATATTTTTATCCGACCACATTGTTTTAACCGATTTTTAAGCTCACATTTTTATCATGTCGCGCGAATGCTTTTTATGTGGAGTTATAAGATGGAACAATACTGGTTTCTTATTGCCTGGGTATGCAGTCTGATGACGGCAATCTTTATTTACACGAATCAAATTTTCAAGCTTTCCGGCCCGTTATTCATGGTGTTTCGCGGAGTCGGACAGTTTTTGGCTTTGCTGCCGTTTATCATATTGTTTGAGCCGATAGATAATTTTGCTTATTATATTCTATGCACGGTACAAGGATGTCTGATTGCGTTTAACGATTATCGCCTGTTTCGTTCAGCCAAAGCATTCGGCGCAGAAGTGACAAGTTCGTTACAACCGTTGGCTATCGGATTGATATTTATTCTCTGGCTTTTGATTAATCCGGCAGATTTACGGGCTATGTTGCATAATCCCCTGCATCTGACGCTTGTCGTATTGTGTTTATCGGGTATTACTTTTTCTATTTTAAAAATGAAAAAGGCCAAATCTTCTTCACGGGCAATGAAATATCTTCTGCCTTGTTTATGTCTGCTTTCAGTCAATGATGTTATCAATAAAGAGGCGATGATGCATGGGGCCGATAATCTGGTATCCGCCATATATTTTTACTGCCTGATTACGGCTTTGGTTTCGGGAAGTTTCAACCTGTATATCTATCTGAAAAAGCATAAATTGACAAATTTATTTGAGCCGCAATACAGAACAAAAGCTGTTGTTATTGTGTTTTTGGTAACGATGACAATGATCTGCAAAAACTACGCAATGTATTTAGCGCCCAATCCGGCGTATGTATCGGCAATTATTTTTTTATATCCGCTCTGGATTGTTTCGGGGAATATACTTTATCGCCGGTTTGGCGGACAGATTCCCTGTGCAAATGTGCGACTGTCAACCGTTTCGGTGCTACTGACTTCTGTTATAGGTCTGATATTGTTAAAATAAAAAAGCGGGAAATTTCCCGCTTTTTTTACACCAAACGGCTTTGTTTGATTGAGGCTTTGACAAACTCAACAAACAGCGGGTGCGGCGCGAACGGCTTGGATTTCAGCTCAGGGTGGAACTGCACGCCGATAAACCACGGATGGTCAGGGCGTTCGACAATTTCCGGAAGTTTACCGTCCGGCGATGTTCCCGAAATCAGCATACCGCCCTGTGCCAGCTGGCTCTTATATTTGATATTGACTTCGTAACGGTGGCGGTGGCGCTCGGAAATATGCGTCGTACCATAGACTTCCGCCGCTTTGGAGTTCGGCACCAAGACTGACTCATATGCCCCTAAACGCATAGTTCCGCCCAAATCGCCGTCTTTATGGCGTATTTGCTTAGCGCCGTCTTTATCCCACTCGGTCATCAAACCGACCACGGCTTCGCAGTTTTCCGCCAGTTCGGTCGTGTTGGCGTTTTTAATCCCCAGCACATTGCGCATGGTTTCAATAACAGCCATCTGCATGCCGAAGCAAATGCCTAAAAACGGAATATTATGCTCGCGTGCGTATTTGACCGCGGCAATTTTTCCGGAAGTACCGCGCAGGCCGAAACCGCCGGGAACAAGAATACCGCTGACATCAGAAAGCCATTCTTCGGCGGGGCTTTTTTCCAATTCTTCGGCATCAATCCATTTGATTTTAACTTTATACTTATTGGCAATGCCGCCGTGAGTCAGTGCTTCGCCTAATGATTTGTAGGCTTCAAGCAACTTCACATATTTGCCGACAACGGCAATGCGCACTTCGCCTTCGGGGGCTTTCACCGTTTCAACGATACGCTCCCAGCGGCTTAAATCAGCATCGGGACAATGCAGATTAAAGTAACGGCAGACTGCCATATCCATACCTTCCTTGGAATAAGCAAGCGGCACCTGATAAATATTGCTGACATCCAGAGCGGCAATAACGTTTTCTTCTTTCACGTTGCAAAACAGCGCCAGTTTCTTTCTTTCGTTTTCGGGCAGCGGCATCTGTGAACGGCAAAGCAGCATATCCGGCTGAATGCCGTATTCCTGCAATTTTTTCACTGAATGTTGCGTCGGTTTGGTTTTGAGTTCGCCTGCGGTTGGAATATAAGGCAGAAGTGTCAAATGGATAAACATCGTGCGTTCGCGCCCCAAATCATAAGCCAGCTGGCGGATAGCTTCCAGATACGGCTGACCTTCAATATCACCGACTGTACCGCCGATTTCGCATAAAACGAAATCTTCGTCTTCCAAATCACTGATAATAAAGTTTTTAATTTCATTGGTTACGTGCGGAATAACCTGAATGGTAGCGCCCAAATAGTCGCCGCGACGCTCTCTGTCTATAACGCGCTGATAGATTTTCCCGGTTGTCGTGCTGTCGCTTCTTTTGGCGCTGACGCCTGAAAAACGCTCATAGTGCCCCAAATCCAAATCAGCCTCGGTTCCGTCATCGGTAACAAAAACTTCGCCATGTTGAAACGGGCTCATGGTTCCGGGGTCAACGTTTAAATACGGGTCAAGTTTTCTCAACCGTACTTTAAAGCCGCGGCATTGCAAAATTGACGCCAACGATGCGGAAGCAAGCCCCTTCCCCAAAGAAGAAACGACGCCGCCGGTGATGAATATAAATTTGGTTTTCGGATTTAGTTCAGACATTTAGATACCCTTTATCGTTAAATTTTGCAGAGAAAAAGGCACCTCCTTAAAAAGGTGCCTTATTTTCGTTCATTATCTCATCGTGTTATTCCGCTTCCGGCACTGCCGGGGTTTCAGCTCCGGCGTCAGGCACTGCCGGCACAACAGGAGCTTCCTGATTCAACGGAGCAACATCGGCAATAGAATCGGCTGCTCTGGTTTCGCCTTTATAGTACAGTGAAAGCAAAATAGAGGTGCAGAAGAAAATCGTTGCCAAGATTGCCGTAGTACGGGTCAGCAAATTGCCTTTGCCGCGTGCCGACAAAAAGCTGTCAGCGCCGCTGCCGCCGCCCAAACCGCTTAACGCGTTACCGGAATTACGCTGCATCAAAATCAGCGTTACCAGCAAAATCGCTACCATTAAATGAATAACTAACAATACGGATCCCATATCTTTTTCCTTTTTTTAATTATTGTTTACAAGCTTCGGCAATTGCCAAGAAATCTGCCGCTTTTAGGCTGGCGCCGCCGATAAGTCCGCCGTCCACGTCAGGCAATGCCAGTAATTCTTTGGCATTTGACGGTTTCATGCTGCCGCCGTACAAAATGCGCATTTTGTTGGCATTGGCACGACCGAGCTTTTTAGCTACAACTTTGCGAATCGCGGCATGAACATCTTCCACATCGGCGGCTGTCGGGGTTTTGCCCGTTCCGATTGCCCAAACAGGTTCGTAAGCAATTACCGTATTCTGCGCCGTTGCGGTTTCCGGAACGGAACCCATAATCTGCGCGGTGCAAACATCAATGGTCTTGCCGGCGTCGCGTTCGGCTTCGGTCTCGCCTATGCATATAATAACTTTTAAGCCGGCTTTAACAGCTGCTTCGGCTTTTTTGGCAATCAGTTCATTGGTTTCATGATGGTCTGTACGGCGCTCCGAATGTCCGACAATGACATACTGGCAACCCAAATCTTTCAGCATCAGCGGGCTGATATCGCCGGTATGCGCGCCTTTCTCGGCAAAATGGCAGTCTTGCGCACCGAGCATCACGCGGGAACCTTTAAGCGCTTTTTTGGCGGAAAACAAAAGCGTAAAAGGCGGGCAGACTAAAAATTCACAATCTTTGCGCGCTGCCTTTTTTGCCCCTTCGGCAACACCTTTTGCCAAAGCAACGCCGTCTTCCAGCAAGCCGTTCATCTTCCAGTTGCCGGCAATCAAAGTTTTTCTTACCATTTGCATAAACCTCATTTTTAATTACAACTTGTTACCTTTTAGCACAGGCATTTTTATTTTCCAGCCAAAAAACAAAGTTGTTTACAAAAAAATATAAAAAAAAACATTGTACATATTTATAATTGCGATTGCATAAATTTTTTTGGCTCTTATAATGGCGGCAATCGGATTATTTTTGGGATGGAAAAAATGATAAGCAAATTAGCAAAAGCAAAAGAAAGTTGGTTCTTCAAAATTATTTCAATAGCCGTAGCCGTCAGTTTTGTTTCGCTATTCGGCGTAACGGGGTACATTAACAGCGCAAGTCAAAACCAAACCGTTGTTAACGTCAGCGGCAAAAAAACAACACAAAGCGAATTTTCATACCGTCTGCAGAAAGAGCTCAATGCCCTGAAAAATTTAGCCGGGGACAATTTTGAAGTCAGCGATGAGACGCGCACGGCTCTGGCTGACGGCGTTATCCGCCAGATTGTCAATGAAAGCGTCATGGATCAGACCATGAAGAAATACAATATTTATTTTCCGCGACAGCTTATCCAACAGGTTATCTTCAATCAGCCCGAATTTAAAAATCCGCTGAACGGGCAATTCCATCCGGAAATTTTTAAACGTTATCTGAGTGCGGCCGGTATCAGCGAAAATGACTATGTCAACATGGTTAAAAGAATGCTGGCGCAAAGAATTTTGGTAACGGATTTAACCGAGACTTTTGATATTCCTGCCGTGTTGAGCAATGCCGTTCACCATTCCGACAACAGACGCAAATCTTTTAAATATCTTACTTTATCGCCCGATGACATCAAAATTGAACGCAAAATCAGCGAAGACGAAATCAAACAATACTATGAAGATTTTGCCGAAAACTTTACCGTTCCGGAAAGCAGAGAGGCAGAAGTTTTATTTATTCCGAACGAGGTTATCTTAAAGAAATATGCCGCAACCGACGCTATGGTTGAAGATTACTTCAAACAGCATAAAAGCGAACTTGACCGGCCGGAAAAACGTGATATTCTGCAAATGGTTTTCATGAATAAAGCCGATGCGGAAAAAGCCGCGGAAAGGTTAAATGCCGGCACTGATTTTGCGCAAACGGCAAAAGAGTTTAAGGCCGAAAATGCCGATGAGCCGACATTGGGAATCGTCGCGCAAGATGAACTGGCCGACGAACTGGCCGAAACCGCTTTTGATATGCCGCTCAATCAGCCGAAACTTTTGCAGGTAGCGGATACATGGCAGATTATCAGCATTAAAAATATTATTCCGGCAAAAGAAGCTGTTTTGGATGAAATGAAACCGCAGATTATTGAACAGCTGAATAACGAAAACCTTTATGATGCTCTCAGAGAAGCCAGAGCCGACATTGACGATGCCGTCAACGGCGGTAAAACTTTGGCGGAGGTCGGTGACATGCTGGGTGTCAAACCTTTCAATATTTCCGGAATTACGGAAGAGGCGCCGATATCCGATGTTAATGACAGTTTGCAAACGCTTGACTTTAATGAAACCGTCTTTTCATACGGTTTGGATGAAATCAGTTCTGCCGAAGAATTTGATGACGGTATTGCCGTGGTAAGAATCACAAAAATAATCGACGCGCACCTGCCCGACATTGAAGATATTAAAGACAAAATTATTTCTTTATGGACCGTGCAGGAAAAGAATGCCTTAACCAAAGAAACCGCCGAGAATATTGCCAATGATGTTGAAGACGGCGGGCAGTTTGTTGAGGCGGCGAAAGCCAGAGGATTTGAAGTCTTCCGCTCGGCGCCGATTAACCGCAGCGAGACTTTTGCAGATTTGACGGAAGCTGAAATCAACGAGTTGTTTTTAGCCGATAACGACAGTGTTAAAATATTTGAACACGGCAATAACCGTTATGTTATCGCCATGCCGTTTGAAACGGTCAATTATCAGGATGAGCTGACCGAAGAAAGGCTGAAAGCCGTACAAGAACGTGCAAAGAGGCTTATGCTTTCGGACATGAACAAAGCCGCACAGGACAGATATGCGGAAGATTTCAAAATCAAGATTGATTACGAACTTGCCGGATTTGCCGAATAATGAAAATAGTTTTTATGGGAACGCCGGATTTTTCGGTTCCGGTATTAGAAAAACTGTTAAAAGAACATGAGGTCGCCGCTGTATATACGCGGGCACCGAAAGCTTGCGGCCGCGGCAAACATCTGTGCAAGACGCCCATTCACCTTTTAGCCGAAAGCCGCGGCATTGAAGTGAGAACGCCCAAAACATTACGGGATACGACAGAGCAGGAAGTTCTGCGCAATTATCATGCCGATTTGGCGATTGTGGCCGCATACGGCTTATTGCTGCCGCAGGAAGTTTTAGATATGTTTCCCAAAGGCTGCATTAATGTTCATGCGTCACTTTTACCGAGATGGAGAGGCGCTGCACCGATTCAGCGCGCCATAGAAGCGGGTGACGCACAGAGCGGTATTTCTATTATGCAAATGGCATTGGCTTTGGATGCCGGTGATGTATTAAGCCAAAGAGCCGTTGCCATTACGCCGCAGATGACCGGCGGGGAGTTGCATGATGTCTTGTCAGACACCGGAGCCGCATTGCTGGCTGAAACGCTCCGGAATTTGGATAAGATTACGCCGCAGAAGCAAGATGAAAGTCTTGTCATCTATGCCGAAAAAATCGATAAAGCGGAATGCCTGCTTGATTTTAAGCAAAGCGCGGACAAACTTGCCGCCAAAATCAGGGCTTTTTCGCCGTTTCCCGCGATGTATTTCGTGTATAACGGAGAACGTTTCAAAGTTTATGAAGCGGAAATATATCCGGCAACAGGCCTTGCCGGCGAGATACTGGAAGGCGGGCAAGCGCTCATTATCGCGACAGATAATCAGGCGCTCCGCATCACGAAAATCCAGCGCGAAGGCAAACAGCCGATGCAGACGAATGACCTCTTGCGCGGCTTTAAGTTTGAAAAAGGCACAATCCTTTAAAAAGCGTTTAATTTACCTCTTTTTTTGCTTGATTATATAAAAATGTTGTATATACTCGGGGCAAATTTATTGTTGTAATCCGCGGGCGTGGTGAAATTGGTAGACACGCCAGACTTAGGATCTGGTGGCGCAAGCTGTGTGAGTTCAAGTCTCTCCGCCCGCACCATCTTTAACGAGGTGGTTTTTTTTAAGAAGAGAAACTGTAAATGAAAATAAAAGAAACAAAATCTGAAGGCTTAAGCCGCGAATATGAAGTTGTTGTCAGCGCTGCCGATTATGAAGCAGAAGTTGAAAAAAAATTAAAGAAAATTGCCCAAAATGTCAGCATGGCCGGGTTCCGTGCCGGCAAAGTGCCGTTTGGCATGGTTAAACAAAAGTATCAGGGCAACGCCATGAGCGAAGCCGTAGACGACCTGTTGCGCGACGGTGTCAACGAAGTCTTGAAAGAAAAGAAAGTCCGCCCCGTGTTTACGCCGGATGTCGAACTGACAAAATTTGAAGACGGCAAAGACCTTGAATTCAAGGTTTCCATGGACATTATGCCGGAAATCAAATTGAATGACTTTTCAGGTATTAAAGTTGAAAAGCCGGTTGCCGAAGTTCCCGCAGAGGAAGTCGAAAAGGCTTTGACCTATATGGCAGAAAGCCGCCGCGATACGGTAAAAGTTGAAGAAGACCGCGCCACGGTTAAAGGTGATATTGCCGTTATTGACTTTGTCGGTTCCATTGACGGCGTTGAATTTGCCGGCGGTAAAGGCGAGGCTTATCCGCTGGAAATCGGTTCAAACTCTTTTATTCCGGGTTATGAAGACCAGTTAATCGGCAAGAAAGCAGGTGAAGTTGTTGACGTTAAGGCGACTTTCCCCGAGAACTATCATGCCAAAGACTTAGCCGGCAAAGAAGCATTGTTTGTCACCACAATCAAAGAAATCCGCGAAATCAAAAAAGCTGAAATCAATGACGAATTTGCAAAATCCATGGGCGAAGAAAATCTGGATAAGCTGAAAGAAACGGTGAAAGCCAGAATCGCTCAGGACTATGAAAATGCTTCCAAGATGAAGACCAAACGCGCGCTTTTGGATGCTTTGGACAAGGCTTACAAGTTTGATGTTCCGGCAAAATTGGTTGATATGGAATATGACGCGATTGTCAAACAATATGAAAACGCCAAGAAGAACAACCAGCTTGACGAAGATGAAAAGAGCAAAAAAGAAGAAGATTTGCTGAAAGAATATAAAGATATAGCCGTTCGCCGCGTTAAACTCGGCCTGTTGCTCGCAGAAGTCGGCAACGAAGCCAAAGTTGAGGTTACGCAGGAAGACATCAATAAAGCCATTATGGCAGAAGCTCAGCATTATCCGATGCAGGCTAAGGCTATCTTTGACTTTTATCTCAAAAACAAAGAAGCTGTTGAGCGTCTGCGCACACAGGTTTATGAAGAAAAAGTCATCGACTATGTTCTGTCAAAAGTTGAGACCAAAGAAAAAACGGTTTCGGTTGAAGAACTGTATAACTTTGACGAAAAAGCTGCATAAGCATACGCAGAAAACTGATAAAAAAGCTCTTGTTTTTACAAGGGCTTTTTTGTTGGCTTAACATCTGATTTTTATTTATATAATATGGAACAATTCCCCATTTATTCCCAATTGCTCAAAATATAGGTACCTTATTTTATAGCAACAATCAAGTATTTTTATTTTCATTTAAATCAGTCATTTATCTGATTTCATATCTGCTCTTTTTAAACGTACAATATTTTTCAGCAATAATGTTGATACTTGATATTGAGCCGGAGGGAAAAATGACACAAGACGAATTAAACAAAAAACTGTTTAAGGCTATCCGCAACAATAAACCTGTCGAGGAAATTAAAAACCTGTTGGAATCCGGCGCAGACCCAAATTTTCTTTATGATGAACATATTTCACCTTTATTGGCTGATGCTGCTTGGCTGGATACCGATGCTGTCGAAGTGACAGAACTTTTATTAAAATACGGCGCCAACCCGAACTTTAAGGATTTCTCCGGCAGAACACCATTAATGGAGATTACGTTATGCAAGAATTGTGAAGCGCTGACCAAGCTTTATCTGGACTACGGGGCTGATATTAACGCCAAAGATAAAGAGGGCAAAACCGTTTTAATGTATGCCAAATCAGTCAAAGAAGCAAAATTATATCTGGATGCAGGAGCGGATATTGAAGCCAAAGACAATGAAGGCAGAACAGTTTTGATGCAAGCCCGAACAGAGGAATTGACCGAATTTTATCTGAAAGCGGGCGCGAACCCGAATGTTAAGGACATTGACGGCAAAACGGCATTAATGCTGACAAGAAAGCCCCAACAAACAAAACTTCTGCTCGAATACGGCGCAGATCCTTTTGCTGCGGATTACAACGGCAATCCCGTTTCATCTTATATTTTCTTTAAAGAAAGCGTAGACCTTTTGGTTAAGGCCGGTGTTGACGCAAAAATAAAAGAAGAAGAATATTACCGCATTGAAAATCTGCATCGTGACCGCGAAGACCACTACTCGGCAGAATTTCCCAACGGCATTCGCGCCAGTATTCTGCAACTCAACGGCGATATGGAAGACTGTTATGAAATTTGGTTAAACAGACGGTCTGAATATGCAAACGAGCCTGACGGTTTATTCAGATTTCACAAAAAAGATATTAATGCCGTCTTAAAAGATATTTACCGCATGGACGAAAATGGCTTTGTTCAGAGTAACGAAGTTTCTCCGTTGTTGCGCAAAAAACGCGGCGCGGCACCTTCGCTCACTGCGGCAGAAAATATTTATCTATCCTGGCGCAAACATCTTGAAGGCAACGAATGGGTTAATTATTCAGATTACTGCACCGAAAAGTATGAACAGCGCAAACATATTGAGCGCCGCAAAAAAGCTATGTTGCAAGGACGGAAACTGCGCAAAGCCATGGAAGAACGTGACGGCAAACTTTCCGGCACAAGCATTGCCGACAAGATTGCCGAGGATGTGATTTCGGGAAAAGAGAAACGGACAATCACGCCGAAAGTCGGCGCCGAACTCAGACGGAAGAAATTAGTCGAATACGAATAAATATTTTATCGGCAAATTGAAGAGCGGATATATTCCGCTCTTTTTTTATGGAATGACCGGCAATGATGATGCAAACAAAATTGCATTTTTTTATTGCAAAAAACACTGCGTCTTGTTATATATACAACAGTTTAGGTTAATAAATAGAGGGGCAAATGTATTACAAAGCCGGTATGGATATTTTGGTTGATTCGCTGTATGAAACGCTTGCGCTGTTTCCGTATTTGTATCTGACATACCTCCTTATGGAATATCTGGAACACAAAATGTCACGCCGCAGTGCGATTTATATCCGCAAAGCAGGACAGTTCGGCCCCGTCATCGGCGGTCTTTTAGGACTTATTCCGCAGTGCGGCTTTTCTGTTGCCGCGGCAAACCTGTATGCAACGGGGCTGATTACGCTAGGCACTTTGCTGGCGGTGTTTCTTTCCACTTCCGACGAAATGTTACCGCTCTTGATTTCCGGCGGTGCGGGCATGGCGGTTATCATTCAGATTCTCTGCCTGAAAGTCATTTTTGCGATTATCGCCGGGATTGCCGCAGATAATTTCCTGCCGGAAAAATTCATCAAACATAAAAAAGAACCTGATATCAGCGCTTTTTGCGCACGGGAAAAATGCAAATGCGATGACAAGGAAAATATCTGGCATTCAGCGTTTAAGCATACGGAAAAAATTTTGATGTTTATCTTTTTCTTTTCATTTGCCGTAAATGTCTTGTTTGTTTTCGGCGGACGTGAAACCGTGGTCTCCTTCTTTACCGGTGCTCCGGTTTTAAGCAAATTTATTGCGGCTGCCGTGGGACTTATTCCAAGCTGTTACCCTTCGGTCTTATTAACTCAGTTGTATCTCGACAATACGATTTCCATGGGGACAATGATGGCCGGAACATTGGCGAATGCCGGATTGGGCTTTTTGGTCTTGTATCGGGTCAATGCGAATGAAAAAGAGAATCTGCGCATATTAGCCCTGCTTTTCGGTTTGGGCGTTTTCTTCGGGCTTGTTACGGAAATATTGTTTTAACTTTCGCGATAATTTTGGCGCAGCAGCGCAATTTCTGCCGCATAACCGTCCAACTCATTAGGTGTTTCCAAACAAATCGGCAAACCGCGCAATGCAGGATGATTCACAAAACGGATTAGCCCTTCTGCGCCCAAGCTTCCCTGCCCCAGCTTTTCATGGCGGTCTTTATGAGAGTTATATTCGGTCATACTGTCATTCAAGTGAACGGCTTTCAGACGGTTCAACCCGATGATTTTATCAAACTCTGCCAATACGTCATCAAGACGGTTAATGATATCGTATCCGGCGGAATAGACATGGCAGGTATCCAAACAAATGCCAAGCTTATCGTTATTATTGATTTTCGTGCGGGCAATAATTTCGGCGAGTTCTTCAAACTTTGATCCGACTTCGCTGCCTTTACCGGACATTGTTTCCAACAGGACCGTCGTGTTTTTTGCCTCGGGCATGACCTCATCCAGAACCTCGACAATCTGCGGAATCGCAATGGAAACACCCTGCCCAACGTGCGAACCGGGGTGGAAATTATATAAATTTCCGGGAATATGTTCCATGCGTTTCAAATCATCAGCAAAAACCTCGCGCGCAAATTCCCGTGTTTTGGTATCTTTGGAGCACGGATTTAATGTGTAAGGGGCATGGGCAATGATTTTGCCGAAACGATGTTCTGCTGCCAAATCGCGGAACTTTTGCACATCTTCGGAACTTATGTCTTTTGCTGCACCGCCGCGCGGATTACGCAAAAAAAACTGAAATGTGTTCGCATTGATTTTCAGCGCAGTTTCCCCCATGGCGGCAAATCCGCCGGAGCTTGACAAATGACATCCGATATATAACATTTTCCCTCTCTTTGTTTGTTTTCAGCGGTATATCACGGTGTACGCCAAACGTCAATTTTTTTTGCAAAAATATGAAAAAAAAGCTTGTAATCTTATTTTTTTGGTGTACTAATATGTTCGTTGAACATCGGAACGTAGTTCAGCCTGGTAGAACGCTGCGTTCGGGTCGCAGAGGTCAGTGGTTCGAATCCACCCGTTCCGACCAACATTTGAGATTGTATGGTATTCCGTACAATCTTTTTTTTGGAAAATATCAGCCCTCCCCTTTTACACTTTTTCTTTTTGCTTTTTGATACAGCGTTATTAATTTTTGAAAGGCAAAAAAATGAACTATATTAAAACACTTTACATTTCCCGATATGACCAAGAACTCTACGACAATATACTTAGAAAAAAATGTTTGAACAAGAAATATCTGTCTGACTTATACCAATTAAATATGTTAATCAGTGCAGAATTTTATCTTTTGCTGCATGTCATAGAAAATTTATTCAAATACAAACTGCATCAACGCTTATGCGAACATTACAAATGCCTCAACTGGCTTAACCTGATAGAGTGGAATAAAAATAAAGCGCTTGAGCTGCGCGAAGCTTCGCACAAGCTGTCCAAGCATGCCCTGCCCGAACAAATTATTGATAAGCTGACATTCGGCTTTTGGGTGCATCTGTTTGACTTTGAGTATAATGAGACAATTTTTGAACCGGCTATTGCCGATTTGTTTCCTAATTTTTGCGGAAGCGCCAAACTCACACGTTCGCACCTTAAAAAAATATTCACCGAAGCATTGTATTACAGAAACAGCATTGCCCACTTTTCATTAATTATCCATGAAGAGCGAAGAATACTTAAAAGCTACCGGCAATTTATTCTGCTGATATACTGGATGGACAAAGATTATTATAAGATGATAAAACCGTATTTAAAGTTTAAAATATATTATCGGATATTGTTTACCTGTTCGTTCAGCAAAAAAGGATTTTTCTTATTTTTGCTGCGCCGTTTGAAACGGCTGTTTTTTAAATGCATTTGGAGTGTTTTAAATTATTTTAATATAGAGCGCAACTAATTTTTGTGCGAAAAGCCCTGCTGCCGATATCGGCGGGGCTTATTTCAATTTGCTTATCTTATTGATTTTCTAATAAAACATTTTATTTCAATATATATTGACAAAAGTCCGAAAAATGGTATGATTGTTTTAGAAATAATTTATACATCTTATCTCATTATGAAAAAATTCTTGTACGCACTCGCTACCGTCGCGGTTCTTACCATGCTTGTGTCCGGGTGCGCCGTCGAGCCGGCACCTTCTGCCATCCCCTGCGACACTCCTACAGAAATCCCAGCAGCCTATGAGGAGGTCAAAGTTGTAAATGTCCTCCTTACCGTGGGCAGTGATCTCAGAAGCTCCTCAACCGTGGTGTATCTTCTTCTGGAAAACAACGATGTTGTTATCCTAAAGAGAAGAGCTTCAGTCCGAGAACCTCTTACGAAAGAGGAAGCCCGCGCTGTCATGGCCTTTCAAAGAGGAGACACGGTGACTGTCAAAGTCGCAAAATAACAAAACCCCCGCTTAAAAGCAGCGGGGGTTTTGTTATACCTATGAGCAATGCCCTATTCAGCGTTTCTGGCTTTTGCCTGTGCGGACAAATCGTCGGCAATACGCGCAGAACGGCCGCGCAAAGCACGCAGGAAGTACAATTTTGCACGTCTTACTTTACCGATACGCGTCACTTCAATCTTCGCAACGTTCGGAGAATACAACGGGAATACGCGCTCTACGCCTTCGCCGAAAGAAATCTTACGAACGGTGAAAGAAGAATTCAAACCGTCGTTCTTGCGGGCAATGCAGATGCCTTCATAAATCTGAATACGTTCACGGTCACCTTCTTTAACTTTGGTGTGAACTTTAAGGGTGTCGCCGGCTTTGAAGTCAGGAATGTTCTTGCCTTCGGTCAATTTGGCAACTTGCTCTTTTTCAATATTTTCTAAAATGTTCATCAGTTTTACCTTTTATATAAATTTTTCAACTTTATACACCTAACTATTTTTAAAATCAAGATAAATCTTGAATAAGTCAGGCCGTTTGGCTTTGGTTGCAATTTCGGACTGTTGTTTCCTCCAGTCGGCTATTTTTTGATGGTGCCCCGAAAGCAACACTTCCGGAACCGTTCGCCCCTCCCACTCTATCGGGCGGGTGTATTGCGGGTATTCCAAAAGGCAGTTTTCAAAACTCTCATCTTCAAGCGACGCCTCATTTCCCAATACGCCGGGGAGCAATCTTACGACTGCGTCCAGCATTATCTGTGCGGCTTGCTCGCCGCCGGTTAAAATGTAGTCGCCGATACTTATCTCTTCGATATTAAAGGCTTCAATAACGCGCTCGTCTATGCCTTCGAATCTTCCGCAGATAATCGTCAATTCCGTTTCTTTTGCCAGCTCGCGGGCTTTTTTCTGGGTTAGCGGCGTTCCTTTCGGGGACATATAGATTATTCGCCCTGTGGTATGATTTTCAGCTATCGTACGCCCTAAGACGTCCGGCCGCATAATCATCCCTGCGCCGCCGCCACACGGCGTATCATCAACGGATTTGTGCTTGTCAAACGCATAATCCCTGATGTTTACCGTGGTAAGCTGCCATTTTTTCTCTTCCATAGCCTTTCCGGTCAACGAATACCCCAAAAATCCGGGGAACATCTCGGGAAAAATGGTCAAGATTTTAACATTCAGCATTTTTTAAATCCTCATCGTCCTCAAAAAACACCATTCCGGTTGACGCAACAATAATATAGCCTTCTTCCAAATTTATCTCCGGCACATAAGCCTTATTAAACGGCAACATTTCTGCCCTGCCTGTCTTGAGTTTGATTTCCAAGATATCACCGGCGCCAAAGTTATAAAACCCTACAACTTTTGCTACCTCGTTCTTTTCTTCGTCAAACACTTTCAGACCGACCAAATCTGCCTCGTAATACACCTCTTCGCTTTTCAGCTCCGGCAAAACGCCGCGCGGGGCATACAGCTCTTTGCCAATCAGGGATTCGGCAGTTGTCCTGTCATCTATCCCCTTGATTTTGACTCGGAGTAATTCTTTGGAGTGTCCGGTAACTTTAAGTACAAATTTGATTTCGCCGGTTTTGTCTTCCAGTTCGCCATAAGATGCGATGTCGCGGTCTACGGCCGTGAAACTTTTGACCTTGAACTCGCCCTTAATGCCGTGTACTCCGACAATTTTCCCTAAACAAACTTTTTTGCTACTCATTGATTACCTATTGCAACATAAACTTAATTTATAATCGGAAAAAGATTAAGCTTCAGCAGCTTCTTCTGCAGGTGCAGCAGCAGCGGCGGCTGCAGCCTCAGCAGCAGCTTTTGCTTTTTCTTCTTTTTCTTTAATTCTTTCCAAAGCTTTAGCTTTCGGAGCAGATTTCTTCGGCTGATTGCGGGTTGCCGGAGCAGCACAAATACCGAGGTTTGCAAACAATTTTTGCAATCTGTCAGTCGGCTGAGCACCTTTGGCGAGCCAAGCTTTTACCTTTTCAACATCAAGAACCAATCTTTCCTGATGGTCTTGCGGTAACAGAGGATTGTAAGAACCCAATTTTTCAATAAATCTACCGTCACGAGGAGCTCTCTGATCAGCAGCTACAACGCGATAGTAAGGATGCTTTTTAGAACCACCGCGAGAAAGTCTAATACGAACTGTCATTTTTTTCCTTTCCAGTTTATTTGTTAGTTTCGTTTCTTCCGCTTAAAACGGAAATTTGTTGTTAAACCCGCCGAAGGGATTACCTCCGCCCAACGGATTCTTTTTTATAAAACGGGTTGCAAGAGAGCCTAAGCCCCCCATTTTACCCATTTGCTTCATCATAGTTGACATTTGCTCATAGGATTTAAGCAACTTGTTAACTTCGTGAACTTCTACTCCGGCACCGGCCGCAATTCTTTTTTTGCGTGATGCCTTAATAATATCAGGATGGCGGCGCTCCCCTTTGGTCATAGAGAGGATAATTGCCTCCTGTTTTTTCATAATTGCGTCTGCATTAACCGCTTCTATCTGCTCTTTATATTTGGCAAGGCCGGGGAGCATTCCCATTATGCTTGACATTGAGCCGAGTTTTTGCATCTGGCGCATTTGGTTTAACATATCATTTAAATCAAACTTGCCGTTTAACATTTTTTTGGCGGCAGCTTCGGCCTCTTGCTGATTAATATTTTCAACCGCCTTTTCAACAAGGCTTACGACATCGCCTTTATCCAAAATGCGACCGGCCAGACGGTCAGCGTGAAACTCTTCAATATCTTCAAGCTTTTCGCCAGTTCCTAAAAACTTTAACGGCGCGCCGGAAATCATTTTCATTGATAAAGCCGCACCGGCACGCGACGAGCCGTCTATTCTGGTTAAGACCAAACCGGTGACACCGACTTTTTCATTAAATTCTTTGGCGACATTGCAAGCCTCTTGCCCGATTAAAGCGTCGGCAACAAGCAATGTTTCAGTCGGGTTTGCGAGTTTTTTGACCGCGGCGACTTCATCCATCAAAACTTCGTCTATCTGTAAGCGCCCTGCCGTATCCAAAATCAGGATATCATACAGACCTTTGCGCCCTTGCTCCAGTGCGCGTTTGGTAATCGCGAGCGGCTTTTCGCCAGCAACTATCGGCAAAACGTCAACGTTTATCTGTTTGCCTAATTGTACCAATTGTTCTTGTGCAGCCGGACGGTAAACATCTAATGAGGCAAGCAATACGCGCTTATTTTTCTTTAATTTAAGGGCTATTTTGGCAGATGTTGTGGTTTTACCGGACCCCTGCAGACCAACCATCAAAATCACTGCTGGCGGAACAGCCTTAAAATTCAACCCTGTGTCTTCGTCTGAACCAAGCAGGTTTACTAACTCGTCATAAACAATTTTGACAATCTGCTGATCCGGACGGACGGATTTGATAACTTTTTCGCCCAAAGCCTTTTCTTTGACTTTGGCCATAAACTCTTTAACAACCGGAAGCGAAACGTCTGCTTCCAACAGTGCAAGGCGAATTTCGCGCAAGCCCTCTTCAATGTCTTGCTCTTTCAAGACACCGCGGGAGCTTAATCTGGCAAAAACGCCGCTCAGCTTATTGGTTAATGCATCAAACATTTGTGTTCCTTTGTTATTTACCTGTTATTGATAAAAAAAATTGCGCCAGTGGGCGAACCTTCGCTGACTGACGGCACTCCGCAGAGTGTTTATTTTGTTATCAAAATATGCGGTTATAATAGAAATAAAAACACAAGAGTCAAGTATTTTTTTAGTATTTTTCCGGTTTCGGCAAATATTTTGTCTTATTATCCGAGCACATTCTTATTTAAAAAAATCTTGCATATTGCAATTTATTTGTTAGTATGCGGATAAATTTTTAACCATATCACATAGCAGAGGGGCGGTATGCCTGAAAATACAATAAATAAAAGAAAAACATTTGCGATTATTTCGCACCCGGACGCCGGTAAAACGACTTTAACAGAAAAGCTGCTGCTGTTCGGCGGTGCGATTGCACAAGCCGGCGCGGTCAAGGCCCGCGGCGAAAACAGGCGCGCGCATTCGGACTGGATGAAGGTGGAACAGGAGCGCGGCATTTCGGTTGCCTCGTCGGTGATGACTTTTGAATATAAAAAAATCACGTTCAATCTTTTGGACACGCCGGGTCACGAAGACTTTTCGGAAGATACTTACCGCGTTCTGACGGCTGTAGACTCGGCGGTTATGGTTATTGACTCGGCAAAAGGTATTGAAACACAAACAAAAAAGCTGTTTGAAGTCTGCCGCCTGCGCAATATTCCCATTCTGACATTTATCAACAAAATGGACCGCGAGGGGCAAGACCCGTTTTTGCTGCTGGATGATATTGAAAAAACTTTGGCGCTGGATGTCTGCCCCGCAAGCTGGCCTATCGGCAGCGGCAAGGATTTCCTCGGTTGTTACGATTTGCTCAATGACCAACTGATTTTGATGAACAAAACAGGCAACAAAGGACAAGTCAACAGCGTGATTGAAACATGCAAAGGACTGGACGACCCGAAGCTGGACGAGCTTTTGCCCGCACATGCGGTCAGCAAACTGCGCGAAGACGTGACAATGGTCAAAGAGCTTTGCCCGGCGTTTGATTTGGAACTTTATCTGGCGGGAGCTTTGACGCCCGTCTTTTTCGGCAGTGCGATAAACAATTTCGGCGTGAAGGAAGTTTTGGAAGGGCTGCATGCACTTGCCCCTGCCCCGCGCCCGCAGCCTGCCGCCGAACGCGAAGTGACGGCAGACGAGAAAAAAGTTACGGGATTTATTTTTAAGATTCAGGCGAATATGGATCCGAAGCACCGCGACCGTATTGCCTTTATGCGCATTTGCTCAGGACACTTTAAACGCGGCATGACGCTTAGTCAAATCCGCACCGGCAAGCCGATTAAAGTTCCGACTCCGGTAATGTTTTTAGCCCAAGAGCGCGAGCTGGCGGAAGATGCCTACGCGGGTGACATTATCGGCATTCCAAACCACGGGCAGCTCAGAATCGGCGATACGCTGACCGAAGGCGAGAAGTTGCACTTCACGGGGATTCCTAGTTTTGCGCCGGAGCTTTTGAAATCCGTGCGTGCGCTTGACCCTCTGAAATCCAAGCACCTCGGCAACGCTTTGCAGCAAATTGCCGAAGAAGGCGGTGCGAGCGTGTTTAAGCCTGTTATCGGTTCGGAATGGATTGTCGGCGTGGTCGGCGTTTTGCAGTTTGAAGTTATGGCTGACCGAATCCGTACGGAATTTAATATCCCCGTTATTTTTGAGCCGACACAATATTATACGGCGCGCTGGTTGGCTTCGGAAGATAAAACGGTTTTGAGCAAATTTATTGACACCAACCAAGCCAACATTGCGCAAGACCATGACGGCGAAACGGTCTTTCTGGCGCGCAATGCCTGGCACTTGAACAAAGCCAAAGAAGACTTTCCGAAAGTTGACCTGCGAACAACGCGGGAACAGGTGTTTTAGAAAAAAGCGGAGTATTACTCCGCTTTTTTAATAATGGCGGGGATGAAAATTTTTCGCAAATGTGAGTTTATCACTCCCGTTAATATGGGTTATGTTCGGGTTGTTGAGTATTTCGGCAAGCTCTGTCGTGCAGAATGTGCTGCGTTCGTCTGCGCCTTCCACAAAAGCATGGATATTACCCGAAGCGGCAGCAATATAGCGGGAAGAAGCCACACGCCAGATATGCGTAATTTCTTCGCCGACTTCATTTACTTTCCCGTCCAGCCCCAAAGCAATCAGAGCCTTGCCGCACGGCGTATTATCCAGCATTTTCGCTTCCGCGTGCACAGCAACGTAAGCTTTCGCCTGTTTCTTATTGTCATCATGCGGCATATAGCTGACGCTGTAAACCACTGCCCCGTCAGGAACAGTGGTTACGTCTTCATGCTCAGCAATTTCCAACGCTTTATTCAGCAGATTTTGCATTTCCTTTGGCCGGAGAAAAGTTAAACACAGTGATTTCAGACGGCGCGAAAATGCGCAACGGCGGCCCCCAATATCTCGTGCCGCGGGAGACATAAATCTCCATACCGCCGCGGTTATAAAAACCTGCCAACATGCCGTCATTAAACTGTTTGGTGAAATAATGGAACGGGAAAATCTGACCGCCGTGCGTATGCCCCGAAAGCATTAAATCAATCTTTTTATTTTCCATTTCTTCAGTCTTTTTCGGCGTATGTGAGAGCAGTACAACATAATCGTCAGGCGAGACATTATACAGTGCATTGCCCAAATTAATCTTCATGCCTGAGGCCTGAGCGGCATTAATATCCGGAATACCGGCAATATACAGCCCCGTATCATCAATTTTCATTCCATAATTATTAAGAAAATTAAATCTCATACCGCTGAATTTCATGGCCCAATCTCTGGCTCCGACATAAAATTCATGATTGCCCAGCACAACAAAAACGCCGTCTTCGGCTTTCAATCCCCCTAATGCTTCCATTTGCTTATAAAGCGCAGCCGGAGTATTATCCACCAAATCACCGACCAAAACGACAGTATCAGGATTAAGGGCATTCACCCTGTTAACCAGATTTTTAACATAGTTTACAGAGACATCAGTATCAATATGCAAATCTGACAGCATGACCAGCCGTGTTTCTTTTTTGATTTTCGGCGAAGCTATGTCATACGTTTTTACTGCTGCATCTCTCTCAGCCTCATAGACGCCGTACAGGCAAAAAATAAAGCAGAAGATAATCGTGATAATATTGGCTTTTTGCAACAGCTGCGGATTTTTCATCTCATCCACCGGCGCACGGCGGATTAAATCAATTAAAAGCCAAAGGACATCGCGGATAAAGCTGATAACAAAAAGGAAAAAGACAAACCCGAACAAAAAGTACAAAAACTTTGTCAGGTACATTATCCAGTCTTGCGAAAAATTATGCCGCAGCATAAAACCGATAAACGGCGCGCTCCACCCCAAAACCAAAAACAGCAAAAAGCTAATTTTAGATACGAGACCGTAATCTCCATAGCAGACATAAGTCTTAAAAGTAATGGCGATTGCAGCAAGAGCAACGACGATAAAAGCAACCATAATCGGCATCTTCTTTCTCCTTTTTGACATCTCACATTATGCTTACGCTTCGGCAGTTTTACGCGGGGCTGCCGTTCTGCGGCGCACCGTTTTTTTGGGCTTTTCTTCCGCTGCCGGCGCTTCGGCTTCATTTATTTCAACCACTTTAAATGTTTTAACGGGCTCGGCGGCGGGCAGCGTTTCAACATAACCGTTAGGCGCGGAAACGGCTTCAACAGGTTCTGCCTGCTGTTCATTATTTTCAGTGACAGTGTTTTCTTCGGCGGCAGCTTCTTCCGTTCTCGCCTGATTTTCCTGCCTTGCCTGACGACGCTCGTTGATATCGGTTACGATTTTACGATAGTGTTCGGCATATTGGCGGTACACTTCCATTTCAACATAATTGCCGCAGCCTTGCGCTTCTTTGGCCAAATCATTATAGCGGCGGATTAAGTCCAAAGCCGTACCGCTGACTTTACCGGCGATACTGACGCTGTCAAATTTATAATTCAGGGTATAACCGTTATTGTTATTATTCCCGTTACGAAATCTGTTATTTTGTTTTTTCATACTTCCTGCACTCACGACAGAGCCCTGCTCTGCCAACTAAATCAATTAAAAAAAGGAAATTGCAATGCGCCTTCATTAAACCGCGCATTAAATACAGAATGGATATTAAAAGAAAAAATTAATTTTGCAACTTATTTTTTTAATATCACACATCTGTTTATACCGGCCAAATCGGGGACAGTCTTCACCCATTCCAGATTACAAGCCGAAAAAATCCCGGCGATATCAGCATCCTGACCGATGCCTGCTTCCAATAGTATATATCCCCCGTTTTTAAGGATTAAAGGGGCAACTGCGGCAATTTCACGATAACAGCGCAGGCCGTCTGCGCCGCCGTCTAACGCCGACAGCGGGTCATACCTCCTTACCTCCGTTGACAGCGTTTCTATATCGGCAGACGGGATATAGGGCGGATTGGATACGATAATATCATATTCCTCCGTCACGAAACCTGCGTTTGTCCAGCTGTTATGAATAAAGTCAATGCGCGATGACAATCCGAGTTCTTCCGCATTTTCAGCTGCCGTCTGCAAGGCCCGGGCAGATATATCAACAGCCGTACCGCGGCTCTGCGGACGTTCTTTAAGCAGCGATAAAATAATACAGCCCGAGCCCGTTCCCAAATCCAAAATGCGGCAGGCTTTATTTTCAGGAATCAGTTCCAATGCGCTTTCAACAAGAATTTCCGTATCAGGGCGTGGTGATAACACATTTTGATTTACCTTAAAGACGGATTTATAAAACTCCCTCTGCCCGACAATCTTATCCATGGGCTCACCCAGACAGCGGCGGCGAAGCATTGTTCGGGCAGCCTGTTCCTGCTCCGCGGTTATTTCGGGATATGCGGGAGCTGCATGTTTTAAAATAATGTCAGTCTCCAAGCGAGGCGACGGGATATGCGCGGCAACAAGGGCGGAAATCAGTTCTTCACGCAAGTTCATTTAAGCAGCCATTTCTTTTCTGACTTCGGCGGAAAGCTTGTCAAACGCTTTCTTTTCTATCTGGCGGACACGTTCGCGGCTGATATTAAAATAGGCACCGATATCTTCAAGCGTATCCGGCGAATCCGAAAGCATGCGGTTTTTGATGATATACTGCTCGCGCTCATCAAGCTTTTTGAGACAGGAGGCCAAAATTTTTGCCTTGTAAACGCGTTCTTCGCGTGCCGCCACTCTGGCTTCAATATTTTCACGGCTGTCGGCAACCAAATCCAGCTTTTCGGCGCCGTCTTCATCATCACCGACATTGACGTTCAACGATGTATCCCCGCCAATTCTGCGGTTCATTTCGGTCACGTCTTTTTCATCCACCATTAACTCGCAGGCAATCTGTTTGACGACTTTGGGTTCCAACTCTTTATTTTCGTATAACCCGAGGCGGGCTTTAATGCGGTTCAAGTTATAAAAAAGCTTTTTCTGTGCGGCGACGGTGCCGATTTTAACTAACGACCACGAACGCAGAATGTAATCATTGACCGCCGCTTTTATCCACCATATGGCATATGTTGCAAGACGTACTTTTTTATTCATATCGAATTTTTTAACCGCCTGCATTAACCCCAGATTGGCTTCGGAAATAACATCCGACATCGGCAGACCGTAACGGCGGTAGGTCAAGGCGATTTTGGCAGCCAGGCGCAAATGCGAGGTTATCAACTTTTGCGCGGAAAGCAAATCGCCTTTGGTTTGAAATTCGTGTATCAGGTGCTGTTCTTCGGCTTCGGTCAAAACGGGAAAGCGCTTAATCTGCTCCAAATAGGAATACAGCCCGTTTTCCTCAACCACCATGGGCAGTTGCGGCTTTTGGCTGACAACGATTAAATTTTTGCTTTCACTCATTTTTGTTCCTGTCTTATTTTATTTAAGGCGCGCGCCTGCAAAATGCAAGTTATTTGGCATATACAAACGAATTATCATAAGTTTTATCGCGTTTCGGATTCAGATTCAACACATACACTTTGTAACCTTCGCCTTCCGGATATAACAACAGATAAATATCTTTCATACCTTTTACGGGAATCTGTTTTTTGCAAAGCCTCATATTTTCTTCTATTATTCCCTGATTGACTTTTAATTCGGCAATCATATCAGAAACAGGACGAGCGTTCTGCGTTTTATAGTCGGCAATTTTTTCCTGACTGAAATCATGCAGGGCATTTAAAACGAAATGACGGCGGCGACGAAACATAACGCCCAAATTATCGTTTTTTTGATAATATCCGGCAACGTACTCTCTGGTCTGAGCCAGCAATTTTTCGTCGTTACAGTCAGGCAGCGGGATAATTTCTTTTTCCACCTTGCGAACAATGGTCTCAAACGGCTGAGCCTCATCCGGCGCGGATGCATCGCTTTCCGGCAAACTTTGTTCTGCTGCCTGTGGCACTTCTGCCTGCGAAGTGTCAACGGCAGACGAGTTGTTCTCCGGCTCCGCCCAAACAGGCTGAGCCAGCAATAAACACAAGCAGCAGAATAAAAGTTTTCTCACGTTTTATCTCCTAAAAGTTAAGCGATTTCGGCGTCCGCGGAAACGGAATAACGTCACGGATGTTGGCAATGCCGGTCAAGAGCATCATCATCCGCTCAAAACCCAAGCCGAAACCGGCATGCGGTACGGAGCCGAATTTGCGCGAATCGAGATACCATGAATAGCTTTCCAGTTCCATACCTAATTCTTTAATACGGTTTTGCAAGAGTTCGTAACGTTCTTCACGCTGCGAACCGCCAATCAGTTCGCCAATCCGCGGGACAAGAACATCCATGGCGGCAACGGTTTTGTTGTCATCATTCATGCGCATATAGAAGGCTTTGATTTCTTTGGGGTAATCGCGGACGATAACCGGACGTCTGAAATGCTCTTCGGCCAAAAAGCGCTCGTGCTCGGTCTGCAAATCAATACCGTATTCAGGCGCGTATTCAAACTTTTTGCCCGATTTTTTCATAATCTCAATCGCTTCGGTATAAGTAATGCGCGCGAAGCTGTTGTTTTTGATATTGTTTAACGTCTCCATTAAGGTCGGATCAACGAACTTGGCAAAGAGCTCAATATCGTCAGCGCAGTTTTGCATCACATCGGTAACGCAGAAACGCACCATATCTTCCGCCAAATCCATATCGTCATGGATATCGGCAAACGCCATTTCCGGCTCAATCATCCAAAACTCGGCGGCATGACGGGCGGTGTTGGAGTTTTCGGCGCGGAAGGTCGGACCGAAGGTATAAATATCACCCAAAGCGCAGGCATACATTTCGCCGTTCAACTGCCCCGAAACGGTCAAATGAGCCGGCTTGCCGAAGAAATCCTGACCGTAATCAATTTCGCCGTTCGGCAGTCTCGGCGGATTTTTCATATCCAGCGTTGTAACCTGAAACATCTCGCCTGCCCCTTCGCAGTCGGAACCGGTGATAATCGGGGTATGGACATATTTAAATCCGCGCTCCTGAAAAAACTTGTGAATGGCATAAGACAGCGCAGAACGCACACGGAAAGCTGCCGCGTATTTATTGGCGCGCGGACGGAGGTGCGCAATCGTGCGCAGATATTCGTCTGTATGCTTTTTCTTCTGTATCGGAAAATCTTCCGGCGCCAGACTGTAAATTTCAATACTGTCGGCAACAACCTCATATTTCTGGCTGCCGCCCTGAGACTCGACAAGCGCGCCTTTAACGGCAACGGAAGACCCGGTGCTTAATGCTTTCACCTCATTATAATTGGGGAGATTATTATGAGCGATAATTTGCAGATTTTTTAAGCAGGAACCGTCGTTTAATTCGATAAAAGAAAAATCTTTGGCATCACGGCGGGTTCTGACCCAGCCTTTGGCCAGCACTTCCGGCTTTGTGGTTTCTGATTGCAGTAAATCAATAATTTTTGTTCTTCTTAACATTTTAAATAATTCCCCATTGATTAAATGTTGTTTTTAAAGCAAAAGAGAGTTTAGACCGTTTTGTTTTAAAAGTAAACAGATTTATAAATAAAGGGAAAAATTATTATTTATCTGCCGTCAGAATCTTTCGGGCTTTTTGTTTCAAACGCCCGACTGCCGAATACAATGACGCGGCTGACTCTGCTGCGGTATGTCTGATAAAATTCTTTATCCTGACAATTTGCCGAGGCTTCCTCAGCTTTCGACAACAGCTCCGTTGCCTTATGCAGAGACAGCAGGCTTTCTTCACGGATTTTAAGATTATCCCAACAAATATCGGCGCCGGTGATTTCCGCCATTCTTTTAATCACAAACGGTTTTACGCTTTCATCAGCAGTATTCAAACAGATACATTTTTTGGCAAAGCTGATGCGGCTCAGCAGCAGAGGCGCTTCGGTGCCGTCAGGCAGATTGACGAAATTCAATTCCGAACTTTCATAAATATGCGCAAACCATTCAACCAATTTGGGAGATAAGTCACGTTTTGCCATACTGCCGTCAAGGTTCGGTACGCCGTGAAAAATGCGTGCACACTCACGGGCGGTCATCTCCGTTTTCAAGCGCTCGGGCGGGGTGACGGCGTTTTCTTTTTCGCGGCAATAGGTGCAGCCGGCATAATCAGCAAATGCCGACAAAACTTCGGCGCGGTATTCGGAAGTATTCAGACAAAAGACATTCCAGTTATTGACACCCAAACGCTCAATAATAATCGGGATTTCCCTGCCGTCAGACGTTGGGCAGATATTGGCGGCAGGTGTGTTGTACAACTCCTCAAATAACTCATTCAAACGCTCCCGCTTTCGGGCATCCGTCACCTTTTTGCCATCGACGGTTACGTTATCCATTAAATTTTTAATATCGCTGACAATTAATTCGCCGGCCTGTTTGGGTTTGGGGCGGGTTATCCTGCCGGTGATGTTTACTTTTTCGGCAAAGGATAACAGGACAATTTCCGCGGGAACCGATGAGGTATTAAAACAGCAGAATTCGCCGCGCGTGGGATGGCATTTGGCGATAATGAGCGGCACGGTTTCACCGTTCGGCAGGACGCAATGATTTTGTTCCGGATGATTATAATACAAATCGCGCATGAGCTGCATCAATCTGGTGCGTTTGGCTTGTTTTGACAACTTTGTGCCGTTTTCATCACAGATATTGTCAAAAAATTTATCCGCGCGGTCTGCTTTTAAGTCTTCCCTTATATAGAGCATTGCCGTCCCCTTTTCGTTCAAAGATAAGCCAATATACTACAAAATTAGGCATTATGCAATAAAAAAGAGCGCCGAAGCGCCCTTTGCTACCACATGAAGCGTATAAGCTGCACGAGATAGGCATAAACAATAAACGCGATGATTTTATACAACAGCGCAATTGACATCAGTGAACCGCCGGCAACCAGCAGCTGAATGAGCACGGCGGCGACAACGGCCAGCCCAAGCATTATCAGCCAGTAATGCTTTTGTTTGGACAAGAGCAGCGAAGTAATGACGGCAGCAAGCGCGAGATACAGCCCGCACATCTGCGCAAAGATGTTTGACACCTCGCGCGTTACAGGCGAAAAGCCTGCCACAAACGAGGCCATAATTGTAACGACAGCGGCAATAAAAATCATAAAACAAGTTTTTCTGGACATTAATCAGTTCCTTTCTTTGCAGTTTGATTGACGGTATTTTAGAAAGGATTGTTTAAGAATGTGCTAACATAATTTTATAAAGTTAAAGCCGCTCTTTCGGGCGGCTTTGTTTTTAAGCTTTGGGCATGGGGTGTTTTTTCGGCGCAGGTTTCGGGTTCGGCGCCCCGGCCGGTTTAGGCGCTTTCTTTTTCAGCGGCGGATGTTTCTTCGGATGTGGTTCGTCATGATGAGGCTTTCTGTACACAAACACTTTTTCCGGCACACCGTAAATGGAAGACTGAACTTGTTTAACCTCTTCCAGATGACCGAGCGGAAACATCTCGGAAATAACGACGCAATCAGGTTTGATTTCTTCGGCAAGCTTTTTGCCCAAAGGTTCACCAGTGACTTTTAAGACATAGCACATAATCAAGTCCATATCGGCATGCGAGGTTTTCATATAATCGCCCTGCACGAATTTGAGGTTTTTCAATCCGGCACCTTTGATTTTGCCCATGGTGAGCGGAACGGCATCCCATTCCAATCCGATAAACTCATGTTCGGGGAACTCTTTGGCCAACGGAATGAGCAGCGCGCCGCTGCCGCAGCCGAGGTCGGTCACTTTAAGCGGGTGTTTGGCGTTTTTCAGTACGTCGCGGGCTTCGTTCAGCATATCTTCCTTAATCTTGCCGTACGTCGAAACGAACGGTCCGTATTTGCCGCAGCCGCAACGGACAAACGAATACATTTGATAGATGAGATACACCATGGCGGCGAAACCGGCGGCAAGCGCCAGAAGGACGAGTATTCCGTTACAGCACATATTTTATTCTCCTGACATGAAAAACGGTTGCGGAAATCTTAATTTGTGATACATATATCTTAAATTGTTTAAGAAAAGATTTAAGAGGATAAAATGCGGGAAAAATATCATAAAATCGTCTTTCTGACCGGCGCGGGGATTTCCGCCGAATCGGGACTGGCAACCTTTCGCAGCGAAAACGGGCTCTGGAACAACCACCGTGTTGAGGATGTGGCGACGATTGAAGCGTATTGGCGCAATCAGGATTACGTGCATGATTTTTACAACAACATGAAGCCGGAACTTTGGAATGCCAAGCCGAACGCCGGACATCTGGCCATTACGAAACTGCAACAGGAATATCCGGCGGACGTACACATCATCACACAAAACGTGGATACCCTGCATGAAAAGGCTAAGAGCAAAAACGTGCACCATATTCACGGGCAGATTAATCAGGCTGTCTGCATGAACTGCGGGCATGTGATTGAGACATGGGGCGACGTGAGCTCCGAAACCGTCTGCGAGAGCTGCGGCGTACAGGGGATGATGAAACCGAATATCGTCTTTTTCGGCGAGAATCTGCTCTATATGGACAAAGTGGAAGAACTGCTGCGCAAAGCTGATTTGTTTGTCTCGGTCGGCACGTCGGGCGTGGTGTTTCCGGCGGCGGGCTTTGTACAGACTGCGAAATATTACGGTGCCGATACCATTGAGTTTAACTTGGAGCCGACATCCAACAACTTTTATTTTGACAAGCACATTATGGGCAAAGCAGGCGACACACTGCCAAAGTTTGCGAACGAACTTTTGAGCAAAGTAAAAAGCGGCTCCTGACACAGGAGCCGCTTTTTTTTCACCGTTTAATTTATTGTGCAATCACGCGGTTAGTGCTGCCGAAGAGAACCAGACAACGCTGGCCGACGCCCAATGCCTGTCCTGTTCCCTGCGTGATACTGATGACCTGGCCGTTATCCAATTTAACGATATATTCAAGACCGGTTTGCGAGGTCAAGCCTTTTTCAGCCGCGCTGCCGACCAAACCGCCAAGCAAGGCACCGCCGACCGCACCCAAAGTATGCGCCGTGCTGCCGCCGCCGATGGTTGATCCGGCGACACCGCCGGCAATACCGCCGATCATTGTTCCGGCGCCGGAGTTATCATTAACGCCGACCTGACGAACACTCAACACCGTACACTGTGATACGGTGGAAACACGTCCTGTCTGACTGGTGGAATAGTGGTCTGAGTTAATATTATCCGCACAACCTGCCAACAGTGTTACCGTTGCTATCGCACTTAAAAATTTTTTCATGGCAAAATCTCCTCTAAAACAGAATTTTATATAATTTAGTGCATAATTTTTTGTTGTCAATATCCGTCCGTGACGGTTTTTGGAAAACAAGTATGTAAAAATGTCCATAACATATCGCCAATATAAAAAAAATCCCCTCGGGCAGCAGCTGAAGGGATTTATTGCAAATCATACTATATTATTTATAGCTGTTGATTTTATTTTGCAAGTCTTCAAGGCTTCTGCCATAGAAAGGTTCGCCGTTGATAAGAAGCATCGGTACGCCGTTTATGCCCAGCACCTGCGACAAGGCATCAATATCCTGCGAACCGCGGCGGATTTTCTTTTCTTCCATTAATGTTTTGATTTCAGAAACATCCAACCCTTCATCCTGTAAAATTTGGTTAATCGTTTCTTCATTCATCTGCGGCAAAGTCATAATGCCTTCAAACACTTCAAGAAATTTTCCCTTTTCAGCGGCAGCCATTGCAGCTTTTGCGGCATAGTTCGAATGTTCGCTGATGAAATAAAGCGGGTTAAAGACAAACTTAACATCAGGATTGTTTTTAATAAGCTGAGCCATAACCGGAGCTAATGCTTTGCAGTGTCCGCAGGCAAAGTCAAAAAACTCGACTACTGCAATTTCAGCATCCGCCGGTCCGGCGTACGGTGCTGCTGCACTGTTGCGCATTTCGTCCCAATGGTCAAGATACTTTTGATTTTCATTATTTTCCACCGGTTTCTCTTCGGACTTATCCGCCGGTTTTTCAACATTTTGCAAAGCATTTTTGAATTCTTCGGTCTCCAATACGGTCATTGCCACAAAAGATGCGTTATTGCGGATATAATCTTCTATAACAACAGGATTATTCTCAATGTAAGCTTTGACTTTGGCATTGATTTCTTCATCGCCGGCGGCAGAAAAGCTTTTGATGACATCGCCGAAATTGTCGCTCTTGGACAACTTTTCCAAAATGACTTCCGGCTTATCGGCGATATATTCGGCAATCACGGCGTTGATTGTTTTCAGCTCTTCGGCTTTTTTCTTTTGGCAGTTCTTATCCATATAAACGACACTGCCGGCGCCGACAGCAGCCAAAACAACAATAAAGAGCGCATTTAATATTTTTTTCATCACTAATTCCCCAAAAAAATAACACTGACTGAAATTTACCTGATAATCCGGCAAATGCAACTTATTTTTATTTGAATTTCACAAAAAAGGCTTCCGTACGGAAGCCTTTCGCATAGTCACAACCGAAACTTATTTCAAATTATCAATTGCAGCCTGAATCGGTCCTTCTTCAATAGCCGGCAGAGGTTCGCCGTTGATAATCAAAGTCGGAACACCGCGGATTTCAACCTTGTTGGAAAGTTCGGCAATTGCAGACAGATTGTTTTTAATTTTGTCGCTTTCCATAATCTCTTTGGTTTTGGCAACATCCAAACCTGCTTTGGAGATAACTTCTTCAATCGCTTCGTTTGTCAGCGGGCCGTTGTGTGACAGCATAGCTTCATATACTTCCAGGAACTTGCCCTGTTCGCTTGCAGCCATAGCCGCTTTGGCAATCGGCATAGAGCCTAAGAATGTTACAGGCTTAAATACAAATTTGACATCCGGATTGTTTTTAATAACTTTCAGCATAGCAGGAGCCAAACGTTTGCAGTAACCGCAGTTAAAATCAAAAAATTCTACGATTGTAATTTTAGCGTCTTTCGGACCGACAAACGGAGATTTGCTGCCGTCATGCAGTTCTTTAATGTTTGCTTTATATGCTTCGGCAACGCGCTTCTGCGCTTCAATCTGCTCTTGGCGAGCGGCCAATTCCAAAGCCTCGCGGACTTTAAGCGGATTATTCATCAGATAAGCTTCGACAGCTTTATCGGAAACCGAAGCTTCAACAGCGCCGGCATCTTTTTTTGCAACATTGGCTGCGAGCAGTGCGGAAACAGCCACACTGGCCACAACAGAAACCAAAACAGTCATCATATTGTCTTTGTTCATAATTCCCATCCTAAAAAAAATTGTTATATAACCCCTAAAAAGTACTGTAATAAAAAATAAATGCAAGCTTAAAATAAAAAAATTATTGACAAAGTGGGTAATTTTTCAAATCATAGCAACAGGAAACAACGCAGCAACGAAACCTTCCGGAGAAAGATTATATGTTTAACGTAAAGATGTCCCTTTTTTCCCGCACGCGCGATTTGGAACACATTATAGACCGCCTGCATGATAAGATTATTGAAATGACAATGGTTTTTAAAGATGCCATTGATATTTATCTTTCGGAAAAGCGCAGCGAAAATTATCGCCAAATCAGTAAAAAAATTAAAGTCATAGAACATGACTCGGACGCGATGCGCCGCGAGATTGAAAGCCGGCTGTATGAACAGAATCTTATTCCGGACATGCGCGGCAACATTTTACAACTGGTGGAAAATCTGGACAGGGTTGTCAATCTTTTTGATGAGGTGGCACATAAATTTTATATTGAGCAGCCGGATATTCCCGAATGTTATCACGAGCAACTTAAAACTCTGGTACGACAGGTATCGGAATGCGCCGAAAATATGGCGATTTCATCACGCGCGTTCTTCCGTGATTTGGTAACGCTGCGCGACTATTCCAAAAAGGTTTACCTCTTGGAACACCAAAGCGACAAGACTTCCGGCAAACTGCGTAAAGCGGTGTTTGATTCGGAATTGGAACTGGCGCAGAAAATCCAAATTAATACGTTTGTGGAAGAAGTGGCGGATATTGCCGATTTGGCGGAAGACTGCATTGACGCGCTGCTGATTTTTGCGATTAAGCGGGAAATTTAAGTATGCTCAGTTATTTGTTTTTTCTTTCCAGCGGATTGTTTTTAGGGTGGTCATTGGGCGCCAATGACGCTTCCAACATTTTCGGCACCGCGGTCGGTACCAAAATGCTGCGCTTTACGACCGCTGCGGTTATCGCTTCGTTGTTTTTGGTGCTCGGTTCGGTCGTCAGCGGTCAAAACACTGCGGAAACGTTGAATGCTTTGGGCGGAATCAATACGCTGCCGGCTGCCTTTTCGGTATCGCTTTCTTCCGCGCTGGCGGTTGTTTTAATGCTGCGCGTCGGCATCAGCGTTTCTATCTCGCAGGCTATCGTCGGCGGCATTGTCGGCTGGAACGCTTATACCAATAACCCGACGGACATGGATACACTTGCCAATATTTGCGGTTCCTGGATTTTCTGTCCGATAATTTCGGGGCTGATTGCGGTTGCGCTTTATTTGTGTATCAAAAAATTGCTTCACCACAGCAAAATGCATATTCTGCGGCAGGATTTGGCCGTGCGTTTGGGGATGATATTGACAACGGCGCTCGGCGGCTTTGCTTTGGGTGCAAACAATATGGCAAACGTTGTCGGCGTGTTTGTCGATTCATGCCTTTTTACGCCGATTAAATTAGGCTCTTTCTATACATTAAGCGGCGTGCAGGTATTGTTTCTGCTGGGTGCGATTGCGGCTTGCGTCGGCGTGTTTACCTATTCACAGAAAGCGATTAAGACCGTCGGCAAAAATGTATTGTCGTTCTCGCCCGTGGTGGCATGGATTGTGATTTTATCGCAGTCGCTGGTGCTCATTTTGTTTTCATCGCAGTCACTGGAAAACTTTTTGATTTCCGCCGGACTGCCGCCGCTTCCCGCCGTTCCCGTTTCCAGCACACAGGCGGTTATCGGTGCCATTGTCGGCATCGGACTGGCCAAGGGAGGCAAAGGCATTAAGTGGAGCTTGGTGCTCAAACTGATGTCGGGCTGGGTTGCTTCGCCGCTGATTGCGTTTGTTTTAAGCTATGTGACATTGTCGTTTATGGAAAATGTCTTCCGCCAGCCGGTTTTCTTACCTTAGGAGAATGTTATGAAACTGCAAGCCTTATACCGCAAACTGCCGCCGATTTTGCTGCTGGCGCATTTGGGATTGGGGCTGACGTTTTGCCTGTATGTTTCATGCCTGACCGACTCGCTCGGCGGCGACACGCTGGAACATATTCATTCATCGTGGCTCGTGTATGCGGGATTTGTGCCATATGCCGATTTCTTCCAGCACCATAATCCGTTATTATGGTATCTGTTCGCGCCGTTTGTCGGGCTGCATGCCCACGGGCTGGATGATAATATCATTACCGCCGCGGTCGTTTCCGCTGCCGTTATCGTCTCGTTTATCAACTATCTTTATCTGTATCTGATAACCTCACGATTTTTGAGCAGCAGGTTTGCGGGGATAATTGCCGCCGCTGTCGCTTTTACACCGTACATTGTTTTATCAATCATTCATTTCCGCCCCGATAATTTCATGATGACGGCGTTTTTTGCGGGCTTATATTATTACTTCTGCTATCTGGAAGAAAAGAAACTCCGGCAGCTGTGTTTGGCGTTTCTGCTCTTTTGGTGTTCGTTTATGTTTTTGCAGAAGATTATCTTTACGCTGCTGATTATCGGTGCGCTGACGCTTTATTTCATCTGCCGCAAAAAGATAAGAATTACAGACGTTTTATTTGCCGCCATGCTGCCTGCGGCACTGAGTCTGTTATTTGCGACATATCTGTATCAGCATAATATTTTGGCAGTGTGGTATCATGCAAACTTTACGTTTAATCTGCACATTCCCGAACTTTTTGAAGACCGCCGCATCGGAATTATCTGGCCGGAATTAAAACTGCTTCTCATCGGCGCGTTGTGTGCGCTGCTGTTTTGCCTGAGAAAATCAAATATCTATTTCAAAATTATTGCGCTGATTTTTGTTGCGGAACTGGTTCAGCGGCTGTTTTACTTCTCGGCGTTCGCGTATTACTTTTTCCTGCTTATTTATACGGCGTCCATCTTAACTGCCGTTTTTCTTGCCGAAAAGGTTTTCAAACGTTGGTACGCATTGTCGTATGTTTTGGCAGCGGCATTGTTTTTCTGCATGTATGACCCGGCAATCTACAACGGCAATATCGGCAACAGAAAAGGACGGTTTTATCGCCCTCTGCATAAGGAAGTTGTAAAGCTGACTACCCCGTGCGATTATGTCTTAAACGGCGACGGCACGATTTATAACCTTTTTAACCGCGACCCGCATTATTACTGGAATCTCTTGGGACAAACTGATGTTATCGGCGCCAAAGTCGGCATCCGCCCGCTCATGGACATTAACCGCATTATTGAAGTTTACAAACCGAAAATCATTACCTCTGAGCCGTTTTTGGATAAATATGCCAAAGAGCGCGGCTATGAAGTTATCGTGCACAAGCCTGATCCGGCGCTGGTTGAGCGTTATTACAAACCGATGGGTAACGGTCTCTTTATCCTCAAACCCGAATACAGCCGCCTTAAATGCGATTATGATTATAAAAAGCGTTATTACCGCGCATATGATTAAGTGACGGTGTACATTCCCGATTTGAATTGACATTTCTTACTTTACCGCCTATATTAAAATCGTTTTAAGTATCATGATGTCTAACCCTTAACATTATTTTGTATGTTTACTTCAATTTTAATTTATTACGGGCTTTGCGCCGTTTTCATGGGCGGCTCAGTCAAAGTTCTGGGAAAACTTGCCGACAAAGACGAGAAGGATGGCTCCTCTTCCTCCAGCAGCTGCTGTTCCGATACCTCGTGGGACGACAACCTCGGCGCTGACGGCGAACCTCTCGGAATGCCCTATATGCCGTAAATACCCCTGTATAGCGCAGGCTGTATTCTTTTTCAAACCCGCCAAACACTTGGCGGGTTTTCTCAATACAAAAAACAGTCATGTACATCAAAATACATGACTGCTCTGCCAAGCGGTTTTTATTTGCGGATTAGTCGTCAGCAGAATCGCTTGTTTCTTCATCTCCGATGAGTTCTGAGGTCAAATGCCCTGCATCGGCCCTGATCTTGCGTTCAATCTCGTCGGCAAGCGCCGGATTGTCGCGCAGAACCTGTTTGGCATTCTCACGCCCCTGTCCGAGCTTTTCGCCGTTATATGAGAACCATGCTCCGGCTTTTTCCACAATACCGGCTTTAACGCCAAGGTCAATCAATTCGCCGACTTTGGAAATACCTTCGCCGTACATAATATCAAAGTCAACGGTTTTGAACGGAGGAGCAACCTTATTCTTCACAATCTTGACGCGCGTCTGCGAACCGATAACATCTTCCTTGTCTTTAATCGCACCCACGCGGCGGATATCCATACGGATAGAGGCATAAAACTTCAAAGCGTTACCGCCTGTTGTCGTCTCAGGGTTGCCGAACATCACGCCGATTTTCATGCGGATTTGGTTAATAAAGATAATAAGCGTATTGGAACGTGAAACCGTAGAAGTCAGTTTGCGCAGTGCCTGGCTCATCAAACGCGCCTGCAATCCCATATGCGAATCTCCCATTTCGCCTTCGAGCTCTGCCTTCGGAACCAACGCCGCCACCGAATCCACAACCAAAACGTCAATCGCGCCCGAACGCACGAGCGTATCGGCAATTTCCAGCGCCTGTTCACCCGCGTCCGGCTGTGAAATCAACAGGTTGTTAATGTCCACGCCGATTTTTTTCGCATATGACGGATCAAGGGCATGCTCCGCGTCAATAAAAGCGCACGTACCGCCTTTTTTCTGCGCCTGCGCGATAACGCTTAATGCCAGAGTTGTTTTACCAGAACTCTCCGGCCCGTAAATTTCCACAATGCGCCCTTTCGGCAGACCGCCGATACCCAGCGCGATATCCGTGCCGAGCGAACCGGTGGAAATCGCCTCAATATCCACTTTCGTATCCTGCCCGTAACGCATAATTGACCCTTTACCGAAAGCTCTTTCAATCTGGCTTAATGCCGCGTCCAACGCCTTATCTTTTTCCATATAGCACCCCTTATAAAGTCCGTTATTAATTTCTGGCGCTATTGTGTTCTCTTTTTGTTCTAATTGCAAGCTTTTTTTTCACTTTTTTCAAACTTTTTTAAAATATAATATAAATTCAATATGTTATAAAGCAAAAAAAATCCACGTTGCCGCCTGCCGCCCCGCATGCTTCCCCGCGCTCTGTTACCGCCTTTCCGCTTCTGCGTTTAATTATTCTCACAACGCAAAAATAATTGTTTACAATTTATATTCTCTCCTATAAAAAAGACAGTTAGTAAGTATGCTTAACCATACTATAAACTTTTTATGAGGTAAACAGATGACTGCTGAACTGCTTATGGCCGGGAAAAAAGGCCTGATTATGGGGCTTGCGAATGACAAGTCCATTGCTTGGGGAATTGCTCAGGCGTTAGACGCGCAGGGTGCGCAAATCGCGATTTCATACCAAAACGAAGCACTGGAAAAAAGAGTTGTGCCGCTGGCGGAAAAACTCTCTTACGAGCCGACCCTGATTAAATGCGACGTAACCAATTCCGCTTCCGTTGAGGAATGCTTTAAGCAGCTTGGCGAAAAATGGGGCAAGATTGACTTTGTCGTTCACGCGATTGCCTTTTCCGACAAAGACCAGCTCAAAGGCCGCACGATTGACACGACGCTGGAAAACTTCACGAACACGATGCACATTTCCTGTTATTCATTCCTTGAAGCCTGCCGCTGCGCTTCGCCTTACATGAACGAAAACGGCTCTATCGTTACCCTGACTTACTTAGGTTCCGAACGCGTTCTGCCGAACTATAACATTATGGGTGTTGCCAAGGCTGCTCTGGAAGCTTCCGTCCGCTACGCCGCCGCCGATATGGGCATGCAGAAAGTCCGCGTTAACGCCATTTCCGCCGGCCCGATTAAAACATTGGCTGCTTCCGGCATCGGCGACTTCCGCAAGATTTTACGCTGGAACGAATTGAATGCGCCGTTACAGGCAAACGTTACGCAGGAACAGGTCGGCCGCGCCGCATTGGCATTGCTCTCACCGCTCGGCGAAGCCATCACCGGCGAAGTTCTGCATGTTGATAACGGTTATAACACAATCGCTATGGTCAACATCCATAACACAAAAGAATCTTCCGAAGTTCTGGCAGATTTCTAATCCGCACGGACACGAAAAAGATGACGCCCTCCTTTGCGGGGGCTTTTTTATTTATACCTTAATTCCGCATTATGAGTCATTGCAAGGCGTTCTGCTCTCCTCCCCCCACCGAGGGGGAGGACGGGTGAGGGGGACAATAAATTATCCTGATCACCCCAATTATCAAAAGACCAAAACCAGAACAAAATTCTTGACAATAAAACCAAAGTTCTATATAACAAAAAAAGCCTTAGGGCAGCCACCCTTTGGCTTTTTTTTCCAATCTCGGAAAGAAGTTGACATTCCAACTTCCCAACCTTGTATTGGAAGTATTACACAAAAAAACTAAAAAGTCAAGACTTTTAAATTTTTGTGTATGGATCAGCTTCTTTCCCCAACTGTCGGTTTCCCGACTGAAAGGATAAGGATGTTTGATACAGTCAAAGTTTTAAGCATTCTGATTTTGATGCTTAAAATCATCATTGTCATTATAAGATAACTGATGAGGCGGAGTTTTCAACTCCGCCCTTTGATTTTTACTCTGCCCTCTTCCACAGAGTCATTTATTCAATGCCGGTTAAGGTATGGGCGAGGTTCACTTCGCCGGTCGAGTTGTTAATGGTTTGGATTAAATCTGCTTCGTCTTTGCCGCTTAACGCCGCCAATGATTTGATATATTCGCCGCTTTTACCGCTCATCGCTTCGGCTTTCAGCTCGCCGTAGTTGTACAGATTGAAACGCCTTACCGCCGTATCATTCACGCCGTTTGCCGAATAGCGGTCATAATAGCCGCGTTGATATTGATAACCGCGTTGCTGCTGATAGCGCGGCACGCTTTGATACGGTTCATAATACTGACGCGTGGCCGGTGCGCCGCCCGCCATTTCTATATAAACGCCGCTTCGACTATATTGCCACATACCGCCCGTAAACAAATCCGTCAGCCACGACGGCCAAAAAAATAAGTTGAATATGCTTTTTTTGCTCAATTCCGATTTTAAGACCGCACTCTGGTCTTCATACCCCGGTTTCTGCGCCATAACCGTTACCGGCGACGCACGCCGCTCCATGGTATACACGCACGGCGTTTTGCAAACTTTCATGCCGTCTATCACGATTTGCACGCCTTTAACGTTTGAATCAAAATGAATGTCCTGACTGCTCCCGTTCATTAACGTTCCGCAGGCTGAAAGGGTTAATACGATTGCTGATAAAGATAATATTTTCATGTATGATCTCCTCAAAGAAAAACCACCTCAAAAGGTGGTCAGGGTGATTGCGATATCATATCCAAAGAGATGACTTCCCAATTCGTATAAAACATATATGAAAAGGGCACCCTGACCATAGTCAAGGAAAAAAATCATACTATAAAATAATAATATAGTGATTAAAATCACCACTTTGGATAGTAAGGCTCGCAAAACCCCGCACCTAATGATGCTAACTAATTTTAATATGCTATACCTTTTTATATAACATTGCAAGCAAAAATTTTATTAGATGCAAAAAAAAGCCGCCTCATAAAAGGCGGTCGGGGAGTTGCGAATCACATCCAAAGGAATGATTCTCCCGGTCTTTAGACAGAGTCCTGAACATACACCGGGAGCTCCCCGACCAATCAAGAATCAGGGCGATACAAATCTGAAACATAATAAGACGCAACTTTAAATAATGTTGTATCACCATTACTTTGGATTTGAGCTTCGCAAAAACTCACTCTATACCCAAGTTGCAAAAATATAAAGTATATTTAATTTATAATAAAGAAACTTAAAATCAAGTAAAAAAGTGCCTCTATCGCCCTGATAAAACAGCGGAACCGCAGGCAGGCTTCCTTCCGCCAACATTAAAGGAGTTTTTCCGCAGCTGCTTTAAAGCATAACATCTCTTTGTTGATAAAGTCAGCCGCCGTTTTGCCGTCCGCGGTCTTGGCGTCTTTTGCAGCACCCTTTGCCAGCAGCGTCCGCACCTTGCTGATGTCGCCGCTTTCCGCTGCATACATCAAAACCGTCTTGCCGTTCTTATCCGCAGCATTAACCGCAGCCCCCTGACGCAGCAGGGTTTCCAAAACAGCGCTGTCCGCATGAGGGTTTGCCGCCGCATACATTAAAGCCGTCCGCCCCGCATTATCAGCGACATCTACCTTTCTTATTTTACCCATAAGCTCGGATACGGCATTGGCATCAACCCGGCTGTACGGATTGCCGACAGCATACATCAGTACGGTTTTTCCTTCCTTGTCTGCCGCTTCCGCATCCGCGCCTTGGCGCATCAGCATATGCATTTTCACCGGCTGATTATTCTCATACCCCACCGCATACATCAGCGCCGACATTCCTTTATTGTCCTGCGCATTAATTTTGTCAGGCTGCACGGCTTTCAAAATACTGATTAACGTTACGCCGACACTGTTTTCGGCAGCATACATCAAAACCGACTTGCCGGTGTTATCGCTGTTGTTCACATCTCCGTAATATCTCAGAGCCGTGCGTACCGTTTCCGGACGCCCGTCTCCGGCCAGCAGCATCATTGCCGTTACGCCGTCATTATCTTTTCGGTTAATTTCATCGCGCAGACGTTCAATCAATTTGTTAATAATTTCAGGATTTCCTCCTTGGACCGCATACAGCAGCAGATTTTTGCCGTTGTCCTTCGTCACAACATCACTATAAGCATTTTCCAGAACAGAGGTCAGACCGAATAATTCCTGATTTCCCTGCATTAACGCATACATCACCGGCAAATAGCCGTTTACATCCGCGGTACGGATATTGGCACCTTGTTTGATAAGTTCACGCACAATATCGGCATTACCGCCCTGCACCGCATAAGAAAGTACGGGCGCCCGATTTTTATCAACATGATTTATGTCAACACCTTTCATCAAAAGCGCGTTCACAACGTCCATATTGCCGCCTTCGACCGCATACATCAAAACCGAACGTTCGCCGTTATCCTGCGCGGCCGCGCTTTCGCCCATATTAATCAACATATCGGCAATACCGGCATAGCCGCCTTTGGCCGCATACATCAGCGCCGTCCGTCCCTCATTATCGGCTTTCAGCACTTCAGCCCCTTTATCAACCAAGTGTTTAACCGCCTTGGTTTTTCCCGCGCCGGCCGCATACATCAGAACCGTTTTGCCCTGATCGTCCGCATTGTTCGGATTGTCGCCTTTAAAAATCAGATAATCCAAAATCTTCGTGTTGCCGCCCTCGGCCGCATACATCAGAACCGATTTGCCGTTATTGTCTTTCTGCCAGATATTGCCGCCTTTTTCGACCGTCTTGACAAAAGCTTCCGCATTGCCCGCCGCGGCATAAAGCATTAAAAGCGTTTCACCGTTATATCCGGTTTCGTTGACATCTTTAATTTTGGCTTCAAACAGCTGTAAAATTTCCGCACGCTCGTCCGCCAGATTAACGGCGGTTCTCAGCGGCGTTATGCCGTTTTTCTCTTCCGCCCAGATATCCGCACCGCGCTCAACCAGATAGGTTGCCGTTGCCGTATCCCCCTTGCGCAGGGAAGACATCAAAAGGCTTTCACCGTCTTTACCTGTTTTAATATTCGGATTGGCAAGACACGCTGCCGTTTTGGCAAACAATTCCTGATTATTCTTCTTTAACGCAAGCTCCAAGATATCCGCATCCGGCGCCGCTCCTGCCTGCAAAAACATATTCACGGCGTCGTCAAACCGATTATCCGCTTTGCGATACATCAATGTCCGCATCAGCGCTTTGTTTACATCACCGATGTTTTCGGAAAGCAAAAACTCAAGCGTTTCGGGCGCGGCTTCTCCGGCCGCATAGGAAAGCAAATCCGACCCTTTAACCGTAATCTTATGCAAATCACCGGCATGTTTTGCCAAAACTTTCACCATTGCCAGAGAGGCTTTCTGCACTTCTTGGCTTAAAAAGTAAGCTGCCCCTTCCGCCCCGTTTGCCAGCAAAACATCGGCAACTTCTGCTTTGTTTTCCTGCACGGCAAGTTTTAACGGCGTCGTTACCCGCGGGTCTTTATAATCCGGTACGTCATCGGGACGTTTGCGCCCGTTAAAAGACAAGATTGCGTTGGCATCTCCGCCCTTTGCCAGCACAGCCTTAACCGCTTCCGCATTACCGCCGGCAATCGCTTTTGCCAAATATTTCGGCTGTTTAAAATCTTCCCTGCTTGCAACGGCTAACTGTCCGAACAAAACCGCATCACCGTTTTCCAGTGCTGCGGACAAGGCCGAATTACCGTCTTTGTCTGCGGTATCAGGCGAAGCCCCTTCCTGCATCAGATATGCCGCTGCGGCCGCATCTTTTGCGCGCACGGCTTTTAACAGAGGCAGACTGCCGTCAGCACCGGCCGTATTTAATGCCGACCGGCCGTCCCAATAAGCCGACACGTCCGGCGATTTGTCCGTCATCATAAAATAAGCGCCGCCCACAACCGCGACCGCCAAAACCCCGCTCAAAACAAGTGCTGATTTTTTCATTGTCTGCCCTCCGTAAGCAAAGACTTCTCCATTTTAACCAATCTGCCCGCTAAGCAAATGCGCCCTATCCTGCGCATATATGCGCTATGCCGCTTCGTTTTCGTTCACCGAACACTTGCCGACCAAAACCGCGCCGGGTTCAATTGCAATCGTCTTATAAACCGAATCGCCGACAAACTTTGCCGAACCGGCAATAAATAAATTATCTGCTTTCAGCGTGCCGTTCAATTCACCGTAAAGTTCTATGCTTTTGGCTTCCACATTTCCCGTGACCGTCCCCGACGCGCCGATAACCAGTTCTTTGCAGATGATGTCACCGTTGATTGTTCCGTCAATATGGATAATATCGCCGTCCGTAACGTTTCCGGTAATTTTGGTTCCGGCACTGATAATGCACGGTACAATGCTCTTCTCGCCCTTAATGAGCCTCCCCCATTTCAAAAACATTACCCGCCTTAATTTCCTCATAACATATTCCTCCGTTACAATTCAGTTTGCTTTAATAAAAACCATCGGGTCAAGATGTACGCCGTCATAAAGCACTTCATAGTGCAGATGCGGCCCGGTTGAGCGCCCCGTGGAACCGACCTCGCCCAAAGCATCACCTTTTGCCACCGTCTGTCCCTGTTTGACATAAATTGCGTTCATATGCGCATATTTAGTCTTAAACCCGTTGCCGTGATCAATCTCCACGACCTTGCCGTAGCCGTTTGCCGTTCCCGCTTTCGTTACTTTGCCGTAAGCCATGGTTTTAATTTTGTTGCCTTTATTGGAAGCCAAATCAACGCCTTTGTGCCGCGCGCTTTTGGCGTTAAAAGGATCAGAGCGTTTCCCGAACGGCGATGAAAGCCAATATGTCCAAACCGGTTTACCCAGAGGAAGGCGCATCATCGCTTCTTCATAATAGTTCATCGTATCAACGGCTTCAAAGGCCTTTACGGCCTGTTCTGCCAGCTCTTCATTTTCGGATGAGGCAAGATTGTCCGGAATAAAAACGCCGCCTTTACTGTCTTTTTTGGAATTTGCCAACGGGTTAAAATACTTACCGCGTTTTTTCAATTCGCCGTTCACCGCAGAGATAGATGTTTTAATCTTGTCCACTTCTTTGTTGGATACACTCTCCACCTTTTTCAAAATATCCAGCTCAAAAGCCTGCAGCGACCTTACCGTATTTTCCAGATGTTTGACCTTTTCTTCCATGAGGTTCTTTTCTTCAATGGCCACATCGCGGCTGATAAGCGCTTCTTTTACCGCATTTTTGCGGTTCAGGTCTTTTTCGCTTATCCAATCTTCGTTTGCCGTTATTTTACGGATTCTTTCCTCAATCACTTCCGCCTTTTTAAGATATTCGTCAATGCCGCCGTCCTGCTTTTCTTCCGGCTTGCCCAAAACCTCCACCATATCGGTAATGTTCCTGTGTACGGTCACAAAGTCGCTCATCAGGTCAACATAGGCGCTGCGCGTTTCGTCGAGCTTCTGCTCCTGATATGAGATAATCCGATCCGATACGCTGTACATTCTGTAAGAATATGCCATCCATACCCCGACCGTCAACAGTGCCATAAAAACGAACCATTGAAGGCGCGAGGAAATCCTGAAAATCTTCATTTTACCGTTCGAACGGATAATAAATTCCTTCTCCGAAAACAGCATTCTGTCTTCCGAAGCCTGATATTTAACCGGCCGCAGCCGCTGTGGACGCCTCTTATATTTCAATTAAATATCCCGTTTTGTTATAAACAAAGCAGTCGGGCAGCCGTTTCCGATGAAAAAAGCCTCCCGAACCTTCCGTTTATTTATAACAAACATATTTTAAATGGCAAACCCTTTTTAGCGCTTATCAATATCTTTATCCAAAATGACATATTCGCCTTCGCCGGCCATATTCAAAACAATTTTGGCACGCTCTTCCAGATAGTCCAAATCCAGCGAATTTTCCGAAAGCATGGCGACCTTGTGTTCCAAATCTTTTTTTATCAAGGCATAACGTTCCCTTTCGGCCAAAGCGCTTTCCACTTTATTTTTCAGATAGAGATATTTGAAAAATCCTCTGTCGCCCTTAATCGCATTAATCGCAAAATAAAAAGAAAGAATCCCCAAAACCAGCATATAGCCCGACTTTTTAAACTTATCCATAATATCATTCAGGGTATTCATGCCGCTCAAAATCCTCTTGTATTGCTCATATGCTGAAAGTAAACATCCTGTTTGGTTAATTTTTGGTTAGAAGAAAATATTTTTTTCACATTTTTCCGCCACTGATTTCAAAAATACTTATTCCGCCTGACGCATCAAGGCTTCGCGGCATGCGCCGCTTAATTGCATCATTAACCTGTTCAAGCGTTACAGCTTCCATTAGTCCCTGCCTTTTTTGCAAAAAGTCAATTCCAAGCTTTTGTGCCTGCATTTGTTCCAACATCTGCGCAATATCGGCAAGACCGGCAAACCTCAGATTAAACGAATTCATAAGACTTTTTTTTGCCTGTTCCAGCTGCGCTTCGGTTATCCCTTTTTCATAAAATTGCCGATAAATTTCCTGCGCCGTTTGCAACGCTTTTGCAGCATTTTCCGGCGTTGCCGAAAAATATATCTGCCACAAATCCGCCCCGTCAGCGTTTGAAAAAGAGCTGTATATTCCGTATGTTAATCCGTTTTTCTCACGCACTTCCTTATTCAGGACCGAAGCAAGTCCGGCTCCGCCGAAAATATAGTCTGCAATATACAGCGGATAAAAGTCTTTATCCAGACGTTTTACCCCCTGTCCTGCCAACAAAACAAAACTCTGTGCCGCATGTGGTGCTTCCGCAGTCTCGTTTAATGCGAAATCTAAGTTTGCAACAGGCAGCGGTTTAACAGCGCTTTTTTCTTTTAACCCCGCAAATGCCTGTGTCAAAAAAGCTTCCGCCTCAGCTTTATCCATATCGCCGGCAATGCCGACGCTTAACGTATCCTTTGCCATATAATCCGCCAAATAAGTGCGAATATCCCCTGAGGTTATCTTTTCCAAAACCGCCGCTGCTGGAATATCCTCACGCCCATAAGGATGTCCGCCGTAAAACTTTTCTTTGACCAATTTTTTCAAATGGTATTGAGGATTTTCCGTTTGGCTTTTTCTTGCCGCTGCCAGCTGTCGACGCGCCAAATCCAAATCTTCATCAGCCAAACGCGGTTCTTCCAATACCGCTTTCAAAATATCAAGCGCATCTCTTTCAAATTCTTTCACAAAACTGAGCACAAATGCCAACCTGTCCTGACCGGCAGAAACGCTGAGCCTGATGCCGCGCTCTTTCATAAATTCACGCAGTTCCCGTCTGGAATATTTTCCGGCACCATCCAAAAGCACGCTTTCAGCCAAAAGCGCCACACCCTCTTTGGGTTCATAAGCTTTGCCTGCTTTGTCAAAACCGAAAGCAATAACCGCGAGCGGCACACTATGCTCTTCTAAAAGATATGCCCGCACTTGCCCGTCCAATGCCGAAACCTCTGCCACGCTGCCTTTAAAAGTGCGCCCGCTCAGCTTAGAATGCACCAATATCCGCTCTGCGTCAAAACTGCGTTCAATCCCCAAAACGCCGATAACGGCAGCCAATGCCACTACTGCCGCGCAAAACCATAACTTCTTCATTTGCTGTCTCCCGTCAGATAAGCGTCCAACACCGTTTCCGCCGCCCGTGCTTTGTCCCATGCCGCCCGTGCCTCGCCAACGCTGATACTTTTAATCATGTCGTCATAGGTCATAATTTCTTCGGGCGTATAGCCGGCCAGCAGCATGCCGCCTGCAAAACGTGCCGCACTCTCGGGATTTTCCTGCATATAAACCGCGCTGCTTAGCATCCTGTTTTTCACTTTTTCAAGTTTTTCCTCCGTCAGCTGCCCGACGCCTTCGTTCGCCGTATTCCGTACAAGTTCCGCGATTTCTTCCGCCCGTATGCTTTCCGCCGCCGGTACGGCATAAAATGTCAGCGCTCCGCCCAGCTTTTCATCATATGAGACATCCGCGCCAAGACTGAGTAATGCCTTGCTGCCGTAGACGAGCTCATCATACAAATACGCCGTGTCATCGCCGGCCAGATAGTCCGCAAGCAGTTCCAACGCTAAAATCTCCCGTTTGTCAAATGTCCCTCTTTCCATTCTGAAAGCTGAAACAAACCGCGGTTGTTCCACGCCTTTGAGTTTCATTGTAAATGTTGACTGAGCTGGACGCCCCGCCGCGGGCGGTTCGCTATGTTCTGCCCCGCCGGCTTTCAGCCTGCCGTAATATTTTCTGACCAAAACTTCGGCTTCTTTGGCGGTAATGTCGCCGCTTATAACCAGCAGTGCATTGTCAGGCCTGTACCAGCGGTCATAAAACGCCTTTGCATCCGCAGATGTCAGCCCCATAATCTCCGCCGGACTTCCGCTGACCGGATTAGCAAGCGGATGTCCCTGCCACAAAATTTTATCGGCAGTTTCATAAAACAAAGGCACCGGGCTGTTCTCATAACGTTGCATGCGCTCTTGCAACACAATATCGCGTTCTGTGGCAAATGCTTCATCATTTATATCAAGCCCGCGCATGCGGTCGGCTTCCAGCGCCATCATCAGCTCCAGCTTGGCAATATCCGAAAATTCATAATATCCGGTTTCCTGATAGGTCGTATAAGCGTTATTTTCCGCGCCATGCTCATCCGTCAAACGGTTAAACATTTTGTCCGGCACCTTTTTTGTCCCGCGAAACATCATATGCTCGAGCAGATGTGCAATGCCGCCTTTGCCTTTCGGGTCATTTACAGAACCCGTCTTATAATAAAGCATCTGCAACACCACCGGCGCTTTATGGTTTTCAATTACGACCGTTTCCAGCCCGTTATCCAGCTTAAAATGCGACAGGGTCATCAGTTTGGCTTCCGCCGCTGCCGCGCCAAACATGCATAATGCAAATATCAGAAAAAATCGCTTCATTTTATTCTTCTTCCAATAAATAAAAAGTTGGGCAAAGCCCAACGTTTCCGCGGGGGCGATAAAGTGCAATGCTTGAGTGCAAATTCCCGACTGCGGTGTACAAAGGGCGTACATAAAGGAGGGAATTTGCCTCAATGATTGTGCTTTTGCGCATCCCCCAAAGGCTACGGACGAATATTATAATCAGGAGGAACAACCAACGCCGACCTCTTGCTCACCTTGCTCTCGTCCGGTACCGACCGCGCCATACCGAGATCTTCCTTCGTCAACCCGCAGGCGCCTAAAAACAGAACCGCAGCCATCAATATATAAATCTTTTTCATTTTCTCAATCCTTTGTCTGATAACACTTTGTTTTGACACGGACTGCCGAATAAACCGTCGCAGATAATCAATGCCGCGCCGATACAAATAAAGCTGTCCGCCAAGTTAAACGCCGGCCAATGATGACCGGACACGTGCACGTCCAAAAAATCAAATACCGCACCGAAGCGGATTCTGTCGATCACATTGCCGAGCGCCCCGCCGATGACCAAACCCAAGGCAATCTGCATATAGCGGGAGGTCTCCTTTTTCAGCCAGAAAATCAAAAATGCCGCGACCACAAGCGAAAAAGCAGACAAAATATACACCCCGGCCGTCCCCATATCGTTAAACATGGAAAAGCTGACCCCGGTGTTCCACGCCGTTACCAAGTTAAAAAACGGCGCCACTTCCACTGCCGGAGCGGTCTGAGCCAGATAGCCGAATGCCAGCGCTTTGGAAAGCTGATCCAACCCTGCAGCCAGCGCTGCTGTTGCTAACCCTAAAATCACTTTTGCCTCTATTCAAAATTCTTATTCATAATGCCCGAATATAGCAAAACTTTTCCGCCCTGCAAACGTTATTTTGCTTTTTCCCCAGCTTGTCGCGGTTAATAATCATTTTAGCCTTGTGTTTTAAAATTAAATGATGTATTTTAAGCGGCAAAATCGTTTTTATCTATGGAGAACATAATGCTTATTTCTAATTTATGCGTTAAAAGAAAATTCGGCACGGTCGCCGACGCCACCACCAAAGGGCATAAGCTCTGCGTCAAAGGCGGCTATATCCACCAGACGTTTCAGGGCGGTTACACACTCTCTCCGTTAGGCTACAAAGTCTGCCGCAACATTGAGCGCGTCATCCGTGAAGAAATGGATGCTATCGGCGGGCAGGAAATCCTGATGCCGGTCGTCTCGGGTGCCGATATCTGGAAAGAAAGCGGGCGTTATGACAAAGTGGACGTTCTGGCCAAATTCAAAGGCAGAAGCGGCGCCGAATATGTTTTGAACCCGACGCATGAAGAAGTTGTTGTTGACTTTGTCAAAAGCGTTTTGGACAGTTATAAACAGATGCCGTTCATGGTTTATCAGATTCAAACCAAGTTCCGCGACGAGCTGCGTTCCCGCGCAGGTCTTGTGCGCACGCGCGAATTCCGCATGAAAGACGCCTATTCTTTCCATACCACGCAGGAAGATTTGGAACAGTATTATAATCAGTGCTTACAGGCATATTACCGCATTTTCAAACGCATAGGCATGAAAAATGTTGTAGACGTTAAATCTGACAACGGCGATATGGGCGGCAGTATCTCGCATGAATTTATGCTCCTGCACCCGATCGGGGAAGACACGGTATATGTTTGCCCCTGCGGCTTCCGCGCCAATAAGGAAACCATGGGCGAAAGCAAAATCTGCCCCGTCTGCGGCAAACCGCTTGAAGACCACCGCGGTATTGAAATCGGCAACATCTTCCAACTCGGCGACAAATATTCCAAATCCATGCATTTGGAATATACCGCGCAGGACGGCAGCAAGAAAAACCCGATAATGGGCTGCTACGGCATCGGCGTCGGCCGCGCGATGGCTTCGGTCATTGAAGAAAGCGCCGACGACAACGGCCCGATTTGGAATATGGAAATCGCGCCTTACAAAGTTCACATCGTTACCATGGCAGACAAGAGCGGTGAAAGCGACAAATTAGGACAACAGATTCATGATTATCTGACCGCGCAGAATGTTGAGGTGATTTTGGACAACCGCGACATCCGCGCCGGTGAAAAATTTGCCGACGCAGACCTTTTGGGCGCGCCGATACGTTTGATTGTCTCGCCGAAAAACTTGGAAAAAGGCGAAATAGAAGTCAAATACCGCCATCCGAATTATCAGTCTCTGCCCGCTTCTCTGCCCGTATCAGGCTTTGAACAGGCTCTGAATAACCTTTTGGCTGACTGCCGGAAAATATAAACAAACGGCGTACAAAAACAAAAAACTCCCCGATATCAGATGATATGGGGAGATTTTTTGTGTCATCGGCACCTTATTTTATAAGATATAAAATACCAACCACAAGCGTAACTGCCAGAACCAGCCGGGCGGCTTTCCACAGCATGTCGTAAAGCAGATTGACTGCTACCTCTGCCACACTGCGCACGCCGGCCTTGTCTTTTGACATAAGACAATTTTGAATGGCGAGCACCATGGGCGCCAGCGGGTATCCGACATAATAGCCGAAGCTTACCAGAAGGATAGCAGCCAGAGCTTGCATCTGCCACGAATAGCTTCCAATGAAGCTGGTCAGCGCTGCGGTATCCACCGAGGACGGAAGCAGAAGCAGGTGTTCCGGCGTCACGAGGTAGATTCCGAGGATGATGCCGGCGAGCAGAGAAGCTATCGCTGCCAGTATGGCGGCATAGATGACGACGAGATTGGCGATGTCGTTCATCCTGCGGACGGCACGGCGGATTTTGGCGGTGATTGCATTGCTGCGGAATGCGTTGCGGACGGTGTTTGCGGTGTTGGCAACGCAGGCGCGAATTTGCGCGAGGGCATTTTTAAAAGAAAAAGTGCTCATAATGCTACTTTTTTAATTGGTTAAACATGTTTTTTTGTTATATATAGAGAAAGTCTTTCGTCTTTTGTTTATCAAAAATTATCATGTTCTGTCCAGCCACAAACAAACCAATGACAACCTTAATAATACGAAAACTAATTAACTTAACACTTATATAACATCCTTATTGTACCACATTTTCCGCCATATTGCAACAAAATTCGCCCGACCGCAGATTTCGCTTGCATTTTGCCGCGATAAACCTATAATGCCCGCAGATTATTAACGGAGGGAAACATGGCAAAAACAATCATTTTGATGATGGACTCGTTCGGTGTCGGCGGCGCCAAAGATGCAACAAAATTTGACGATACAGGCGCCAATACTTTTTTGCATATTGCTCAGAACTATCCGAACCTCTGCCTGCCCAATCTGCATGCTTTGGGATTAAGCGCCGCCTGTGAAATTGCCAGCGGAGCAAAAGCGCCGCTTAAAGAAAGCAAAGCAATGCTTGACCTCCCATCCAAATATGGCTGTATGGAAGAAATAAGCGCCGGCAAAGACACTATTTCCGGCCATTGGGAAATGGCGGGCGTTCCCGTCATGCGAGACTTCGGACACTTTCCGCTTGAATACCCGAGCTTTCCGGCAGACATGGTGGAACGTATTTGCCGCCGTGCTGAACTTTCTGGTATCTTGGGCAATAAAGCGGCTTCCGGCACCGTGATTATTCAGGAACTTGGCGAAGAACACATCGCAACAGGTAAACCTATTTTCTATACATCAGCGGACAGCAACCTGCAAATTGCCGCGCATGAAGAACATTTCGGATTGGAAAAGCTTTATAAGCTTTGCGAAATTGCGTTTGAAGAGGTCAAACCTTACAATATCGGGCGCGTTATCGCCCGCCCGTTCACAGGCGAAAAAGCCGGTGCATTTACCCGTACCAAAAACCGCCATGACTACGCCGTCTCCCTGTTTGCCCCGACCGTTTTGGACAAAGCCAAAAACGCAGGATTTGAAGTCATCGCTATCGGCAAAATCAGTGACATCTACGCCGGCTCCGGCATTACCACAAAAGTCAAAGCTTCCGGCTTGAAAGAACTTTGGGACGTTACCTTAAACGAAATCAAAAACTTAAACAAAGACGGCATTGTCTTCACCAACTTTGTTGATTTTGACATGGAATGGGGACACCGCCGCAATGTCAAAGGCTATGCCGAAGGGCTGGAATATTTTGACAGCCGCCTGCCCGAAATTGCCGAACTCTTAAACGATGACGATATCGTTTTCATTACCGCCGACCACGGCTGCGACCCGACTTATAAAGGCACCGACCATACCCGCGAATGCGTTCCGGTCATCATGTTCGGCAAAAACGTCAAACCCGAAAACCTCGGACGCCGTCAAACCTACGCCGACATTGCCGCAACCATTGCCGATATATACAATCTGCCGCCGTTTGCCGTCGGCACTTCTTTTAAGGATACAAATAAGTGAGAGAACTGATTCTGCCCTATTACAACGAACGCCGCAAGAACTACATTGACACGCTGGTTATTCACGCTGCGGCGCAGGAAACCGTAAGCGACTTGGTTTCCGTTTTGGCTGACCGCGAGCTTTCGGCGCATTATGTCATCGGTACAGACGGCGACATCGTCCGCCTCGTCCCCGAAAAATTCCGTGCCTGGCACGCCGGCGCCGGTTCCTGGCGCGGCGAAACGCATGATATTAACAGCAATTCCATCGGCATTGAACTATGCAACGACCTTTTCGGCGAAGAACCTTACACGGATAAGCAAATATCAGCTTTGACCGAACTCTGCCTGCATCTCATAGACAAATATGATTTTGCCCCGACTCACATCATCGGGCATTCCGATATGGCGCCGTCCCGCAAAATAGACCCCGGCTCCTGCCTGCCGTGGCAAAAGCTCGCGCAAAACGGTATCGGTTTATGGCCGGACGCGGAAATATCCGCACGCCCCGCTACACTAAGCAGCAGGCAAATGCTCGCTTACATCGGTTACAACGTTACGGAGACTCCTGACGCTTCCGCATGGGCTTTCTGCCGCCATTACAACCCAGAATTATACTTTGCCCTCGGCGGCAACAAAGGTGCCAACCACGGTATATTTAACCAAACGCCGGAAGACAGTATTGAATATTATCGCACCCTGCGCGCCGTTTATGCCGTTTTTAAAGCACATGATGAGCAATGCCGCTCCGCTGCCTTCTCGCAGACCCTGATTTCCGCAGGCACGCAAAGCCGATAATAAAGCTTGCTTTTTCTGTTGTTTAAGATTATCTTTGGAGAAATTTTATAAAAACTTGACAAAGAAGGCTTATATGCAGAACTTAGAACAAAAACTCGGTTACACATTCAAAAACAAAAACCTATTGCAGCAGGCGCTGACCCATACCAGCTTCACGCCGGATATTCATTTCAACTATGAGCGGCTGGAATTTTTAGGCGACCGCATCTTGGGCGTCACCATAGCCGATATGCTGTTTCATACCTTCAAAGACGAAGAAGAAGGCAAACTGGCACAGCGTTTTGTGCAACTGGTCTGCAAACACAGTGTTGCCGTCGTCATGCGCACTTTGGGCATTTCGCCTTATATTGTTACCGCCAATGACGAATTAAAAACGCAGGAAGGTATTCTTTGCGATGTCGGCGAAGCACTGATTGCGGCGATTTATCTGGACAGCGGCAGCATGGAAACCGCTTCCGACTTTGTCCGCCGCAACTGGGCGCCTTATGTTGACGGCAGGTCATCGGCGCATAAAGACAACAAAACCTTTCTGCAAGAATACGCTGCTGAAAAAAATCTGCCTGCGCCTGTCTATAAAATGTTGGATAAAATCGGCCCTCAGCATGCGCCGGAATTTCTTATCCGCGTCACCTTAACCCCCGAACTGCACGCCCAAGGCCGCGGCAAAAGCAAAAAACAGGCCGAACAGGAAGCCGCGGCGCAAATGCTTCGCGATATGGGGGTGGAACATGTCTGAGGCAACAGAAACCCGCTGCGGATTTGTTGCGCTTCTGGGCGCCCCGAATGCCGGAAAATCCACTTTAACCAACAACTTCGCCGGTTCCAAAGTCAGTATTGTTTCGCCCAAAGCCCAAACCACCCGCACCACGGTTAAAGGTATCGGCATTTGGCAAAACGCACAGATTATCTTTTTGGATACCCCCGGCGTGTTCAAACCCAAACGCCGGCTGGACAGAGCCATGGTTGCTTCGGCCTGGGGCGGAGTCGGCGAGGCGGACATCATCGCTCTGGTTGTGGACGCCAAACGTGGTTTTGACGACGAAACGCAAGCCATTATCGCCAAACTCAAAGAAACCGCAGCCAAAGCTGTCCTTGTTCTCAACAAAACCGACCTTGTCAACGGCGAAACTTTGCTTGTGCTTGCCAAAGAACTGAATGACGCTTTTCCTTTTGATGAAACATTTATGATATCGGCGTTAAACGGCAAAGGCACCGATGAGTTTTATGACTATCTTGCCGCACACCTTCCCGTCAGCCCTTGGCTTTATCCCGAAGAGCAGATGTCTGACATGCCGTTGAAACTGCTCGCCGCCGAAATTGTCCGTGAAAAACTGTTTTTATATCTGCGCCAAGAACTCCCCTATGCTCTGACCGTGGAGCCCGAGCTTTGGGAACGCCGCGAAGACGGTTCCGTACGTGCCGAAATGACAATTTATGTAGAGCGCGACAGCCAAAAGCAAATCGTTTTGGGACGTGGCGGCAGCATGATTAAGAAAATCGGCCAGTCCGCACGTCGTGAGCTGGAAGATTTGCTGGAAGACCGTATTCATTTGTTTCTGTTCGTTAAGGTTCGCGATAACTGGATTGAGGACAAAGCCCGTTATACCGATTGGAATTTAGATTTTAATTCGTAAGTTGCAAAATTGCCCGTTGACGGCGATATACAGTGACTTTTTTAACTTGACTTTAACATCTCCTCTTCTATACTCCTTTTGTCGGCAGAGATGCTGTCAGGGCTGTCACAAGCTCTCTAGAATTTATTTTCCTTGATTAAAGTCAGGGAGCTTATGGCTATATATTGAAGGCTATAAGAGTCATATTCTAGTGATTTGTGAACTCCCTGGCGCTTTTAAGCGCCTTTTGTTTTAACTTAAACAAGGAGTTTATATCATGACTTTTACATTTACATCAGAAGAACTAACCAATCACAATCACCGCGCGGAGAAAATGCGCAAACGACTTAAAACGCAAATCGCGGAAGCGTTGCTGCAAGAGCGTATTGTCCGCAAGCTCAAATTGGAAGAATTGAGCGCCGCCGTCAAAATCCTCCCGCAACATATTGAATCACTGGAACTCGGACGCAAAAAAACAAATTGGGTATATATCGGAATACTGCTGAAATATTACGGCAAACGATTTCAGGTTTCTCTGATTGACAGTCCGTTCAAAGATTTAGATTAAATAACAAAAACACCCCCGGCCACGCGGTCAGGGGTGTGCTTTATAACTCTGATTTAGATATCCAAGTCTTCGGCGAACTTGGCGCGTTCAATAATGAACTTAAAGCGCTGTTCGGGGTCTTTGCCCATGAGGCGCTCAACCTGCCGGCGGGTTTCAAACGCTTCGTCGCGGCTTTCCTCAGTGTTGGCGGTCGGGATTGTTACGCGCAACAGCACGCGGTTGTTCTTGTCCATTGTCGTTTCTTTCAGCTGCACCGCGCTCATCTCGCCCAAACCTTTAAAGCGGCTGATATCGGGGCGCTGGTTTGCTTTGGCCTTGCGCAGGATTTTGTCTTTTTCCTCATCGTCCAGCGCATAATAGTTCTTGCCGCCGAAAACGATTTTATACAACGGCGGCGTCGCGATAAACAAATGCCCGTTTTCAATCAGCTTCGGCATATATTGATAGAAGAACGTCATCAACAGCGATGTAATGTGCGCGCCGTCCACGTCCGCATCGGTCATGATAATGATTTTTTCATAGCGCAGGTTTTCTTCTTTGTAATTGTCTTTGGTGCCGCAACCCAAAGCCTCAATCATATCTTTGATTTCCTGATTTTGCGTAATCTTGTCAATGCTGGCACTGGCGACATTCAGGATTTTGCCGCGCAACGGCAGGATAGCCTGTGTCATACGGTCGCGTCCCTGTTTGGCGGAACCGCCCGCGGAATCGCCCTCAACGATAAAGATTTCCGTATCTTCAGCCGCCGCTTTGGAACAATCCGCCAATTTCCCCGGCAGACGCAGTTTCTTGGTCGGCGACTTGCGGTTCTGCACTTTTTCTTCTTTGCGTTTTTTTCTCAGTTCAGCGCGCGAGACCACATAGTCAATGAGCGCCGCGGCGTTTTCTTTATCCGAAGACAGCCAGTGGTCAAACGAGTCTTTTACAGCTTTTTCCACAAGGTTAACCGCCTTCGTGGAGGTCAGCTTGTCTTTTGTCTGTCCCTGAAACTGCGGGTCGCGGATAAAGACGGAAAGCATAATCGCGGCGTCGCTCAAAAAGTCTTCCGCCGTAATACCCGCGGCTTTCTTGATGTTTGCCATGTCGGCATATTCTTTTAAACCTTTGAGCAGCGCTTGGCGGAAACCTTGTTCGTGCGTGCCGCCCTGCGGGGTGATGACCGTGTTGCAATATGAATTGCAGAAACCTTTCTCGTCATCCGGCCAAGTGATTGCCCATTCCACTTTGCCTTCGTCGCCAGCAAGCTCCGCTTCGCCCGAAAACGGCGTGCGGTTAATCGTCAGCCTGGTGCCGATTTGGTAATTCAAAAAGTCCAGCAGACCGTTCGGGAAGTTGAATTCGGTTTCCAAAGGAATATTGTCGCCTTCTTTAATGAGTTCGGGCGCGCATTTCCAGAAAATTTTAATCCCTTTGAAGAGGAACGCCTTAGACCTCGCCATGCGGTAAATCTTGGCGGGAACAAATTTATTTTCAGAGCCGAAAATTTCTTCATCCGGCAAAAAGGTAATGCTTGTCCCGCGGCGGTTCGGCGCGTTGCCGATAAGTTCCAGCTTCGTCAGCGGTTTGCCGCAGGAATATTCCTGCCGATAGAGCTTTTTGTCCCGCGCAACTTCAACAATGAGCTTCTTTGAAAGGGCATTCACGACCGACGAGCCGACACCGTGCAGACCGCCGGAGACTTTATAAGCCCCGCCGCCGAATTTGCCGCCCGAGTGCAGTGTTGTCAAAATCACTTCAAGCGCCGATTTCCCCGGATACTTCGGGTGGTCGTCAACCGGAATGCCGCGTCCGTTATCGGTAATCGTCACCGATAAGTCGGCATTGACGGCAATTTCAATCCGGCTCGCATAACCCGCAACAGCTTCATCCATGGAGTTGTCCAAAATCTCCGCCACCAAATGGTGCAGCGCCTGTTCGTCCGTGCCGCCGATATACATACCCGGACGGTGGCGCACAGGGTCTAACCCCTCCAATACTTCAATATCCCGCGCGGAATATTCTTCTTTGGCCGTGGTCGCGGCATTTTCAAACAAATCGCTCATTTTTTCCTCTGGTTATTTATATTTATTCTGCCAAAATATATAAAAATAAAACCGTTGGCACCAGAAAAATTTCCAAATATTAACAGGAAAAATGCACCGAATGGAGGCGGAAATGTATAAAATTAAAAGGCGGGATTCTATCCCGCCCTGCAAATTCGTTTTATCGCTTATGCCTATCTTTTGCGATTGACATTGCAAGTTCCGCACCGACCTCGGGCGTAATGGTTCTTGTTTCTTCGCCTGAAATTTTGCGTCCGGCGATTTCATCAGCAATTACCGCGCCGGAAACGCGTTCCTCAGAATGACGTTTTTTAAGTTCCTGACGCAAAGTAAAAGATTTGCGCAGGTTAGACTTCCTTTTTTCAAGTTCTTTGCGTTTTTCAGCTTTTTCCGTGGCATTTTTGATGACATCGGTTATTGCTTTTGCCGTAGTTTTATCTATAATTCCTCTTTCTGACCAATCTTTAATTGCCTCGGCGGCGGTTTGGCCGTTTTTGTCTTTTTGGTAAAGCAGAGCATCCGGTCCGGCATTTATCAGCATTTCTGCCTGCTCGGGAGATTTGACATGAAATAAGGCATTTCTTCCGTATGCATCAACCAATGTCGTTTTAGCGCCGGATGAAAGTAAAAACTCGGTTTGTTCGGGTGTTTGCGCACACATTAAAGCGGTTTTCCCGTCACTCTCACGGGCATTAACGCTTACTTTTCCGGATTGCAATTTTTCTTTGGTTTCTTCCAAAGTCGGGGCATACACAAATTCATTGATCTCCATATCTCTGGCTGCACCGCGTAAAATTTTTTTCCATTCTTCATCTGAAATTTCAAAATCGTCACTCATAATTTTTCTCCCGGCTCAGTAAATATTATTTAATTTTATACTATTTTTATCCGTATGTCAAAAAAATACGACATAAAGATTAAAAAACTTTTTAAGAATTTCAAAAAACTCTTGCAAAATAAATATTTTAAGCATATAAGACTCGCGAATTCGGCAATTGTGCCGATTCATAATTCACACGCAGGCTAAGCGTCGGTCTCAGAGTTTGAGGCTTCACGCTCCGGTGCTTAAAGAGATTTAAGTTGTTAAGGCCTGCGGAGGTTTAACTGGAAAATAAGGAAAAATAAAATATGACACTTCCTACTTTTACACTGCGTCAGCTCGTTGAAGCCGGCGTACACTTCGGACACCACGCCCGCCGTTGGAATCCGCAGATGGCTCCGTATATTTACGGTAAAAAAGACAACGTTCACATCATTGACTTGCAGAAGACATACCCGATGCTTTACACCGCTTTGTCCGTTGCCCGCGATGTTGCTGCCAAAGGCGGCAAGGTTCTTTTCGTGGCAACCAAGCGTCAGGCTCAGGATATTGTTAAGGAAAGCGCTGAAAGATGCGGACAGTACTATGTTAACTACCGCTGGCTGGGCGGCATGCTCACCAACTGGAAAACCGTTAACAAGTCTATCAACCGTCTCGTTAAATTAAACGAAATGGAAGAAAAGAACGCCTATGACGGATACACCAAAAAAGAAATGCAGAACATCAAAAAAGAACAGGGCAAGTTGGCTATGTCTTTGGATGGCATTAAAAACATGGGCGGTCAGCCGGATTTGCTGTTTGTTATTGATACGCCGAAAGAATCTTTGGCTATCAAAGAAGCTAAAAAGCTCGGTATTCCGGTTATCGGCATTACCGATACAAACGCTAATCCGAACGATGTTGACTATCCGGTTCCGGGCAATGATGACGCTATCCGCGCCATTCAGCTCTATTGCGAATTGGTGTCTTCGGCCGTTTTGGACGGCATGCAGGCAGAAGTTGCCGCTCACGGCGTCAAAGTTGATGAAGCAGCTGCTGTTGCCGAAGCCGGCGAAGCATTTGCCGAAAATGTAGAAAACGCTTAATTTATTAAACGTCATATATAAGGGCGGCGGTTTCGGCTGCCGCCCGGTTATCGTATCATAAATCACAAGACAAGGGGAATAAGAATGGCTGAAATTACCGCAGCAATGGTAAAAAGTTTAAGAGAGACCTCCGGCGCCGGAATGCTGGATTGCAAAAAAGCCTTGGTTGAAACCAACGGCAACATGGAAGAAGCGGTTGACTGGCTTCGCAAAAAAGGTTTGGCTTCCGCTGCCAAAAAGGCAAGCCGTATCGCCGCGGAAGGTTTGGTATCGGTATTTGTTGAAGGCAATGCCGGTGCTGTTGTTGAAGTTAACTCCGAGACAGACTTCGTTGCCAAAAATGATATTTTTCAGGATTATGTTGAAAACGCCGCCAAAGCCGCTCTGGCTGTCAAAGGCGATGTTGAAGGTTTGAAAGCTTTTGTCTGCCCGGTAACCGGCAAAGACATGGGCACAATCTTAACCGATATGATTGCCAAAATCGGCGAGAACATGAACCTGCGCCGTGCCGCTTACCTGAGCGCTGAAAACGGTATTGTATGTTCTTACATTCACAATGCCGTCCGCCCGAATTTGGGTAAAATCGGCGTTTTGGTTGCTTTGGAAGGCAATGCCGACAAGGCTAAAATGCAGGAACTCGGCAAACATATCGCGATGCATATTGCCGCTACCAACCCGATTTCCATGACAATCGCCGAAGTTCCGGCAGAAGCTGTTGCCCGCGAGAAAGCAATTTTCTCCGAGCAGGCTTTGGCTTCCGGCAAACCGGCCAACATTGTTGAGAAAATGGTTGAAGGTCGTATCCGCAAATACTATGAAGAAGTTGTTCTGGAAGAACAGGCTTACATCATGGATCCGGATAAGAAAGTTAAAGCCGTTGTTGAAGAGTTTGCAAAAGAAAACAATGCAAACGTTAAGCTTGCAGGTTTTGTATGTTTCAAGCTCGGTGAAGGCTTGCAGAAAAAAGAAGAAGACTTTGCCGCAGAAGTTGCCGCTCAGCTCGGCAAATCCGCTTAGTTTTTCGGATTAAAGCAAAACGAAACACCCCTGATTTGCGGTCAGGGGTGTTTTTGTATGTCTATAACCAATGTTTCGGATAATCCAAATCAACCAGTTGCACTGTCAGCCATTTGTCATAATAGTCCAACACACGGCAGAGCGCCGCCCAGTTGGTTTTATTGTTGCCCGTTTCCAAATTATTGACAATTTCGTTTTTTATCGTCAGTCTATTGCTGAGTTCCTCGCGGGTCAGATTGCGCTTTTCACGTTCTTCTATCAGTAATAAGCCCAGATCTCTGCGAAAACGGTGACAGAGCGCCACGCCGCTGCCGCTGTATAAATCTTCCAAATCAGTTGTTTGTTCCATGATTTTTTACTCCTTGTTTAAGTTAAAACAAAAGGCGCTCGTAAAAAGCGCCAGGGAGGTCGAAAATCACAACAATATGACTCTCTTAGCCTTCAATATATAGCTAAGAGCTCCCTGACTTAACAAGGATAAATTATTGTTGAGAGCCTTCGACAGCCCTGACGGCATCTCTGCCGACAAAAGAAGTATAAAAGAGGAGACGTTAAAGTCAAGTTAAAAACAATTATTGCCGCAATGAAAAAGACTTTAAGAAAAACATCGTCTTCTGTTCATTATCCAAAACAAAAGGGCTCAGGCAATCTGCCTAAACCCTTGATTTTAATGGTGAACCAAATTTAAGCCACACTCAACTCAATCAGCATGTTAATTACCAACTATTCTTCGCTCATCGTAAAGAAATTTTGGCAATGAAAGAACAGGTCAAATTGGTAAGATGTATGATGAAAGTTGTAAATGAGTGCTTGTTTTACTCAAAGAGATATTAATTGCATTAATTAAAAACCTCCTTTTCAAACTCAGAAAGAGCTTGCAAACGCATTTTCTCACTTTCTTCTTTAAGATTTTTAATTTGCTCTTTTCTCAAGGTAATTTCTTCTACAATTTGATTTTGAACATTTAATGGAGGAAAAACAAAAGGAAATTTTAAATATTCTTGTCCATTAATGTTTGGCTGCGCGGCTACCCTTTGTGTTATTTTTACCCATTTTTTATATGGAGATGCTTGCGTATAATATAAAAGATACATTAGATTAACATTTGATTTTATTCTGTATCTTACTAAATACCCTGCAAATATACATTTCCCATAGCTTGTCTTATACAAAAAAGTTTTACCTACCGTTGCTCCTGAACGAGCTATTAAAAAATCATTTTCTTGTAACAAATAACGATTATCCACAACTTCTGGATATACAATACCATTATTTAAAGAACCGTCATCTTTAATATCAGTAATTCTTATATAGCGACACCCATTATTGATATTACTTCCTTTGACATTTGCTCCATAAAAAGGACCTTCCGCCACTATATCAGCAAAAGGAATAACAGCAAAAAAGGTATCAAAATTCTGCGAGTTTACAATTTTTCCCCATTGATCCAAATTTTTATATTCAACTGTTTGAAATAAGCTGTTACGTGTTGCTGGTAAATTCTCTTTAATCCCCAACTCAGCCACTAAATAATCATCTATGGATTGTTCTATTTGTTCTGCTTGATTTTCTTTATCTTTAGCCAAATTAAGCAAAGCATTATACTGAGCCACCAATTCTTTTTGTCTTTCTAGAGAAGGAAGAGGAATTTCTATATTACATAAATTATTGAACCCTAATGTTTGCCTGACAGAACCTGTCGTATTAGCTTTTATTGCTTTATTAAAAAATTTAGTTCTTATTAATATATTTAAATAGTCTGGCAACAATGTATCTTTGCAAGAAAAAACTACATATGCCGGACTTATATATTCATTATTTTGTTGAGCTGATTTCAATCCTATTGAACCAACATTAACTCTATATGGATTATAAGCAAACCAACCATTTTCAACTTTTTTATATGGTTGATTTATATTTTTTCCTTGCTCTTCATATGCATCAAATAAGCCATTTTGATTATTGACCCCTAAAATTTTAAAATACTCATCGGGATACTTAAATAATTTTTCTTTTTTATTCTGTTCAATTAAATAATCTTTTAATTTTATAACAACAAATTGAGAATTAACAGACTTACAAGAATGTACTTTTACATCCCAAAAGGATAAATCCCTAGATTGAATTAATTGTAAAAATTCAAAAGTGTTTTCCATTATGCAACTTCCTCACGTTTCATTTGGGTTGCATTAAAAGAATATTTATAAACCTTTTTATTGGGAGTTTCCCAAAGTTTATGATTAGACTGATAATTTTTGAATTCTTGCAATACTTCAATCAATTGATTTTCACACTCATTACCCAGAGTATCAATTCCAGCTTTCTGAACATTAGCAATAGGCAACTCATAATTAAAACGTTTTCTAATTAAGGACTTTATTTCGTTAGCTTTTTGCTCGGCTATTTCTTTTTGCTTGGCTTTTTTCTCTTTTGTTGGTAACAACCGGGCATTTTCTTCTTGAGAGGCAAATTTTGCATTCACCTCTTTTGTAGCTTCATTCTTTATTTGATTATACTGTATTTCTTCCTCTTCCGTAAATTTTTTAAAGAATAACAACGATGGTTTAACTGTCGCGCCAGCCGCAACAAAAACATCTTGTGGAATTGAGGTTATCATGAGGATTTTAGCTTTACCTTCAACGAAATTTCTGCATTTTTGTAAATTTGCTCCATTTAAAACGCCATCAGGAAGAACAATTCCTAATCTTCCACCTTTTTTCAAAAGATTCAGACATCTTTCTATAAAAAGAACTTCGGTTAGTTTTGAACCGATTTCAAAACGTTTATTGATCGCCTTACCAATATCATCTTCCGTCAATAAGAAATCAGAATAACTATTACCGTACTTTTCAATATATTTCTTAATTGCTTCTTGGTCTTGCAAATCCTCAGTCGTGATTTTTACATCATCTCTAACCTGTGAACCAAAAGGAGGATTAGTAACAATTACATCAAACCTTTCTTCAAAAATTCCATTAACATTTAATAAACCGTCATGGTGATGCACACCACCGTGACCATCGCCATGCATAATCATATTCATTTTAGAAACCCTGGCCATACGAGGGTTGGCATCTGTTCCATAAATACAATTATGAGATAGATTATACATTCTTCCTTGCGGATTAGTAATGGACAACTCTTCATTAAGCTGCGTAGCTAGAGTATTATAAGCACTCTGATTATCTATAAATTGCTCTTTTACTTTTTCTTTTTGTTGTTTGATATCATTTTCTATCTTTTCACGCACATACTCAAAAGTTTTAATTAAAAATCCTCCCGAACCACAACACGGGTCACATATAACTTCACCTTCCTCAGGATCTAGCAAACTAACAATATAATCAACCAAAGTTCTCGGTGTGAAAAATTGACCTAATTCTCCTCTAAAGGTCGTCCCCAAAAATTTTTCAAAAGCAATCCCTTTAACATCATCACTTGTGTTAGACAAATTATATTTTTCGAGTTCTTTGACAATTTGTTTAAAACTATATTCTCTGATTCTTATTGCTTCATTTGGCTCAAATAATTTATCTGCCTTGAATTGCTGTTTTGTTAAACGAAATAAGTATTGCATATAAGATACTTTATCTGCTTCATTCGTTATTCCCGGCTTAATATTTGTCTCATAAAATTTTTCTTCTTTTTCGAATTCTTCTTTTGAAAATTTTAATCCTAAATTATTCTGTCGTTCATAACGAATTTTTATAAACAAAATTTTACTAATTTCATCAAATGCCGCTTCAGGAGAGAGTTTATCGTTATTGCGGATAATGTTATGACATTTTTGTAACAATTTAGCAAATTCATCTCTTTCAAATTTTTTTAACTGATTTAATGTTTCCTCAATCTTTTTTTCATTGTTAATATCCTTCACAAATGGAATATCAACGATTTCATCCAAATCGGTCGGTATTGTTTCTTGATTAACTTTGAAAAAACTCGTTTCTTTTTGGTTACTTGTTACAAAAAATTTTGCTCCAGCCCATCTGGCATAGTTACACCCTTGATAATAATCTTCTTTTCTAATTCGAACATTTTCTGCCTTGCACTCGACAACAATAAAAGCATTTTTACTGGCAAGCTTATCTTCTTTTGATTTCCAAATGACAATATCAGCTCGAGCTTTCCCCTGCCCTCTTGAAGCATTCGAAACAGTTAATTCTTCACCCATTTGCTCTAATTTGTATCCGTAATGATTCATGAGATGACAGACAAAGCTTTGACGAACTTGCTCTTCAGGAGTTAACGCGAGCCATTTATCTCTAATAAATGAATATATTTTATCATTTTCTGTTTTAACTTCATATGTCATTTTATCACCTAATTCTAATTAAATTATCTACATCCTATTTGATTTGACTAAAAAAGCAAGTTTGGATTAATTTTATTCATTTAGTTTCTACTCCCCGTCAACTTCTTTGCAAGGTGATTAACCTTGCAAATATTGCGACTTTTTGTTGACTTCAAGAATTATTGCATATTTGCTAAATCGGACAAACGGGAATAGGAAATACCCCCGGGTTCAACCTTAACACCTTAATAAACAGCCTAAACCCTTGATTTTAGTGATGAGCTCGACGGGATTGTCCACGACATTGCTTGCGCAATGCTTGTTCCACTGTGCTCATTCGCATGCGCTCACCGGCATGCTGCCGCCCGCCTTTGGCTTGTAGTCGAACCCATTTCTCATAGGTTCGCCATATTTCAACCAATAAAAAAAAATCCTTCCCTTACGGAAGGATTTTTTTATTGGTGAGCTCGACGGGATTCGAACCCATGACCCTTTGATTAAAAGTCAAATGCTCTACCGACTGAGCTACGAGCCCTCACAACTGAAATGGGGTTATAAAGTATATTTTTCAGATAGTCAATAAAAAAATGTAAAAAAAATTCATTTAGCTATTTATTTGTTAACTATTATGTGCTATTAGACTTTTAAATAACGAAATAACAGTATTTTAATAAGAGGTGAAAATGTCCACAAGTCAAGAATTAGAGCAAGAAAGCAGATATGACATTTTGCAAAACGAACAGGGAGAGATTTTGATTATTATCAATGCGCGCGCAGGCGGGCCGGAGAATCCCCGTTTTGTATATGACGGCAGTGAGACGGCATTGCTGTACCGCTCTAAAAGCAGCGCTGTTATTTTTCAAAATATCGCAGCCGATGCCCGCATGCCGTTAAAATCAGTCAGCTCAATGCTGATTGTTGAGGTTGAGGACGAAGATGTTGCGCGCGAATATACCGTCCCGGTTCGTGTTGTGAAAGATGTAAAAACCTTGATTAAATAATATTTTTCCCTTACACTGCCGCACAATGAAGCTTTGTGCATAAAGAAACAACTGCTCGGAAGGGATATTATGGCTGTTAATGTTATGTCATATTTGGTAATCATTGCATTGTTCGGTTTTATCCGGATGAGAATGCGGTATGACAGATTTTTATCATGGATGATGTTTATCGGGACAGCTTTCCTTTTTGCCCGATACAGTATTGCCGCAGCACATGAGCAAAATCTCGGCTTTACTTTTTTATGGAGCCCGACGAGAATCGGCGATATTACAATCAGCTTTATACCGAATCTGACAATCAATACCTTGATAATTCCTCTATTCTTTATCTCGTTAATGACTATTCTTAACAACAATATATTCCGATATGAAGAAAAACGCTGCACGTTTAATGCTTATATCATCTTGAATTTTGTGATGCTATGCCTGCTTGTTGCCGCACAGAATTATGTGCAGCTGATTACGGCGGTATTTATTTCCGATATTTTAGGCTATCTCATCTTAAAAGACGTGGATGCCGCACACCGCTATGTTATTTATAATTTATTTGCCGATATGTGCCTGTTTATGATTTTGGCTATGGCCTGCGGTAAAGTGCAAAGTCTCGAAGTAAGCAGCCTTTTTAACTATGAACAAATAGGCAGGCATAAAGATTTCGTCGGGCTGATAACGGTGGCTGCATTGTTTATAAAAACAGGATGTTTTTTATTTCAGAGCTATTTATTTGACCTGAGCAAAGCGCGCTTTCAACGGATGAGCGCCGTCAACCTTTTGTTTTCGCCGTTGTGCGGTTTGATTTTATTGATGCGGCTGCATAACCTCATTACGATTTCCGGACTTATTCTGCCGCTTTTGAAAGCCATGTCCGGTTTGACTTTCGCGGCCGGCTTAGTGTATTTCATTATCAAGAACAACATTCAAAAGAAGACTGTCAGTCTCAATATGGCATTTGGGGGTTTATTGATTTATATGCTCACGCTTAATAATTTCAGCTGGATGCCTTTGTTTTCTTATTACATCACAATCGTTTATTTTGTTAATTTATTGATTTTTAAAATTTATTTATATCAAAACAGAGAGGAGAACATTTCTGAAATGTTGAATTGCAGCGAGCTTAATACCCCCCCGCTTTCAGCAATACTGATTATGATGACGATTATTGCCAATATTTTTACGGTTACAGCATTAAAACTGGCGGAAGCGTTGTCATCATCGTTGCCGGCTGCGGGTATCGGCTGTATTCTCTTTGCTTTATGCATTGTACTCAGCCATATCTATAAATCGCCGCATTGCAGAAGACTGGATTATTTGAATCCGAATACTCTGCGCATTTTGTCATTTATTATCAATTTCGCAATTATTTTATCCGCCGGCGCTTATTTCCGGATTTACGGTTTGCCGAATCTTTTCTTTACTTTAATCTTTTTGGGCCTTATTGCCCTGCCGTTGTGGCAGCGCTTCCGCCCCTTATATAATCTGGAAAAGCTGCAACGGGAAGATATCAGTAAAAGCCTTTTGGAATATCTTTTGGTATCCCCGTTCAGATATATCAGCCGAATGCTGTGGCTGGTCGTTGACTTTATTTTTTCCGAAAGAATCATTACGGCGGCCATATCGGCCACGAATCATTTCGGGGTATCGGTTTTCTTTAAAATCAATAAAAAAAGCCATATCGCCTCATTACTGTTTTTTTTGCTGGGAATCGCCGTGTTTGCCTTATCATTTTATGAGAGGATAAAACCATGAGCGGATTTTTGCTGTTGACAATCATTCTCATTCCGCTTATGGGAGCCGGAATTGTTTTATGTGCCAAAAGCGATAATAACTACGCTTCCGAAAATATCCATTATACGGCAATTTGGACACTTTTGTTTAATACTTTGCTGATTTTATATATTTTTGCGCAAACGGACATCACCAAAAACGGCATTCAGATTATAGAAAAATATGTTTGGCTGTATGTTCCGCTGACAGATATTTTGTTCGGTGTCGACATTTTTGCCATGCTGCTGTTGTTTGGAGTCAACGTGTCATTTTTGGCCGCAGGATTTTTTACGGATGAGACAGCTGAGCAGTCCAAATTGCTGATTGCTTCGGAATTGATTTTTATCGGTCTGTTCAACGGTTTTCTTGTGGCGGCGGACGTTATTTCTTTTTATGTGTTTTTTGCCGCATTAAGCGCTCCTTTGATTATTCTCATCGGGGCTTACTGCCTGATGCGCAAGCGAAACGCTTTAATCCGTTTCAGCCTTTATAATTTTATCGGCGCGCTGCTGCTTTTGGTTTCGGTTTTATTTATCTGCAGGCAAAAAGGTTCCAATATCCCCCTTAATACCGTTTCCAATATAAATCTGAGCGGTTACAGTGAATATTTTGTCTGGCTCAGCATTCTTTTTGCTTTTATATCACGCATGCCGGTCTGGCCGTTCCATTACTGGATATCATCTGTCAGTTCCGCTCTCAAAAATCCGCTGGTATTTGTCATCGGTAATCTTATTCCGTTGGTCGGTCTTTACGGCTTTATCCGTTTTTGGCCGAATACCGTTCCTGCGGGAATTGCCGCGTATGCTCCTTTTTTTGAAGGAATATCCATTGCCACAATGTTGTTTATTTCTATTGTCAGTTTGAGCCACAAAGATTTCAGATATAAATTATTTGCTTATACATCCGTTTATTATCTGTTGTTTCTGACAGGCATATTTTTACCAACCGGCGTTTTAAAACTTCATATAGGTTATTCTTTATTTTCTTTTGTAATGATTATGACCATGCTGTCCTTTCTCATTGCCCATATCGAAAAACAAAAAAAGAAGATGAACCTGTATGCCGGAGGCGGCATTTTATGCTATATGCCCCGGGCTTCAAAATGCGTTTCGTTATTCGTTTTAGCCGGTATAGGCCTACCGATTACACCGTTGTTTTGGAATAATTTCATTATCATTTCAGAGATATTCAATTTCAGCTTAATTTTCGGCGTTTCGGCCATGCTTTCGCTGTTTCTTATTGCCTTATCCATGCTGGAAGAACTTTATCGGATGAAAGATAAAACTTATGCCGAAGCGGCCTGTATATTTGAAACCGATATTTCTGCCGGACAGTTTGCCGTGTATGCGGCGGTACTGTCGGTCCTGTTTTTCTCATTCTTTAAACCGCTGTGGTTTGTTTTTTAGAAAAGGAGAGAATGCATGTGGATTAAGCTGTTATACACCCTTCCGGACATTACTCTTATTGCCGGCATTGTCCATATGCTGTTGCTGCGCCTGTTTGCGGAAGAATCGAAAAAGACATATGCGCAAACTGCCCGTTTATGGCTTTTGGTATCTTTATTTTTTAATATCATTTTTTATAATAAGAGCATGAATCCCCTTTATTTTGAAAATGATGCATATACACTGCTTTTTGTTATTTCAGGATATTTCTTTGCTTATGTACTCACCGGTGTTTCAACATCTTGGTTTGCAGCAGAGAAAAAAAGCGGATGCAGATTTTATGTTTTGTTTTCAGCTTCTTTGATGCTTTTAAAAATGCTGGTTTGTTCCGCCAATGCGTTAACTCTTGCCGCCTGCCTTATCCTGTTGCAATTTATTATACACCACATGAATACAGATAATGACGAAGACAAAAAACAACAAAATACCGACGTCTCCTGCACGGTTGTTCTCATTATCTTTACCTTTTTAATTTCAGGAACAGGTTACCTTTATGCCCAAACAGGAGGCAATCTCAATTATCGTTTTCTCGGGACATTTCTGTTCGGAACGGAAAAACATTTCGGCGTATATCTTTCTGTCTGCGGCATTCTTGTTTCGTTGCTGCATGGTTTGGCCATACCGCCTTTTCATATCGGCGCAGAAGACCGTTCAGGCAAAAGCAGCCTGCCCGTAAGCCACTTTTACGCCATCATCATGCCTTTGTTTTACTGGGGAGCTTTTATTAAGTTGGACTACATGGCATTGGGTGCGTTTGCCATGCATCTTATGCCGGTCTATATGCTGTTTGCGCTTTTAGCGATTGTATTCGGAGCAATAGGCGCCAATGCAAGGATAAATTTGCTACGGATATTTACATTCAGTTCCATGTACCATTTCGGAATCGTTTTATGCCTGATTTCGTTTTTCAGCCTTGAAGCAAAATTCAGCGCCTTTTTATATCTTTTGGTATATCTGTCGGGGTTGAACGGTGTTTATCTTACATTTTACAATTTGAAAAGCAGAAACGAATATCTACTGACGACGGCGGGACTGGCCGGAATTATTAAAAACAAACCGTTTACAACGGGAATGTTGCTTATTTCTTTATTTTCGCTTATCGGCGTTCCGCCGCTTGCCGGTTTTCTCGGCCAAGCCGATCTTGTTTACCAATTTATGACGGACAAGCACTCAGCTTCCCTCGGCATTGTGTTTGTCTTCTTTTTAGTTCTGGTAAAAGCTTATCTGGATCTTATTAAGACGGCATCTTTTGAGCAAAATCTGATACCTTACGATGCGGAAAACAAATTTGTCCGCCTGTTTGCCGCGCTTAATGCCGTTCTTATTATATCCGCCGCATTTAACCCGTTTGGCTGGATTGAAAGATTTAAGGATATGTTCTATGCTTTGTTTATATAAAGAAAAAATAGAATTGTGGGATTGGTATGACGCGGACTGCGTCGGTTCCACAAATGATGAAATTAAAAAAATGACAACAGACAATCCGCATATAGTATTGAGTGCTTTGCGCCAAACCGGCGGCAGAGGGCGGCGCGGCGGCAAATGGGACGGCATAGACGGCAACCTTTACTTTACGTACAGCTATCACATTTCGCCGCAGGATTTGAGCCGCACGGTTTGCCTTATCGGGCTCTGCCTTGCTAAAACAGTAAAAAAACTTCTGCCGAAACAGAATGCGCAGATAAAATGGCCGAATGATGTGTTTCTGGACGGCAAAAAGCTTTCCGGCATTTTGTTGGAAAATATAAAAGAAAATTTATGGGCAATAGGAATCGGCGTCAATATTGCGGGAGCGCCGAAGCTTGACAATGCGGCATATGAAGCAACCTCTTTAAAAGAATACGGATTAACTCTTGACCGTACGGATTTTCTGCGCTATTATCTCAAAAATTTTGCCGATGAGGCAGCTCATTATAACAATAACGGATTTGCCGGCATCAAAAAACAATGGCTGGAACTGGCGCTGAACTACCAAAAAGAAATTACCGTCAAAACCGAAACCGAAACCAAGCGCGGCATTTTTTTAAGCCTTGACGACAACGGTTTTTTGATATTGCAGACAGACAGCGGACAGGAACGCATTGTGGCCGGAGATTTATTTGTATAACAGGAAAAAATAAAAATGAATGAATTTAAGAAAAACGGAATATATTTTCTCCCGTTGGGGGGCGCCGATGAAATCGGCATGAATATGTTTGTTTATGTCTCAAACGGAAAGCTGATTGTGGTGGATGCCGGATACGGCTTTTTAAACGACAGTTTTCCGGGTATGGATATGTGTTACGCCTCACCGGAGTTTTTGGAAAACTATCGTGATGATATTTTAGGGCTGTTTATCACACACGGGCATGAAGACCATTTGGGCGCGATTGCGCAAATCTGGCCCTCACTGCAATGTCCGGTTTACGGAACGGATTTTTCTTTGGGACTCGTCAAAGAGCGTTTGAGCGAATATAAAATGCAGGATATTGTCCCGTTATGTTCGGTCAATCAGGAACGAAAAGTTACATTGGACGGATTTGAAGTCGAATTTATCCCGATTGCGCATTCCATTCCCGAAACATCGGCTTTGTTTATTAAAACGCCGCACGGTAATATTATACACGCGACAGACTGGCGTTTTGACGACAATAAGCTTTCTATGGTTAAAACCGACTTTGACGCGTTAAAGCGTGCCGCAGAAGAAGGCATTGACATTTTCGTCTGCGACTCCACAAATGTTATGGTGGACGAACCGCAAGCCAGCGAAGAAGACGTACGCAATAATCTTATTAAGATGATTCCCGATATGCAGGGAGGAATTGTCGCAACCTGTTTTGCATCAAACATCATGCGGCTGGAAAGTCTGATATTGGCAGCACGCGCAGCGGGAAGAACGCCGGTTTTGGTTGGCAGAAGTCTGGTTACGAACGTTAAAATCGCGCGTAACTGCGGCTATCTGCAAGAGTTTAAGGATATTCACAGCGTCGATGAAGTAGAAGGCATTACTTCCGACAAAGCCCTTTATATCTGCACAGGTTCGCAAGCCAACTATCGCAGTGCGATGACGATGATTGCCAATGACGAAAACAAACATATCAAACTCGGCGCTGACGATAACGTTATTTTCTCTTCCAAAATGATTCCGGGCAATGAAGAAAAAATTGAACGCATGCAGGAGAAAATCGCTGCCAAGGGTGCCAACCTCATTACCGAAGAAGATTATTTAGTGCATACGTCTGGGCATGCGTGCAGAAAAGATTTGCAGATGATGTATGAACTTTTAAACCCGAAAATCGTACTGCCTGTTCACGGAGATAAAAAATTTATCCGCGAGCATAAGAAATTTGCTTCTGCCTGCGGGGTGAAAGACGTTTTTTCGGCGCTTAACGGTGATGTCTGCCTTTATCATAACGGCAAGATTGAAACGCTGGAGCAGGTTCCGGCGGAAGTAATCGGCATAGACCGCGGGCGCAGCGTGCCTCTCGGCTCGGAACTCATTAAAAACCGCCGGCGGATTATGTTTAACTGCTCGCTGTTTATCAGTGCTGTTATCAGCAGAGATTATCATCTGAAATCATTGCAGATGAATTCCATTGATATATTGGAAGAAAACGAGTGGTACATTTTGCAGGAAGAGATTTTGAAGCAGGTGACGCCGCTGATTAAGCAGAAACTTACGGAACATCCTAATCGCAACTCGGCGGAAGATTTCATCCGCGGACAGATACGGCGGCGGGTTTACGGTGCAACCGACATTAAACCCGTAACGATGCTTCACGTGCACTGGGAAGAAGACGAAGAAAATTAATTCAGGAGAGAGTAAAATGCAGAAAATTATTCCGGAAAAACTAAAAGCAGGCGATAAAATTATGGTTATCGCACCGGCACGCGGCACCAAAATCATCGGACAGGATGTGCGGGATATTGCCAGACAACGTTTGGAAAGCCTCGGGCTTAAAGTCGTGTTTGCACCGAATGCGGTTGATGAAAACTGGGACTATATGGGTTCAACCACAGTGGAAAAGCGCGTTGCGGATATCCATACCGCATTTGCGGACAAGAGCGTCAAGGGGATTTTGACGATTATCGGCGGCGCAAATTCAAACCAGTTACTGCCGTATTTGGATTATGAACTGATTAAAAACAATCCGAAAATATTCTGTGGCTTTTCAGACATTACGGCATTGCATAATGCAATTTTGGCAAAGACAGGTATGACGGTTTATTACGGGCCGCATTACAGTTCTTTGGGCATGAAACATGGGTGCGACTATACCTTTGAACACTTTGTCAAAATGCTTATGACCGACGGCAGAGACGAAGTTGAACCCTCAACGGTTTGGAGTGATGATTTGTGGTTTCTGGATCAGGAAAAGCGCGAGTTTGAAGCGAATGAAGGCTATTGGAACATCCACAACGGCGAAGCAGCGGGAACCATTATCGGGGGCAACCTCTGCACGTTTAACCTGCTTTTGGGAACGTCTTACCGTCCGGCATTTGAAAAAGATACCATTCTTTTCGTGGAAGATACAGAAGCATGCCCGTTGGCCGACTTTGAGCGCAATCTGCAAGCGCTGATTTACCAGCCGGATTTTGCCAATGTCAAAGGCTTGGTTATCGGGCGTTTTCAAAAAGGCTCAAAAGTCAGCCGCGAGGGACTGGAATATATCATCAACACAAAAGAGAAATTGAAAAACATTCCTGTTTTGGCGAATGTTGACTTCGGGCATACGGCACCGCTCTTGACCATACCGCTGGGCGGAACAGCAACGCTTAAAAACGGTAAGCTTTCTTTTGAAGATTAATAAGAGTAACTCCCCTCATCGGGGAGTTTTAATTTATCTGTTTTTATTCGTATTCATACACCATGAAATCGGTAAAACGTTGGAGAGCCGTAGCGTTTATCTCATGTGCCATACCGCGGATAATCTGCAATTCAGGTTCAATTTCAACCGATTTCAACGTATCCATGGTCATTTGGAAACTGAGCGGCGGAATGACCGTATCCCTGTCGCCCTGAATGACGAGAAGCTGCGGAACGGAAACAATTTCATCTTTGGAAAAATCTTTGGTAAACAGCAGCGGCACGCCGGAAAACGAGACGGCTTTATGCAATGCGTGCGGATTGGTTAAGCCTGTCAGCAGCGCCATCAAGCCGCCCTGAGAAAATCCGGCAACGGAAATATTTTCATACGGAATGCCCTGCGTTTCATGGATTTCATCAACCAGTTTATGCAGGTGTTTGACGTTTTTCAGCGCCTCTTTCATCATTTTATCATACTGTGCTTTGTCTGCCATTTGCGCGGCAGAAAGCGGGATAGTAAACCACTGATAACCGCCCCACGGCCCGTTATCAGGCGCCGTCGGAAAATATAACGCCGCATTCGGAAGCGCTTTTTTAAGCTCATGTTCCATGCCTTTCATGCGCGCGCCGCTCTGACCGTAACCATGAATCATGACAAGGGCATATTCGGCATTTTCAGGAATATAAGATAAAGTTTCCGCTGCAAAAGCATTGCCATTAAAAAGCAGAGCCACCGCGACAGACAACAAAGCAAACAGTTTTTTCATTCTTTTCTCCGTCGTTATATTAAGCGAATTATAGCAGAAAAAGATTAAAGGTTGGTTTATTTGCGATGTCCGCCGTATCCTCTGCCGACAGTCCGTCCGATAGACATTATTTTCAGTCCGATACAGCTCCGGCAATGGGCAGGTGTATCATTCATACATATTTTATTCGGATAAAGTTCGTAAAGTTTGCAATATTCCCTGTCCGTCACATTGGGCATAACGACATTGGCACCGGCTTTTAAGGCGAGAATCCGCCCGTCCGGCGCCAGAGTTTCCATCGCCGTGGTGGCGGGGATGTTGATATCGGGCAGCAACAGGCGCATGACTGCCATTGTCCGCAGAGCGAGGTTTAACGTGCCTCCCTCTTCTTTGGCCAGCGGCGTTTCGGGGTGCGGAATAAACGGGCCTATCCCCGCCATATCGACGCCGAGATTTTGCAAAAACAACAAGTCATCGGCAATACTTGCGATACTCTGTTCGGGCAGTCCGACCATGATGCCCGAGCCGAGTTCGTAACCCAGTTCTTTTATCATCTGCAGACATTCGTAGCGCTGCTGCCAGCTCATCTCAGGATCAAGCTTATGATACAGCTCTTTATCAGTGGTTTCAATGCGCATTAAATACCTGTCGGCACCGGCATTGCGGAATGCTTTGTATTCTTCGTATGTGCGCTCTCCGATACTCAATGTCAGGGCAACATCAAACTTTTTAATTGCTTCAATAATGCGGCACATGCGGGCCGTGTCATAATGCATATCTTCACCGGACTGCATGACAATCGTCTTAAAACCGAGATTGGCAGCGCGGCGGGCCGTTTCGATTATTTCTTCTTCGCTCATACGGTAGCGGCGGGCAGAAGTATTTCCGCGGCGGATACCGCAATAAAGGCAGTTATTGCGGCAGATATTGGAAAACTCTATCAGCCCGCGCAGATGAACTTCATCGCCGACATCTTGATGGCGGACGTTGTCTGCCCTCTCAAACAGCGCTTGCTGATGTTCTTCATCCTGCAAAAGCGCGATGATTTCTTCCTTAGTCAGCGGCATTGTGCGCACTCTTGATAAAACCGCCGCCCAAGACAAAACCGTTTTCATCATAAAAAACGACAGACTGCCCGGCGGCAACGGCTTTTTGTTTTTCAAAAAAGCGTATTGTTGCAGTTTCATTACCATTGGGAACACAGACAGCCGGAACCGGTTTTTGCGACGAACGCAGTTTGACAAAGATTTCTTTTTCTTCGGTAAACGGCGGTACGGAAAGCCAGGTGATGTCTTTTGCGGAAAGTGACGCCTTCATACCGTCTTCGGCATAGCCGAGCATAACTTCATTCTTATCCTTATCCAGACCGATGACATAAAGCGGACGGTCGGCGCTGATACCTAAGCCGCGGCGCTGGCCTATTGTAAAGTTCCAAATGCCTTGGTGCGTTCCGAGTACTTTGCCTTTCTTATCAACGAAATTTCCGGGTTTCGGTTCGGTTTGGAGAATATCGTTAATATCGCCGGTATAAAAATCCTGGCTATCCGGCTTTTCGCTGACCGGCAGATTATATTTGCGGGCAATGTCGCGTACTTGTTCCTTGGTATATTCCCCAAGCGGCAGATGAATGCGGGAGAGCTGCTCCTGCTGCAAACGATAGAGAAAATATGACTGGTCTTTCTTTTCATCGGCGGCGCAGCGCAGCTGATAACGTTGCAAGTTTTCGTTATATGACAAACGCGCATAATGTCCGGTCGCGAATTTGTCAAACGCGATACCCTGCGCTTTGGCTGACCGCGGCAGCGCTTCAAACTTTATCGTTGCATTGCAGATAACACACGGGTTCGGCGTGCGCCCCGCCAGATATTCGCTTTTGAAATTATCCAGCACCAGGCGTTGATATTCTTTTGTGCAATCAATGACATGATACGGAACATCAAGTTTTTCGCACAAAGCGCGCGCGGCTTTAATGTCTTCTTCCTCATGCGGAGAAAAACAGGCGTCTTTCTGCGCGGTGATGTTCAAATGTTTGGCTTTGTCCCAGATTGACATGGTGGCGCCGATGACTTCATGCCCCTCTTCTTTCAAGATACAGAGAGCGACGGAGGAATCTACCCCTCCGCTTAATCCTACGAGTATTTTCATTTATTTCCTCTTAGTGAAAATATGTTACGTCTTCACCAAAGAAATATAAAAATTCAAAGTTTTTACTTTCTTTGACAGGCGGATTATAAAAGGATTTTTTTATCTTGGCAATAAAATTCTGTTTGCTTTTTATTTTTTTGTCTATTATAGTCCATGCAGAAAAATATACTTATGTAAAATATTATTAAAACCAAGAATTATGAAACAACAAGACAAAAAACGACTGGCACTGTTTTTACAAGCATGCGCCGCGGGTTTTGACGATATCGTGCAGCATATGCTGACAACAGGCGGTATAGACCTTAACGGCACGGATGACAACGGGCATTCCGCCTTATGGCATGCCATTCACGAGAAGCACGAAACCGTCGCCCGTATTCTGCTGCAAAAAGGCGGGCTTAACCTGCAAACCATTCATCAGGCCATAGAAGAAGCACACAAACAGGGGCTTAACGACCTCATACAAGTGATGCTGGACTATCCGAACACAATGCATAACAGCCCGCGGGAGCAGACCGACATCCTGCTCAACGCCTGCAGAACGCTTAACGGCTTCAACTTCGACATTCTGACTGCGGCAATCAAGATGAAAAATTTTACGCTGGCAGAAAAGATTATTGACTCGGCTGATATCAGCATCGATATGAATGCCGACTTCACGCCGCTTGTCAGTGCGATTGAGTGCAACGCTGTTTCGCTCGTCAAAAAGATGTTGGCAAAACCAAACACTGACGTTAATGCCTGCGGGCTTTCGGAGCTGCCGCCGCTTTTGGCTGCGGTTGAGTATCCCGAAATCGTTGAACTGCTGCTCGCACGCAAAGACCTTTATGTCCGCTGTAAGGACGGCGGCTGCAACACCGCGCTTATTCTTGCCGTTCGGGCAAAAGCGTTTGCAACCGTAAAGCTTTTGGTGAAACACGGCGGGATTGACATTAACACCGTCAGCAAAGACGCTTCATGCTTCTTAATCCCCAAATGCAAGGAGTACCTTACCGGTGTACCTGCCGAAGGCGTCTGCCTGTACGGCGCTCAAACGATGTTCGGTCATCGGTTCAGCTGGAACGATTATGCCAAATGCGGACTCACGGCTTTGCAGACAGCCGTTGTACTCGGATATGAAGATATTGCGCTTTATCTTATTAACGAGGCCGGCGCCCGCACGGATATTCCGCTTCCCGGCGATATACCGCTGTTCTTTGAGGCTATCCGCCAAAAAGAAGAAGCGGTCGCGGCTGTTCTTTTGCAAAAGCTTCCGTTCAAACTTCTGAACACGGCCATTCCCGACCCGGAGTGCCCGAAGCATAAAATTACGGCTTTACATGTCGCCTTTCGGGCCCGGGCAATCAACATTTTCAGGATGCTGCTGCTGCTCCCGATTGATGTCAACCGAGGCGAGTTTTCGGAAGTTCGCGGCGATGTTGTCCATGACACCATTCTCGGTGAAGTCTTTTACGTCCACCGCCACAAAGAAAAAGTGTGGGATTATCTCGAAGCCTTATTTGCAAGGCCTGATGCGGATGTACATATCTGCACCGAATCACCTATTGACAACCGGACGGTTTTTCAAATCATGACAGATGAGAAATCCGAACTTTTGGAGCTGCTGCCGGAAAATGTCAGAAAAGGCCTCGAAAAAAGCAAAAGAGATCATACGTACTATTATTAACCTTTTTTTGAAGGCGGGGTGTTTATAAGCCCCGCCTTTCGATTGTCTGCCGCCCCATATGTTTAACGGTGCAAATTAATCTTATCCATCAACTTTTTAAACAATGCAACACGGGAAGGTTCGTTTTCCTCCAGCGTTTGCACAACTATAGACGCCCTTTCTTTGTCCTTGCGCAAATCAAACAATATGCGACGTAAATTTTTACCGCTGTCTTCAATATGAAGCCCCGAAGCTATCGCAATTCCTTTGCCATAAGGCTGCATGACGGCGGCAGGAAGCGTAAACCCGTTTAATTCATATTCCGCCAAAACCTGCATGCGGCTGTTTGCGTGCGGCTGAAAATACGGACCGCCATGGTAATTTGCGACATGTATTTCATCATCTCCAAGCCAGCGCACCCGCACCGGCGTAATGGAATTGAAATCCATGGTATAAGGACTGATATTCAATTCTTTATATAACGTTCCGATTGCATCGGCATCAATTAAATTAAGTCCGCACTCCTGAATTATGCAGAGTTCTTTAACATCCGTTTCAAAAAAGACCTTGCGGCCGGCATAATAGGCGCCGGCACATATGCCGAAATAGATGCCGCCCTGCTCTACATAATCAGCTATTTTGCGGTTTCCTTGTATTTTCAGCTTTTCCATATACGGCGTGGCACGACCGCCGGGCATAAAAAATGCCAAAACGGTTTCATTAAGGCTGTTTTCCTTTATTATTCCTTTGGCATCCGTCGTTTCGACAGAGACACCCAGCGGCGCAAAATATTCTTCCAGCTCTGTTTTGAGGCTACCGATATCATTGGTGCCGTAATCACAGTATATTAAAATCTTATTTCTCATAGCAGCCGATACTATATGAAACATATTTTAAACTGCAAGCAGAATCTGTTATGTAACGCCGTTAATATCAAGCAGCTTTCAGCCTTCGAGCTCTTGCAACATACAGCGTCCCAGTTCGGTTCTGATGTTTTCAGCCGCCGATGTTTTAAACTCGCTTAAATCTTTATCAGGATATTGCTTTTCATAATTTAAAGCTTCGGCATACATATCAAGCTTGTCCAAATCATGCGCCAAAAGGGCTTCGGGTGTTTGCGCCGCTTCATATTCTTTGAAAAGCCAATAAGCTTCCGGAAAATCTGCTCCTTCGGCGATTTCGGCCATTGCTTTCCTTTCATCATCGGTTTTGGAAATATAATTTTTCTCGCGCGGCGTTATATCGCCGATAACGCTTTCAGCCAAATCATGACATAAACACAGTTTTATGACTTTGTTATAGTCATACTCACTGTTTGCCGTTCCCGACAGGGCCAATGCCATCAGTGCCATCTGCCAGCTGTGGGCTGCGACTGTTTCCGGCCGGTCTATGTTGCAATTTACCCACCCTTTTCGCGGCAAATGTTTGACTATCTCTGAATATTGCAGCAGTTTTTTCATTTATACCTCTCATTTTTAAACAATTTAACATACCATCAGTTTCACATAAGCGGCCAACAACTGTTTAATGTTATTGTTTCCGGCAAAATGACCTGACCCTTTATAACCACACACGGCTGAAAGTTAATACGCAGCCGCCGTTTACAGACTGCTGTGATATTTGTTCCGTTGTAAAGAGTATATTTCTTTTGTTTAATACTTCGTTTATAATCCGATTTGTGTTTTCATATTCCAGACGTTTTTAAGAAATATATCTCAACCGGCATTAACTTTATTCGCGCGAACGGTGATTCTGCGGGTTTTATACCAAACTTGCCGGCGGAAATAAAACAAAAAGCAAAAAGTAATAATTCTTTATATATTTTATAAGTTTTTTACTTATTTATTAGAAATTTTCGGATTCAAATAAGGGGGCTTTATGCCCCCTTATTTTACAGATTATAGACTGCATCATTGCCGAATTCATCATAGAATCGGATGACGGCGGTACCGTTGCCGGTTGTTACATTCACTAACGTGTTGCCGACAGTATAGCCGATTGTCTGCCCGACATATAAATCCAGATAAGATACGCTGTTTCCGATTTGGATTTGCAGCCGGCTGCCGCTGCGGACAAATGACATATTGCCGATATCCAAACGCGTCGGGGCATTCAGCGCACCCCACAAATAATACCCCAGCATGCTGTCAAAATACCTGTCGGGATAATATCCGTGGCAGATATAGCGGTTATGATATCCGCCCCATGAGTACCAGCGCCAGTGATCAAACCGACAGTGATGCTGATGATAACGGTGTCCGTAACCCGAATGATAGTGCGGACGCGGCGGCGGATAACCGTGATGCGGGCGATAATGCTGCGGCGGCCGGCGATGTTCGTGCCGCGGCGGGGCTTGGCGCCCGTAATCATGCCGTCGGCCTTGCGGCGGGCGGACATATCCGTTATCCCGATGATGTCCGCGGCGGGAATCATGCTGTTGATACGATCTACCGTGCTGTCGCGGCTGATGACCGCGCTGTTCCGTGCGGTGTTCTCCTCTGCGGCTGTCCTGCCGTCCTCTCTGCGCGTAACCTTGAACTGCAAAGAGCATCATAACGAGTGTTATGACAAAGATTTTCTTTTTCATATATATATCTGTTTAATTGGTTTCTGCGTACGAGAATACCAAATATTTCTTTTATTGTCCAGCTTTTATTTTAAAGGAAGAAACCGAATATAGCGGTGATAACGGCGACGGGCAATGCCAATATGACCAACGCGCCTTTGAGCCCGAGCTTTTTGAAGGCAAGGCGGAATAAATATATACTCATCATCGTGGTCATATAAAAATAAACCTTATATAATTAACAAAACAGCGGCAGGCTATACGATATTTTTTGCAATGTCAACATATTTTATCAGCAGCGTATCAAGCTGTATGAAGGAACCGGTAAATTTGACGTTGCTGATAACGCCTCAAGCTCCAACAAAAATAAGCATCCGACGACATTTCCGCCGGCTTTTTGCACCAATCGGCACGCGGCTTTTGCCGTGCCGCCGGTGGCAAGCAAATCATCAACAATCAGAATATTTTTAAAATTTTGTACCGCATCCTTATGCATTTCCAATGCGTCCGTCCCATATTCCAAACTGTATTCCTCGCGCAAGACTTCGGCAGGCAATTTCCCGGGTTTGCGGATAAGCACCAGCCCCGCTCCCATTTTATAAGCCAGCGGCGCACCGAACAAATAGCCGCGGCTCTCAATGGCGGCGATGCAGTCTATGTGCAAATCTTTAACCAAATCGTACAAATTATCAATAATTGCCTTAAAGACTTCGGGTTGATTTAAAGCGGTCGTGATGTCTTTGAACATTATCCCTTTTTTGGGAAAATCGGGAATATTGCGGATTTGTGCTAAGATTTCCTGCGGCGTCATACTGTTGCCTCCAATGTTATACAAACAAAAAAACCTCCGCAACGGAGGATTTCAATGGTGCCGACAGAGAGACTCGAACTCCCGACCCACTGATTACAAATCAGTTGCTCTACCAACTGAGCTATGTCGGCATTTGACTTTGGGTTTTATACCGTACGGATTTCGTAATGTCAATAATAATTTTGCCACTTATTCATCTTTTTCTTGTTTTTATTATTTCTTTGGTTATACTGGTGGCAATTCACTATTATTGTTAAATTAACCACTTATTTTTATGGTCGATATTATCAAAGAAATACTTAACAGCTCATGGATTCCCGGAATGCTGGCTGTAATCGGCGCGATCTGGTTCGGCGTTACGTATTACAGAGCGAACAAATTTGTAGACGCTTACAGAGAAAAGTTTCAGCAGCAACTGGTTGACGCCTATGCTTTCGCGGAAATGCTTAATTCTGCCGAAGAAGATGTTTACCGTGTCAAAAAACAAGACAGCGATGCTATGGAATTCATACTGTCCGGCGGTATGCCTCTTCCCAAGCTTAACGGCGACGAAATCGAGTTTTGCATGTGCCGTTTAGCGGCAAATTCGGATATTCCGAGTTTAGGTTTTGCCGTTACCGTGGACGAAGTTTATCATGGCAGGAATATTTCGGGAATACAGATTATCCTGTGTCCGGCAGCAGGTGCGGTTGCAAAATGGACTGTTACTTTCGCCGATGGAGACAAGCTTGTCTGCGAAAACCCTATTATGGGAAAGCTTGAACTGCGTCACAGCGGAGAGCGCAAACTGCGCGCCGGCGACAGCATTGAGCTGTTCTCTACGGTAGAACCGGTTAAGAGAGCGAGTTTGTATGAAGACACGCCGAATGCCCGTTCGTTTCGCTTACGGTATGAACTTGTCTAACCTTATGTTTTAAATGCCGCCCTCAATTTCGAGCGGCATTTTTTATTATCGTAACAAAAATTTAAGATTTCTATGTGCAAAATGTGTTGCAGAGAGATAAATTTTATGGTATATTTAAAGAAAATTGATATCCTTTGAGGAGAAAGACAATGGCAAATGAGAGAGAAGTTAAGAGCCCGGAAGAACGCGAAGCAGCGCTCAGAGAGGCGTTGGCAAGAATACGCCCGCAAGTTTTAGACACTCCCCGCAAAAAACCTGTAAGCGAAAGAGTTGCCGCTATGGCAAACCGCCCGGATGAACAGTCTGTGCCGGACAGCATAAGAGTAACCCGAAAACCTAAGCGGCTGGGATTGGATGGTCTTGCCCGCTGCAGCAATAAGATAGACAATCGGGCAAGAGAAGCCGGTATTGATACGGGACGTCCGCTTAAAGAAAAAGACGATAAAGGCAAAGATAAAGAAAAAGACAAGGAGAAAGATAAAGAAAATACGCCGGAGAAACAAGAAGCGAAAATGAAAGAAATGTTCGCCAAAGTTAAACTTCCGAGCGGTATGGAAATTCGCCAGGAAGGCCCGCAATGGGTTTTGGTCAGCAAGGACGGCAGACAGCGAACCGACGTTACGGATGTTATGAATACGATTGACAAATTTAACCGCAATGTAGATGCCGCGAACGAGCAAAACAGAATGCAAAATGCAGCACAAGGCAGTGTAGATAAAGCGGTTGATGTCAATAAAAAAGACGAAGGGCTGCTTGTCAGTGAAACATCCGGCCGAGTACAAATGGTTGGGGAAGCGTTGCCTATGGTTAAAGATGCTAACGGCGAACAGGTCTTCAAACCGGAAGATATCCGCGCCATTGCTGAAACTGCAATCAGTTTCTCTAACGAAAAAGCACTTTTAGAGAAATTGAAAGACCCGAAAGCCTTGGAAGAAATGCGCAAACGCAACGAACGCAATGAACAAAATGCGGAATTTGCACGGCGGCAGCAGATAGATAGAAACAGTCGCTAATTTTTACAAAAAAACATAACGGAGCTTCGGCTCCGTTTTTTGTATCGATGTGATATAAAAAAAACCGGCATCACGCCGGCTTTTTTTCGTTGTTTTCAATGGTAGTGTTTTAAGGTAACAAAGATTTAGGGTTGCGGATTAGAGTTCTTCGGTATAGACGAGCGCTTCGGCCTTAATGCCTTGTTCGGTAGCAAAGTTTTCCAGCCTTTCTTTTGAATGGGCGGCAAGACAGAGCACTCTGACCTTGCAGCCTAAAGTTTGGATAGCGGAAACCTGGCCGGCGAGTTCGGCACCGGTGTTGAACGCCTGTTTAAACAGGATAACTTCGTTAAAAGACGAACGGGCAAGACGGCGGAGATTATCCACACTGCCGGTTGCGATATGTCTGACTTGAAGTGTTTGGGCAAGCTCGTTAACGAGTGTTCCGAGATGGTTGCGATTCTTATACGCAGGGATGAAAACGCAGACATTGGGGTTTTCCTTAACCCGGGTTAAGATGGCTTGAACCAACAGGTTTCTGCATTCTGCATCCTGCGCAAGGGCTTTCAAGTCTATTTCGACTTTTCCTGCGGCTTTGTCAGCATAAACTGCTACAACTTTTTTTATATCCATAATAGTTTTATTTGGTTTGACATATGCTTAATTATCACTGCCGTCAATTTGACAGAAAAATAAAAGTTTGTCAACATGTTTTTTGCGTCTACAGCAAACGCTTTCTCTTTAAACAAAAAAGCAGGCCGGAAACGGTTTGTTTTCCCAGCCTGTTTTTGAGTTATCATAAAAGCTTCCCTGCGCGCTTTCATATACTCAATATACTCATAATTTATATACCTCTTTATACCCTGACATAAGTTATTCTTTGTCCGGTATATCAACAAATTTTTAGCCAGAGGCCGGCTAAAACACCCTTTAATACGTTATAATGATATGTAAATAATCTTAATATTTCGTTAGTAGAACAACACAAAAAAAAGCAGCTTACAAGCAAAAAAACAATTTATTATATATTAAATTTAAGAACCTTTTAAGTTATTGATAATATAAAAAAACATCTCAAAAGAGATGTTTAAAACTTTTAGCACACCGTTTCGGTATTACAGCCCCAAGGGAACAATCTTTTCCGCCATACTGAAATGGCCGTGTTTGGATATGACAATATGGTCAATTAATTTGGCATCAATGGTTTTCAGCGACTCTTTTAAGGCAAAGGTGATTTCAATATCCGCCTTTGACGGTGTACAGTCACCGGACGGATGATTATGCGCGATGATGATTGACTTGGCATTATAGCGTAAAACTTTGCGGGCAATTTCAGCCGGACTGATAGCGACAGAGTTCAGCGTTCCCGCCTGCTCTATGCTGTCGCGCATATATTGACCTTTGGTATTCAGATAAATAACCAGAAGTTGTTCCTGTCCGGCATAACCGATACGCGAACGGCAGAATTCGGCAATTTTTGTCTTGTTTGTGAGAATCGGGAGGTCTTTATTATCCAGATTTTCCCAGGTAACCTTATTAACGAAAGCATGTATCATTGCACACAGTACTGCGGCATTTGTGCCGATGCCGGGGAAATTCATCAATTCTTCGGTCGGAGCAACCACTATATTTGCCAAATTGATATAGTGTCTTAACAGCGCTTTGGCCAAAGGTTTAACATCCCTGCGCGGAATTGCATAAGTCAAAAGCAATTCCAATAATTCATAATCAGGCATGGAACGCCCTCTGTCTGCCAGAAACCGGGCTTTCAGCCTCTGGCGATGCCCCATATAGTCGGGAACCGTTCCCGTCTCGTCTTCTTCTTCGTTATTATACATGCTTTAGTCCTTTTCTGAATGAGGTTTGTTTAGTCCTTGGAATACGGATGCCCGCCGCCGCTATCCTTTTTTGTACGGCGGCTTATCCAGCCCTATTTTCCCAGGTAACCTTATTAACGAAAGCATGTATCATTGCACACAGTACTGCGGCATTTGTGCCGATGCCGGGGAAATTCATCAATTCTTCGGTCGGAGCAACCACTATATTTGCCAAATTGATATAGTGTCTTAACAGCGCTTTGGCCAAAGGTTTAACATCCCTGCGCGGAATTGCATAAGTCAAAAGCAATTCCAATAATTCATAATCAGGCATGGAACGCCCTCTGTCTGCCAGAAACCGGGCTTTCAGCCTCTGGCGATGCCCCATATAGTCGGGAACCGTTCCCGTCTCGTCTTCTTCTTCGTTATTATACATGCTTTAGTCCTTTTCTGAATGAGGTTTGTTTAGTCCTTGGAATACGGATGCCCGCCGCCGCTATCCTTTTTTGTACGGCGGCTTATCCAGCCCTTTGGGTGAATAGGTAAACACTTCGCAACCGTCTTTGGTGACGCCCAGCGAATGTTCAAACTGGGCAGACAGTGTACGGTCTTTGGTGACGGCAGTCCAGCCGTTCGGAAGAATCGTGCCGAATTTTTTACCGATGTTTATCATCGGTTCAATCGTGAAAAACATTCCTTCCTTTATTAACGGCCCGGTACCTTTGCGCCCGAAGTGCAGAACATTCGGCTCATCATGAAAAACCCTGCCGAGCCCGTGCCCGCAAAACATTTCCACAACCGAATAGCCGTATTTGTGTGCGTATTCTTCAATCACGGCCCCGATATCACCGAATCTGGCACCCGGCTTAACAACATCTATACCGCGCATTAAGCATTCGTAGGTGACGTCGCACAGGCGCGTCGCTTTAAGCTTCGGCTTGCCGACATAATACATTCGCGACGTATCGCCGTACCAACCGTCCAGGATAACCGTCACATCTATATTGACAATATCGCCGTCTTCCAACTTACGGTCATCGGGAATGCCGTGGCAAATGACATGGTTAATGGACGTGCAAATCGTTTTGGGATAACCGTGATATCCGAGACAGGCGGGAATCGCGTTATGAGATTTGATAAATTCGCGGCATAAATCGTCCAGATGTTCCGTCGTAACGCCGACATCAACAAAGTCCGTAATATAATCCAGACATTCCGCCGCGAGCTTGCCTGCCTTGCGCATGCCTTCAAAATCCGCCGTTTCATAAATCTTTATACCGTTATCATCAACTGTTGCCAATTTTTTGCTCCTCAAATACTTTTGTTCTAGTTTTGTTTATATACCCTTTATTTAAATTTGCAATTTTTTTATTACATTTTTTTCAATTTTCATAGTGTTTTTTTACCTGAAAAGCATATATAAGAGCAAAACAGTAATATATGGAGATGAAAATGCCGCTTAAAATTATGCAGGGACTATATGCTTTCGTTATGGTTTTCATTACGGCGCTGATTGCGAGTTATATTACCAGACAAGGACTTTATCCGTTTTATGATTTATTAATCAAACCTGAAATGACACCCGAAAACCAATTTTTTTCCATTGCCTGGACGATAAATTATATTTTGTTGTTTATCAGCTTTTATCTGGTTTTGCGTACGCCGAAAACATTGGAACAATTTGATGACGCCAACGCGTTGTTTGTTTGCCAATTGTTTTTGCAGATCTTATGGACATTCTGCTTTTTCTTTCTGCACCAGATTACGGCCTCGGCGATTGTGATTGTTTTATTGGATATGGTGGTGGCGCTGATGCTGCATACGTTTTTATTTATCAATCTGTGGTCATTCATCCTGCTGTTGCCGTATCTTATCTGGATTTTATACGCAACATACCTCAATGTTTACATTGCCTTTGTAAATTAAACGGGCGCGAATCGCTTTCTTAATTAAATTTAAACTTTACATACAAAAAAAACTGCTGTAATTTTATGCGGTTAAAAAGTTTAATTTAATTTTGGGAAGAAAAAATGACGAGCGTTAATCAAATAAGAAAAACATTTTTAAACTATTTTGAAAAGAACGGCCATAAGATTGTGCCGGCGTCTTCTTTGGTGCCCGACAACGACCCGACGTTGATGTTTACCAACTCAGGCATGGTACAGTTTAAAAACATTTTGGCAGGAAACGAAACCAGAGAGTATACACGAGCCGCTACTTCCCAAAAAAGCGTTCGCGCCGGCGGCAAACATAACGACCTTGACAGTGTGGGCTACGATGTGCGCCACCATACGTTTTTTGAAATGCTCGGCAACTTTTCTTTCGGCGATTACTTTAAAGAAGAAGCAATTTATTATGCATGGGAACTGCTCACCAAGGAATTTATGATTCCGAAAGAAAAACTCGCGGTAACGATTTATCACACCGACGACGAAGCATATAATATCTGGAAAAAGGTATCAGGGCTAAGTGACGAGCGCATTATCCGCATTGCAACCAAAGATAACTTTTGGCAGATGGGTGATACCGGCCCCTGCGGCCCCTGCTCGGAGATTTTTTATGACCACGGGCCGGAGGTTTGGGGCGGCCTGCCGGGGACACCCGAGGAAGACGGCGACAGGTTTATTGAAATCTGGAATCTGGTGTTTGACCAGTTTGAAGACCTGCCGGACGGTTCGCGCATTAATTTGAAAAAACCTTCTATTGATACAGGTATGGGATTGGAACGTATTGCAGCCATTTTGCAGGGTGTGCACTCCAACTTTGATACCGACACTTTCAAACACCTGATTGAGGCAATTGCGGGTATTGCCAATACGAATCCGAAAGGCGAGCTGCAGGCTTCGCACAATGTTATTGCCGACCACCTGCGCGCGATGAGCTTTTTGATTGCCGACGGCGTTTTGCCTTCCAACGAAGGGCGCGGCTATGTTTTGCGCCGCATTATGCGCCGGGCGATGCGCCATGCTTATCTTTTGGGTGTTAAAGAGCCGATGATGTATAAGCTGCTGCCGACTTTGCAAAAGGAAATGGGCGAGGCTTATCCCGAACTTTACCGCTTTGAAAAGCTGATTACGGAAACAATCAAAGCCGAAGAAACCCGTTTCGGCAGGACGCTTGATAAGGGCATGCGTTTGCTTGATGACGAAACCGCGCACCTGAACAAAGGCGACACGCTGAACGGCGAGACGGCATTCAAGCTGTATGACACTTACGGGTTCCCGCTGGATTTGACGCAAGATGCTTTAAAGAATAAAGGCATTGCAGTTGACGTTGAGGGATTTGACGCGGCGATGGCAAAGCAAAAAGAAGAAGCGCGCAAAAACTGGGCGGGTTCGGGCGATGCCGGAACAGAAAAAGTTTGGTTTGAAGTGAAAGAAAATATCGGCGGCAGTGAATTTTTGGGCTATACGACGACCAAGAGCGACGGCATTATTAAAGCGCTGGTGCAGGACAATAAGGTTGTTGACAGTGTTAAAAACGGTGAGTTTTATCTGGCGGCGAATCAGACGCCGTTTTACGGCGAATGCGGCGGACAGGTCGGCGATACCGGAATTATCTCCGGCAAAGGATTTAAGGCGGAAGTTTATGATACCAAGCGCAAGCTTGATACCGTATTCGTGCACTGCTGCCGGCTGCTTGAAGGCGAAGTTAAAATTGAAGATTTCGCCAACTTTGAAGTTAATGCCGAAAACCGCAAACGCATTTGCGCCAACCATTCGGTAACACACTTGGCACATAAAGCGCTGCGCACGATTTTGGGTGATCATGTCACACAAAAAGGCTCCATGGTTGCAGCAGACAGAATGCGCTTTGATATTTCGCACCATCAGCAGATTACGGCGGAAGAACTGAAACAAGCCGAAGATATGGTCAACGCAGCTATCCGCAAGAACTACATGGTCAACACGGTTTTGATGAATCAGGACGAAGCGGTGAAGACCGGCGCGATGGCGCTGTTCGGCGAGAAATACGGCGAAGAAGTGCGTGTGGTTACGATGGAAAAAGACGGTGAGGTTTATTCGCGCGAGCTTTGCGGCGGCACGCACGTTTGTAACACCGGCGAAATCGGTTACTTCAACATCATCGGCGAATCGGCGGTTTCGGCCGGCGTGCGCCGTATTGAATGCGTTACGGGAAAAGGCGCAGAGGAATATGTGGAAGACGTGGAATGCAAACTGCACGCGGTATGCAATACGCTTAAAACCAATGTAAATGATTTGGAAGCGCGCATTAACAACCTGCTTGCCGAACGCAAGAAAATGGAAGCGGAAATCTTTAACTTGAAGAAATCTCTTGCCGGCGGCGGCACTTCGAAAAACACGGAAGCGGAAATCGTTAACGGCGTGAAATTTATCGGCAAAGTCATTCCCGATGTTCACCCGAAAGAACTGAAAGCCTTCATCGACGAGATGAGCCGAAACATCGGTTCGGGCGTTATGGTTCTGGCAACCGACAAAGACGGCAAAGCTTCCATTGTGGTCGGCGTGACGAAAGATTTGACGGACAAATATTCGGCAGTTGATTTGGTGCGCATTGCTTCAGCGGCGGTCGGCGGACAAGGCGGCGGCGGACGTCCCGACATGGCGCAGGCCGGCGGTCCGAATGCCGATAAGCTCCCACTGGCATTTGAAGAAGTCAAAAAAGCTTTGTAAGAATAGGACAAGGAAAAAGGCTCTCATCTGAGAGCCTTTATTTATTTTTGTAAGCCTTTGTTCAATATCTGCCGCATATTACTGTTACTGATGTTTTTTCGTATTAAATTAATTCCGTTGGCAAAAGCGGCCTTTCCGCCTTTATCATCTTCCTGCACCAGTCGCAGCATTTCCGGCGATTCAATAAGAAATTTGAGCATTTGTTTATATTCCGGCTTTAAAAGCGGCTGCGGGCTTTCTTCTCTCCCCGTTAATTTTTTTCTTTCCCGATAAGCATCGGCAACCGTTGCAATATACTCGTCAGCCGTTCCGAACGTGCGTTTCTGATAAGATGCCGCAAGGCTTAAAACCGCGTCATAAGAATTATAATCCGGCGGAACGGCATGTTCCAGCTTTGCTTCCAAACTGGCATACGACATATGCGCCAAGATGCCGGCAAATATTTCCCGCCCTTTTTTCTGCTGGCGCTTTATCGCATCCGGCGTATAATTACCGTTTTCATCCTGCGCAAACATGGCCTGATATTCCGCTTCTGTCTGCGATTTGAGCATTTTATCAACGCTGTCAGGGTGCATGCGGCTCCGATATAATTCGGAGGCAAAAGCAACGGCTTTTTCATGCGGACGGATTGAAAGCAATGCAACCCAGCTGTCTGCCATAACGCCGGCTTCATCAATAGCGTCAACAGTATATGCCTCAACGGTTTCTTCTTTGGTGAGTTTTCTTCCCTGCGAGACGTAGCCGCCATTGAGTATCGTTTCCCGATATTCATCTTTTTTCTTTTCTATTGCCGTTTTCATATAAGCAAAAGAGAGTTTTTCCTTTTCAAAAAATTTTTTTGCTTTCTTGCGAGTCTCATCATTTTTCTTTTTCAGTTGTCCGACATCATAAGTTACCGGATCACCTTTTGCCCGCTCATCGCTTAAATCCGCTTTGGCATACACATCAATATAATGTGCCAAATATATTTCGCACTGCTCGTTTTCGGTTTGTTGCCCTACAGCTCTCGTTTCCTGCGCCGCCCATTTTCGTTTTTGCATTTGATTACCATGAGAACACTCATGGGCGACTTCATTCAACACCATTTGCGCGGCTAATTCCGCCTGCGCTTTGCTTAATTCAATCCCGCCGATTTCATCAGACGTTTTGCCCGTGACCAGTGAAATTATCTTATCAACAACATGGCTACTGATAAGTGCAATATCGCGCGTACCGTTTTCAGGAGCCCAGTCATCCTCCCGGCTGTCAAATTTTTCTTTGGTACAATGCCCATAAACATAAGATTCGGCAATATAAATTTTTTCCAAATAAAACCCGAACGGATCAAAAGGGTGAGGACGCGGCTTTCGGTAATTGGCATCGTCCAGAATTTTCCGACAATACGGGTTTTGTTCCATAAGTTCCGTAACTGCCGCCAATACGGTGTCATAAGGTTCGCCTTTAAGCTCCCTCCCGTCCAATATTTTTTGCTTTTCTTCTTCTGATATCTGCATATTTCCTCCCTGACTTAGCTGAAAGTATAGCATACACCTTTAGCTTTTACAAGGAAAAAGGCTCTCATCTGAGAGCCTTTGTTTATTCTATCCCCGTTAAAGTATGGGCGAGATTTACTTCGCCCGTTGCGTTGTTTATGGTTCGGATGAGGTTGGTTTCATCTTTGCCGCTCAGCGCCGCCAATGATTTGATATATTCGCCGCTTTTGCCGCTCATTGCTTCGGCTTTCAGCTCACCGTAATTATACAAGCTGAAACGCCTGACTTCTCCGTCATTTGCCGAATAGCGTCCGTAACCTCGCTGTTGATAGCCGCGCTGCGGTTGCTGTTGCTGCTGATAGCGCGGTATGCTTTGATAAGGCTGATAATTTTGCTCTCTTGCCGGTGCACCGCCACCCATTTCAATATATACGCCGTCGCGGCTGTATTGCCACATGCCGCCCGTTGCCAAGTCTGTAATCCAACTCGGCCAAAACGACAGGTTCAATATTGCGGGCTTAAATAATTCACTCTTGATAATCGTCTGCTGGTCTTTATACCCTGCCTTCTTGGCCAAAACCACGGCGGTTGACGACCGTCTGTCCACCGGATATACACACGGTGTCTCGCAGGCTTTCATGCCGTTAACGTAAATCTCCACCCCGCTTACGTTCGAATCAAACTTAATATCCTGACTTGATCCGCCGAACAACGTCCCGCAGGCAGGGAGCAATAACAATAATGACAATACAGATATCTTTTTCATTGGTCACATCCTCTAAAAGTTCAAAGAAAAACCCGCTTTAAAGGCGGGCGGATGCTAGAAAACCGTAGTACAAGTTGACGGCTCGACTTATTTGGCGGAGCCTTATTCGCCGACATCCGCCCCGTAATGAGGTATGACATCGGCACAATTTTTAAAGTCAGTGTGCGACCGACTACTTGTACTTTTAAGGGTTTCCTAGGCCCTGAGTTTTACCTTTTCCAAGGATAAAACCTGATAATATAATACCTTATATATACAAAAAAGCAAGCTTTTTTTGAAGATAAGCCTGCCTAAAAGTCCGTCGCCGGATACTTAAAAGGAAATATTTTGAAAAAGAAAACTCAATCTGCTGCACTGCGACTCTTTGCCTGTCTGCCGATATATGGCAGACAAGGCGGGCGGATGCTGGAAAACCGTAGTACAAGTCAACGGCCCGGCTTATTTGGCGGAGCCTTATTCGCCGACATCCGCCCCCGATAATGAGGGTATGACATCGGCACAATTTTTAAGTCATGTGCTCACGACTACTTGTACTTATAAAAAGGGTTTCCAGGCCCTTAGACACCGTTTTTTTCAGGAAACAATGTCCGTTGGAAGTTATACTTTGCTTTTTTATTTTTGACAAGACAAAATTTGCAAGCGGAGATTCTTTTTATATATCCGATTTTATATCCGACAGTTACCAGATTTTACGCGCACCGATAAAACATTCCACAACATATTCTTTGCCGTTTTGCGCCGCAAATGCGCAGGCAATTTCTTCATCATAAAACGCGCCGACGACATAACAGACGTGACTCCCGTGATATACGACTATATAAATCATCTTTTCCCTCACAAAATACAGAACATTATAAGAACAAATATTCTGCGATTCGTTGAAAATGTTAAGATAGCAATAAGTATTATGAAAAAAATGATAAAATTTCGGCGTTTTGTTGTGGAAAACGTTGGTTTGCTTTTGACTTCTTTATTTTTCACCGCTTAAACTTAAAGCAATCAGGAGAACATTCTGAGAAAAAAACTTTATTAAGGAGATATTCTATGAACAAGAACGAATTAGTTGCCAGTGTTGCCGCAGAAGCCGGCTTGACTAAAACTGACGCTGCCAAAGCTGTTGACGCTTTTGTTGCTTCTGTTACCAAAGCTTTGAAGAAAGGCGATGAAATCCGTTTAATCGGTTTTGGTACATTTGCTGTAAGCAAGCGTGCTGCTACAACTGCCCGCAACCCGCGCACCGGTGCTACCGTTAAAGTTCCGGCTAAGAAGCAGGCTAAATTTAAAGCTGGTAAAACATTGCAGGATGCTTTGAACTAGTTTTATTTCCGATTAAGGTAGAATGAAGGCGGGTTATTTCCCGCCTTTATTTTTAATCAGATTAAAGTTCTTTAATCTCAATTTCGCGCGTTGACGGGTTATAGGCAATCCCCAAGCGACCGTTGCGAAATTCTTCCGCGGCTTTGCCGAAGATGTCATAGCGCCAGCCGCTCAATATCTTGTTTTTGGCTTTCGGGTTTTTGATGTATTCACGCAAATTCTTCTCTGAACTTATCAGGTGAGAAACGACACCATGCTCATTGCTTTTGATTTTTAAGAGCAGGCGCAGGATTTCATACAAAGATTGTTGCGAGGGCGTCAGAGTGACATCGCGCTCTTTATCCTGCTTGCTTAAACTGCGGTCAAGCCCTTTTTCGGCAAGCGCATTTAAGACTTCCAACATTTCTTTGGCCAAAACGCTGCGGGCAATGTCCGAGCGCATGCCCCGCACCTGTTTCATGTCCTCCATATCTTTCGGGAAAGCCGTAGCGATATTTAGCAGCAAATCATCCTTAATCAGGTTCTGACGTGTCGTGTTCTGTTTCATCGCGCGTTCTTCGCGCCATGCCGCCAAAGCTTGCAGCGCATTTAAAAACGGCACGGAATGGCTGTTATGGCGAATACGCAGCCAAGCGTCGGCCGAATTGACATTATAATGGCACGGGTCAACGAGGTCAGCCATTTCTTCCGCCACCCATTTTTCGCGCTTATGTTCTTTCAGATACGCGGCGATTTGGTGATAACACGGCAATAAATGTGTTACATCACCCGCGGCATATTCCAGCTGTTCTTCCGAAAGCGGACGGAGCTGCCAATTCGTGAGGCGGCAGGATTTATCAAGCTCTTTGCCGCAATAAGCGCGCACCAGATTTTCATAACTCACGCATTCGCCCAAACCGCAGGCCTGCGCCGCTATCTGCGTATCAAACACCGGCGTCGGAATTGCTTTGGAGAGATTATAAATAATCTCAATATCCTGACGTCCGGAATGAAAAACTTTCAGCACTTTTTTGTTTTGCATCAAGTCAAAAAATGCGGCGAAATCCATTTCTTCGGCAAGCGGGTCAAGCAAAAAAACCCCGTCGTCGTAGCCGACCTGTATCAGACAGGGAATAGGGTAATATGTCTTTTCACGCAGAAATTCGCAGTCTATGGCGATAACTTTTTGTTTCTTTAAAATTTTGCAGGCTTGTTCAAGCTCTTTTGTCGTATCAATCAAATGCATTATAAATTCTTCCTTATTTTTTTATCAGTTTACGGGGGATTGTTTAAGATTTTTTTAATTTTAGCTTGCATTTACGGCAATTTGGGATAAAAATGGCGTCATTGACGTTAACATGATTATTCAGGGGTATTGATGAAAGAATACAGAACGCATACCTGCGGCGAGTTAAGAGCCGGTGACGCAGGAAGAACAGTTAAGCTTTCCGGCTGGATTCACCGCAAGCGCAATTTGGGTAACCTGTGCTTTGTGGATTTGCGCGACCATTACGGCATAACGCAATGCGTGGTTGACAGTTCAAGCGATTTGTTCAAACAGCTTGAAGACATCAGGGTGGAAAGCGTTATCACCGTTGACGGAACAGCCGTTATGCGTGAGAGCGTGAATAAAAACATGCCGACCGGCGATATTGAGGTCAAAGTCAGCACCGTGCATCTGCATTCCATGGCTGACGTGCTACCGATACAGGTTTTCGGGGAAGACAATTCGCCCGAAGATATGCGTTTGAAATATCGCTTTCTTGATTTGCGCCGCGAAAAAATTCATAACAACATTATTCTGCGCTGTCAGGTTATCAAGCGCATGCGCGAACTGATGAACGAGCAGGGTTTTCTGGAATATCAGACTCCGATTTTGACGGCATCTTCACCGGAAGGCGCGCGCGACTTTCTCGTGCCGTCGCGTTTGAACCCCGGAAAGTTTTACGCCCTGCCCCAATCGCCGCAACAATTTAAACAGCTTTTAATGGTCTCGGGCTTTGACAGATATTTCCAGATTGCGCCGTGTTTCCGCGATGAAGACCCGCGCGCCGACCGTTCTCCGGGTGAATTTTACCAGCTGGATATGGAAATGTCTTTTGCGACACAGGACGATGTTTTTGCGGTTATGGAAAAAACGATGGGCAGCATTTTCAACGAATTTGCGAACGGCAAAAAAGTTGACCAAGCACCGTTTCAGCGCATCGCTTTTAAGGAAGCCATGCTGAAATACGGTTCCGACAAGCCGGATTTGCGCAACCCGCTTTATATTCAGGACGCGACGGCATTCTTTAACAACTCAGGCTTCGGCGTTTATGACAGCAAGGCGGCAAACGGTGAAGAACTGCGCGCGATTGTTATTCCTGAGGCCGGTGAAAAACCGCGTTCTTTCTTTGACAAGCTTGACGGCTTTGCCAAAGAAGAAGGTTTCGGTGGCATGGCTTATGTCGCTTTTGCCGCGGCAGGCGCGAAAGGTATTGCCAAATTCTTCTCCGAAGAAAAAACGGCTGAGCTTAAAAACACCTTCGGCGTTAAAGACGGTGACGCGATTGTCTTTATGGGCGGCAACAAAAAGCTTATCAACAAATTTGCCGGAAAGGTTCGTACCAAGCTCGGCGAAGAGTTGGATCTGATTGAGAAAAACGCATTCAGAATCTGCTGGATTGTTGACTTCCCGTTTTATGAAGAAAACGAAGAAACCGGCGCGGTTGAATTCTCGCACAATCCGTTTTCCATGCCGCAGGGCGGAATGGACTCGCTTTTGAACAAAAACCCGCTGGATATTCTGGCGTATCAATACGATATGGTCTGCAACGGCGTTGAACTGGCTTCGGGTGCGGTGCGCAACCATAAGCCGGAGATTATGTACAAGGCCTTCGAGATTGCCGGCTATGACAACAGCGTAGTTGACAACAAGTTTGGCGGCATGATTAACGCGTTTAAGTATGGCGCTCCGCCACACGCCGGTTGCGCTCCGGGGGTTGACAGAACGGTTATGCTGCTCTTGGACGAGCCGATTATCCGTGATGTTATCCTCTTCCCGCTTAACGGCAAAGCACAGGATTTGCTTATGCAGGCACCGAATACGGTCAACCAGCAGCAGATTGACGATTTGCACATTAAACTTGTGGAAGACAAAGAATAAATTAAAGGAGCCTCAGGGCTCCTTTTTTTGTATCTGATATCGGTTGCCAACTATGATTGCGACTTTTTATTCTTTTCCTTTGAGTAGCCTGTTATAAATTTTTGAGCGTTTGGCACTTTCTTTTTCCAAAGTTTTAAGCCCCAACTGCTCCAAAAGTGTCTTCTCGCCCGAAAACAGGGAAACGCCCAAACCGAGTTTATGACCATCAATCTGATAGCCCATTCCTTCCAGAACGGTCGGCAGAGTGTCCAGTGCCGAAAACTGACGGTTTTTAACATACTCAGGCGCTTTAACTATCGGATTCATATAAACATTATAAACGTAGCGTTCCATGTCGTCATTGAAAATCGTGCTGCTCATGGTCAGGTGGTCGCCGACAATAACAACTTCCGTATTTTCATAAAACGGCTGCTGTTTTACCCAGTCAACAAATGCAGCAATACGGCTGCTTGAACAGGAAACGACATTTTTGAAATATTCATCATCCGGAATTTCGGTGTCATGATATTTGACGGTGCAGTTTTTCGCGTCAAAGTGTTCGTTGCCGAAATGCGTATCCATTGTCATCAGAGTAAGCGCAAACGGTTCTCCTTTTGAGGAGAGTTCCCGAAGTTCCGTTTTTGCATATTCAAACAACAGATTATCCCGGACAATGCGTTTGCGTTTCTTATCTGTTTTTTCCGGCAGGTTATCCCGTTTAGAGTAAAAATCCCAATCCAAAATCTTGGATTTGCCGTGAGTTTCCAAAAATTTATCTGTCCCGGCAAACTCTCTTGACATTCCGAGTACAAAACTTTGATTATAGCCGTCTTTGGTTAAAATATCCTGCAAGCATAACGCTTTGGGCATAAAACCGTTTTTAGGCTGATACCGCCTGTATTCTATCGGCAGATGAAACGGCACGGCGCATAATTGAGAAACCAGCGAAGCCTGCGTATAACCTGCGCCGTTGATACACTTAAAACCGCCGAAACCATCGTTATGGCTGAAATTAATATTTTCCTCAGCCAGCGTTTGAAGTTCAGGGATGAGATTATCTCCGAAATATTTCGTTTCGGCATATGTCGTTTCCATTGATTCGGCAAAAATCATTATCAGGTTGCGCTTATGTTCGGGCGCTTTGATTTGCGCCAAATGAGAATCAACATAGTACCGTTCATAAAAGTTTCCGATTTCTCTCTGATTACGGTATTCGTTTATCAGCCGACTGACTTCCAGCCGGTGACAGCTTAAGACTACGGAAAGAAAGAAAAAAACAAAAGAATAAAACAAACACCGGCGCGGCGACGTCTTCTGCATTATCACAACCCAGGCAAGAACAACCAACAGAGCAATCAACACGGTATTTTGCAACCAGCTGAAAATGAGCTTTGTTTCAGCACTTAGCGGAACATCCATATGAAAAACTATCTGTTCATATGTTACCTTGCCGAATTTCCGCGGTATCCAACCGGCGGTTGAAACCAGCATATACCCTATAAATACAATCAGCGAAGATATAATTTTCATCAGATGTTCCTTTGCGTTACGGTGTTTGCCTTATGCCTGCGTAATATGCGCATTATATTCGCAGGTTATCTTTATTATTTTAAAAAAGTAAAGAAAAAACAAACTATGCACACCATATACGCAATAGTACACAGTTTTTTGTTAATAACATGATAAATCAGGTACATTTTCCGGAAAAATTCCCTAACAATATAAGAAAATTGTTTTACAGGAGAATACCTTGGGCAAAAAAATATCTATGGCGAAAATTAAAGAATACGGCAAAGAAATCGAGGCTCTTGTTCCCAAAGATTACCGTCATGAAGTTTATCGCAAAGGCATTCATTTAAGCTCGCTTTGGATACCGGCTCTTATTTATTTCAGCAGTACGGCCGTTGCCTCGGTTATCTTCTTTTTGGCGATGGTCTGGGAAATTCTGCTTGAATACGGCAACTATAAAAAATGGCACTGGGCGCGGCTGTTGTTCACGCTTCCTTTTGCTTTCGTCCTGCGAAGAAGCGAGCGACAGCATAAATTTTTCACCCTGACCGGCGGCGTTTATATTTTGGCGTCTTCGCTGATATGCACGCTTTTGTTTTCTCCGGTTATAGCAGCGATGGCGCTGACGGTCATGCTCATATCCGACACGCTTGCCGCGCTTGTAGGCAAGGCTATCGGTCAGAGAAAGATTTACCAAAACAAAACACTGGAAGGAACAGTTGCCTTCTTTATCAGCGCGCTGCTCATCATGATGCTGTTCAACCCGCTTTTCACGTTTACTTATGTCAGCGTGATTGCCTGCTTTGCAGCGGTGTTTATGGAACTTTTCGAGCAATGGTTTGAGCTGGATGATAATTTTTCCATTCCGCTTGTTATCGGGATTATCCTGACGGTTATCGTTTAACAGCGGCCGCACGATAAAAAAACTTAATTTTAAATTAAAAAACGCTTTACAATTTAAAATTTAAATGTATAAATATGGAGCGAATGACGGTCAGGGCTAACGGCATGCCTTGTCGTTATGTGTAATCCAACTTAATATTGAAAGGGATTGAAATGCCTAAATTAAAAACAAAAAGTTCGGCAAAGAAACGCTTCAGCGTTACCGGAACCGGCAAATTGAAAAGAAATTTTGCTAAAAAGAGACACTGCCTCTTCTGCAAAAGCCAGAAAATGAAAAGACAAGCCCGCGGCACAACTCTGCTCGCAGAAGTTGATGTGCAGATTGTTAAGAAATTTTTACCTTATTTGTAGTTTTAGGAGGATATATAAATGTCTCGTGTTAAAAGAGGTGTAACAGCACACGCCCGCCATAAAAAGATTTTGGATATGGCGAAAGGTTACAGAGGACGCAATAAAAACGTTTTCAGAGTAGCCGTTGAAAAAGTTGAAAAAGGTTTGCAGTATGCATATCGCGACAGAAGAGCTAAGAAGAGAAATTTCCGTTCTTTGTGGATTCAGCGCATTAATGCTGCCGCACGTTTGAATGATATGACTTATTCCCGATTTATCAGCGGGCTTGCGAAAGCAGGTGTTGAGCTTGACCGCAAAGTTCTGGCTGATATCGCTTTCAAAGAGCCCCAAGCTTTTGCTAAGTTAGTAGAAACTGCCAAAGCGGCTCTCTAAAATAAGTTTTCAGTAAAGTTTATATCAGTTAAAAAGAGTCGTCTTGGTCAGCCAAGATGACTCTTTTATGTTTAAAGTTTCGGCTTTGAACATCAGGAGAGAAGAGAAAGAAAATTTGAAACCATATTATAAGGTGATATGATGAGTGATATTGAGGTAATAAAGAAAGAAATTGAAGCACAGATTGCCGCGGCGGCAGATATAAAAGCACTGGATGACGTGCGCGTATCGGCTCTCGGCAAAAAAGGACGCATTACAGAGCAGTTGAAAACGCTCGGGGCTATGCCGATGGAAGAAAGAATTGAATTCGGCAAAAAAATCAACGTTATCAAAGCGGAACTGGAAGCGCAGATTGCCAACAAAAAACAGGAACTCGAAACCAAGCTTTTAAACGAAAAACTGAAAAAGGAAGTCATTGACGTTACCCTGCCCTGCCGTCCGGAAACGCAGGGGCGCATTCATCCGGTTTCAAAGGTTTATGAAGAACTTGTTGCCATATTTGCGCAAATGGGTTTTGAAGTTGCCGACGGCCCGGATATTGAAGACCAATTTCATAACTTTAACGCACTCAATACGCCGCCGAACCACCCCGCGCGGCAAATGCAGGATACGTTTTACGTTAACAGCGATGTCAGCAAAGAGTTTGATATGGACACCGCTTATGTGGTACGCACGCAGACATCAAGCATGCAAATCAGAACCATGGAAAAGAAACAGCCGCCTATCCGCATTATTGCGCCGGGGCGCACTTACCGTTCGGATTATGATGCGACGCATACCCCGATGTTCCACCAGATTGAAGGTTTGGTGGTTGACAAGACAACAACGCTTGCTCATCTTAAAGGCTGTTTGTATGACGTCATGAAAGCGTTTTTTGAAGTGGACGAACTGCCGGTTCGTTTCCGCCCGTCTTACTTCCCGTTTACCGAGCCGTCGGCGGAAATGGATATCGGCTGTTTGAAAACCAAGAGCGAACTTAAAATCGGCGCCGGTACGGACTGGCTGGAAATTTTGGGCTGCGGCATGGTACACCCGAACGTGTTGCGTTCCTGCGGGATTGACCCCGAAGAATATCAGGGCTTTGCTTTCGGCATGGGCATGGACAGGCTCGCGATGTTAAAATACGGCATTCCGGATTTGCGGACGTTTTTTGAATCCGACGTGCGCTGGCTGAAAAATTACGGATTTACGGCGCTTGATTTCTCATCTATGACAAGCGGATTAAGCAACAACGGAGGACTGGCACGATGAAATTTACATTATCTTGGCTTAAAGAACATTTGGACACAACGGCAAACATTGACGAGATTGTTGAAACATTAACGCGCATCGGGCTGGAAGTGGAAGAAGTTATCAATCCGGCAGCGGCGTTGGAAGGGTTTAACACCGCAAAGATTGAGACTGTGGAAATGCACCCCGACTCTGACCACCTGCATATCCTGCGCGTCAATACCGGCAAAGAAACTTTGCAGGTTGTCTGCGGTGCGCCGAATGTCCATGAAGGGCTTATCGGTATATACGCTCCGACCGGGGCGTTGATTCCTGCTTACGGCGAGCGTTTAAAGGTTGCGAAAATCCGTGGCGTGGAAAGCATGGGCATGATGTGTTCGGAAAAAGAACTCATGGTCGGCGATGACCACAACGGTATTATTGAGCTGTCCTCTGATACAGCGGTCGGCGTTCCTGCGGCGGAAATCTTAAACATTGATCCGGTGATTGAAGTTTCCATTACCCCGAACAGAGCGGAATGCTTAGGCGTCCGCGGTATCGCGCGCGACTTGGCGGCAGCCGGGCTCGGCACCTTAAAACCGCTCAACATCAAAGAAATCAAAGGCTCTTTCAAAAGTCCGATTTCGGTTAACGTTCTTTGCAAAGACGCCTGCCCGACTTATACGGCGCGTTATATCAAAGGCGTAAACAACAAAGCGGAAACGCCGAAATGGATGAAAGACAGATTGACGGCAATCGGCCTGCGCCCGATTTCGGCGCTCGTGGATATCACGAACTACATCAATTATGATTTGGCGCGGCCGCTGCATGTGTTTGATGCCGACAAGCTTGCCGGAGACGTAACGGTACGCATGGCGGCAAACGGCGAAGAATTTTTGGCGCTTAATGAAAAAAGCTATACATTGGACGACAAAGCATTGGGCATTTGCGACGACGAAGGCGTGCAGTGTCTGGGCGGCATCATGGGCGGCTTAAACAAAGGCAGCTATGAAGATACGACAAACGTTCTTTTGGAATGCGCGTTGTTCAACCCCGCCTGCATTGCCCGCACGGGACGCAAATTTCAGCTTGATTCAGACTCCCGCGCGCGTTATGAGCGCTGGGTTGACCCGATGTCCAACATCTCGGGCAACAACTATGCAACGCAGATGATTTTGGATATTTGCGGCGGCGAAGCTTCGGAAATGGAAATCGCCGGCGAAGAAAAGTTTGAGGCTAAGCCTGTACAGCTGCGTGTCGCCCGGATGAAGAGCTTTGTCGGCATGGACATCGCACAGGAAAGATGCACGGAAATTCTGCGCAATCTCGGCTTTAAGGTCAACGAGAGCGACGGCGTGATTACGGCGGTTTCCCCTTCTTGGCGCGGCGATATTGAATGCGAACAGGATTTGATTGAAGAAGTCGTACGCATGGTCGGGCTGGACAATGTTCCCGCAGTTTCCATGAAGACGGCGGAATTCCCGAAGCCGGTTCTGACTGCATTACAAAACAATGTCTTAATGGTGAAGCACGAACTCGCGCTGCGCGGCATGTATGAAACAGTGACATTCAGCTTTACGGACAGCAATATTGCCAAATATTTCCGCAGAGGACAGGCTCCTGTTGATATTCAAAACCCGATTATCAACGAGCTTGACGAAATGCGTCCTTCTCTGTTGCCGAATCTGCTCATCGGTGCGAAAAACAACATTGCGCGAGGTTACGGCGATATGGCACTGTTTGAGGTTGCACCGGAATTTTGCGGACGCAATCCGGGTGAGCAGCGGACAATGGCGAGCGGCATTATGGTCGGCAAAACATCCAAGAAAGACTGGACTGGCAGTTCACGTGCTTATGACGTATTTGACGCCAAAGCGGCAGCCATGGCAGCAATTGCCGCGGCGAAAGGTCCGATTGAAGCGCCGCAGATTACGAGGGACGCGCCCGACTATTATCACCCCGGCAGAAGCGGTGTTATCCGTTTGGGCAAAAATGTTTTGGCTTATTTCGGCGAACTGCATCCGGCGGTTTTGAAAGCGTTGGACATTAAAACGAACGTTATGGCGTTTGAAGTATTTTTGGAAAATATTCCCGCACCGCGCGACGGTAAATCCAAAGCTAAAAAGAAGCTCGAACTTTCCGCTTTGCAGCCGGTTGAGAAAGACTTGGCCTTTGTCTGCAATAAAAACGTTTCCGCCGTCAGTATTTTAGGCGCGGCGAAAACGGCAGACCGCGAGAACATCAGCGACGTCAGAATCTTTGACGTTTATGAGGGGGAAAACCTGCCCGAAGACAAGAAGTCCGTTGCGGTGACGGTAACCTTCCAACCGAAAGAGAAATCTTATACGGACGCAGAGCTTGAAACGCTGATGAATAAGGTTATCAGTGAAGTCGGCAAGAAAACCGGCGCCGTACTGCGATAAACGGAAATACAAAATTGTTAAATAAAAAAATCCCCTCCGCCGAAGCCGAGGGGATTGTTGTTTGCGATGAGCTTATTTACCGCCGTATACTTTGCCGTCAGTTCCCTGAATGAGGCCGTTGTCAAAATCTATGGAGAGGAAACGCCCGTTATAGACATATTGCAGTCTTTTGCTGCCGGCGTAATAGCGCGATATCCTGCCGCCGATGTCGTATTTATCGTCCAAATCGCAGAACCAGCAGCTGAGCCGGCGACTGAGCGCTTTGCTCTTGTGAACAACCGTATACCTATTCATCACTTTGTTCCAGGTCAGAAGAATCTGGAAATCGTTTTCCCGTATAATCGCAGAAGACAAGATTACTCGGTGGTAATACGGAAGCTTTGACGAAAGGTAAAAGCCCCAGCTTTCGTAACGGCAGCCCTCCTTCACCAGCATGACTTCATCAGGTGTTTTCTTTTTTATGCCTTCCATGTTTATCGTGTCAACACCTTCGGGAATGTACACATCTTTTCCGGCAATACATTCGCCCGTAAATTCGCGAACATCCAAGTAAGACAAAGCAGTCAGCTTATTATCCTCGCGTGAACGGTACAAAATGTCATTTATGCGGATGCCGAGGTGTTTAGGTTCGGCATTAGCGCGCCAGAGATACCAATATTCTTTCGTATCTTCGGAAAGATAAACAAGAAGCGTGTCCGTCGGCAAGCCTTCAAACAGCACCTCAAAATCTTCGGCAAAGATGTCATCGGTTTTCCCCCCGTCTTTGACGACAATGCGCCAGTATTTTCTGCCGCCTTTGTGCTTTTCCTTGTAGATACAGACATCAGGCTTCCCTTCTTTACCGAAGATGATTTTGTATGGGCTGCTTATCTTGTCTACGGACACGAAGATACACACGGCCGGACAGAGGACATAGAATATTATGTTAAGCCATCCCGTTCTGTTCTGCTCGGGGATAACAGCAGCCTGAAGCCAAAGCGCCACGATAATAAGAACATGGATGAAGATGACTTCAAAGGAGAACCACGAGCGCCAAGCGTACGGGTTCAGCAAACGGTTTAATTTATAATACATATTAAAAAAATTTGGTGAAACAATAATAGTTGATTAAGGTTTGTATATTCTTTTCGCGTTCTTTTGTCAACTATTTTTTGTCAATATATTTTACATATCGGCGCTAAGTTCCAGCCAAGCTTCTTCGGTTTGCGCGATTTGCTGTTCCAAAGTGTGCAAGTCTTTTTGCAGTGCAATGATTTTCTGCCCGTCGGTGACGGTTGCAAATTGAACAAGAATTTCTTCTTTTAGTTGTACAAGCTTGGCAAGCTTTTGCTCTATCTCCCGCAGGGCTGCCCTGCTCTTGCGGTCAGGCTTGGGAGTTTTCGGCTGAGGCTGAGGTTTCGGCTTAGGTTCGAGTTGCGCAGCTGTTTTCGGGGTAAGCAGAAAACGGCGGTAATCTTCCAAGCTGCCGTCAAACGGTTTGCACGTATGATTGTCCACCAGCCACAAATCATCAGCGACCATTTCCAAAAGGTGAAAATCATGCGAGATGAGAATAACGGCACCCTGATATGCGTTTATTGCCGCAGCCAGAGCTTCGCGCCCCGAGATATCCAAATGGTTCGTCGGCTCGTCAAAAATTAACAGTTCCGGTGCGTCAACGGAAATGCGCGCGAACAGAAGCCGCGTTTTCTCACCGCCGGAAAGTTCGGCAATTTTAGTGACGGCTTTTTCCTGTTCCAACCCGAAGGCGCCCAAATGCGCACGGATGATTTTTTCAGGCTTATCCGGCAGGATGGACTGCATATATTCCACCGGCGTCTTCTCCGGCGGCAGTTCTTCGGTCTGATTTTGATTGAAATAACCGATTTTGAGCTTGGCGGATTTCGTCATCGTGCCGTCTAAGAGCGGCAGATGACCTGAAAGCATTTTGACAAACGTGGATTTGCCGTTGCCGTTTTTGCCCAGAAGCGCAATGCGGTCGTCCTGATTAAGATACAGGTTCAGCTTTTTCAAAACAGGCATGCCGTTATAACCGACAGCAGCGTTTTCAAGCTTTATCAGCGGCGACGGCAGCGATTTGACCGCAGGAAAGGCGAAACGGCTTTCCTTATCCTGCGCCACTTCGGCAATGTCTTCCATTTTTTCCAACATTTTCAGTCGGCTCTGCGCCTGTTTGGCTTTGCTTGCCTTATAACGGAAGCGGTCTACATAAGATTGAAGATGCGCTTTGCGTTCGTTCTGTTTTTTTATCTGCTTGCCGACGAGTTCAATCTTCGCGGCATACTGGCGGACAAAATTATCATAATTGCCGCTGTACATTACCAGCTTTTTGCCTTCAAAATGCAGAATGCCGCCGCAGACATTGTTTAAGAAATCGCGGTCATGGCTGATAAGCAGAAGCGTACCGCGGTATTTCTGCAAATAGTTTTCCAGCCAGACGATGGCTTCCAAATCCAAGTGGTTAGTCGGCTCGTCGAGAAAAAGGATATCCGAAGGCTGAAATAGAGCGCCCGCCAGATTGAGGCGCATTTGCCAGCCGCCGGAAAAATCTTTCACCGGCCGAGAATGGTCTTCATCCGCAAAGCCTAATCCTGCCAAAATCTCCGCGGTGCGCGCTTCCGCCGAATCGGCTTCAATCAAGTTCAGCTGCTCCATGATTTCAGGCAAATCTTCCGGCGCCGCAACGGCTTCCTTTTGCCGCAGTTCGGTTAAGCGTTTGTCTTTTCCCAAAACATATTGCAGAATCGGCTTATGCAGATCCTCTTCTTTAATTTCCTGCTCGGCAAAAGCTTTGAACTGTTTTGCGGGAATATAAACTTCACCGGTGTTGGTATCGTGTTCGCCTTTCAAGACCTTAAACAGCGTAGTTTTGCCGCAGCCGTTGGCGCCCAAAATGCCGATTTTCTGCCCGTCGGATATTTGCGCGGAAGCTTCTTCCAACAACACTTTGGAAGCAATCTGCACCGTAATGTTATCAAGTTTAATCATTTATCCGGCATATTATCAGGCAAAGTTTTCCATCATGTTATGCTTATTCTTTGCGTCTTTGACCAGAAGCGTTGTCACGGGAGCTGCGGAATATTTTTGAAAGAGCAAACCATGCCCGAGGCACAAGCCGAAATTGATATTCAAATCTGTTTGTTCGGCATTTAAGTATTCCGCCTGTGATTTGGGGTCACACGACGCACCGCGCATGGTATCCGAAAGTTCCGCACCGTCAAGTTTTGACTCTTTGCAGTGGACGGAGACTGCGGAAATCCCTTCGGCTGAAAGCATGTCCTTTAATTTTTCAGCAAACTTATTGACCGAAAAACAATTTGCTATGCCGATTTTCCGGTAGCCGTTCAGCTTAATAAAGTTAATAAGTTCCTGAATCCGCGAGGCACTGCGCGACTTATCGGTCATGCACATAAACGCTTTGTCTTCTTCGGTATAATGCCCTTTTTCCATGATGTTCCCTTAAAAGGTTTTTAACCAGTTTTAAATATACTACAATAACTTACGAATAATGCAAGACATATCGGAATAGTTATTCTATGATTTATTAAAAACAACAAACGGAACGTTACCATGAGCAAATATTTATCTTCTGTCCCTTTAAGCCTGTACAATATCGCTGCCTTTTTGCGCTCGCAGCTCTTTTTGCTGCCGGTACTTTTGTTTTTTTATCAGGAAAACGGCTTGTCGGTCGGCGATTTTTACCTTATTCAGGGGTTGATTGTCTTTTTTGCCTTTTTATTTGAAATTCCCGCAGGGTACCTCGGCGACATATTCCCGCGCAAATATATTTTGATAACCGCATACGCCTTGTTTTTAGGGCGGCTGTTTTTATGGATTTTTTTCCGCGGGTTTGAAATCATCCTTATCGGCGAGTTCTTTTATGCCTGTTCCAAAGCTTGCTTTGATTCTGTCTCGTCTTCATTTATTTTTGACATTTTAAAGAAAAACAACGAAGAGCAGAAAATGGTTAAGGCATATTCAAACTTTAATGCCGCGATGTATATCGGCACGGGAATTGCTGCGTTACTCGGCGCCGGACTGTATGCGAAATTCGGCTCACACGTTTTGTTGATTGCGGAATTTATTATCTATTCAACGGCCATTATGCTGCTTGCTTTCCTGCCGAATGCGCATGTTCCTTCCAAGGTTGTTATCGGCGTGAAAGAGCGGTTGAAAAAGTTTTGGGTTGCAGTGCGCTACATTTTGAAATCGCGCAAATACTGCTATCTGGTTCTGTTTTCGGGCTTTATGGTCGGGGTGTCGCACTTCTTCTTTTGGAGCTTTCAACCGCTGATGAAAAGTGCAGGCATCAACCCTTCCGTTTCACTGACCGACATGGCGGACACTATCGGCTGGGATGCGCGCGTTTTCGGCACCGCGGTATGGGACTTTCTGCTGTCGCTCGACTGGCTTGATTTCATTAAAGTTATGGGCGTTGTTATCTTTATCAATAACGTCATCCGCTCGTCATTCAGTTATTTTGCCGCGAATGTTGCGAAACATATATCGCTGTTCAAGCTCGGCAACATTGCTTTTGTTATGGAGATTATCGGCTGCGGATTTTCTTTTGCGCTCATGAAAGCCGGACACATCAGCCCCGGAAACTGTCTGCTGTTTATTATCTTTTTATGTGTCTGCATCGGGCTGCAGCTGATGTTTACAATCTCGCATATCAGCCGCCTGCACAGGCTGATTAACTCGAAAATCCGATCCCTTTCCTCTTCGGTCAATATGATGACGGGGCGGCTTTTGACCTCAGTCATGCTCATGGCACCGAAATTCTTGCTTAAACATGAAGGCAGCACAGCGGGTGTGCGCGTCATTGACATCTTTTGGATTTATGCGTTAGTGTTTATTCCCGTCGGCATTTATTTTATTTATAAAATCTATGTTTATAATGTTAAAGACGGGCATTCGCTTATGAATGTCAGCGAGGCAAAAGAATAACATGAAGAAACGTTTCTTTTCGGCAGTGTTTTTTGGATTGAGCTTATCGGCTTCGGTGTATGCCGCGGATGTCGGGCTCAAAATATCCGCCGCGGAATATCTCACCTATTGGGGCGATTATATCTTGGGGCAGGATTTGAAAAGCGGACTGGAAAAAAACGGCTATTCGGTACACCCAGCTTATCAGGAAAACTATTATCCATACGGCAGTGAAGAAAGCGCGGTTGATATTTATATGCACGGCTATGTGCCGTTTAACCCGCCGCGGCAGGAAGGAAAAACAAATGTGATGTATCTGTATTATCCGCTGGAAACGGCAAATACGGAAAAATATCAAAATACGGAAGGCAGCGAACCTGATTGGCATTCTTTGCAGACGGAACTTTGGAACTATGATTTGATTGCCGTTGCTTCGCCGACATACCGAAATGAAATTGACAGGCTCGGTATTCCGACAATCTTTGTACCGCAGTTCACAAACCCCGACAAGTTTTTTTATGAATACGACAAAGACAAAGCGTTTGACATTTTGTTTGTCGGGCGACCGGGGTATGACCGTATCAGCGCGCGCTGGGCCATGGAGAGCGGTTTTGAAGTGGCGCTTTTCGGCGACGGCTGGCAGGACAAAGCGCCGAAGCAATACTTTAAAGGCGGCTATATTGACAACAACGAACTGCATAAATATTACAGCTCTGCCAAGATTGTCTTAAACGACACCAGAGAAGATATGAAACAAGCGGGATTTATCAGCAACCGCATTTTTGACGTGACAGCTTCCGGCGGCTTTTTGATATCCGACTACATGCCGGAGATTGAACAATTTTACGGCGACAGTATTCCGATGTTTGAAAGCAAAGAAGAATTGAAACAGCTTCTTGATTATTATCTGGCGCATCCGGAAGAAAGAAAAGCAAAAGCCGAAAAAGCACGGCAGATAACCTTAACGTATTTCACCAATAAGATTGTTGCCGAGAATATTATGAACGCGACGGCGGCGTTAAAGAACAAAGACAATACCAAGCTCGTATTAAAAAGCCCGCTCGGCAGCGACATGATAAGTGTCGGCGACCATTGGCTGAAACAAGATTTGGAAGCCGGATTAAAAAAAGCAGGATTTGAAGTTAAAACCTATAACTACGACAAAGGATATGACAAAGATGTTTTTTATCATCAGGCGGGAAATCTCTTGTATTTGCAATTTAAATACAACCGCATTGAAAAAGATGATGATGCGAAAGCAAAAGTCATGTATTTATATTTTCCGACGTTTATTCCTGAGCGTGGGAAATTCAAAAATACGCAGGATACCTTTTATGCCAATACGGATGCTTTTTTGAACAATGAGTTGGACTATTTTGACCTGATTGCGACACCGGCAAAAGCCGTCTATGCAGAATTGCAAAAACATGGGTATAACACGGCATTTGTACCGCAGTTTACTAATGCGGAAAAATTTAAGCCTGCCCCGCAAAAAGATTTGGCAACGGATTTATTATTTGTAGGGTCACCTTGGTATGAGCGCGTCAGCGTCACTTATGCGCTGCAAAACGGATATGACATTGCCGTTTACGGGCTAAACTGGCGCGGCAGAATTCCCGAAAAATATATCAAAGGCGATTATATTGATAATAATGAACTGCACAAATATTACAGTTCGGCAAAGATTGTTTTAAGCGACCATGCCGAAGATTTGGCACAAATGGGGCTGGTTATCAACCGTTTGTATGACGCGACGGCGGGCAGCGCTTTTGTCATTTCCGAATACAGCCCGTATATTGAAGAAATATTCGGCGGCAGTATCCCGATGTATAAAAACGCCGAAGAATTTAAGGCGCTTGTTGACTATTATCTGGCACACCCTGAAAAGCGCCGCGAAAAAGCCGATGAAGCGCGGGCTATCACGCTCGGCGGTTATACGAACATTCATATCGGGCAACAGCTCAAACACCTGTTTAACACTATCAGGGAGACAAAGAAATGAAGAAGATTATTGCAGTATTTATCATTCTTTTCATGACGGCAATCATCGGATACCGCCATTATGCCGACACAGTGCTGTTTAACAACGAAAAGACGATTTATCTCAACGCATATGACGATTATCAGAAGTTAAAAAAATTAAAAAGTTCTCTGGCTGGTGTGGAGCGTCCGTCTTATCTTGCGAAACCCGGCAAACATAAAAGCGGCAAATTCAACCTTTATACCGCCGCAGATATTCATCACCTGCCGGAAGTCATAGACCGCACGGCAATTAATATCCTGTGGCTGGACACATCGGCCAATAATGAAGACGTTGAACCTCTGCGACCGTTTGACGTTGTCGTCGTTAAAAGTATGCCGGCTTATCTGCATTTACGGGCAATCAATATGCGTACGGCGTATATTCCCGATGCGGTTGATCTGGATATAAAAGACCGCCCTGCTCCCGAAAAAAACGCCATGTTTTACGGCAATAGCGGGAAAGAACCGTCTTTAAGCCTGTATCTGGCGGCACAGCATAGGGTTTCTTTGGATGTGTTCGGAAAAGACTATGAAGCCGTATGGAGAAAGAAAGACATTATTGCCGAGACGCCGAGAAAATCAACCTTTGCCGAATATAAGCTTGTTCTTGCCGACCAGAACGAAGAAGAAATTAAAACCGAAACGGTCAATGCCAAAATTATTGAAATCATTGCAAACGGCGGATTGCCGTATGTACGCTATAATCCGGGAGTTGACAGGATGTTCGGCGATATTATCCCGATGTACCATAATGAAGATGAATTTTTTTCTCTATATCAGCGGCTGATACATTCGCCAAGGGAATTGCAACAGCGCAGAGATGCCTTAAAAGCTGCCGTCCCGTTTTGGAACAGCCGAAGCCAAGGCAAGAAGTTTATTGAGCTGTTTGAAATCATGGAGAAAAAGCGGATTTATCCCTGATAAACCGTTATAATATATCCTTTCATATTCCTTTGTCTATCTTTCAAACGGCGGTATAATCGTGTATGCTTAGCGTATATTGATATACACAATACGGAAGCTGAAATGACGACAAGTTTGATACAAAAATCAGAGTTAAAAATAAGCATGCCTTTTAAATATATTAAAAAAGGCATTACCTTTTTGTTTTGCACGACGGCGAAAACTGCCAAAAGCAGCATTAAAAAAGGAATTCGGTTAACCGGAAAAACGGTCGGACGTATCATATGGGACACTAAGCTGGAAAATCTGTATGCCCAAACCAGACACAACAAACATATTTGTATCGGCATTGGCCTTATCTGGCTGTTTTTATTTTCATGGCTCGGGTATAAGGTATATCAGACCATTCCGGCAAATACCGACATGGCGGTTTCGCTCTCGTCCAGCATGTATTCGCTTTTGGCGGCAATCTGTTTGTTCTGCTTACTTCGCGATATAAAACGGTGTGCCGTTTGGAACAAAAGGGAAAATATACGCGAAACAATAATTTCATACCCGACGGAAGCGCTTAAACAATTTTTGTCAGCGCAGACCTTGACACCGCAACAAAAGGAATTGCTTTATACGCGGATTTCTTCTTGTGACGACAATAAAAAAATCATCTGCGCGTATGAAGAAATCGTTTTAAAAGAGATGGATAAAGAGGCTGATAAAATCGTAGAAAAATATGCGGGGGCAACGGGTATCAGCTGTGCGGTTTCGCCAAAATGGAGCTGGGATTATCTGTTGGCAATAGCCGTATTTTCTAAAATGTTATTTGATATTGCCAAAGCTTACCGTGTCAAATTGAGTTTGAGCACATTTATTTCCGTTTTCATATTCGGGCTTGCCATTCTTGCCGCATCAACCATGATAACGCAAGGCATCAAACAAATAACGGAGAAAAACCAAGCGATTATTGCCTTATCAGGCGGTGTCGGCGCGTGGATTTCCGGCAAAATTATTGAACTGGCTATTCCCTGCTGTGCCATGGGAACGCTCGGCTATGCACTTCAATATGCCCTACGCCCGATTAAACCTCATAAATGATGATAAATTAAAATATACACCGGCGAAAAACTGTTTACTACATCAAGCTCTTGATGTGTAGCGGTTAAACCTTTATTGACAAAACCTGTTGACATTATGTCAATTTTGTCGTAAAGTGCTTAAAATTTTTTGAGGTGCAAATGATTAAAGAACATATGCAAAATTTGGAGAACATTCGCGGCGGATACAGCTTTGCCTGTTTGGCGGAGCGTGGCGAAAAGACGGAAAGCAACCCTAACGGATTTGATGTTGCCGAAGCGATTGCTGCTGATGATGTCGTCGTATTGACCTTGACAGGAACCGGCGACGCCGGTGCCGACTACCGCAACTACAACGGTTACCTTAAACGTATCAATGAGTATATTGCAGAAATTTCGGGAGAGGTGAAACAAGACGTCCGTTCGGTGGTGGCGATAACTGATTTCGGTGAATATTATTCTCCCTTAGCGGCCAGAAAACTACAGGCTCTGCAATTTTCCAAACCCAAAGAATATGACGCTCAGTTGCAACGTTTGACAAGAGCTGAACGTCGGGAATATATAATGCCGCAATATATTGAGGATATTTTTAACAGCGTCTTTTTAGAACGCATTTCCACAAACAACGGCACAAAACGCATTGACAGCACATTGGCGGCGCAAAACACCCGCAAAGCAATCATTATTGACCACTGCCACGGCGGTTATGTCGCCTTGAAGCTGGAAGAACTTATGCTTACAAAGATGAAAGAACTCGGCTATAATAAAAGCGAACGCGAGAAGATTATGAAACAGCTTTTGATGATTTCTTACGCGCCGGACTGCCCGCTCGGCGTTTCCAAAGCGCAGATGATAACTTTTTCTTCGGCGATGGATCTTAACACCGACCACGGCTCGGAATTAAAAGATTATTTACAGAACTATGATTTCGGGATTGCCTATTTCCCGGACAGAATGGGCAATGTGTTTTATTGCTCGCAAATTGACAAACGCGGTATTGAAGGCAATCCGCCGCCGGTTTACAGAGCTATTGACCCGCATGAATGGCTTGACGGAATGCACAAAGACACATCTGATGATACGGATTACATCGGTGAACATGATTTTCCGGGGTTTCGAAAATATGACAACATGAGCAACGGTGCATTGCAAATGAGAACATATATGCGGCGGATATTTAAGAATGCGCTTATTCATTCATGCAAACAAAAGGCGGAAGATTTTACGCCCCTTCCCTCGGTTGCGAAACTTGCCACGGACGGAACGAAACTGTCGCGGCAGGTCTTCTTTCGCGCCAAGCTTGTCGGATATCGCCTATGGACAAATTGGCAAATCCGAACAAAGCTTTTGCGGCAGAAATTCAAGCAGGATATTATAATGGTTAATATGAACTAATTATTTGTTTGTTCATATTTGAGCGTAATACCGTCGCCTTGGAGTTCCAAGCTGTTGCCTTTCAGTGTGTAAGTTTTGATTTTGCCTAAATTTTGGAAATATTCGGTTTCCTTTTTCATCTCGGCTTCGGGCGCGGCCATCATCGTGCTTCCCTGCAGTTTCAGTGTGATATTGTTTTTTTCGGTATTATATTCGCCGAAATAGTTATTCACGGCCTGACCGTAGAAGCTCGGCTCTTTCTCATCAAACGCAATGGTAATCGCTTTTTCCGGCAGCAGCGCAAAAGTTTTGCCGTTAAGTTTTGCCTCGTCTTCTGAGCAAGCGGATAGACTGCAAACGGCTGCAAGCATAAATAAAAATTTTTTCATCATTTTCTCCTTATAAATTACGGTGTTTTCATTCATATATATCAAAAAAATATTCCTATCAATATATTTTTGATTAAAAAACTTTACAAAACCCAAGAATCGTGATATACATTCATTGTTTCAAATATCATTTAAAATTAAACAATTATGTATCTATTGGATCGCAAAAGATTTGGCAGTGTTTCTGCCGATATCTACGTTCAAAACGGGAAAGTTTCCGTTTACGGCAAAATTACCGACAGTACGAACAAAACCTCGCGTCCGCTGCCGACACTTCTTGACCTCTGCCGCATACCGCTTTATCTGGCAGATGAAATCAAAAAGCGTATGCTCTTCGAAGACCGGCCGACAGACAAAATGTCTGCCGAACTGCGTAAGTTCTGCAATAAAGTATGGCAGAAAGCTTCAGAATACAATACCTTATATGGCAGAAAATGACCCCCAACCTCCAAGCTGCATGTTTGGAGGTTTTATTTTTTTCACATTTCTAAAAAAAACATATTGACTTTTTAATATATAGTATTTATACTACATATTATGTTTGATATATATTGAGGAGTTAAACATGAAAAAAGCAGAAAACGTTAAAGAATTTGTCGAACGCATTGACGCCGCCAAAAAGGTTAATCCGAAAGATTTGTCATCTGACCAAGACCTGACGATTGCAATCATGAACCTGATTTCCATTGAGGAACATCTGGTGTTCTCCGGTGCCAAAACCGGCAAGACATCGTTTTATGATTTTATTGAAGACGTGCGCGAAACCCGCAAAAAATTGATGTTAAAGATTATCCCGAGCTATGAAGGCGAAGTCTGGTGCATCTCCAAACACCTTTTAGCCTCATCCATGCGCCTCATGGAAGTCGGTACCAAACAGCAGAGTTTGGGTAACAAAGAACAGGCATATGATCTGTTTAACAAAGCGTATGATTTATATTGCCTGTTTTGGGGTTTAAATATGAACATGCTCAACGTTTCCGAGATGAAATGGCTTGAAGACAGCGCCGAAGATATTAAACGTATTAGCGAGAAAGTTGCGGCAGCGGCACCATTAACAGACGGGCAAAAAGAACCTGAACAGCCGAAATCTACCGTTTCAAAGATGAAAGCTTTCGTGCGCAAAGCCGTCGACTGCTGCATTGAATAAAGGAGAAGATTATGCGGAAAATTTTGTATGTTTTGGTATTGGTGCTATTTGGCTTTAATGCCACGGCAGATGACGAGTTGGCTGCCGATAAAATCTATTTCTTCACGCACAACGGCTGCCCGTATTGCGAAACGGCAGAGGAATATATCGCGCAGAATATGGCTGATGCGGCAATTGAAACCGTCAGCATAGACAAGCCGGGCGGGATGTTCCTGTTCAGAAAATGCGTGCAGAAATTTAAGCTTGGCAGAGAAGTCGGTACGCCGTTGTTTTGCATGGGCGACGATTACCTTATGGGGTGGTCGGAAGAGAATCAAAAGCGTTTTGCCGAGTTGAGAAAGAAGTTCGGGAAATAAGATATGCTTAAAGCATCTGTTATGGATTTTATCCCCCTCACCCTACCCTCTCCCTCACGGGGGAGAGGGGAATTTTGCTTGTCATTTTCCATCCTTATCCCTCGCACACAGCGGGGGATTTTTTGTTTATTAACTTGATTTAAAGAATGATGGTATACTTTTTGAAAGAATATTTTACAATATTGGGGAAGACTATGGCAACAGAAAACATCGAAGAAGTCAGTATGGATGAAACAATAGCAGTTGAAAATCACGAAACAGTCTCTAAAAAGCCTTTTAGTTGTTTTATTGCTTTCAAAATAATGATATTTTTGGGAGCATTGGTATTAATATTTCCTATCTTGTATAAATATTTTATAGGAAAATATGTTTGTCAGGGTGAATTTGAAAGTGTAGTATATTTTAATCCTGAGAAGTGCATTGATGATGGCTGTGGCGCGTATGATTATGCTGTATCAGAACTTGAAGTGGATGTACTGCCTTTTGTTCTTGTGTATCTATTTTCGGGAATTATTTGTTATTATGTGTGGAAGTGCTATATTAGGCACAAATTTACAATATTACATTTTTCGAAAAACAAATTTAACTTTTTATCATTTGTTATCTATGTTATTGTTAGTATTATACTTTCTGTTTCCTTGCAATATATTATAAGTACTGTTACCGGCAATACTTTTTGCTCCTTTACTAAGATTAATGCGGTTACTGATGTACTTAAACCCATCATCTATCTTTACCCGACAGAAACAACCGACGTGTCGATTAAGCTCGGGGCGCCGGAGAAATTGACACACACTTATCCGAAGTATGTTGATGAATGGAAAGTGCGGGCAGAGCCGAACGGAAACTTGACTGATGCCTACGGACGGCATTATTATTCTCTTTATTGGGAAGGAAAAAATGCAAATTTAGCGCGGTATGATGACGGATTTGTGGTTGCCAAAGATAAGGTTGTACCGTTTCTGGAAGAAAAGCTTGCAGTGCTCGGCTTGAATGAGCGTGAGGCAAACGAGTTTATCATTTATTGGCGGCCCAAGCTGGAAAGCGCGCCGTATGCGTTTATTCATTTTGTATCGATGGCGGAGCAAAACGCAAATATGCCGCTTAATGTAACCCCGCAGCCGGATACGGTTATCCGTGTGTTAATGGCTTTTAGGAGTTTAGAAAAGCCGATTGAAGTTCAGGAGCAGATTCTGCCTGTAACACCGCAACGCTCCGGCTTTACAGTGATTGAATGGGGCGGAACAGAGATTGGTTCCGGATTGATTAAGTAAATATTTTCCCTCGCGCACAGCGGGGGATTTTTTATTTGCAATCGGGATTTATTTTGTTATATTAGCGGTAGATTGACAAGTGAGGGAATTATGGAGCAGCTGCCGATTGATATTATGAAAAAAGCGGTGAAGGGAATCAGTTATATTTCCCACCCTTTGCGGCTGCGAATTTTGGAATATCTGGATGTCAACGGCAGCTCATCGGTTTCGGCTATCACCAAAGCAATGGGCGTTGAACAGGTGATTGTGTCGCAGGCCTTAAAAAAAATGCGCGAAAACCATTTGGTGAAAACCACACGCAAAGGGATTTTTATTTATTACGATATTATGGAAGAATATCCGGCAAGCATATTTGTCTGTCTGCGCAAGCTTTATGCCTATATGACCGACTGCTTTTTCTTTTTACAGGAGGGCGTAAAGGCGGTACTTCCGGCTGACTACACGATGATGACGGCGAATCGGATGAAGCTGTTTGCGCACATTGAAAAAATGCGGATTTTGGAGTGGCTGGAGATTAACGGCGCACAGAACGTTACCGAGATAGTCAACGGTACGGGGCTGGAGCAGATGAAAGTATCGCAACAGCTGAAAAAACTCCGTGACGACGGTTTTGTGACCGTAACGCGCAACGGGCGGTTTATGATTTACGAGATTACCGACGGCGTACATAAAACCTGTATCGACTGTATTCATAAGCGCTATGACAGTTTGAAAAATAAGGAAGATTTTTAATACGAATAAAACTATTGCTTTATCCTTAAAAATGTGATATCATTCAGTTGTTGTTAAACTTACAATTTAAATATTATGATGAAAGACGGAAAAATCCCCGGATATGCCTGGTACTACATCCAGAAAAGAACGACACACGACTGGGATGATGAGACAATTGCCAATTGGTACAGAGCCAGTGAAGGCATGGAGAGAATGGAAGCTTGGTTCAAAAAAGCAGGCCTCATACTCCTGTATACCCTGCTAGGACTTCTCAGCATCGCCTTCCTCGCATTGGTAGGTTTTGGCATTTACTATTTCTACAAAATTGGTGCTTGGAAGCATATGGCAATCTTCATCGGATTTGTTGTCTTATGCGTCGCCATTACTTGGCTTGGGGAAAAAAAATTCCCTGCATGATGATAAAACTCCCCCTGACATAACGTCAAGGGGAGTTTTTTTTACTTGAAATGTGAGCCGTATTCCGGTTAACCTATTTCAGATTTTCCTGATAAAACGCGGTGATTCTGTCAAACGGAATTTTTTCCAGATTATCATACAGGTCAACATGGTTGGCGTTCGGGACAATCAAGAGTTCTTTATTATCGCCGGTCAGCTTTTTGTATGCATCTTCACTGAAATAGCGGCTGTGCGCATTTTCGCCGTGTATCATCAGAACGGGATTTTTAATCTCATTTGAATAAGACAGAATCGGCATGGTCATGAACGACAAAGCAGAAGTTTCGTTCCAATTGCCGTTTGAATTAATTGAGCGTTCATGAAAACCGCGCAGCGTTTTGTAATAACCGTAATAGTCTTTGACAAACTGCGGTTCTTCGCCGGTTAATTTGTCAGGCAAACCCGAAGCTTTGGCATAAGTGCCTTTTTTATAGTCTTCGGTGCGTTGGGCGTTCAACTTCTCGCGCAGGGCATATCGGTCTGCGGGCGTCATTGCGTCGTTGTAACCGTTGGCATTTACGCGGCTCATGTCATACATTGTTGAGGTGACGGTTGCTTTAATGCGCGTATCCATGGCCGCGGCATTCAAACCAATACCGCCGAAGCCGCAAATACCTAAAATGCCGATTTTATCCGCGTCAACTTCCGGCAGATTTGAGAGGTAATCCACCGCGGCGCTGAAATCTTCGGTATTGATATCCGGCGATGCGACATGGCGCGGTTCGCCACTGCTCTCACCTGTATATGACGGATCAAACGCCAACGCAATAAAACCCCGTTCAGCCAATGTCTGCGCATACAAGCCGGACGCCTGTTCCTTGACGGCGCCGAACGGTCCGCTGACGGCTATCGCGGCAAGCTTATCCGCAGCTTTGTTTTTCGGCGTATATAAATCACCGACAAGCTCTATGCCGTAACGGTTTTTGAATGTTACTTTTTGAACGTTTACCTTATCGCTTTTTTTGAAAACTTTGTCCCATTCTGCGGTGGGGGCTGCTGATGTTGCGCAATCGGGCGCAGCGCATATAAAGCAAACAGCGGCAAACCCTAAGAGGCATAACTTTCTCATATTCATTTCACTCTCCTAAAAATGTTTTCCATTTATAAAATAATTTTTAGAGGTTACTCTAAGTCAAGGCGGAAAATTTATTTATTCACATAAGCCTTATAAGCTGCCTTTGCAATAGAAGCGATAATTTCGGCATTATCCTTATCGCTTTCATAAGAATCGGTGACAAATACGGCCAAATAGTATGTTTTATTACCGTCTTTAATTATTGCCACATCATTATCGGCAATCTTTTTATTATTTATGCACGAAGATGAACCTGTTTTATGTGCTGTTTTTACCGTTTGCGGCAGATATTTTTTTATTTTATCCGCACCGGTGTTGGTTTGAAGCATAATTTCTGTCAGTTCTTTGTGCAACTGCGGCGCAAACAGTTCCTTATTATTTATTTTCTTTAACAACAAAATTATATCCTGCAGAGTGGCGGCGTTTTGATACTGCAATGTTTTATCCCTATGCATTTGGCTTTCAGTTACTTTTATCGTTGTGTTTGTCAAGCCTATTTCATGCACATATTTCTGAATTGCGGCAATTCCTCCTGCTCTATCAATCAAAATATCGCAGGCATTATTATCACTTTCAGCCAACATATAGTAAAGAAGATTGCGAAGCGTGATGTTAAAACCGCTTGCCGGATATTTTTTCAGCATAGGCGACCAAGTGTCCGTTTCCAATTCTTTTGCCGATATTTTTATGGTTTGGTTAAGGCTGAGTTCCCCGCGATTAATCTTATCCATTATTGCAACCGCTACATGCAGCTTAAATACGCTCATCAGCGGAAATGGGCGGGAACTGTTTTCCCAATATGTTTTATCATCGGCACAGGCTATGCCGATATCGGCGCGCTTATTTTTGATTTCGTTTGCAAAAGGTGTTATGCTCGCGCAGGCTAAAAGCGTAGAAAATATTATAATTAGAAGTAAAACACGCATAACTTTTTCCTGATATAACAAAAGCGCCTCCTATTGCTAAAAGGCGCTTTTTGATGGCTCCGACTATCTGATTCGAACAGATGACCGATCGGTTAACAGCCGATTGCTCTACCGCTGAGCTAAGTCGGAATAAACCTTATTGGAGGCCGGTACCGGAATTGAACCGATGTACAAGGATTTGCAGTCCTCTGCATGAGCCACTCTGCCAACCGGCCAACCCAGCGTACCAACGTCACCGTGGTGAGTTGTATATATACATAAAAAAAATTGAACGTCAATACATTTTTTTTAAATTTGTGAAAAATTTTTTATCTTGTGCATATCTGTGGAAAGGATTATCTTTAATCGTAATATTTGCTAATGTTTCGGCAAGAATTTTTTTGGAGGTTTAAGATGAAAATTGCGATTGCGTCAGACCATGCGGGGCTGGAAATAAAGAACTTTATCGGTGATGTTCTTAAAGAAAAAAAGATTGACGTGCTGGATTTGGGAACAAATGACACGGCTTCGGTTGACTACCCTTTGTTTGCCGACAAAGTGACAGACGCCGTGCTTCATAAAGTGGCGGATTTAGGCGTTTTGGTCTGCGGTACGGGAATCGGCATTTCCATCCGCGCCAACCGTCACAAGGGCATCCGCGCCGCGCTGCTTTACTCGGATGAAGTTGCGGAAATGGTGAAAAAGCATAATAACGCCAATGTTATCGTTTTCGGCGGACGCACCATGAGCAAAGAAGACGTTACCAAACGCATTAACATTTTCCTGAATACGGAATTTGAAGGCGGGCGCCACCAAAAAAGAATTGACATGCTGGATATGTAAAGGAACAAAAATGCACACGGAAGATTTAAAAGATTTTGATGAAGAAATTAATGCGGCTATTGCCGAAGAACTGAAACGCCAGCAGGACAATGTGGAACTGATTGCTTCCGAAAACATTGTTTCCAAAGCGGTATTGCAGGCGCAGGGGTCTATCCTGACGAACAAATATGCGGAAGGTTACCCGAACAAGCGTTATTACGGCGGGTGCGAGTTTGTGGATAAAGTTGAACAGCTGGCAATAGAACGTCTGAAAGAATTATTCGGCGCGCAATATGCCAACGTGCAGCCGCATTCGGGCTCTCAGGCTAACATGGCGGTTTACGGGGCCCTTTTGAAACCGGGGGATACCATTCTCGGAATGAGTTTGGACGCCGGCGGACATTTGACTCACGGGGCAAAAGTTTCGGTTTCGGGAAAATGGTTTAACGCCATCCAATACGGCGTTAAGCAGGATACGGGGCTGATTGATTACGAGCAGGTGAAAAGCCTTGCTTTAAACCACAAACCGAAGCTGATTATTGCCGGATGTTCGGCTTATCCGCGGCAGATTGATTTTGTGAAATTCCGCGCGATTGCCAATGAGTGCGGCGCGCTTTTGATGGTAGATATGGCGCACTTTGCCGGATTGGTTGCAAGCGGACTTTATCCGAATCCGCTCAACTACGCCGATGTGGTAACGACAACGACGCATAAAACCCTGCGGGGACCGCGCGGCGGTGCCATTCTTACCAACAATGCCGATATTGCGAAAAAAATTAATTCGTCTATCTTCCCCGGCATGCAGGGCGGACCGCTCATGCACGTTATCGCGGCAAAAGCGGTTTGTTTTAAAGAGGCATTAAGCGATGAGTTTAAAGAGTATTCGGCGCAGGTGATTAAGAATGCGAAAGCTTTGGGCGAGACGTTGCAAAAACGCGGTTTGGAACTTATTACCGGCGGCACGGACACTCACCTTTTACTGGTTGATTTAAGTTCAAAAGGCATTAACGGTAAAGAACTGACGGAAACTTTGGAAAAGGTCAACATTACTGCCAACAAAAACGCTATTCCTTTTGACCCGCTGCCGCCGACGGTTACTTCGGGCATTCGGTTAGGGACACCGGCAGGAACGACGCGCGGTTTTAAAGAAAAAGAATTTGAGCTTATCGGCAACGCGATTGCGGACGTAACGGAAGCGATTATCAACGGCGAGACAGAAACAGCTTTGCCCGCGATAAAAGATCGAATCGCTGCATTGACGGCAGCGTACCCGATTTATCAGGATTAAGTTTTATATGCGGAGGCCATGGTTCTCAGACGAGCTTTGGCCTCTTTTGTTACCCTGAAAGAATCACAAATTTTGCTGATTGATTTGCGAAAGACAAAATTATCCTGAGGCGTATTAAACAAAAAGGTTTCAGTTTGTTCCGGAAATTTAACATAAGCAACCGATAACAGCCATGCCGCCGCCATTTTATCATAATAACCGACATACTTCTGACGGGAAAGCAGAGTGAATATATGCGGCAGATATTCCGCGGTGATAAAATAATCCAACGCTAACACATAGAAAAAGCGGATTTGATATTCTTTCTGCGAGTTCAACAACGGCTTAAATGTATCGTAAAACAGCCGCGGCGTTTTTTTTACTTCTTTTAACTCAGCGCAAAATATATCACATACCGCCCAATTGTTTATATACGGCACAAATTTTTGAATAAGCGGAATCTTTTCTGCCGCCGACATTTTTATATCAGCAAGCACCAACGCATGAAGCATAAATTCTTCAAGGTATTCCAGCTCCGGCAGCGGAATATCGAGATAATCCCGTCCCCTGCCCTCTTTCAAAAGCGTCTTGGCATACTTCCGCAATGCGGGAATACGGACGCCGAAAAGCGTTGTCTTACACGGCAAGAGTTTTGCGGAGAATTCGCGGTATTTGTCTTCGGCATTCTTTTGCAGCCAAGCACGCACCTCAGTATGCATTACGTTCAATATCTTTCAGGTAAGATATTGTATCGGCTTCCAGAGCAGATGCCGCCCCTTCATCACAGACATAAATACCATGCCGGTGCATTTGCAGCGCGCTTACCGCCCAACGATGATTGACGCTGCCTTCGATTGCCGCGCGCGTTGCCTTAGCTTTGGCCTCTCCCGTTGCCAACAACAGAACTTCTTTCGCCGCCATGATTGTTCCCGTTCCCACCGTTAAAACCGTATGGGGAACTTTTTTAACATCATTATCAAACAGCTTGGCTTTAACTTTCATGGTTTCGGTGGTCAGCGTTTTAACCCTCGTGCGTGAATCCAAAGAAGAAAAAGGTTCGTTAAATGCGATATGCCCGTCTGCTCCCACGCCGCCGACAAACAAATCTATACCACCTTTTTGGCGGATGGCGAGTTCAAAATTGGCGCATTCTTTTTCATAGTTTTTGGTTTTGCCGTCCAGAATATAAATATTTGCCGCTTTGGTATCCACATGTTGTAATAAATATTCCCGCATATAGCTATGGCAGCTCTGCGGCGCTTTTTTATCCAACCCGATAAATTCGTTCATGCAAAATATGACCACATTGGCAAAAGACAACTTGCCGGCATGGTTCAGCTCCACCAGCTTTTTATACATCCCTTTCGGGGTGTCTCCCATCGGGAGCCCTAAAACAAACGGCTTTTCCGGCGTCGGGCGAAACCGGTTTATTTTATAGGCGATATAGGTTGCGGCCCAGTCTGTTACTTCTTCATAATCTGCTTTAATGATAACCCGCATGTCCGCCTCCTTTGTCAATGTTTCTTTATTATAACCTAAGTATAGAAATAAATCGTAAAATTTTTACTAATCCGCATCCCGATATTCCCAGCTTTTCGTGCGGGGATTATAACGGCAGTCATGTTTATGGTATTCCGGTTTTAAGATATACAAATCATCCCGATTTAGCGGCATGTACATTTCTTCAAGCAGACGAGAACTTATTAAGTGAATCGGATAGACTCCTATGGCACCGCGGTATTCCCGATAAGTATCATAATAATTTTTGCCGTAAATTATTTTGGGGCGATACTTGCGTATCAGGCTTTCCAAATCAGCCGTCGGGCGGATGCCGATTGTGGCAGCAATCACGTCTATCTGCCCTTTTAAGTTCCAGATATAGTCAATGTCTTTATTAAACAGATTATAACCGATACGGTAACCGTTAACGACATAATCACACGGCGTTGTCAGTTCGAGCACAAAACCCGAAGCCCCGTATTTATAACTGTCGCCGACAGTTATGCGCCTGCTGTATGTATTGACATACCAACCGCCCACCGCGACAAAATAGGCTAAAAACAACCACTGCGCCCATTTATGTTTTTGCGTCATTTCGACTGCGGCATAACCGGCCAATAATGAGGCCATGCCCCCTAAAAACGCGAAATAATAAACAAACGGTGTGAAATAATACATGCGGATAAGGTATTCGGCAGCAAAGATAATGCCTGTTATTTTAAGATATACACTACCGTTATAAACGTATCTTGCCAAAGCATAAAAAGCAAATGCCAGCGGCACGATAATCTCAAAACTCGGATAAATAAACCGACGCGTATAAAAAACATCAGGGATATAGGAGTTCAACTCAAAATTTGCTTTAAAATACAATGTCAAAATATTTTCATGCCATAAAAAAGCCAGATACGCCGCAAATATAAGCACCGGCAGCACTGCGCTTAACAGACAGTCGGACAATGACATTTGTTTTGAATATACCAAAACCGGAATAACAACACCGATGCATATAAGAATTAAAGCGGCTTTTTGCGTAAACATAAACGAGGCAAAAAACAGCAAAAATGATAAAACCAGATTGCTCAGTTTTTTTTCTTTAAGATAACAGAACAAATAATAAATACCGACAATCAAACAGGCGGCCATAAAATTATCCGGCTTAAAATCTTTGATATACAGGCTCTCATGCTGAAAAATGCAAAAAGCGGCAGCAACCAATCCGCCAAAAGAATCGGACAAGAAATTTTTATGTATCAGATAGATGTACCAAAGCATAACAACAGCAACCGTTACCGTCAGCATATTGACAGCATCCACCGCGCGCAGACTGTATTCATATATGCCGACAAACGGCGCGCCGATATACCATAACAAAGGATTGTGGTGTTGAAAAAAATCTTTATAGGGAATTTTGCCGCGGTATACAAGCCAAGACGAATGAACATGTTCCAGCGTATCGCCGTCGCCGGAACCGCTGTACACGACCACCCAATATAAAAAACAGATACCGCTTATAACGTATATGGCCAATATAGTATTTAATATTTTATGCAGTCGCTCAGCCATTCCTCAATCCTTATAATAATAGTTCCAACGACCGCTTGCTTTGTCATACCGGCAACGGCGGTTTTGCCCATATTCCGGTTTAAGAATATAAACATCCTTAAATAATGATTGTTCGTAATATTTATCCCGCAATTCCCCATCTATCCAATGGACAGGAACATCTATATTCTTTTTACGCAGTTTTTCATTCCAAAAAGGTGCGGTATAAATTATTTTCGGCAAGTGTTTTTGTACAGCCGTATTAAGATCCGGCAGCGGCGCCAGGCCGATTTGGCTGCCGATAACATCAAGCTGACCGTTTAAATTCCAATAATAAGTTACATCTTTGGTAAATATGCCATAAGTTAAACCATAGCCGTTTAAGACCGAATCGCAACGATTGGTTTGTTCCAAAACATATTTCGGCGTGACATAACGGAAATATCCTTCCGGCAGACGATTTGCCATACAATAATCCTTAAAGACAAACATTCCCCAAACAGACAGGGCGGCAAACAGATAGGCCGACCATTTAAACCGTGATACGACGATATATACAAAGGCACCTGCAAGCATGGCGTTCAGAATGAGAAGAAAGTAGTAATAATGCCGGTTTAACGAAAAATAAAAAAAGCGTTGTGCCGCTTCGGCAAACCACAATAAACTGATGATGCGTGCACAGGTATTGCCGCGAATAAGAAAATATGACGCACCGGCAAAAGCTATAGCCGACAGCACATAAAATTCCGTTGCCGTTTTTTCAACCAAGTTATTATAGACATCCGGAATATAGAGATTAAAGATAAAATTTGACAACCAATAGCGTTCAACCATGCCGTGATACATAAGCCAGCCGAAAAAGAGAACTGCTCCGACAAGAGGAAGTGCGACGGCTTTAAGAAAATCAGTTAAAGGAATATTTTTGATGTAAAGCTGATACAAGACGACAGCGGCAAAAATAATCAAAAAGAAAATACTTTTTTGCATAAACAGAAAAGAAGCCAGCATCCATAAAAAGGAAAAAACCAACTGTTTTGTTTTATGTTCGGAGAGGTAAGAAAAAAAATAATACAGCCCCAGCATAAAAGCGCAAACCATATAATTATCCGGACGGAAATCCTGACCGCTGAATACGACAAAAGACGGAAAAACGGAGGCTGCCGCCAAAAGTCCCGCATACCAGCTTTTTATTATAAACTTTTTTACCGTCAGTGCCGCCACAAACAGTGTCAGAAACATAACGAGCGTTGATATTTCACGCACCAAATCAAAAATTGTCAAATCATAGGCGAACAAGCCGACCAACGGTGCAAATAAATACCACAACAAAGGATTATGATGTTGGAAAAAATCCTGATAAGGCACATACCCCTGAAAAACCAACCACGCGGAATGCAGATGTTCCACATCATCGCCGGTTTTGGGCTGATGATGATATAAGACCCAAAACGATGCCCATATGCCGACGACCACTTGTATTACAAAATACGCTTTGGGCAAATTCAGATATAATGATTTGAAAAACGATTTTTCAGCCGGTTCTGCCATCTTTACCTCATCATATGATTTTTATACAGCATAGCGGATAAGAATGTTTTGTACACCCTTATTTTAATCTACACACAGGGGAAGATTTTTAATCAGATGAGCTTTCGCCCGAAGCATCTGCGGCTTCCGCGGGAACAACGTCAGGCAACATACCGATAGCCTTTTTGCGTTTCAATTTATTGACAAATTTAATTGAACGCTGTGCATCCCATTTTTTCTTGCCTTCTTCGCGTTGAAAAATATGCTTGTAAATCTCAATCGCCTGATCGAATTCGGACAGTTTTGTTAAACAGGAAGCCAATCCGTCATAAAGTTTATGATGGTAACGCCCGTCAACAAGATTCTTAGCTTTATTATAGCATTTCAGAGCATCTTTAAATTTGAACATCTTCTGATAGACAAAACCGATACTTATCCATGCCTGAATTTCGGTGCTGTCAATATTAAGAATTTTCGTAAAACATTTCAGTGCAGAATCATTATCACCCATCAGCTGATAAGTCACCCCGATACCGTTCCATGCTTTAACGTTGGATTTATCCAGCGCCAAGACCTTTTTAAAGTAGCCGATTGCCCGCTCATACTGCTTTAATTTTTGCAGGGTAACGGCAATACTTAACAAAGTCTGCGGATGTTTGGAATCAATCTGGTAAGCCTGTTGTAAAATGTCCAAGGCTTCTTTAAATAAAAACATATGCTGCAACGCAATGGCCTTGCCATTCAGCGCTTCAAGAGAAGTCGGGTCATTTGCATACGCCTGTTCAAAACAGGTTATCGCTTCTTTGTAAAGCCCGCGCATACTAAGCGTAACACCTTTATTATTAAGCACTTCAACCGATTTCGGATTAATCAAAAGCGCTTTATCAAAGCACTCTACCGCTTCGGTATACTTGCTCATTTTTTGAAAAGCAAACCCTTTTGAGTTGATAGCTTTCCAAGAATCGGGCTGTTGGGCCAAAAACTCGTCAAACTGAGCTATTGCCTCTCTGCACATTCCCGAATCCAAAAGTTCCTGCCCTCTTTTGTAGGCATTATTATCACTTAACTTAACCATATTCTTTCTCTACATAGTTTTACAAAATAATTTACCTTATCAGTATATGGAGATTTTTTTACGATTGTCAAGCAAAAAACATAGAAAAATTATTATATGGCCGACTGCAAAGTTGATTTGACGAAACATCTTGACAAAAAAAATAATTACAATAATATCATTCCGTTAAAATTTCTTATGTCCAACTCTATTAATACCTCTATAATTATGGAAAATGAAATCAAGAAGATTCCGCCTCTGCTGACAATGTTGGAGGTTTGGTTTTTCATGCGCAATCCTCGACATTCCATTCCCGCAAAACACCATATCAACATGGTGCGGCTTCAAGGATGCAGCCTCAAACAGTTAAGAAAATATCTCCAGTGGCGACATTCTCTTTCCGATGATGCCGTTACAACGCTGGTGAGCAATCCTGAATGCATGGAAACTCTGCTAATGTTTATGGCACGCAAGCCCTATCTGCTGTCAAACAAGCATATTGCCATGCTCCACGAACGTTTCGGCGCGGAATGGCTGATGGAAAGACTTCCCCATTTGTATGCGGACGAAACCGCGCGTATAATCGCCGAAGGAAGCATAGAAATCATCCGCGGCAATTTAGACAGATTACTGTTCGGAAAAGAAGAAGAGGCCATGCTGCTTAAGCTGCTTAATCCGGCTCTGACCTCCGAGTATCTCAGCGTCAAAAAGCACTTGAAACGCGAAAACGCTTCCCTGCTCCTTTCTTACACGGAACATGAAGTCTTTGAAGCATATTTCAAAAACGGCATGATGATTGACGAAATATGCAGCGAAGTCGTCAACAACAAGCCGCTTCATATTTTTAAACTTATGTGCCGATACTGCGAACTACCGACATCGATGCAAAAGCTGCTTATTGACAACGCCAATCTTGAAAAGATTAACGTCTATGTAAAATGGCGACAATTTGACGCTTCTCTGCTCGGCTATCTTGTACAAAACAGTTCGGATGAGGTTTTTGAATTTTGTATTCAGAACCGGCTTTTAAGCGGTTTTCAGTCAGAGACCCTGTACCAACGGCTGTTCGAGGAAAAAAACAAAAAACTCCTCAAAGCTTATGTCGAATACTCTCCGCTGTTGTCCGCGGCATGGGAAATCAAACTGCTGACGTCAGGCGATAAAGAGCTTGCCGCCGGTTATGCCGGAAAGCATAAACTCTCCTCGGCTGCTGCGGCATATCTCTTATCGCACGGCTTGGGCAAACAGTTCAATGTTTCCGTAAAGGACATCGCTTTTCCTGACTGGGAAGCCGAAAGCATCCTGTTCAAGCAGGGTTCTGACGAGCTGGTTAAGAAACGCCTGTTTGGCGGCGGCGAGCTCCCCGAGCTGACCGATTTCGGTGAAGGCATGCTGTTTACACGCGGCAGTATTGACATTCTGACGCGGTACATGAAGGCTAAGACCTGCGGATTAAGCATTCAGGCGCAGCGAGCGCTTCTGATACGCCACGACACGTCATTGATAAACCTGTTTCTGGAAAACGATGATTTCGACATGACGCTGATGCCGCTTTTTATCAAAACGGCGGATGTGCAAATTGTCATCAGCTGTCTGATAGCACGCTCGACTTCTTCAAACGCTAAGCAGTACAACAGCGCTGAAATTGCCTGTGCCCTATGCGAACGCGGCAACAACATTCTCGTCAATTATGCGCTCATGCACTGCACTTTTGACGAATATGCCGACAAAGCACTGGTTCAGTACGCTCCGGAAAAATATATTCTGCAGCGTTTTACAAATGAGCCGCTGACACCGAAAGCAGAAGCCGAACTTCTGCGCAAAGGCAGCAAAAAACTTCTCAAACAGTATTTTTCGCAGCATACTCTGCATGCAGAAAACGAGCTTGTGCTTCTGAACTGTTATGATGAAGATTTAGTGACGTGCTATTTGTTGCACCATTCCTTAGCCAATGCCAATGCTAAGCGACAGCTGTGCCTATGACACTATCCAAGCCTTTCCGTATTCGTACGGAAGGGCTTTTTTTATTGACAAAAAAATGCAAAACTTTTAAGCTGGTGCCAATAATCAATTTTTATGTTCAACTACTTAAATTATTTTTATGAAAAGAAACAAAGATGATACCGATGCGTTAAAGCTCAAAAAGGCGAAACGCGCTTTTCGGCTTGCTCTGTGGCTAGGTCTTGAGCTGCCGAAAGAATACCACTGCATGGCAGTCAATCTGGAATGCTGTTCAATGCATTTCCTGAAGAAATACCTCTCACGCAACCGCGTTGCCTCCGAAGCAGAAGTGCTGATGGTTAAAAAATATCTCGATACAAATCCAAATCTGCTTCTGTCTTATCTCAATAATCATGCGGGTGGATGGGATATGACCGCTGAAATTCTGCAAAAAGCACCGAGGGAATTCATCGTCAAAGTCATCAAACAAGAAACTAAGTATGTGCCGATGCAGCTGCAAACTTCCCCGACGGCACAGGCGATGCTCGTCAGCAGAGGCGACAGCCGCCTTTTTGAATATGTTATTCTCAGGCGCCCGAACATTTGTGAGAGCACAATCACTGAAATCATCAGGCAGCAACAGACGGATATGCTGCGTTTGCTGTTTAAGCATGAGAATAAACCGCGCTTTCAGCATGCGGTATTCACCTATTCTCAGCAGAAGCTGCTGCTTCAACAAAACAATACGGAACTTCTTGAATGCTATGCTCAACACAGGAAATTTGACTTTACCGTATTGAATGAGTTAATTGAGCAGGAAAACATTCCGGTTTTGGACATTATCCTGAAACGGCAGCGTTTCTCCGATGATGCACAGGAATTTTTAATCAAATTCGGCAGCAAAAAGATGATTGCCTGGTATCTGCAACAATATCCCGTCAGTGCGAAAGCGCAGATTGAGCTCATCAAACGAGATTATAAAGATTTGCTTAAACTGCACTATCTGAAACACGGCGTTGCTGACGAAGCTCTGCACTATCTATTATGCCTGAATAACTTCAAGGCTTATATCGGCATATAGTCAGCATGAAAAAGGCGCGGAAATCCGCGCCTTTTTTGTTTTATCAATTACAGCTTAAAACGGAATATCGTCATCGACAACATCTGACGCACCGCCTGCCGACGGGGTGCTGTCCCACCCTGCCGATGCCGACGAATCATAAATATCGCCTGCGCCTGCCGGTGCGCTGTCGCTGCGGCCGTCCAACATCACCAATGTACTGTTGAAGTTTTGCAACACGATTTCCGTCGTATAGCGTTTCTGGCCGTTTTGGTCATCCCACTCGCGGGTTTGCAGCTGACCTTCCAGATATACCTTTGATCCTTTGCGCAGATATCTTTCCGCCGTATCAGCCAATCCGGCACTGAAAATAACGACACGATGCCACTCCGTGCGATCCTTACGTTCACCGCTTGCTCTGTCTTTCCAGCTTTCGGTTGTTGCCACACTGAAAGAAACAACTTTCGTTCCGCTTTGCGTATTGCTGACGCGCGGATCCTGACCGAGATTTCCTACCAAGATTACTTTATTGATGCTTCCTGCCATTGTTTGTCCTTTACAAAAAATTATTTTAATCCGACTATAACGCAGTTAAATTACAACGCAAGTTTTTTAACGTTGATTAACACAAATTTATCAATACACCTGTTTAAATTCACCGTTGCGATATTCTTCTATGATATACTGCGAAGCTTTGACGCTGCCGCTGTGCATCAAAAATTCGCCCCACTTTTCTTTCATCCCGTCTTTATTAACTGCGGCGGCAAGCTTACCGTAAGCAAAACTTTTTACCTGTTTTGCCAAATCGCCCCACAATTTGACTGCGGCATAACCATATGCTTCCAATCCTTCAGGCTCTATCCCCAAAAGACGGAGGTTAACAAGGTTTTCGGCAAACATGATACTGTCTTTGAGCCCCGGTAATCCCAATGCGTATATGCCGTCCGCAGCTTTGCCGAGCCGATTGAGCGCCTCAGAATCCAGCATGCTTTTGCCGGTGAACACCAACATATTTTTATCTTTATTTTTAACCGCATTTATCAGATTAACGGTTTCTTCCCTTTTACCCAAAACGAAAACAATATTGATATTGTCTTTCTTCATGACGGAAGCCATATCAGAAAAATCGCTGTTTTCATTCAACATATAAAACTTTAACAAATCGCCTTTGCCGTAACGTCGAAATTCGGCAAACAAAGTCTTTGCTATTTCCGTGTATCCTTCTTCGGTGCTGTCATTATAAACAAATCCGACTTTCAGTCCGGCAAAATTGCGGTTATAAAACTGAAAGAAGGCATCACTGGCCTGTGCTTTGGTGCCGAGCAGAAGAATCTGCCCTTTTTTTTCGGCGTTGCCGGAATTATAAGAAACAGTGGTCGGTACAATTTGAAAAATTTCGGCCTTTTCATATATATCTGCCGTTTCATTAAAACGGTTGGCACAATAGGGCCCGATAACAAGACCGATTTTTTTTGAACTCAGCAATGTCAGCATCTCAGCCGTCGATACCGCCAGACGGTCATCACAGCGATCATCAATCGTCAGAATATCAAGTTTTTCACCGTTGATACCGCCATTATCATTAATCTCGCTGACGGCAAGCCGTGCTCCGTTAAAAAGTTCCGCTCCAGCTTTGGCATATTCTCCGGCTTTGGGAGCAATTACCGCCAATGTAATCTCAGCAGAAGCAGCATACGGAAATATAAAAAGTCCGAATGCCGAAAGTAAAAAAAATATTTTTTTGATTTTATTCAATTTTTTACCTCTGCTGTTGTTTTTAAGCTTTTTATATACATTATTTTTAATTTGGCAAGCTTTTAAACCAAAAATTCCATAAGTAAGCGGGGCGCAAAAACGCCCCGTATTGCAATAATATTTTATACTTAAAACTTTTCCTGCAATTCAAAGAAATAAGCCTGCGGATGTTCGCACACCGGACAAATCTGCGGAGCCTTCGGTGACTCAACGCGACAACCGCAGTTGGCACATTCCCAGATAACTTTGGTTGGGCGTTCAAAAACTTTTCCGGTTTCAAGTGCGTTCAACAACGCATTGTAGCGCTCTTCATGGCCCTTTTCAATTTTACCGACAGCCCGGAATAAAACCGCAATCCGTTTAAACCCTTCATCTTCGGCTTCTTTGGCCATGGTTTCATACATATCCGTCCATTCATAACGCTCGCCTGCGGCCGCATCTCTCAAATTGTCAAGAGTAGAAGGCATGCCGTCATGCAACAGTTTAAACCACATTTTGGCATGTTCTTTTTCATTATTTGCGGTTTCTTCAAATTTGGCGGCAATAATATTATACCCTTCCTTTTTGGCTTGGGATGCATAATATGTATATTTGTTGCGTGCCATTGATTCACCGGCAAAAGCTGCCTGTAAATTAGCTTCTGTTTTAGAACCTTTTAATTCCATTTTGCACTCCTTATTTTATATTAACCCGGCAGTGATTTTAATGTTTTAATCAGAGATGTCAACCGGTTTTTCTGCCGCTGCCACTTCTTTTATCCCCTCTGCCATGGCAGTTATTTTTTTCATTTCGGCTTTAAATGCGGTCAATTCTTTACCGGTCAAATTGTTTCCGGTTGCCGCTTTAACTTTTAACGGATCAACTTTTTTACCGTTTTTGATGATTTCAAAGTGCAGATGCGGTCCGGTGGAGCGGCCGGTAGAGCCGACATAACCTATAACCTGTCCCTGTTTGACCCTTACACCGGGCTTAATGCCGCGGGCAAAGCTGTTCATATGGGCATAACCGGTAGAATATTCCGAATTATGGCGAATGACAACATATTTACCGTATCCTCCCGCGACCTGAGCCCGCTTAACCACGCCGTCGCCGCTGGCATAAATGCGAGATCCTTTCGGTGCGGCATAGTCCACGCCGCTGTGCAGGATTCTGCGGTTTAATATCGGATGGCGGCGCCAGCCGAATCTTGAGGAAATGCGCGCGGAGCGAAATTCCAGAGGTTTGCGGTCAAGGGAACGTTTCAACACCGTACCGTTAGCATTATAATAATCTGTCCCGCCGCTTGAATCTTTGTAACGATATAAAGCGATTTTATCTTTTCCGAGATTAAGTTCCGCATATAATATATCGCCGTTTTTAACGACTTTGCCGTCAGGCGCCATCTTACGATCGTACAACACCTTAAAGGTATTGCCGGATTTAATATCGCTTCTGAAATCAATCGTATAGGCAAAAATATTGATAAAATTGCCGATAACGCTTTGCGGAATACCTGCATTACCCATTGCCGCAGCCAAAGAACTCGTAATAACGCCTTCTACGGTTTTATTTTCGGTTTTCAATTCCAGCTGTTCAACTTCGGCAACATATTTTTCATCTTCATTGCGGGTTATTATATACTTTATGTCGGCAGAAGGTTCAAAAACAATTTTATCCACACTCAAAAGCTCGCCGAAAGGCACATCCACCGTCTTTGTTATATCCAGTTTCTGACCGACACGAAGGCTGCGAACATCATAACCTGCATTTTTCAATTCCGTCACTATTTGATTTGCTTCCTGATATTCCATACCGAGTTTCTGCAACAAACCGATAAAATTATCGCCTTTTTCAACAACCAAAACGTCTTCTTTAATTTCCGGCTGAGTTTCTTCGCCTTCCACGCTCCATTGAACGGCCGGGTTATCAAAACTTTCAATCTCTTCGGCATTTTCGCTTTCATAGACTTCGGGAACCGACATGCTGTTGACGGCCTGCTGCGCCCGATTCTCAAATTCACCGATCAGAGCGCGGTTTTCTTCTTCAACAATCTGCGCCGGCGTTTCAAAATTTTTGCAGATAACCAAAATCAAGGCAAATGTTACTATTGCACTGTATATAAAGAGCATTATGCCCTGCCCGCTGATACCGTTTTTCATGCGCGGCGAGCCCGCCATATCCATAGAAACCATACGTCCCCCTAACTTATACTGCGGCAAACATAAAGTATCGACCTGAAATTTAAAAGTCATTTTTGTTGTTTATGCACACTAATCAGGCTGATTATGTTACCGTTATGTGTTTAATCTTTTTCTATTGTAAAAAATTTATTTTTATAAAATGTTAAACAACTGCGAAAAAACAAAGAAAAAAATATGTACTTTATATTTAGAAAACCGTTTTAAACCGGTATGCCGCATGGCGGCCGTTTAATTCGATAACGCTGAGTTGTGTTTTTTTATTGACGAAAAATTAACTGTTATATTTTATGACTATAGTTATAAGACTAATAGCAGGATTTACAAATTCTGCCGTTTATGGTATACTTAATTTAGTTTTATAATTGTCCGGAAAAACAATTTAGGAGTACAAGCCGATGAAAAACAATGAGCAAGGGCGTTCAATGATAGAAATGCTTGGTGTGCTGGCTATTGTCGGCGTCCTTTCCGTCGGCGGCATTGCCGGATATTCAAAGGCTATGGTCAAAGTTAAAAACAATCGTTTGATTTCGGAATTATCCGAATTAATCATCAATATTCGCACCATGTACATCGGGCAAAACAACTATTCAGGCATAAACGAAGAAATTTTGATTAAAGCAGGAGCTGTTCCGCACAATATGATTGATACGGTCAACGATTCAATAGTGCATGCATACGGCGGAAGCATTAAAATTTTTACAAGCTATGTAGAAAGCAACGCCCCCAAAGCATTTGAACTGTATTTGACAGACTTGGATACCCTGACCTGCATTAATATTGTTACCATGGACTGGGGAAAAGATGTTTCTTCCGGTTTTCAGGGGTTATATGTCGGTACCGACGAGATTACGGAAGCAAAGATGCCGGATATATACATTCCTTACGTATCAAACCCGGAAGCCGGAATTTATACACCCGGACTGCATGAGCACAGTGCTCCGCTGACGGTAGGAGACGCGGCGAATGCCTGCTCTTGCGATGCTGATAAATGTTCCATCGGTATGAAATATATATAACAAGACCTGATTTTTGCATACCTTCCTCCCAAAATCAGGCAGAATCCCCCGTTATCGGGGGATTTTTTATTTACGAGTAAAAAAACAGGGCGCAGTTATCTGCACCCTCCGACAAATCAGACCAAACATCCTCACTTAGAATGTATAGCGCAGACCTGCGGTAATTTCCATTAAATTATTCAGATTAGGCATTCCGATATAGGTATAACGCCCCATTACACGGAAAGAAACGTTATTGTTGAAATCATAAGAGAAACCTGCACCACCGCGATAGCCGACACGCTGTTTATCCATGCTGCCGCCATTGGGTCTGAATTTGTATTTAACATTATAGTCTGCCGCACCGATGGAACCCAACAGGTTAAAACCGGAGCACATTACGGGAATTCTTCCATACAAATCAAGACCCCATGCATAAAATTCCGATTTCAGCTGATCTTCACGTGCACGGGATTTGCGTTCGCCTGTCTGTTGGAAAAATGCTTCAATGCTGGTGTAACGGGCAATATCGGTACCAACGTTTACCATCCATGAATTATAATCTTTTTTGGCATTACTTGCAATTGCACCGTGTTTTGCATATGAGTAAACATAATCAGCACCGATATAAGGTCTGAAATACTGGTTGCCCATACTCCAATCCATTGCATTAGCATTTAACGCAAATACCGAAACAGCGGCAGTTAATAAACAAATTTTCTTCATATTATAAACTCCATTACAAACTAAAATTAACTTTAGTCCTAAAGTATTACATGTTCTATAATACTTCTCGCTAGCTATATATGCACAAATTTTACCTTTTAAATAGGCAAATAAAATTTTTTACGTTTTATTTACGCAAAAATATTAGAATTCAGAAAAAATGTTTAACAAACCTAGGATTTTAACATGAATTTTATACCGCCTTCCTCCGACTGCGCTTTATGTGAACGTTTGTGCGCTTTCAGAAAACAAAATCAGGAAAAATTTCCACACTATTATAACGGTCCGGTAGAGCCTTTCGGGGATTTGGACGCAGAAGTTTTAATCGTAGGGCTTGCTCCGGGGCTTAACGGTGCAAACCAAACCGGACGCCCGTTTACAAACGATTATGCCGGAGACATCCTGTATCCGGCTTTGAAAGAAGCCGGATTGGCTTCGGGCACATATTTAAAAAGAAAAGATGACGGGTTTAAGCTTTTAAATGTGCGAATTACAAATGCCGTGCGATGTGTTCCGCCCGAAAACAAACCGACTACGACGGAAGAGAAAATATGCAGAAATTTTTTAAGCCGGGAAATCAAGGCCATGAAAAATTTGAAAATTATCCTCTGTCTGGGTACAATTTCGCATAAAAACGTATTACAGGCTTTGGGATTAAAGCAATCTTTTGCCAAATTCAAACACGGAGAGACATACAATCTTTCACCTTACGGTATTAAGCTGATTGACAGCTACCATACCTCCCGATATAATATCAATACCGGTGTATTGACATATGAAATGTTTCAGAAGATAATCTGCCGGATTAAGGAACTGTTATCGTAAATATCTGCGACCTTAACGGGAATTTTCTGTCATTGAGGAAAAATAACTTTTGTTTATGCTTTTAATCCGCAGTTTAAATACTATTTTAATCCTTATTATATATGCTTTTTGAAAATCTGATATATCGGGAACAGACAGAATGCTGAAAAGATTTTTTTTATGCTTTTTATTTATCTGCATTTGGGCAGGAAATGCTTTTGCCGTTTCATTCAGCAAAACAGAAGACATGGTAACGCTGAGCGTCAGCCCTGAGTACAAAACGCTGTCGCCCGACTTGACTGAAATAACTCTCATTTCTTCGGTTGATATTAAAAGCGGCTGGCATTTATATTGGGATAATCCCGGAGATACCGGCGACCCGACAACGCTGGTCTTTTTTGAATCGCCTTATTACGAAATAACGGAAAACATACACAGCGCACCGAAAAAATCTGTTTTTGACGAGATTATTACCTCTTACATTCACACAAAAAAGCTTTATTACAAAACAACTTTTAAAATCAATAAATTGCAGGGGTTAAGCAGACTTCCATTTAACCTGGTTTTATCGTATACGGCGTGTAATGAATCCTGCCTGCCGGGGAGTATTAATTTAACCTTTGCGCTGCCGATTGCTGCAAAAGAAGAGAAAAATCCGACGTATCTTGCCTCCCTGTTGAGAGCGGAAAACACGTTTCCCGTTTTGCTGAATGCCAACGCCGGCGTGAAAGACAAACTTCTGGAACTACAGGTGGAAGAAAATATTTTAAAAGACTGCTCCGAGCCGGAATTCGTCAGCCGGCATCCGAAAAAAAGCGTGTTGGCGGATTTACCGAAAACAACCGTTGCAGACAAAGAGCATTTGCGCGTTTCCTTTGCTTCTGACGGGCTGCCGCCGGATTTCAAAGGCGTTTTGCTGTGTCCGGGGCATGCGTATTATCTTGACCCCGTGCAGGAAAATGTTTTGAAACTGCCGCCACCGCCACAGGATTATACGCTGTTTTACTATATATTAACCGCTTTTATTGCCGGACTTATTTTAAATCTTATGCCGTGCGTTCTGCCAGTTTTGGGTTTGAAAGCCTTATATTTAGCGCAAAACAGTCAAAAGGCGTCGACTGTTTCAGCGTTTATGTATCTTGCGGGCGTTGTTACCTCTTTTATCGCACTGTCAGGACTTCTTTTTTATCTCAGGCAAATCGGCATTGAACTGGGCTGGGGTTTCCAGCTGCAGTCTCCCGCTTTCAATATCATCCTCTTCCTGCTGTTTTTTGTCATTTTTCTTAACCTGACTGATAAATTGCCATTACCTGACAGGTATGCTGATTATCTGAACAAAACGGCCGGAAACAAGAGTTTTCTGACGGGATTTTTTGCCGTTATCATCGCCTGCCCCTGCACCGGCCCGTTTATGGGCGCCGCTTTGGGCTATGCAATTACGCAGCCTGCCGCAATTTATTTCGGTATTTTTATTGCACTGGCTATCGGCTACGCTCTGCCGTACACGTTGATTGAACTGTTTCCGAAATTCTTTTTGCGCTATATTCCGAAACCGGGCGCATGGATGATTACCTTAAAAAAGATTTTGGCACTCCCGATTGCTCTGACCTGCTTATGGCTCGGGTGGGTGATTTACAATCAGTTGAAGCCGGCTGCCCAAACACAGGACATCCGTTGGGAAACGTATTCCGAAGAGACTGTTGCCGAAGCGGTTCATAACAAAGAAGCCGTATTTATTAACTTTACGGCAAAATGGTGTTTGGTCTGCCTCTTAAACGACAGGACAACCCTTTCTTCCGAGAATTTTAAACGCTTGGCAGAAGATAACGGCATCCGCCTGTTTAAAGCGGACTGGACAAACCGCAGCGAAGAAATCCGCGCTGCCCTTAAAGGCTACGGACGCAACAGCATTCCGCTTTATGTTTATTATCCGGCAAAATCACAAAAACCCGTTTTCCTGCCGCAGATATTAACGATTGATATCGTCCGCGAAAAGCTTGGCGGATAAAAGATTTATTTGCGTTGACGAGGGCTTTTTTATGGCCTAAACTTCGGTTATTAAGTGTAACTGAAGGACAAAAACTATGGAACAGAGAGTTATTAATGTTAACGGCGTGAAACTTGCCAACAATTTACCGTTCGGATTATTGTGCGGTCCGTGCCAGATTGAAAGCCGCCAGCATGCGATTGATATCGCGGGGGCAATGGCGGAGATTACAAAAGAATTAAACATTCCGTATATCTTCAAAGCTTCGTTTGACAAAGCGAACCGTACGTCCATTCACGGCGCGCGCGGCGTTGGACTGGAAGAAGGCATGCGTACGTTTGATGAGATTAAAAAGCTTTACAACAATCTGCCGATTGTAACGGACGTGCATGAAAAAGACCAATGCGCGGTTGTGGCGGAGCATGTTGACATGCTGCAAATTCCGGCGTTTTTATGCAGACAGACAGACTTGGTTGTGGCCGCGGCTAATACCGGCAAAGTTGTCAACATCAAAAAAGGGCAGTTCCTGGCTCCGTGGGAAGCGAAAAATCTTGTCGTTAAATGTGACGAATCCGGCAATCACAATGTCTGCCTCACCGAACGCGGTACAAGTTTCGGTTACAATACGCTGGTAACGGATATGCGCGGACTGCCGAGAATGGCTGCGGATACGGGCTGCCCGATTATCTTTGACGCGACGCATTCGGTGCAACAGCCGGGCGGTATGGGCGGAAGTTCCGGCGGACAACGCGAGTTTGCGCCTGTCTTGGCGCGTGCGGCGGTTGCCGTAGGCGTTGCCGCGGTGTTTATGGAAACTCACGAGAATCCGGACAAGGCGCTTTCGGACGGGCCGAACACAATTGCCTTAAAAGATATGAAAGGCGTATTGAGCGTCTTAAAGCAATTTGACGAAGTACGGAAGAACTTGGATATATTTTAAAGATAAGAACAGGGAAAAAAGCCGTCGAAAGATGGCTTTTTTATTCAATTTGCATTATATTTACCTAAGATAAAAAAACAAATGAGCCGCAATCAATGATTATCAAAGACGAAGGATATGTTTTAAGCGCAAGGAAGTACGGCGAAAAATCGCTGATTGTGGTGCTGTTTACCAAAAACAAAGGGAAAATCACCGGCTTTGTTTCAGACGGGACGAGCAAGAAAAACCGCGGTTTGTTTCAGCCGGGAAACAAATTGTTTTTTGAGGCGTCGGCAAGGCTCGAAGAAAACATGCGGCGGCTGTTTCGGCTGGAACTGACTGAGCCGAACGCCGTCAACATGATGACTAATGTTAAAAAACTGGAATTGATGACGGCGGTTGTGCCGATGTTTACGCGCTTGCTGAATGAAAACGAAGATGTCAGCTTGTTTTATGATATTTTAGGGAAATTTTTTACGGCGGCAACAGTAAAAGACATGCTGGCGCAGTATGCCTATTTTGAATTTTACGCGCTGGATTATTTGGGTATCGGGCTGTCGCTTGACTGCTGTGCGGTGACGGGGCAGACGCAGGAATTATGTTATGTTTCACCGAAAACGGGCAAAGCTGTCTGCCGCGAAGTCGGCGCGCCTTATCATGACAGACTGTTCAAATATCCGCATTTTGTTGTGGATAACAAGCAAAATCCTTCTTATGAAGAAATTTTTAATGTGCTAGAAATGACTGAGTTTTTTTTGTATGAGCATTTTTTTAAGTTTCATAATTTGCTTTTGCCGAAAAGCCGCGCAACTATCCGCAAGCTTGTTGCCGAGATGAACGATGAAGAGTAAAATGCCGACAGGTTTTATTGATTTGAGGATGTAATGGAAGAAGAGATTGTTGAAGAAAAGGTGCATGACGTCAAGCTCAAAGAAGAATTGAGCAAGCGTTATTTATCTTATGCGATGTCAACGATTGTGGCGCGTTCGCTGCCTGATGTGCGGGACGGTTTGAAGCCGGTGCACCGCCGTTTGATGTATGCCATGCGGCAGTTAAAGCTTGACCCAAAATCCGGATTCAAGAAATGCGCAAGGGTTGTCGGCGATGTTATCGGTAAATATCACCCGCACGGCGACTCGGCGGTTTACGGTGCTATGGTGCGTTTGGCGCAGGATTTTTCAGTACGCTATCCGCTGGTGGACGGACAAGGCAACTTCGGCAACATTGACGGCGACGGCGCGGCAGCAATGCGATACACTGAAGCGCGGCTGACCGAATTTGCACTTGCCTTAATGGAAGGTTTGAACGAAAACTGCGTTGACTTTATGGATACTTATGACGGCGAAGAACAAGAGCCTGCCGTTATGCCCGCCGCGGTACCGAACCTTTTGTGCAACGGCTCGGCCGGTATTGCCGTCGGCATGGCGACAAACATTCCGCCGCATAATTTGGGCGAAGTATCCGATGCGCTTCTCTATTTAATAAAGAATCCCGAATGCGGTATTGCCGATTTGGTGAAGTATGTCAAAGGCCCTGATTTTCCGACCGGCGGATTGATTATTGCCGACCAGAAAGCGATTGTTGACGCTTATACATTCGGCAAAGGGTATTTCCGTATCCGCGCGAAGTGGGAAAAGGAGGATTTGGGCAAAGGACAATATCAGATTGTGGTTACGGAAATTCCGTATCAGGTTGTCAAATCCAAACTGATTGAGAAAATCGCGCAGCTTCTGGAAGATAAAAAATTACCGCTGCTTGCTGACGTGCGCGACGAATCAGCGCAAGACATCCGTATTGTGTTGGAACCGAAAAACCGCACGGTTGACGCCAATTTGTTAATGGAGCATTTGTTTAAGCAGACTGAGCTTGAAATCCGTTTCGCGATGAATATGAACGTGCTATCTTCGGACGGCGTGCCGAAGGTCATGAGCCTGAAAGAAGTTTTGAAAGAATATTTAGACCACAGGCACAAAGTTCTTATCCGCAAGTCGCAGTACCGTTTAGACAAGATTATGGCACGTCTGGAAATCCTTTCCGGCTATCTGATTGCATATTTGAACCTTGACGAGGTTATCCGCATTATCCGTGAGGAAGAAGACGCCAAAGCCGTGTTAATGGCAACATTCAAGCTGACGGACAATCAGGCGGAAGCGATTTTGAATATGAAGCTCCGCAACCTGCGCAAGTTGGAAGAAGAAGAAATCCGCGCTGAATTTGACGAGCTGACCGAAGAAAAGAACGGACTGGAAGCCCTGCTCGGCAGCGAAGAACTGCGTATGGCGCGCTTGGCGGAAGAAATTAACGCAACAAAAGAGAAATTCGGCAAAAAGACAGCGCTCGGCAAGCGCCGTAGCCAATTTGCAGATATGCCCGACGATGTTGATGTGCCGATTGAGGTTATGGTGGAAAAAGAGCCGATTACGGTTATTCTGTCGCAAAAGGGGTGGATAAGAAGCATGAAGGGCTACATTCCTCTGACGGACGAATTTAAATTCAAGGAAGACGACGCGCTGCAATGTGTCATTCATGCCTATACGACAGATAAGATTATTCTCTTTGACACATCAGGCAAGTTCTTTAACATCAATGCCAATGAAATTCCGTCGGGACGCGGCTTCGGACAGCCGGTGCGACTCATGGCGGATTTGGGCGTCAATGACAATATCTGCGCGATGTTTGTGTTTGAAAAAGGCGCAAAATATGTCGTTTCTTCAGATTACGGACATGGTTTTGTGATTGACGAAGGGCATATCTTGGCGCAGACACGCAACGGGCGCAAGATATTAAACCTTGCGGACGGTGAAACGGCGGCATTTTGCAAAAAGATTACCGGCGACATGGTGGCGATTGTCGGCGAAAACCGCAAACTGCTTGTTTTTAAGCTGGAAGAAATCCCGTCCATGGCACGCGGACGCGGCGTGGCGCTGCAAAAATATCAGGGTTGCAAAATGTCCGACATTCAGATATTCAAAGAAGAAGAAGGCTTTTGCTACAACCGTTCGGGCGGCGTTGCCAACGAGAAAGAGCTAATTACCTGGCTCGGACACCGCGCGCAGGTCGGACGTCTGGTTCCGTTCGGTTTCCCGAAAACAAACAAATTTTTCAAGGAATAAAAAATATGACTGCAATTTATAGCGCCGATGATATAAAAGCCATGAAAGAAGCTATTGCCGCTTCGGCAACAGCATTATCCAATTCAATGGAGACACCTATCGGCGGGCCGTTCGGCTCAGTGATATATAAAAACGGCAAAAAGATTGCCGAAGGGTGCAATCATGTGCTGGCCAATAATGATCCGTCAGCACACGGTGAGGTTTATACCATCCGCGAAGCCTGCCGCGTGTTGGGCACTTGGGATTTATCCGACTGCATTTTGTACACCAGCTGCGAGCCCTGCCCGATGTGTCTGATGACGGCAAAATGGGCAAATATTAAAACTATATACTTTGCCGCCACCAGAGAAGATGCGGCAAACATCGGTTTCAGAGACGATGATTTGTATCAGCTTTTAAAAGACGGTGTCTATGCGACAGCCATTCCCGAATGCAGAAAAGAGGCTGTTGAGGTTATGCAAAAGTGGCATGACAGATTTGCCGTTTCAGGGCAATATTAATTACTCAATTATTAAAGCATAACTGTATAAAGAAACCTCTTTTTTGTGTAATGAAATCTCTGCACATATCATATATTTCACTTAAATTCAGATTATTAAAATTATAACTTTTGTCTCTAAGGTTTGCGGTTCGACCGCCTCCCGGCTGATTGCGCAGATATATATAACAGAAACTTTTAGGCGATTCTTGATATACTTTTTGCACTGCAAGCAAAATCTGACCACAGTAATGTATGCTGTTCTTTTCGCTGTACAGCTGAATATTTGCTTCCCAACTTTTTGAACCATTTATAGTCAGCATGGTCTGCCTGTAATATCCGCTTCCGTTTATATATACTCTTGCATAATTGCCGAGCGATGTTTTTAAAACCGTATCATTGTCTTCCGCTTTCATCCCGTCAGGAATTCTACCGACAGCTTTTAAATAAGGAACAAGAGTGGTTCTTTCATCAGTTTTTATTCTCCATTGGCGCGCGTAGACATAAACACTGTCAATCAACTCTGATATCTGAACAACACTTTGATCCATGCGATATTTTTCCAATGTTGCGCCCAACACGGCAATTCCCTGAACCCCAAGAATACCCGATATTGCCAACACGCCAAGCATTTCAATCATTGATCTCCCGACTTCGTTAATTTTCATATCTAACTCCTTTTCAGAAAACAAAAAAGTCACCCGAAAAGGTGACTGGAAGTTGGAAACTATTTGTCTGAATAGTGCGACATATTAACTGAAATACAAGCGTATTTTGCCGCCTTCCAGTCCCGGACCAGAAAGCGTGCAAAAGTATCGTCTTTACACAGACGCAGACAAAGAGGTTTCCACACCCCAGATATGAACACCATATCCATTTGCAGAATAGATATAAATATTGCAAATGTCAAAAAGAAAATTTCTTTGTTAATTTTAGATGCCGGCAGAAAATTGATTTTCAGACAAAAGTTTTACAAAACCAAAAAATATATTGAAATGTATTTTTTTATGAGGTATACTGCGCAGGACTTTAAAAGTACAACATTTTGTAATTACAAAATTATTCTGATATTACGGGATTCAAATATTTAACCCTTTGAAACAACTTTGTTTTAGAGGCGATATTTGACTCTTGTTACGCATTTTAAACTTAAGTTTTCGTACAAACCTTCTGCGGTCGGGGTTGAAAAGTCTTTGAGAATCGTACAAAGATGTTTTTTCATAAGTATTGTCGCAGAAATCTAACCAGAAGGATGAAATAAAATGAAAGAATCTTATACGAGCAAAAAGCGTGTAAGAAAAAATTTCGGGCGGATTGACGCAGTTGCCGAGATGCCCGGCCTTATTGAAGTTCAAACCAGTTCATACAACAGCTTTATCAACAATGTTGATATGTATGGCAACCACTGTGAATTCGGTTTGGAAGAAGTGTTCAAATCTATTTTCCCTATCCGTGATTTCGCAGGAAACGGTGTTTTGGAATTTGTAAAATACGAATTATCCCAGCCTAAATATGATGTTGACGAGTGCATGAAGCGCGACTTAACCTATGCCGCTCCGGTAAAGGCAACGCTGCGTTTGGTCGTGTTTGACGTTGACGAGGCGACGGGCGCCAAGTCTATCCATGACATTAAAGAGCAAGATGTTTTCATGGGCGACATTCCGCTGATGACCGAAAAAGGAACGTTTATCGTAAACGGTACCGAGCGTGTTGTCGTTTCGCAGATGCACAGAAGCCCGGGCGTATTCTTTGACCACGATAAAGGCAAGACGGTTGCCAACGGTAAATTCCTGTTTGCCGCACGTATCATTCCTTATCGCGGTTCCTGGTTAGATTTTGAATTTGACGCCAAAGACTTGGTATATGCGCGCATTGACCGCCGCCGCAAACTGCCGGTAACAACAATTTTATATTCTTTGTATTCCAAAGAAACGGAAGAAAAACTGGCAGCAACCAAAAAAGCGGGCAAGAAGCTTGACCCGTCCGAAATCAAAGGCATGAGCAAAGAAGAAATTTTAGAATACTTCTATGAAATCAGCCATGTTGAAAAGGCGAAAAAAGGCTGGAAGATTGACTTTGACGCCCAGAAGATGAAAGGCGTTAAGTTCGGTTTTGACTTGGTTGACGCCGACACCAACAAAGTCGTTTGGGAAAAAGACAAGAAGATTACCCCGAGAACGGCTCAAAAATTGGTTGAAAAAGGCTTGAAGAGCTTTTTGGTTAATGATGAATATCTGTATGGCAAGTTCCTGGCGAAAGCTTTGGTTGTAGCCAAAACCGGCGAAGTTATTGCCGATGCAGGTGCGGAGCTCAATGAAGAGCTGTTAAAGAATATTCAGGAAGCGAAAATTAAAGCGCTTGACCTGCTTTATATTGACAATGTGAACGTAGGGCCGTATATCCGCAACACTTTGGAAATCGACCGCAACTCCAACCGCGAGGAAGCTTTAGGCGACATTTACAAAGTTATGCGCCCGGGCGAGCCGGTTACGTTGGAAGCTTCGGAAGCTATCTTTAAAAACCTGTTTTTTGACGAAGAAAGATATGACCTTTCATCCGTCGGCCGCGTGAAATTAAATTCGGCTTTGGATATTCCGTTTGCCGACGCTCCTGACACCTGCCACATTTTGCGCAAAGACGACATTCTGCGCGTGGTTAAGCATATGGTAGAACTCAGAGACGGCAAAGGCGAAGTTGACGATATTGACCACTTGGGCAACAGACGTGTACGTTCTGTCGGCGAACTGATGGAAAACCAATATCGTATGGGCTTGCTCAGAATGGAACGCGCCATCCGCGAGAAAATGAGCTCGGAAGTTTTGAATAACGTTAAACCGCAGGATTTGGTAAACGCCAAACCGATTGCCGCCGTTATCCGCGAGTTCTTCGGTTCTTCACAGTTGTCCCAATTTATGGATCAGGACAACCCGCTTTCAGAAGTTACGCATAAGCGCCGCTTGTCTGCATTAGGCCCCGGCGGTTTGAGCCGTGACCGCGCAGGCTTTGAAGTCCGCGACGTGCATCCGACACACTACGGACGTATCTGCCCGATTGAAACGCCGGAAGGTCCGAACATCGGTTTGATTAACGCCCTGTCTACCTATGCGCGTATTAACAAATACGGCTTCATTGAGTGTCCGTACCGCAAGGTTGTTGACGGCGTTGTTACCAATGACGTAGTTTACCTTTCCGCTGATGAAGAATCAAAATACGTTATGGCGGAAGCAAATGCCAAAGTTAAAGAAGACGGACATTTTGAAAATGACCTTATTACCTGCCGCAAAGCCGGTGACGTTATCTTTGCAAAGCCGGAAGAAATCAACTTTATTGACGTTTCGCCGAAACAGCTGGTTTCCGTGGCGGCAGCATTGATTCCGTTCTTGGAAAACGATGACGCGAACCGCGCCTTGATGGGTTCAAACATGCAGCGCCAAGGCGTACCTTTGATTCGTTCGGAAGCACCGTTAGTCGGTACCGGCATTGAAGCAACGGTTGCAAAAGACTCCGGTGCGACACTGGTTGCCAAATATGACGGAGAGGTTGTGGCTGTGGACGCAAACCGTATCGTTATCCGCTCACATGACAACAACGTTGCCGATATGGGTGTGGAAATCTATCGCTTGTCAAAGTTCCGCCGTTCCAACAAAGACACATGCATCAACCAAATTCCGTTGGTTAAAGTAGGCGATTACATTCACGCCGGCGACATTATCGCTGACGGTCCGTGTACGGATATGGGTGAGTTGGCTTTGGGCAAGAACGTCCTCGTGGCATTTATGCCTTGGAACGGTTTGAACTACGAAGACGCGATTTTGCTTTCTGAACGCATTTCCCGCGATGATGTTTTGACATCGCTTCATATTGAAGAATTTGAAGTTATGGCGCGCGATACGAAGCTTGGTCAGGAAGAAATCACCCGCGATATTCCGAACGTCGGTGAAGACGCTTTGCGCAACCTTGACGAATCCGGTATTATTTATATCGGTGCTGAGGTCAAAGCAGGCGATATTCTGGTCGGCAAAGTAACGCCGAAAGGCGAAAGCGTCGTGACGCCGGAAGAGAAACTGCTTCGCGCTATTTTCGGTGAAAAGGCAAGCGATGTCCGCGACACCTCTTTGCGCGCTCAGCCGGGTATTGAGGGCGTTGTTGTTGACGTTCAGGTGTTTAACCGCCGCGGCGTTGAAAAAGACGAACGCGCTCTGGCGATTGAACAGGCTGAAATCTCCAAGCTTGCGAAAGACCGCGATGACGAAATGAACATCGTACGCAAGAGCTACAATCAGCGTTTGAAAGAAATGCTTTTGGGGCAGACGGTTGTTGACGCACCGAAAGGCATTGCGAAGAAACTGGTCTTGACCGAAGAAGTTTTGAAGAACATTCCTGAATACCAGTTAGGCAAAATCGTTATCAAAGACGAAGAACTGATGAGCCGGATTGAAGAATTTACCAATGCGTTTAACGCGCGTTTGGATAAAGTTCAGAAGCACTTTGAACAAAAAGTTGAAGAAGTTCAGCGCGGTGACGACTTGCTGCCGGGCGTTTTGAAACAGGTTAAAGTCTTCATTGCGACTAAACGTAAAATGCAAACCGGCGATAAAATGGCAGGCCGCCACGGTAACAAAGGTACGGTTTCCCGCGTATTACCGCTGGAAGATATGCCTTACATGGAAGACGGTACGCCGGTTGACATCGTGTTGAACCCGCTGGGCGTTCCTTCCCGTATGAACGTGGGACAAATTTTGGAAACGCACTTAGGCTGGGCTGCAAAAGAACTCGGCAAGCAGTTAAACGAGCTTTGCGAGCAGTATAAACGCGGTGAAAAGACCATTGACGAATTGAATCAGAAACTGATTGAAATTTATGGTGAAAAACAGTTTAAGGCTGAGATTGACACGTTGACCGAACCTGAAAAACTGGAAATGATCGGCAACCTGAAAAACGGTATTCCGATGGCAACTCCGGTATTTGACGGTGCAAACGGCGATGATATTAACCGTATGCTGACAATGGCAGGACTGCCGACATCCGGTCAGATTGATTTGTATGACGGCCGTACCGGCGAGAAGTTTGACCGCAAGGTTACTGTCGGCATCATCTACATGATTAAACTGCACCACATTGTTGACGAGAAGATGCACGCCCGTTCGGTCGGCCCGTACAGCCTTGTTACCCAACAACCTCTGGGCGGTAAAGCCCAATTCGGCGGACAACGTTTCGGCGAAATGGAAGTTTGGGCACTGCAAGCTTACGGCGCGGCATACACGCTGCAGGAAATGCTTACCGTCAAATCCGATGACGTTAACGGAAGAACCAAGGTTTATGAATCTATCGTCCGCGGTGAAGACAGTTTTGAATCAGGCGTTCCGGAGAGCTTTAACGTTTTGGTTAAGGAAATTAAGTCCCTGTGCCTGAACGTTGAAATGTTGAACGAAGAAAAAGCCTAACGATAAAAGGAGTTTTTAGAATATGAATGATATTATGAATTTTTTTGGTCAGCAGGCTGTTTCCGAGTCTTTTGACGAAATTAAAATTTCTATTGCCTCTCCTGAACAAATCCGTTCTTGGTCTTACGGCGAAGTTAAAAAGCCCGAAACCATCAACTACCGCACGTTCAAGCCGGAAAGAGACGGTTTGTTCTGTGCCAGAATTTTCGGTCCGGTAAAAGATTATGAATGCTTATGCGGCAAATATAAGAGAATGAAATACCGCGGTATTGTCTGCGAAAAGTGCGGCGTTGAAGTCACGCTTTCCAAAGTCCGCCGCGAGCGCATGGGACATATTGAACTGGCAGCGCCTGTTGCGCATATCTGGTTCTTAAAGTCTCTGCCTTCCCGTATTTCCATGATTACGGATATTCCGATGAAACAGTTGGAACGCGTGCTTTACTTTGAAAGCTACATTGTGATTGAACCGGGTTTGACCGATTTGAAACAATATCAGCTTTTGACGGAAGACGAATATCAGGATAAACTGGACGAGTTTGGTGAAGATACATTTAAAGCAGGTATCGGTGCGGAAGCGATTAAAGAAATTTTGGCAAACATTGATTTGGAAGCCGAAAGAAAAGCTTTACGCGAAGAATTAAGCACCTCCGCTTCCGAAGCTAAGCGCAAAAAGGTTGTCAAACGCTTGAAGATTATTGAATCTTTCTTAGATTCCAATACCAAGCCGGAATGGATGATTTTGGACGTATTGCCGGTTATTCCGCCGGAGCTGCGTCCGCTGGTTCCGCTGGACGGCGGCCGTTTCGCGACTTCCGATTTGAACGACTTGTACCGCCGCGTCATCAACCGCAACAACCGTTTGAAGAGATTGATTGAACTGCATGCGCCGGATATCATTATCCGCAATGAAAAGAGAATGCTGCAAGAATCCGTTGACGCGCTGTTTGATAACGGCCGCCGCGCCAGAGCGATTACCGGCACGAACAAGCGCCCGCTGAAATCTTTGTCTGACATGCTCAAAGGTAAGCAGGGACGTTTCCGTCAGAACTTGCTCGGTAAACGTGTTGACTACTCAGGTCGTTCGGTTATTACAGTCGGACCGCAGCTCAAACTGCACCAGTGCGGCCTGCCGAAGAAAATGGCATTGGAATTGTTTAAACCGTTCGTTTATGCGAAACTGGAACTTTACGGTTTGGCCACGACAATTAAGGCAGCCAAAAGAATGGTTGAAAAAGAACGCGTTGAAGTTTGGGATATTCTGGAAGAAGTTATCCGCGAGCACCCTGTTCTGTTAAACCGTGCGCCAACGCTGCACCGTTTGGGTATTCAGGCATTTGAGCCTGTTCTCGTGGAAGGTAAGGCCATTCACCTGCACCCGCTCGTATGTACGGCATTTAACGCGGACTTCGACGGCGACCAAATGGCCGTTCACGTTCCGCTTTCCATCGAAGCTCAGTTGGAAGCGCGCGTTCTCATGATGTCTACAAACAACATTTTGGCTCCGGCTTCCGGTAAACCGATTATCGTTCCGTCACAAGATATGGTCTTGGGTATTTACTACCTCTCTTATATGGCTGACGGTGTTATCGGCGAAGGCAGCATTTTTGCTGATGTTAACGAAGTTATGCTGGCTTTGAATGCGAAGACGGTTGATCTGCACGCGAAGATTAAATGCCGTATGCACTATGTCAACGACAAGGGCGAACGCGTTTACGGCCTGCTGGAAACAACACCGGGACGTATCATCATTTCCGATATTTTGCCGGATAACGAAAAGATTTCCATTTCTCTTGTCAACAGACTGCTGAGAAAGAAAGAAATCGGCGAAATCATCGACACGGTTTACCGTTATTGCGGACAGAAAGAAACCTGCATCATGGTTGACAAGATTATGACGCTTGGTTTTGAAAACGCTTGTAAAGCCGGTATTTCGTTCGGTAAGGACGACCTGATTGTTCCTGACGCGAAGAAGAAACTCATTGAAGAAACTTCCAAACAGGTTAAGGAATTTGAACAACAGTACCAGAACGGTTTGATTACCAAAGGCGAGAAATACAACAAGGTTATCGATATCTGGGCTGCCTGCAACTACAAGATTGCCGACGAAATGATGAAGGGTATTTCCAAAATTGACCACGGCTATATGAACTCCGTTTTCATGATGGCAGATTCCGGCGCCCGCGGTTCAAAAGACCAAATGAGACAACTTGCCGGTATGCGCGGTTTGATGGCAAAACCGAACGGCGACATTATTGAACAACCGATTATCTCAAACTTTAAAGAAGGTTTGACGGTGTCGGAATACTTCAGCTCCACGCACGGTGCGCGTAAAGGTTTGTCCGATACGGCTTTGAAAACCGCTAACTCCGGTTACCTGACCCGCCGTCTGGTTGACGTTGCACAGGATGTTGTGATTACGGAAACGAACTGTGGCACCGAACGCGGTATCATCGTGCGTCCGGTTGTTGACGGCGGCAACGTGATTGCTTCCATCGGCGAGCGTATTTTGGGTCGTACGGCTCAGGAAGATATTCTGAACCCCGAGAACGGCGAAGTTATCGTCCCGAAAGGCAAACTGATTGATGAAAACGACGTTGAAAAGGTTGAAAAAGCAGGTGTTGAACAAGTTAAGATTCGTTCCGTATTGACCTGTGAATCCGAACACGGTGTCTGTGCCGCATGTTACGGACGCGACCTGGCACGCGGTACACCGGTTAATGTCGGTGAAGCTGTCGGCGTTATTGCCGCACAATCCATCGGCGAGCCCGGTACTCAGCTGACGATGAGAACATTCCACATCGGCGGTGCGGCTTCCGCTTCTGCCGAGCAGTCCAACATTGAAGTTCCGTTTGCCGGTATTTTGAAATTGGACAACGCACACACCGTTACAAACTCCGAAGGTAATCTGATTGTGCTGTCGCGTAACTGCGATGTCGTCATTACCGATAATCAGGGCAGAGAAAAATCCCGCCACCGCATTCCTTACGGCACCAAGATTTTGGTTAACGAAGGCGCTGCGGTAGAAAAGGGTCAAAAAGTGGCCGAGTGGGATCCGTTTACAACGCCGATTATCTCTGAAAAAGGCGGTAAGGTTGAATTGGTTGACTTGATTTCCGGCGTTTCCGTGAAAGAAAGCCAAGACGAAACAACGGGTATCGTTTCCAAAATCGTTATGGACTGGAGAGGCGGTTCAAGCGCCAATGCCAACCTGCGCCCGTCTATTGTTTTGAAAGACAAGAAGGGCAAGCCGGTAACATTTGACAACGGCAAAGAAGTCCGCTACTACTTATCCGTTGATGCGATTTTGGCGGCCGACAACGGCACGGAAATCAACCCCGGTGACATTATCGCAAGACTGCCGAAAGAAAGCTTGAAGTCAAAAGATATTACCGGCGGTCTGCCGCGCGTTGCCGAGCTGTTTGAAGCCCGCAAGCCGAAGGATCCGGCGATTATCTCTGACGTTGACGGCGTGGTTGAATTCGGCAAAGACTACAAAGCCAAACAGCGCATTACGGTTGTCAGCGATGACGGCAAAGAATACGAATATCTGATTCCGAAAGGCAGACGTCTGGTTATTCAAGACGGCGACTCGGTGAAGAAGGGTGATATGCTGGTTGAAGGCACCCCTGCTCCGCATGATATTCTGCGTGTTTTGGGCGTTGAAAAACTGGCCGAATATTTGGTTAAGGAAGTTCAAGACGTTTACCGTATGCAAGGCGTGAAGATTAACGACAAGCACATTGAAGTTATCGTTTCGCAGATGCTGAGAAAGGTTGAGGTCATTGATCCGGGTGACACGACGTTGCTCGTGGGCGAACAGGTTGACGCTGACGAATTTGAGCTTATCAACGAAAAAGCGCTGAAAGAAGGCGGAAGACCTGCCGAAGCGACCCCGATTTTGCTGGGTATCACCAAGGCAAGCTTGCAGACCAAGTCGTTCATCTCGGCCGCATCCTTCCAAGAGACGACACGCGTCCTGACCGAAGCTGCCGTTGAAGGCAAGGTTGACAAACTGCACGGCTTAAAAGAGAACGTTATCGTCGGACGTTTGGTTCCGGCCGGTACGGGCAGCATTTTGCGCTCTTTGCGCAAAGTTGCGGCTCAGAATGACCGCGAAATTGAACAGATGCGTTCGGAAGAAGCTGCGGCGCAGTTGGAAGCTCCGGCTGAATAAGCAAACTGCAAGGCAAAGTAAAAGGAATCCGCTGTTTAACGGCGGGTTCTTTTTTATTACAGTAAGCAGCTAATTCCCGTTTGCACAAATCTTTCTCTTCTTTTCCGTTTGACATTACGCTGTTACTGCGATACATTTTGTTTTAAATTATGGAGGAAAAATGAGAAAAATCATTACTGTTTTATGTTTCGCGTTGTTAACGTCATGCGCGCTGTGGCAGCGGGAAGAGCGGTTTGTCAACCCGATTTTTTATGAAACAATGGAAGAAATCGGCTATGAATATAGCACGATAAAGCTAACTCCGACAACATATTATATTAAAAATTTTTATGGATATCATACATCTGCCGAATGTGAGATGTTGGAGAATCTGGAAGACAGAATTACCTTGAAATGTTTGTTTATGCCGGCTGATCCGAACAATGAAGAAGAGTTGATTATTGTCGGCTCTGATGATACACCTAAAATTTGGACTCAGACATATATTATCTGGCCGGAACAAAATCATAAAAGTGGTACAACTATTGTAGAATATTCATATTATGAAAGTGAAGAAGATTGGTGTTCCCGACAGCCGTATATCACCGTCAGCCCCGAGAAAAAACTCTGATAACACCCTAAGGAAGAAAAATGAGAAAAATCATTGCTGTTTTGTTTTTTACCTTGTTAACGTCCTGTGCGCTGTTGCCGCGGGAAGAGAAATTTGTCAACCCGATTTTTTATGAAACAATTCTGGGAAAAAAACAAATCCGCCTCACACCGACACAATATTACGTTGAAAACCAATACGGATATCATACATCTGCCAAATGTGAGATGTTGGAGAATCTGGAAGACAGAATTACCTTGAAATGTTTATTCATGCCGGCTGATCCGAACAATGAAGAAGAGTTGATTATTGTCAGCTCAAATGAAAAGCCATTATATATGATAAAAACATATATTATTATGCCAAACCTCCAAGATGGTAAATATACAATTGAAGAACAAACATATTTTGATGAAAATAAAAGGGGGCTGGCTCACACTTATTATCACGTCAACCCCGACAAAAAACTCTGACGGGGTTGACGATATATTATCTCAAATCAAAGTTTTTTAATTGACTTGATTTTGGCTTTTGCCCAATCATTGCGGCTTTGTTGAACTTAATAGCGGTTTACATTATCATAAATACTCTCCAAATCGCGTTCGTCCAAAGCCTTGCGCAGCTTAGGCCACTTATGACGATATAAATTTCCCGTATTATATCGGATATCCACCAGAACTTCCTGCAATTCAATCGGAAAATCATCAAAACCTTTAACTCCGGCCCGCAACATAGCAATATCATCTTCTACATGCTCACGGCAAAGTCGGTAAATTGTCTCATTCGGCAAACGCATAGTACTTATATCTTTAAAATATTTTGCTCCATATTTTTCTCCATATTTATTTTTTGCTTTAAGGTCTAAGAAATCATTGTAGGCTTTCAGCTTTTCTGCATACGTTGCCGGACGGCCGTTTATCTGCCAGTCCAAGCTCATAAAAGTTGCTTTGTTGTCAATATTTGCACCGATGCCGGTGGTCATTTTACCTTCCGTATCCAAATAGATATGTGCTTTAAATCCCTCGCAGTCTTTTTTTTGCAAATGTTCAATGCTGCGTCGTATCAGTTCGGCCTTTTTCTCGGCAAAGTTTTTCCATGGCTCTTTTCTCTCTTCCTCCTCCTCTTCTTCAATTACCTCTTCTGCGGGTTTGGGGGCGGGTTTAGCGCCGTAATCATCTTTATAGGGGGATTTGGCAACAGGGGCATACGGATTCTCCCGTTGCGCATAGGGATTTTTTGAGCTGTTGTCAGTACGTGGTTTCGGCGTTGTTTCTGCCTGTGATTCATAGGGATTCTTCAAGCTTTCTTCTATTTGCTCTTCTGGCGTGGCGGCTGTCGGTTTGGTTGTCGGGATAATTCCCATTTCCTTCTGCCTTTGCAGCATATTATAAATAGCATATTCCCACTGGTTCATATCGTCCGTTATGTCGTATTTTGACATATCATTTTCCTTTCCTGAATTTAAAATAAAAAAGAGCCGCACCTTTTTACAGGTGTAGCCCGAATAACAAAAAAAGCCCCCGAACGGAGGCTTATCATAACGGCAGTTTTGCCATTATGGCAATTTTCATACACCATGCTGACGGTAATGTCAAGATTGCCGCCGGCAGAAAGCAAAATATTTTTGCGGCGGAGATGTTAACATATGTGCTCCGCCTGCTACGGAATATCAAAAAAGAGGGAGCTTACTCCCTCTCGTTTATTTTACTTATTTAAGAACGTTTTGATTTCGTCTGCAAGGTGTTCTGCGGTCAGACCGAAATAATCATAAAGCCGGTCAGCAGGGGCAGAAGCGCCGAACGTATCAATACCGATTGTCTTTTGGGCATAGCGGTTCCAACCGAATGTGGATCCGGCCTCAACACTGATAACGGGCTTTGTCCCCAAAACTTCCAACTGGTAGCTTTCACTCTGCTCTTCAAAAAGTTCCATACACGGCATGGAGACCACAGCAACATCAATGCCTGACTCCGCCAAAAGTTTTTGCGCTTCCACAGCGGCGGAAACTTCGGAGCCGGTGGCAATGATTGTCGCCTGACGATCTTTGACCGCCGGAGAAATGACATAAGCGCCTTTGACGGTCATATTTTGCTCAGCGGATTTCCGCAGCAACGGCAGATTTTGACGCGATAAAGCCAGCAGGCTCGGACGGTGCGTTTCGGCCAATGCCGTCTGCCAGGCTTCGGCGGTTTCCACAACGTCACACGGGCGGAATGTCAGTATATTCGGCATAGCGCGGTATGACGCCAGATGTTCAATCGGCTGATGGGTCGGACCGTCTTCGCCGACACCGATAGAATCATGGGTTAAAACATAAATAACGCGAATACCCATTAAAGCGGCCAAGCGCATGGACGGGCGCAAGTAGTCAGAGAAGACAAAGAAAGTGCCCCCATAGGGGATAACGCCGCCGTGCAGTGCCATACCGTTCATTATGGCGCCCATAGCGTGTTCACGAATGCCGTACATGATGTTATTGCCGTGATAATCGTCACGGGTAACGGTTTTCAGCCCCTCAACAAAAGTGAGGTTGGAAGCCGCCAAATCCGCCGAACCGCCGACGATTTCCGGTACGTGCGGCACAATCGCTTTCAGGCACATTTCGGAGGCTTTGCGGGTTGCGACTTTTGTTCTTTCTGCTATTGCATTTGCTTTCAGCTCGTTCAATGCCGTGTCCCAACCTTTCGGCAGCTTGCCGGCAATAAAGTCGCGAAACTCATTTCCTGCCTCTGCGGCAGCGTTTACCCACTTATCATAAACGGCCGTATTGCGCGCTTGGCTTCGGCGCCATTCGGCGAGCGCTTCTTCGGGAAGTTCAAAAGCTCCATAAGGCCAATTCAGGGCTTGGCGCATGGCCGCGGTTTCTTCCGCTCCTAACGGCGAACCGTGGCATTTGGAAGTACCGCATTTGGTCGGAGCGCCGCAACCGATAATTGTTTTGCAGGCGATTAAGGTCGGCTTATCCGATTTTTGCGCCAGTTCAATCGCGCGGCGGATTTCGGTGTAATTATGACCGTCAATATTTATCGTGTTCCAGCCCATTGCTTCAAAACGGGAGATTTGGTTGACGGAGCTTGACTTGTCAACCGTGCCGTCAATCGTGATGTTATTATTATCCCAGAAGACAATAAGCTTATTCAAACGCAAATGCCCCGCCAGGGACGCAGCTTCTTCGGAAATGCCTTCCATGAGGCAGCCGTCGCCGGCAATGACATAGGTATAATGGCTGCATAAATCATTGCCGAATTTAGCATTTATCATGCGTTCCGCCAGAGCCATACCGACTGCGGAAGAGATGCCCTGCCCCAAAGGTCCTGTCGTCATATCTATACCGTCCAAATGACCGTATTCAGGGTGTCCGGCGGTTTTGGAGCCGAATTGGCGGAAATTTTTAATATCTTCCATCGTAATATCTTTATAACCTGTCAAATAAAGCAGAGAATAGAGAAGCATGGAACCGTGTCCGGCGGAAAGGACAAACCTGTCGCGGTCAAACCATTTCGGCGCGGACGGGTTTAACTTGATGTATTCGGCAAAAAGCACCGTAGCAACATCAGCCATGCCGAGCGGCATTCCGGGGTGCCCGGAATTTGACTTATTGATAGCGTCGGCAGATAAAAAACGAATACTGTCCGCCATGAGTTTTAAACGAGAGATTTCTGTCATTTCAGCTCCTTCAATCTTGTGAATTATCATTAAACAGAGCGATAAGCTCCTGATGTTTGGAATATACGAATTGGTCTATTAAGGTGACGCGTTCAAAAACATATCCTGCGTTTATCAGCTGTTCGGCGTCATAGACAAAGGTTTTCGGATTACACGATACATATATAATCTTCTGCGGGCGGTTTTGCGCGGGCAGCTGCGCCAACTCACGGCACTGGGCATGGGCACCGGCACGCGGCGGGTCTATAACGACGGCTTTCACGCCCTTTAAATCATCGGCGTCAAACGGATACTTAAACAAATTGCGGTTTGCCACTTCCACATTGTGGATTTGATTGCGATTTAAAGCACGCTTTAATCCGCATAAGGAAGCGGCGGACGAATCGGCAGAAACAATAGTGTTGCCTTTAACTTTTGCCAAAGGATAAGTAAACGTTCCCAAGCCGCAAAACAAATCGGCAATTTTGCCTCCGGTTTCGCCCATATAGTCAGAAACTTTTTGTATCATGGCGTTTTCGGCGTCTTTTGACGCTTGCAGGAAGACACCGGGAGGCACTTCCACCGCAGCACCCGCGATATACAATTCCGGAGGAAATTTTTCGACAACCGTTTCCGGCTCGCCGCCGTTAACACACCATGACAGACGACAAATTTCAGCAGTTGTATTCACAAAATCAGCAACGGCAAGACGATGTTCCAAAGACGGCTCCATCGGCAGATTGAGCAGGATATCTATGCCGTTATCGGCGTGGAGCAGTCGGACAGAACCGTTACGAATATACGAAGTTTCAAACTTCTTCTTTTTATTTTTAACCGTTATCGGAACAGTGCAAAACTCTTCCAGAAACGCGCGCAGAAACGGAAGTACCTTATTCAACGTATCATCCAACATCGGGCAACAGGTTAAATCCGTTAAATTATGCGTTCCGGCCTCATTAAATCCTAAGCTTAACTTTTTTGCAGCAAAGGAAAATTCCATATCCGCGCGGCGCCTTTTACCGTCATCAATAAACACCGGCTCATCAAATTGCGGGGTGCCGCCGTTTATCGCCTGAACGGTTTTCCTGAACTCATTCAGTTCATTTTCACGGTATTGCTGCAGCCCCAAACCGCGATAAACGCAGCCGCCGCAGCTTTTGCAAACAGAATTTTCCATATTATTCCTTTCTATAATTTCGGTTTAACAAAAAAAAGTTATAATGACAAGTAAAGTTTTAAACATTTTTGCGCTGAACTTTTAAAAAAGTGATGAATATTATTTTTAATGATATATAATGATTATATATAATTATCATATTTCTGCGGAGATTTATATGTTTGTACACGTACCGGATCATTTCAGTTCACATTTAAAAGCTGATTTCAAGAAACTGCCGACCCGAATTATTGACCGTTCGTCGCCTTTTAAAGCATTATCAGGATGCGTTTTCGGTTTATTGCTTCTCGGGCTGGGCGTTTTTGAGCTTTTTACATTTATGACGCAGGAATCGGAAAACACGCACTCTTTGCTGACGGTAGAATTTTTTGCCGTTATCGTTACCCTTATTGCCTTAGGCTTAATTATTTATTCGACCTTGGCGCTTGTCAGGTATAAAAAAATCATTTTTGACGGCTCTTTTTTTACAATTATTTACCGGCCGGCCATCGGCGTCAAACATCAGATTACCGAACCGGTTGAGAAATACACCGGCGTTCGTTTCAGGGTGCTTTTTGCACAATCGGGATTATTTAACCGCAACCGTTATATTATTGACCTGTATCATCAGGATTCAAATAAAATTATTCCGCTTTACATTTCTACCGACAATACAAACATTCGCCGAATCTGGGAAAATTATGCCCGAATATTTAAACTTCCGGCATTAAGTGTCGGCGACAGAGGGCTGGTACAACGCTCATATGAAGATTTGGATAAGTCTGTGCAGGAACTTCATGCCGCAGGAAAGCTTCCTTATATTGCCGGAGGAAAACTGCCGGCTCCGGAATCTCTTGTTGTTAATGAAACCAGAAATGCCACATTGGTTGAACCCGCGGGAATTTATTGGGATGTTTTCAGTACACTGTTTTTGCTCATTGCCGTATCCGCCATATTAATCCTTATTGCCGGAGGTACTTATCTGACATTCAGAGGAACATCCCTCCCCGTTAAATACTGGGTGCTCGGCGCGGCTTTGCTTATTGCGGTAATTTATTTTGCGGCCAAGCTGTTTAAATCTTATTGCCTGACCATTCAAAATGACAACATTACCGTATCGGAGACTTTGGGCTCTTCCGTACTAACAAAAGACAGCATTCCCTGTTCCCGAATTGAAAATATCGAATTAAGCTATAACCCGACTATTGACAGATACAGCATTGCGATTATCAGCGATGACAAGACCATCGCTTTCGGAGGCCGACTTCCTGTCAATGATTTATTATGGCTTAAAGATTTTATTATCCGTAAATTAATTGGTAATTAATTTAAATTTTCATTGCAAGAGGAAAGAGTTGCATCTATATTTGAGTAAATTCATTTAAAGGAAAGGCTGGCTTGATATGGCAAAAGAATCTAAACGCGTTACGGCGCAAAATGACAAAGAAAATGTACAGAATCAATACTTTAATCTGGATGCCGAAAAAGCATTTTTCGAGGAAGTCGATGAAGAAGTCCGCAATGAACGCTTTAAAGAATTGATGAATAAATACAGCGGTATTATTTTAGCCGTTTTGGTTATCGTGCTTTCCATTGCCGTCGGGTATGAAAAAATCGGGGCTTGGCGCATTCATCAAGCCGAACAAAAAACCGGACAGTATATTCAAGCCGTTTCGCCTGCCCGAAATTACGAAGACAATATTGCCGCACTTGAAAATATCGTGGCAACGGAAACCGGTCTGTACAGAGACATATCACATCTGCAAATTGCCAATATTTTGTTAGATAACGATCAAACGGAAAAAGCATTGGAGGTTTTAGCAACCATTCACGGTAATGCGGATGTCAATGACAAAATCAAAGAAATTGCCGCAATTAAACTTGCCACGTACAAAATTGACACGGCAACTTACCAAGAAATCGAAACGCTGCTGGTACCGGTTATTCAGGCAAACGGCGCATGGGCAGCGATGGCCAAAGAGCTTTTGGCAATGTCAGCCATTCAAAACAAAGATATGGGCAAAGCCAAAGCTCTCTACCAAGAGCTATTGACTAACGGTAATATTTCCGACGAATTTAAATTAAGAATCAGCGACATGTTGTCTTCTATTAATGAAGTACAATAGATTTTTGCTTCATTTAATGTATTAATATTGTGAGGAGTTTTCAATGAACCGATTAAGTAAAGGACTTTGCTTATGCGGTATGGTGCTTTTCGTTGCGTCATGTTCGCAGGATAAAAAGCTTCCCGAAGGCGTACGTTTATCCGCGCTGGATGATACAGACAGCGCACAGATAATGCAAAACTCAAAAATATCCAACCTTCCGGCAGCACGGATAAACGTCTCCTGGCAACAGGCCGGTATTAATCCTCAGCACATTATCGGCAACTTAAAAGCCGGATTTACACTAAAAGAGCAATGGGCTGAAAATTTCGGCAAAGGAATCAGTAAAAGGGATATTTTGCTTGCGGCACCGGTTTCCGATAAGCAACGCGTTTTTGTTATGGACAGCGGCGGGCGTGTAAGTGCTTTCAGCATTGCCGACGGCAGCCGCTTATGGGAAAACGGCCTGACGGCAGATATAGGTGGATTTAAAGAGACTAAAAGCAGAGCCTCGGGATTGGCTGTTGACGGCAATATGTTATATGCGACAACCGGTTTCGGCGGCGTTTTTGCGATGAGCAGCGATACGGGACAACCCAAATGGCGCAAGATTATGGAATCTCCTATCCGCATTGCACCGACGGTTGCGGGTAATATGCTGCTTATACAAACTGTTGACAATAAAATTTATGCGCTGGATAAAATGACGGGGCAGGAATTATGGCGCTTTGGCGTTGCCCACGAAGATACAGTCATTGCCGGCGGAGCTGCTCCGGCGTATGATGCCGAAGATAATATTGTCGCCGCAGGTTTTTCTAACGGAGAAATAGTTGTATTGAATGCAAACACCGGAACACCTTTATGGTCTGAAATGCTGGTTTCCAATAATCAAGTTTTGTCCTCTACCGACATCAACACTATCGGTGCCTACCCGATTATTCAGGAAGGGATAATTTATGCCGTCAGCAACAGCAATATTATGGCCGCACTGGATATACGCAGCGGCGATAAATTGTGGGAAAAAGAAATCGGCTCAATGCAGAATATGTTGATGGCCGGCGATTATCTTTTTGTCTTATCTAACAAAAATGTTTTATATGCCGTAGAAAAATACAGCGGTAAAACGATGTGGCAAACGAATATCCTGTCCCATTTATATGAGAACGGGGACAGTGACAACACAACGATTAATACGACGGCGCCTTTGATGATAAACGGTGATGTTTTGCTGGCATTTTCCAACGGTATGATTTTGAAAATTGATGCTACAACCGGCGCTGTTCGCGCTAAAACAAATTTAGAGATTGACATCAGCAACGGTTTGATTGCCGTTCAGGAACGCATCATTGCCGTTTCGGACGATGCGGATGTTATTGTCTTCAAATAATACGAGAGGAACGGACTATGGTCAAGATTGTCAATGCCGCAACAGAGGTTTATCAGTTAAACCGTTTGGAAGATATATGTACGCATATTGAGCGTTGCGGACGCACTTGTTATAAGTCAGAAAACCTGATTACCAATGAGACTGCCGTTCCTTTTATCACTGGCATATTAAAAAGCGGACACGAATCGGTTATTGAACATGCCAATGTGATTTTCAGCATGCCGCTGAATGAGGCAAACCGTATTATCTGCGAGATGCGCGATATCCGCGGGCTTAATGTTTCCATTGAAAGAGATGATAAGACTAATAATGACGTCATAGTTGTTTCGGGCAACATGCGCGCTTTCCGCGATTTGGCACGTCAATATGACGTGCATGACTTTTTGTTGTGTATCGGTAATCCGTTATTTTATATCAAAGAAAAAGCTGGCTGCATATTTACGGGATTAACAATTGAAGGGGTACAGAAATCACGCTTTTCGGAGTTGCACAATTATGCGACAACGCATTCCGTCTGCGATGTCGGCGCTTATAAAGACGTTACCAGACACCGTTTGGCTTCTTTTTCGATTGAATCCACGCGCTATTGCAATTATTCCAAAGGAAAATTCGGCAGTGAATTAACCATGCTGGCGCCCTGCAACATTGAAGAAGACTCTGAAATGTATCGCATTTGGCTTCATGCCATGGAAATGATTGAGCAGGCCTATATGAAAATGGCGGCGCTCGGTGCCAAAGGAGACCAGCTGCGTATGCTGCTGCCGCATTCAAGCAAGGCGGATATGATTATGACCGCCAATATTGCCGAATGGAAACATATTTTTGCGCTGCGCTGTCACACGGCGGCTCATCCTTCCGTCAGGGTGGTCATGAAAATGATTTTAGAAAAGCTTTATCAGCTTTATCCTGATTTTCTGGAAGATGAATATAAAGAGTTTATCGCTTAAAAGAGGCTGATTTTAGCGCTTGAAAAATTCAAAGCTTTATGATATATGCAAAAGCTAATTGATTTATTTTGCTTTATAAAGGAAGAAAAATGGTTTTAAAACTGGCGATTGTAGGACGTCCGAATGTCGGCAAATCCACCCTCTTTAACCGCCTTGCAGGCAAGAAGCTGGCGTTGGTGCACGACTTGCCGGGCGTAACGCGCGACCGTAAAGAGGCACAGACAAAACTTAAAGACCTGGAACTGAGCATTATAGACACCGCCGGTTATGAAGAAGCAACCGAAGGCAAAATGGAAGAGCGCATGTGGCAGCAAACGAAACGCGCGATTGACGAAGCCGATGTCGTGTTGTTTTTGTTTGACGCGCGTGCCGGCATGCAAGCCTATGACGAGCATTTTGCGGATTTGGTACGCAAAAGCGAAAAGCCGGTTTTACTGCTTGCCAACAAATGCGAAGGGCGCGCTCAGGAACAAGGCATTTATGAAGCCTATAAACTGGGCTTGGGCGAACCTATTATTTTTTCTGCCGAACACAGTATCGGTTTTGACGAGCTTTATCTGCAATTAAAAGATTTGGAAGAGAAGCTTTTTAATCAAGAGCCTTCCAAGGATGAAACAAACGCGGATGACGAAGTACAAGACATTAACGAATTAAAGAAAAAGCCCATTCAGATTGCGATTGTCGGACGGCCGAACGTCGGCAAATCCACTTTGGTCAATGCATTGTTAAACGACGAGCGTATGCTGACAGGTCCCGAAGCCGGCTTAACACGTGATGCCATTACCTCGCGCTGGGAATGGAAAGGCTGGAAAATCAATCTCGTTGACACGGCGGGGTTACGCAAACAGGCGAAAGTGACCGGCGCTATAGAGAAAATGTCGGTGGAGAGTACTTTATATGCTGCTAATATGGCGCAGGTGGTGATTTTGGTTTTAGACGCAGACGGGGTGTTGGACAAGCAAGATTTGACAATTGCCAGAAAAGTGTTAGACGAAGGGCGCGCTTTGGTGGTTGCGGTTAACAAGTGGGACATAGCCGACAAACATGAGGCATTACAGAAACTTAACGACAAGCTGGCGACTTCACTAACACAGGCGGAAGGCGTGCCGACGGTAACGATTTCAGCTTTGAAAAAACGAGGGTTGGATAAGCTTTTGAGCGCAGTGATTAAAGTTTATGAACGCTGGAACGTGCGCATTCCGACAGCCCCCTTAAATCAATGGTTCCGCGATGTACAGGAAGCCAATCCTGCCCCGCTCGGTAAAAACAAACGCCGGATTAAACTCAAATATATTACGCAAGCCAAAACCAGACCGCCGTCATTTTATATATTTTCCAGCAACCCCGAAGGACTGCCGGATTCATATCTAAGGTATCTGACCAACCAGCTCCGCGAATCATTTAATCTGCGCGGCATCCCTATCAGAATTACGGTCAGGAAATCCGATAATCCTTATGCGGAATAAATTTAACGCCGTAAATGCGGCGTTTTTTTATATTTATATATTGCAATACGGATAAAAATCATGTATAGTATTTTTGTTATACAAATATTGAAAGGAAGAGAAAATGAACAATTCAATGATTTCATCATTTCAAGACGCTCTGAAAAAATGCTATACAAGCGAGTTTACAGATTCCGCTTCTTATGATGAATTAACCGAAATATATAAAAACGCTGCAAACGTCATTCGTGAATTCAGCATGGCGCGTCAGTTTAATTCTTTACTCTCTGCCCCCAATGCTTATCATGTTGATGACCTGCTGATTCGCGCCGTTGAAAGCGATTCTCTTTTCGGAACAAAACGGGCTTTGCAGCTTGGCGGAAATCCTAATTGCACACCTACGCTCGACAGCCGCCCGGCTCCCTATATAAATATTTTATCGCAAGATTCTGTTTCGCCTATGTTAACGGCTAAAAAACAATTTAATTTAGACATACTTAATGTCTTAAAAAATCCTAATGCTTCCTTTGATTATAATAACGAGACTCCGGGAAAGAATTACTCGGAAGCTCTTTGCAGCTTATTAAAAAAATTATATTCCAGCGACTTTTCAGATAAAAAAGCATATGAAGAATTACAAAATCTGGAAAGCGAAGCCAGACAGATTACAGAACATTATGCGCTTGCGCGCAAAATTCATGCCTATGTTGACAATTCTTCTTCGCAAGATATTAATGAAATTTTGCATTCAGCTATTGATGTAAGTTCTATCCCCGGTGTGAAATGGACGTTGCAACATGGAGCCGATGTCAGCAATAAAGTGGACAAAGTTACCGCCATGGAAAGAGCTGTCGCTTATCGTCCCAATTTGGCAGTTTTGGAACTGTTGGCACAAAAAAGATACGATTTCAGTGCTCCCATTGAAAGTTGTGAAGGCACTTATTCCAATTTATTGGCATATACAACGTACTTTGCGACCAACATTGACCATGATATATTCAAATTTGTTTTAGACCATTCCACAAAAGAAGATATACAAAAGGCCGGCAGAGCTTATACCGTATTAAGAAGCAATCCTTCTTATATTCTTGCCGGTTCTGAACTCAGAAATGATGAAGAACATCAAGCAGTACTCCAACCCATATTACACTCTTTGTGCAGCGCTTCAAGCAAATATACTGCTGACTATAAAGGTTCTGATATAAATAAAGATATCGTTGCGTTATTAGACGCCGGATATGACATCAGAACAAAAGATGAAAACGGGGCTGAAGCAGTGAATTTTGCCGTAGCGAACAGCAGACTTTCCACGGTATTGGAATTTCAAAAAAGAGGGGTTTCGCTTAATGAGCGCGGAATTGACGGCAAAACTTACTATAGCTGGTTCTTCAATGAGGACGGTTCTTTCAAGGATTTCTCATATGGCCATTATAACAAAGGTGTCCGGCCGGAAGAAGAGTCTGACCAGACGTGGCATACTATGGAAAACGGCGTTGAAAAAACTTATACCGAGAAACAATTTTCCCGTATGAGCTTGGACAAAAGAAATGAGCTGTTACAAGAAATTTATGATTTGCATATCAGCAATGAACAAAAACGAATGCAAAACCTTGCCAAATCCGGCAGAAACGCCAGATAAACGTTTTTATAAAAAAGCCCTGAAATTCAGGGCTTTTTTTAGTAATTGTGAACAACAATCGCCGGTTCATCTTCATCGGGCTCAGCAAAGAGTTTTTTATGCTATCCTTTAGACCGCCATAGCCTTGCTTCTTCAAGAAATTCCTCTATCAGCTCTTGCTTTCCTTCTGTGTATTGTTTACGTTTCTCGGAAAACTGCATAGATAATTTTTGCTTGAAATTATCATATTTGGCAGCTTTTTTGGGAAAAGCATTTAGATAATCGCGAAAATTGATGTAATTGTTCCATTTATCACCATTCCATTTCACTACATGAATGTGATGCGTCCGAATGTCTTTCTCAAAATCGCCTTTTACAAATAAAACTTGATCGGAAACATCTTCGCCTCGAAAAACAAATCCATTTTTTCTTAACCTTGCAATAAACGGCATAATATCATTCAAATCATAAACGCCCACTACAATATCAATAATCGGTTTTGCGTGGATTGAAGAAATGGCTGTACTTCCAATATGCTGAATATCAATAGCAGTATTACCTAAGAGATGTTTTAATCTTTCAATAGTTTGCTTTGCTTCCGTATACCATTCATCTTGATGAGTTATTAGTTTCACACACCCCCTTTTTAAGCCTATCATACAATTGAACTCCTTTCCAAATGGTGATTTATTGCTTTAAGATGAACCGTCTTTGTTTTGGTAGCTAATTTTTGGAAAAAAGTCGTTTTTCCGGCACCCAGAAAACCTTGAATTATATGCAGTGTCGCTTTTTTCATTTTATCCGAACGCTCTGCCGGCGCTTGCCGTATATGCTGCGGGGCAGTCTGTCAGCGTCATATTGATGTAATGCGTATTGGCGATGTTCAGTTCTTCGGCAAAAAAGGCCGTCAACTCAGATACGACATTGTCTTTATTGCCCAAACCGATAGATTTCAGCTCAATCAGAGCACCGTGATTCTGCACACTGCCGCCAAACGCCATTGCCGGATTATAAATGATATTTGCAACGACATAATGCACCGGCTTATGCAAAGTTTCAGCCACAAGCTGCGAAGCTTTTTCCGCCAGTGCGGCGGCGTTTGCGGGTTCTTTATTCGTATAAACCGTCAAATAAGGCATTTGTTTCTCCTTTTACTTTAATTGCGTATGATACAATGAGGCATATATGCCGCCTTCTTTATTTATCAACTCATCATGCGAACCGATTTCGGCAATTTTACCATAATTGACAACGACAATCTTATCGGCATTACGCACGGTTGACAGACGGTGCGCGATAATAAACACCGTGCGATCAGCCATCAGATTTTCAATAGCCTGTTGAACGATAGCTTCGGACTTATTATCCAATGCAGAAGTCGCTTCATCCAAAATGACAATCGGCGCATTTTTGATAAAGGCGCGGGCTATGGCGATACGTTGTTTCTGCCCACCGGAAAGCAGTACGCCGCGTTCGCCGATTTCGGTATTAAGCCCCTTGTCAAGCGTAGAAATAAATTCATCCAGACAAGCGCATTTGACGGCATTATTGATTTCTTCTTCGGTTGCATTTTCTTTGCCCAAGATAATATTATCGCGAATGGTGCCGCCGAATAAAAAGTTATCTTGAAAAACGATGGCAATTTTATCGCGCAGAGAATCAATATCCAGCTTACGAATATCCGTACCGTCAATCATCAGACTTCCGGAAGTGACGTCATAAAAGCGAGGCAGAAGATTTACCAGCGTGGTTTTACCGCCGCCGGAATTACCGACAAAGGCTATCGTTTCACCGATTTTTATCTTTAAATTGATATGATTCAAAACCTGCTTATCTTTCACATAAGAGAAGCAGACATCTTTATATTCAATGCAGTTTTTCGGTGTTTCCAAAAGCTTCGGCGATGCGCAGTTCACAATCTCGGGTGTGCGTTCCAAAGCGGCAAAAACGCGTTCCATAGCCATTAAGGCCAACTGTACGCTGTTATAATTATTGCCGATGCTTTTAATGGGATTATACAACATAATCAAAGCGGCAATAAATGAGACGAAGTTTCCGGCGCTGATTTCATGCGTCACAATTAAATAAGAACCCAACCAAATGACCGCAGCGATACCGCAGGAAACGATGAAATGCATGAGCGGAGACATTATTCCCGTGCGCTGTATCATTTTCATGCCAAGCTTAAAAACGCTGTCCAATGTCGCGCTGAAACGTTTTTCCTGATAGTCATATAAATTATAAGAAGTGATAATACGGTTGCCGTTATAGGTTTCGTTAAAATGGGTCATGACGGCTGCTCCGGAAAAAACCGTCTTATCCATTAAGCCTTTAATGCGGCGACGTACTCTCGTTAAAGGAAACAACGCGCCTAAAAGCACCAGCGTTGCGACAATCGCAAGCTGCCAGGAATTATAAAATAATACGGCAATCAATGACACGGACGAAAACAGGCGGGTCGTGAAGAGCTTCATATTATTCAAAAGGCCGCTGCAAGCCGCATCAACATCGCTGTTAAAGCGAAAGATAATATCACCGGAAGTATTTTTATCAAAAAACGAGGCATTATAACGCATCAGTTTATTAAACAGTTTTTTCTTCACGTCCATGGCAATACGCTGACCTACCCAGGTATTCAAATATGTTGCAGTATAAGTCAGAAGGCTCTGCACGGAACTGAAAACGATAATCAGCAACGGGATTAAAAATGTCGATGACCCCATAGTGTTTTTTTCAACCATGACAACATCCATATACGGCTTCAACGCCCAGGCTATAATCGCATCCATGGAGCCGATGGGAATGGTAATCAGTACGGCAATTAAAGCGCGTCCCCAATACGGTTTGATATACGGTAATATTTTTTTATAATTAATGACAAGGTTTAAGCTAAAAAATTTGGCCTTTAATTTTTGAAACATCAGTCTTTCCATAAACAGTTTAAACGCTTTGCTTTTGGCAAATTCAGCATTTATCTAACAGGTTTTTTAGCAGATGTAAATAAAAAAGACCACAATCGCCACATAAAAAAAGCCGCCCGATACCTTTACGGAGCGGCTAACAACTAAGGTCCACAGCTTTTTTTACAGAATTTCAATAGCGCCAGCCGCAGTACGGCCGCGGTCATCATAAATTTCGTAGCTCACGCGCTGTCCTTCATACAGCTTTCTTAAACCCTTTTCTTCCAATTTGGTGATATGCACAAATACGTCTTTGCCTCCGTTTTCAGGTTGAATAAAGCCATAACCTTTGCGGGAGTTAAACCACTTAACAGTTCCTGTTGTCATTTTATCTCCTATTAATAAACAAGTTTCAAATTTTGCGTCAACTTATATAAGCCTGACGGAATATTTATAATACCATTTATTTTATAGTCAAGAGACAAATACGATTATTAGTTGTTTTTATTTAAAATATTCTGCACGTAATATTTTAAAAAATCACGAAATTCGGGGTTTATACCATTTTTTTTCATTTTTTCGTTAAGTATCTGCAAGATTTCTTCACGATATTTTTGCTTATTGACGGCAATTTTAGCCAGATAATATACGGAGGCTTCAAAGATTTGTTTTTCTTCGCTGTCCAGTCCGGGGAGCAAGCTTAAATATACGGGAGAAAATTTCTTTTTTATTTCAGCCTGTGACAAAGCGTATGACGCTTTTTGAATTTTTTCCGCTTCTGCCGGGCTGATGTCTCCGCTTTTGCGGCGGATTAAAAATCCGGTTATTTTTTTCAACATTGAAGAGCTTACTCCTGCGGCCATATCGCAATCCTCTATCTTAAATTAAACCTGAATATAAGATTAATAGAGATTTTTCTTTTTGCAATCAGTTTTTGCGAAAAACATAAGAAAATCTATTGACACTTTAAATAAACCGTAATATGTATGGTGTCGTTGTCAGGATTGCTTGATCGTCTAATGGTAGGACAGCGGACTCTGACTCCGTTAATCTTGGTTCGAATCCAGGTCAAGCAGCCAATTTGAAAAAGCCGGATTTTTATGTCCGGCTTTTGCATTTACGGTTTGATTTCAATCGGCGTGCCGTCGGGTACCAATTCCCAGATTTCTTCAATTTCATCATCGGTTACGGCGATGCATCCGGCCGTCCAGTCTTTCATGTAATGGATAAAATTAAACGCCGCATTCATTGCATGGTTCGGATAACCGTGAATCATAATATCGCCGCCGGGGGAGACTTTTTGCGCCGCGGCACGGGCTTTATCCTCCGCGTTCGGATAAGAAATGCGCAAAGACAGATGATAAGCGCTTTTCGGATTCCGCCCCGAGATTTTGTATTTCCCTTCGGGCGTTTTGCCGTCGCCTTCGCGTTTTTTATGCCCGACCGGTTCGGAGCCGAGCCGGATTGAATATTCTTTAATATTTTCCTTGCCGTGGCGCAAATACATTTTGCGGACGGATTTTTCAACCAAAATATTATTTATGGTTTTATCGGCAGCCATTGCCGGAAAGGCTGTGAAGAGCAGCGCCAAAATTAATTTTTTCATTCTTTTTCCTTTGGCAAATATTTTATAACTTTTTTCATCAGGGTGGAAAACGGATAATCATTCAAAGTTTCGGAAGACACGAAAAAGCCATCACTTACAGGAGAGGTTTCAGTTCGGAGCGTATAAATCCGCAGGGTTAGTTTGAAATGTGTAAAAACGTGCGTTACTTCATTTTGGGTATCTTTGGCATCGGCAAATAATATACCTTCATCTTTCCACGGGAATTCATATAAGCCGGATAAAAGCCCTTTTTCGGTGCGTTTACGGATTAACACTTCGCCTTTTTTATTGTATATTAAATATATGCTGCCGTGTTTTTCTTTCTTTGCCGGCTTGCGGCGAACGGGAATCCGTTCCACATCGGCAGCACCTTTTGATTGGCAATAATCCGCCCACGGGCAAAGCAGGCATTGCGGATTTTTCGGCGTACAGACGGTTGCGCCCAAATCCATAATCGCCGATGCATAATCGGCGGGGTGTTTGCGGCTTGTCAGCTCTTCGGCTTTGGTGCTAATCTTATCGGCAATTATATCCAACGAATCGGTTAAGTGATACAAACGGGCTATGATGCGCATGACATTGCCGTCAATCACGGTTTCAGGCTGATTAAACGCCAGCGCCAAAAAGCTGGCGACCGTATAAGTGCCTATGCCTTTAAGCTTTAAAACATCTTGTCGCGACTCGGGAAATTTGCCGCCAAAGTCATTAACAATCATTTGCGCGGTTATATGCAGCGAACGGGCGCGGGTATAATATCCCAGCCCCTGCCAAAGCCGGTAAACCTCTTCAATATCTGCCGCGGCCAACAATTGTACCGTCGGGAAACGCTCCATAAAACGATGAAAATACGGGATAACGGTTTTGACCATGGTCTGCTGGAGCATAAACTCTGAGACCAAAATAATATAAGGATTCGGGTGTGCGCCGCCCTTCACGCGCCATGGTAAATCGCGCCCGTTTTGAGCATACCATGCAAGCAGCAATTCTGATAAATTTTCGTCCTTCATATCTTAATTATAAATACATAGCAGAAAAATGTCCATATTATTTTTGCTTGACATAATATGCTTTTTGTTTTATGTTTAATCCAGTTTATCACATTATTGTATCACCCTTAACCCCGTATGTCATGAAAAGTTATTTTAAGCTTGCCGCAATCACCTGTGGAATTATCTGCGCTTTCTGCCTCAGCAGCTGCTGCACGTTGTTTGCCCCGTACGGGCCGCCTCCTCCGCCCCCGCATCACCATCACCACCATGCACCGCCGCCCCGACATCACCATCATTATCACCGCCATTGCAGCGTTGAAAACGACACAGTGTATTCTTTCGGCAATGATTACGCTCTGGCAGAATCCGGCAACAACGGCAATGTAGAATTTCTGTAATTCATTAATATCCTCCCTATCGGAGGATATTTTTATTTGCATAAATACGAACAAATTCGAATTATCATTTTAATTCATATATTTAAAAATTGGTATTATAATACCTTTTATTAAAATATTGAAAAAACGGTTATTTTTTATGTTGACAAGATAAAATTTGCCTGTATAGTGAAGCGGAATTTAACATTAACTTAGAAAAGAGACAAACGATATGAGTACATACGCAACTAAACCGTCTGACATTACAAGAAAGTGGTATGTTGTTGATGCAACAGACGTTGTATTGGGTCGTCTTGCCGCACAGGTTGCAATTTTGCTGCGCGGTAAACACAAACCCTGCTTCACTCCGAATCTGGACTGCGGCGACTATGTTGTTATCATCAATGCCGATAAAGTAAAACTGACAGGTAAAAAGTTAACCGACAAAAAGTATTTCAAACACACCGGCTGGATCGGCGGTATCAAAGAAACAACCGCAGGCAAGATTTTGAACAGCCGTTTTCCGGAAAGAGTTGTTGAAAAAGCTGTTGAGCGCATGATTTCACGCAACCCGATGGGACGTCAGCAAATGACAAAATTAAAAGTATACGCCGGTGAAAACCACCCGCATGCTGCCCAGAACCCCGAGATTTTGGATATTGCTTCCAAGAACTCTAAAAACAAAAGGAGTGAACTGTAATGGCTAATAAGAAAATTGAATCTTTAACCGAAATTAAAGAAGCTGTTGCCGCAACTTCCGCCGTTGCCGAAACAAAACGCAAACCGTCCCGCGACAAACAGGGGCGCTCTTATGCAACAGGTAAAAGAAAGAACGCCGTTGCACGCGTATGGATTATGCCGGGTAAAGGCAATATCACCATCAATGAAAAACCGATTGATACATATTTTGCCCGTCCGGTTTTGAAGATGATTATCAATCAGCCGTTTGAAATCACAAACCGTGAAAATGAATTTGACGTTGTCTGCACGGTTCAGGGCGGCGGTTTATCCGGTCAGGCCGGCGCTATCAAACACGGCATTTCCAAGGCTCTTAACGAATATGAGCCGGAATTGCGCGCTGTTTTGAAACAGGCAGGCTTCCTGACACGTGATGACCGTGTTGTTGAACGTAAGAAATACGGCCGCGCCAAAGCCCGCCGTTCTTATCAGTTCTCTAAGAGATAATCGGTACAAAGAAAATATATTTTATTTTCAAAAAGCTGCAAGAAATTGCAGCTTTTTTGTTTTCTTCATGAGGCCGGATGGCGCTGACGATAAGCTGCCTCGCAATGACTATAAAAAGAAAATGCTGCGTCCTCGCAGGAAAGAGAGAAGCCTTGAAAGGGAACGGAAAGAAGGCAGAGTAAAAAAAATAAAATATTAGGATAAAATTAAGAAAGTTTATTATAAAGTATAAACAAAGTTTATGGACGTGATACGATATAAACTTAGAGTAATAGCTCTGATATAACTTTAACAAGATATATGACTATCAGCATAATTGCCGAAAGGAATAAATTTTGATAAAGTAAAAGAGCTAAGGCAAAATATATTTTAGGAGAATTAATATGAGAACAAATGAACAAGGTCGTTCGATGATTGAAATGTTGGGCGTTTTGGCTATTGTCGGCGTTTTGTCTGTCGGTGGTATTGCCGGTTATTCAAAAGCCATGAACAAGTTCAAAACAAACAAAGTCATTGACCAGATCAACATGATTGCTACCAATGTCAGAACACTGTATTCTTCACAGCCCAGTTACAAAGGCTTGGAGAACAAAATTGCCATTAAGACAGGCTTGATTCCGGGCGAAATGTATGACGCAAGCGAAGCTGATCAAACAAAGATTACCAATGCATTCGGCGGTGAGGTTAACGTTAAGGCTACCAACTATATGGATGACACAGGTGATGGTGATCTAAAAGCATTTACCATTGCCATGGGGCAAGTACCGCAAGCTTCCTGCGTTTCTATCGCTACAACAGAATGGGGCGGAGATGCCGGTTCCGGCTTAGTTGCCATGTATGTTGCCGGTGATAATGACTTGGCGACCGGAGAAGCCGCTCTTGCTGCTGTCAGCACTGCTTTAGAGGGTGAAGAAGAAGGACCTCTTTCTGTTTCAGGTGCTGATGGCGCAAAAGGTTTGCCGTACAGCGTTGTTAAAGCAGCAACGCAATGCGCAAACGATGAAAACGTTATTGCCTGGAAGTACATCTAAGTTAAGCGTTTAACACACAAAAAAGAGAGTCTGCCGGCTCTCTTTTTTTTATTCACGGCGATTGCCGAGACTCGTCATAAAAAAAGCGCTCCCATCGGGGAACGCTTTTTTTTCGATTGATTAATCGGCAAGAAACGGAAGAGAGCAGAGCTGTTCAAGCTCTTGGTCAGAAAGACATCTCTCGGCAGTGATTTCCTCAGGGCTTTTACCGTCCGACTGAAAACTGTTGACATGGTATCGGCGGTCTGCGGCAACGAATATATCCTGCCACCTTTCGGCTTCTATGGTCAGGCTTTCGCCCCTTTTGAGGTGTCCGCCGCGGGTCAAATCACTGATATTCATTCCATGCGAAACAATTATCACATGCTGAATGTAATGAGGCAGCCCTTTGGCGAAGCCGGCGATAAAACGCTTCGGATTGCCGGCATAATAGTGTGAGAGAAAGGCATTCTCCGAAATCTGTGCTTCGGGATTTGCCATTTTGATGATTTTGGCCGTTCGTACAGCCCGCGGGACGTGCGACGTTATAATCAGGGGCGCGTAACCGGCCGTTTCTGCCAGTTGTTTGCTATGCGCAAGCACCTGATACGCACTGGAACGCTGCAGGCGGTCGTCGATGCCCTCTGCTACTCCGCTGCGGAAGATTGTCAGTTTCTTCATGACGAAATCAATTTAATTTAAAATAATACAAATATGCTTATACGAGTGCATTTAATATATACACAGAAGCATAAAAAGTCAAGATGGAATGTTCCGAGCCGAAAACAACAAAAAAAGAGAGAGGAATAATTTCCTCCCTCCATGACCTCCTCTAATACATCAACAAACGAATTTAGATCTCTTGTTATGCAGAAGACAAGGTGCGTTTCTTGTTCACTCTGCAAAACCGGAAACTAAATTCTATTTTCCAAAATTCTCATCGTGAACGCTTATAGATATAATGTTATTTGCAAAGTTATCAAGAGAAGCACAACTATTTGATATGTTTCGGCATTCAGTAACGGTTAAATAAAATCCTGAAATTTACCGATAAGGAAAAACTTCAGCCTCCTATCAAATTTAGGAGGCTGTAAAGATGGTGCTCCGGAGTTGACGAATTGTTGAATTCTATTGTTGATGAAACATCTAATATAAATGAGTGGAAAAATGAATGTTGAATAATAAATTTTACCGATAGGGAAATTTTTATTGACATTTTAGTGTTTAATGGTGTATATTTACCGATAGGGAAATTTTTTATTAAAAAGGTTTTCTTTATGATTAAAATTTACCGATGAGGAAATTTATGAAAACAAAAGATTTGGCAGACATCATAAAAAAGAAGCGTAAGGAACAAAAATTAACCCAGCCGCAGTTGGCAGGGTTATGCAATGTCGGTGTGCGTTTTATTGTTGATTTGGAAGCTGGCAAGGAAACTTGCCAGATTGGCAAGGTCTTATATGTTTTGGATATGTTGGGAATTAAATTGAAGATTGATGGAGATAACCAATGAATTTGTTAGATGTTTATTTTCATAATAAAAAAATCGGTGTTTTGAAAGAGAATAATTCCCGATTGAGTTTTAAATATTCGGATGATGCAACAGAATCTATTGCTCATCAGCTTCCTTTGCAAAAAGAAGCTTTTGGTGATAAGGAAACACGAAGCTTCTTTTCAAATTTGTTGCCCGAAGGTGATGTAGTTAAGAAAATTGCACAGATAAAGCAGGTTTCTCTTAATAATCCTTTTGCCTTGTTAAGAGAATTAGGCGGAGAATGTGCAGGGGCGGTTTCCCTTTATCCGCAAGATATGACACCAGTTTTTAACGATACGCTGGAAGAAATATTAGAAGATGAGCTGGCATCTCTTTTGGGCAAACTTTCGCAAACGCCGTTATTGACGGGTGAAGGTATTCGTTTGTCGCTTGCAGGAGCACAGGAAAAACTGGCATTGACGATTTTTCCTGATGATAACAAGTATTACAAACCGTCAGACAAGTATATCTCTACTTGGATTTTAAAACCAGAGAATCGGAATTTTCCAGATTTAATCTATAATGAATATTTTTGTATGAAATTGGCTGGTTTAGTTGGATTAGATGTTGCTGAATGTAAGCTTAAAAAATTTGGTTCAGTAACTGCCTATATGACGAAACGGTTTGACCGATTGGATACCATTGAGCGAATCCAGCAGGAAGATTTTTGTCAAGGGCTGGGATTGTCTAATAAGAAATATCAGAGAACCGAGGGCGGACCAAGTGTTAAGCAATGCTTTCAATTTATTCATAATAATCTGGCAAACAAGGCAAAAGATGAGTTACATTTTTTGAAAAGTGTTGTTTTCAATTTCTTAATTGGCAATTCAGATGCCCACGGAAAGAACTTTTCCTATCTGCATTTGGCAAATGGATATGTATTAGCTCCGTTGTATGATTTGGTATCTACGCAAGTTTATCCGCAGCTTGCCAAAGAAATGTCAATGGCTGTTGGCGGAGAGTATGAACCAGACAGGATTACCAGAAACAATTTTATAGCGATGGCAGAAGAGCTTGGTATTAAAAATCAGCTTATTGATGATATTTTGGATAAATTATCAGCAGAAATCATCGTGCAGGCAGAAAAGCTGAAAGAAATAACGATTGCTGAAAAGAATTATAATCCTGTTTATGATAAGATTATAGAGATTATTAAAGCAAGGGTTACTCAGTTATAATTCAGTTTTTTATGTAGGGTTGGTAAATTTCTATTTTAGAAAATGCCCAATATTGGGTATTTTCTAAAATGAGATTTTTGTAATTTAATAATTAACATTAGCGTTTGGTTAAATAATATTAATTTTTATATTGTTTTATCAATGTATTATTGCATTAAAATTTCTTATGTGAAGAAAATGTGAATATATAATATAACTATCTTTGTATAAGCACATCTTTCTCATCGCCTATCTAATAGGGAAAAAATCTGTAAGCCTGCTGTATTTTTGAGTAATATCTTGTATGTCTGTTTTGTTGAATTGGTATAGATTTACATACATAAAGGTAATATATAAGCATTGCAGACTTATTGATATGGCAAGAAATTCATCACAATTTGGTATATTCATACTCGTTCCATATCTGGGCATCATTACATACGGCGCATAGTGCTTATATGCACAGAATCTGTCATAACTGTGCTTAATATTGGTTATCTCGGGATGATTACCATTATTTGTAAGTTTTTGAACGATATCGCTAATGTCTTTGACTTCTGGGCGGTACCATTTATTATAGTAATTTTTGGGATTTAGTAAAACCTCATCAGTTAATTCCTGTCCCTGAATATCTTTTTTTAATAATCTTTTTAGATTATTTTTCTTTATAAAATTCAAAATATCATCTTTTTCTTCTGGATGAATGTGTAGTCCTTCCAAAAATTCTATTGTTCCAAAATCTGCATATTGACGAACCCGTTCTTTGGGTTTATCTAACATCCACGTAAGTAAAATAAGCCCTTCCAACATATGAGAAGCTAAAATGCAGGCATTATAATAATCATTATAAAGATGCAATACAGATTTTGCAGATGATATCATTTTCTTATAAAAAGAAACTGTTGCGTGCTGTATGGGGCTATTTAGCTCAAAATCAACATATTGAGTACGTTCTATCAGTGAATACAAAATTTTTTTATATTTTTTTACATTACCATCCATAATTATAATTTACACCCCGTCAGTAGAAATATCGCGGAAGCGATTAAAGAATGCAATCATTTTCTGAATAACGGTTTCTCTCTTTTTTTGCCGTCTTTTTTGCGGGTCAATAATCGGCAGTGGAGGTAAAACCTTATTAATTTGTATTCCGTTTTCCTGAACATAACCATTTTTGAAAGCATTATTGACATACTTATAGGTTTCTTCCTTGTTCAGATTTTCTTCTTCAATGATTTTATTCAGTTCCGCTATTTTTTGCGCATTGACATATTTTTTCCAATCCTCATCAACATTACTGCTTGGCGTAAGCGAATCAATAAAGTTTTCAATAAGGTCTTTCTTGCTGCGTAGCTCAATACTGGCATCAACGGATTTCAAAATACTAACTTTGATTTCTTTGTCTTCCATATGTCCTTCGTGATACTTTTTAATCAGCATCAAGATATAATCAATATTGATTTCAACCTGCTTAATCAGTTCAATCTCAAAAACAAGGTCATCATTAACATTGTCTTTTTCTTTGCCCTGTGGGCGCAATTCGTCATAAATCCGTAGATATTGACTATGATAATCCTGAACATCGCGTTCGGATAAAATTTCTTTTCCTGCAAATTCATCAAATGAAGATAAAATATTTTTCAATCGCAGAATTGCACCATATAGTTTAACAAAATTTCGTTTTTCTTTTTCACTGATGATAAGCTCATCGGCAGGGTAATTCTCTTTTAATTCATCAATCAGTTCTTTGTAACCTCTGACAGATTTTCCTTTATCATCGGTATAACCATTATAATATTCAGCAAAAGTTTTGAGCAATACGATACCGCCAGCTTCTTTATCCCCAAACAGAGCAAGGCTTTTGTTGGTTGCTTCTTCTAAATTTCGGAAACATACAATATTACCGAAGGCTTTAACAGCATTTAAAATACGGTTAGTACGGGAAAATGCCTGCAATAATCCTTGCATCCTTAAATTTTTATCCACCCATAGCGTGTTTAAGGTTGTAGCATCAAAACCTGTTAAGAACATATTGACGACAATTAACAGGTCTATTTCGCGGTTTTTCATCCGCATAGATACATCTTTATAATAGTTTTGAAACTTATCGCTTGATGTATCGTAAGATGTACCAAACATTTTGTTGTAGTCATCAATTGCACTTTCCAGAAAATCCCTATCGCTTTTATCCAACCTGCTGGTATCTTCTGGATTTTCATCAAACACGCCATCATCAGAATTGTCATCACCATTCATTCCAAAACTGAAAATAGTTGCGATTTTGAGTTTTTGTAAAGGATTTTCAGCCATTTGCTTTCTAAATTCTTCATAGTAGAGTTTAGCAAATGGAATGGAAGAAACGGCAAAAATGGAATTAAATCCAGTGAGCCGAACTTTTTGTTTGATTTCATCAATATCTTTGCGGTTCTTTGCTTTGGCAATGTCGGCAACATTGGTCAAAATGTTGTAGCTGTAAGCCTTATCATTGCGCTTTGTTTTTTGATTAAAATGCTCCAAAATATATTCAACAATACGATGTATTCTTTTGGGTGAAGCAAGAGCTTTTTCGCGGTTAATATCCCAGACCTTTGAATCTTTAATATTTTCCTGTTCTTTCATCGTGCTGATGTAATCAATACGAAACGGCAAAACATTTTTATCGGCAATTGCATCAACAATTGTATAAGTATGCAACGGCTTTATTTTATTGCCCTTTTCATCGGATTCACCTCCAAACAATTGTGCTGTTGTTTTTAGGTCGGATTTACCCCCTGTATGAGCATTTTCGGCAAATATCGGTGTACCTGTAAAACCGAACAGATGATATTTTTTAAAGGCTTTGGTGATACTTTGATGCATCTCACCAAACTGGCTTCGGTGACATTCGTCAAAAATTATCACAATATGTTGGTTATAGACGGGATGCTCTTTATTTTGCTTGATGAAACAGGTTAGTTTTTGAATTGTGGTGATAATGATGCGGGCATTGGGATTTTCAAGCTGTTTTTTCAGAACTGCCGTGCTAGTGTTGCTGTTGGCTGCTCCTTTTTCAAACTTGTCATATTCTTTCATTGTCTGATAATCAAGGTCTTTTCTATCTACCACAAACAAGACCTTGTCAATAATCGTCATATTTTGAGCAAGTTGTGCTGTTTTGAAAGAGGACAAAGTTTTTCCGCTGCCTGTGGTGTGCCAAATATACCCACCACCGTCAACCGTCCCATATTGTTTATAATTGTTTGAAATATTGATTTTATTGATAATGCTTTCGGTCGCCACAATCTGATAAGGACGCATTACCATCAGCATCTCATCAGATGTAAAAACGCAATATTTGGTTAAAATGTTTAGAATCGTATGTTTGGCAAAAAATGTCTTGGCAAAATCTATTAAATCAATAATCGGTTTGTTTTTTCTGTCTGCCCACCAAGAGGTAAATTCAAAGCTATTGCTGGTCTTTTTACCTTTTTTTGAAGATGTTCCCACATTTTCGCTGATATGTGATTGGCGGGTGGTATTACTATAATACTTGGTGTAAGTGCCGTTTGAGATAACAAATATTTGCACAAATTCGTATAAACCGCTTCCTGCCCAAAAACTATCATTTTGGTAACGGTTAATTTGGTTAAAAGCATCTTTAATATCAACACCGCGGCGTTTTAGTTCTATATGCACCAAAGGCAAACCATTGACTAAAACAGTTGCATCATAACGGTTAGCTCTTTTGCCTTCTTCTGTTTCATATTGGTTAATAACTTGCAAAGTGTTGTTATGGATGTTGTCTTTATCTATCAGCAGAATATTGCGGAACTGGTAGTTGTCAACGGGCTTTTCATAATAAAGAACTTTTTTGTAATCTTCTTGAATTATCTTGGTCTTTTCTTTAATACCATAATTAGGATTGGCTATTTCTTGCTTGAAAAATGTATCCCATTCCTTGTCTGTAAAGTGATAATCATTTAGTTTTTCTAGTTGATGGCGCAAATTATCAATCAGGTCTTTTTCACAATGAATTGGCAAATAATCGTATACCTGATTTTGCAGTTGTTTAATGAACGCTTTTTCAAGGTCTGCCTCGGATTGATATTCTGTCTGTTTTGTTTTCATCACCTGATATTCAGCAACAACTGTGCTTTCAGGGTTTTCGGCTACGACACTAATTTTATTCATTATTAATCTCCTTTTCTGCTTGTAATTCTAAATAACAAGCAGTGATAGTCAATAATTTTATTTCATCATATGACATTGTTTCAGCATCAATATCCACCCATTTTTTAGCAAATTGTTCGGAAAATTGTTTGGCTCGCTGTAATCCCCAAATTTTATCTGTATTTGTATTTTCATTTAAATATGAAAATATTTTTTCTCTATCATAACTAAACATTTGATAAGCGTTTTTAGGGGAAGCATATATTATCTCATCTACTATATTTGCTAATTCATCATAATTTAAATTGTTAACACTATCACAAATTTGAGGTATCAAGAATACTATTAAGTCTTTGATTTTTTGAACAGCATCACAATTTTTCTGATTATCTGATTGATATTTTAAAAACTTTATAAAGAATTCTATCTCATAAGTATCGCAAAATCTGTCATTAAGAGTGTTATAAACTTCTTGCAATATTTGTATGTCTGGTTGATTTCTGTTTATTTTCTTTCTTTTCCATTCTTCATTTTTGTTTTCTATTCTTCTTTCTAACTCATTTTTGACTAATATAAGCTGTTCATATCTGTTTTTTATAAAAGATTTCAATGTATAATAAGGGACGTACAGTGTTTTTGTTGCAGACTGTTGGTTAGAATAAACAAGGATGCCAATGCAATCTTTTTTTAAATTATTAAAATCAGATAAAAGAAATGGCGAATAATGTATTTCGTTTTTTTCTTTTAGAAAGGGAGCTCGGCTAGTATTAAGAGGATGAGCAAATATGAGAGCTCTTAAATATTCAAAAAATTTAAGATCAGTTGGACAGTTATCACCTATTAAATATAATGGCGCGTCTGCACAAACATTAATAAAATGCTTTTTTATTTCTTTTTGTTCGTCTTTAATTTTAAGTTGTTCCATTGTTTCTTGTACTGCATCTTTTATAATACAAGAATGGAGCATAAAAAGCATAATATCGTTCATATTTTGAGAAGATGTATTGTATTGGTTTAAAAATTCAACACTATCGTCTACTCTATCCATTACCGCACAGATAAGATTGTAATTGCGCTTCTCTTGTTCATCGCGATGGAATATTCTTGATGAATTAACAACTTTCCTTAATTCTTTACAAATATTTCCATCTAAGAAATCCATATTAGGCAGCCTCGTCAAAAGTCAGTAGTTTATTTCTGTAATATTCATATTGCTGCCTGCGAGCAGTGAGTTCGGCAGGCAAGCCTTCTGAAATATCATTAACAAGGCTATCAAACTTATCTAAAATTGCAACAATTCTTTCCTGTTCTTCCATTGGGGGAACAGCGACTATTGGTTTTTCCAATATTTCGTAAGAAATAAAAGGTTGTGAACCATCTTTTGCTTGTTCCATAAAATTTTGTAAAAGAAGTAAATAATATCCATATTTGGGTAGAACATCTTTATTCTTAATTTTACAAATAACTCCATTGTATGTAACAAAATGCTTACCATATCCATAATTTACGATACCAGCATATGCTCCAATATGTCCTATAACAGGAGCATCTTCACTATTATATTCATAATGACTTCCAACTATACCATTACTTCCATATACTGGATATTTCCCTCCTGCTGTTGGAATTGTATTTCCTTTACCATATTTAAACTCATAAACTTCCGATAGAGGCATAAATTTAATACTCCCTCCCGTTGTATTTTCATCAAAGGTTAGGAGTTTATTGCGATAATACTCATATTGACGCTTACGCGCCTCTAGCTCCGCCCCTAGCTCCGTCTCCAGCGCGGTAAAAGTATCCAACACCTTCACAATCTCTTCCTGCACAGGCATTGGCGGAACGGCTACTTTAATTGTAGCCATAACATTACTCATTAGTTTAGGATTCCCCATACCAGCATTAACATATTTTTTTGCTACTGTTCCCAAATAGTAATGTAAAAACTTTGTATTTACTTTATCACTAATTACTTTTAATAAACCACAAACATTGGTTATACTAAACTTACCCGTTCGATAAAATACTGAACCAGCATTTGCTCCATCAGTAGTCCAAGTTAGATATTCACCATCATAATCGTAAGTATCAATTTTTCCGAGTATTCCTTCATTAACTGTCTGACTGGAATAAACAGGGTATTCTCCAATATTATCTCTCAAATATTCTTTTGACATTACTCTTCCTCTGCTTATATTACAGATATTTTTTATAATGTCATACTCAACCCCATTTGGACAATATTGCTTTATCAAATCATCAATTCTGCTCATTGGCTTTATCCTAACATTATAGTCATTCGAAAATTTCGAATAACTTTTTCTTTTTTGCCCAAGAATATCTTTTCATTACGCTTCACCTTTTTGTTGCAATAATTTCTTTACTTCTTTATCAAAGTCAGATTCTATTTGTTGGGTCTTATTAAATATATCATACTCTTTTTCGGCTTTGATTTTGGCTTGTTTTTGCGAAATTTTACCTTTATTGCCATCGGGCAAAATATCATATTTGCGGAAAGATAAAAACTCATTTACGCTTTTGGCAAATTCCTGCATTGTAAAAGTATTTTCACGCTCAATTAAATCTTCAATATAGTCAAAGTAACCTGAAACAGTCCGTTCTAAACGCTTGATTTCTTTTTCGGGCAAATAGTTTTTTGCAACAGATACATCTGATTTTAAAATTCTACCATTGGGAGAATGTTTCCACGAAGTTAATCCCATATGTTCTTTATGGCAATCTGCCTTTGTGTAAACAATTTCAGCCGCTGTTTGACCTGTAATGGCATAATGAAACTTATTTTGCACAGTGGCATAGAAGTCTTGTGTTATTTGCGAATCTTTATCGTAATCAATAGAGCATTCAGCAAAAATGTCAGTAATTTGTTGATAGATGCGCCGTTCAGATGCTCTGATGGATCGAACTCTCTCCAATAATTCACGAAAATAATCTTTTCCAAAAGCATCTTTACCTTGTTTCAATCTTTCGTCATCCAATACAAAACCTTTTTGGATATACTCTTTCAGAACCCTAGTTGCCCAGATTCTGAAATGCGTAGCTTGGATTGAATTAACCCGATATCCCACAGAAATAATGGCATCAAGATTGTAAAAATTAGTTTCAGAAGTCTGTGTTTTGTTAGCCATTGCACCGTGTTGGGTGGTTGTTTCCATTTTGGAAATAACCACTTGTTCTTCAAGTTCTCCTTCTTCAAAAATATTTTTTAAATGCTTACTAATAGCAGGGGTTTGGACTCCGAATAATTCCGCCATAGATTTTTGAGTGAGCCATAATGTGTCATCTTTGATAACGGCATTTACCTTCACATCCCTACCTGGGGTGCTATATACTAAAAAATTAAATTCATTTGCCATTTTACGCGACTCCTTCCAAATCTGCCACAATAGCGTCTATTTGGTGGCGCAGCTCATTTTGCTTGGCAACAATCTGTTTGATTTGCTCATTTAAGAGCTTAATATCAATTTTTTCTCTTTTATCCTCTTGCTCAACATAGGAAGAAACAGAGATATTGTAATCATTCTCGCCAATTTTATTGTTTTTAACCAATTTGCAGAAGTGTTCAACATCTTCTCTTTTAATGTAGGCATCCAAAATTTTGGCGATATTATCATCAGAAAGTTTGTTTTTGTTGCCTGAATGGATAAACTCATTACTGGCATCAATAAACAAAACGCCATTGTCTTTTTTGCTTTTTTTCAAAACGATGATGCAGGTTGCAATACTCACACCAAAGAATAAATTGGCAGGAAGTTGAATAACACAATCTACAAAGTTATTATCAATCAGATACTTACGAATTTTTTGCTCTGCACCGCCACGATATAAAACCCCTGGAAATTCTACGATTGCCGCCGTTCCGTCTGCTGCCAGCCAGTTAAGCATATGCATTGTAAAAGCAAGGTCTGCTTTGCTTCGCGGTGCTAAAACACCCGCAGGAGAATAGCGAGGGTCGTTGATTAAGGTTACATCACTATCTCCTGCCCAAGAGATTGAATATGGCGGATTAGATACAATTGCTTCAAATGGTTCATCATCTTCGTGTTTAGGGTCAGTTAAAGTATCCCCCAAAGCAATATTAAATTTTTCATAATTGATATTATGCAAAAACATATTGATGCGGCAGAGATTATAAGTCGTGATGTTGATTTCCTGACCATAGAATCCGTCTTTTACATTTTCCTGCCCCAGAATTTTGGCAAATTTCAGTAGTAGCGACCCCGAACCGCAGGCAGGGTCATAAACCTTATTGACCGATGTTTTGCCAACCAATGTAATTTTTGCCAAAAGTTCAGAAACCTCTTGGGGCGTAAAAAACTCACCGCCTGATTTTCCTGCACTGCTGGCGTACATAGTCATCAGAAATTCATAAGCATCACCAAAAGCATCTATGGTATTGTCAGTAAAATTGCCAAGCTTTAATTCATTGATAGAAGCTAAAATCTTAACCAGTTTTTCGTTTCTCTTTTGAACAGTTGCTCCTAGTTTATTGCTATTAACATCAATATCAGCAAACAATCCTTTGAAATCGTCTTCACTGGCTGTTCCCTGTGCGGAGGCTTCAATATCGCGGAACGCCTTACTTAATGTTTCATTAAGATTGGGATTATTTTTGGCTTTCTCCTGCACATTTTGAAACAATTCACTGGGCAAAATGAAAAAACCTTTGGTAGAAACGGCGTACTCTCTGGCTGTTTCGGCGTTTTCATCAGTTTCTTTGGTATAATCATAGTCAGCAATACCGCTTTCCTGCTGCAACTTATTAATGTAAGCTGTAATATTTTCAGAGATAAACCGATAGAACAGAATTCCCAGCACATAGGATTTGAAATCCCAACCGTCAACGCTACCTCGCAAATCATTGGCAATTTGCCAAATAACTCTGTGTAATTCTGCTCTCTCTTGTTCCTTGGTCATTTTTTTATCCTAACAGATGAATAATTTTAAGCAATTATAAGGAGGAAGAGTTAATTTAGAGTTTAGAAGACTTTTTCACATAAAGAATTTATTAAAAAAATTATCAGCAGTAAAAATAAACTATACCCTAGTTTTACAGCTTCAAAAGTGTAAAATCTAAATTATTTTGTTTGACAATTTTACGCTTGTAAAATATATATCTTAAATATAGATTTTACATTTTGAGGTTAAGCAATGATTTTTAATTATATAAGAGTTTCAACAGTTGAACAAAATACCGAACGGCAGTTACGAGATGTCGTTTGCGATAGAGTGTATGAAGAAAAGGTTAGTGGTAAGGACACTAATCGTCCTCAACTGCAAGCGATGTTGTCAAATATCCGTTCTAGGGACATCATTAATATTCACGAAATGAGCCGCTTGGCTCGTAACACTCGTGATTTGCTAAATCTTGTTGAAGAAATTACCTCCAAAGGAGCAACAATTATTTTTCATAAGGAAAACTTGACTTTTAAAGGTAATGAAAAACAAGACCCGTATCAGAAAATGATGATGACGATGCTGGGTGCTGTTGCAGAGCTTGAAAGGGGAATCCTTCTTGAAAGGCAAAGAGAGGGTATTGCCATCGCTAAAATGCACGGCAAATATAAAGGCGGCAAGAATAAATTGTCAGATGAACAGATTATTGAATTAAATGCCCTCCATAAGCAAGGTATGCCTATCGCTCGCATTGCCAAGCAATTCAAAATAACTCGCCCAACTGTATATAGTTATTTGAAAAATGAAAAGTGATATTAACGACTTTGTTTAACCGCTATGATGATATAAAACCCCGAATAAGTCGGGGTTTTATGTAAAGAATCTAATGAAATAGGTATTAAATTGATTCAATCTTCATTTTTGTTGGTCTTTCCAATTTGTAATCTGTGCTTATTGGAGGAGGAAGATGCCCCGTCTTTTCAAAAAAATACCACTCATCGCCCTTATATCCTTTAACATATTTAGCAACTCTGGCATCAAAAGATATAATATCACCCTCTTTCGGATTTAATTTTTGGAATTGTTTTCCTAATGAAAACCACAGATGGTCTGTAATTATATCATCGTTTCCATACAACCTAACATTTTTTAACATAATTGTTGGTTCTGGTTCGTTCCATCCAGATTTCCACCCAAACTGGGCAACCTCTGCACTATATCTATGCCGCTCTTTGTTTCCAATTGCTTTTAATTTTTTTCTCATTCATTTACCTCTTGTAATTTAATAAAATTTAACAAGAGGTGTAATAATGTAGGAAACTTCTAAAATCTATGTTGTTGGAATTTCAGTATTTTAATGTTATTGGATGTTATTTCTTTTTGGGTGGAGTTAATTTTATAAATTCATCTATGGATGACTTATAATAATAAACACGGTTTCCTCTTTTTACAAATTTAATTTTATCAGGATATTGGCATCTCATCGTGCGTAGAGATGCTTCTGAATACCCTAAAATTGCTGCCGTAGCTCTGGGAGAGAGTAGTTCTCCTTTTTCATCATCTATAATTGTTTTTGTGCTTAATTCGTAGGCTTTCTTTTCCCATATTAATAGTTCATCTTTCGCATATTTACAGTAGCATTGCTCTAATGCCGCCCTTAATGTTCTGATTGAGGTTTCAAAATCAGGGATGTCGTTAGGAGAAAAATCAAAGCATCTTACTTCAATTTTTAGTGGAAATTTGCAATCTGTGAAATAAAATGTATTATTGAATTTAACATAAGAAAAATTTACTCGTGCTGGGAAAATTCTTCTGAAAAATGCTACTTTACTGTTAAATTCAGCACCTCTGAAACTCCATAAATAACGAAACCAATTATCATTTTGGGAATTATCTAATTCGTATTGATTAAATAAAAAAGCATATCCATTTGTTTTAATGGATTCAAAATTAGCATTTTTTAGAAAGTTGGTATCTTCAAAGTGGGTCGTTCCATTGAAGTTTGAATGGTTAAATGAAACATCTTGTTCAAATACCGAATTCCTAAAATCAGTATTTCCATTAAAGATGCATTCTTTAAAAGAAACATTGGATTTAAAATGCATCTTTGATAAATTGAGATTATGAAATATACAGTTAGAGAATATTATATCTCGACATAGATATTCATCGTGGTTTTCTCTATATTTTGATTTACCAAATAAGAGTTTGATATTTTCTAAAAAAACATCACTAAAATCTTTATCTGTTATTTGTATGGGGGTATTTTTTTGTTCTTTTGCAATAGTTATAAGTTCTGAATTGGTCATTTTAGGCATTTTTGCGAATTTTTGTTCAATGGAATTTATATGTCTTATGCGATATTCTCCATTGCTACTATTTCTTTCAAAAGAATCTTTTGCGGGGGGTTACACTATTAAGCATTTGTGTCAAATCATTTTTGATGTAGGACAGCTCCAATTGTTCTTTATCTTTTATATAGGTAACAGCTTCTTTTATTTTTTGTTTTTCATAATCTTCAAAATAGCCAGAAAAAGCATTGGACACTAATTTTTTGGAAAGCCTATATGTTAAATTGATGTCTTCATTCGGATTTTGAGCCGCTAATTTTGTTAATATACTCTGTAAAATTAATATTTCTCTATGATATGGCGTATCCTGCATTTTATGTTATCCTTTTTAACATTTTTTCACAGGATAAGGACTCATATTTTGAAAATCAAGAATAATTTTTGCATTTATAGATTTAATCTCAATTTGCTAAATTCGTATTCAATACGACAGATTCACCAATTTTTCTTGCTAATTCTGTGGCGTTCCACCCCGAACTGTTAAATCCGAAAGTAGATTTTATTCCTCTGGGGGCATCTAACAGAGTGATGAGGGCATATTCTTGATTCTGATAAGTGAAGTGTCCAAGGAATGTTGTAATAACTTCGTCAGGATTATCCAGTTTATAATCAGTTGCTGTTAGCCCATAAATCTTTATATTTTCAATGTTTATTTTTTTTGCTGTTCCATTGGTAACATTACCTCTTAACTTCTTTAAATCTTCTTTTGTGGCTGTTTTGATGAAAGATGCATAATCTTGAACGAATTGCTGTGGGGTTGCTAGTCTTTCTTTTTTCAGTAATTTCATCACATTTTTTGGAGTGTATGAATAATCCTGATTATAATCAAAATTTTCAAAATACTGATGGATGCTGAATTTAAAACTTCATTATTTTCAAGATTTACCAGAATGAAAGCCCCACCAGCAGCATTAAATTTTTCAGTTTCTTCTGCTAATACTCCATAATTTCGTTTGCAAATGCTTGTTTCTGTATGACAGATTTCAGCAAAAGATTTGTTATCAGAGATGTTCTGGTGAGCACAGCCCACCAAAATCAAAGAAATCATTAAGAAAACTGCTTTTTTCATCATCATTCCCCTAAATGTCGTTTAATTCATCAAGCACATTTTTCAGATGTTCCTGTTTTTCTGCTTCTTTCTTTCGTTTGTTTTCTTGTTCAATGGCTTGTCTTCTGGCTTCTTCTGCTTTTTTCTTCAATGCGATTTGGTGTTGCTTTTCTTGAATTTTTGAAACCCTTTGCGTCAATTGTTGATACAAATCTTTATCATTATAAATATCATCTGTAATTTTCTTTAATGCCTTTTTATAAGCACCGAGCAATGCAGCAGGTCTTGTCTGATAACCAGCATAACCATAATAATATGCTTGCACTGCCCAATCTTTCTCTTTTACACGGAATTCTTTAACTATTTTGTTAGATATGTCATAAACCGTTGCATTTAACACCACTTCATATTCTGTACTTCCAGCAGGAAGTCCCAATAAATTAATAGTGCTTAAAGATAAAAATGATGGAATTGCCATAAACCTCATAAAAGCATTTTCAGGACAATCTGTAATTTCTGCATCTATAACAACCGTTGCAATAGTTTGTTCATCGCTATCTTCTGTTCTATTGGCAATTTTAAGTTCATTATCTACTCTTTTAATAACCTTCAAAAGATATTTCTGTTCATTGTCTATTCGTATCTCATCACCAATAGTAGTATCAAAAACGGCTAAAATTCCTTCTGGTTCAAAAAATGAAAGATTGTATTGTTCTGGTAAATTGATTGTCGTTTTATAGTCCTCTGCCGTGATGGAGCGACAGGAAGTTAAAAATAGAATCAATAAAAGTAGTTTCTTCATAGTTGTTTTCCTTACAAAAATCTCAATAAATCATCTGTGTTTCCGCTCCACCCCATCATAAACCTTTCATTCTTTTTATTTTTCCTAAAAAGAACAATCGGTCCATATTCATAATTTTCAGAGGTATATTGGGAAAGAGAAGAGTATGGGCGATAGGTTATTTTTAAAGATTGATAATTTTTCATATATTCTTTGAAGATTTCTCTTTTTTTACTACAACTCTCACAATCATCTGAAAAAAAGATAACTTCATCAAATTTTGTTGATGTTATTTCTTCAATTTCTTTATGCTTTAATTCTTTTGCATACTTGTAAGCATTCCATTCACTATCTTGTGATTTGTATAAATCGGCTTTGTGTTCAACCAATTTTTTGGCTGCATAAATATTGTTTTTTATGGCAGCATACATAATTGCTGTTCTGCCCTTTTTATCCAATTCATTCAAATTGACATTTTTATCCAACAGCAAATCTAATAACTCATTGTCCTGACGAATAACAGCATACATCAATGGGGTGTATCCATTTTCATCTATTTTGTTTGGTGATGCTCCTAACTTGATAAGTTCTTTCGCAAAAGCTGTATCATCTTTGATAAAGTGAGCCACAGGGGACTTCCCTTCTATTTTGATTACATTCAAATCCTCTGGGGCTGATAAAAAGGTTTTAACGCTTTCAATATTTTTAGTTTCAATAGCATTTTGCAAAGCGACTAAATCTCTAACAGTAAAATCAACACTTTTACTGCTGACAGTTTCCAATTGAATAGAAGGAATATTTAATTTACCAATAAGAGGGGATTTAAATTGTGTTCGCAACTCTATAAAAGAATTTATATCATTGGTACCACAAGATGTTGTATTTTCAATAACTTCAAAATGTCGTTGCATCAAAGTTGCTTTAACTTGTTCTTCCAACAATTTACAATCCACATCATTTCCCAACCATTGAGCAACCAAGGCGATGTTTTCATTCTTCTCATAAACAGTTTTAGATAAATCAAGAACTAATCTTGAAGGAATTTGAGGAATATTATGAGACGACTTAACACTAGGAACAGTAGGCGAAGCATAATCGCGTTTTTTAATATAATAACAAGGGTCTAAAACTAACTTTCCATTTGTTGTTCCAATTTCTTTTAAAATGCCTATAACTTCTACACGACTTTTTTTATTTTTTGTTTCTTCAACCAATTTATCAATATTTTCTTCATCAACTAAATGACATATTGCAGCATCTTCTTGCTGTTGGTATTGGCTAATCCATCCTGCATCTGTAACATAAATAGTGCCTGTGTCATTGGCATTATCGTATGACCATACCATAAAAGGTGTTTTGATAATTTTTCCTAAATATTTTTCTTTTGTTTTCTTGGCTTTTCCTAATCTTCCATATACTGTATGAATACAGTAAAAGTCATCACTTTCATTGTCACATATTTCCCCTTTTAACGACCCCATATCATTAAATATAAAATCAGGTTGAATGGTATTATAATTAGAAGAATTTAATAATGATTTTGATTTTTGCGTATTTGAAAACCAATTTTCATTACCTAAATTATTTGAATATGTTGTCTCCTGTATATTTGAATATGTTTTTCTGGTGCTATGCTTAATGCTTGCAAATAATAAACTACCAACAACAGCCACAAAGATTAATTTAAGAATTAAACCTTTTATTTCCTCTATGCTTTTCTCATCAAAATTTGCAGGAGATTTATCCTTTACAATAGTTGCAATTTTCTTCACATAACTTGAAACCCATAAAGATGTAATTATTATAATTATAAATGCTAACATTTTCACTCCATATCTGCCAGTTCAACTACCTTAACACCTTTATTTTTGGCTCTTTTACATACCTCAAATGCTCTGCCTTCAAACCTGTTATAAGCAATGATGAAATCGGTATTCTCTATCATCCAATTGTTCCGATGGACGATGCACCATCTTTTATATCCAATGGCGGCTTTGTCAGGAAGAACAATATCATTGCACGGACGAGTTCCTTCATTTGCTTCCCTCATACTTGACACCACCAAAACTATTCGAATATTTGGTCTTTCTTTTCTAACTTTTAGAACAGCATCATATGCATCATTCTCATAAGCCCCCTTTGCCCCTACTAAAAAGGTATCAACATCCTCTTCATCAATAAGTTTAAAGATTTGCTCTTTCACTTTTTCTATAAGTGCATTCCTATCAGAACTGTTTTTAGTCCATTGATAGTCATTTCCCAAAAAAGCACAGGTTTTACTCATTTGAAATTCTTTCAAAATATAGGTGTTTTCCAAATGATACACAAACCAACAATTGTGTATCCGCTTAGACCTATCTATCTGAAAGAAATAGATTTTCTTCTATAAAACTCCTTGAAACCCTTGGTTTTACTAAATTTCTATCTCACAATATATGATGTAGATGAAGAAAAAAAATAAAACGAATAACCATAAAAAAGGGTTGATTTTATTGTTCATTAAAAGTGTCCCACTATTTCATCTTAACTCTTTGAATCCCCGATAAATATGTAAAAAGGGGAAAAGATGTCGGTAATCGCATATATTAGAAAAAGCACGGACAAACAATCATTTGAACATCAGGAATACGAAATTGAACAATATGCCCAAAAGCACAACCTTAAAATAGACAGATGGGTTGAAGAAAGCATTTCCAGCAGGAAGGAACTCAAAAAACGACAATTAGGGAAATTGTTGGAGGAACTTAAAGAGGGAGATGTTTTAATCGCAACTGAAATTTCACGACTTGGAAGGTCTTTATTAGAGGTAATGGGAATTTTGCAAACCTGTTTAGAGAAAAATTGCCAAGTTATCACAATTAAAGAAAATTACCATTTAGGCAATGATATACAGTCGCAAGTTCTGGCTTTTGCTTTCGGTTTATCCGCACAAATTGAAAGAAACCTCATTTCACAGCGTACAAAAATGGCATTGGATAATCTCAAAGCAACAGGAAAACGAATAGGCAGACCGTTCGGGGCAGAATCCAAACGGCTTAAACTTTCCAAAAATGCGAAAAGAGTGAGAGAACTATTAGATAAAGGCGTTTCAAAAAACCAAATCGCCCGCATTATGGGCGTGCAAAAAATGACTCTCCGCCGTTTTATTAAAAGAATGGGCTGGAACGATTAATAGAAAACCAGAGTATTAACTCTGGTTTTTGTTGAAATTAAAAGAACTTTTGATTGTTTTTAAGTTAGTAAATTTTAGTTATCCCCCTCCCTTTCGTTAGTAAATTAATATTTTTGAAAATCGTTTAAGACTTCTATGGTGTTGGCGATTTTAGTTATTTCAGCAATATCAAACACATCAAATTCATAAGATGAGCAAGTCATTCCCAGTTGAGCATTAAAAAAATGAAGAACAGCCATATTATATAATTGAGAATTAAAAGTCGCTATCATAAGTGGTGTCACACCAATATAATCTGCATCATTAGGACTAGCCCCATTCTCCAACAAATATTCCATCATTTGACGGTTGTTTCTTTTAACAGCCATCATCAAAGCAGTTTCTCCATCAGCATTGCCTTGATTTATTCTACACCCCATTTCAAGCATTCTATCAATCACAACGGTTTTCTCAAAATTGGCTATGTTGGGATTAACCACAATCATCATCAATGGTGTATATCCATCAAGATGCTCATATTTCATTGTCGTTCTATCTATAATTTTAAGTAATTTTGTAAAATCAGTTTCCATCAGAAAGTGCATCAAAAATGGTTCTTTATCAAACAATGGCTCAAATTGTTTCAACCTTTCATATTTTGGAATTTCTCTTAAATGTTCAACTAATTCCGCAAGTTCTCTTTCTTCCTTCATAAAATGAGGAAGCGGTTTCGGGGAATTTAATATAAAATCTATTTTTTCAATTATTTCTTCAAAATTTACATCATCTCTCATTATTAATCCTTTAATGCCATATTGTATAAGGTTTCTGATAGTTTTTTCTGCCAGTGTGGAAGTTGTTTATTTCTGTTTAAATTAACAAACAAAGCCCATCCTGATGCTATGCTTGGCTTTTTATTTTGATAAACCAAAGAACCAATATAATTTGAACATTTATTGAGGTATCTGGAACTGAAATCTCTTCTACTTTTTATATATTGGTTTTCAAATAACTCATCAGCAATGCTTAAAAACATCTCCAAATATTGATTTTTCTTGTTTTTCATCAAATCTCCTTGATTATTGATAATAGTATTTATCAATTTTACGCAGGTATTGATGAATCAAATAGTTCCGAACAGATAAAAGTAGGAGTTTCAATCCTGTGTTTGCTGATGAATTTATCTTTATTGGTTGGGAATGAAGAAGTGTAATTATGCCAGCCATCAATATCATAAACCTTCTTAATTTTATATGATGCTTTGATATATATAGATTTGAACATTCTGATGATATAGCCAATAAATAATGCTAACTCTTCTATATTATATTGATATATGGTGATATGAATGTGATTTATGCCGTTAGGTTGTTTTTCAATAATGCCTTGAAATGGAACTTGAATATGCTTTAATTTTCTCCACTTTGAGCCATATTTCCAATGGTAATAATGAGAAAGAACTGATTTGAAATCTTTTTCCAATTTGACTGCATCTACAAAATTATTTGGGTTTAATGTAAATGCAAATAATCCATTGGGAGTATTTTGTGTCTGTTTTTTATCCGAATTCATCTTTATCCAAAGGGATTTTAATTGTTTGATGGTATTTGATGTTTCTTGTGTCATTCTGTTTTTAAATGTTATTTCTGTCATTTTTGTCCTCATAGTAATTTGAATATAGTTAGATTTATGGCTAACTTTTAGCCATTTAGATTTTTCTCTGAATTATGATATAAATATTGGGGAAAGTAGTTATTTAACATTCTTTCCCACTTTTAATGCTCGTCTAATGCTTTTCTATGGCTTGTCTGCATCAGCAAAAACAGGGGAATTCCATACCTGCCCAAACTTCAATAGTGATGATGAAGTTTGAAATCATCACTACCTTTTGCTGATAAAAAATAATATCATATCGGTTCTGCTAAATGCAAAATTATTTTTGATAAATTTATTTATCGGGATGAGAATTTAGTTCTTGACTTCAGATTTTGGACCAAATAAGGTGTCGCGACATATTAATTAGGATGACCAAAATGAAATATGATGTTTTATGTGCTGATACTGTTGATGCTTTAATTCGTGCCGTAAATGATAAATTGAAAAAAGGGTGGAAACTTCAAGGTGGCGTAGCCAATTTGATTTCTGCCGCAGGGTATATGGTTTTTTATCAAGCCATTTATAAAGTTATTAACACTCACTAACATCAAAATGTGGCTTTTGCTACCATTTTGATTTTGCTCTATTTTTTTCGTAACCTCCTCGTGTAAGTAATGAAGGCATTTATCGTTGGAGTTAAAAATGAGCAAAACAGAAGCTGTAAAAAAAACATCCCCAAAATCAGTTAGAGAAGTTCTTGCTGTAAATTTCAGCCAGAAATTAACAACTAATGAAATTGAAGAAATGGAATGTGAGTTGTTGAAGATGCTTGAATTACTTGTAAATGTTGAATTATCAAATTTTAAGGAGATTGCAAATGAAAGCTGTTATTTTAGCTCGGGTATCAACCGAGATGCAGGAAGATGGGTATTCTCTGGATGCCCAATTGGACAGGTTGCGTAATTATTGTTCAATTAAAGGGTTGGAAATTGTAAGGGAATTTACCTTTGTTGAAAGTTCTTTCCACGGCAAGAGAGCAAAATTCTATGAAGCTGTTAATTATCTCAAACGACAAAGCAAGCTGACAGCTCTTGTGGTTGATACTGTGGATAGATTGCAGAGAACTTTTGATGAGTTTCCATTGCTTTTGGAACTTGTCAAAAAAGAAAAAGTGGCTCTTCATTTTTTCAAAGAAGGGCTTGTAATTGATAAAAACTTCAAAAGTTCTGATTTGGCAATGTGGCAGATACAGATTATGGCTGCCAATATGTTTGTCAATGCCACTCGGGATAATGTTAAACGGTCCGAAGAAAAAATGCTCAAAGAGGGACTTTTACCTGGTCCTGCACCAATTGGTTATTTGAATATCAAAGATGAGAATGGAAAGAAGACCATTATCATTGACCCAGACCGAGGTCCATTGATTAGAAAATTATTTGAAGAATATGCGACAGGATTGTTCTCTATGGATGAACTAGTCAAGAAATCCAAAAATTGGGGTTTAAGAAACCGCAAGAGTGGTAATTTGATTACAAAAGCTCAATTTGCAAATATTCTGCAAAACCCGTTTTACTATGGAGTGATGTTTTATAATAAAACCTACTTTCCTCATCGTTATGAAAAGCTCATTTCAAAGGAGTTGTTTGATAAATGCACCGAAGTTCGGACAGGAAAGTTTAAACGAACTTCAAAACATACCAAAGAGCCCTACATTTTTCGGGGATTGGTTCGTTGCAAACATTGTGGTTGTTTGCTTTCGCCATACACCAAGAAGGATAAGTATGTCTATTTGCGGCATACAGACCTCAAAAACTGCGAGCACTGCAACAATGTTAGTGAAAAAGTTTTGTTGAAGGATGTTGAGAAATCCCTTTCATCAATTCACTTTGATGATGATTTGAAAGCGGCTCTGGCTATTCGCTTGAAAAAACAGTATGAAGCAACTCACGGTAACACTTATTACCAGTTGGAAAAGAATCGCAATGAACTGGCGGATGTTGAAGAAAATCAGAAGAAACTTCTGGATTTGTTAATTGCTGGAACTGTTCCTGCCGATGTTTATCGCGGTAAAAATGCTGAATATGAATCAGTCAAAATTGAACTTCAAGCCAAGATTGAGAAATTGCAAACCCCAGATACCTCTGTGGAAAGAGCTATTGATAAGGTATTGAATTTCAGCCAAAATTCTTTTGCAATTTTCAAAAGTTCGCAAATTGAAGAAAAAAGGCATATTTTAAATATCGTTTTTGCGAACTTTTTTATGGATGGAAAAAATCCTGAAATTTACCGATAAGGAAAAACTTCAGCCTCCTATCAAATTTAGGAGGCTGTAAAGATGGTGCTCCGGAGAAGACTTGAACTTCCACTGCCTGGGGCAACATGCACCTGAAGCATGCGCGTCTACCAATTTCGCCACCGGAGCAACGTTTACTTTATTAACTGCTTTTTTTTCATTAGTCAATAGTTTTTATCAGATATTTTAAATCAAATTATACGCATCGGCCAATAAAAAGATTCCGAGCAATATCCGATATATGACAAACGGCAGAAATGTTGCAAAGCGCAGCCAGCGCATCATCAAAAAAATCGCCAGAAATGAAAAGACAAAAGACAGTGCGACCGCCTGATTAGCCATGGCGATACGGCTAAACTCCGCACCGGTATACAACATATAGGCCGCCAGCAACCCCGCGGCCAAGATTGAGGGCACGGAAAGCAGCATGGAAAACTTTGCGACCTCGCTGCGGTTAAACCCCAGAAAACGCCCCATCGTTATGGTAACGCCCGAACGGCTGGTGCCGGGGAGAAAAGCAAGACACTGAGCAAAACCTATCAGCAGAGCATCACGCAAACGCATATCCTGCAAAGTACGATTGGTACTGAATTTCGTATCGGCATACCACAGCAGCAGCGAATAAACAATCAGCATCCAGCCGATAAGTTTGGCACTTCTCGTCCAGTCTGTTCCGAAATAAGACAATGCGCCGCCTATAATAACTGCCGGAATTGTAGCAAAAAACAGATAATATGCCAAACGTACGCCGGCGACGTTAAAATCAGGCATAAACTTATTTTGCCATAACGAGACCAGCATATTTTTTACGGTACTCCAAAAATAGAGCACAACGGCAGCCAACGAGCCGATATGCAGCGCGATATCTATCGCCTGCCCCTGATCGCCGTATGACGTGTATTTGGTGAATAAAATAAGGTGTCCGGAGGAACTCACCGGCAAAAATTCCGTCAATCCCTGAATCAGCGCCAGCCAAAAAATATGCATATTTATCATTTTTTACCCCCGTTTTGAAAAAGCATAACGCAAAATTATTAAAAATCAAATAACGTTCCCTGCGGGGTTTCGGCTTTCGAGCTCTTTTTTGCGGCAGACGGCTTAGCTTTCGGGCATTCTCCCGTTTTCAGTTCGCCGTCGACAAAGCGAATCGTTAAATTACGCTGTTTTTCAGCGTCATGCAGATTATAAACGGTTTGGTCGTTATCACCTTTTACCCAGGCAAAACCGCGTTTCAAAACCGATTCAACAGAGACGCTTTCCAAACGGCAGCCGAGCCCCTGCAAACGTTCCTGATAATTCTTAATCTGATTATTTACATAAACCGGTTTAACCTCTGCCACGGCAAGCTGATTTTTTTTCTGCAATAGAAGGTTTTTCATGGCAATGTACAGACGTTCAAGGCGATAATCCAGCTTTTGCGCATTTTCGTTCAAGAGCTGGCACAGATTAGGAATGCCGCGACCGAGCCCTTCTATTTTTATCTTATATTCATCCAGACAGCGGCGAACGGCATTGCGCATGCGGTTATCTAAAATATTCAAACCGGTTTGTAATTCATTTTTGACGGGAACGGCAAACTCGGCGGCGCCTGTCGGCGTAGGGGCGCGTTTATCCGAAACATAGTCTATAAGCATGGTATCGGTTTCATGCCCGACAGCTGAGATTATCGGTATTTCAGAATCATAAACCGCGCGGATGACAACCTCTTCGTTAAACGGCCAAAGGTCTTCCAGACTGCCGCCACCGCGCGCGACAATAATCACATCCGGACGCTTAACACTGCTGTTCAGAGTCAAACCGTTAAAGCCGCGAATCGCCGCCGCAACTTTTTCGGCAGCACCTTCACCCTGTACCGGCGTCGGCCACAAAATAACGTGGCTCGGAAAACGGTCGCGGATACGGTGAATAATATCGCGGATAACTGCGCCGGAAGCACTGGAAACAACGCCGATGGTCTCAGGCAGAAACGGGATTTTTTTCTTATGTGCGGCGTCAAACAAACCCTCTTTGATGAACTGTTGTTTGCGCTCTTCCAACAATTTGAGCAAAGCTCCCTGCCCTGCGGGTTCCAAACTTTCTATGACCAGCTGATAGGATGATTTTCCGGCAAAGGTGGTAATTTTTCCGGTAGCAATCACTTCCAGCCCATCTTCAATTTTGACTTTCAGTCCGGAAGCAACACCGCGCCAGCAAACAGCAGCCAACACGGCATTTTCGTCTTTTAACGATAAATACCAGTGCCCGGAATCGGCACGCTTGGAACCGAATATCTCACCGCGTATCAAAACATGGTTAAAATTGCCTTCAACAAAGCGCTTGATTTCATTTGATATTTCGGTAATTGTTTTCGGTTCGGGCTTTGCGGGTGTTTCCGGCGCCGTCAAAATCGTCTCTTCCGCAAAATCAAAGCTCATGCTCATCATAAATCCAACAACCCTTTGGCAAAGTCTTCGGCCTTAAAGACATCCATATCTTCAACATCTTCGCCGACCCCGACAAAATAAACCGGTATGCCGGTTTCGGAAGCGACGGCAATTAAAATCCCGCCCTTGGAGGAGCCGTCCAGCTTGGTGACTATCACGCCGTTGACGTCTATCAGCTCTTTAAAAGTTTTAACTTGGTCAAGCCCGTTCTGACCGGTGGCTGCGTCTATGGTTATCAATGTTTTATGCGGCGCATCGGGGGAAATCTTTTTAATCACGCGGACGATTTTCTGCAGCTCATCCATTAAACCTTTTTTATTTTGCAGGCGCCCTGCCGTATCAATAAACACGATATCATCACCTTGCTTTCCCGCTTCCATCAGCCCGTCATAACAAAGCCCGGCACTGTCACACCCCTGCGGCCCCGAGAACACGCGGAGATTATTGCGGCTTCCCCATACGGCAAGCTGTTCCACCGCGGCGGCACGAAAGGTGTCGGCCGCGATAAATGAAACCTGATACCCCTGATTGGCAAATTTTTTTCCCAATTTGCCGATGCTTGTCGTCTTACCTGCGCCATTAACACCGACCATTAAAATAACATACGGCTTTTGGGTTTTATCTATCACAAATTCTTTTTCCGAGGGTTTTAAAATATCAACAATATCTTTACATAGTTCTTCTTTAACCTTGGTAATATCGCAGCCTTTTTCAAAACGGCGGGAAGAAAACTTTTCTATTATTTCCGTTGAAGCTTTCACGCCGACATCCGCACTGTATAACAGTTCCTCCAAATCGGTCACGACGTCGTCAGACAGGCTTTCTTTCGTGAAAATATCGGTTATACCGCGGCTTAAATTCTGTGAAGTTTTTTTAAGCCCGAATCCTAATTTTTTGAAAAAACCGCTCATTTCTCTTCCTTTCTCAAATTTCTTAACATTTCTGCCCGCTTTTTTCGAATAGCGACAGGTACTTGCGGCATTTTGGCAGCAGGCGTCCCCGGACGCTCGGAATACGGGAAAACATGCAAATTGCTTATTCCCGCTTCTTCCACCAATTTAAGCGTGTTTGCAAAGTTTTCATCGGTTTCGGTCGGAAAACCGCAAATAAAATCCGCACCGAAGACACAATCCGGACGTACCGAACGAAGCTTTTCACACAGACGAATAACATCTTCCCGCGAATGCCGGCGCCCCATGCGTTTTAATATCAGGTTATCGCCGGACTGAATGGAAAAGTGAAAATAAGGATGAATGTTCGGATAATCCCGCACCAGCGCGATAAATTCATCATTCACCGCCGCAGGGTCAAGCGAACCGAACTGCAAAGAGGGCAAATTTTTATATGTCTGCAAAATCTTGGCAACCAGCCCGCTGAAACTCGGCTCATAAGAGCAGGCGTCAACACCGGTTAAACAGATTTCTTTAAAGCCTTTATCCAACAAGATACCGATTTGTTCCAATATTTTTTCTTCTTTCACGGAACGGTTTGCCCCGCGCGCGTAAGGAATAATGCAATACGTGCAACGATGATTGCAGCCTTGTTGGATTTCCACAAAAGCCCGTTCGCGACCTTCAAACCCCGTAATCATATAAGCATCATAGCCTTTGAACGAAAAAATGTCGCCGACAACAGTTCTGTCTTCGGAGACAAGATAGCGCTCTATTTCGGTCTTTTCCATATTGCCCAAAACCAAATCCACCTCAGGCATTTCGTTAAATCTTTCGGTACTGACCTGCGCCGCACATCCGGTTACGACAAGTTTGGCTTCGGGGTTTTCTTTTTTCAGCTTACGGATTGTCTGCCGACACTGGCGCTCGGCCTCCGCCGTTACCGCACAGGTATTAACGACAATCAAATTGTCATAAGCCTTCAATTTTTCTTTGAATATTTCGCTTTCATAACTGTTTATCCGGCAGCCGAAAGTTACCACTTTAACCATTTTTCTTATCCTTGCTTTGTTAAGATGAATATTAAAGTCTAAAATGCATTTGTGCAAGTCAAATTAAAACGATATCTTATACTTTTGCATTACATCTTCCGCATATCTCCACCACAAAGGTTTTAAATACGGATGCGTAAACATCGGTGTCCACGGCTTGTGGCCGGCAAAATGCAAAATCGCGGCATTCTGATATACCGTTTCAGAGTTTTCCGGAACTTCTTCCTGCCAAAAGGCGGAAAGAAACGCGGCGCTCTTTTCTTCAAAAAAGGTACTGTTGCAGTTATAACGATATGACATCGGCACAACCTTTTTGCCGAAAACGCTGTTTAAGATATCCTGATCCCCGAAAACCTCGTTATGTGTATTAAAATAAATGACCGCGCGGCGAATAATATTGTCTTTGCGGATATTATCCAAATTCAGAAGCATAACGCCGCTGTTAAAATAAAACTGCGGATTTTTCAGATTAAGCTCTGCAATATGTTCCGGTGCCTGATACATTAAGCCGTCCTTAACTGCCGCGGCATATTTATCGCGCAATCCGGTTTGATATACCTTATACAAATCTTCCTGCACCAGCGTATCGGCATCCAGGTACAGCGCTTTGCCGACATCCGGCAGATATTCGGCAATAAACAATTTTTGCAAAGAGATTTTAAATGAAGCGAATCGTCCGAGATGCGCATAATCCAAATCTAATTCTTTGGCCGGGACAATATGTATTTTCACTGTATCCTGCTGCATACTTTGCAGCTGCTGCTTCTGCGCGGGGGAAATATCTTTGGCAATGACATGAACATGATAGGCGGTTGATGCATTTTTATTTAATATGGCGGAATGCAATGAAACCATAACATACGGAATATACTTAGAATCGGCCATATAAACAAGATTGACCTGTCGCGGCATAATTAAAATAACCGCCCCCGCAAGCGTTAACAAAACCAGCATCAAAGCGACGATACGTTTTTTAATCATTATAATCCTTTATCCGTTCATAATATTGAAACCACAACTCTTTTAAATACTGCGGACGATAATTTTCCTGCCACGGTTTATCCCCGGCATAATGGATAATCGCGGCATTTTTATAAATATCAGTCGTCTTTTCGGGAAGCTTCTCGTCATAATAACGGCTTAAAAAATCCAAATCGTCTTCTTCAAAAAACGTGCTGATACAATTATAGTTGTAACTCATCAATTTTAACTTATCACCAAAAACGACATTAAGCACATCCTGATCTCCAAAAAAATCTTCATGGGTTTTGATATATTCCACAAGCTTTTCCACGATTTTATCCTGCCTCTGCAATTTCAGATTTTGCAGCATGACGCCGCTGTTAAAATAAAAGCCGCGCTTATTCAGTCCCATTTCAGCCATTTCTTTGGGAAAGCGATAATAAATTCCGTCTTTGGCAACAGCGGCATATTCGTTTGCAATATCCGTATCAAACAAGGCGCGCAAATCTTTGAGAACCAACGTATCGCCGTCCATGTAGATGACTTTGTCCAGACCTGACAATATTTCCGCCAGATATATTTTATGCATGCCGACTTTATATTGCAGAAAGCGTTGCATATTTTCAAACGGAAGATCCGGCTCGGAACGCGGAATAATATTAATATTCACCGTTTCCGGTGCCAGATTTTTCAGCCTTTTTAAAGAAGCATCGTCCTGCAATGTTATATTCTCGGCAATAATATAAAAATTATATGTCGTATTCGGACATTTGTTTTTTATGGCTGAGGACATTGCCACCATGGTCGGCGGCGTATAACGGGAATCGGTTATATATGCAATATTAACGCTTCCGGAATGCGTCGGGCATTCCTGCCCTGCCCGCGCCATGGTATCATTTGACTGCTGCATATACGGTGTGCCCGATAAAAAATACAAACAAACAGCAATCGCAGCAGAAAGCAGAAATGATACCGTATAAAAAATCTTTTTTGACATAAATACCTCATCTTTATTCTTTTATTTTATAAACAAAATTCTTAATTATTCGTGGATAAAAAATTTTCCCGTTGCAAATATTATGTTATTTTTTAATATTTTCAGAGATATTACGGGAGAAACAAAATGAACAGCAAAGCAGCAAATCTATTAGCCACATATTTCGGATTGGGATTGTCCAAATACGCACCGGGAACGATAGGGTCGCTCGGAACCCTTCCGTTAGCATATCTGCTAATGCATTTCGGGGGCTTTTACGCCTTGCTCGGAACCGCTGTCATTTTGTTTTTTATCGGAGTTAAAGCTGCCGATGTTGTCATTAAAGAAAGCGGCGACGAAGACCCCTCCAAAGTCGTCATTGACGAAACCGTCGGTCAACTGTTATCTTTTTCCCTCGTAGCCTACATTGCCCCGGAATATTTATCAGGCATCGGCAGTTGGTTTTATTATATAGCCGGATTTGCATTTTTCCGCTTTTTTGACATTTTGAAAATGGGACCGGTCAAATATGCCGACAGTCAAATTAAAAATGCTTACGGCGTCATGCTGGATGATGTTTTTGCCGGCGTCTTTGCCGCAATTTTGCTTTTGGGAGTTTTGTTTATCCATATTAACATATAAAGAGTTAAACAATTTTGACTCTCATGCCGTTAAAACTATAAAATATCTTATATATCGGTTATTTTCTTGCTTTTATGCGTTTAAATACATTATCCGTTTCAAAGGCAAAAAGCGCTTTTCTGACGAGGCTTTTAGCTTTTTGCGGATGAGGATATTTGCTCAGGTTATATAAGAGTTCCAGAAACAAACGATTCGTCTGTTTCAATTCGGTTAAGTCAGATTCAAAATCCAAATCTTGAATATTTTTTACTTTTGTCATATTTTTGTTCCTTAAAAAAACGAGTCTAACTGCTTAACTCCGCTTATATATTAAGGAATTTTCTTATTTTGACATTATAATATTGTGCTGAGGCGCGATTCAATTTCCAACCACTGCGTTTCTTTTTCATCTTTTTGGATTTTCAGCTCTTGCAATCTTTCGGTCAATGACATAAACTTGTCTTTATTTTGCATAAAAAGATTTGAATCCGATAATTTTTCTTCAACGGCTGCAATTTCAGCTTCCAGTTTTTCCACCTCCTGCGGCAGTATTTCATACAAACGCTGATCTTTATAGCTTAATTTAGCTGTTTTGCACGCCGCGGCGACAGATTGCTGCTGTTCTTTTTTAACCGGAGTTATTTTGCTTTCTTTTTTACTTCCGGCAATATATCTGTTATACAGTTCTTCATAGGTGCCGATATGTTCAACTATACTACCGTCACCGCGCATATACAACATTGATGTAGTGATTTTGTTCAGGAAATCACGGTCATGGCTGACAAGCAAAATTGTTCCCTGATATTCGTCCAAAACCTCTTCCAACAAATCCAGCGTATCCATATCCAAATCATTTGTCGGCTCGTCCAAAACTAGAAAATTTGATTCGCGTGCCAACTGCAATGCCAGCATCAGCCTGTTTTTCTCACCACCGGAAAGACAGGACACCGGACTTTTGGCCTGCTCGGGTGTAAAGAGAAAATCTTTCAGATATGCAACAACATGACGGTAGCTGCCGCGGACATAAATGTGGTCTCCTTCGCCGCAAAGAGTTCTCCACAATGTCTTTTCAGGATCCAATTGCTCCCGATTTTGGTCAAAATATGCCATTTCAAGATTTTTCCCGATACGCACATGACCGCTGTCAGGCTCTAAATGTTTGGTCAACAGCTTTATCAAAGTTGTTTTTCCGGAACCGTTAGCACCGACAATGCCGATGCGGTTCCCTTTCATCACGCGCAAAGAAAAATCTTTCACAATAGGTCGCTCAGCAAAGCTTTTTGAGATATGCTTGGCTTCTATAACCATTTTGGAGCGGACGGCAGCCTCTTTGATTTCCAAATCAATACTGCCAAGTTTTTTGACCTGTTCACGCCGTTCCTGCCGCAGTTGCTGCAAACGCCGCAAACGTCCCTGATTTCTTCTGCGTCGCGCCGTAACCCCTTTATGCAGCCACTCGGTTTCTTCTTCCAGTTTTTTATTCAGATATTTTTCTTTAATAATTTCCTGATTTATAATTTCTTCCTGCCAGCCATAAAAATCGGCAAAGCCTTTATTATTAGCATGAACAATTCCCCGGTCAAGCCACAGGGTTGCATTTGAAATACGGGTCAAAAACGAACGGTCATGGCTGATAACCACAACAGCGCCGGCAAATTTTTTGATAATCTCTTCCAATTTTTCTATGGCGGCAATATCCAAATGGTTTGTGGGCTCGTCCAAAAGCAAAATATCCGGCTCGGAAATCAGGGCACGGGCAAGAGCCGCTTTTTTCAGTTCTCCGCCGGAAGCCGTCAGCGGGCTGACGCCGGCATTGATATCTAACAAACCTATTAAAATATCTGCTTTAAATTCTTCTTTTTCCGTTTTTTTTAAGCCTCCGGCAATAACATCTTTCAGTGTCTGATAAGAAGAAAAATCCGCTTCCTGCTCCATATAGGAAATGTTAATTCCGGGCTGAATGAATTTTTCACCGGAATCGGGTTCCAGTCTTCCTGAAATAATTTTAAGCAACGTCGATTTTCCGCAGCCGTTTCTGCCGACAAGGCATATTTTATCTCCTCTGTTGATATTAAGGCTGACTGACGTAAATAACGGTTTGACACCGAAGGTCAAACTAATGTCGCGAAGCGTATAAATCGGTGCGGTATTTGCCATTTTTTTATTCCGTTCCATCAGGATATCTTACTGATTAAAATTTACATTTCAATTTTTATATTATAATTTGTGTTGAAAGCAATATTTTTTTGCAATATGATGTATATATTAATGATTCATGACAGGCGGGATGATGATGAAAAAAATTGTATTTAATGTATGTTGTTTAACAATCGGAATCGTTTTTAATACATATGCCCAGATAGACTTGGGGGTAGATGATTTATCTTTGGATACCGGTGACGAAGACGTTAAAATGGAAATTTCAACAGACAATTCAACCGCCAATACAAAAAGTTTCTCCTTTTTTGACAAGGCTCTCAATATTATCGGCATTTCGGAACCGGAAAAAGAAAACGCAACTATTTCCATTGATGAACTCAAAACAAAAGCTGCTCAGGGAGATATTACCGCACAGCTTGATTTGGGCTATATGTATCTGTACGGGTTGAACGGGCTGGATATTGATTATAAACAAGCCTTGGACTATTACCAAACCGCGGCAGAGAAAAACAGCGCGGCAGCGTATAATAATTTAGGCAGCCTGTATTTTAACGGCATCGGCGTTGATGTTGACTATGCAAAAGCCATTACTTATTTTGACAAGGCAGCGGCGCTCGGGAGCGATGATGCAGCAGTTAATCTGGCTATCATATATCTGGGTTCGGATACAAAAAACAAAACGCAGAAAGATTTGGATAAAGCCTTGCAACTGCTTATTCAGGCAGAAAAAAACAATAATATCGCCAAATACATTTTGGGCTATTCGTACTTGAAAGGTTTCTTAGTCAAAAAGGACTATAATAAAGCTTTTGCAATGATTAAAGCTGCGGCTGACGATAATTACGACGAAGCACAACTTGTCCTTTCCGATTTTTATATTAACGGGTGGAGCACACCTAAAAACTATAATCTGGCCGTTAAATATCTGACAAAAGCTTCCGAGCAGGGAAATGCCGGTGCGATGTCGAAGCTCGGCGATATATATTCGGAAGGGAAAATATATACCCGTGATATAAAAAAGGCACATATCCAATATAACCTTGCTTCCGTCTTCGGCCAGAAAAGCGCCGCGCAAAAACGGGACGATCTGGAAACGAAAATAAAAATTGAAGACCTGCTTTCGGTTCAGGCCGCTGCGGAGGATTACAAACCACAACCGTCGCAGCAAACCGCTTTTATCCGCCAAACTTACGGCGATAGTTTAAAAGCATATGTAGACCTTAACTTTAAACGGCTTAACAAAACGATATCCGGAAGCAAACAGGAGAAGTAAGCGTGAAAAAATCTTCCATAATTAATAAAATTATCTCTTGGCTCGGGCTGTTTTTCTTTGTTCTGGCAGCATATATGATATATCGCCAGCTTTCAAAATATTCGCTCGGCGAACTTAAAGACGCGCTTTTCAATATTCCGCAAGCTAACCTATTATGGGCCTGCGGAGCATCTTTTGCCGGTTATGTGGCGTTATCAACATATGACTATCTGGCGCTGAAATATATTAAAAAGAAACTGGCTGCCTGGAAATGGATTTTAACCGGTTTTGTCGGTTTCTCTGTCAGCAATAATGCGGGACACGCAATTGTTTCCGGCGGTGCAGTCAGATACCGCTTTTATTCCCGCTGGGGAATAAGCCCGGGCAATATTGTTAAAATGGTAACCTTTTCCGGATTTACCTATCTTGTTGCGTGCTTCTTTTTAATCATAATCGGATATATTTTAACCCCTGACCATGCATTCGGCGGCAATGAATCTACCAAAATGTCTACATTTATTACCATGGTTTTATCGGTTATCGGTTTATTAATTTACCTTTGGGCAAGTTTGTATTATAAAAAAGATTTCGTCATTAAAGGCGTAGATTTTAAAATGCCTGATTTCAGGCTGGCATTGGAACAAATTCTCATCGGCAGTTTAGACATTGTTATGGCATCGTTAGTTCTCTATTCTGTTTTGGTCAGCTTTATAGAGATTAACTTTGTCGCTTTTTTGGGAGCTTTTATTATTGCTCACGTTTTAGGGACTTATAGTCAGGTTCCCGGCGGATTGGGCGTATTTGAACTGGTTTTTTCAAATATATTGCCCGGGCAGGATAACCAAGCGATATTATTCGGTGCTTTAATTGCTTACCGTATTATATATTATCTGCTGCCTCTCGTCCTGTCGGGAATAGTGCTGACAATATATGAATATTGCCGATCCAAAAAAGATATTGATATTTATTAAACGTATAAAAAAAACCGCCTTAACCGGCGGCTTTTTTTATTTCAGTTTATTTAAGCTCCGATGTGCAATGCGGGCAGCGGCAGGCTTTGAGCGGAATTTCCGTGCAGCAGTACGGGCAAGTTTTGGTTGTCGGTTCCGCGGCTTTTTCTTCGGCTTCCTCTTTGGTCATCTTTTCCTGCAATTTATTGATAGCTTTAATCAAAATAAATACGGCGAAAGCAACAATCAGGAAACTGATCAAAGCATTAATAAACAAACCGTAATTGATAGAAACGGGATTTTCGCCTGATGTTAAAACCAATTTAAGGTCTGAAAAGTCTACTTTGCCTAGCAATAAACCAATAGGCGGCATTAAAACATCCTTGACAAGCGAATCGACAATCTTGCCGAATGCAGCACCGATAATGATACCGACGGCCATATCAATAACATTACCGCGCATGGCAAATTTTTTGAATTCAGACACAAAATTTTTAAGCATTACAGTTCTCCTTAAATAATAAAAGTTAGTCTTTATTTTCCCGTTCCAAATCTTTGGCGACTTTGGGATCGCGCAACAGCTTTTCAATACGGTCAACCTCAGCAAAAGATGTATCCATACGGAAGTTTAAATCCGGCGTGTAACGCAGTTTAAGCTTTGACGCAATTAACTTTTTTAAGCCCCGCGCCTCGGCGTTTAAGTCATCTTCAAGCTGACCGAGGTTTTGCCCGTTTAAGGTCATGAAATAAATGGTACACAGTTTTAAATCCGGAGAAATATCAACATCCGTTATGGTAATAAAATGGTCTAAAATAAGAGGATTACGCACCTCTCCCTTTTCCAGCGCTCCGGCAATAATCTTCCTAATCTCCTGAGCAACTCTCAGCTGGCGCTGTGACGGCTCTTTGGCACTTATCATTACCATATTTTTCTCCTTAAAGTTTAGCGGCAATAGTTTCAATTTCATAACATTCGATATAGTCTCCTATCTGAATGTCATTGTAATTTTCAAAACTCATACCGCATTCATATCCGTCTTTGACTTCTTTGACATCTTCTTTGAAGCGTTTTAACTGTCCGAGATTACCGTCATGAATAACGACATTGTCTCGCAGAAGGCGAACTTTTGCACCGCGTTTGACCAGACCTTCGGTTACCATGCAACCGCCGACTTTACCGACACCGGTAATATTAAATACATTACGGATTTCGGCATAACCGAGGAATTTTTCACGCAATTCAGGCGAGAGCAAACCTTCCAAGCCTTTCTTCACGTCATCGGCAACATCATAAATAATAGAATAATAACGAATATCAATGCCGTCGCGGCGAGCCATATCGCGTGCCTGCGGAATTGCGCGTACATTAAACCCTATTATAAACGCATCCGAGGCTTTGGCCAATGTGACATCGGACTCGGAAATCGGTCCGACTGCGGAATGCAAAACATGAACGGACACTTCATCATTTGACAATTTAGTAATTGTCCCTTCAATTGCCTCAATAGACCCCTGAACATCAGCTTTAATAATAACAGCCAACTGTTTAGACTCGCCTGATTTAATTTTATCGAGCATTTGCTCCATGGCCGATTTGGCACTTTTTACCAATTTGGCGTCGCGCTCTTTGCGGATGCGGTAGTTGGTAACTTCACGTGCCTGATTTTCATCTTTAACGATAATGAAATCATCGCCGGCAGACGGCGTTCCCTGCAAACCGAGAACTTCCACAGGAGTTGCCGGAGCGGCTTCAAATACTTTTTTGCCGTTTTCGTTAAACATGGCGCGGACGTGCCCCCATTCTTTACCGGCGATGCAAACTTCGCCGACTTTCAATGTACCGTTTTGTACCAATACAGTGGCAACATTACCGCGGCCTTTTTCCATTTTAGCTTCAATAACGACGCCTTCGGCCACACGGTTGGGGTTGGCTTTCAAATCAAGAATTTCAGCCTGCAACAAAATGGCTTCAACCAATTTATCAATATTGATGCGTTTCTTTGCTGAAACTTCGGCACATAAGCATTCACCGCCCATTTCTTCAACGGCGATGCCGTGCTGCAGCAATTCCGTTTTAACTTTCATCGGATCGGCACCGGGCAAATCAATTTTATTAATAGCGACGACAATCGGCACATTTGCCGCCTGAGCATGGCGGATAGCTTCCACCGTCTGCGGCTTGATGCCGTCATTGGCAGCAACAACCAACACAACAATATCCGTCACTTTGGCACCACGGGCGCGCATTTCCGAAAACGCTTCGTGCCCCGGTGTATCAATAAAGGTAATCTTCTGATTATCATTTAAAGTAATTTGGTATGCACCGATATGCTGTGTGATGCCGCCGGCTTCGCGCGCGGCAACATTTGTCTCGCGTAAAGCATCAAGCAACGAGGTTTTACCGTGGTCAACGTGTCCCATAACGGTCACAACCGGCGCACGCGGCAACAAATCAGCAGCACTGTCTGCCGGTCCGGTCAGCCCTTCTTCGACATCGCTTTCGGCAATACGCTTGAATTTATGCCCCATTTCTTCAACAATAATCTGAGCGGTATCGGCATCTATCGCCTGGTTAATGGTTGCCATAACACCCAAAGACATCAGTTTTTTAATAACGTCCGAACTCTTTTCGGCCATACGGTTTGCCAAATCCTGCACCGTAATAATCTCAGGAATAATGACTTCCTTAATAATCTTTTCCTGCGGAGCCTGCTGAACCTGAGGTTTGGATGCTTTTTTCTTAAAGCGACGGCGCGGAGCACCGTAGCCGTAATCATCCTCATCGTCGTCATTATACATATATGAATTAACGTTTATTTTGGCATTACGCTTCGGCGTTTCGAAACTTCTTTTCTGGATTTTTTTACGTTCCTGTTCAAAAGTTTCTTCGCGCGTCAACGGTTTATTGTTTTCAACTTCAAAAGATTTTTTACCCTTTTTGTAATAGTTGTCACCATCATCTTCGTCATCATAATCTTTTTTATCTTTATATTTTGCGTTAAAACTTTTCGAATCGTTTTCGGAAAAACTTGCCGCAACAGGTATATTGCGCTCTGCCTTTTGAGCAGAAGCTTTCTCCGCTTCTTCTTTTTCAAGTTTTTCTTTTTCCTGAGCTTTTTTTAGGGCTTCGGCTTCTTCTTTTTGTTTTTTGCGAAGCTGTTCTTTTTCTTCTTCTTCAAGTTTTCTTTTGGCTTCATGCTCTTTGGCTTTAGCCAAAAGTTCAAGTTTTTGCGCTAAGGTTTCGTCAATTTCCACGGAAGATTTTGCCGGTGCCTGCTGCGTGACAAAACGTTTTTTACGCACTTCCACCTGCACAACCTTGCGCCCTTCCTGAGTTTGCGCAGCATTAGGGTTCTTTAATCTGAGGGTAGATTTTGCGGATAATGTTAGTTTTTTGCCATTATCTTCTGTCATTCGTTATCTTCTCCGTTTTAAGCTATAAAGTTTTGATACTTTTTTAAATTATTATAAACCGTACGTGTCATATCCCCTTTTAAAACGGCGATATGAACCGTATTTTCTTTATTTAAAGCCATATCTAATTCATCTATATCAAATAAATTAAATATTTCAATATCTTTTGCCATAAATGCCATTTTTTCGCGTCCGTCATGCCCGGCATCTGTGGCTTCTATGATAAATTCCACCTTGTTTTTTTTGACTGCCTCTTTAACTTTTTCAAACCCTGTAACGAGAATGCCTGATTTCCTTGCCAGATTAATACTGTTTAACGCCTGTTGTTTTATCAGGTTTTCGACGGTTTCCATAAAATTATCTGCAATGTTCAAGCAATGGCGGCTGACTTTATGAAACAGCTTTTTTTCCAAAGCTTTTGCCAAAGAGAGCCGATTATTCGTCACATACATTCCTTTTGCCGGCAGTTTTTTATTAAAATCCGGTAATAAGGCATTATTTAATTCCACAAACCGCAGTAATTCGCCGACCGGTTTGACGGTGCCGTCCAAAATGCATTTGCGTTCAACCTGCTCTCTTGACATTTACAGCCTCTGTTTATTTGCTTTCTTCATCAGCAAACCAATGTTCACGGGCGGCCATGATAACACGATTTGCTTCCACTTCGGAAATCAGGGACTCGCCTAAGATTTCCCTTAATTCATCAGCAGCCAAATCAGCCAAATCATCAAGCGTTTTCACGCCGTTTTCGGCAAGCGTCAGAATCATCTCCTGATCCAAGCCGGAGATTGTTTTCAGGCTTTCATCAACACCTAAGGTCTTGCTCTTTTCAATAAATTCTTCATTGCGTTTTTGAACAAAAGCTTTGGCGCGGTTTTGCAGTTCGGCTGCCAAATCTTCATCAAAGCCCTCAATGGAAGAAAGCTCAGCCAAATCTACCATGGTAATTTCATCTACGGTAGAGAAACCTTCCGAAATCAGGATATGAGCAATCATCTCGTCAACATCCAAAGCTGAGACAAAGCGTTCAGAACGGATACGATTTTCATTAGCGCGGCGTTCACGTTCCTGTTCTTCGGTCAGGATATCAATATCAGCGTTTAAGAGTTGAGATGCCAGTTTAACGTTTTGTCCGCGGCGCCCGATAGCAATGGAATACTGGTCTTCATTAACCACAACTTCAATGCGGTTATTTTCTTCATCCAGCACAACCTTGCTGACTTCTGCCGGTGCCAAAGCGCTGACAATATACTGTGCACGGTCTGCGGAATAAGGAACAATATCAATTTTTTCGCCCTGCAGTTCAGTTACGACAGCCTGAACACGGATACCGCGGAGACCGACGCACGCACCGACCGGGTCAATGGAAGAATCTTTAGCGCGGACGGCAATTTTGGCCTTTGACCCCGGATCTCGGGAAACGCCCATAATCTCAATGATGCCGTCATAAATTTCCGGAACTTCGGAGGTAAACAATTTCGCCATAAATTCAGGACAGGTACGAGAGAGGAAAATTTGCGGCCCGCGTGTCTCGCGGCGGACATCCAAGACGTAAGCGCGTACACGGTCGCCGTTTTTGAAGTTTTCTCTCGGGATAATCTCGTCACGGCGCAGAATTGCTTCGGCTTTACCCATATCAATAATGACGTTGCCGAATTCCACACGCTTAACCGTACCGTTGATAATGGTACCGATTTTTTCTTTGTATTCTTCATATTGTTTGTTGCGTTCGGCTTCACGCACTTTTTGGGTAATAACCTGTTTAGCCGTCTGGGCTGCGATACGCCCGAAATCAATCGGAGGAAGCTGGTCAATAATATATTCGCCGACTTTAACATCAGGGTTAATGCGCCGCGCTTCTTCCAGAGTGAGCTCAGTCGTTTCGTTTTCAATCACATCCACAACCGCACGGTAGCGCGCCAAAGTAATCGCGCCGGTTTTGCGGTTAATATTAACGCGGATATCATGTTCAAAACCGTACTTGGAACGTCCGGCTTTCTGGATAGCCTGCTCCATGGCGTCAAAAACATCTTCGCGGTCAATATTTTTTTCTCTGGCGACGGTATCTGCCACCATTAAAATTTCGGGTCTGGGCATATTAACAATATTTTCCATAGTATCCTCTGTTAAAGTTAAAAGTTATGCATTTTCTGTTTTTTGGGATTTCAAATATTTTTCCCAAAGTTCATCGGTTAAAACTATTTTGGCTTTAATAATATTTTCATAGGCTATCGCATAAACAACATCTTCCATTTTTATGGTCAGGCTATTGTCATCGGCCGCTTCCAAAGTCCCTTTAAAACGTTTGCGTTTTTCAACCGGCTCAGCGGTTTCAAGCTTCACCACATAGCCGAGATAACGTTTAAAGTGTTCGGGTTTTGTCAGCGGACGGTCTAACCCCGGTGAGCTGACTTCCAAGGTATAACGCCCTTCAATCGGGTCATTTTCATCCAAAGCAGCAGACAGGGCACGGCTGACCAGCGCACAATCATCGACAGTAATTTCCTGTTCATAATTTTTATGCTCAATCATAACCTGCAAAACCGGATTTGCATCGCCGATTGTGAGAATCCGCACCGTCTCATATCCCAGCCCGTCAACTACCGGCTCTATAACGTTTGCCAAATAATGCTTCTGCATTATGTTCTCCTTATCTTTTAGTACTAAAAAAGCGGGGCTTTTGACCCCACTTTCAAAATTTTATGAAAGATTATGGTTATGTTTATAACACGTAAAATTTAAAAAGAAAGCATTTTTTGCAATTTTACATTATTTTTTGCTTATAACAAACTGATTTAAACCTAGAATTTATACTTCAAACCGACATCGACCTTAATCGGATATTCGTCTTCAAGGTATTGCATCAGTTCACCGTAGATTGAAAAATCTTTATAATCGTAATTAACTTTGGCTGATAAAACACCGCGGTCGCGCGAATTTAAATATCCCCTGTTACGGAGTTTATAGTGCCCCATGCTGTCGGCGCCGTGGCGGGCAGTAAAGCCGCCGTAAGGATCGGCAAACTCATGATAATAGCCGATACCGAGCGCAACATTTAATTTATTATCCTGATTGAATTCAACTTCTTTATCCAGATACAATCCCAAAGCGCTTTCAAGCGAGAAGACATGTGATGACGCGATATTGACAGCCAGCGCTTCGTCGCCCTCGTTAACAGCATCCTGATACCAACCAATTGCATTCAAACCGATGAACGGGGTCAGATTAACGCCGCCCAAATTCATTTTATAACGCAGTTCGTTGAGCAAACCATAAGTAATTTCGTTAGTATCGGCGTCATATGTCTGCCCGTAGCCGCGGCGTTTATAATCACCGTCAGAAAAGCCCAGACGTGCCATGGAAACGGCGGTCAGGCCATTCCCATTGGTATATGTAAACGGTACATATCCCTGTACCATAAAGTTTTTACGCGACGAATCGTTATTATAGTCTGTATCGGCGTGCGTGAAACTCATGCCCAGCCCTAAGCGATAGTTATTATTAAGCTTTTGGTCATATAACGCATACATGCTCTGCGCATTAATATCATAACCCGTCAGCGTACCGTGATCGTCCCGCCCGAGATAGAACCAATCGCCCCCGACCATTTTACGGACATCATCGCCTTCTTTAAACAATTCCGACATCATGGTTTTATCAAGACTGCGCATAACTTTTAAGTTTTCTGCGGTAATATTCGGCAGCATAGATGTTCCTCTTATATCCGCATCGGTCTGACGGGCTTCTTTCGCCGATGATGCAGCTTTCAAAGTGTTGAAAAGTTCCATGTTGCGCTCATTGGCATAATTCAAATCATAATAAGATGCGACCTCTTTGTCAAAAACGGTTGAAAAATCTTTCATGTCCATAACAATATCATGGGTACCGTTTTCTTTTTGCTCTGCATGAACATTATAGAGATATGAGTTTGATTTCAGTGTAACATCACTGATATCTGCGGATGAGAGTGCCCCTTCCATGACGCTTTTTCTGTCAAACGTATCGGTAACGACGTTTGAGGCAACATTCAGTGTTCCGTTGATACTGTCTTCGGCTTCAAATTTTCCGCCTTTGCTGATTTGGACATTACCGCCCATAGCATCAAAATCAAGTTTTCCTTTTGCCGTCAATGTGCCGCTGTTATCGAACACGGCTCCGTTGTTAAGAACAATATATGAGCCCTGATTACAATCGGAACCTGAGCAAGTTTCTCCGTCATCACCCAGTTGTATTGTTCCGGCATTTGACACTGTGGCCGTACTGCCCTCGGCATATATACCCGTATTATTTCCGCCTGTTACCTTGATTAAACCGTTATTTATGACGTCCACTTTGCCGACACCGCTGCCATCCGAAATCGCATAAATACCGTAATTATTTCCTTTTCCGGTTACGTTAATCACGCCGTTGACATCATTAACCGCCGTTCCCTGATTAACATATATTCCGTATGCATCCGAATTTTTGCTCTGAACATTCAGCGCCGCATCGTTGTAAATATATGATTTATCGCCTTTCATACCGTAGGCAACGCTGTTGTTGCGCGTTGTTGATACATTTATCTCGGATTTTCCGGAATTATACAATCTTGCATCTTTGCCGTACATACCGGCCGCCACGGCTTTCTTGTTGCCGCCGATGACATTAACGTTGATGATACCCGATACATCGGCATTCTCATCGGTAGAATAGGCATTATACGCCGAGCCGTCATTAACAAATATACCGTAATATTCAGCATCGGATGCCTGTGAAGCTCTTTCTGTCGTTACATTAATTTCGCCCCTAACCGAACCGGCAGAAATGCCGTCACCGTTTTCATAATAAGCATTATATACTGTTTTGGGCTGGCCGTCGCCTTTTTTGCCGTTATTGACATCAAAACTTGATGCATATATTCCATACATACGGGCAGGAGCATCGTTTACACCTGATTTTACGGTGATATTGCCTTTGACATTGCTTTGATCATTAATCAATGCCGCATTATAAATGACAGCAATCTTGGAAGTCGGAATATTAGTATAAATTCCGGCAGCTCTTCCGCCTCCCCCTTTATTTGCATTGATGTTTATATTGATGTTTCCCGTTACTTCCGTTGCCGCATTCTTATTTTGCCCGGTGCCGTATGCGTTGGCGATTGTCGCGCCACCGCTTTTTATACCATACAAAAAGATATCCGTCGTGCGGCTGTTGTCGTCAACATTGATGTTGCCGACAGTTTCCAGCTTAACATCAGAGCCGGAATTTGCATATGCGTTAAACACATTTCCTTTGGCATATATACCCACGGCTTCCTTCGCTCCGAAGCTGCTGCCGCTTATATTGAGCGACACACTGCCAATAGCCGCCGAATTATCACCGCCGTATTTTGCCGATGAACGAAAAGCATTGTATGTGTTGTTATAATATATGACAGGTGTACCGTCTTCATTTTTATCTTCGGCATCTTCATATGTTCCGGCATTTGAATATATGCCGTAAGCATTGCCTCCGTTAATATTTGATGCGATAATGTTGCCGACGCTGTTATATCCCATAGCGTTATATATTTCATTTTTGACATTACCGCCATCGTCAACAAATATACCGTATGCTGCACCTTTACCATCGTCGGTCGTTACGTTTATCGTGCCGACAGAACCGAACTGTCCGATTTTACCGAAACTTTTGCTGAACTGGGTTTCGCTGTTGCTCACAGATGCGTTGCTGTGTATACCGTATACGTTATTTTTACCTGAAAGCGTAACAGAACCCGAAGCAATCACATCAGACACGGCAGAATTCAAATGAGCATAGGAATTGACAACTTTTCCCTGCGGATTATTTTCCCGGATGCCGATAACATTGCCTTTCCCCTCATGGGTAATCTGAATATTTCCCGTTGAATTGACGTTGGCACCGGTACCGTTATCTGTTTTTGCATACGCATTATAAATCAGTCCGCTGCCGTTTAGCCCGACAACATCTCCCTGACTGAACTCCGAACGATTAATGACCACCGAGGCTCTTGCCTCATTTTGAATGGGTTCGGCGGCGGTTCCGTTTCCGGCTGCATAAGCAAACGCATTATATGTATTGTTTTCGGAATTATTATATAATCCGTATATTTCCGCAAACGAACGATCATCATTTATGTTAATGTTTCCTGATGCCGAGGCACCGGCCAATCCGGAATTAATAACCGCGGCATTATAAATATTTGACGGAGCATAAATTCCGTAAACATAATTTGCGCCGCTGTTTTTGTTGGTTATATTTATCGTACCGGATTCCTTACCTTCGGATGATAATGCATTATATACATTATCATAATAAGCGGGCTCGCCATCTTCGCCTGCATCTTCCATAACCGGCTTCATACCGTAAACATCACGAAGCTCGCCGTCATTGGTTACATCTATTACGGAATTATTGACATTGCTTTCTTTTAACCCGACAAGATCTTCGCCCTTTTTCTGGCAAATACCCAAAATCGTCATTGCATAGCCGTTATCTTCATCGCAAACGCATTTTCCGTCTTCGGTTTTAATATAACCTTCAACTCCTGCCGAACAATTGGTTATGATACAGGTATCATCGGCTGAATTATAGTCATATCCATCCGCGCAATTTTCACATTCTTCATTGTCCTCCGACCACGGCTGACGATTAACCGCACATTTATTACCGCAATGTGCCGTGCCGTCTTCATCGTAAGTTATTTCATATCTCAACGGACACATATCACACTTCTCACCTACCCACTTTTCATCGCAGCCTTCTTCTTTTTGGCAGACATCCAGTTCTTCATTATAGCTGTATCCTTCAAGGCAGTTTTCGCATTTTTCGTCAAAATTTTTCTTACATTTACAATTGTCACCTTCCTGCGAATAATGCAGAGGGCATTCCAAATCCTTATAACACTGTTCTTTATAGGTTATATAACCTGCTTTGCAGATGCATCGGTTATTTTGCTGTTCATAGCCTTCACCGTATCTGGTTTCACATTGAAGGTTCTGGTAGCATATACCGTTAAATGCAATATATCCCGCAGCGCAGGTGTCACAGCCGCTGGTTTCACCGGTATAGCCGACATAACATCTGCATTGTCCGTCTCCCAAATATTCGCCATGCGAATTACAATACAGTTCATTTGAGTTATTCCACTCGTCGCGGCTGCCGTCGCCTTCCTGATAGTCACCGTCTTCGGTCTGTACACAACTTCCGGGTTCGCCGGTATATCCGCGGTTTTCATCACAAACGCACTGTTTGCCTTGATTAATCGGAACCGTGTTCGGGTATGGGCACGGGTTTGCCGGGTAGCAAAAATTTGCCTCCGGATCGCCAAATGTATCAAACCCCGGCGCGCAATTACGGCATTTTGTCTGTACCTGATCTACGCAATTATCAATGTTTTTATAGCATTTGCGTTCATTACCGTGCTGTCCGTATCCGGCCATGCAGGTTTTGCAGACATCACGCTCCTGATCGCCGCAATAATCAATATCTGCGTAACAAACAGTGCCGTCGCCTTTATGAACGCCGTAACCGGCCACGCATTTTTCGCATATTGCATTGACTTGAGTTTGGCAATTCAAAATTTTGGCAAAGCATGCACTCTTATCACCGCTTAACTGGTATCCGTCTTCACAGGTTTGGCAAAGTCCGGGACGATTTTGCTTCGTACAATGACTTATCATGTTTAAGCATTTATTTTCCCACATATAGAAACCGCTGTTGCAAACGCATTTTCCGCCTGTCATCGTCCCGTTTTCACATTCATTGACAGGGGGATTCGGGTTATCCGGATTATCAGGATTGTTCGGATCATCAGGATTGTCTCCGCCGGAATCCGATCCGCCGCCGGTACTGCCGCGCAGCAAATATGCCGCCGTAACGGCACCGGCAGCTAAAGCCGCCGTTCCAAGCAGATAAGGCTTATCAGAGACATATGATGTTGCGACTTCCGTCTGAGGATATACACCGAAGAAGCGAAAGTACGCACTTTCGGGAATTTTTTTCAGGCAAGACGGCGTTTTATTTGCCCCGTATGAAACAAGCGTATTGTATGCCTTTTTATCCTGTCTGGAAACAGCAATGCAAACAGGATTATATCCGCGGCTGTCATGACTTTCCAAAGAATAACCGCGATGCAGCAGGCTTTCAATTTTCTGGGTATTATTTTGCTTAGCCAGCGTATAAAAAGAATGAGCAACGCTTATTCCCGATTCTGCCGCGTTTGTTTTGCCCGCAATGAAGCTTAATGCAAAAGCCAACAAAGCAATTATTTTTATGTTCAGTTTCAACAAGTTACCCATAATCAGCACCTATTTCGGCGGTTAGACATACTCTTTTGGTATTTATTTTAGGGGATAATGTTTAAAAAATAGGTTAAGATTCTGATGTTTTTTAAAATGGACTTGATTTTGTCATATTTTGCAGATAAAGTATTTGCGAATTTGTCAGTTTTAGGAATTTTTAAAATGAGTGAAAAAAACAAATATTATCCGGAATTAAATGCAAAAATAAATTTTCCGAACATGGAAAAAGAAATTTTAAGCTTTTGGGAAGAAGACAAGACTTTTGAAAAGTCGGTACATAACCGCGACGGCGCCGCAGAGTTCGTTTTTTATGACGGCCCGCCGTTTGCCAACGGTACGCCGCACTACGGGCACATTATGGTCTCTTATGTCAAAGACGCTGTTGCGCGTTTTCAGACCATGGACGGCAAAAAGGTTGAGCGCCGTCTGGGCTGGGACTGCCACGGATTACCCGCCGAAATGTCCGCCGAAAAACAGCTCGGCGTTTCGGGGCGCAAGCAGATTGAAGAATACGGCATTGAAAAGTTTAATAATTTTTGCCGCACCGATGTTTTGAAATATTCCAATATCTGGGTAGATATGTTTAAGCGTATCGGGCGCTGGGTTGATTTTAACCATGACTATAAAACGATGGATTTGCCTTTTATGGAAAGCGTTATTCACAACTTTAAAGAGCTTTATGACAAAGGGCTCGTGTATGAAGATTACCGCGTATTGCCTTATTCCTGGGCTGCGGAAACACCGCTTTCCAACTTTGAAGTCAATTTAGGCTACCAAGATAAAACTGACAATGCAATCACGGTAATGTTTAAGTTGGAAAACGGGCAGAAAATCCTCGTGTGGACGACAACGCCGTGGACACTGCCTTCAAACCTCATGCTTGCTGTGGGTAAAGACATTGATTATGTCGTTATGAATGAAAACGGGCAGGATTACATTCTGGCAGAATCCCGTCTCGGAAGCTATAAAAAACAGCTGGAAAATGCTGTTATGGTTAAGAAACTCAAAGGTTCTGACTTTATCGGGATGAGCTACGAGCCGATGTTCCCTTATTTCAAACATTTGGCGGGAAAAGGTGCGTTCAGGGTGCTTTCCGGCGAGTTTGTTTCCACCGAAGACGGTACGGGTGTTGTCCATATTGCCCCGGGATTCGGTCAGGACGACTTTGAAGCCTGCCGTGCTTATGACGAGAATTTCCCCGTTGTCTGCCCCGTTGATGAAGCCGGAAAATTTACGGCAGAAGTTGCAGACTACGAAGGTGTGCAGGTGTTTGAGACCAACGAGCCGATTATGCAATGGCTGAAAACAAACGGCCTGCTTGTTAAGAAAGAACAATACACCCACTCCTATCCGTTCTGCTGGCGCACGGATACACCGCTGATGTATAAGGCAATGTCGAGCTGGTTTGTTAAAGTGACGGACTTCCGTAACGACATGGTTAAAAACAATCAGCAGATTAATTGGATTCCAGATCATATTAAAGACGGCCGTTTCGGCAAATGGCTGGAAGGCGCGCGCGACTGGTCTATCTCCCGCAATCGTTTTTGGGGAACGCCGATACCGGTTTGGAAATCAGACAATCCGAAATTCCCTCGCGTGGATGTTTTCGGCTCCATTGAAGAAATTAAGGCTAAAACCGGTGTGGCAATTGATAATCTGCATAAGCCGTATATTGACGACGTGGTTTACCCGAACCCCGATGACCCGAGCGGCAAGACAATGATGCATCGCGTTTCGGATGTCTTTGACTGCTGGTTTGAAAGCGGTTCTATGCCGTATGCGCAAATCCATTATCCGTTTGAAAACAAAGAGTGGTTTGAAAACCATTTTCCGGCAGACTTTATTGTGGAAGCGATTGACCAAACCCGCGGCTGGTTCTATACGCTGACGGTTCTTTCCACAGCACTGCACAACAGGCCGGCGTTTAAGAACTGCATATGCACGGGGCTTTTGATGGCGGAAGGCGGACAGAAGCTTTCCAAACGCTTGAAGAACTATCCTGACCCGAATGAAATTTTGGAAACGGTCGGTTCGGACGCTCTGCGCTGGTTCTTGATTTCCTCGCCGGTATTAAAGGGAGGCAACGTTGCTGTTGACAAAGAAGGCAAAGAGATTGCCAAAGCGGCAAGAAAAGCGCTTATTCCGTTTTGGAATGCATATTATTTCTTCACGCTTTACGCCAATGCGGAAGGCATTAAGGCCGAAGAAATCAGCAAATCCTCCGATGTTTTGGACAGCTATATTCTGGCGAAGCTCAAAGCTCTGGCCGTTGAGGTTAAAAAAGATATGGCGTCATATGAAATTGCGCGTGCCTGCAGTTCTGTTGAAGATTTCCTGGAAATCCTCAACAACTGGTACATCAGACGTTCACGCGCGCGTTTCTGGGACGGCGAAGATTTGAACGCTTTCAACACGCTTTACACCGTGCTTGTAAATGTAGCAAAAATTGCCGCGCCGCTGATGCCGTTTATGTGCGAATTTGTTTATAAAGGGCTGACAAACGGCGAATCCGTTCATCTGACCGATTATCCGACATTGGATAAGATTAACGACAATATGGAACTCATCAGCCAAATGGATATGGTACGGGCGATTTCTTCGGTGGCGAAAGCTATCCGCGAAGAACACAAGCTCCGCAACCGCCTGCCGCTGAAATCCATGACGATTGCCGGCGACAATACCGCTTTATTAAAAGATTTCGCGGAAGCGCTGAAAGACGAGGTCAACGTTAAGGAAGTCATTTTAAAATCCGACATTGCGGACGTTGCGAGCCGTTTTCTATATTTGAAAACGCCGCTTATCGGCAAACGTTTGGGCGCGTATATGAAAGACATTATGGCGAAATCCAAAACCAATGAATGGAGCCAAAATGAAGACGGGACGCTCGCTATCGCCGGACAGACGCTCTTTGCCGAAGAATACGAGTTGCGTCTGGTTATCAAAGACGGCATGAGCGGACAAGCCCTGCCCGACAATACGGCAGTTGTCATTTTGGACACGGCCATTGACGAAGCCTTGGAAAAAGAAGGCATTGCCCGTGACTTTGTGCGCATGATTCAGGCGTTGCGCAAATCCAAAGACTTTGACATTTCAGACAGGATTAAGCTTGCTTATTCTTCCGATAATGCCAAAGTTAAAGCGGCTGTCAGCGAATATGCCGATTACATTAAAGAGCAGGTGTTGGCGCTGGATATTTGCGAAAACAATGCACTTAACGCACCGACAGTTGACGAACTCGGCGGTTCGGAAGTCAGGTTTGACGTGATTAAAGCGGCATAAGGCTTTGATATTAAAATGAAAGGAGCTTAGCGGCTCCTTTTCTTTTATAACAGAGATGTCAATAAAAGATTTCAGTTGTATTTTAAGGCATCAAGCGCGCCTTGTAAAATATAGGCAGCCGCAGAAGCATCCAGAACTTTGGCACGTTTTTTGCGCGAGAGGTCAACTTCTTTGATGAGAAAGTTTTCCACCGCTGACGAAGACAGGCGTTCATCCCATAAGAGAATCGGCAAAGAAAAACTTTCTTCCAGCACGGCGGCAAATTTGCGAACTTCGGCGGCAATATCCCCTTCCGCGCCGTTCATCTGTAAAGGCAGTCCCATGACGATGGCGCCGATTTCTTTTTCTGCAATAACTTTTTGCAGCTCGGCTAAATCCGTTTCCAAAGCACCGCGATAAAGGATTTTGTATGATGTAGCGATGGTGCGTGACAAGTCTGACACGGCAAGCCCCATACGCTTGGAACCGTAATCTATTCCCAAAACGGCTCGGCGAGGCGGCAACTTGTTTTTAAACTCTCGGATGTTCACGGCTATCTCCTTTTTTTTATTTCCGTAACATAAAAAAAAAATAATGTAAACATCTGATTGTTAGGAGAAAGTAAAGATTTTATATCTTATATTGTTATATGCAACTTTTATTCGGGGCGATAAATGATTAAAAAGTGTACTGCCGTTATTTTATGTTTTATTGTTTTTTCTTTTTCGGCGTTTGCCGCCGTCAAGCCTGTGGAAGAACAGCGCAAAGAATGGGACAAATGGCTGGAAGGACTGAAACAGGAAATGCTTGATAAAGGCATTTCCAAGAAAACTTTGAAACGCGCGTACAGAGACGATTATTTTCATGAAGTCAAAGAAGTTGTCCTGCAAGACAAAAAACAGCCGGAATTCGTACTGACATCAGATAAATACATTAACCGGCTGATTAATAAAAACAAAGTTAAACTGGCAAGAGGACACTATAAGGAACTAAGCCCTAAGTACAGGAACATCAGTAAAAAATACGGCGTGCCGCTTAATTATCTGATTTCATTTTGGGCGGTTGAAACACACTTCGGCTACAACAAAGGCAAATACCACCTGATTGACGGGCTGACAAATCTGAGCTACAAAAACCGCCGAGCCAAGTTTTTTAAACGCGAATTGTATCATGTCTTGCAGATTATGGACACATATGATTTAAGTGGCGACAAAATGATGGGGTCATGGGCAGGAGCGATGGGACATTTCCAGTTTATGCCCTCAACATACAATGCTTATGCAATTGATTATGACGGCGACGGCGTGGCGGATATCTGGGACAGTTTTGATGATGCTATTGCGTCGGCGGCAAATTATCTTTCCAAATTAGGCTGGAAACCGGATGAACCTTGGGGGCAGGAAGTCCTGTTGCCTTGGAACTTTGACTATAAGCTTATAGGCAAAAAGAAATACAAACCCGTTAAAGACTGGAAGAAAATCGGCGTTATCGGCGCAGACGAAAAAAAACTGCGGTTGCCCGATGACGCGGCAGCAGAAATTATCCTGCCCGACGGACGGCACGGCAGAGCCTATATCACGCTCAGCAACTTCAGACGGATTATGATTTGGAACAGGTCGGTCAACTATGCCTTAGCAATTGTGAAACTTGCCGATTATATAAATAACAATAAAGCTTTTGCGCCGCTTACCGAGAAGATGCAGCATCAGTTGACGGAAAAAGACATTCTTGCCGTACAGCAATTTGCCAATAAAATATTAAAAACCAAACTGAAAGAAGACGGACGGTATGGTTCCCAGACGGCAAAGGCTGTTAAAACGCTGCAACAAAGATGGAAACTTCCCGCGGACGGTATGCCGGATTATCAGTTACTGAATAAAATCAAAAAATACAAATCACGCAAAGATTTTCTGATTCCGCCGCAGCCGAAGAAACCTTCTGTTCCGTGTTAAACGACTTTACGGATAATCACCGGTTTGGTTTCCGGCTTACTATCGGATATCTCAACAGCTTCTTTAATTAACTTACCGATTTCCGGAATATTGTCTTTATCTTCCGAATGAAGCATGCACAGCGGCGTTTGTGTATCAACTTTGTCGCCGATTTGGCAAAAAGACGTAAAACCGGTGGTGTGATTTATTTTCTGCACCGGGTGCGTGCGACCGCCGCCAAGCATAATTACGCCTAAGCCGATTTTTCTGGTATCCATGGCCGTAATATAACCGGCTTTATCTGCAAACACAGGCTGAATATGCGGTGCTTTCAGCCTTTTATCGGAGAATTTTTCCAGAATACTTACATCTGCTCCCAGCATCTGAGCCATTTTGATAAAACGTTCATAGGCGGCACCGGATGAGACAGCATGGCGCAGTTTCTTTCGGGCTTCGGTTTCGCTATTGGACAAACCGCAGTTAACCAGCAATTCGGCACACAGTGCCATGGTGATTTCGTCCAAACGCGCGTCAGGCGTCTCACCTTTGAGATACGCCAAGGCTTCTTCCAATTCCAACGAATTGCCGACGGCAGTTCCGAGTACGCTGTCCATATCGGTCAAAAGCGCGGTTGTTTTGGTTCCGGCACCGTTGGCGACGTTGGCGATAGCGTGTGCCAGTTCAACCGCACGGTCATAATTTTCCATAAACGCGCCGTTGCCGCATTTGATGTCCATGACCAGATACTGCAACCCTGCGGCAAGTTTTTTTGACAGAATAGACGCCGTGATAAGCGGAATTGATTCCACCGTGGCGCAGACATCGCGAATCGCATACAATTTTTTATCAGCCGGTGCCAAATCCGCCGTCTGCCCGATAATAGCGCAGCCTGCCCCGCGAACAGCATTACGGAAGCAATCAATATCCACATTCGTTTGATAGCCGGTAAGAGCATCCAGCTTATCCAGCGTGCCGCCCGTATGTCCGAGCCCCCTGCCCGCAATCATCGGCACATAAGCGCCGCAGGCCGCCAGCATCGGGGCGAGCATCAGGCTCACCTTGTCTCCGACACCGCCCGTGGAATGTTTGTCAACCACAGGAGCGTCCATATTTTCCCATGAAAGCCTTTCCCCGGAATCACGCATAGCAAGCGTCAAAGCAAGGGTTTCTTCCGTTGACAAACCGTTCAGATAAACAGCCATGGTAAAAGACGCAGCCTGAACATCTGCAACACTTCCGTTACACAAACCGTTGATAAAGAAAGATATTTCTTCCACGCTTAATGTTTCACGGTTGCGCGTTTTGCGAATAATCTCCTGCGGCAGCATAACACTAATCTCCTTCTTTAATAAACGCGGTCAACAGGGCAACAAGGCGTGAAGAGGCTTTGTTTGCTTCGGCCAAAGTTTCCTGATGGGTCGGCGTATTATCCATTAACCCGGCGGCATAATTGGTGATGACGGAAATGCCGAGAACTTCCATTGACGAATGAACCGCGGCAATCACTTCCGGCACGGTAGACATACCGACGGCATCGCCGCCGAGCAACGCAAAGGCTCTTACCTCTGCCGCAGTTTCAAAGTTCGGCCCCAGCACCATTAAGTATGTCCCTTCTTTCAGTTCAATGTTTTCCCGTGCGGCGATTTTTTTACATTTACTGCGTAAATCTTCGGAATAAGCCTTATTCATCGGCGGGAAACGGCAACCGTAACGGTCATCATTTGCACCGAGCAGAGGATTTTTACCGCTGAAATTAATGTGGTCTTTTATGAGCATCAGAGTTCCCGGCGCCATATCTTTCTGCAATGAGCCGGCGGCATTGGTCACGAGCAGACGCTTAACTCCTAAATCTTTCAGAATATGGATAACATCGGCAATCACGCGCGGGTCATGCCCTTCATACAAATGAAAACGTCCGTTTAAACATAAAATTTCCTTATCCCCCAAAAAGCCGCGCAACAGTTGTCCTTTGTGCCCCGAAACCGTGCTCTGCGGAAAATTCGGAATATCTTTATAATCGACAGATGTTACGTCTTGCAGCAAATCGGCAAAGCCGCCGAGGCCGGAACCGAGAATAACCGCCGTTTCAGGTGCGGTTAATGCCAGTTTTTCACGAATATAAGATACGGCTTGGTTAGTCATGCATTAACTCCACGGTTTTAAAGTTATGTGGCAAAAGATCTGCCAGGTGATATGTTTTGCAGATTTTATTTGTATCAGCCAGATAAATGACGGTTTCAGCGTCGGCAAATTCGGCAATACGCTGCAAACAGGCGCCGCAGGGATAAACCAAATCTTTACCGCCGGAAACAACCAACAAGGCTTTGATTTTGCGTTCTCCATCCGAAACCATAGCGGCTATTGCCCCGGCTTCGGCACATGTTCCGCACGGAAACGAAATATTCTCCACATTGCATGAGGCGTATATTTTTTGATTTATCGTACAAACGGCAGCACCGACCTGATACTTGGAATAAGGAACATAGGCATTTTTGCGCGCCGCATCGGCCTTTTCAAAAAGCAGCTGTGATATTTCCATAAATATCTCCTTCTAAAATATTTTTTTCAAAAAAAATTTTTTATTATCGTTTCGTTAATTTTTTATAATATACAATAATTAAAAAATTTAGCAAAGCTTATTTTGAATTTAGGAGAAAAACGTGCTAAAAAAAGTTATTATAGGCATTTCAGTCTTTATATTTGTAGCGATTGCCGGAGCCGCAGCATATATCTATACACTTGATTGGAATAAGCATAAGACTCAGGTATCGCAAAAACTTACTCAAATTACCGGACTGAAATCTCAGATTAACGGAAATTTGAAAGTTGAGTTTTTCCCGATGCCGAAAATAACCGCAGGCAGAGTTTCTTTTTTCTCAAACACCGGCAGCACGCCTTTAATTGAAATCAGCGAAATTACCGCCAATCTGGAATTAAAACCTCTGCTAAATAACAATTTTATTGTTAAATCTATGATTTTAACCCAACCGACCGCCTATATCAATATTAACGAAAGAGGCGAGCTTAACTGGAAAAATGTCGGAAAAAACAGCAACAACAAATCCGGCAATGTGGAAATGTCTTTCAATGACATCAAATTAAACAGCGCGACCCTGACGTATAAAAACAAGCAAAACCGGCAGGAGTTTTCCATTCCGAATATTACGGCATCAGTCAGCGCGCCGACGCTTGCCGGCCCCTATAAGACCAACGGCAAATTTATCCATAACAACAGCGAGATAAAATTTGACGGAACCATTCTTAATAATGCGGGACTGAAAGTAAAAATGTCCGTCAGCAATGCAGCGACCGGCTCCAAGTTTGAAATTGACGGAGATGCCGGCGCACAGGCCAAAGGGAATCTGACATTTGATACGCGCAGTCTGGCCGATATCGGAGACATCATTTTCGGCGACAAAACATTCAGTCAAAATTATCGCGAGCCTTTGTATGTTTCATTTCAATATGGTTACAACGGCAATACAGCAAAGCTTGATAACTTTAACTTTAAATACGGCCGCAACAACATCGGCAACGGCAGCGTATTTCTTAAATCTGACGGAGACAACAAAGAAGCCGCCGCCAATTTCAACATGACGCAATTTGATTTGTCGCTTTTAGAACAATTAAGCCGAGATTACATTAATTTTGCCAAAATGGACGACAAATACGGTTTAGCAGAAAAGCTGCAAAAATATGCCGCGTCTCTGAACTTAAAATCTGCCCAAACAACTTACAATGAAAGCGCCGTGCAAAACCTTTCCATGGAACTTGCACTCAAAGACGGCATATTGGGGCTCACCCGATTCAGCGCGTTATTTCCGGGGGAAACCAGCCTGAAAACGGCCGGTAAAATTAACCTGAACGATAAAGCCCTGCCATTTATTTTTAATCAGGCAGTTGAAAGCCGCGATTTACGAACATTCGCCTCAATATTCGGTCTTGATTTAGGCAAAATGGCAACTGAGGATAATAAAAAATCCATTTTCAAAAACGCCAAAGCAGAATTAAAGTTGAACGGCGACCTCAATTCGCTGACCATAACCGTTCCCGGCGCAACAATTGATTCTACCGACCTCAGCGGCAGCGCAGGATTTATCTTTAATGAAGATACTTTATTTGTTTTGGCGGACATTAACGCCTCGAAAATCATATTTGACAGATATTTACAGGCTTTGCCCGAAACAATGAAAACCGCAACGTATAAAGAAAAATTTATTCATCAGATGAATCTTATTCCTTGGAATAAAAATATTAATTTGGAAGCAGATATTGCCATTGCGGGAGCCGTGTACAGTAAAATTCCGATGGAAAAAATTAATCTGCAATTTGTTTCGCAAGATGATAAGCTGGATGTCAAAAAACTTTCTTTCGGAAACATTGCCGGCGCACAGCTGAATACACAGTTTACGGCAGAAAAAATTTATACCGAACCGACTTTCAGCAATTTGCTTTATGATGTCAAAACAAGCAACTTCCCATATTTTGCTTCGACAATGGGTATCGACACGGGCTCTATGACGTTATTTAAGCGCAAAGTTTTTGCATCACAAGGTAATTTAACCGGAACTTTTAATGAATTTAATTTAAGTTCCGTACAAAAATTCGGCGAAACAGAATTTTCTTTTACAGGCGCAGCTGCAAATCCTGATAAACAGCCGATTTCAATTAACGGGGATTTAGAATTTAAAACCAATAATGCCCTTAACTTTATCAAAGCACTGGACTTTGACTATTCCCCGGAAATTCCCGTTACCTCACTGACTGCTTCCGGAAAAATCAAAGGGACATACAATCTCTTTGAATATCTGGATATTAACGCCTTTTTGGGAGCCAACAACATCAAAGGATATATTCAACTGGATAACAGAGGAGAAAAACCCGTCTTAAAATCAGAAATGTCTTTTGATAAATTTGATGCCGATCATTGGTTTAATATTGAAAAAAAGAACACTCGGCAAAAGCAAAAAGAAACATCTTCTTTTATCGCATTGCCGAGTTTCAGCGAAGAAGCTTACAACTATACGGCTTTAACGAAAGTTAATTTTGACATTAAAGCCAAAGCCGATGCGCTGATTTATGGCGGTAAGGCCTATAACGAGACTCAAATTGAAGCCAAACTCAAAGACGGCAGTTTAAATATTGCTTCATTTGATACTCGAAGCAACACTAATGATATCGGCCTGAGCTTTATCTTAAATACGGGGAATCTGCCGACAATTAACGGAAAATATGAAATATCCGGCATTAAAACGCCGGCACTCGGGGGACGGACCTATCTTTTGGACAGCGGCATCCTTAAAGCAGAAGGAACATTTAATTCATCGGCATATTCCGAAAAAGAGTTTTTGGAAAATTTAAACTCCGAAGGAAAATTCCAATTACAGAACACGGCCATGAACGGGTGGGATTTGGATATTATCAAATTTGATTTGGAGCAAAGAAAACAAACTGCCGGATTTGAGGAACTGGTTTTATCTAACCTAAAAACAGGCAGAAGTGCCTTTAATAAAATCAGCGGCAGTTATAAAATCAATAAAGGCGTTATTATTGCCGACAAGGTTATATGGGAATCTCCCGTTGCCAATATGAATATGCAACTGAATTTGAATTTATCAGACAAACTGTTTACGGCTGTTTTCGGCGCGGTTTACCACAATGCTTCATTTTCGGATATTATCAATTTCACAATGAAAGGATATTTGGCCGAGCCGTCTCTTGAAGTTGATTTGAGCGACAGTCTGAAACGCATCGGCGGCATAGAAGAACTGGCCAACAAGGCAAAAGAAAATCAATTCAAAGAAAAACGCGAGAAGCTCAGCGATAGAATAAACGGTGCACAGATTGAAATTCAATCTATTTTGAAAGAAATCAGCCGAATAACAGCCAATGCCGTACAATACAAGCCATTGACTAACGACCGCCAGATTGCGCAGATTTATGACAATAATATGAATGTCCTGCGTGAAACCGAAAGCAATCTGGAAAAAATGGCTGATATTCTGTCTGTTTCCGCCGATGAAAAAGACATCATGGATATAGAATCGCAGATTAATGTTGAAAAGTCCAAATTGAGATTTATCCCTAAAACCTTTGAAGAGAATTTTGTGACCGACAGCAAAAATGCTTTTGACGAAACACTGAATAAAATTACATGGCTTTATAATGCAGCAACCAACAACACGGCATATTACAACGAATTGACGGATGTTTTCATCAAACAAATAGAAACATTAAAAAATGCCGGCAAAAAATTTGCCGAAGATGCGGAGGAGCCGCTTATCAAAGGTATTAATAAAGTTTCCAAAGATATGGAAAAAATCAACAAGCTGCATGCAAAAACCAGAGAAGACTATTTGTTTATTCTTGATACAACAAATGCTTCCGCGATTCAGGACAGCAACGTTGCAGCGGTTGACTCTTTAAGGCAGATTGCAGTTTATATCAATCAATTAAATGCCGATATTGTTGACAATCTGCAAGCATTCAGAAAAATGCTGGAAATGAAAGCGCGCAATGATAAAGATTATTTGATTTATCCGCCGGAAAATGTTGAGGATATTGATGTTTCCAAGCCTGCGACCAAAACTCCGACTAAGGATAAGATTGCGGATGAAGCAGCCGAAAAACCTGAGGTTACAGAAACGGAACAAGAGGCAATGACAGACACGTCTGCCGACACAGAGATATTGCCGGATACCGTTGCCGCACAACCGGTCAGTAAAGAAGAAAAAAAAAATGATGAAACCAATTCTTTGATTGAAACGCTGACCAGCTTTCAAAACATTACAAACGGCATCGGTGCATTTGTTAAAAACCTGACGAATTCCACAAGCAACGACACAAATACGGTTCTTGTTGCAGAAATCAACTCCGGCGGTTTAGCCGGGATTTTGCATCAAAACACCGCAGCAGAGCTTACCGCAAGCTCTTCGGACAGTACCGTCGAACCTGCTGTTAACGAAAATGAAAAGCCGGCCTCAACCGCTTTGCAAGATATAACCGTTGCTGAGGCAAAAATTTCGGATGCGAAGCATATTGAAATATCCGAGCCGATATTAAACGAACAAATGCCCGTAGCGCAAGAAACAATCGAACAAGACGGCGTCTCACCCTCTGAGGCGGAAAAAAAGGAAACAAACATAAAACTTAACCCGAAAACTATCCGCATTGCTTCCGAAAAAGCAAGCGTCATATCTGATGTTGTCAACAAAACACAGACCGCCTTAAATGATATTTTGCTGACAATAAAGCAAGCTGAACAAAAGTTGCAAGATGAAATTGAAATTGCAAAGGCCGTCGAAAAAGATGCGCCTGAAAAACTAATTGATATTGCAAAATATACAGTTCCTGTTGAAATGTCCGATAGCAGTAAATTAAAACGCAATCCGGTGATTGCCATGAATATCGGCAAAGAATTGGCACCTGTGCAAGACATTAATGCGGCCTTTATAAGTAAAGCCTTCAAAACCAAGAAAAAACAATTCAATTCCGTTCTGACATCTCTGCCGGCGGAAACAGCCGCACCGGATGCCGCTTTGCGCAATACGGCGCATTCAGAAATAACGGCAAAGACTGAGATACCGACTTTTGATATCTTTGATGTCGTTTATCAACCGACTATCAAATCGATTGAAGCAAAAGCAGCCGATTTGAAGGAAAATCAGAATAAATATTTATTTGTATCAGGCAAACCGGTTACCCGCACAACAGGGCTGACAGGTAAAAGTGCGGTGCATCAAATATATGCAAAAACGTCAGAACCGACATCTTTGCCCAGATACCTTTTTGCCGCAAACGATATTAACCTTTCCCCGGCACACGGGATTATCGGTAAAAAAGCATCTTTATCTGTGAAATAAAACCGTTTTTGATTTACAATAATACAGTATTACGGTAAACTTTGCTAAAATTTTGACGGGAGTCTCAACCATGTTCACACGACCCAAAGTTGCCGTTTTGCCGGTTGCAGGGCTTTCTACACGCAATCTGCCTGCCACGAAAGCCATGCATAAAGGTTTTTTATGTTTAAATAATCTGCCTATTATCCAATATGCCGTTGATGCCTGTGCCGAAGCCGGTGTGGAAGAAATTATCTTTATTTACAGCGACGAAAAATGCAGAGCGATGTATGAAAGTTATTTTTCACCCAATAAAGAATTGGAAGAGCGCCTGCTCAGGCATGATAAGCTGGAATTGTGGGAAGCCCTGAAAAGGACGGTTCCGACCGGGGTCAAGTTTTCATATGCGTGCCAAAACGAGCCCAAAGGAAACGGACATGCCGTTCTTTGCGCCAAAGATATTATCGGCAACAGAGACTTTATGGTTATGTGGGTAGATGACGTATATGTCTGCAAGGGCAAAGGCATATTGTCGCAACTTTCCGAAGTGTACGAAAAGCGTGGCGGCATTGTGGAAAACGTGATTGAATTTCCCAAAGAGCAGCTTTCACGCTACGGCGTTTTAAAGGGCATAACGAAAACGGGCAATATTATTGAGGCGCAAGGCGTCGTTGAAAAGCCTAAACGGGAAGAGATAGAATCTCCGTATGCCAGTATGGGGCCGTATATTTTACCGAATATTATCTTAAAACTTTTGCCGGAAGTCAAAAAAGGCTCCAACGGTGAAATTAACCTCACCGATGCCATTAATCTGGCAGCAGAAAGAGGAACGGCTCTCTGCGGTGTTTTAACAAACGCGGAGCGCTATGATTGCGGTACAAACGAAGAACTTGCAAAATCAGACATACGGCTATCTATCCGTAAAAATAAAGTACTCTATGAAGAGGCCGTTAAAACTATCAATGAACTTGATGAAGGTCGTTAAAGAATCTGCTTTTGATTAAGCCGCAGGATTTTGACGACGGAAAAGAGAAGAAACAGTTCTGCAAAGCTTTTTTCCAGACGTTTTTTGTTAAGCACGGAACGAAAAAAACTGCTGCACTCAAACAGATTTTTTGCAGTTTCGATATTTATGAATACATTTTCATTAAAAAAGCTCAATTCGACATCCGGAAAATAATGTTTTAATTTCAGCAAATGTTCCAACATTACTGTAGTCAACAGATAACGCGCTTCAATCTGATTATCCGTATAAACTTCAAAAGCCTTTTCAAAAGCCGGCGATTCCATTCCTGCCCGTTCCAGATTTTGATACTTTGCAAACCGGTTCATCCAACCTTTGTCTTTGACCACAATCGTCTGTCCGCCGAATTTTTTATTCATTTGTGCCGTCAGAAGTATACCTCCGGCTTTCTTGCGGTATATAACCCTCGCGTTCCCGCCGGTTCCTGCGTATTTTCTTTGATATAAAACATATTCGATAATATTTATCGGTACATTATCAACCTTTCCGGTAAAGCAATCGTCCGTGCTGATTTTATCATACTGTTTAATAATTTTTGAGTTTTCCAGCAAACTTTCAGATATTTGCGGCTGATAAGCATAAGAAAACTCCCCCCAAAAACCGGCTAACAGCGGCAGAAGACTTTCTTTGCTTGTGCGGTACCAACCGAACATCGGCCAGCATACGGCAAGAATCGCAAGACAACCGGCTAAATCGAGATACGGCGGCAGACTGACTTGTGTCGGTACATTACAAAACATATTCCATACAATGAAGCCGAGCCATGCCAGAACAAAGAAAGCAGCCGTCAGAAATATGCAGAGCATTTTTTTCCTCTTTTGCTCAATGACCGTCAGATGCGGCCGGACATGCTCTTCATAATATTGATTAAATTTGTTTTTGCATTCCTGATATTCAATATTATCGTTCATGCGTGTCATCCTTTGGCAAATATTAATATTTTGTCTTTATGATACACAATATATTTTAATATTTCTTAAACGGGGACTACATGATTAATATCATCTGGGCCGGTATGTTTCTTATTGCAGCGGGAGCAGCTCTGATACAGGCTTTATTTTCACAGGATACAGCTATATTCGGCAGGCTTATTGCGTCAATCTTTGACAATGCACAGGCGGCTGTTCAGATTTCAATCGGGCTTATCGGCATTTTAAGCTTTTGGCTCGGAATACTGAAACTGGTTGAAGAATCGGGTCTGACCGAAAAAATATCAGCCGGAATGACTCCTTTGTTCAGAATTATTATGAAAGATATTCCGGCTGACAGTCCGGCTGTTTCTACCGTTGTTTTGAATATGGCGGCAAATTTTTTAGGTTTGGACAACGCGGCAACCCCCGTAGGATTGAAAGCAATGGAACAGCTGCAGGAACATAACCCGCGAAAAGATACGGCCAGCGATGCGCAAATCCTGTTTATGATACTTAATGCTTCATCCGTAACACTCATTCCCATGACTGTTTTTATGTACCGATCACAAGCCGGAGCCGACACACCGACAGATGTTTTTATTCCGATTTTATTGGCAACATCGGTTTCAACGCTGACCGGTTTTATTGCCGTTGCCGTCAAACAAAAAATACCGCTTACCGACAAAACACTTTTGAAATGGCTGGGCAGTTGTGCTTTACTTATTTTGTTTACCTCCGGCGGCTTCTATTTCTTAGACGAAAGCCTCAGACTTGCCGTTTCCGCCGCTATGGGAAATTTTTTGTTACTGTTACTCATATGCGGCATCATCTTCACCGCACTTTCCAAAAAAGTTATGTGTTATGAGGCTTTTACGCAGGGAGCCAAAGAAGGATTTTATACGGCTGTCCGAATTCTGCCGTATATTTTGGGCATGCTGATTGCCATCGGGATGTTTCGCGCAGCCGGTATCTTGGATTTTTGCACCGACGCGATAAAAAAATTCTGCCAATATTTCGGATATAACGGCAGTTTTGCCGACGCGCTGCCGACTGCTTTCATGAAACCGTTATCCGGCAGCGGCGCCCGCGCCATGATGATTGAAACAATGAACACTTTCGGTGCAGACAGTTTTGCCGCTTTTTGCTCCTCCGTCATACAGGGTTCCACGGAAACAACATTTTATGTATTGACTGTCTACTTCGGTGCCGTTAACATTTCAAAAACAAGATATGCCTTAAAATATGCTTTATGGGCGGATGCGGCGGGCATTATTGCGGCAATCTTTTTTTCATATATGTTTTATGCAGGTTAGGAGAAAAAATGAAATTACTCATCCAGCGCGTTTCGGAAGCAAGCGTTGAAGTTAACGGACAAATGACGGGAAAAATAAGCAAAGGTTTGCTTGCCTTTTTGGGCGTTGAAAAAGGTGACACGCAGGCGCAGGCCGATTTTTTGGTGCAAAAACTTATCAATCTGCGCATTTTTGAAGACAATCAGGGGAAAATGAACTTATCCGTTAAGGACATTCATGGCGAAGTTTTAGTTGTTTCGCAATTTACTCTGGCCGCGGACATGAGCCATGGCAACCGCCCCGGGTTCAGTTTGGCGGAGGAACCGGAAAAGGCCAAACAGATGTATATGTATTTCAACAATAAACTGACGGCGTCGGGCTTTCCGCCGCAAAACGGAGTTTTTCAGGCAGAAATGAAAGTAAAACTAATAAACGACGGGCCGGCAACCTTTTGGCTCAGCAAATAGCTATTCTTTCAAAAGCACATTCAGATGTTCCGAAAGGGCGGTAACTGCGTCTTCCAATAACCTTAACAACAGTTTATGCGCAATTTCCTGCCGATTGTCGGCATTAGAAACGATAATATAACGATTTTGCCGTGCCGTTTCGATAGTCTCTCCCCTGCCGTTTTGCAGTTCAACGACAACAGACATGCTGTATTTGCTGTTTTTATCATCTATTTTTTCCATTTTTGAGAGCAACAATTTCGGTACCAGAAAATAATCAGCCAATTCCCGATGTTCAGTTATCAGAACGCGTGGTTCAAACGACAGTTTCCTCGCAATATCCGCCGTATAGCGTGACGATGTTTTATTGTTATAAAATTCTACGTCTTTAATATACAATAACGGAATTGTACTGTCTGTTTCAAAAATTGATTTGGGAAGTGATGAATTAATTTCATGCGCAATTTTTTTTACCTTTTCCGGATTAAGCGCCTGCCTGTTTTCATTTTTTATCAGTTCATCGGCAATTTCAGTATCCAGATTTGCATTTATTTTTATGCAAACTTTTTTTTCATCATCTCTAACAATTTTTACGGTAACATCATTAAGTGCTTTATCGGCCAGACGATATGCAAGCAGATTATATGTATGGTCATCAAAAGCCGCCGCCTTCGCGCGTATGTAGGCAGATGAGCGAATCGCCTGAAATACGGCTTTATCATAAGTTTGACCGCGGATATCATCGCGATCGGAATTTTCCGTCATGTTTGTACAAACCGAAGACTGCACGGGCATAAGAAAACTGTCTGCCCGAGCCGTGCTGCCCGAACAAAGCAGCAAAACCCACGCAGACAGTTTTAAGAGAACTGTTGCCATACAGGTCTTATTCCTGTACCTGTCTGATAATTTCTACCCATTCATTAACTTTTCTGCCGTTTTTATCAAACATGGCCATTTTGTACTGAAGGGCAGGAACGGTATTATCCGGCGACACATACCAGTCTGCAGAGCTTTCAATCACAAAGTCCGCATTTTGCGCACTGTTGACGACATCATAAGTTTTGGAACCGCTGATGATTTCTTTTGCAGCACCTTTCAAGCGATGGCTTCCGTACGGAAGATCAGAACTCAGCAACTGCGTATCTTTCAGATATACGGTTTTGGTTCTGCCGTTGTCATAAATGGCCGAAGTATCCTGCAACATGCGGTTTGTCGCACGCCCGGCTACAACGTTGTAAACTTCCGGAGAATATTTGGCAACCGTGCCTGCGTCAACTTTTGCCGATGAGGAACGCATACCTACTACTTCCGAGCGATAAGGATTTTTCGCCACCGTAACTTCTACAAAATCACTTCCGGCCGACGGAGCCACAGCATTGTGAGGATGGTTAACCGTTACGGTAGTCGGGTTTACGGAGTTTGCATAGCTTACTTCTGCCGGTATAATTTCTTCGTGTGTGGTTACAACGGGTTCGCAGACCGGCTTGCCGCACGGTTCTTGAACGGTTGTCGTTGTTGTAATGATTTTTTTGGTTGTCGTGACTTTCGGTTCCGGCATCGGCATAGGCGCGTAACCGCAAGGCTGGTAACAAGGCTGAGCCTGACAACAGGGCTGCGGCTGAACTTCGGCATAAGGATAATCATAAACCGGAGCCGGCACATAAACCGGTTCCTGCTGAACAACAACCGGTGCAGGAGCTGCAACTACCGGCGTTTCTTCAACATACGGGGCATCTTCTACTGCTACGACATCAACTTCTTCCCATTGATTTTCATCGCAGGCACAGGCCGCCAGCAGACCGCAGGCTACAACACTTAAAACTTTTTTCATAGGGCTTCTCCTAAATAAATTTTTGTTATTTGCCTTTATATTTAGAGCAAAGCAATTAAAATTTTATTAAGTTTTTGTTTTACATTTAATTTTTTTGTGATAATTATTTCGGGTACGGAGGTTTTATGATTATTACATTCGCAACAATAATATTTGCTTTTTTATTCTTGTTTAAAGGGGCGCAAAAAAATACTTTTTTTCTTTTATATGCTGTTGCAATGGTTGCCGCGGCTTATTATTGCGAAAATTTTTTGGGCTGGCGGGTGCGCTGTTTTTCAAGAACTTCTTTGATGTTATTTTTATTGTTCCATTTTACTTTAATCAACATTTTCACCTTTCTCGCATACGGGCGGGACAAACAATGCGCAAAACGCGGTGACTGGCGTATTCCCGAAGTCCAGCTGCATACGCTGGAATTATTGGGGGGAACGTTCGGTGCTATTTCGGGACAGAAAATATTTCATCATAAAAACAAGAAAAAAGCTTATAAAGCGACTTTCTATGCGGTTATTGCCATTCAAATCTGCATTATTGCTTTTGTTTTGCGTTCCTTAGGATTTTATTGATTACATTACCAGAGAATCGGCATATAATGCTTGTACGGGCGATACGTTTTGGCGCATGACGGCATTGAATATCGGATGAACACGCTCGCATTCCATAATAGACAATTCTATAATCTTACTGATTTTATCCGTGAATAATTCTTCATTATCCTGCAAGATAATCGAATGTTTAAAAATCGGCATTTTCTGCTCGCTCCAATACGAAAAATGACCAAGCCACAAATTTTCATTCAACAAAGCCAACAATTCAAACATTTTACTGCGGTCAACCGCTGACGTTTCGATGTTCAAAAGACAGGAAATGTGCAGGCAGCGCATGTGTTCCTCAAAAGCAAAGAACACCAACATATTATCCCATTTGCCGAGAACCTCGGCTACCAGTTCATTATCTTTTCTGCGGTCGAAAGACACATTATCCCGTTGAAAAATATTTTCAATGGTATCAATGGGATTATACATATCCTGTTTTAATGCCAAATTCATTACCGCTGCACCTTAATCATAAATGTTATGGCTTATTTTTGCCCTGCCGTGCGCGCCAAAACAACAATAATGTGCAGTTTTCCACTTATTTAACCTCTCAGTAACCTTTCATATTTTAACAAATACTTTTATATCAACCGGTTACGATTTTTTATCAAAAAAAATGATTTTTTTGTGTGGATTATATTTTTTTATTAAGATAAATTTAAGTTCTTCGGTAAGCACATTTTGCGGGAGCTGTTTATATGTATTTTAATTTTCCTGACATATCTCCGGTCATTTTTACAATCGGGCCTTTTTCTTTGCGCTGGTATGCCATGGCTTATCTTGCCGGCATTATTTCGGCATGGCTGCTTATTAAACAAAATATCAAGAAATACGATTTAGGCATATCCAATGAGCAACTTGATGATATGGTTTTTTATACGACGTTAGGCATTATTTTGGGAGGCCGGCTCGGATATGTTATTTGCTACGGTGACGGCTATTTTTGGCGTAACCCCATGGAAATATTAGCAGTATGGCATGGCGGCATGTCTTTCCACGGCGGTATTGTCGGCGTTATTCTGGGTTTATACTGCTTTGCCCGCCGATACAATTTCCCATATTTAAAAATCACGGATTTAGCAGCACTGTATGTCCCGATCGGAATCTTTTTGGGCCGGCTTGCAAACTTTGTCAACGGCGAACTATGGGGACGTGTAACGACGGTACCGTGGGCCGTCAAATTTCCCGAAGGCGGCTACCTGCCGCGCCACCCATCGCAGCTTTACGAAGCTTTAAGCGAAGGCGTTTTGATGTTCGTTATCTTAAACTGCTTATGGCATAAACCGTATGTACGAAACCATCACGGCGTTATCTCCTCTTTATTTCTGATTATTTATGCTTTATCACGCATCAGCATGGAGTTTTTCCGCGAGCCGGACAGGCAAATCGGCTTTATTGCCGGCAATATGACGCTGGGACAAATTTTATCGCTGCCGTTTTTGATATCAGGCATCTATATTCTGCATAAAAGCGTTTCACAAAAAGGAAATTAAGCTTTTATAGTAATATTGCGGGTAAATTTGCAAGCTTTGCGCAGATTTTCTTCTGCGCGAAGTAAAACAGCTTCAGCATCGGCGTCACTGCGTTTCTTTTCGCTTACACACTGCGAGACGGTCAACTGTAAGCGGCTGCTTTCATTAAATACGAATATTGACTTCACCAGCGAGCGGCGGATATCTTCTGCCTGCTCATAGCACTCACCGGCATTGGTGTTTATAAAAGACAGTATCAGCGCATCTTCTTTATAATTATAGATTAAAACATTCGGATATGACTTTTTAATACGAGCAAAAAACATTTTTTTCAACATAATCATTTTACGGTGACCGAATCGTTTGAGCAAGCGGGCATAATCATCCAGATACATTATGGCAATACTGTATTTGAGAGGATATTTTTTTTCGGCATCATAAAGAAACGCATTATAGTTGGAAATATTAAGGTCTTCATCTTTAAAACGAATATAGAAGAGATAACTGATAAGCGAAACAAGCTCCGTTAAAACTGCCGCAAGAAAAAACAAACCGAATGCAAACAAATTATCCGAAAAGAATACTCCCATAAACACGGAAATTGAAGAAAACAGAGCTGCCCCGCTTAGAATTCTTCCTTTATTAATATATCTGACCAACAACATAAACATACAAAAAACGGCTATATATAACGCCGGATAATTCAACATGCCGACATGTTTATAAAAATAATACGAATCGGTATTTTGGTCATAATGCAGCAGTTTTTCAATAATATATGTCTGACTAAGCAGAAAGACATAATAAAAGCTCCAATTTTTTTTAACCCACGGTCTGTACCCTAAAAAAGCCACCAACAATAAATCGGAAAATAAAAAAATTGTCCAGATATTATAACCGGCCGAAAAAATATAGTCTTCACCGTAAACATAGCGCAAGCCGTTTATCAGAATATAGCTTATATAAATAACAGATACGCCCATAAGCGGTTCAAACACATGAAAATATGCAGAAATTATCAGCGTAAGCACTATTCCGGCAATAAAAAACGCATGCAGCGAATGATATGTGTCTTCCGAATACTCCGACACGGCATAAAAATAGATGAAAAAAAATCCGGTTAACAATGCCGGAAGCATTGAACTTTTACTAAATGCAAAAATTTTTTCCGGATTTATTTTGATATTTAACACGCCCTACTCCGCTGTTTTAGCAATTTGGAGCTACCTTAACGCATAAAAGTTAAATTTTATTTACACATTTTAAGATTGAACTGTCGCCATAAGAGTAAAAACGGTATTTTCGTGCCATGGCGTGAGCATAAGCAGCTTTCATGCGTTCCGTACCGGCGATGGCGCAAATAAGCATAAACAGCGTAGACTTCGGCAGATGGAAATTGGTGATGATGTAATCAATCACCCTGAATTTGTATCCCGGGGTAATAAATATGGAGGTCTCGCCGTTAAACGGATGCAACACGCCCTGTTCGTCCGCGGCACTTTCCAACAGGCGTACGGAGGTTGTTCCGACGGCAATGATCCTTCGTCCTTCCTTTTTGGCTTTATTGATGATATCGCAAGCCTCCGGCGTAATTACGCCATACTCCGCGTGCATCTTATGGTCATTGGTATCATCTGACTTTACGGGCAAGAACGTCCCCGCGCCGACATGAAGCGTCAGAAAAACCTTTGTAACACCCTTTTCTTCCAGCTTTTTGAGCACATTTTCAGTAAAATGCAATCCGGCAGTAGGCGCAGCCACCGCCCCTTCATATTTGGCATATACGGTTTGGTAGTTTTCTTTATCATTATATTTATTCCATATGCCGGCGACGGGCTTTTCGCGCTTAATGTATGGCGGCAGAGGCATCAGGCCGTAGGTTTCCAGCATTTTCTGCAAATCATCTGCCGGACAGAGAAATTCCAGCAGTACTCCGTCCTCGCCATGTTTTTCCAACACCTTTGCCTGAAAAGCGGAATCTTCCGCGGCAATCTCCGCCGTATAAAAAGAAATCACATCATCAGGACGCAGGCGTTTTGAATTTTTGATAAACGCCCACCAGGTCAGCCCGTTTTCCGGATGATAAAGCGTTACTTCCACTTCGGCTTCGCCGCGTTTGCCGTATAAGCGCGCGGGAATAACTTTGGTGTTGTTAAAAACCAAAACGTCGCCTTCATGAAGCAAATCCGGCAAATCATAGAAACGGCGGTCGGTGATTCCAGTCTCATCCGTCAAATCAAGCAGTTTGGACGTATCGCGCGGGTTTGCCGGCTCTTTGGCAATCAGTTCTTTATCCAATTCAAAATCAAACACGTCCACGCGCATTACTTTATCTCCTTTATTTTCGTTTCAGCCCCTTATAAAATATATACTAAAATTTCGCAACATATTTTTATCCGGCACCGTTTTGGACAATTTTTTAAAAAATATTTAAAATCGACAAAAAAAGTTGTTGAATTTATTCATTGTTTGATATATAATGCCTTTAAATCTAAGTATTTTAACGTGTTTTTAGGAGAAAAAACGTGGTTAGCCGCAGAAAAGCTAAAAAAGCAGAAAAGATGCAACTCAAAGCGCAGGGAATGACGCTTGACCAAGCGCGGAAGATTATCTATCAGGCGATGGACGGCGTTTCCGTTAAAACCGGCGATTATAAAGAGGCTTTAAGTCTGATTGAAGCTGATGATGCCGGATTTGCCGCGGAAATCAAAGACTTTATTGCAAAGAAAGCTAAAGAAGACGAACTGCGCGAAGCTTATCAAATTGTCGGCGGCTACAAAAAAACAATCAGCGAAAATGTTTATAACCGCGCAATGAAGCAGGTTGAAGCCGATGATGCGGAATTTGCGGCAGCCATTCGCGAATTAGGCGGCGTCCGTTTTGCACAAGCCGAGTATGAAGATTTAAACAAAGCAGAACAAGCTGTTTATAATAATAAAAAAGAAGCTGAACAAGCGGCACAAGCTTTGGCCGATATCAATACGGATGAAATTCTGGCCGATGAAGAAGTTCAAGAACTTTTTGATAATACGCCGGTATTTACCGCATCCGACACTGAGGCTCCGCGGGAAGATGTTGAACCGCCTGTCACTGCTACCGTTTTGCTTAATGAAATTGATAACATCGCATCAGGAACCGCTCCGACCGAAGAACCGAAAAAACGTTTTCGCTTGGGTTTCAAGAAATTCTTTGCGCGCCTGCGTATTAAAGAATCCGACGGAAGCATTCAGGGGATTAAAGACGCCTTTAACTTTAAGAAGAAAATCCGCGTTTCAGCAAAATCTCTCGTTGAATCTTTCAGAAACAGCTATAACCGCGCCACAAAAGCTATCAGCAATTTTGCGAAAAGAGGATATACCGCAGCGGCGGCATGGTTAAATAAGTCCAAAGTGAAAGTCTGTGCTGCTGCAATAGCCGGAGCAGGGATTTTAATTCCTGTTGGTTGCACGATGTTAAAAAACAACGAACACATCCAAAATCCGGAAAAAACGCCCGGGAGCCATATTACCCTTGACAGTTTGAAAGGAACATCCGCGGCTATGGTCTCCGCTTTACCGGCTGATTCGGTTGCCGCAGATACGCTTGCCGTAAAACCGAATGCTGTTTTGACAACTGCTGCCGACATGCCGATTACGATTAATGAATTGCCGGCAGATACGGTTTTTGCCGCTGATGTTACTTCCGGTCAATTTGTAATCAACGAATTGCCGGCAGATACCATTTCAGGAGCGGCAGCGCAGCAATTTTTATCTGCATCAGAAATATCGGCTGACAGCACTCAATTCGTTTCAACAAGAATAGAGACTGCGTCTGACAGCACTCAGATTGTCACGGATTCCGACAGTATTCCGTTCGGCACGCCTGCCGCCGGATATGTTGCCGAGCGCGGCGGCGTAAATAATTGCGGTCTTACTGCTGACCAACTTAAATATAGCAAATCCAAGATCCGCAGCTATGGTGACTCAGCTTATGAAGACTTAATGAACGGCATTACAGATGAAATGCTTTCCAAAGGTAATATTTTTGAAGGTTTAACCAGAGAGCAAGCCATTTATAATTTATCAGTCTGGAGTGCAGTATACCCGCATAGCAAAGAAACAACACTTATTTATGACTATGTTCTGAACTGTCATAAAGGTGAAACGATGTCTGCAGGAGATACAGCTCGGGCAAAAGCGGCTATGGATAAAATCCGTATCAATAAAACCATAGATGGCGTGACTTATGCAAAACCGCTTTATGTTGAAAGTGTCAACAATATGGGATGCGGAGAGAGAGTACGCGTTAATTCCATTACTGTTAGCAACACACGTCCAACCGCTCCTTCCGGCCCTAAGTTTCCCAGACTTTTTCAACTGCGTGCAATTTCGCCCGAACCGATTATTCATTGGGAGAAAACTGATACCATTGTTGAAACAACAATCAAAGAAGTACCGAGATCTCCCGAGATTACGCTTCACAGAGGCAGCGATCTCAATGTGGCGCATACCGACAGCCTCGGCACAGTTAATACCGGGGATGTAACCGGCATTACGGTAACGGACAATACGCGTGTTCTGGTGGAAAAAAACGACAGCACAGTTTCCGAATCTTCGACGCCTGCGTCCAGACCGGCTCAGGCTCACACGACAAAAGCCAAGAAAGGCGGCAAGAAAAAGCTGAGCATGAGAGAGATTGAACGCCAAGCTTTGGAACAAGCTCACAGAGAGACCTGCGAACTGTTCGGATTAAACTCATCCAGATGACTTTTACTCGTCCCCCGAACCCCGTCCCTGCGGCGGGGTTTTTCTTTATTTAAAGGATGAAGATTTTGTGGATAACTTTCCCCAATATAACCGTCAGGTATAAAATTTAGCTTGAAAAATACAGAAATAGTGTTAATTTAATGGCGATTTTTAATAAAAAATATGCCGTGCGGGGCTGTCCGCACATTAGATTTTGGAAGGAAAATAATATGACTATTCGCGTCGGTATTAACGGATTTGGACGTATCGGTCGTCTGGTATTTCGTGCTGCTCAGAAGAGAAATGATATTGAAATCGTCGGCATCAATGACTTGATTGATGTTGAATATATGGCTTATATGCTCAAATATGACACAATGCACGGCCAGTTTGACGGTACGGTTGAAGTTAAAGACGGCAAGCTCGTTGTTAACGGTAAAGCTATTCGCGTTACAGCAGAAAAGAATCCGGCTGATTTGAAGTGGAACGAAGTCGGCGCCGAATATGTTGTTGAATCAACAGGCTTGTTCCTGACAAAAGAAAAAGCACAAGGTCACATTGACGCCGGTGCAAAATATGTTGTTATGTCTGCACCGTCAAAAGACGACACCCCGATGTTTGTCTGCGGCGTTAACACCGAATCTTATGTTAAAGGTACACAGTTTGTTTCTAACGCTTCCTGCACCACAAACTGTCTGGCGCCCATCGCCAAAGTTTTGAACGATGCTTTCGGTATCAGCGACGGTTTGATGACAACCGTTCACTCCACAACCGCCACACAGAAGACTGTTGACGGCCCGTCGGTTAAAGACTGGAGAGGCGGACGTGCTGCTTCCGGCAACATTATCCCGTCTTCCACAGGCGCTGCAAAAGCTGTCGGCAAAGTTATTCCGTCTTTGAACGGCAAATTGACAGGTATGTCTTTCCGCGTTCCGACTCTGGATGTTTCCGTTGTCGACTTAACAGTTAACCTTGCCAAAGCCGCTTCTTATGAAGATATCTGCGCCGCGATGAAGAAAGCTTCCGAAGGCGAATTGAAAGGCATTTTGGGTTACACCGAAGATGATGTTGTATCTTCTGACTTCCTGGGCGATGCACGCACGTCTATCTTTGACGCCAAAGCCGGTATTCAGCTCACCCCGACTTTCGTTAAAGTCGTCAGCTGGTATGACAACGAATGGGGTTATTCCAACAAGGTATTAGACCTCGTTGCCCACATGGCAAAAGTAAACGGATAACAGTTTAACAATCCCTGCCGTCTTATCAATACAAAGTTCAGCTTTGTGTGGTATTAAACGGCGGGGATTGTTTTTTATTTAAGGAAGAAAAATGACAGAATACAAAACAATTAAAGATTTGGGTGATTTGAACGGCAAAGTCGTTATGCTCCGCGCCGACTTGAACGTTCCGATGGATGAAAACTTCAATGTGACCAACACCGCGCGTATTGACCGCACGGTTCCGACAATTAAAACCTTAATGGAAAAAGGTGCAAAAGTTGTCGTTATCTCCCACTTCGGTCGTCCGGAAGGCAAAGGCGACATGAAAAACTCACTGTCTCACATTGTTAAAGATTTGGAAAAAGCTTTGGGCAAACATGTTGTATTTGTTGATGACTGCATCGGTGAAAAGATTGTAAACGCAGTTAAAAATATGAAAGCAGACGAAGTTCTGCTGTTGGAAAACCTGCGTTTTTACAATGAAGAGAAAAAAGGCGATGAAAACTTTGCCAAAGAATTGGTTAAGCCTGCGGATGTTTATGTATCCGATGCATTCTCTACCGCACACCGTGCGCATGCTTCCATGGTTGCGGCAGCCAAGTTGCTCCCATCAGCCATGGGTTTATTGATGGAAGAAGAAGTTAATGCTTTGTCCACGGGTTTGAACAATCCTGTCCGCCCGTTAATTGCGATTGTCGGCGGTTCCAAGGTTTCTACCAAATTAGACCTTTTGAACAATCTGGTGAAGAAAGTTGACAAGCTCGTTATTTCCGGCGGCATGGCACATACTTTCATGAAAGCCAGTGGCATTGACACAATCAATGAAGAGAACTCTTTGGTTCAACCGGATATGCTGGACACAGCCAAAGAAATTATGGCGACAGCGAAAGCTAACAACTGCGACATCGTTTTGCCGGTTGATGTGGTTGTTTCCAAAGAATTTAAGCCGATGGCAGAACACAAAACCGTAGCACTTTCCGATATTCCGGCGGAAGGTTGGAGCCTGCTTGATGTCGGCGAGAAGACAATCGCGCTTATCAACTCCAAACTTGACGAATGCAAGACTTTGGTTTGGAACGGGCCTTTGGGCGTGTTTGAAATGAAGCCGTTTGACAATGCAACCAACAAAGTTGCCCAGCACGCGGCAGAATTGACACAGGCCGGAAAACTGACTTCGGTTGCCGGCGGCGGCGATACGGTTTCCGCATTGGAAAATGCAGGCGTTGCCGACAAATTCACATATATTTCAACAGCCGGCGGCGCATTCCTTGAATGGATGGAAGGTAAAGAACTGCCGGGCGTAGCCGTGATGAAAAAATAAGCAATATTGTTGCTGGAAATATAAAGAGGGTGCCCAATGCGCCCTCTTTTTGTTTGACTCTTTTTGTTTTCTTCCCTATTCTTTGCGTCAAGAAAATATTATTAACGCTTCAAAATTATATATATGGAAAAGAAAAAAAGTATGAGCCTTGTGTGGGCTTCGGCTTTGATTTGGATTCTTATCATCGCCATGTGCTTTATCATCAGCCAGTCAGATAAGATTCTCCAAATGGTTCGTGAATTATTAACCTAAAATTATTTAATATGACAGCAATTATTGTCGGATTGACACTATTCATCGCACTCGGGATGATAGCATTCTGCGCCTTTATGGTGCTGAAAGAGAGAGATCAAGAGCGCAAGGAGCGCGCAGCCACATGGCAAAGTATCAGAGAAAGCATGAATAGAATTAGCGAGCTTCAAAAGCAACGTTCGCAAATTCTTGACGAGCTTCTTGATGTTTGGGGAGGTAATCCTTAATTTTACAAAAACGGCTTTTAACCAAGCCGTTTTTTTATGCCTGCAGACGTGGTAAGTACTTTTTATTTGATTTTTTTGTTTTTATATCTATACTGGAAGTCAAGAGTATATTATTAACCTAAAATTATTTAACATGACGGCAATTATTATCGTTTTGGGTGTCTTTTTATCATGTCAGATAGGGTTCATTTTCTATTGGAGACCTGAGGCACGTGAGACACGTTACTATGTGCGAATGGAGAGAAGAATTCTTAATCGTCAATCTGATTTTATCAAAAAGAAAGTCATCCAAAAAAGGCGGGAAGAGGATAGAGCCATGCATGAGAAACGTATGCAATATCTTGAAGATTTTGACCGTAGACTCAATTCATTGAAGTAGTAAATTTAATTTAAAAAACGGCTTTTAACCAAGCCGTTTTTTTATGTGGGCAGCAAAACTTTGAACTTCACTCGGTCGCCCCGCATATTACCTTAGTAATAATTTGAAACATTAATTATATAAAAAGTTATATAAATTTATTGTTTATTAAGAAACTCCCTTATACACTTTTATCATAACACAAGGTGTTATATACTGAAACGAGATAAAGGAGTTTATCATGAACTACAAGACTATGTTATTAACAACAGCCGCCGTATTATTTTCTTCACACGCCATGGCTGCCGACTTAACCAATCCGTTTTATGTTCCGGGAGAAGGAGAACTGGTTTCCACAACAAACGCAGGTTATTACAGAACCAAATTAAAACACGACGCAGGTGTAGCCGAAGGATATTATGCCGCTGAAACGCTGGAATACGGCTTGACTGACGCGTTCAGTATTAACGGCACGCTTGCCAATATGTTTGACACGCAGGGCGCTTATAACAATGACCATAACTTTGTTTATCAGCTCGGGGCAAAATATAACACCCGTGCAGACAATGTTTTGTTCCAAGCATCCGTTAACTATATGACGTTTGAACCGCAGTCTTTCTATGGCAAAGAAGCGACCAACAAATGGTATAAGCGTTTGGACGGCGAAGTTAAACTCGGCTATGATATGGGCGACGGTTTGACCCCGTATGCATCTTATATGCTCGGCAGTGAGATTGACACAGGCGACAGAGAACTGACACAGTCTTTGAAAGCAGGTGTTCATAAATATTCCGGCAAATATGCTTTGGATTTGGGCGTCCGTTACGACTTTGTGACCGACGGCAAAAACGCCAATATTTGGTGGGCAGACGCCGCTGTTGACTATTACGTCAAAGAAAACGTAGCTCTGGGCGTTTACGGCTCCTACTTCCTTGACGGAACCGGCAGCAAATATGTTGATTACAGCTATGATGCAGGATTGCGCTTGAAAGTATTATTCTAAGCCGAGAGGCAAATACGGAAAGAGGCTTGGATTCAAGCCTCTTTTTTTCTTGCTTGTGCGCGTATTCTTTGTTATAATATAAAAATAGGAAATTTTGAAAGGATATTCCATGTATCAGCCGACAGTTTATGAGCAAATTGTTCAAGACTATTTAAATGACGAATTAAAAGACTACGGCTTTTATGAAAAAGTATGGGTTGCCCGTGGTTATAATAAAAAAGACTATTTACAATATCTGAAAGACATCGCGTATGCCGAATCGCTGCTATCCCAGCCCGATACTAATATTGTAGCGGCGGCTAATATTGCCAAAGAACATGTCAAAAACAGAACGGACATTGTTACCTTTTCTCTGACGAAAGAAGAAAAACAAACAGTGTTGGAAGCGGAAGATATAGGGCGTATCAAAAAAGAAGAAGTTATCCGCTTTGACGGTTATGACCGGGAAATCCGCGGAGTTGACTATTTGGATATTCCGCAAGACGCTGACGCATTTGTTATCTTTTCAGGCCATCCCGGCTCGGGCGCGGCTGCCGTTGAAGCGTGGTATAATGATTTCAAGAAGCACGGCAAACCTAAAAAGTTAATTTTCTTAGGGCTGCATGACAATCAGGGCAATACAAATTTCAGCGACAAAAGGCTACTGTTTAACGTAAAGTCAGAAGTTGAGATGTATGTACGTTTTTTCAAAGCTTGCGGCGTACATAAAAAATATGTCAAGGAATGTCTGGTAACGCCGAAAGATATTTCCACTGCCGATAATATTGAACTGTTGGCAGAAATCCGCAACAGATTTTTTGATAAAAACAAAGACGCCGATTTTGTAATGTTCGGATACCCCGCATACCAGCGCAGGATTGCGTCTGAATTTGCTTTCGGTTTTCAACGCCTGGAACAAGAGGGGAGTGTTGCCGGAACCAATTTCCTCATCCCCGATGTTCCCGTTGCCAAGAAAGAAAAAGACAGATATTTGTCATATGACAATCTGGACGGTATCGCACAGGATATTATTATCGGGAATTGTTTGGCACATCCTTACCGCGTTTATGCCGGCGGGCGGTTTGATTCAAAGCTCGGAGAATATCCTGACAGGTTCAAACCTTTGCTGCCGTTGTCCCTTGTTTATTCATACCCTAATGTCGCCAACGAATTGGCCGGCACCGATGTTCGCACGGCGTCGGTTATGAAAATTCTGCGGGCTATGCAGCACAAAGTTAAAGGCTGGGAAGACGCCAAACGGGTTGACGATACAATCAAACGCTGCGCCTGCGCTTTACGGCAAAAGCTTATTAAACAAGGGCTTGTTACAAATGATATTGTTTCGCGGCGAGGCAAGGGCGACCTTAAAAAATTTGCACGCTTTTTTAAATCTCCGATGGCAGGCGAAAGCCGCAACAGCTGAAACTGATTTTAATTAACAACAGCTTTCTTACCGTTGCAAAATATTTAAATATCGGATAAAGGTAGATATATTTTAATTATGATGCTTCGGGAGGAATTTATGAAAAAAACTGCTATTATCATCGGCGCGGGTCCCGCGGGGCTGACGGCGGCATATGAGCTTTTGATGCGTTCGGACATTGAACCGATTATTCTGGAAGAAAATAATTTCGTCGGAGGTATCAGCGCTACCCTTGATTATAAAAACAACAAGATCGACATGGGCGGGCACCGCTTCTTCTCTAAATCAGACAGGGTAATGAACTGGTGGCTGGATATTCTGCCGCTACAGGGAAAACCTTCAAAAGATGACATATTGTTAAACAGGGATGTTGAATTATCGACACTTAAAAAGGCGCCTGACCCTGAAAAAACCGACAAGGTCATGCTCAGAAGAAACAGGCTCTCACGCATTTATTACCTCAAAACATTTTTCAGCTATCCGGTCAGCTTAAATATGGATACGATTAGAGGACTCGGCCTCTGGAGGATGTTTAAAATCGGCTGTTCATATATGAAAGCACTGGCATTCCCGATTAAGAACGAAAAGTCTTTGCAGGATTTTATGATTAACCGTTTCGGCAAAGAATTGTATCGCACCTTTTTCAAAGACTATACGGAGAAGCTTTGGGGCATTGACTGCTCCAAGATTTCCGCGGAATGGGGCGCACAGCGGATTAAAGGCATTTCAATCATGAAGGTATTAAAGCAAATGGCGCAGAACCTGACCGGCAAAAAAGGCGGAGCGGTTGAAACCAGCTTTATTGAAAATTTCTTTTACCCGAAATACGGTCCGGGGCATTTATGGCAAAGCGTTGCCGATGAAGTAAAGAAAAAAGGCGGTAAAATTATCTTGGGTCAGAAGGTTACCAAAGTTTACAGAAAAAATTACCGTATTGCCTCGGTTGAAACAACAGATAAAGATGGTAATAAAACCTTTTATGAAGGAGATATTTTTATTTCGACTATGCCGGTTAAAGACTTGATTGAGTCTATGAATTATGTCCCGATGTCAGTGCAAAAGGTGGCAAGCGGCTTAATGTACCGCGATTTCAGAGTGGTCGGGGTTTTGCTGGATAAACTGAAGCTTAAAAATACCACCGCGATTAAGACAGTCAATAACATCGTGCCGGATACATGGATTTATGTGCAGGAACGTGAAGTCAAGCTCGGTCGCATTCAGGTTTTCAACAACTGGAGCCCGTATCTCGTGGACGATTTTGAAAACAAAGTCTGGATAGGTTTGGAATATTTTTGCAACGAGCAGGATCACATCTGGACTGACGACGACAAGACGTTTATTGACTTTGCCGTTAACGAGGCGGATAAAATCGGCATATTTGACAAGAAAGATGTGCTTGACGCTTATACGCACCGGGTTAAAAAGGCTTATCCGGCATATTTCGGCACTTATAATAAATTTAAGAAAATCAAGAACTTTGTTAATGAATTTCCAAACCTTTATTTAGTGGGCAGAAACGGCATGCACCGCTATAACAATATGGACCACTCAACATTAGCCGCCATTAAAGCCGTGGACTGCATTGTCGGAGACTGCAATGACCGGGAAGAAATCTGGTCAGTCAATACCGACTCCGATTATCATGAAGAAAAAAAGACTAATTAAATGATATACAAATACATTGAACAGCAGCTGAAAGATTTTACGCCGGATGCATTTATCCGTTGCTTAAAAATTTTTTCAGCTGCCGCAATGTGTATTATTTTATATGCTTTTTGTTTTTCGGGGTTTCAGATTGTAGATGAGTTTGAGCATTTGCATGCGTCATGGCTTGTCAGTATCGGCCAGGTTCCGTATAAAGATTTTTTTGAACACCACCACCCGCTGCTGTGGTATTTGAGTGCCCTGCCGGTCAACCTGTTTTATGATAACGCGGTTATATTTTATGTTATGCGCGGTATCAGCCTTGCCGTTTCCTTGCTGTCCGTTTGGTATATTTACCGTATTGTTTTATTTTTCGGCGATAAAAAAAGCGCATGGCTCGCCGCTGCCCTGTCATTGGGAAACATCATTACATTATACAATGCTTACCAGTTCCGCCCTGATAATTTTATGAATCTGTGTTTTATCATCGGTATATATTACCTTTACTGTTATCTGCGAACGCCCTTTTTGAGGTACCTTATATATTCTTTTTCGGGTTTTACTTTTTCTTTTTTGTTTCTGCAGAAGATTTCACTTTTATTGTTGGTTGTTGAAGTTATTTTGCTTTGGCTTATCGCCAAAAAGAGAATCAGGCTTAAAGCTGTGACTGCCGCCGCCCTGCCTGCCGTCGGCATTTTGTTTGCCTTTATAGGGTATTTTTATCATAAAGGTGCTTTGATAGAATATTTTGAATTAAATTTCAGATTCAATCAAGCATTGGTATACTATTTTGACAGAGGGTCTTTCTGGTATACGCACATTTGGTTAAGCATTTATGCTTTTGCCTTTTTGACGGCTTTATATTTTTATAAAAAAGGAAATTTATATTTCAAAATTTTTTCTATTTTATATATCTGCGAATTTCTTATGCGTGCGTTGTATTTTGCGCCGCACCCGAATTATTATACGCTTTTGACATATCTTTCCGCAGCGGTTATATCGGTTTGGGCAGAATACCTCATGCCGAAAAGGAAACTACTCAGCGCACTCTTTATTGCCGGCTTATTCCTCTATCTGGGCAGTTTATTTAACAGGATTGATGCAAGCACGGAAAAATATAACAGTTATAAACATTATCTGTTGGCGGATTATGTTCACCGAAACTCATCAGCCGCTGATTACCTCATGAACGGTTATGACAAAAACTTTAATATATACAGAAAAGATGTCAGCTATTACTGGTTCGGGCTGGATATGCTGTTGCCGGTGATGAAGCAGGAATACGGCATTGACAATGTCGACATTAACACGTTGGTTTTACAATACCGCCCTAAATTTATTTATACCCGCAATTATATCGATTTGAAAGCGTTAAGAACATACGGCGAGCACAGATATACACAAACATTTATTCCCGGTTTGATAAACGGTTTATATGAAAAAACACCGTTTGAGTATTTAGCCGTTTTAAAATAATTCATGTTTTTTTAATGTTTTTTTGTTATGCTCTTTGTATTGGAATTATCAAGGATATGTCATGCTTAAAACTATCGGAAAAATATTCTTTGCCTTATGGCTTTTTGCCTCCCCGGCCGCAGCAGCACCTGTGGCAATCAGCAGTTCCGAGGCGAGAATCTGGGCTAATGACAAAGGGCAGGAACTTTTGTTAACCCTTTCGGAAACTGACCCGATTACCAAATATGCCAAATTGGATAAGATGATGTCGGAAGACGTTAACCTTGATTATATCTCAAAATTCGTTATCGGCAAATACGGCAAGCGCATGAACACAGAACAGAGAAAGCGTTACAGCGACCTGTTCCGCCGCTATGCTTTGAGCGTCTATAAGCGTTTTAATCTGGTACTGAATGACGGTTCTATCAATTTTTCCATTAATGATGTAACAGAGCATGCCAAATTTACGACCGTAACCTGTACCGTAGATCCGGGACAGTTGCTTAAAAATGTCGAAATTAAAAAGATTCCGGTCAAATTTAAGCTGATAAGGGGCGGAAATGACAGGATTCAGGCCGTAGACGTGGAAATATCCGACGTCAGCATGGTCATTGAATATCGCAAGCGCTTTTACCAGATGATTAAGGACGAAGACGAAGACATTAACTGGTTTTTGGATAAATTCGACGACACCGTCAGGGCAAATGAAGCGCAGTTTGCAAACCGTACGGCAATTTAATTATCTCTTTTCTTTTGCACCAGATACGCAAATATACTGAAAAACAGAAAAATGCATTGTATTTTTTTTTCATTATGCTAATTTAGCAACAGCTTGATATGATAAAAATTTAGAAAAAAGGATACGAAAATGTCTGTAAATGCCAGATATAACGGGAAAAGCACATTTGAAGAATGGAAGAAAGACTGGGAACTTGAAGAAAGATATAACTTCAAAGCCGTAGAAAATAAGTGGCAGAACATTTGGGATGATGAAAAGGCTTATAAAGTCGATATTAATCCTGAAAAAGAAAAGTTTTACGCATTGGTTGAGTTCCCCTACCCGTCCGGCGCAGGATTGCATGTCGGGCATCCGCGGTCTTATACGGCATTGGATGTTATTGCCCGCAAAAAGCGCATGGAAGGCTTTAATGTTTTGTATCCGATGGGGTTTGACGCATTCGGGCTGCCGGCGGAAAACTATGCGGTCAAAACCGGCATTCATCCCGCAGTTTCCACCAAGGCAAATATTGAAAACTTTACCCGCCAGTTAAAATCCATCGGGCTGTCGTTTGACTGGGACAGATGTTTTAACACCTGCGATCCGGAATATTACAAATGGACGCAGTGGATGTTTTTGAAATTCTTTGAAAAAGGACTGGCATACAAATCCAAAATCGCGATTAACTGGTGTCCTTCTTGCAAAGTCGGGCTGGCAAACGAAGAAGTTGTCAACGGTTGCTGTGAGCGCTGCGGCGCCCAAGTTGTTCGCAAAGATAAAGAGCAATGGATGATTGCCATTACCAAATATGCGGACAGGCTGATTGACGACTTAAAAGACGTTGATTTTATTGACCGGGTCAAATCACAGCAAATCAACTGGATCGGGCGTTCGGAAGGCGCGGAGCTGGATTTTGAAATCACCGACAATGAGGGGAATTCCTCAGGAAAAAAACTGCGCGTTTTCACCACACGTCCCGACACGGCTTTCGGCGTAACCTATATGGTTATGGCGCCGGAACATGCTTATGTTAAAGAATTTGAAAAAGAATTTTCCAATATTGCCGATATTAAAAACTATGTTGCGGAAACAGCGAAAAAATCCGACTTACAGCGTACGGCAAATGACTCCAAAACCGGTGTTGAATTAAAAGGCATTAAAGCGAAAAACCCGTTTAACGGCAAGCTTATTCCGATATTTATCTCAGACTATGTTTTGACCGGTTACGGCACGGGAGCGATTATGGCGGTTCCGGCGCATGACCAGCGCGATTATGATTTTGCAAAAGCTTTTAACCAGCCGATCATTCAGGTATTGGAAGGCGGCGATATCACGGAAAAAGCTTTTGAAGAAGACGGCGCGCATATTAACTCCGATTTCTTAAACGGCATGGGCAAAGAAGACGGCATTAAAGCCGCTATAAACTTTGCGAAAGAACACGGGTTCGGCGAAGCAAAAATAAACTTCAAACTGCGCGACTGGGTCTTCTCGCGCCAGCGCTATTGGGGCGAACCTATTCCGATGGTTTACTGCGAGCATTGCGGCTGGCAGCCGATACCGGAAAGCGAACTGCCGTTAACCCTGCCGGAAATTTCGGATTTTCTGCCCAATGACGAAGGCGACTCGCCGCTTGCCAAAGCGACGGACTGGGTCAACACGACATGCCCGAAATGCGGCGGACACGCACGGCGCGAAACGGACGTTATGCCGAACTGGGCAGGGTCTTCATGGTACTTTTTAAGGTATTGCGACCCGCATAATGACAAAGAGTTTGCCTCTAAGGAAGCGCTTGACTACTGGATGAACGTTGATTGGTACAACGGCGGCATGGAACATACGACGCTGCACCTGCTGTATTCGCGTTTTTGGCACAAGTTTTTATATGACTGCGGTTGTGTACCGACACCGGAACCGTATAACAAACGCACATCGCACGGTATGATTTTGGCTGAAAACGGCGAGAAAATGTCAAAATCGCGCGGCAATGTCATTAACCCCGACGAAGTGATTGACGCTTACGGCGCGGACGCTTTCAGAATGTACGAGATGTTTATCGGTCCGTTTGATCAGGTGGCCATGTGGTCTGACGAAAGCCTGAACGGCGTTTACCGTTTCGTGAATAAAATTTTCTCACTGTTCGGACGGATTACGGCAGTAGCACCGACGGGAAAAGATTTGCAGGTTATGCATAAGTGCATTCTGGAAGTCAGCGAGCGTATTGACCAAATGAAGTTCAATACCGCGGTTTCATCGCTGATGACCTATGTGAACTATCTGGCATCCAGACCGGAGATTCCCGAAGAGCTGTATGTAACGCTGCTCAAACTGGTATCGCCGTTTGCGCCGCACTTGGCAGAAGAAATGTGGGCACGTTTGGGCAAGACGACGCTTATTGTCAACGAAAGCTGGCCGAAGGGAAATCCGGAACTGGCTGTTGACAATACTGTTACGGTTGCCGTGCAGATTAACGGTAAAATGCGCGGAACGATTGAGGTTGAGCGTGACATGGATAAGGAAAAGGTCATTGAGGCCGCCAAGTCATTGGAAAACGTTGCCAAGCAGCTTGCCGTGGTTGAAGCAAAGAAAATCATTGTTGTACCGAATAGGATTGTAAACATTGTTATATAATAAAAAATACATATCTGCGCTTTTGGCGCTCTTGCTTGCCGGATGCGGATTTGAACCGTTATACGTGGAAAAGAAAACATCAGGCGAGTGGTATTACGATAACGAATTTGATACCGGCATTATGGACGAAATGGCTCAGGTTAAGGTCGAGCTTATTCAAGACCGAATCGGCCAGCTTATCCGCAATGACCTCTTAGACAAGCTTACGCCGAAAGGACAACCCAAACACCCGAAGTATTATCTGAAAGTCACGAATATTAAAAAGCAACAAATCGACCAAGCGCTGCGCAATGACATTACCGCAACGCGAAAGAAGGTTATTTATACAGTGTATTACACCTTGAAAAACCAAGAGCACAATACTTTGGTAACCGGTAACAGCGTTGCTTATCTCGGTTATGATATTCTGCGCGACCCGTATTCCACGACATTTGCACAAAAGAAGCAGGAAAAGAATGCTGCTAAAATTATCGCCAATGATATTTCTCTGAGGCTTGGAGCTTATTTCCATTCGCTACAAACCAAGCGGGGCAATCCGGATGAATATTAAGCCGGAACAGGTTGACAACCTTGTCAAATCGTTGCCTGCCAACATTCGGGGCGTGGTGATTTACGGCAGTAACGAAGGCATGATTTCGACGCTTTCGCAACAGTTTATCAAAGCGGTATCGCCCGATATATATGACGCTTTTCATGTCAGTTATCTGGATATGGCGGACGTTTCGACTGACATCGGTGCGCTTTATGCCGAATTTAATGCGCAGTCGTTAATGGGCGGGCGACGCGTCGTCGTTATTAAAGAAGCAACGAATTTGCTGACCAAATCTTTGCGGGAAATGCTGGACTCCAGTAAATCCGATACACTTTTGGTCATTACGTCTTCTTCGCTTAAAACAAAAGACTCGCTGGCGGTTATGGCCAAAGACGAATCGTATATGTACGGTATCGGCTGCTATGACGACAGAGACGAGGACATCTCGGCATTTGCTTCCAAATTTATCTCGCAACACGGATATACCATAGACAATGCAGCGTTTCAACTGCTCTGCTCACGGCTTTCCAATGACCGCAAAATCAGCGCCAACGAATTGGAAAAACTCGTGACCTATATGGGAGCGGAAAAGAACATCAGCATGAATGACATCACAACCGTCATCAGTGACACATCGGCATCATCGCAGGAAGATTTATGCTATTTTGTGGCACAGGGTATGGCGGACAAAGCCGCGGCGTCTTACAGCCGGCTGATATTCGAAGGGGAAAATCCGGTTTCTATCGTACGCACGGTCAGCTATCATTTTATGAAACTGCTGGACTGCGCAGTGAAGATGGAAAAAGGCGAAACTGCCGACAAGGTTGTTTTCGGACTGCGTCCGCCGCTGATGTTTTTCAGAAAAAACGCTTTTTTGAACCAGCTGAGACTATGGAACCGAAGCAGGATTTTAAGCGCCTTGTCTCTGTTGTATCAAACGGAGAGAGAGTGCAAAACAACTGACATTCCGGCGGAAGAGACAGTTTCGTTTGCGCTGATGCGGATTGCCAACGGCGTTAAGCGGTTCAGATAATTCAGAGATATTTATAACAAAAAAAACAACTGCTTTCACAAGCAGCTGTTTTTTGTTTTCAGGCTTCAACCTTAGCCTTCGGTTTCGACTGCGTCGGGCTCTGCGATAGCTGTGCCGTTTAGCGACACATCATACACCTCATAGGTCTCTTCGAAGCGGTTTTTCACCACGTAGGCCTGAACGCGCGAAACGCGAGGGTCGTCGAGCTTTTTGTTCACCTTTACGACAGAATTGTTTCTGCCGATGACAAACATCTCGTTTACTGAGAGATTGTCTATCTCGCTTTTGAAGTCGGCGAGATTGATGATGAACAAGCCGTCGAGGATGCTGAGCTTGGGGAGCTCTTTGCCCTCGAAAATCATTTTTAAAGGGCATCCTTTCTTCTCCATGTAGGCTTGCAGCCTTGCGTATGGAGCCTTCCGGCATTCGGGGGCGCTGAAGCCGTCAAGCTTGTTAAGCTTCATGACCTCATAGACATCGGGTTCGTTCTCGGGAGGTTGGTAGCCTTCCACTTCCTTGAAGCAGATGCTGTTGAATTCATCCTCGGGGAATTCTTTGAGGAAGACATTGCACCTGTCGGCATAAATATTTACCCAAACGAGGGTGTATTCCTTACCGATTTCCAGCTTATCGGCGTTGGGGAAGTAGTATCCCGTACCTGTTTGCGTGCAGATGACGCTGCGACGCGTAAAATCCATGGTGTTCATATGGACTTGTTTTATTTTTCTGAGCTGCACTCCTTTTACAGCTCTTTTAATTAAACATAGCGTCACAACCTCCGAGTTTTCGGTTGATTACCTGTCTGATAATAATAGACATGACGCTTAATAACATGATTAGTATAGCACAAATTTCAGGTTATTGCAACAAAAAATTCAACCCGGGCTGTGGCCCTATTATCATTTTTCAGTATTCAAACACAAGGGGAGATATACGGTAAACGTGGTGGTGCCGTGTTCGGAAGTTATGAGCAGATTACCTTTATGGCGTTTGACAATCTGTGCGGCAATAGACAACCCCAGACCGGTTCCTTTGATGTTTTTGTTTTTATGCTCCTGCAAGCGGTAAAAGCGCTCGGTCAGGCGCTCCAAATCTTCCGGAGCTATGGTTACCCCCTGATTGACAATGCTGATTGCTACCGCCTCCCCTTCCGCAACGTCATAATAACGATGCGGCGGAATTGACGGCGCTTTAACCGTGGTGACGCTGACTGTTGTTTCCGGCAGGGCATATTTTACCGCATTATCCAGCAAATTCTGCAAGACCTGTGTTACCTGCGCTTCATCGGCCGTAAACTGCGGCAGGCGGGCAAAATGCGTCTCAAACGTCAGGCGGTTTTCTTTGATTTTCAATTCAAGGGCATTTTTAATTTCACGGATAAGAGCATTGATATTAACCTTTCCCGCGGGCAGCGTATTAACGCTCATCTCAACTTTTGACAACGACAGCAGGTTTTCCACCAAAGCAGACATATATGATGCCTGCTCGGACATGACTCGCAAAAATTTTTCCCTTGCCTTTTCATCGTCTTTTGCCGTGGTCTGCAAGGTTTCAATAAATCCGGCAATAATGGAAAGCGGCGTGCGCAGCTCATGGCTGGCATTTGCCACAAAATCCTGCTGCATTTGCTCCAATTTCAGAGCTTTGTTTATATCATAAAATGAGAGAACAGCAACGACATCACCTTTGGCGAACCACGGAAGCGTTGAAATGCGGATATAAAATTTCGGTTTATTTTTGAGATTTTGCAGACAAATGCTCAAATCGACATGACGGGCTTTTTGTTCCAAAACTTTTTTCAGCGCTTCTTTGAGTTTTTCTTCTTCCACAAAATCAGGAAAATTTTTATTATTCAAATCGGTTTGAAACAAATTACGCGCGGCAAGATTGGCGCCGATGACTATCCCTGATTTATTTACCATCAGCAGAGGATCCGGCAGTGTATCCAGAACCGCTGCGTCAGACAGCGTTCTGTTTTGAAGCATTTCGGTTTTATCCACCCAGAATTTATGCATGGAATTAACAGCTTCGGTCAGGTCTCTGGTTTCTTTTTCGGTCATCTTTTTTAAAAGTTCGCTTTCGGAGCTGCCGGATGCCAAATCCTGAATATATTTTTTAATCTGCAAAATCTCCGTGGACATCGGCATTAAAAAGACCGTATTAAAAAACAAAATGCAGATGTAGGAAAAAGAAGCCAACAGCGGCGGCAGAATATCCAGCAAACCAAGCATTAAAAATATCAGCCCGGCCGGAACAGAAAGGATGAGCACACGCAGAGAAAAACCCGAGTTTTTATCAATACCCAGAAATTCTTTATTTTGATTTGCCATTGGTATATCTCTCAAATTGTCATGGACTAAAACAGATAAAAGAAGTATAGTTTAACGAAGTTTAGAATTGGTTAATTTTGAGGAATGCAATGGACGATATCAGTACTGCCGCGAATCCGGAAAAGAACGGCAAAAAGACGAAGGCTTCTCTTCAAGAAATGGATTATGCAAAAGCAACTCCGGCAATGAAACAATATATTGAAATCAAGGAAAAATATCCGGACTGTCTGCTTTTTTACCGTATGGGGGATTTTTATGAGCTGTTTTTCGAGGATGCCGTTACAGCTTCCGACGCGCTGGGACTGACATTGACCAGCCGCAGCAAAACCGAAGGCAAAGAAATTCCGATGTGCGGCGTTCCTTTTCACGCCTATGATCTTTATCTGGCTCGTTTGATTAAAATGGGTTTCAAGGTTGCAATCTGCGAACAAATCGAAGACCCTAAAAAAGCAAAACAGGAACGGGGCTCTGCGGCGATTGTCAACAGAGATGTCATACGGGTTGTCACCCCGGGAACAATTACCGAAGAGAATCTTTTGGATGCCAAACGCAGTAATTACATTGCCTGTGTTTATATACGTGCCCGTATAATCAGTATTGCGTGGATAGATATATCCACCGGTGCTTTTTTTATCGAACAGCAGCAAATTGACAAAGTTCCGGCACAGATTGTCCTTTCTACTTCGCTGGCACGGCTGACACCGGTTGAAGTGCTTATTGAAGACAGACTTTTGGGACTGCCGGATTTTTATTCCATTTTAAACGAGTACAAAGAAAAACTTTCTCCGCGCCCCAGAGCCTTATTTAATATTGACAGTGCCGCAAATACGCTCTGCAACGCATACAGAATTGAGACAATGGATTCATTCGGCGACTTTACCAAGGAAGAGTTGATTGCATCCGGCGTATTATTGGAATATATACAAAATACGCAAAAGGGAAATCTTCCCAGACTGGAAATGCCCAAGCAACTTAAAAACAATGAGATTTTGGAGATTGATGCGGCAACACGCCGCAGCCTGGAACTTTTAGCGCCCAACAGTTCGGGCAGCGTCAGCCTTTTGAAAGTTATTGATAAAACGGTTACCGGTGCCGGCGGGCGCATGCTTGCCGAACGTTTGGCCGCACCGCTGACAAACCCTGAAAAAATCAACGAACGCCTTGATGCCGTGTCATTCTTTTTGGATAATCCTTCCTGCCGGCAACGGCTGAGGCAGATTTTGCGCAAATGTCCGGATATGAAACGGGCAGTCCAACGATTAAGCATGAACAGAGGAGGCCCCAGAGATTTATATGATTTGGCCGGGGCCATGCGCCTTGTTCCCGTTATTCAGGAAGCCGTATTGCATTTTGCAAAATTTCAGCCAGACAGCATATATTCCGAAGCTCCGGCTGCTTTGCATAAACTGGCTGAAACCTTTTTTGACCATTCGGTTTTAGAAACAGAAATCAGCGGTCAGCTTTTGGACGACAGAGACGATTTGCCGCTATTGGCACGAAACGGCGGTTTTATTAAACGCGGAGCCTGCCCGCATCTGGATTGTTTACGCGATATCCGGGACACAAGTGATAAGAAATGCATAAGTTTGGTTGAAACGTATGCCCGCGAAACAAATGTCCAAAACCTTAAAATCAAGAATAATTCAATAATCGGCTATTTTGTGGAAGTTCCTGCAAAATCAGCCGGCGCGCTGTTTGAGAATAAAAAATTTATTCATCGGCAAACAATCACCAATGCCGTCCGGTTTACCACGGAAGAACTTTCCGAACTTGAAAATGTCGTCAATTCATCTTTGGAAAAAGCCCAACAAACCGAAATGAATTTGTACAACGAGCTTGTTGCCCATGTATTGGCACAGGCAGACATGATATGCCTTACTGCGGAAAAAATTGCGACACTGGATGTTTCGGCCGCGCTGGCAGAATTGGCTGCGGAAAATGATTACAGCCGCCCGATTGTCGACGACAGCCTTGATTTTGAAATAACGGAGGGGAGACATCCGGTTGTAGAAAGTGTCATCAAACGTGAAGGAAGCGGTCGTTTTGTCGGCAATAATTGCATATTAAACTACGCGACAGACCGTATCTGGCTTTTAACGGGGCCGAACATGGCGGGTAAGTCCACGTTTCTGCGGCAAAATGCACTGATTGCCATTTTAGCGCAGACGGGTTCGTTTGTCCCGGCAAAACATGCCAAAGTCGGCGTGATTGACAAAGTCTTTTCGCGGGTGGGTGCCAGCGATGACTTGGCCAGAGGGCGTTCAACCTTTATGGTGGAAATGGTGGAAACGGCAGCGATATTAAACCGTGCCGGAGAGCGTTCTTTTGTTATTTTAGATGAAATAGGACGCGGGACGGCAACTTTTGACGGACTTTCCATTGCCTGGGCAGTTGTTGAGCAACTGGCCGAGATAAACAAATGCCGCACCATATTCGCGACCCATTACCATGAGTTGACCAAGTTGTACGGACGTCTGGATGGGCTTAGCCTGCACTGCATGAAAATTAAAGAATTTAACGGCGATATTGTGTTGCTGCATGAAGTGGCGGAAGGCGCGGCTGACCGTTCTTACGGCATCCATGTGGCAAGGCTTGCAGGGCTCCCTACCCTGACGGTTAAACGCGCAGAACAGGTTTTAACCACATTGGAAGAAGAAAAGCAGCATAAAATTTTTTCTGCGGTGGAAGATGATTTGCCGCTGTTCAGCGCTTTGAAAGAAGCCGTACGGCAGGAAGAAAAGGCCGCGCCCGAATTCAGCCCGACAGAAAAAGAATTAGCCGCACTCGATGTAGACAACTTATCACCGAGAGAGGCTCTGAGCAAGCTTTATGAGCTGAAAGAATTGATAGCAAAACAAGACTAAAAAACTCCCCTGATATATGTATATCAGGGGAGAAGAGAGGGTCAGCCGACATGTAAGTCTATGCCCAGTGAGGCAGCTAATTTTTGTTTGAGTAAATGGATCGGATAGCGTTTAAATTCTATAGCTTCCAGATCTATTCCCAATTCTGCAAGCGCTTGGCGTTTGATTTGACGGTTGGTTTGACAGAGCTTGTCATAAACTTCTTTTCGCTGTTCAAAGTTCTTGGCAACTCCTGTTGCGATAGCTTGCTGCAAGCTTTCTTCAGCATAAGCGTTCAGCCTGTCGTGGATAGAGCTGAGCAGTTCCGAAAGGTCCATGATGTTGACATCGGCATCAAAGTACCGCACTCCCAGTTCATCCAGAGCGCTTCGACAGTTTACCCTGCCGGTGCGCAACAACTCGTAGTACCGACGTAAGGTTCTGAGCGGCAGCACTTTTACTTTGGCCAAAGCTTGTTTATAGCTGGCGTGGAAACACCGCAGTTTTTCCGGATCGTGTCCAAGCCGCAGAACATTGACGAAGCTCACGCCATACATACGGCTTAAACTGTTGCACTTTTGAGCATAATCTTTCTTCGCCAGGCTGTTTAAGGCCTCTTCCTTTTCCCGTTCCATAGTCTCTTGCGCGACGATAGCCTCACAGATGTCTTTTAAGGGCGAGGTTTCGGAAGTGAAGATGCATTGATTGGAGGGCAGGATACGTTTCCAGACGCCGTTGCGAAAGATTTTTAAAGCGTAAGCGTTGGTTCCGTCTGTCCAGTTTCGCGTCGATTTGTCCGGACAAGCTGACATGATTTCAGCCTTTCTTGCCAGATATTCTTTTTTATCAATCTCACGCAGAGATACGGTCTTGGTCTTGGTATCGGCATTGCGGTTCATGATATAAAAGAAATAATAACGGTTATCCACGCAGAAGATTTCTTTTTCCGCGTAATTGTCGCCGCTGCGGCATTCCAGTCTGACAGCTTCGGTTGTCCCAATGACAAAGCTGACATAGATTTTGTATGACATAATTGTGGAGATATTAATTTGTTTTACATAATTTCTTGTTATAAGCAAAAGAAGAATAGCATACTTTTTAGACAAAAACAAGATAAATTTACAAAAAAGCGAAAATATCAAAAAATCTAATTCAAACGAGCCTGTTCGCCATATGCCTGCAAGCTGTTTTTGATAACATATTCTTCTTTGCCATTCGTCGGCACCGTATGCCAATATTTAAAGAGTTCCGGCGATAACATATGCGACAAGCGCAAAATTTTTTCTGTTGCTTCGTTGTCATAAAATTCGCAAAAAGAGGCAAATACCAAACCGTATACCACCGCTTTATCTATTATCATCTGTTGCATTGCCGGCGGCACATTCGGAACTTGGTTTAAGGTTTGGTTCAATTTGCGTTCCAAATATAATAACGTTGTGCGCACGCGGTTATGGTTGAGGTCATTCAACAGCTCCTTTTGCACGCCGTCTGCAGCGCTTATATTAAGAAATATTTTAAACGAATGCAGAATGGCATAGAGATGCGTTGTGGCGCATGACGGCAGATAATGACGCAAAATTTTAATGATTTTGCGGTCTTCGGCATTATTTTTTATCAGTGAAAAAACAATTTGGAACAAATGGTACCCTTTTAAGTCTTCCTTATTGAGTTTGATATATGCGGCAACCGTATTGCTTCTTGACGTCTGCAGCTCCTGCTGCAAGGCATTTATTTTATCCGACATTTGGTTGTTTTCCAAAAGCTTTTTCAGTTTCTTTTCCAATTCCTCCATATTCGGCTCGTCCTTATTTAACGGTGCAGAATGCGTTGTTTGGCGGCGACTTTTGAGTGTAACGTCAAAAAGCAACAAAAAAGGGATTGCTAACAGTGCCAGAGGAATTAAATGCATTAAAACGACAAATAAAAAATTTGACATTGTCTACATTCCTTTCTCTTATCTTTTTAAACAAAGTTCTGCGAGATAGAAATAATGTAATCATTAATCAAGCGATAACAATCAGTCTTAACTGTTATATGCGTTTGGATAAAAGATAGGCTTTTAATTTTTCGTCATTAACCTTTTCGGCATATTCAACAGCCTGGTTAAGATATCTTTCAGCCTCTTCGGGCATATTTTTCATTCGTGCCAATTCGGCAAGATTATTAAAGTCTATCGCTGCGCCTTTAAGGCGATTATGCCCGTGTTCCAAATCTGCTGCCTGCTTGAATAAGGTTTCGGCAATATCCAAATTTTCTTCTCGCAGGTTTATAACTCCGAGCAGCGTGTAGGCATTGGCCGGATAATATATGGAGGATGGCGGGGATTTGCGCCGGATAAGTTCGGTTAAGATTTTCTTGCTTTCGGCAAATTCTTGCCGCACATAAAGAATTTCGGCTTTCAAATAAAGACTTTCAAAGATTCCCGCTGAATTCCCCGCCCGACGATTTGCCGCCAGCGCCCTTTCCGCAAAGCGAAGTGCTTGTTTATAACGCCCCTCGTCTTTATAAATGCGTGCCAGCATTTCCGTTGCAAAAGCTCTCGCCTCATCCGTTGCTTGCACTGTCCAGACTTTTTGAAAATAATATTTCGCCCGCGCAGGTTTACCGCTGAGATATTTCGCTAACCCCAGCCAATTATAAACCGATATACGGGTATCGGTTAAATTATAATTTCGGGCAATTTCCGCCGCTTTAACCAAATACGCAGCGGCAACCGCATAATTCTCACGCCCCAGCTCTATAAGCCCGAAATAGGCCTGAACTTCAGCCAGCTTGGCTCCCATGTGCAAACACTTATAAAGTTTTTCCGCTTCCTGAAGCATGCTGAATGCCACGTCCTGCACACCGCTGATGCGGTAAATATGCATCAGCGTCATAAAGCATTCCGCTTCTTCATACATAAAACCGAGCTTTTGATAAAGCCGGAGCGCCGATGAACAATGCTCAGAGGCCGAAAGCATGTCGGTCAAATACATTTCGTGATGTGCTGATAAATAAAGGTATTGCGCTTTTAATCTTTGAGGAGCAAACAACGGCACCAATGCAAGATTTTGCATAATATGCCCGAAGCGTTCGCGATCATTAAGCAATAGCGAAACCTGCGCATCCAAAAGAAGAATGTCCGAAGGCTGCTCGGCTGTTTGCGTTTTGCGGCGGATGAGCGGAGCAGCCAGCTTTATGTTTTTCATCGCCGCTCGCGACAACACGCCGTACACCGTCGGTTTCAGGCGGAAAAATTTGCGCACGCACTCTTGTTTTAGCGCGTACGAAGAATAATAAAAAGGGAGTTCTCTTTCCGTAAACGCACCAAGACTTTTTTGAGCCGCGATACGGCAATTATGCAACAATTTGAAGCGCAGTTTAAATATTGCGAATATAATGACGCTGATTGCCAAAACGGCAAAAAACAGCCGGTTAAATACCAAATCTTCCAAAATCTTTACTCTATGTTAGTTTTTTAATATTTATAATGCGGGCAAGATAAGTTCTAATTATATATAGGGGATGTTTTTTACAATGGCTATTACAAAATTGACTTCCGAACAACTTTATCGCAAATGTGACGCGTCCAAATTTGAGTTCACGACCACGGCGGATTTGGAAGAACGCCTCTCCGCTTTGGGGCAGGACAGAGCCATCAGTGCCGTAGAGTTGGGCATCAACATCAAATCGCGCGGATATAATTTGTTTTGTTTAGGGCCGGAAGGAACCGGAAAAACCAGCCTGGTCAAAAGAATATTGGAAAAAGAAGGCAAAGAGCGCAAAACGCCGGACGATTGGGCCTATGTTTACAATTTTGATGAGCCGCATAAGCCGACCGCGCTTAACTTTCCGGCCGGAGAAGCCGCAGGTTTTGCCAAAGCCATGGACGAATTTGCCGCTTTTGTTGAATTTGACTTACCTGAAGTTGTTAAAAATGAACTTTATGAAGAACAACTGAAATCCATACGCGATAAATATCAGGAAAAGCGCAACGACTACATCAAAGTATTGCAAAAAAAAGCCAAAGGCAAAAAAGTATCGCTTCTGCATATGCCGATGGGCGTTGTGGTAGCGCCGATGAAAAACGGCGAGATTATCAGCCCGGATGTATTTGACGCTTTGTCTGATGAAGAAAAAGACGAGATTATGGCCGACTTGAATGCCATGCAGGAAGAGATTGCCATTCATCAGGACAATGCGCCGCAGTGGGAAGAAAAACAATCCGAGGAGATAAAAAAGTTACAGGAAAAACTCGTCAAAGACGCTATTAAAAAACCTTTGGATGAGATTAAGAAAAACTATAAAGGAAATAAAAAAACGGCCGAATATTTGAAAACGGTGCAGAATTACATTTTGGAAAACATTACAACTTATGTGCCGAACTACGACCAAGACAGCAAACCGCAGACGGAAGATGAACCGATGGCCGGACTTTTAAGCCAGTTGAAAGGACAACAGGAGGAAGACCGTTTCGGCAAATTTAAGGTCAATGTTGTTGTTAAAAATGTTCCGGACAGCGGTGCCCCGATTATCCTTTTAGACCACCCGACACAGGGAAATCTGGTCGGAAAAGTTGAACGCATACAACAGTTCGGCGCATTAGTTACCGATTTTTCCTTAATAAAAGGCGGCGCATTACATCGCGCGAACGGCGGTTTTTTACTTATTGACGCACGCAAGCTTTTATTGCAACCGTATTCTTGGGATTCATTAAAGCGTGCTCTGGCTTCCAAAGAAATTAAAATTGAGGCGCCGAGCGAAGATACGAGCTTTGCGACAATTTCGCTTGACCCGCAACCGATACCATTGGATGTCAAGGTTGTGATGACCGGCGATGCAGAACTTTATGAATTGCTGAGCGAGCGCGATCCTGACTTTACGGATTACTTTAAAGTTGAAGCTGATTTCGGTGGTGTTATTGACCGTACTGACGAAAACGAAATTGAATATGCAAAGCTGATCGGCTCGCTTTCCAAAAAGAAAAATTTGCGCTCGCTGAACAAACAAGCCGTAGCAAAGATTATTGAATATTCATCCCGTCTGGCAGACGATACCGAAAAGCTCACCGCGCACGTCGCGTCTATCGGCGATTTATTGAAAGAAGCTGATTATTGGGCACGCAAGTCAAAAGCCAGCCAAATCGGTAAAAACCATATTGAACAAGCAATTAAATCACAGATTTACCGTGCCGACCGTATTAACCGCGCTATGCTGGAACAAATTGACAAGGGAACAATCCTCATGGATGTCAAAGGCGAACGTGTCGGGCAGATTAACGGGCTTGTCGTTTACAATTTCACGCGCAATTCTTTCGGCAAACCGGCGCGCATTACCACGCAGGTACGTTTGGGGCGCGGCGAGTTTATTAATATAGAGCGTGAAGTTGAGATGAGCGGACCGATACACTCCAAGGGTGTGTTGATTTTACAGGCGTTAATTTCTAACCGTTTTGCCAAACATTCTCCGCTATCCCTTTCCGCTTCCATCGTTTTTGAACAATCTTACGGCGGCGTGGACGGCGACTCGGCCTCTTCGACCGAATATTACTGCATGCTGTCGGCGATTGCCAATCTGCCGATTAAGCAGTCTCTGGCCGTTACCGGTTCTATTAATCAATTCGGCGAAATCCAGCCTATCGGCGGCGTAAACGAAAAGATTGAAGGCTTCTTTGAGGTCTGCAAATACAACGGACTGACCGGCAAGCAAGGCGTGATTATTCCGCGTACAAATGTTGTCAATCTTATGCTGCGCGAAGAGGTGGTGGAAGCCGTGGAAAACGGGCAATTCCATATTTACGCTATTGACACGGTAGATGACGGTATTGAACTTTTAACAGGCGTTCCGGCAGGTAAGCCCGACAAGCGCGGCCGTTTCCCGAAAGGTTCCGTCAACTGTCTGGTACAGCAGAGTTTGGATGAATACTATAAAGATTACGTCCGCTGTGCCCGCGAAACCCACGGTGCAATATAAAACATATATAAACTTTATTTGAATGTATGCCTGTCACACACAGGCATATTTTTTGTGCTTTTTACATTAAAAAACGGAGCATTGCGCCCCGTTTTCAATTCATCTGACGGTCGGTTATGCGCTCTTTTTATGTTTTTTGCGAACATATGTCGGCGCACATCCGGTATTTATCACCTTAGCATCAACGACGATTTCCGTAATATCCTTTTTATCCGGAATATCATACATCAAATCAAGCAGGTTTTCTTCCATAATTGCCCGCAGGCCGCGTGCGCCGGTTTTGCGCTCTATGGCCTTTTTGGCAATAGCGATTAACGCGTCATCGGTAATTGTCAGAGCGACATCTTCCATGTCAAACAAAGTTTTATACTGCTTGATAATGGCATTTTTCGGTTCGGTCAAAACCTTAATCAGTGCTTGCTCGTTCAAGTCATCCAACGTGGCGATAACAGGCAGACGGCCGACAAACTCAGGTATCAAACCGTATTTCAGCAAGTCTTCGGGCTGAACCTGTTTATAAATTTCACCAAGGCTCTTTTCTTCGGCATCTTTAATCTGCGCACCGAAACCGATTGAAGTTTCCTGTCCGCGACGTCCGATAATTTTTTCCAGACCGGCAAAAGCTCCGCCGCAGATAAACAGGATATTTGTCGTATCTACGTGCAGGAATTCCTGCTGAGGGTGTTTTCTGCCCCCTTGCGGCGGAATATTGGCAACGGTTCCCTCAATAATTTTCAGCAAAGCCTGTTGTACGCCTTCACCCGAAACGTCGCGTGTGATGGACGGACCGTCTGTCTTGCGGGTAATTTTATCAATCTCATCGATATAAACGATACCGCGTTCAGCCTTCTCGATATCATAATTTGCAGCCTGAACCAGCTTTAAGACAATGTTTTCAACGTCTTCACCGACATAACCGGCTTCGGTCAGCGTGGTGGCATCGGCAATCGCAAACGGCACGTCAAGAACTTTTGCCAATGTCTGCGCGAGCAAGGTTTTTCCCGATCCGGTCGAACCGATTAAAATGACGTTAGACTTGGCAATTTCCACTTCCGGATTATTCAATTTGTTATTTAAGCGTTTATAATGATTGTATACGGCAACCGAGAGCACCTTTTTGGCATGTTCCTGTCCGATAACATACTGGTCTAAAAATTCTTTGATTTTAGACGGCGTCGGCAGGCTTTCATGAGTTTTGGCCTCTTGCGCCTTTTGTTCTTCTTTTGCCTCGTCCGACACAATATTTATGCAGACTTCAATACACTCATCACATATATACACGCCCCGACCGGCAATCAGTTTTTTTACTTCGTTTTGGCTCTTGCCGCAGAAAGAACAATGCAAAACTTTATCTTCCGTTTCACTCATCACTTTATCCTATTTTACTATTTCCAAACGATTTCTTACAATATGGTCAATCAAACCGAATTCTTTTGCTTCTTCGGGGTTCATAAAGTTATCCCTGTCCATGGCTTTTTCAATTACCGACAATTTATTACCCGTATTTTCAGCATAGATTTTATTTAAGCGTTTTTTCAATTCCAATATCTCGCGCGCCTGAATCTCGATATCGGAAGCCATACCGCGCGCACCGCCGGAGGGCTGGTGAATCATGATACGGGAATTCGGCAGACAGTAACGCTTTCCTTTTGTGCCGCCGGCCAAAAGAAAAGACCCCATTGAACAAGCCTGCCCGATGCATAAGGTTGCCACGTCGCAGGAGATATATTTCATTGTGTCGTACATAGCCAATCCGGACGTTACAACACCTCCCGGGGAATTTATATATAAGAAAATATCTTTCTTCGGATTTTCCGACTCCAAAAATAAAAGCTGGGCGCATACCAACGACGATACTTCGTCATTGACTTCGCCGGTCAGAAAAATAATCCGTTCCTTTAACAAACGCGAAAAAATATCAAAAGAACGCTCGCCTCGCGAGGTTTGTTCTATTACCATTGGGACAAGAGTATTGTCATAAACTTCCAGTGCGCTTTTATTCATTTGTGTTAAATCCTTAAATTTAAATTATTTTGCTTTGGGAATTATACTGCGATATGTTCAATAAATAGTAAACAAATATAACTTTTTGTTATTTTGCCGGATTATTTTTAACATTATTGCCCATATATGAGATATTATAGCTGCTGACTGTCATACCGAACGGATTTATCAACCCTAAATTTTTATCTTCATATTTAGAAAAATTCATCGTCATACGGATTGTCGCTATCCATGAACTGATAAGAGGTTCTTCACTGTCAGGCATTGTATCGACGGTTTTGAAACGGACTTGCCAGAAATTGGCCGAAACCGGATATATCATGGAAATATCAACCCGACGGCGCAATCCGCGGCGCTGCAAGCTCTCAAAATACGGACGCTCCGTGTTGTTAAACTCGTTATATATATCCTGACTTGAAGCCAAAAACAGAAAATCATTTTCACCGAAGCGCTTATGAAGCTCTTCAACATTATCGCCGATTGTGTAGCGTGCCTTGATATATTGCGCCATCAGGCTTTCAACGGCCAAATCGCCGGCGAAGGCAATTTTTTCCTGCGGCTCCATAGCTGTTACTTCAAAGCGATTATAATCTATCTGTAACGGCATGACTTTAACATATTTTTGCGGAATCAGCAAACACAACGCCCCGCCCAACACCATATTCAGGCACAAACTTAAACAAGAAATGATGACAAAAAAACGGGACGTCCAAAGATACCGTCTTTCGGGAAAGGCTTTGACATCGACCTTTTCAGGATAGTATCCCAACTCATCTTTTTGCGTTTTTTCCTTATATTTAAATAATGTATAAAATAAATCAAACATTGTAACCGCCGAATCAGTTTCCCCATATCGGATATTTTACATGAAAGTTGTATAAAATCAAATAAAATGCTATTAATTAAAAAAAAATTAGTATAAATATTTAGAAGGACAACAATGTTTGAGGGAAAAACAATGAAAAAAATTATTCTTTTTACAGGAGCAATAGCAGGGCTGATGGCCGCTTGTTCCAGTACGGCTCCGCAAGAAGAGGTTGTTGAAGCACCAGTTATGTCTGCATATTATTCGGATTGGGATAGAGCAGTCAGAGCTGATGTCGACTTGCAAAATATGTATATCGGAACACCTTCACAAATATCCAAACCCGTTGATATGTATATGGCCATGGCTTTGGCTTTAAAATATAATTATACAAGAAGGCTCGCAAGCTATCAGGAAAATCTGATTGCCGGCAATATAAATACGGCGGCTCTGCCGACAATGGCTGAAAATCTCGGATATGAAAATGCAAGCAATTCATCTGCCGTTCCCGCCGATTTGAAAGTGTCATGGAATCTGCTGGATTTATCTTCTTTATATTATCAATACGGTTTTGTCTCTCCTGATATCGCAGCTAAGGAACAGACCAGAAAAGTTATCAATAACATTTTGCTTGAAACGAGAACGCTTTATTGGAAGGCATTGGCTGCCCAACGCCTTATTCCGGTTATTGACGACATGAGCGAATATCTGGTTCGCGTTGTTGACGAACTGAACGCACGTTCCAATGAAATGGCAAAAGCGGGAAAGGTTCCCTCAACAAACCTGCTTTTGAAAAAAAGAAAATATTTGGAAAATATCAAAGAGCTTACATCTTTGAGAAAAAGATTTGATAATGCTCAGGCGGAATTTGCCGGACTGCTCGGATTTTACCCGACAACAGAAATTAAACTGGCAGGTGCGGAATACGGTAATTTTTCCGTTCCGCCGATGCGTGCCAAAATTCAGCAGCTTGAATGGCTGGCTTTGACGAATCGTCCGGAACTGCGTGTCTTTGACTTGGGAACATCGCCGAACGAACTGGATTTGGTTATTAAAGAAACGGAAGATTTTGACAACAGCGATTACAGACAAGATCCGAACTATTATAACCGTAAATGGTCAAAAGACTCACGTGATTTAACAATGAATGTATTTGAAGATGTTCGTGAAATCAGCAGCGAATCGTATAATTCGCTTGCCAGACAAAGAATGTCTCACATTATATTAAATCAGGTTTATTTATCATGGGCTCTGTATCAATCGGCTGTTGAAGATTATTATCTGAATATGGGGGTTGCAACAACATCAGAAGATATTGCCGAAGATATCACAAGTAAAGAAGGTGCCGGCAAAGCCGTCAGCCAGCTGGAATCTGCCAGAGCCATTATTGATGAAGCGAATGCTTATCTTTCGTATATTGACGTTCAGGAAGCTATCGGAAGATTATATGCCAGCGTAGGAATGGATGCCGTTCCGGCTGACATGTTAAATGATACTCCGTCAATTATTGCCGTTCACATCAGAGAGGCGCTTGATAAATGGCGTAACGGTATTTTTGCCAATTACTCTAACGGAAAAGCACTTTCCGTTTCCGGAAAAAAACCGCCGGTTGATATTTCTACCAAAGCGATTGCATCCAATGTTGTTGTCGGAACGGGAACCGATGTTAATATTAAGATTCCGGATGAAGCCTTTGCAACAGTAAATTGGAACGGAGATTTTACTACCGTTGCAGGTTCTTTGGATGATGCAGGATTGCCTTCATGGTTAAAATATGATGATAAAACGCATACCTTTACCGGCCATCCGAAACTGGAAGACGAAGGTAATTACAGAATTAAACTATATGCATTGGACAAATCCGGAAATTCAGCTGTTTTGAGTTTTACGATTACGGTAGATAATGTTTATGTTCAGACTATGGAATATAAAGGATTAACCGGATACAGAAGAGCAAAAGTTTATCACAGATGTACTCCCGGTACCGTCTGTGCCGCTGATGACATTTAGAAAGGTTTGGCGTGATTAACTATGTGTTAAAACATCCGTTAAGCATTGCTTTCTTTTTGTGCTTGCTGTTATTTATAACGGCAGGCACATTTTTTGGCAGCGGTGCAGTTTCTGATGCGGAAGGCGGATTTTTTCTTATATCGTTGTTTTGTATCTGTTGCGGAAAAGATTTTTCACAACGCATTCTGCTTTTTTTCGTATTTGCATTCGGAGCCATTTGTTATTTGCTCATTTCATCTGCATATGTGATGCTAACGACAGAACTTGTTTTATTCATCACCTTATGGCAATTTAACAAAAGTGAACGGCAAACATATCTGTTTTTCATTACGGCAGCAGCATTTCTGCTTCATCTCTTTTATATTCAAAATACACCGGCCGATATTCGCCAACATGATTTGAGCGGCATAATCCTTTATATGCGGCTTATTACAAAAAACGGGATAAACTGGTCGGGGTTTGATCCTTGGTACATGTATTACCTGTTTCATCAACCGTTGCACTTTATTATATACGGATATATTTATCTCTCGGAAATATCGCTTTGGCAATCACATCATTTGGCAATAAACGGCTTGCAATATATATCTTTGTTTTATGTGACGGGAACAACAATTATTGCCGCTTTGATTTTCGCTGAAATGAGATGGGAAAAGACAATTTATCATGCCGTATTTTTAATATTCGCATTTAATCCGACGCTTACCTTGTTCTCAGGTTATATTTCCGATGATACGCCGTTGCTGTTTTGGAGTTGTACCGTCATATATTTTCTGTTGCTTTGGTTTAAAGATTTTAAAACCCGACATTTAACTGCAGCAGCATTATGCTTCGGGATCGGCACTCTGACAAAACTCTCCATGCTTATGCTTGTTCCTGCAATATCGTTTTTGTTTTTATATATCCTCTGCACGCATTCCGACAAACAAAAAACGATACAGCAGTTAAGCATTTTTGTGATAATTGCCGTCCCGCTTTCTTTGTTATGGGTTATCAGAAATCATGTATTGTTTGATATGCCGTTTTATCATGTTCCCGATACATCTCCGGAAGGGCAAAATTTTAGATATTTAACATTCGTTGAACGCATGACGGATTTTACTTTCTTGTTTAAGCCCTTTATCAATGCACCGCACGCGGTAGATTCCAACATCTGGCTCAGTATAATAAAAACGGAGCTTTTCGGCGAGTGGGATTTAAGTCTCAATCATAAAGAGATATATCTGCCGGCCGTCTTACTGTATGTTCTTAATATTATCATAAAAATATTATCTTTTTGCGGTTGTTTTTATTTGATTTTCCAAAAATCTTTTAAACAAAAACATATCATGGCACCGATATATTTCTTTGCTATCTTTTATGTTACGATATGGGGATACAGCTTCAAATATGCTACGGATTATCCATATGCCTGTTCTTGTGATTACCGTTTATTTTCCCAACTTATTCTTCCGGAGTTAATGATAGTCGGATTATTGTTTCAGCACTCAGCGAAAGCAAATTATTTGCGGATAATTGCAATATGCTACGCTGTTTTAAGCTTCGGAATTTATATTTTCAGCATTTAATTTTTTTGTAAATCTGAAAGCTCGGCATCCAGCGCATCCGATAAATCATCATCGGACACACTTTCGGCAGGCTTAGAAACAGACTTTTCCTCAATACCGCTCTCTTGCATTTTTGTAAACAACAGCAAATTCTCAGGCTCATCACCTTCTTCAATTTCACTGACATAAGAAGCTGACGACTCTGAAATATATGCAGGTGCTTTGGGGATATCCTTTTCTATATCACGGTCTTCATTAATAAACTCCCTGATATGGATGACTTTTTTTGTCTTGGCTGACGAGTTATCAGTGTTAATCTCTTCTGTCTCCTGTTCTTTTTGCAATGATTGTTTGGCAGGTAGATTGTCACGAGCTTTCAATTCCTCTTCGCTTAACAAGGTCGTTTCATCTATTTCCGTATCAATACATTCCAAAAGCCATATATCATAAATCGGATGCTCAATAGCATTAATTCCAGGTGCGGAAGAAAGCAGCCAACCGCGGAATATATTATATTCGTCGGTACCGAAACTTTTATCCGTAACATCTACAAATGCAAAATTTTCCGGAGTTTCTTCGGCGGGGCGTTTCTTGCAGGCACGCAGTACCAATGAAAAATCGCCATAAGACACCTTTGAATTTACCGGAACCGTAATTTTATTCACCCTGCCGGTTACTTTATCCATTGCCTGCATCAATGCCGCGTTTGCAGCAATTTCAGCAGCATAAGCCTGACCGGCAAAAAAACATGCCGTTACAGCCAACATAGTTTTCAGATTAGTCTTTTTTGTCATCGTTCGTCACCATAAATATAATTTCTCCGACCATATCTTCCAAAGATTTTGCATCTTTGGTATGCTGAAATATGCTTCCCGGTTCCATTTTTTGAGAAGAATGTCCGGGTTCGATTTTTATAAATTTATCCCCCATGAGCCCGTCACCGGCTATCATTATCACGCTGTCTGCCGGCAGCGAAATATCAGGCATCAGACTGAGTTTAACATCAACCATATAATCCAGAGGATTAATGTTTTGGGAAACAACAGAACCGACTTTGATTCCGTTTATACGCACATCCGCGCCGGTATTTAAACCGCCGACTTTCATGAAACGGGCGTTTAATTCATACCCTTTTACAGCCTGCAAATCCGAAACGCGATAGGCAAACATCATAAACAATGCAGCAACGGCTAAGACCACCGCCCCCATAATTGTTTCTACGGGTTTCTTATTCATCATTCTCTCCTTTGTCTTCTTGATTTGATTGACTGCGTTTTCCTTTTCCCATCGTAATTATCCTGTCCAGGAGTTCATCCAGAACAAGAGCATCCTGAGTATAATTAATACTGCCTCCGTCGGGGATATAATCTTCGGAACCACCTACTTCTATTTCAACATATTTGCCGCCGATAAGCCCGAAACTGACGATAGATGCGCTGCTATCCTCCGGAATGTTATATTTTGAGCTAATTTCCAATGTCAGTCTGGAATTAAAGTTCTCCCCTAATTTTGCAGCAACGACCCGACCGATTTCTACACCTGACAGACGTACCGCATCGCCGACATTTAAACCGTCCGTACGGCCGAAATCAGCGTATACATTATATGTTCCGCCAATTCCCCGCCCTTTTATAGAAGCATTATGAGAAACCGTTAAAACTGAGGCAATCAAAATAACAGCCAGAGCCATTATTCCCATCCGTATAGATTTCGTTTCCTCTGCCGAATATTTATCTTCCACCATTTTACTCCACTACCTTACAAGATAAACTGTTCGTTGTATAACATATAAATATTTTTTTGTCATTATTGTTTTAAGTTATTTCCGATAAATTGTGAAAATTTTAAACATTTTCATTATAAATTAGAACAAAACCACATGTTATGGAAGGCTGTATGATAAATATTGAGCATGTATATAAAGAATACGGAAAAAATCCGGTTTTGACAGATATTTCCCTTATTTTAAAAAAAGGAGAAATTGCCGTGCTTCTCGGGGAGAACGGTGCCGGAAAATCGACTCTGATGCGCATTATGTGCGGCTGTTTGCCTGCGACGGCCGGCAAAATAACCGTTAACGGAGCGGATATACGAAACAAACGTTTGGAAGCATTATCCTACATAGGTTATGTTCCTGAAATTTCAGCCCTGTACAATGATATGAGTGTTTTTGATTTTATGCTTTGGACAGCTGCAATCAGAAATGTCAAAAATGCCGAGGCCGCTGTTACAGCTGCTGCCGAAAAGATGCAGATTACCGATGTGTTACCCCATAAAATCGAAACCCTGTCCAAAGGATACAAAAAACGCGTTGAAATTGCCGCAGCCGTTCAACACCAACCGCAAATACTCATATTGGATGAACCGACCGACGGTCTGGACCCGAATCAAAAACACGACATACGCCGGTTCCTCCGGCAATATGCCAAAGAGCATGCCGTATTGGTTTCCACACATTTGCTGGAAGATGCCGCCATGGCTGACAGAGTCATCATGCTTGCCGGCGGCAAAATCATAAAAGATGCTTCAACCGCGGATTTTAAGAATATCTCCGAGCATAATGATTTCAGCGAAGCTTTTAGAATCTTGAGCCGTTCATTGAAGGAGAAAAAATGAAACAGTATACCGCTCTTTTTCACAAAGAATTTTCTGCTTATTTTTACGGGATGAATGCCTTTATTATTCTTGGTGCTTATGCAGTGCTTTCACTTTTTTCCGCACTCTATCCGGGGAATTATTTTTTGCGGGAAACGGATGCAATGAATGCCTTTTTTGCAACGCAGCCGTTTATATTGATGTTGATAATTCCTGCTGTTACAATGCGTTCATGGTCAGAGGAAATTAAAAGCGGAACTTTTGAATTGCTGATAACGCAACCAATCGGTTACTTTGCGCTTGTCTTTGCCAAATTTACCGCAGCTTATGTCTTTTTTATTTCTGCCGTTACATTCAGTATCCCGCTTTTAGTAATTTCCGACATTTTTTCATTAACAGACGGCGGTGTTATTTTATCGGCATATACGGGATTATTGTTATGCGGAGCGTTATTTACGGCAGCAGGTTGCTTTGTATCCGTTTTATGCAAAAATAACATTATCAGTTATTTAGCCGCGATTTTTCTTTTGTTTTCCCTGACGCAAATTCAATTTAATTCTGCCGGCGGCGAAAAAATATACGTTCCTTGGGATATTTTAAATTTCAGTCATAATTATGATGCTTTTACGGCCGGTTTGGTTGTATGGGGAAATGCCGCCTATTTCTTTATCGGAACAATTATCTTTTTATGGATGAATACATTTTTTCTCGCAGCCCGCCAATCTGACTGTTCTGCGACAGAAAAAACGGCATTTGTCCTATTATCTTTGCTTATCTTCTTTTGCGGCACCGGAAGCATAATGCTTTTTTGTGATACGACCTATGATTTTACGGAATCACAACGATATGCTCTTTTGCAAGAGAATCGGGAATATCTGCATAATTTAAACAAACGCATTAACATTACTCTATACGAAGCTAAAGCTAAACGGGAAGATTTAAATTCAAACTATGCGGCGCATGCCCGTTATATTGAACGTCTGCTAAAGCAAATTGAACACCTCTCTTCCGGAAGTGTCAGATATGAAATTATTCGGGCAGAATCTCTCAGTGCTTTGGAGCTCAGACTTATTCGGGAAAATATCCCTTACGAAGAAGACAATACAGGAAATAAAATCTACATGGCGGCTGACTTTTCCGACAATGAAGGCAACCATTTGAGAATTGATTCCTTTTCTCCTTTCAGGCATCACTTTGCCGAGACGGATATAATCCGTATGATTAAACTTTTGGGTAAAGAAAAAAAGAGTATCGCGGTTATTGCTTCATCGGAAGATTTGAAACATATGCAGGCATTCAGCAGCACTCTTAATGAATTTTATCGGGTAGATTATCTTAAACCCGATATTTCCTTTCTGCCGGCAACATATGACGCGGTAGCGACCATTAACCCGAATTATCCTTCCTCTCAATTTTTATCAGCGCTTGAACAATATGTTTTAAACGGCGGTTCCCTGATTTTCTTTTATGAACCCGAACTGCTGAGACAAAGCCAAAACAAGCCTTTCATCCGCTTTTTCGATAAATTCGGAATCGTTCCCGAAATTCAAGAAGCCTTTTCAGAAGAAAACGATATAAAGATTGCCCGCGTCCATAAAAAAGACGGGAAGCCGGACATTGACGAAATTATTGTGGGAGATACAAAAAATATTTCAGCCAAACCGGGCAAAACTTATACGGTAGAACCGCTACTGTCCGTTGATGAAAAAATAACAGCACTTCGCTCATCCGGAAAATATTTTACCGATTATCCCGAATCTGCCGCATTATCTGACAATTTCCTTCGGTTCTCCCGTAAAAGCGGTAAAATTTATTTCATATATGACAGCGATTTAATCCGAGATTATCTGTACAGCTCAGAGTTTTCCAAAGGATATGGTTTTTATCAAAACGTACCTACTGCGGATAATACGCTCTTTATTTTGAATCTGACGGATGAAGCAACCGGAAGCAACACGGAAAACGGGATGGCATACAGGCGTTATCCCGTCAATCTTTCCAGTATCGGCTATGCCATTTCAGATGCTGTAAAAAAGAAGTATGCCGCGCAGATTGCGGATTTAACCCGACAAGCCGAAAGCTATCGTCAAAAAAACGGTAAATTTGCAAATCTACTTAAAAATAATGGATTTTCCTCTATCAAACAGGTTGGCAATATCAACAATATAACCCAAAAAATCGATGAAATTACCGACGAACTTAACCGCATTCAAAGAATGATTAATATTGAATATAAAAACCATATAGCTGCTTTGACGGTTTTCATAATCTTTATTATACCATTTATAACATTGATGTTATTGCGGCTAATTCTTTTCTGCATCCGAAAACGCAGGCTTTCCAAAATCAGGAGATTGATAAATGATAAATAAACATATCAAAACGGCAATCTGCCTTCTGCTTATCCTGTTGCCGGTTTTTGCGGCAGGACTCTTTTTTCAGCAGAAAAAAATTTTTGTTATGTCCAGAGGAAACTATTTTTTTGATAAAACAAGAAACAGGACTGACATTAAAGAAATTATACTTGATTTCGGCGGCGAACGGCACATCAGCATTATAATGCAGGACGGACTTTGGCGCATTAAAGAAGCGGACGATTACTACGCTTCAACCGCCAAAATCAATACGCTCATTCAACTTATCCGCAATACCATAATTTACAGAGCAGATAATCTGCATGAAACCGATGTACAAAAATATATGCAGAATTCGTTTACAATCAAAAGCAAAAACAAATATGGCAAAATTATTGACAGCGCCGTTATTGCATTGAAAAAAGATACGAATAAATATCATTATGCCCTGCTGAATGACCTGCCTTACATATATCAGCTCAACGGGGAACTGGCGCTTTCACCCGTTTTATCCGATTGGATACATGCACCGCTCATACACATTGATATTTCGCAGATTAAACGATTTAAAAACGGTGATTTTATAGCATATCGGGAATTTTCGGGCCGAGACCTTAAAAACGCAAAGACAAATGCACCGGTTGATTTTTTATACAGTCTGCTGTACAATTTTCAATATTTGACCGCCGATGAAATTAAACATGCATCAAATTTTAAGCTAAAGGACTTTAAAATTGTCGGAAAATATGAAATAACACTTTTAAACGGCATTATTTACCATATACATATTTTAAACAAAGATGATGATTATTGGGCTACCGTTCGTTTAGACAGTGAGAAGCTCGTGGCAAGCAATGCCGTTAATTTTATAAAAGACAATAAACTTTTTTATGAAGGTTGGTATTTCAAATTAAACCATGCCGTCGGCAAAGATTTGGTTTCTTTTATATTCTGATTTGCGGAAAAGCCGGTTGTCAAAACCGGCTTTATATTTTATCAGCGTTCAAGTTTCTTATATTTTATGCGATGAGGACGGCAGGCTTCTTCACCGAGACGGCGGATTTTATCTTTTTCATAGTCTTCAAAGTTTCCTTCAAACCACTCTACATGTCCGTCATCTTCATACGCCAGAATATGTGTTGCCAAGCGGTCTAAGAACCAGCGATCGTGGGAAGTTACCAGAACACAGCCCGGATAATTCATGATTCCTTCTTCCAAAGAACGCAGTGTATCTACGTCTAAATCGTTTGTCGGTTCATCCAGCAAAATGACATTAGCTCCTTTTTTCAGCATTTTCGCCAAATGAACGCGGTTTCTTTCGCCGCCTGAAAGTTGCCCTATTTTCTTTTGCTGATCAGTTCCTTTAAAATTAAACTGCCCGACATATGCGCGTGACGGCATTTGTTTTTTACCCAACTCTATAATATCCAATCCGTCAGAAATCTCTTCCCAAATTGTTTTATCTGCACGAAGTTCGTCACGGCTTTGGTCGACATACCCCAAATCCACGGTTTCACCAATCACGATTTCGCCCGAATCCGGCTTTTCCTGTCCGGTAATCATTTTAAACAACGTTGTTTTGCCGGCACCGTTAGGACCGATAATACCGACGATGGCTCCCTTCGGAATTTTAAATGATAAATCATCAATCAGCACGCGTTCGCCAAATGCTTTGGAAAGGTTTTTAGCTTCAATAACCATATCGCCCAAGCGTTCCGTCATCGGAATATTGATATATGCCTGCGTTATCTGCTCTTTGGAAGATTCCGCCAGCAATTCTTCATAAGCATTGATACGCGCTTTAGATTTGGCTTGGCGGGCTTTGGGATTTTTACGAATCCATTCCAACTCGTTTGCCAATGTTTTTTGGCGGGCAATTTCTTCTCTGGCTTCCTGTTCTATACGTTTTTGTTTTTGCTCAAGCCATGATGTATAATTGCCTTCGTACGGAATACCCTGTCCGCGGTCAAGCTCTAATATCCAACCGGTTACGTTATCCAGAAAATAGCGGTCGTGCGTTACCATGACGACGGTTCCTTTGTATTCGCGTAAATGGTGTTCAAGCCACGCAACAGACTCGGCATCCAAATGATTTGTCGGTTCATCAAGTAACAACATATCCGGTTTTGAAAGCAGCAAACGACATAAAGCCACACGCCTTTTTTCACCGCCGGAAAGTTTGGTTACATCGGCTTCCGCCGGCGGACAACGTAAGGCATCCATGGCAATCTGCACCGCACGCTCAATATCCCAGCCGTTAACGGCGTCAATTTTTTCCTGTAAAGCAGCCTGTTCTTCAATCAGGGCATTCATCTCATCGTCAGACATCGGTTCGGCAAATTTCATGGAAACTTCTTCAAAACGCTTTAACAAAGATACCGTATCACCCAGACCGTCCATAACGTTTTCCATAACGTTTTTATTCGGATCAAGTTTAGGCTCCTGCTCCAAATAACCGACTTTTACACCTTCGGCTGCCCAGGCTTCACCGTTATACTCTTTGTCTACACCGGCCATGATTTTTAACAGTGTTGATTTTCCGGCACCGTTAACGCCGAGTACACCGATTTTTGCCCCCGGAAAAAAAGACAAACTGATGTTTTTGAATAATTCTTTACCACCCGGAAAAACTTTGCTTAAATTTTGCATAACGTAAATATATTGATAAGAAGCCATATCTCTTTCCTTTTCTTGTGTTAATTATCTGTTTCGTGCCTGCGCTTCCGCCTGTTTTATTTTTTGGAAAATCCCTTGCTTTTGCGCCCGTTTTTTCTTTTTTTGTATCAATTTATCATAATATGCATTTAAGCGGCCGCGTTCATCTTCATCACGATTATATAATAAATTCGGATCATATTTCTGCCGGGGAGTGATAATTTTTCCGTCCGGCAGGTGAATCGTTCCGTTTTTATGCAATTTTGCTTTAAATATTTTCTGATTATTGAAAGTCCGGTTTATATCATTACATCCCAAATAACCGTCCTGCCGTTTGGAAATATATGCTCTGGCTTTGGCCGCATTGTAAGCGTACATCCCTTCGGCCTGCTCAGCATCGGTACGCGCCGAACTGACCATATATGCTCTGGCAATGAGTTCATACGACGGATAACGCTCTGCACCGCAAGCGAGCCCCTGTCCGGATACATATCCCAGATTTTTTATATCTTCCAAATAATTGTCAGCAGCAGCAGGACATGCCGCCGTTAATGACAAAATTATCAGGCCGTTTACAAATTTCATTTCTTTTCCATTCGGTATTTTATCGGTTTTGTGATTATAACGGCAAATAATTCTAATTCAAGCTAAAAAATGATTTGACAAATTAAAACAAGTGACATATATTGCGCTCAAACTTTTGTGTAAGGAAAGAAAAATGAAAATATATAGCTCTTTAAAGTCTAAAAAAGCACGCGTCAGAGGTTGCAAACTTGTCCGCCGCAAAGGACGCCTTTATGTTATTAACAAAAGAGAGCCGAAGTATAAAGCTCGTCAAGGTTAATATGGACTGGTTAAATTAAAATCGGGCAAAAGCCCGATTTTTTTTGTCAGCTTTCCAACACGGCTACCGCATTGGCATATTCCTGTTCATTAGATAAAGTTATATGCAGTTTAAAACTCTGGTTATGCGTCACATCGTATGCACGCGATAATGCTTTATTGTATAATGTCACAACGGGACAACCAAGCGAATCGTGCGTAATTTCTATATCTTTCAGCGTGATACCGTTTTGGAAACCGCTGCCCAGCGCCTTTGCCACCGCTTCTTTGGCAGCAAATCGCGTTGCGACGGCGCTTTCGAGTTTATCCGGCTGCTCGTTTTGCTTTTTTTGTTCTATCTCTTTAATTTCGTTTATTGTACAGATTTTCTTTATAAACCGAAAAAGAAATTCCTCGCCTTTGGCAAAACGGGATATCTGCACAATATCACACCCGAGACCTAAAATCATTTTTCCCTCCCTTATCCGAATCCGTGTTTAATACCCGTTCCACCAACCGATAGCACACAAACCAAACTACTATATAAAAAGGTACACTTCCGACCATCATCGGAAAAATCACAGGCCAAATATCGCTCAAAAATGCATGAAAGTCAAGCGATATAACCGCATGAAACAGTTCATTAAACATCGCTTTGAAATTAACAGGGAGTTTTGGGGCATCACTGCCTAACAAAAAATGACCGGTATGAAGCGTTGCATACCAGATAAACGGAAAAGTCCAGGGATTGCCGGCAATTGTTCCCAGTGTGGCAGCAATACCGTTTTGTTTGGTTATTTTTGTGACAAACAATGACAGGACGATATGAAAACCGACAAACGGCGTAAATGACATGGCAACTCCGGTTGCAAAACCTTTGGATATGCTTTTCGGTGTTCCTTTAAGAGAATTAAGTTTATTTACCGTCTTTTGATAAATTTTGCGCAGTTCCAGTCCCGATTTTTTGATAAGGGACATAAAACCTCCTTACACTCTGGTTACAAAACTGATGACTTTTGACGCTCTGAGCGCCGTAATAATATCATTTAAATGCTGCGTGTTTTTGACATCCACATCTATTAAGATTTCAAAATAACTAATTGTCCTATATACAATATTCAAGTTAGTAATATTGGCATTTTGGCGGGCAATCAGATTGGACAATTCACCCAAAGTACCCGGCTCATTACTGACCATAACTTTTATACGCGCGGTATGATTTTCCGTCTCAGCGTCTTCACCCCATGAAATATCCAACCATCTTTCCGGCTCGTCGGCATATTTTTCGAGCGCTTTGCAGGACAGCGAATGAACGGCAACTCCTTTTCCGGTGGTAACAATACCGACAATACGGTCGCCGGGAAGCGGATGACAGCAACCGGCAAAATGAACCGCCATGCCGGTTATCAAACCTTCAATTTTCAGTGCGCTGTTTTTCTTTTTCCGCGGCTTTGACAGTTTTATAGAATTAACAACCTGCGTTATTTTAGACTGTTTATAAGCAGGATAGACCGCCCGTAAAACATCCCAACCCGTGACCAGACCTTCGCCGACCTTAGCATATAAATCTTCTATGCTTTCGCATTCGAACTGCGGCAATGTTGCGTAAACGGCTTTTTCGTTAAAGTCCAGATTCTCCTGTTTAAATAATTTTTCCAGAATATCCTTGCCCAAAGATAAGAATTGTTCGCGTTTGCAGGCTCTGACATAACGTCTGATAGCAGCCTTGGCTTTTCCCGTAACGACAAAACGCTCCCATTCCGTTGACGGGTGCTGGGCTTTGGATGTCAACACTTCCACCTGATCGCCGTTTTGCAGAACACTACGCAACGGTTTGATTTCGCCGTTAATCTTTGCACCGACACATTTATCACCGACGCTGGAATGCACCGCATAAGCGAAATCAACCGGAGTGGAACCGTACGGCAGTCCGATTAAATCCCCTTTGGGCGTAAAGCAGAATACCTGATCGTTATACATTTCAAGCTTTGTGTTTTCCAAAAATTCATCGGGATTTTGCGCCTGTTCCAGAATTTCCAGCAATTCACGAATCCAGCGGAAACTCCTGCCGGCAACCTTCTGCCCCTGCTTATATGCCCAATGCGCCGCCACGCCCTTTTCGTTAATTTCATGCATTTCATGAGTACGAATTTGGATTTCAATACGTGTATTTTCGGGGCCGATAATGCCGGTATGAATTGACTGGTACCCGTTGGGTTTCGGTGTAGAAATATAATCTTTAAAACGGCGCGGAACCATACGATATTTGCTATGGATAACCCCCAGCGCCTGATAGCAGGAAGCAATATCATCCACACAAATGCGGAAGGCCATAATATCTGAAAGCTGTTCAAACGACGCATTTTTCAACTGCATTTTGCGCCAAATTGAATAAGGTGCTTTTTCACGGCCTGTCACAACGGCTTTTACATCATTGTCAGCCATGTCTTTTTCGAGCTGGCTGATAATGCGCGGAACCAGATTACTCCCCTGCTCACGCAAAAAATTAAGACGGGCAACAATGGAATCGTGTGCTTCTTTATGAAGTTCGGAAAAGGCAATTTCCTCCAGTTCGGTTTTTATTTCCTGCATACCGATACGTTCAGCCAAAGGCGCATATATATCCAACGTTTCTTTGGCTATTCGTTTACGTTTTTCTTCGGCGCAAAAATGCAGTGTTCGGATATTATGCAGACGATCAGCCAGCTTTATCAATAACACGCGGATATCTTCGGACATCGCAAGCAACAGTTTGCGAAAATTTTCCGCCTGTTTGCTGGAACCGGATTTTTGTTCGATAATCGCCAATTTGGTAACACCGTCCACAATTGCTGCCACCTGAGGACCGAACAGATTTTTAATTTCCTCAACAGTCGTATCGGTATCTTCAACCGTATCATGCAAAAGACCGGCAATAATCGAATTGCAGTCCAAGCGGAATTTGGTTAAAATACCGGCAACTTCAATCGGATGGGAGTAATACGGATCTCCTGACGTACGCAACTGCGCCCCGTGCTTTTTCATGGCAAAAACATATGCCCTGTTGAGTGCATCTTCATCGGCATTCGGGTCATACGATTTAACTAAATCTACCAATTCGTATTGTCTAAGCATATATCCTCTTTTCTTTCCATCCCTTTGATTATATCGTTTTATTTTAAAAAAGCAAGATATGTTTAGCATATCTTGCTTTATGAAATCTTAATTTCAGAAAAGAAAATTTATTCTTCAATATCTTCCATATCGTCAGAAAAGTCTTCTTTCATGTCAAGGACATCATCATCCAATTCGGAATCATCCAATGAAAAATCAGCCGTTTCGACATCCAGCGTATCACCGTTGCCGTCTTCAATCTGCATACTTTCGGCAAGAGCGGCATCCAAAATCGTTTCGCCGTCAAACTGTGCATCCAAACCGGAAAGTTCTTTTTCCGCGGCCAAAATTTCCAACTCTTCTTCTTCGGGCTCTTCAACTTCTACATATTTTTGCAACCCCATCACCAGAGAGCGTTGCAATTCTTCAATATCTGCTTTATTTTCTGCTATTTCACGCAGAGAAACAACGGAATTTTTATCGTTATCGCGTTCTACCTTAATCGGCGAGCCCGCTGCAATATCTTTGGCACGCTGTGCCGCCACTAAAAGAAGTTCATAACGGTTAGGAATTTTTTCAACACAGTCTTCAACTGTCACACGAGCCATTTTTTTATCCTTTAACTAGTTAGAATTTTACGCTTTTGCACGTTTATACACAAGATATCACTGAAATGCAACTGTTTTTTTCTTTTTTTTAGTAAAATACGGGGGCCGTTAACAGCATGCCGTTATTTTTAATTAATTTTTGCAAAAATTCATTTTTCAGCGGGCGGACGGCATCTGCATCTTCTTTAAAGACCGTATACATGGCAATAATTGCCGCTTCGGTTTGCTGCATCTGTTTACGCCATTTTTCGGGCAGCCTGTTTATATACCGGCGAAAGTATCCGCGACGATGAAATCTTACGGCGTAAGCCGTTTCATGATTTGCCTGTGTTACACGGAAAGCCTTCACGGCCTTGTCGCAGGTATACGCCCATTCCTCCGGTGTGAAAGCCTGCTTGGCAACTACATTGCTGAAATCGTCATAGAGTCCGGCCAGACGAATTTTTAACACCATGCGCTGACACGGATTGACAACATCTTTCAAGCTTCTGGAAACCTCATCGGTTCCGTTCTCCTTATCCCACAAATCCAATACAACATCTGACATCATTAATTTTGTAAGATTTTCCTTATTATTTTTCCATCCCCAGTCATTAACCTCATCAATACTTTCCAAAACCGCGCGGGCATCTTTTGTTGTTAAAGCGGATGTTGCCGTCGGAAACAGCGTGCGTGTATCCACAGCCGGCAGAGGCTTTTTTCCGGCCTTATTTTCAACCGGCGACGGATTTTTTGCCGGTTCGACCGGAATTCCCGCTTTTATTTTCAGGAAAGCCGGAATATCTTTTATCTTTTGCGGACGGCGAGCAGGTTCGGCCACGGGAGCATCCGTATCTTGTATTTGCTGTTCCCGCATATCGCGAGGCATAAGCAAAACATATAATGCCGGAGATAAATATTCTAAATTTTCAATATCTTTATATTTCTCATCAATATCCTTAGGAAACCGGTTTTTGGTTTCTTTAATTCCGGGCATGTTTAATATTTTTTCAGACATTCCGGGGATTTCATGAAGCATCGGTCCGATGTATTGGTACGCACTTTTCGGCATCCAGCTTAAAACTTCCAACAAATCATCTTCATAATATTTTTTGATTCGGCTTTCGCTTTTGCCGTATAATTTTATTGTTTGTCCGAATTCTCTTTTAAAACTGTTATCCATATTAAAACGAGAATCATAACCCGGGTCATATTGCGGCGGTTCAATATTATCCAAACTTTTCAACAGTTTTTCGACATCAAGCGGAGCTTCCATATTTACTCTGAAATATTCCAAATACCGCGAAACATCCGCCTTGGCAGCAGATATTCCCGTTAACATCACCCATACAACAACAATGATTTTCAGCATTAATTTTCTCTCGTCTGGTAAGCTATTAAACAATACATGATAAAATTTAAAAAAACGTTATACTTGCATTTTAAAACAGAAGCGTTTATGATTTGGGAGAAAGTTAACCACTGTTAATGGAGTAAAATTATGATTTGGAACGAAGAAGCTGTTGAAGAATTAAAAAGAATGTGGGACAGAGGCATGACCACCGGACAAATTGCCAAAGCTTTGAATGTTACAAAAAATTCAATTATCGGCAAAGTTCACCGCTTATGCTTAACAGCAAGACCTTCGCCCATTAAAAAAACTGAGACTGCCGAGGAAAACAATAATAAAGAAAAATGCAAACCCGTCAAACAAACTCAGAAACAGGTAAAGGAGAAAGAAATTCCGGCCCGCAAAGAAAAAGAACTGATGAAACAACCCGCGCCGAGTGTTGCGGAAAAACCGACCGCGACGGAAGTTGCACACATTCCTCTGGTTAAACTTGACAACCATACCTGCCGCTGGCCATTGGGTGACCCGAGAGATGAAGATTTCTGCTTTTGCGGTAAAAAAATCAAAACCGGACAAACTTATTGCGAAGAGCATGCTGCCGTAGCGTATGTCAAACCCGGAAAAAAATTCTAATTTTATAAAACGGCATAAATTTCTGCCTTTTACAGATGTACAGCGAGAAGTTTTTAAAGTTCATAGAAATGTGGCAAAAGGAATTTGCCATAGAGCGTTCTATTGACGAAAAGGTATGTCTGGATAAAGACGGCAATCCGATACCGTGGTACACATATCCGGCAATAGAATATTTATCGCAGCTTGACTTTTCGGACAAAGAAATATTTGAATTCGGATGCGGCAATTCATCTTTGTTTTGGGCGAATCGGGCAAAACAGGTCACGAGTATTGAAGATAACCCGCAATGGTTTGAAAAATGGCAGCAGGAATTTCAGTGCGGGAATCTGGATATCCGTTGGCGCGATGAGGGCGAAGGCTATTACAATGCCATTTATGAAGACGATAAAAAGTATGACGTCATCATTGTGGACGGAAAGCGGCGTGCAGACTGTGCGCGCACAGCGTTAGACAGGCTCAATGACGGCGGTATGATTATTTTGGATGACAGCGACCGCATTAATACCAGTCAGGAATACATTGACGCCGTGAACAATCTGAAAAAAGGCGATTTAATCCAGATAGATTTTTACGGTTTCTGCCCGATGAACAACTATACCAAGACAACATCCGTTTTCCTGCGGCGGGATTTCAATATCAAATCGCAATATATCGTGCAACCGATAAACGGCTGGGGCAATCTTTGGGGTATGGGCCGCAAACACCGAAAAGAGTTTTATCGGATTAATAAATAAAATTTACCCTAATAACTTTGCGGCCACTTTTTGAGCGATACTCTCATAAGCTTTTGTGTATTCACTATCCGGAGCGCTTTGGACGATGGGGGTTCCCGAATCGGCATTAAGGCGAATGTCATAATGCAGCGGGATACCGCCTAAAAAGTCTATGCCGTATTTTTCAGCAGTTTTCTCAGCGCCGGCATGGCCGAATATTTCCGCACGATACCCGCATTTTTCGCAAATATAATAACTCATATTCTCAATAATGCCCAATACCGGAACGCCGATTTTATTAAATAAGTTTATTCCTTTAACGGCATCTATCAGCGCAATATCCTGCGGTGTGGAAACAATAACCGCACCCGAAAAATCAATCTTCTGTGACATCGTGATTTGGATATCTCCGGTACCGGGAGGCATATCTATCACCATAATATCAATTTCACCCCAATTCGTTTCAGTCAAAAGCTGCTGAATGGCGCCGCAAGCTTTGGCACCGCGCCATATCAACGCCGTATCTCCCGCAACCATACTGCCGATAGACATTGATTTGATACCGCATTCGGCAAACGGTTCAAACGTTTTGCCGTCAAAGGAAGACGGCGGAACCGAAGCATACCCGAGCATGGTCGGAATTGACGGGCCGTAAATATCCGCATCAAACAAAGCCACCTTGAGATTTAGGTTTGACAAGGCCAGTGCCAGATTAACAGCCGTTGTCGACTTGCCGACACCTCCTTTACCGGAAGCAACGGCGATAATATGCTTTACGCCGTTTATCCGCCATTTCTCCGGCAACGGCGCTTCTTCCTTCTTTTCTTTCACAAAGATGACATTCACTTTTTTATCCGGATTTGCTTTAGCCAATTCTTCCTTCAACAACGCAGCCAGTTCTTCTTTTGCTTCGGCATTTAACGTTATAACCAAACGGTTTGCAATTTCTTTAACCGAGGATATTTCTTCTTTTTTGAAATATTTTAAAACCAGATTTTGAGTAAGGTTTGCATCAGACATATCATCTTCCTAATGTGGATATAATTTTTTCAATATTGTTTTTATACAAGCTTTATATTATTTTTCTACAATAAATGCATATATTTTAAATGTTTTTTATCGTAAAAAACTATAGGGGTTTGAAATTAATGGTTAAAATATTAAACGTCTGCAATATTAATCCTTGGGATACGACGGACGACAAAGCTCTTCCGAAAGCCAAAGTAACGGATTTAACTGCCAGAATTAGCAAAATGCAACATTCGAAGGATAATTTTGACGGCTATTATAAAATTATACTGGGCGCCTTATTGTTTTTGTGGCTGATTTCGGGTTTTTATCAAGTTCAGCCCAGCGAACAGGGCGTTGTACTGAGACTGGGAAAATATCATGAAACGACGGATGCCGGACTGCATTATCACCTGCCCTATCCGTTTGAAGACGTGTATATTGTCGATATCAGCAAAGAACGCAGTATTAATCTGGGCGCGACCGAAAATGAATACGGCACCAGAGGCAGTGTAAATGAATTAACCGAAAGTCATATGCTGACGGGAGATGAAAATATCGTTGATATCAACCTTACGGTGGTATGGAATATTAAAGATGCAAAAGATTATCTTTTTAAAACAAGAACTCCGGAATTAACGGTAAAAGTTGCCGCCCAGTCAGTCTTGCGCGAGATTATCGGGCAGTCCAAAATGGAAGATATCATCACAGGCGACCGTGACAAAATAGAAAATGATACCAAAAAAGAGCTGCAAGGTTTGCTGGACGGCTTCCAAACCGGCATTAATATTGTCCGTGTCAAATTACAAAAAGCTGACCCGCCGAGACAGGTCGTTGACGCCTTTAACGAAGTGCAGCGTGCCAAAACCGATGCCGAGCGTTTTAAAAACGAAGCGGAAGCTTATGCCAATGAAGTTTTACCGAAAGCGGAAGGCGAAGCGATTAAGCGCAGACAGGAGGCAGAGGCTTATAAACAAGCGGTTATTAACCGTGCGGAAGGCGAAGCAAAACGGTTTTCATCCGTTTATGAAGCTTATAAAACGGGCAAATTGGTTACGGCCAAAAGGCTTTATCTGGAAACCATGGAAGATATTTTAAAAAAATCGAAAACCGTCATCATGGAATCGGGACAGAAAAGCTCAAACATGATGCCGATATTGCCATTAAAATAACATGGAGTTTATAATGAAGAAAAATTTACAAATTATACTTATCGGCGTTGCCGTTTCAGTTATTTTGGCGACACAAGCTTTTTATATCGTCAAGCAACCCGAACAAGCTATCGTTTTGCAATTCGGCGACCCCGTGCGACTGGTTCAGACTCCGGGATTAAAAATCAAAGTCCCTTTTATTCAAAATGTTGTTTTTTATGACAGACGATTGTTGAATTTGGAGCCCCCGGCTCAGGAAGTGGTTTTAAAAGACAAAAAACGTTTGGATGTCGATACATTTTCACGCTACCGCATTATTGAGCCGCTGACTTTCTATAAAACAGTTCGCAGTGAATATCAGGCAATGAATCGATTGCAGGAAATTGTCAACTCGTCAGCGCGCAATGTTTTGGCAACCGTAACATTAAAGGAACTGCTGTCTGAACAAAGAACCGAAATTATGAAACGAATCAGCGAAGCTGTTAAGGCCGATGCAGCGCAAATCGGCGTAGAAATTGCCGATGTCAGAATACGGCGTGCCGACTTGCCGATACAAGTCTCTCAAGCCATTAATGACCGTATGAAGACAGAAAGAATTCGCGAGGCAAAGGGCTATCGGGCAGACGGTGAAAAAGCGGCGCAAGAGATTCGCGCAACAGCCGACAAGCAGGCTACGATTACGGTTGCGACGGCAGAAAAAGATGCACAAAAAATCAAGGGGGAAGGAGATAAGAAAGCTACGGAAATTTGGAATAATGCCACCAATGCAGACCCCGGCTTTTATGCATTTTACCGTTCAATGGAAGCTTACCGCAATTCTTTTGACGAGGATACGTCCCTTATATTGGCGCCGGAAGGAGAATTCTTTAATTATTTCGCAAAATCAATTAAATAAGGTTTAGGCATGCGTTTGATAATTCTTTTATCTCTTCTATGCGCCCCGCTGTATGATGCTGCGGCAACGGAAGGATATGCCGATCTGGTCGAAAAGCTAATGCCTTCCGTTGTGAACATTTCTACAGAGAAAAACATTATCGGCGATGACGAAAACATTGATAACCTCATGGTTGAGCCGGCGCTTGACGGAAGAGAGACTCTAGGTTCAGGCTTCTTTATACGCAATGACGGCTATATTTTAACCAATGCACACGTTATTCGCGGCGCCGAAAAGATTTCCGTTGTGACCAATAACGGCAAAACCTATACGGCAAAAGTAAAAGGAATTGACCAACCAAGCGATTTGGCCGTCTTGAAAATTGAAAATTTGAACAGCGGCAATGCCGGTGAAATTTTCACTGCGGCAAAATTCGGTAATGCCGATGCAGCGCGAATCGGTGATATTGTCTTAACATTCGGCAATCCGTACGGACTGGGTGTGAGCGTTTCACAAGGTATTATTTCCGCCAAATCACGCCGTACAGGTCTTAACGAGCAGCCTTATATTCAAACAGATGCAGCGATTAACCAAGGGAACTCAGGCGGTCCGATGTTTAATCTTGACGGTGAAGTTATCGGCATAAATTCTGCAATATTTACATCTGCCGGGGCTTCCGGAATAGGCTTTTCATTGCCGTCAAACATCGCGAATTGGATCTGTACACAATTAATTGACACGGGTAAAGTCAGAAGAGGCTGGACAGGACTGACCGTTGCAAACGGCATTGACCGATATACGGACAAACAGGGTTTCGTGATTACGGAAATAGATGAAAATTCAAGTGCGTATAAAGAGGGCTTGCGTGCCGGCGAAATAATAATTTCGTATAATGACAAACCGGCGCTTAACCCCGACGAATTCAGGCGCTATACCGAAACAATGGAGCCGGGACAAGCTCTGAGACTTAAAACACTCAGTTATGGTGAAGAAATCAGGAATGTCATCAGAATTCAGGAAATGCCCGATGAGCTGCTTAAAGATGCTGCCAATAAAGCACTTATTGAAAGTAATAAATATTACCATGAAAACGCGGACAAAGACGTTTATTATATTTCCGAACTGCGCGCAGTTGTTAAAGAAGCCGACCCCAGAGGTCTCATCCTTATTAAAATAGAAAAAGATTCGCCGCTCAAAGAAAAGGGAATTAAAGAAGGAGATATTATATTGGATGCAGACAGAAGCGATATTTATTCCCCCGAAAATTTGCTGGACAGCCTGCATAATGCCATAGTTGACGAATATCGTCCGATTACTTTGTTTATTCAAGGGCTGGATAATACATTTTACACCACGATAGAATTGGCTCCCGAAAATGACCAGAATTGATTTTTACCATTTGCAACGCACCCCGTTAGAACAAGTTTTACCCAAACTGTGTGAAAAGGCATATGCTACCGGTAAACGCATCAAAATTTTATCGGGGACACCCGAACGTGTGGAATTTATCAATTCACTGTTGTGGACGTACAACGAAGAATCTTTTTTACCGCACGGCAGTAAGCGTGACGGATTTGCCGAAGAGCAGCCCATATTCATTTCTGCGGATGAAACAAACGAAAACAATGCTGCACTTCTCATCTTAGCTGACGGTGCACAACCGGAAATTTCGGTTTTGCACCGGTATGAAAGGGTTTTAAATATTTTTGACGGCAATGACGAAACCGCCTTAAATAAGGCTCGCGCTTATTGGAAAGAAATTAAAACATCAGGCGGAGAGCTGCACTATTGGCAGCAAAACGCAAACGGCAGTTTTGAACAAAAAGTCTAAAACGTACCGGCACTTACATTATCGGAATGACATTTATAAATACTGTTTAATCTTAAATAAAACTTGCACATTTAGAAAAGTTGTGAAATTATTCTGCTATATAAAAACTTTATAAGGACGAGATAAAATGAAGACTTTAAGCGCGTCGAACGGCAATTTAAAATTTGACGACATTAAACATGCTGTCGAAACAATTAACCGCGAAATTGAAACTTTGGAAATTTTGAAAAACGGTTTTGACGATACGCTTTCCGAAGCGCTTGATTTATTGCAAAATGCAAAGGGACGCATCATTGTAACCGGCATGGGAAAATCCGGACATATCGCGCGGAAAATGGCTGCCACTTTTGCCTCTACCGGCACGGTATCATTCTTTGTTCACCCGGCGGAAGCAAGCCACGGCGATTTGGGCATGATTTCCGATGATGATGTTATTATTGCAATTTCATACAGCGGCGAGTCACGCGAACTTTCCGACATTTTGATGTATGCCAAACGGCGTAATATTCCTTTGATTGCCATTACGCGCAATCCGGAAAGCGCACTGGGAAAAAACTCTTCACTGGTACTCAAACTTCCTGATAACGGCGAGGCCTGCCCCTTAGGCTTGGCTCCGACGTCTTCGACAACGGCTACCATTGTCTTAGGCGATGTTCTGGCTGTTGATTTAATGGAAAGAAGAGGCTTCTCGGCAACCGATTTCAGACAACGCCACCCCGGCGGAAAATTAGGTGCCATATTGTGCAAAGTTTCAGATATTATGCACAAAGGCGATGAAATGCCGCTTTTGAGCGAAGAGACAAATATGCAGGAAGCACTGCTCGTTATGAGCGAAAAGATGCTCGGATGCGTCGGTATTGTTGGCAAAGACGGTTCCCTCAGCGGTATTATTACGGACGGTGATTTAAGACGCTGGATGTCACCAAACCTGATTACGGAAAAAGTTGTTAACGTTATGACGAAAAATCCGAAGGTTATCAGTCCGGATGCATTAATTGTTGATGCCGTCAACATTATGAACAACACGGGACGGGGCATTACCAATTTATTTGTTGTTGAGGATGGCAAGCCGGTCGGCGTAATCCACATCCATGACTGCTTAAAAGCCGGAGTTGCTTAACAGTGTTTGAAACACAAAAAATTGATACTTTTTTCAGCGGCGAGAAAAACCTTTTGGATGAAAAGGAAAAGATTTTTTTGAGCCGCCGTATGAAGACTGTTCGTTTTTTTAAACTCTTTCTTCCCGCTTTGACAGCCCTTTTACTCGGGGTAGGCGTCGCTTTATTTGATTTTAATACAAATTCGGAATCCTCCACACTGCTGGCCGATGAAGAAAAGCTTTATTTTGAAAAATTCCGGATGAAAAACACGGTTTTTGAAATCACGGGGCAAGATAACAAACTAAGCATTATCAAAGCGGAAATAGTTGAAGAGGCAAATCCGGGTGAGAAAATTTATACATTAAAACATCCGGACGCATTAACTTATGACAAAGATAAGCTGATTACTCTGACTTCACAAAAAGGAGCCTTTGACCAAAATACACAAACGTTGCATTTGGAAAAAGATGTTATTGCCGATTATAATAAACAAATGGAGATAAAAACCAACAGCGGCAGTTATGATTTTGCCAAGGAATACGGCTTCGGCAATGAAATAATCACCGGCAGCGGCGACAGAGGCGAATTTAAAGCCAACCAATTCACTTTTGATAAAAAGAAAGGTATCGTTACCCTTATCGGCGATGTTTACCTCAAAAGCCAAGATATGGAACTGCGCACCCCAAAAGAAGTTTCTCTTTATTTAAACGATAAGAAGTTTACCGCGCAAAAGGCAGACATCCATAAAGGAAAAGATATTCTGAAAGGGGATACGGTAACGGCATATTTTAAAGATACCAAAACTTTTGATATTGAAAAAGCCATAAGCCAAGGACATACGGAAATCTATTCAGAAGGGAAGAAAGCTTTCGCCGACCGCGGGGAATATGACGCGGCAAATAATGTTATCAAGCTTTTTGATAATGTCCGCATTGTTGACAACAAAGGTAATGACGCGACGGCCGATACCGGTATATATGAGATGGCGCAAAAAACATTTACATTGGAAAAAAATGTTAAGATTCGTCGCAAAGATAACATTATCACAGCGCCGAAAGCCGTTTATTTTCAGACGAAAGACGAATTCCGTTTTTACGACAACGTAACGGTCATACAGGACAATAACAAAGCTACGGCAAAGAACGGCGTTTATTATACCAAGAAAAATATTGCCGAATTGGAAGGGAATGTCGTGATTACGCAGAACGGCAATTCCGTCAAAGGTGATAAAGCAATTGCGGATCTTAACACATCCCAGAGCAGGCTTATCGCCAAAAAGGGCGGCAGAATTTCAGGAAAGCTTATTGAAAGCTCCTTAAAAAATAAAAGGAAGAAATGATATGGCAGAATGTTTAACCAATAAAGATTCGGTTTTAGAAGTTTTTAATATCGGTAAAAGGTATAAAAACCGCAGTGTTCTAAGAAATGTTTCTTTAAATGTGCGCCGCGGTGAAGCTGTCGGCCTGTTAGGTCCCAACGGTGCCGGAAAGACGACATGTTTTTACTGCGTTACCGGACTGATTACCCCTGATTACGGCGATATTCATATTGACGGCCAGGATATAACATATATGCCGATGTATAAGCGCGCCAGAATGGGAATCGGATATTTACCGCAGGAAGCTTCCATTTTCCGTAATTTAAGTGTTGAAGACAATATAAAAGCCGTACTTGAAATCGTTATTGACGAAAAAGAAAAACGTGAACAGTTGCTGGAAGAATTATTAAACGAGTTTTCAATCGCACATTTGCGCAAATCTCCGTCTATTGCCTTATCGGGTGGTGAACGCAGGCGTCTGGAAATTGCCAGAGCATTGGCCGGGCAACCGCATTATATTCTGTTGGATGAACCGCTTGCCGGTATTGACCCGATTGCCGTCAGTGAAATCAGGGAGCTTGTTTCACAGCTGAAAAACCGCGGTTTGGGCGTTTTGATTACCGACCACAATGTGCGCGAAACGCTGGATATCATAGACAGAGCCTATATTTTGCACGGAGGAGCCGTACTTATGGAGGGCAAGCCGGAAGAGATTGTGGCCAGCGAGCAGGTACGCAAAGTTTATCTCGGTGATAATTTTTCAATATAAGCTCGGCTTTTGTTATTGACTTTTTATAGATTTTCAGAATAATATTTGAACAGAAAACAGTAAATAATTGAAGGGATAAGAGATGAAAGTTACATTATCAGGAAAACAAGTAGATATCAGCGATAAACTGCGCAAGCATGTTGAAGATGCCGTCAGCGCTTCTGTTGAAAAATATTTCAGCGCGCCAATCAGCTGCGCGGTTGCCTTTTCCAAAGAGGGTGAAGAATTCGGAGCAGAGATTACCGTTCATCCGGCAAAAAATGTTGTTTTAAAAGGTTCCGGCAGTGCGGCTGATCCTTATTCTGCTTTTGATAATGCCAACGAGCATATTGCGACTCGCCTGCGTCGCCATAAAACCAAACTGAGTGCACACAAAAGCAAAGTCGGCCTTGCCGAGCTTGCCTATTCTGCCGTTTTACCTTTGGTAGAACAAAATGAAGAAGTTGATGTTAATGTAGATGCACCTTTGACGATTGCCGAAACAGATGCCAACATTCCGGTTTGCACGGTCAGCGAAGCCGTTATGTATATGGATTTGTGCAATGAAGGTGCCATGATGTTCAGAAACAGTGCCAACAATCATATCAGTATGGTTTATCGCCGCAAAGACGGCAATATCGGCTGGGTTGAGCCGAAATCAGACAACTAATTTTGAGGATTAAACGATGAATATTGCAGACATAATTTCTAAAAGCGCGGTGCTTGATAATGTTCAGGCTGCCAGCAAGCGTGAATTAATTCAATGCTTGTCAGAGCGCATTTCCGCTCTTTCAGGATTAGACGAGCGTGTTATTTTTGACGCAGTTTGGGAGCGCGAAAATTTGGGCTCGACCGGATACGGCGAAGGCGTTGCATTTCCACATGCAAGAATTGACGGCTTGGAAAAAGTCTGCGGAATGTTCGCACGGTTAGATGAGCCGGTAGATTTTGATTCGCTGGACGGCAAACCTGTTGATTTGGTCTTTTTATTAATCAGCCCCGAAAACAGCGGCGCTGACCACTTAACAGCACTGGCTGCCCTTTCGCGCATTTTGAAAACGGAGGGGAGTTGTGAAAAACTGCGCAAAGCCCGTAACGCGGATGAAATCTATTCGGTTTTGAACATTTAGAATTCATATTGCCTTTAAGCCCTGCCAACCGCGGGGCTTTTTTTATATATTGAAATATTCCTCGCCGTGACGGAGAATTTGTTGCGCTTTCTCAGCATAGCTGCTGTCAGGATTATGCGTATAAAACGGCGGCAGAATTTTGGTAATTCCTCTTGTCCCCTTTTTTGCGATAACGGCAATGCGTTTTGCGTCTTGCTCCGGCTTGGAATATATCGGCAGAATCAAAATATCTCCGGCTTTATTTTTTAAAGCCGACAACGTTTCATTGAGCGCTTCGGTGCGGTTTATCATTAACAGATATCCTTTGGGTTTCAGCATTTTTAAGCAGAATGACAGCCAGCCGGTTAAATCAAAATCCTGATGATTATGCGCCAGTTGTTTGCTTAAATTCGGCGACGGCATATCATGATCGCTGTATGGCGGATTGGTGATGACAAAACTGAATTTTCCTGCGGGCAATTGCGTTTTTTCTCTAATATCTGCTTGTTCATAATGCAGAAAATCCGCAAAATCGTTTTCTTGCGCGCTGAGATTGGAAAGTTTCACCAAATCGGACTGAATATCAATACCGGTAATTGAAATGTTTTTTTCTTTCAGCCGTTCGGCCAAACATAAGGAAATTGCGCCTGTTCCGGAGCCGACATCCAATATCATATCATATGGTTTTACGTTTTTGCTGTTCAGCAATGATGACAAAATTACCGCATCCGTTGATGCACGATAGCCGTCCTCGGGCTGGAAGATTTTGACTTTTTTGTTCAGCAGATAATCATTTGTGTATACAGGCATAGCAATCTCTTAAACAAAAAGACTTAAAAAAGGAACACCTCTTTTAAGCCTTTGAAACTTTTTCGTGATTAAATCAGTAAGCGCTCGGGCAGGTTTTAGCCTTTTCCGCATTTACCTTTACCCATTGTTCTTCGGCTTCATCATCAGATGAAATCGCACTTTGCGGGCATTCCGAAATGCATACGCCGCAATCAATGCAGGTATCCGGGTCAACTACATACTGTTCGTCACAAACGTGGAAAGCTTCTACCGGGCAAACGCCTGCGCAAGTTCCGCATTTGATGCACAAATCGCCATTTACAACTGAAGGCATATTGTTATCTCCTAAATAAAATTCATTTTTCGTTTTGTTTGTACAAGCAATATGTCTTAATTGCAAGCAAAAAATGATTAATATCAGCTTACAAAAAGCCCCGCTGCGCGTGCGGGGCTTCATAGAGGTTGAGAGGATTACTCCGATCAAAACTGATATTTGGCGTTTAACATCAGAGTGTTATCCGTAAAGTCTTTGCGCAGCCTCAGTTCATAGCCGGCAGCAAGTTCCCAGTTGTCGGAAATTTCCGCCGCTGCTTTGGCACCGAGTTCAACGCCGAAGCGGTGCAGCTTTTCGCCGTTAACGCGGTATCCGGCGCCGTTGGCAAGAATAACATTGGCGTTGTTATTATCGGAAACGACGTCATAGGTGACGGCGGCTTTGAGTTCCGGACGAAGAACCGTACCGTTATCAAGAGCATAAGCTTTGGCAATCTTCGCGCCGGCAACAGCCGTCAGAACATCACTGTCTTTGGATTTAACTTTGGAACCGAGATTATCGGTGTAGCCGTCCTGACTGATGTGCATATAACGGAAACCGAATTCAGGATTCAGGTCATATACGCCGAGTTTGCGTTCCAATCCATATATTCCTTCCAAGGCTATCGTGTCAACATCATATTTGGCATTAGCATTATAACCGAGAACTGATTTCTTCTCATCGTAATCAGACCAACTGTAAGCCAAAGAGGAGTTGAGGTACCAATCAGCAGGTTTGTATTGTCCGTAAACAAACAAGGTGTTAGTATCAACATCCGTATCGCGGGCATCTCCGTTGACATCGGTTTGGCTGTATGCATAACCGAATCCGGCTTTGACGTGATTATCCAGTTCTTTATCAATACCCATAGCGACACCATATGTATCAGCGTCAAAGCCTTGGGCTTTGGATGTACCGTCATGGTCGGCATAGTTAAACAAACCGCGAACCCATGCTTTAACTTTACGGAACAGCGGCTCTTCGGCTTGGCTTTCAACCATTGCGCCGCCCTTGCCGTTCAGCTCGTCATTGACGGCGGCAAAGAGCATATTGCTGCGCGAGGTTTCAACAACACGAACAACCGGCGCCGCGTCTGCGCCTAACTTTTCAGCCTCGCGAACAACAGCTTTGTCGCCGGACTGTGCCGCTTCATACAATGCATCAGATACCGCATTAAAGGAAGCATTATCGGATGTTCCTGACGTTGCTGCGAGAAGTGCTGCCGCCGTGGAACCGGCTATTCCTAAATTATCAGCAACTTCGGAGGCAGATGCCTGTTCAACGAGCCATAATGAACTCTCTTCGCCCTGACGAATTAATTTATACAGTGCATTTTGAGTTTTGATGTCAAAATTTGCCAAGCTGTTTGCATTAGCCTCATTGATAAAAATTTCATTCAATTCGACTTGTTTATCGCCCTTATTAAGCGCCACATTAACTATCGTTCCTTCTGACGAAACTTTGTTGGCAACCGTTGCGCCATTTTTAACATCAACTTCCGTATCTTTACCAAAGTTCATTTCGCCATTACCATTAACCGCAGTTTCAATACTCAGTTTAGAATTTGCGGCAATATTGATAAGTCCGGCGTTGTTTATTTCTTTGTCCAAAACAATTTCCGCACCGTTAAAATTGGCAACACTGTCTTTATCATTAATTGTGAGGCTGCCATCCAATTTGGCATTATTTGACGTGTACACCGCCTTGTTATTTAAAACAAGATTTGCCGCTAATGTACCGTTGTTTACAACACCGGCCCCGGAAACGTTCAAGTCACTGCCGGCAATTTTTAAAGCTGCATCTTTGTTAACGGTCAGCACAGTATTTTCCCCCGAGACCATAACTTCAGATTTCTTATAAGAAAGTTTTTGTTCTTCACCTTCTGCTCCGCTTAATATCGCTTTCTTTATATCCACATCCGCAATACTAATAGAGGTATTACCATTAACCGTTACGGCTCCGCCGCTGATATTAACTCCTGATGTTGTGATATTAACATTATCGGCAAAAACGATGTTTCCGCCATCCATATTAATTTCACCGGCTTTTACATTGAAATTATTCTGCATATCCGGATGTGTCAGTAAAGCAGAGAATTGTTCTTTATAAATTGCCGTATTACCGGTATTGATATTATTAATCAGATTATAAACCAATTCCGAAAGGTCTTTTTCCAACCCCTCTCTGGATGCTTGCGGATATTTATCCGGATACTTTTCATATATTGCTCCGATAACTACATACGCCCCCTGATCAGTATAACCTTTAAGTTGTTCAGGCGATATGCCTCCTAAATTATCTTTAATCATGCCGGTGATGTTACCGAGTACACCATTGATTACTTCCGGATTATCTTTCATCAAATTTTGCAACATTTGACCGTAGTTGCCGTTAATTGTCATTGTTCCCGGTGTTACAAGAACCCCATTTTCAATTCCCACATTATTTTTAAGGAATTGTCTTAACGTCTCATCCGTTATATCCCTATTACCCGTTATAAGAGACACAATGGGAACTGATCCGGCGATAACATCATCAGCATCAAATTTTAAATTACTGTCATCGGGTGTGAATGTCATATTCCATAAGCTGTCAGGATGCGGAATATTGGTAAGCTGAATATATTGTTTCGCATCAAATTTTTCACCGCTGCCTTCCGCATAATTCAGATCCGGAATACCTTCCGGTTTTGTTGTTGAAATGTTTATTTCACCAACTTCAAACCCTGCCGCATTGGCATCAATCAGAGCAGTTTGCAACATTTCCACTATTGCTTTGGTATTATTTTGTGTATTATTCCCTACCGGCTGCACCGCATCGTCAGCCATTACGGGCATTGCCATTGCTGCGGCAAATGCTGTCGTCACCAAAAGTTTTTTTCTCATAAGAAATTCCTTTCTGTTCATTAAATCAATACTTTACCAAATATCGCCTATAAAAAACGTTCCTTTTTTTTAAGCAGATTTTTCGGTAAAGTATATACCAACATTTTTAGAACGAAAATTTGATTGAGTCAAATCTAAATATCTAATTTAAAATTATTTTTTTGGAATTTATTATAAACGTTAAAGCTTTCTCTTTGAATCTGCGTCAGTTGCTTAAAAAAAAGGAACATTTTTTTATAGCATATTTTATTTCAGATAATTTTCGTAAAAATAATAATTTATATTCACAGCTTTTTGGTTAAATTTAATGTTCCATTTTTGTATACACCATTAAAATCATTTTTGCATTGAAATTATAAAAAATCGCGATATTATGGCGATAATTCGTTTATTTTGAGGTAAATCACAATGACAAATATCAAGGTCAGATTTGCGCCGAGCCCGACAGGCTGGATGCATATCGGCAACACCAGAACGGCTTTATTCAACTATCTGTGGACCAAGAAAATGGGTGGCAAACTCTTGCTGCGGATTGATGACACGGATAAGCTGCGTTCCAAAAAAGAATATGAAGACGGAATCCGCGATGCCTTAACATGGCTCGGAATTACATGGGACGAAGAAGCGCACCAATCTGCACGTTTTGAGCGTTATGACACCGTGGTGGCTGAGCTTAAAAAAGCCGGACGCATTTACGCTTGTTATGATACACCGGAAGAATTGGAATTTAAACGTAAACGCCTTCTTGCCAAAGGGTTGCCGCCGATTTATGACCGTCAGGCTTTGAGTTATACGGCAGAAGATATTGCAAAGTTTGAGGCTGAGGGACGCAGGCCGCATTATCGTTTTAAGCTTATTGACGAAGAGATAATGTGGGACGATGTGGTGCGCGGCATGTGCAAGTATGACGCGAACAAACTTTCCGACCCGATTATTATTCGCGAAGACGGAAGTTATTTGTATCACCTGCCGTCGGTTATTGACGATGTGGATTTTAAGATTACCCATATTGTCCGCGGCGAAGACCACGTGACGAACACGGCAGCGCAAATTCAGATGTTTAAGGCCATCGGCGGAAAGGTACCGACCTTTGCGCACCTGCCGCTTTTGACCGGCAAAGAGGGCAAGCTCTCCAAACGTTTAGGCAGCCTCGGCGTACGCGAATTGCGCGAAGAAGGCATTGAGGCAATGGCGATTTGTTCATTTTTAGCAAAGCTCGGAACATCGGAAGCGATTGAGCCGTTTTACTCACTCGACTCGCTGGCGGCGACTTTGGACTTCGGCAAAATCGGGCGTTCGCAGCCGAAGTTTGACGAAGAAGAATTGAAAAAATTTAATACGAAACTCGTGCATAATATGCCCTACTCTGCGCTTAAAGATACTTTCGGCGTGAGCGAAGTATTTTGGGACGATGTCAAAGGCAATCTGGAAACGGCAAACGATGTGGCGTTGTGGAACAATATCTGCAACAAAAAGATTGAACCGATTATGGAAGATGCAGAATTTACAGCATTAGCGGCGGATTTGCTTCCTAATGGCGAGTTTAGCGGGGATACGTTTAACACGTGGATGAATGAACTGAAAGCAAAAACAGGACGCAAAGGCAGAGACCTGTTTCATCCTATCCGCATGGCATTGACTGCTGAAGCGAACGGACCGGAGCTCAAAACGCTTTTGCCGCTGATTGGCTATGAAAAAGCTTATAAACGGCTTAAAGGCGAAAGAGCTTAGGTTACTGCACGGCCCGCGATTGCGGGCTTTTTTATGGGTTATTGATAACGCAAGGCGTCTATGGGGTTCAGGCGCATGGCTTTGAGGGCGGGCATAAGGCCTGAAACGATGCCGACAACAACGGCAACCGTTACCGACACGATGACCGACCAGATAGAAATCGGCACCTCATAACCCATGACATAGCCGCCGATTTGCGAGAAAGCAATGCCGAAGACCATGCCGATAAAACTGCCGATAAATGAGATTAAAATTGATTCCGCCAGAAACTGCGCCATTATCCAACTGTTCGGTGCGCCTAGAGCTTTGCGCGTGCCGATTTCACGCGTGCGCTCGGTAACAGAGACGAGCATCATATTCATAATACCGATACTTCCGACAATCAGAGAAATTGAGGCAATGGCTGCCAGAAGAGCGGACAGGATAAAGCCGACGGAACGGACTTTTTCCACCATTTCAGTCATCAAATTAACAGTGAAATCATTTTTAACGCCTTCTTTCAAGCGATGTCTGGTACGAAGCATATATTCCACACGTTTGGCAACGCTCTCCATTTTATTTTCAGAAGTTGCTTTAACAAAAGCTATATTTACAAATTCGGGACGGTCGGAGCCTTCCAAGCGCTGACGGAGCGTTGTTGACGGCATTAAAACAATATTGTCCTGATCGTCTCCCATCAAACCGTCGCCTTTGGCTTTCAAGGTACCGATGACCGTAAACGGCTTGCCCTTTAAGCGCAAGGTTTTGCCAATCGGATTTTGCAGTCCGAACAGCTCGTCAACAATCGTCTGACCGATAACGACATACGGTTTGGCGGCTTTAACGTCTTTGTCGGTAAACATTATACCGTCTTCAATTTCCCAGTTATTAACGTTTAAAAACTCAGGATTTGTGCCCCGGACACTGACACCGTAGTTGCTTGACCCATAAACAGCTTGGACAGCAGCTCCCATATTGTAAGAAGCGGTTTCAACATCCTTCAAGGTTTTTAATGCCGCGACATCTGCAACCGTAACACTCGGTTTGCCGCGCCCCCCGCGCACACCACCGCTGACCAACTGTGCCGGTCCGACTAATATTAAATTACTGCCCATAGATGCAAAAGTCTGTGTGATACGGTTTTGTACCGCCTGACCGGCCGAGACCATCATCACCACCGCTGCCACGCCAATCATGATGCCGAGCATGGTTAAGAAGGTGCGCAGCTTATAGGAGGCAATTGAAATCCACGCTTCTTTTAATATGGCTTTCAACATTTAATTTCCTTTTCTTTATTGTAGTCTTTGCGCAAACCGTCATAAACCTTATGCCCGTCGCTGATTTTTATCATTCTGTCTGCATAATCCGCGACATCGTCTTCATGCGTTACCAGCACGATGGTTATGCCCTGGCGGTTTAATTCGGTAAATAAATCCATAATCTCATCGGAGGTTTTGCTGTCGAGGTTTCCCGTCGGTTCATCGGCAAAGATGATTGCCGGATTGTTTATCAGAGCACGTGCAATCGCCACGCGCTGCTGCATACCGCCTGAGATTTGTGACGGCACACGCTTTTGATAACCGGTTAGCCCCACTCTTTTTAACATCTCCACCGCACGTTTGTAACGCTCATTTTCATTGATGTTTTGATATATTAACGGCAATGAAACATTATCGGCAATGGTACGTTTCATCATGAGGTTAAAGTTTTGAAAGACAAAACCTATCGTTTTGCCGCGGATTTCAGCAAGCTCATCATCGTCTTTTTCATCAATATTATATCCGTCCAAAACATATTTGCCGGATGTCGGCTTATCCAGACAGCCCAAAATATTCATCAAGGTAGACTTTCCTGAGCCTGACGGCCCCATAATTGCGACAAACTCGCCGGAATTTATGTTAAAATTAATGTCCTTTAAGACTTCCTGACTGGTACCGCCGTCCATAAAATACGTTTTATAAACCTGTTTAATTTCTATGACTTTTTTGTTTTCTGCCATTATCTGCGCCTCGGTTCGTTTGCCTCAACAATAACTTCTTCGCCGAGCGACAAACCTTCTTTAACCTCAATATTTGTCATATCGGAAAGACCTTTTGTAATCACGCGGGGGACGATTTTACCTTTTTCAAACAAATAGACGACATCCTGATTTTCGTTTATATCGGCAATTTTTTTGACATCCATAGCCTTTTTAATCGCAGCGGACGGCTTGTATTGCAACGCCATGGCTGAAATCATCAACACATTATCAGCTTCTTCGGCTTTGATAACGACGGAAGCCGTCATGCCGGGCAGCAGTTTGCGCGACGAATTGTCTATTTCAATAATCACCGTGTACATAACAACGTTTGACTCTTCGGTCGGAGACAAGCGCACCTGACGGATTTTGCCTAAGAATTTATCATTCGGATAAGCGTCTACGGTAAAAGTTGCCGGCATGTCAGGTTTAATATAACCGATATCAGCCTCTGACACACTGGCTTCAATCTGCATTTTGGAAAGGTCTTCGGCTACTTCAAACAATGTCGGGGTTGAAAAACTGGCAGCGACCGTCTGCCCCTGCTCTATTTCTTTGGTGATGACCGTACCTGAGACCGGTGAAGTGATTGTTGCGTATTCAAAATTCTTTTTTGAAATATTATAGTCGGCTTTGGCACTCAGTACATTTGCCGAAGATTCTTTGTAGGCAATCTCAGCGTCTTCAAGCGAGGCGGAAGATGTCAGTTTATCCTGATAGAGTTTTTTAATGCGTTCATAATTAAGTTTGGCCTTGCTTTCTTTGGCTTTTGCCAATTCGTAATTGGCTTCGGATTTTTCCATCTGTTCTTTTAAGGTGGAAGAATCCAGCAATGCCAAGACCTGCCCTTCTTTGACGTCGTCATTATAATCCGCCAGAACCTGTTCCACAATCCCCGAAACCTGTGTGCCGACAGTCACGGTATTAATCGGATTAATGGTGCCGGTGGCGGTGACTTCATATGCAAGATTTCCTTTGACAACTCTGCTCATCTCAAAATCAGAAGGGTTTACACCGGTTTTGCCGCCGCTCAAAAAGGCATAAAGTCCTGCTGCCGCAATAATTATAAGAATGAAGATATATTTCTTTTTAAAATTTTTCTTATTAGGCATTAAAATCTCCCGATTGAACGATACAGCGCAGCTTTATTAATGAGCACTGTATAAAATGCATTGATAAGCGAATCTCTGGCATCTGCCAATTGTGATTCTGCCGTTAATAAATTTATAATATCCGATTGTCCTACTTCATAGGATTTAAATGCGACTTTTTCATTTTCTTCGGCGCTTTTTAAGACTTTTTTACTGACTTCGTAAGATTTGAGGGCAGTGGTATAATCATAATATGCGCCCCAGACCTCATTTTTAATTTGGTTTTTTGCTTCATCCAGCAAACGACGTTCCTGCTCGCGCTTATACTTTGCAGCAGAAATTTTATAACTTGTATCAAATCCCGTAAACAACGGCAGGCGGTAATTCAGGCCGACGGAATTATCGCGGTTATATGCGCGTTCCGACTTCCATTCATTATTATAACCGCTGTTTGCAGACACGGTAAAGGAACCGTAACGGGATGCACGCAGTTCTTTTAATGAGGCATTAGCGGCATTAAGACTCATTTCCTGAGCTTTGATTTCATCACGTTCGCGCACTGCCGTTTCTATCATTTTATCCAGTGAATTCTCTTTATCCAGAACAGTCAAATCCCTGTCTTTCGGCGGTTGTTTCAATTTGAATGCGGTTTGCGGCGGCAAATTTAAAACCGTTGCCAAATCGCCGCTGCATTGTTTGACCGCGTTCTCCATTTGAATCACTTTAAGCTTGGACTGTTCATAGCTGGTTTGTGTCTGCAGTTTATCATTTAAGGCAGCAAGTCCTATTTCATAGCGGCGGCTTGCTTCGTCAAATGATTTTTTGTACATGGCTTCGTTGGCTTTGGCGCTTTTCAAATCTTCTTTGGCACCGAGGAGTTTAAAATATCCCGTATGTATGGATAAAATAAGGTCTTGCAGTTCTTTATTATAATTAAACCCTGACTGAGCCAAATAAGACTTAAACCCTTCAATGCGCGCGGAACGGCCGCCGAAATCATATAACAGCAGTGACAAACCCAAATTAATATTATACGGATTGTTTTCATATGAAGAACTGCCTTGTCTCTTAGCCGTGTTTTTTCCGGCACCGGCAGATAAATCCACCTGAGGAAAATATTCGGCTTCCGCACTGCCCAGATTAGCCTCGCTTGTTTTGACGACCATATAATCCGCTTGCAGCTTAGGATTCTGACAAACGCCGATTTTAATTAAATCTATTAAAGACAACTCTTGGCTGAATACAATATTCTTATCTAAGCAGTCTTCCGGTACCTGTGAGGAAAACTCATACGGGATATCGGCCGCAAGACTGCCTTTTATCATTACCGGCACACAACATAATACACACAGCACCAAACGGACATTAAACATTTTTATCCTTTACATCGTTATAATTTCGCATTATAAGGTAAGGCAATCTATTTAACAAATATTTAATTTTAAAAGGAAATTCATGATAAACAGCAGAGCAGAATATGCAGAATTAATGCAGCGTATTCTCAAAAATGAAATTACTTTCAGTGCCATAAAAAAGGAGATAAAAGAACAAGAACGGGCTTTTGCCAATATGCTGATGATGACTGCTTTACGCCAGCTTCTGTTTATCCGCGATGAAGTTCTGCCGCAGTTTGTTAAAAAGAAAATTCCGGCGAAGCAGTATATTTTGGAGTACATTTTATACTTAGGCGCGACGGAACTGCTATTCATGAATACGCCCGATTATGCCGTCATTAATTCTTATGTTGAAGCGGCAAAAGAAAAAACAGACAAATTCGGCGCTAATTTTGTGAATGCGGTCTTGCGAAATATCTTGCGGCATAAGAATGAACTTTTAAGCCGCCGCAAAAGCGGTTATTTCGGTAAGGATTTCCTGAAAATCTTAAAACAGGATTACAGCGCAGAAGTTATCAGTGAGATGGAGAAATATGCCAATATTGAACCGGCGCTTGATTTGACTTTAAAAAAAGGTTACATGCTGCAAAATGAGGAAGCAACAATGCTGCCGACCGGTACAATCCGCCTGCCTGCAAATACCCGCGTTACGGAAATCAAAGAATATGAAGACGGCTGCTGGTGGGTACAGGACGCCGCGTCGGCTCTGCCGGTCAAATGTCTCGGCGACATTACAGGCAAACATGTTTTAGACCTCTGCGCGGCTCCGGGAGGAAAGACGGCGCAACTGCTCGACGGCGGCGCGATTGTAACTGCCGTTGACATCTCGGAAAGCAGGCTAGACACGCTAAGAGAAAATATGAACAGGCTCAATTTGGCGAAAAACTTAACTGTTGTATGTTCTGATGCTTTAACTTATTCGCCGAATCTACAATATGACATCATCCTTTTAGATGCACCGTGTTCCGCGACGGGAACTTTCAGACGGCATCCGGAAACCATGCACCTTAAAACGCCGGAAGATGTCAAAAAACAAGCAATATTGCAACAAAAAATATTGAACCGTGCCGCAGATTTTCTTCCTGTCGGCGGAAAACTGATGTATACTACCTGCTCATCAGCCAAAGCGGAAGGTGAGCGACAAATTAATCAATTCCTTAAAACACATGCCGATTTTTGCATTCTGCCGGTGATGTTTCCGGGAACGGAAAACATGCGTACAAAAGAAGGATTTTTGCGCATTTTGCCACAATGTTTTGCCGAATACGGCGGAATTGACGGCTTTTTTATTGCATGTTTGCAAAGGAATAATTAATAAAGTTGTGATAATCTTACCATAACAGATAAAAAACACTTATCCGGCGGAGGTTATATGCAGGAAACATTGAAATTGGGAATCGGCTCCTTATTAATCTGTTTTATGGTTGTCACAATGGGATTAAACAGAATCCGACAACAGGAATATTCTGATGAATACGATTTTAAGCAAGATCCGTTCTGGTATATTATCGGTACGATGTTTGCCGGCGGAATTGCAGTCACCGCGCTCATGCCGCCGATTGCCGATGCAGTCAATACATACGGTTATTTTGATGTTACTGTTCCTGTTATCATGGCTGTGTTTATTTATTTCTGTTATCTTTTTGACGCACCCCGTTTTACAAATCTGGTAACTTACGGATGTGCTTTGGCCGTTTGCTGCGCACAGCCCGACTCATTTAATTTGTTTCCCGAACATCTGACATTATGGCAAAACCGGCTTTTGGCCGCTTTCATTATATTTACGGTCTCCAAAGGACTCGGTCTGCTTAACGGAATAGGAGGCATTGCCTCCATGCAATTTATTGCCGTTATGATTTTGGCGATTATTTTGATGTATATCGGCGCTTTACCGCAAATATCTGGCGCGGTTGCCATGGTATATGCCGGTGCAATGATTGCTTTTGCTTTTTTCAGCTGGCCGCCCGAAAAATTGATTATGAGCAACAGCGCATTTTCAGCTTTGGGATTTGTTTTAGGCTGCTTTATGCTTAACGGCGCCGTTGAATATGCCGAAATCCCCATGTTTGTCGGTGCATCTTATTTGTTTACTGAAACAGGATTGGTTTTTTACCGCGGTTTAGGAAATACTGACAAAAAAAATGCCGGCTTTATGCGTACGTCATATTTTCATATATCCGGCGGCGGACAATATGATACTGCAACCGTTTTCGGCATTTTAAAAATTATATTTGTTGATGTTGTGCTGGCGATGATACAGACCGCTTCGACAGAGCGTTTGGCTTTTCCGATGTTTGCCGTTGCACTTAATATATGGTTTTTATCCATCTTATCTGGGGATACTAAACCGGAAGAGTTGTTATCTATTTCAAAATGGAGTAAAAAGGCGGTTAAAGAAGTATTAGGCAAAAAGAAAAAGCAAAAAAATACCAAACAGAGAAAAAGCAAAACGAAAGGCAAATAAAATCAAACGGCGGAGTTTATATGGCAAATTTCATCAGTTTTTTATTCGGAAAGAATACTGCACAAAAGCGTTTGATGCCTAAGGTCGAAACGCTGAAAATCGTTGTGGTGGAATTTGTTGAATACGGTAGTTTCGGGTTTGGAAAATCCATGGTGCGGCTGCTGGAAAAGAATCCGAGATTTAATGTACGCTATTTTGACGAGCCTTTTGACAAAACTTTTTTAAACTTGCAAGGACGAGGCTTTTTTGATTTGGTAGATGCAGGCAATATGATTCTGCAAAAGCTTAATGCCGATATTATTGTTTGGGGCTATCAGGAAAATGAAAACGTCAGGCTTAACTTTCAAACGGCAAATGTATATTCGGACTGGGAAAATGTTTCCAGTTCCATATTAGAGAGCTTGTTTGTTCCGGCAGAATATTTTGAACATATCAGCTTTTTTCCGGAGATTTTGGAAAATTTAATAAACGGCATGGTCGCTTCGGCTATCAGCGAACAGAGAATCGACCTGCGTTATTTGAAACAAAAGCTTCTGAAAAACACGGTTGCCCGGTTTTCATCCGCTACTGCCGAGAGCAACAGTAATTTAATGTTCTCCCCTTATATTATGAATGCAACGGGACTGATTTATCTGAACTATGCCCAGCGGGAGCTGACGCAAAAAACATTCAATACCGTAAAAGAACTGCTTAACAACGCATTGTCTTACAAAAACAAAATTATGCAAAACTTTCATCTGGGCTGTATCTACAAAAATCTCGGACAGTTGTATGAAACCGCGTTAAAACAGGATTTGGACAATTACTGGGTATTGTTTCGCGAAGCAATTACCAACTACCGGACAGCGCAGAAATATCTGGACCACTACAATTGCCCGTATGATTTTGCAATGATTTCTTTTAAGCTGTCGCAGCTTTATTTTCGCTATTGGAAATTCAGCAATGACATTCAGGCACTGCGCGACGCGGTTTATTTTCTGCGCGAGGCGGAAAAGACATATACGCAGATTTCTTTCCCCGAATTATGGTCTAAGATTGAAGGATACTTAGGTTTTTATCTTTCTTTGCTCGGGCTGTTTTCCAAAAGTAACGATATTTCAAAGTTAGCAATCAAGAGCTACAAAAACAAGCAGACGGTTTACCGTAAAGAGCTCTATCCGGTGGCATGGGCAAAGATTCAGGAAAATATTGCCAATGTTTATTACAACATCGGCAAAAATGCCAAAGACAGAACCGCTTTGTCAGAAGCGATTGATTATTATCAATCTGCGCTGAAAGTATATGAAAGCAAAAAAATGCGGCAGGATATCATCGTTGTCAACAACAGTATGGACAAGGTGATGAAGGCCTGGAAAATGTAAAAAATCCCCGACAGCATTCGCTATCGGGGATTTTGTATCATCAGTCAGTTCTTACGCGCCAATATTGTTTGGGCTTGAATTCTCTATGCCAGAGCTCAGGAGTTGTCACATGAGGAATTGTCAATTTTAACAGGTGTGTTTCATTTTTACGATACAACACCTCCAACTCTTTGGTACAACCATCGTCAAGTGCTTCATTATAATGCATTAACGGATAAGAAACTTCTTTACCGTTCTCACCCCAAAGCCAGTATTTCAAAAAAGCCAATTCCAGACAATCGTAAATGAGATTAGGCAACCATATTTCCCAATCCGAAACCTGTTGAACAAGTTTGGGATCTTTTCCCGTAAACTCACGTACCATAACCCCACAAATATCCCTGTCATTATATTTAAGAAAATCAATGTGAGGATAAGGTAAGTAATAGTACACCTGATCAGAAACTATCAAGCCGGTACCTGAACGCCCGCCTAAGAGACTATTAGGAAAAGCCGGAAGTTCTCCCGAAAAAGTATCAGTTAATTCTGTGCTCCATACATAATCATTGCCTTTGATTTTTGAGCGTTGATCACATAAAATAAAAGAAATTACAGACAACGGCGCACCTACCGGAATCCGTTGCTTTAAAATTTCTTTTAACAAGCAACAGAGTGAAAAAAGGCCATGAAAGTTTATATCTATCTTGTTATACGGATTATCTGTTACAACAAGAATATTACATAACTTCAGTTTTCGGATAACGACGCCTGCGCTTCGCTCTATGTTATACGTTATATCCCATCGCTTGTCGGGTGAATACGTATTATACCTTTCTATCCAAGGATGATCCGGAAAAAGCCGTTTCAGGTTCTCAAACCTAAAATCCCAAACCCAGACGGGGCCCCCGTTTACAGAGCTTCCCCATGTGCTGCCGGTTATGACAGCTTCAAAGATTTCCCAAGGCGGAAAATCATAATAAATATTCTCCATAGTTATAAATTAAATTAGACACAAAAATTTTTTTATGCCTGACTTTTACTCTGCTTTTTTTAAATATGCAAGTTTAAATTACTTCGCGGCGACCGACTTTGTCCGCGGGAGTAATCACACCTTCTTCTTCCATGCGCTCTATCAGGGAAGCGGCTTTATTATAGCCGACTCCCAGGCGGCGCTGAATATAACTGGTGGAAGCTTTTTTATCATTACGGACAATTGCCACCGCCTGCTGATACAAATCTTCTTTGCCGCCTGCCTGCCCCATTGCGGTTTGGTCAAACAGTGCGCCGGCGTCTTTATTTTTCATTTCAAGCTCACCCGCGGTAACATCACTGACATATTCAGGTTCGCGCTGCGATTTGATGAACTCGACCACGCTTTCAACTTCGGCATCTTCCACAAAGCCGCCGTGGATACGCTGCGGACGCAAACCTGCCGGCATATAGAGCATATCGCCTTTACCCAGAAGCTGCTCAGCTCCCTGCTCGCCCAAAATGGTGCGACTGTCAATTTTTGAAGTAACCTGAAAACTGATACGTGTCGGGAAGTTTGATTTAATCGTACCCGTAATGACGTCAACCGACGGACGCTGGGTGGACATAATCAAGTGAATACCCGCCGCGCGTGCCATTTGCGCCAAACGCTGGATTGCCGCTTCAACCTCTTTGCCGGCAACAAGCATTAAATCTGCCATTTCATCCACGACAACGACAATATAAGGCAGAGGCGTCGTATCCAACATTTGCTGTTCATATTTCGGTTTGCCGGTTTCAGGATCAAAGCCGACTTGTATCGTGCGCATCGGCTTTTCGCCTTTGTCGCGCAGCTCTTTTAATTTCAGATTATAGCCGTTGATGTTGCGCACTGACAGGCAAGCCATGGCACGATAACGCTCTTCCATTTCACGCACCGCCCATTTTAAGCCCAAAACGGCTTTTGCCGGATCAGTAATCACCGGCGTCAATAAATGCGGAATACCGTTATACATAGAAAATTCAAGCATTTTCGGATCAATAAGGATAAATTTGCATTCTTCGGGTGACATTCTGTATAAGAGTGACAAAATCATGGCGTTAACGCCGACGGATTTACCCGACCCCGTTGTACCGGCAACCAGCAAGTGCGGCATTTTTGCCAAATCGGCATATACGTTTTTACCGCCAATATCCTTGCCTAAAACAACGTTGAGGGCATTTTTGCTGTCGGTAAAGCTGACATCTTCCAGCAAATCACGCAGCCATACCGTTTCGCGCTTGGGGTTCGGAATTTCTATACCGATCGTATTGGAGCCGGGGACAACGGCAATACGCACCGACACGGCAGACATAGAGCGGGCAATATCATCGGCAAGGCTGATAACGCGGGAATTTTTGGTTCCCTGAGCCGGCTCCAACTCAAACAATGTCACAACAGGGCCGGGGCGGATTTTGACAATTTGCCCACGCACGCCGAACTCTTCCAAAACACCTTCCAGCTTGCGCGCCGTTTCGTTCAATTCTTTTTCGCTGATGTTCAGTCCCAGTTTCTCTTTGGGGCGTGACAACAAATTAATGTCAGGATATTTGTAGCCGTTATTATCGGAAGATTTTTTCGCTGACAGCGAAACAGCTTTTTCCGCCGGTGCTTTTAGCGCTTTTTCAACCGGCTTATCTTCTTTTTCAGAGGATGAGAATCCCGGCTCCCGACGACGGGGTTCTTTGTTTTTAATCGGTTTTTCAGGGAACTTTTCATCCGTATCTTTATGCGAAAACAGACGAAGAGCAACTGAATACAGTGTCGCAACAACCGCATATACCGTCAAACACGCCTTTTTCAAAGCATACAACCATTGTTTGATTGAAATACCCGCGGCAAGATTAAATGACATAAACGCAACGAGGAACAATATTGACAGAGACATTAAGTCTTCATAGCCTTTGACGTTCCACCCCTTAAACATTTTTATCAGTGCCTCCGGCAGCAAATGGCTGAACTGTCCGAGGAGATTTATTTTTTCAAGAGGGGCACGCATTGTTTGATACAATGCGCCCGATAAAAAAACAGTACCCAAGAATAATGCAAACAGGCGTATCTTAAACTCCAATATTTTTTGGTGTTTGATTAATAAATATCCCCAAACCGATACAGGAATGAGAAAAATGAATATGGCCAAACCAAAACTGTTTACAATAAAATCCGCACTGTATGAACCGAACCGCCCCATGATGTTATTGATTTTTTCAGAATTGGAAACATTAAACGATTCATCGGAAGGATTATAACTCATCATTCCCACTATCAGGCACAAACTAAAAAGCCAAAGACCTGCCCCGGCAGCAATTCCTAATATTTTTGAGATTAAATTTTTATTTCCCGCTTTTGTTTTTTTCTTCGTTTTCTTAGCCATTATATCCCCGTATTTCTGTATTATCCGGCGTCAGTCTAACGCTAAATTTTAAACAAACAATTAACGAAAATCGTTAATATGCAAACAAGCTATGCACACAACAAGGATTTAAAACTTGACTTTCATATTAACTCAATTAGCCTGTTGGCAAACAATTTAATTGGAGAACTTATTTATGAAATACGCATTTGTTTTCCCGGGACAGGGCTCACAATTTGTAGGCATGGGAAAAGAATTGGCTGAAAATTTTAAGAGTGCCAAAGATGTTTTTACGGAAGTAAATGAAGCATTAGGTCAGAATTTATACAAAGTGATGACGGAAGGTCCTGATTCTGAGCTGACGATGACAGCCAATACACAGCCGGCGCTTATGGCCGTTTCAATGGCGGTTGTCCGGGTTTTGGAAAAAGAATTCGGCATTGCGCTGAAAGACAAAGCGGCTTATGTTGCCGGACATTCTTTGGGTGAATATTCCGCAGCTTGTGCGGCCGGCGTATTTTCATTGGCTGATACGGCAAAGCTTTTGCGTATCAGGGGAGATGCGATGCAACAGGCAGTTCCGGTCGGTGTCGGCGGCATGGCTGCCGTTTTGGGTTTATCGTTTAAAGATGTCGGCGCTTTGGTTGACGCCTGCAATGATTCTTCTTATTACTGCGTTGCGGCAAATGACAATTCCGATGGGCAGGTTGTGCTTTCCGGACATATGCAGGCAATTGAAAAAGCTGTCGAGATTGCTTCCGAGTTTGGAGCCAAAAGGTGTTTGAAGCTTCCGGTTTCGGCACCGTTCCACAGCCCGTTGATGCAGCCCGCAGCGGAAACGATGGCACGCGCCTTTATGGAAGCGGAAGTGCATGACGCGCTTATTCCTATTGTAGCAAATGTTTTAGCTGAGCCTGAAACAGCAAAACAAGAAATTGTCAAAAATTTGGTTGAACAGGTTACCGGCACCGTAAGGTGGAGAGAGACAATGGCATTCTTTGGCGCAAACGGCGTTACGGATATTGTTGAACTCGGCGCCGGGAAAGTTCTCTCCGGCATTGCCAAAAGAAGCCTGAAAGAAGCAAATGCTGTTTCCGTCTGCTCCATTCAGGAAATTGAAGAACTGGCAAAAAATCTATAACTTTTTAGAAAAGGATACTGATATGTTTAATTTAGATGGTAAAATTGCGTTAATTACCGGTGCTGCCGGAGGGCTTGGAGACAAAATTGCACGCACTTTGCACGCACAGGGCGCCACTCTGGCTTTAACGGACAGGAACATTGCTCCGATGGAAAAATTGAAAGCCGAACTTGGTTCACGCGTTGAATGTTTCACGGCTGATTTGACAAACAGCGATGATGTCAACAATCTGGTTAAGAATGTTGAAGAGAAAATGGGACGCATTGACATTTTGGTAAACAATGCAGGCTTAACCCGCGACAATCTTTTCATGCGTATGAGCGATGAAGACTGGCAGCTTGTTTTGGACGTTAACCTTTCTGCCGGCTTTAAGCTTGCCAAAGCAGCCATCCGCGGCATGATGAAGAGAAGATTCGGCCGCATCATCGGTATTGCTTCCGTTGTCGGCGTTATGGGCAACCCCGGACAAGCCAATTACTCCGCTTCCAAAGCCGGCATGATTGCCATGAACAAATGTCTGGCTCAGGAAGTCGGCTCTCGCGGCATTACGGTTAACTCCATTGCACCGGGCTTTATCAGAACACCGATGACAGACGTATTGCCTGATGATGTTAAAGCACAGCTTTTAAGCAAGATTCCGCAGGGCAAACTCGGCGAAGCGCAAGATATTGCCAACGCCGTTGCATTCCTGTCTTCTGACGAAGCGCAATACATTACCGGCCAAACATTACATGTTAACGGCGGTATGGCTATGATTTAAGGCTTTATTGTTAAGCTTTTCGGCGTCAGGCTTTCGAGTCTGGCGCTTTTTTTATTTTATCAGCAAATTTATCCACAGCTGCGACTCGTAAGAACGCAGCTGTGTCGGCATTGGCAGAAAAAAGTAAAAAAATATTAAATATTTTGTATTTTTCCATTGATTCCCATAAAATACCATGTTATACCATAGTTAATATGTGCACAACAAGAGAACGGCGATGGGAAAAACATTTTTGTTTTTAGATACAATCACTAATAAGGTAGACGCCAAAGGGCGCGTTTCCCTGCCCTCAGATTACCGTACAATCGTTAAAGAACTCTCAACGGAAATCGTTTGTTACAGAAGTTTAACATCCCCTTGTATTGAAGGCTGCACGGAAGATTTATTGGAAAAGCTTGCTACGGATATTGAAACAAGCACGGATTTCTTTTCTGAAACACAGGATGACCTGACAAATTTAATCTTCGGCGATGCCAAAAGATTTGGTTTTGACAGTACCGGACGAATTATGCTCACGGAAAAACTACTGAAACACGCGGAAATTACCGATTCGGCCGTATTTGTCGGCAAAGGGCGCAAATTCCAGATTTGGAGCGAAGCCAACTGGGCAAAAGAAGAACAGCGGATTCGAGAGAAAGTCAGACAGAACCGCCCGACCCTCAAAAATGAGGAGGGCAAATAATGCAATTAACCTCCCGCCATATTCCCGTCATGCTCCAAGAGGTTTTACAGGCTTTATTGCCCAAAGACGGCGAGATATATGTTGACGCCACTTTCGGCAACGGCGGTTATACGGAAGCCATATTAAAAGCTGCCGACTGCCATGTTATCGCAATAGACCGCGACCCTTCGGTTTTGCCGCGTGTTGATGAATTGAAAAAACTTTACGGCAACCGTTTTGATTTCAGAGCAGGAACTTTCGGTGATATTGCGAATCTGATTTCTGAAAAAGTCAATGGTGTTGTGTTTGACATCGGCGTTTCTTCCATGCAGCTTGATGACGGCTTCCGCGGCTTTTCTTTCAGCAAAGAAGCGGCTTTGGATATGCGGATGTCTATGTCGGGCACTTCGGCAAAAGAGATTGTCAACAATATGCCTGAAAAAGAGCTGGCCGATTTGATTTACCTTTACGGCGAAGAAAAGAAGTCGCGCCAAATTGCCCGCAGAATAGCGGAATACAGACAGGATAAACCGATTGAAACGACGACGGAACTGGCTGAAATCATTTATAAAATTATGCCGAAAAAATTCGGACAGACTGATCCCGCCACACGCACTTTTCAAGCTTTGCGTATTGCCGTCAATGATGAGCTGCGGCAGCTGGAAGACGGCCTCTCGGGTGCTGCCAAGATATTATCGGGCGAAGGGCGCCTTGTAGTCGTAGACTTTCATTCTCTTGAAGACCGCATTGTTAAAAACTTTTTTGCGGAAAACAGTGCAAAAAAAGTCCATGTTTCGCGATATAAAACCCCGGAAACCACATCCATAGAGGATGATAAAATTTTTACTTTTGCTTCAAAGGCAATTCTACCGACAGAAAACGAATGTACAGCCAACCCGCGGGCACGCTCCGCCAAACTGCGCTATGCCGTTAAAAGAAAGGAACGACAAAAATGAGCAACGTTAAAACAGCAATTTCTATTTTATGGTGTTTATTTACTCTGGTTTTAGGCTCATACTATTTTGTTTTAACCAATAATGTACAAAATTTGGAAAAAGAGCTGGCGCAGATTAACCGTGACATTCAGGAAGATATTCGCGATATTCACATTTTGGAGGCAGATTGGAGCGAACTAAACAATCCCGAGCGCCTTCAAGCTTTGGCCGGAAAATATATTTCGCTTGATTTTGTCCGTCCTGAACAAATTATTAACTATTCTGCTTTACCATTAGAGGGAGAATTAACAGAGAATCCGACAATGTTTGCAAATAACGGAAGGGTTCAAAGGAGATTCGCGAATTCGGAACGGTAATCATATATGGCAGCAAAGTGTTAAAGGTCAGTCTTTCGCGTAAAAAAAACAATTATATTTATACGCCCGGGCAGGAGATTTATTTTTCCTCGGGCAGTTTCGGCTGGGAAACGGAAGATGAAGCAGTCAATGTCTGTCGCAACCGTATTTTTTATATTATCGGCGTTTTTATCCTTATTTACAGCGTCATTATTTTCAGAATTTTTAACGTCTGTCTCGTGAATGGTATACAGTTAAAACATGAATCAGTCTCTTATTACCGTCCTAAATCCGGCATTCATTCTCCGGTTCACCGGGCAAATATTACCGACAGAAACGGTATAATTGTCGCTACCAACCTGCCGACCGTCAATTTACAGACAAATCCGCACAAAGTCAGTAATGCCAAAGAGATTGCAAAGAAACTTGCAGAGATATTCGATGATACGAGTTATGAAGATTTTCTTATTAAATTAACCCGCAACTCCAAATTTGTACACTTGAAACGCAACATTACGCCGCTCCAACAAGCCAAAGTTAATGCCTTGGGCTATCCGGAACTGGAATTTCAAAAAAGCGAATTGCGCGTCTACCCGCAGAAGGAACTTCTGGCTCACGTTTTGGGCAATACCGACATTGACAATAACGGCATTGCAGGTTTGGAAAAATCTTTAAACCAACGGTTAAGCACATCAACCCGGGATTTGCGCCTGACCATTGATTTGGGAATACAGTATGCCGTTCGTGACGAACTATTAAAAGCCAAAGAAAGATTTAAAGCAGAACGCGCCACCGCCATAGTTATGGATATCAATACTTCTGAAATTATTGCTCTGGCTTCCGTGCCCGACTATGACCTCAACAAAAGAAATTTCAAAGACAAAGACATTAAGTTTAACTTTGCAACGCTCGGTGTTTATGAGGCCGGTTCGGTATTTAAAGTTTTTAATACCGCACTCGGACTGGACAGCGGAAAGATTAAAATTACCGACAGTTTTGATGCAACAAAACCGATTAAAATGGGACGGCATAAAATTACGGATTACCGTGTGCCCGCCAAATGGCTGACGGTAGGAGAGACGCTTATTCATTCATCAAATATTGCTTCTGCGCAAATGGCGTTAAAAGTCGGTAAAACGCTGCAAATCCAATTTTTAAAAAATTTGGGATTGTTTGACAAAATTGAAAATTTGGAGATTTATGAAAAAGGCAGACCCTTGCACCGCAGTGAGAAATACTGGCAGGAGCATACAGTTGCAACCACGGCTTACGGTTACGGTATCTCCGTGACACCGATGCATATCATTACGGCGTTTTCCTCTATCTTGAACGGCGGAATATATACGCCGCCGACACTTGTTTCGGAAACTTCCGCCAGAAAAAGCAGACGCGTTATTTCTAAACAGACCTCCATGGATATGCGCCGATTGCTGCGTGATGTTGTCATTTACGGTTCCGGGAAAAATGCCAATATTGACGGCTATGAAGTTGCCGGAAAAACCGGAACGGCCAATAAACTTGAAAACGGCAGATACCTTAAAGGCGTGAATATGACATCTTTTGTTTCGGCTTTCCCCGTATCCGACCCTAAATATGCTTTAATGGTTATTATTGATTCGCCCAAACCCATCAAAGAAACGTTCGGTTTTGTCACTTCGGGCTGGAATGCCTGCCCCACGGGAGGAAAGATTATAACACGGATAGCACCTCAGCTGAACATTCAACCGAATTTTGATTTGCAAACGCAAAGAAAAAAAGTTTTAAAAAATTACGGCATAAAAAACTAAAGTTATAAAAAAAGCTGCATTTAAATAAATAGTTTATACACAAATAGTATAGTTTATTATTGAAATATTTACTTTTGTTACTTAATTTATATCTGTCTAGTTGATTATGGGGATACTCAATAAACAACTTCGTTTTTTAACCATATGGAGAAAATAAATGAAAAAACTTTTAAGCTTGCTTTGTGCAGTTGTTTTATTGTCAGGTTGTTCTACGACAAGCAGCTGGTTTGGCGGCAGTGATTGCCAATCTAAACTTGCACGTGAATTTGCTGAAAATGCAAACACAACCGTTTACTTTGCTTTTGACAGTTCTGCTTTGTCTGCTGACGCTGTTGCGGCTTTGGATACACAGGTTGCCTGGTTGAAGAAGAACCCGAAAGTAAACGTTGTTATTCAAGGTTACTGCGATAAGAGAGGTACTGCCGAATACAACTTAGCATTGGGTGAACGTCGTGCTGATGCCGTTAAACAGTACTTGATTTCTCAGGGCGTATGCGCCAGCAGAATCGCTACGGTTTCTTACGGTAAAGAATATGCATTCCCGGGCGATACCGAAGAAGCATATGCAAAGAGCCGTCGCGGTGTAACCGTTGTTGAATTAAGCAGATAATTTAATTTGACAGAAAAAAAAACGTATTCGTAAGAATACGTTTTTTTTGTTGTGTTATAAAATATTTGGCGTATATTTCAAACAGTATGTTATTTTAATTGAGGGGTATTATGAAAAAAAATTATTTTTTGTATTTGGGGATTTTAATGGGATTCAACACTTTTTCCGCACAAGCCGACGATACATACATCAGAGACGAACTCAACCAAATCAAAGATGATATTATTGTCTTGCAGAGACAGATATACAGAGACAAAAATGACACCTCGGCACCACAGGAATCCGTTTCCACGTTTCAAATCAAACTGGGAGAATATGACCAAATGATCAGAGATATGAACGGCAAGGTTGAAAACATAGAGTTTCGCCTGAACAGTCTGGAAAAGAAAATGGAAATGATAGATAAAGATATTGATTTGCGATTTACGCAAATGAAGAAACAGACATCTGCCGCGCCTGCATCCGCTGCGCAAAAAAATACTTCCTCCAATAAAGCTCCGACCGGCATTTCTGCAAAATCTTTATATGAATCAGCTTTAACAAATCTGCGTGCGGATAAACTCTCTGATGCGGAAAACCAATTATCGCAATTTTTGGCATCTTATCCGCAAGATGCCTTGGCCGGAAATGCGCAGTATTGGCTGGGTGAAGTTTATTATAAACAACGAAATTTCACCAAGGCCGCCGTTGCCTTTAAAGACGGTTACAGCAAATATCCTGAAGGCGCCAAAGGTCCGGATTGCCTTTTGAAACTTGGTTTATCCATGAAAGCTTTGGGTAAAAAAGACGAAGCTTGCACAGCTTTTACCAACCTTCCTTCCGTCTTTGCAAAAGTCAATGCAGATATTTCCAAACGAGCACAACAAGAAGCTGAGGCTTTGGCGTGCAAGTAATTCGTGATTTTCTGACTACACATAGTATAACGTCTACAAAATTTGTTATCGGCGTATCCGGCGGAGCAGATTCGCTTGCGCTGATTCTTATGTTTAAAGAGGAATTTCCCGACTATCAGCTGATTGCCTTAACGGTCGATCATGGATTGCGCCCGACATCCCGCCAAGAGGCTGAATACGTTGCTGATGTTATGAGGCATTACAATATTGAACATCATATTCTGACATGGTCAGGGCATAAACCCCAAACAGGAATCGAAGAACTTGCACGCGAAGCAAGATATAAGCTTTTATGTGATTGGTCCAGGCAAAACGACAGTGCTTATCTTGTTACCGCTCATCACCTTTATGACCAAGCAGAAACTATGTTAATGCGTTTGCAGCGCGGCAGCGGTTTGTATGGTCTTGCAGCTATGAACGGCGTTTCTCAAAAAGACGGCATAACAGTTCTACGTCCCTTACTGGAAACGCATCCGGATGTGTTGAAAGCCTATCTGCGACAAAAAAATATTCGGTGGGTGGAAGATGAATCTAATTCTGATATGAATTTACTTCGGGTTAAAATCAGACACTTTTTACCAATACTTGAACGGGAAACAGGAATATCACCGCTTCGTATATGCCAAGCGGCAAAAGGATTGCAAAATACCAAAGAATATATGCAAAAGACGATTGAAACCCTCATTCTGACAAAGTCACACCAATGGAATGATTGTGCTTATTCGTTGGATTTTTCTGAATTTATGAACTGGCATAAAGAAATACAATTTTATTTTATACGTGAAATTTTACAACGCCTTAACCGCAGACCTTATTTTACGGAAGCCGAATGTATTTATAACCTTTTGAATATGTTGTTGCAGCAAGATTTTCATTCTGCTGCTTTGGGCTGCTGCATTGTTATAAAAGAGGATTTACGTCTTTGGTTTGTTTTGGAAAACCGCCGAAACAATTTTCAATATACAAACAAAGACTGGGAACTTTACGAGCGCCATAATCCGGAGTGTAGAGGATTGAAAATACCTCATAAATTAAAAGAAATACTGCTGAATAAAAATTTATTACAAAAAAAATAAAAAAATGCTTGCAATTATATTTTTTGTTGGCTATAAGTGTTTTTGTTCTGTTGGGGGCGTAGTTCAGTTGGTTAGAATACATGCCTGTCACGCATGGGGTCGCGGGTTCGAGCCCCGTCGCTCCCGCCACGGAACGCAAAAAGCTATCTAAAGATAGCTTTTTTTATATCTGAAATACAATAATCAAATTCTGTACTGAATAGCAATAAACAGCTCGTTCCGGAGCTGTTTTTTGCTATTCGTAATCAGAACTTTGAAACTCTATAAATTTTATCTGAAAAACTCTATGTTCACTTGATTATACTGCTCCCATACAGCCCCCAACTTACCACACTGTACTCCTAAATATATTTTAGTATCTGAATTTAGTCCCAGTATGCATTCTAAATATTCAAAAACATTTTTAACAGCTGAGAAATTTTGTGGTTGCAGCTCCCAAGCTCCACCCTCTTTTATATTATCACCTTGATATATAACAAGTGTATTATCGAGAAAATAGCCGCGAGGACACGCTATCATTATATCTTTGATAGCAGAAGAAGAAAAACCTGCGGCTAATAGTATTTCTTTATGTGATAACACAGACTCCGGTTCTGCCAGTAGTAGCCCAGCTCGCGGTAAAATAATAAAAGCGCGGCGGCGTTTATGGAAATTTTCAATACTTGTATTCATTAAATCCTCTTTTATTTTTTATATTTTTAATAATTCAATCACTTAATGTCAATAACTGTACTGAGAATTTATACTGATTGACAGAAGTTGTATTTTATGATATGTTTTATAGCATCTTATATATTTTGTGAGGAATTATGCAGCCATTTCCTAAAAAGTTTTTTCCGCTGTTGGCGATATATCTCAAAATTTTTAAATGGCGGCTTGTGTTATTTTTTATTTTAATGATATTGGCAGCAACGCTTTATAACTTAAATATCCGATTTTTTGCCGATATTGTCGGCGCAATAAAACTTAATAACCCCGATAGTGTAGATATTATGCTATATGTTTACTTGTTTGCGGGGTGCAGCGCGGCATCCATTTTTGCCGGTCGGTTTGCGGATTACTTTACTGACAGATACTTTCTTATTCCCTGTAAGAGCCGGATGGAACAGGATTTGTTTGCGTATCTTTTGGAGCATAGCTATGAATTTATCACCTCCAAGCAAAGCGGTATGTTGATTGCACAAAAAAATGAAGTTAAACAACTTCCCGAGATGTTAAGTCGCTTTAAGTGGGATGCGGAGATAATTCTTGATGTTATGGTCAAAACGATAATGCTTATGCTCATTTCCCCATTTATCGGACTCGGGTATTTTGCGTTGGGGGTTTTGGTGATTTATCCGGGGCGGTATTTCAGCACTGCGCTTATGAAAGCCAATAAAATCCGCGCCAAAATAGCAGCCATTGTCAGCGGGCGGGTTTTGGATGTGGTTAACAATTTGGAAACAGTTAAACAATTTGACAATGTTGAGTACGAGAAGCAACGGCTGCGTCCGTTATTTTTGCAGAGATATAATAGTGTTGTTAAGTCAACGGTGCTGTTTTTCAAGCAATATACAGCTGTCGGTGTGGCTGTCAGTTTTTCTTCTTTCTTACTGCTTGTCGCAGCGGTATTTTTTTGGAGCAAGGGGAACATTACAACCGCTGATGTTGTATTTGTGTTGATGGCTTTAACCGGCGGGTTAAATCAACTCGGAATGTTATTTGACAATTTCCAGCATCATAAAGCTGCAATTGCTAAAATAGAGCAAGGACTTGAACCTTTTGCTGTTCCACACGGAATTGTTGATACGCCTAATGCCGTGAAATTAAAAGCTAAGAACGGAAAAATTGAATTTAAGAATATAACGTTTGCTTATAAAGGCAGATGCAAACCGGTGTTTAAGGACTTCGACCTCACAATTAACGCCGGTGAGAAAGTCGGGCTTGTCGGGCAATCCGGCTCGGGAAAAACAACATTGGTTAATCTGTTGCAACGGGCGTATGAACTGCAAGAGGGAGAGATTTTGATTGACGGGCAGAATATTGCTTTAGCAACGCAAGAAAGTTTGCACCAAAACATTAGCTTTATTCCGCAAGATACGGTGATGTTTAACCGTAACATTGCCGAAAATATAGCGTTCGGTACAATATCTGCAACACAAAAGCAAATAGAACTTTCCGCAAAAAAAGCCCTTGCTGATGAATTTATCAGAGCCAAAGACGGAGGGTATGAGAGTTTTGCCGGTGATAGAGGCTGTTTGCTTTCCGGCGGTGAACGGCAGAGGATAGCCATTGCCAGAGCTGTTTTGAAAAAAGCGCCGATTCTCATTTTGGACGAGGCGACATCAGCCCTTGACAGCGAATCGGAACAACTCATCAACAAAGCGCTTCAAAATATTATCGATAAACAAACGGTGATTGCGATTGCACACCGTTTATCCACGCTTAAAAATATGGACAGGATTATTGTTTTGGATAAAGGGATAATTGCGGAAGTCGGGCGTTTTGAAGAGCTGATGGCGCTAGGGGGTAAATTTGCCAAACTCTATTTTGCCGAACAGAAAAAAAGCGGAGGGGCAAATGCTTAATATTAAATATGAAGAATTAAAAAAAGCTTCAGCTATATCTGCATTTCGCTTTTTTATAGACGCTTGCAAAGGTTTTCGCTGGATATTTCTTTTTGACGTGGTGTATTCGTTTTTAAACAGCTTATCCAAAATTTTGGTAGCGGTTTTATTTGCCAAGCTGATTGATTATTTCTCATCTATCAGTATTGCAGAGTTTTCGTGGCAGACGGCGATGCTCTATGTTTGCGGGATATTCGGGCTTTTTCTCTTTACCAACTCGTGCCGATATATTAGGGAAACAACAGATGAAAAGGCTCGCTCGCTTATCGGCTGGCGGGCGCAGGAGTATGCGCTTTCATACATCGCCAAACAATCCTCCGCATATTTGAAAGAACAAAAATCCGGCGCACTTGCTCAACGCATAAATAACTTCGGCGATAACTGCTGGACGTTGTTTTTAAGCTTTGAACGTGTTACTTCCTGTTTCTGGCTGATTATTATTCCGCTGTTTGTTATCGGCAAGACGGATTTGGGTATTATGTCTTTAGTGTTGGCATTTGGTGGTTTATCGGTTTTGTTTTCGGTTTATGCCTCACGAGAATCCGCTTCTGTGCATAAAGAAAGCGAAAAGAAAGAAACCGCTTTTAACGGTGAAGTAACGGATGCATTAAGCAATATCCTCTTAATCAAGATGTTTGGGGCGGAACGGCTGGAAAACGAAAAGCTTAAAAAAGATATTGATGGCGTTAATTCATACAACATACGCAAAAGTAAGATAAACAATATTATCCGCGGCGGGCAGGAAGCTTTGATTGCGGCATTTCAAATTACCGTTCTTATTATTTCGCTTAACTTGTGGCACAAAGGGATAATCAAAGCGGCAGATGTTATTTTGCTGTTACTTTTACTCAATGACTTTCTGCCGCATTTTTCACGGTTGCTTAACGATGTAACACTCGTTCGCAACGATTTGGGCAAACTTGATTATTCCGTTGCCTTGTTACAGCAACCACTGAGCATTGTTGATGCCGAGAATGCGCAAGAACTTGAAGCCGGTAAAGGAAAAATTGAATTTCAAAACATCTGGTTTGGATATGAAACGGGGAAAGATGTGTTTAATGATTTCAATTTAACGATTAAGAACGGTGAAAGAGTTGGAATTGTCGGGCGCTCGGGCGGCGGCAAGAGTACGCTTATCAATTTGTTACAAAGAAACTACGATGTTTTAAGCGGGCGTATTTTGATTAACGGGCAAGATATTAAAGAAGTGACACTCGGTAGTTTGAAACGGGCACTGGCGGTCATTTCACAAGACAGTGTTTTGTTTCACCGCCCGATTAAACAAAATATTTCTTTCGGTAATCCGACGGCGACAACACGGCAAATTAAAGCCGCTGCAGAGCGGGCGCAAGCAGATAAATTTATAAAAGAAACACCACACGGATATCTGACAATTACGGGCGAGCGCGGCGTGCAACTTTCGGGCGGACAGCGGCAGCGAATTGCTATTGCGCGGGCAATTTTGAAGAAAGCGCCGATTTTGATTTTGGACGAAGCAACGTCCGCTCTTGATAACGAAACCGAAAATGAAGTGATTGACGCTTTAAATGCCTTGATGAAAAATAAAACAGTTATCGCCATAGCGCACCGCTTATCCACGCTTAAAAATATGGACAGGATTATCGTGATTGACAACGGGCGAATCGTGGAAGAAGGTACACCCGCAGAGCTTTTAGATAAAAAAGGCAAATTTGCAAAACTATGGAATTTGCAAAAAAGATAATGTTTTCCTTGACTGGATACAAAAAAACATATAGGTTATGGGGTATATGATAAGGAGGCTAAAATGAACCATTGTATAGATTCAAAAGCACTGCATAATCGCCTAAACCGTATTCAGGGGCAGATTAACGCAATTAGCCGGATGGTAGACGACGGGACACCTTGTGAGGAAGTGTTATCGCAAATTAACGCCGCAAAATCTGCGTTGCATAAAGCCGGACAGATGGTGCTTGAAGGGCATTTAAATTGCTGCGTGCGCGATGGTATTCAACACGGTAATGCTGACGAAACGATTAAAAAATTTGCCAAGGCGATTGAGAGATTCTCAAACATTTAAATTTACTGTGTGTTGGTTATGGTTGTTATTTCTGCTTGACATTATACCGTATAGGGTATAATGTATAATGAGAAGAAAAATTTAAAATGAGGTTTTTAATATGGTTAAAGAAATTATGGAATTTTTATCCGGCGTGAAAATGACTATTTTATCGGCAGTTTTTTTGCTTATTAGTTTAGGGTTTATGTTTTATGGCGTTGAGCCTGCTTTTAATCCCGCTTGGCTTACGGTTTTCATTTCCGGCACACCGATTGTTTATAAAGCTTTTTACAAGCTTATTTATTGCCGGTGTATTTCTTCTCCGCTTTTAATTACCACTGCTATGATTGCGGCGATTATTATCGGCGAATTATTTGCTGCCGGTGAAGTTGCGCTGATTATGGCTGTCGGGGAGCTTTTAGAAGACGCAACAGTTGACAAAGCCAAACGCGGTTTAGGGCGTTTGCTTGAGTTGACGCCGACAACCGGACGCAAAGTTTTTGCCAATGGCAAAGAAGAAACCGTTATACTTAAAGACATTCAAAAAGGCGACATCTTACGCATCCTTGCTGGCGAAACCATTCCGGCGGATGGTGTTATCACTAAAGGTTCAACCTCTATAAACCAAGCAACATTAACAGGCGAATCGCTACCGGTTGATAAGACTATTGGTGATACGGTTATGGCTGGAACTGTCAACTTTTATGGCGTAATTGAAATGCGTGTCGAAAATGTTAAAGATACCTATTTGCAAAAAATGATTAACCTTGTTAAAAAAGCCGAAAGTGAAAAAGCACCAACACAAAAAATCGTAGATAAATGGGCTGCAATTCTCGTTCCGTCTGCTCTTGGTGTTGCGGTTTTGACATATTTCTTTACCGGAGAAATTATTCGCGCGGTAACGGTTTTGGTAGTTTTTTGCCCTTGCGCTCTCGTCCTTGCTACGCCAACATCGATTATGGCTGCTATTGGACAAGCAGCAAAACGCGGCGTGTTGATTAAATCCGGCGCGGCGCTTGAGGAAATGGGAAAAGTTGATACGGTTGTTTTTGATAAAACAGGAACATTAACAACCGGAGGAATTGTTGTATCTGACGTTATTGCAATTACAGAAAAAATGACGAAAGAACAAGTCTTATCACTTGCTGCAAGTATTGAGAAGTATTCCGAACATTCACTGGCAAAGGCAATTGTCTGTAAAGCCGTTGCCGACAAGATTAAATTAAGCGATATTGATAATTTCCAAATGTATGCCGGAAAAGGTGTCTGCGGCAAAATTGACACGCATTCGCTTATAGCCGGCAACTTAAATTTTATTCAAGAATCCGGCGTTACCGTTAATGAAACCGCACAAAATGCCATTCAGAAAATTAGTAAGCAAGGAAAAGCATTGGTTATCATTGCCTATGACAAGCAAATTTCAGGCATTATCGCACTTGCTGATACAATTCGGCAAGAAACAGCAGCAACCCTTGCTGCTTTAGAACAGCAAAACGTCAACACCTTATTATTAACGGGAGACAACAGCACTACTGCCGCACAGTTTGCCCAGACTACAGGTATTCGAAACGTATTTGCGGACTTATTGCCTGATGACAAAGTTGAGAAAATCACATCCTTACAAAAAGATGGTCATATTGTTTGTATGACGGGTGACGGAGTGAATGATGCCCCTGCGCTCAAAACGGCAAATGTCGGCGTGGCAATGGGTAATATTGGCAGCGATATTGCTGTTGACGCGGCTGATATAGCTTTAATTAACGATAATATCGAAAGTTTGCCTTATCTTAAAAAATTATCATTATTGGCTGTACAAACAATAAAAACAAACATCACTATTTCGATGTTGCTTAACTTTTTGGGCATAGCCCTTTCGGTCAGCGGTATTTTGACGCCTGTTACCGGAGCAATTATGCATAATCTCGGGTCGGTATTAGTTGTCTTAAACGCAGCAAGGCTTTATGACCGCAAGATTTAATTGCCGTTTAAGATTTTTTGCGCTCTGACACTCTCAACATCATCTGGTGTATTTTCCACAAACAACTCCTCCGGATTTAGGGAATATTTTCGGAGGAGTTGAATTATATGTGTTTCCATTTCTTCTGCAAATAACGGCTTTGACAAAGTGTTACATATTTCACCCATTAGTGTTTTTATATTTTCCAATAATAATGGGGTTGGTGTAGTTGTCAAAAATGGTGTCTTTCCTGCAGCAAGGCGATATGCATTAATATATAATGTTAATGCTGCATTTGTTATTTTCTGGCATAAAATATGATTTGAATCTGTTTTATCCAGTACACCCGCCATTGTATAACGTTGAATTATACTTTTTGTATTTGATATTTCTGATAAAATTTCCAAATTATTCATACTGTCTCCTGTTTGCCTATCCTTTGATATTTTTTATGTTGAGCATTAAAACTAATGTATATATGTATAAACCTATTACTCTATTATTTCAACCATTTTTATTACTTTTTTTTAGAACTTCATTCTATGATATAATATACTATATAATATATTATATAATTTTATGTAAATATCTCTTATAAGTATTATATTTTTACATTAAACATATCTAATAAATGCTTTTTAAGAAGCTTTTTTCAGTTATAATATATTTATTTTCCCGATTCGGTTTTTATTATCTGCAAACAGGTTGGTAAATTCGAAAAAGATTTTGCTGCCCTAATGAACTAAGATGCACTGCATCAATATAATTTTCCGATGCTGGAAGGTTTACAAATTTGTCAAATGAATCCAAATAACATCCTGCATATTCTTCGGCCATTTTTAATAGATTTTGATTAAACATTGCAATCTCATTGTTTGATACGCACATCTTGTTTAGGAAATACTCTTCACGCACCGCAACAAAGATTGTATAATAACTTCATCGGCTTTTAAGTGGGCTATTTCTAAATTTTTTTATATTTATCAAGCAGCATAATCATTGATATCGTGCTGGAAAAGCTACTGGATACAATAAATCATTGCCTCCTACAGCAATAATCAGAGCTTGATAGTGATTTTTGTCTTTTCTTAAAACATCGGCAATTTTTCACCGTTTTATGAGTGCTTTATCCCCTTTTTTCTATTTGATAGCATATCAAACCAGCTTATATTTTCGTTTCCATAACCACGCAATGCTATCTCCATAAACTTCTATTTCATAATTCATCAAATATCCCCTTTGCATTATAGATTATCAAATCCATAAGATAATACACGCTTTTAATCATATCAGCTTAAAAAAGACTTCGCTGAAACAACTTCAGACGAAGTTTTTTCTAAGTTATATTATAATGTATATAATTTCATAATTAAAATAAAACATTATTCATATGTTTTGACAAAAGTTCAATTTCTTTAAAAATATTGACAAAATATATTTTATAGTCAAGTTTGTTATTAGAAATAATATTATTAACAAAATCAGCCATTGAGAACCAATGCTCGTATAAGCCGAGAATATGTAATTATGAAAAAGTTTATTATTTTTTTGGTAACTGTGATGATAAGCCTCATCTCTTGTGATGCTAAATCGTCTTATGAATATAAGGCATACGGTGATGGTGTAGAGTTAATTATCAAGACTGAGTCACACTGGCTAAAGGAAGATACACGGACGTATGGCCTCCGTAAGGATGGCATTGAGCTAATTCCGCCCCAATACGGTGTTGAATCAGTTGTTCTTGCGGATGAGTTATCGTTGTTAATTTTTATGTGCGAGAACCGTCGCGAGATACACGTTTACAGTACAACTACCGGAAAAGAGATTTTTACGGTTTCTTACAAAGAAAAAGGCGATTGTTCTTTTGCGGGT
>CAXHMA010000001.1:0-465628 GCA_964017825.1 uncultured Alphaproteobacteria bacterium | reverse complement strand
CAATATTAAGATTATGCTGATAGGCTCGTTTCCGTTATATGGAGGGAGACTATGAGAAAATATATTTTATCGGCGTTTATGGCGGCAGTCGGGTTGTGCGGGAGTTGTCAGGCTGTTGAAAATATTAAGATTCAACCGATGAGCCGGTATGACGGCATAAGCAGAGAAGATATTATAAAAAAACGGCAGGATAAAATGATTTATTCTTCTTTTTATCGTTATAACTATGAGCCGAAAGTGTTTGATGATGTTAAAGAAGGCGAGAAATGGCAGGGCGATAAAAACAGTTGCGCGCGCTATAAACTGAATGACGGATTATCGGAAGCGAGCATATGGATAAATAATCCTGATATATTGGTGCATATGACTTTGTATTCAAAATATTTTACCGGCGTTTATGCGGGGGAATATAATCCTGTCTTTTGCGTGTATGCCAAGCAATTGTTGTTCAAACCGCTGCGTATAACTTATGATAAAGAGAAGAAAGAAATCACTTCAATATATAAAGCTTATAATGTGTTGCTGGGTATCGGTTCGCATGTTTTCGGCGCTTTGGATTTTACTTTTTCGCCGATTAATGCGTATGATGCGGGGTTTAATTATTATACCATGGCGGAAAGCAGCGGCTTAACATTTAGTACACAAGGAAATATAAGAAATTCGGTTAAAAATTTGTCGGATGTTGTTTCTACCCGTGCACATATGGCTGTTTGTCCGCAATGTTATATTAATGGAAAAGAGTCGTGCATGTGTTACAAAAATGTAGAAAATATGACGGCGCAACTGACGTCCAAGCAGGCGGAGGTATTGTTTAAGCTTTGGAAAGAAAATCCAAAGTTAAAAAATGACGAAGCTGATTTTTATTACCGCATAAAATTTGTTAAATAAAAACACCGCTTTACCGGAGAGATAAAGCGGTGTCTGTATTTAAAGAATAAGACTATTCTTTATTTTTCAAAGCTTCACCCAAGGCTTCACCCAAAGAAGAACCCGAAGACTGCGTATTGGAATATTCTTCCAATGCTTTCTTTTCTTCTTCAATCTCGTAAGCTTTTACGGAAACGCCGAGTTTGGCATTTTTGCGGTCAACAGATGTTAACTTAGCTTCCAAGATGTCGCCTTCTTTGTAGCTCATCGGATCATTGTTTTCTTTGGACAAATCAGCTTTTTTGATTGTCGCGGCAATGCCCTGAACAGTTACCTGTACACCTTTATCATCAGCGCCGGTTACAACTGCTTTGACGATATCGCCTTTCTTCAAGGTTTCCAAAGTCATAGCAAGATTGTTTTCAGACAATTGCTTAATGCCCAAGCTGATGCGTTCTTTTTCTACATCAACATCAATGATTTTGGCTTCGATTGTCTGCCCTTTGGTGTAGTCTTTAACAGCTTCTTCGCCTGATTTTTCCCAAGAAATATCAGACAAGTGAATCATGCCGTCGATTTCATCAGACAAACCGATGAACAAACCGAATTCGGTAATGTTTTTGATTTTGCCTTCAATGACGGAACCCATCGGGTGCTCTTCAACATAGGCAGCCCAAGGATTCGGCGTGCATTGTTTAATGCCGAGGCTGATGCGGCGTTTGTCTGCATCAACTTCCAAAATCTTAACATCAACTTCCTGAGAAGTGGAAACGATTTTGCCCGGATGAACGTTTTTGCGTGTCCAGCTCATTTCGGAAACGTGAACAAGACCTTCAATGCCGTCTTCCAGTTCAATGAATGCGCCGTAATCGGTAATGTTGGTAACTTTACCTTTGTAGATTTCGCCGACTTTGTATTTGTCAGCAACTTCCTGCCACGGGTCATTTTCAAGCTGCTTCATGCCCAAGCTGATACGCTGTGTATCTTCGTTGAATTTGATAACCTGGACTTTAATCGTCTGACCCAGAGACAGAACTTCTGCCGGGTGGTTAATTCTTTTCCAAGAGATATCCGTAACGTGCAGCAAGCCGTCAACGCCGCCCAAGTCAATGAATGCACCGTATTCGGTAAGGTTTTTAACAATACCTTCCAGAACGGAGCCTTCTTTGATGGTGTCAATGAGTTCGGCACGGGCGGATGCGCGTGTTTCTTCCAAAACGACACGGCGGGAAACAACGATGTTACCGCGGACTTTGTCCATTTTCAAGATTTGGAACGGCTGGGAAATTCCCATCAAAGGCGAAATGTCTTTAATCGGGCGGATATCAATCTGAGAGCCCGGCAAGAAAGCGATTGCGCCGTTGAGGTCAACCGTGAAACCGCCTTTAACGCGGCCGAAGATAACGCCGTTAACCCGTTCGTTGTTGTTCATCATCTTTTCAAGATCCTGCCATACTTCTTCGCGGCGGGCTTTTTCACGAGACAGAACGATGTTGCCGTCTTTGTCTTCATATCTGTCAACCAAAACTTCAACAACGTCGCCGACTTTCAATTCGTCATTTTTGCCGAATTCGCGAAGCGGGATACGACCTTCCGATTTTAAGCCGACATCAACTGTCGCATAATCATCAGAGATACGGATAACGGTTCCTTTCATGACTGTGCCGACAATGCCGTTGCTGCCAAACTGTTCGTTCAACAGGTCTTCAAAGTTTTCAGTCATTTCAGGAAATTTAATTTCTGCAGTATTTGCCATTATATTATTTATTTCAAAAATGCCAGACCCTCTTTTGAGGCGGACTTGTGCATATTAAAAAGGTTCTTCCGCTGCACCGCGTGAAGAATTATCCGGAATGTAAAGGCGAATCAGGCAAAAGTCAAGTAAAAAGTATGTTCCGGCGGGATTTTATACCTTATACGGTAAGCGTTTGTAAATAAAATCGCTGAGGCAGTTGGGTAAAATGCTGCCCAGCCAGGTGACAAAGCGCATCGGCCACGGAAAAGCAATAAGTCCGACGTCGCGTTTGATTCTTTCGGCAATCAGTTTTGCCGCAGGTTCCGCTTCCATAAAGAAGGGCATGGGGCAGGTGTTTTTATCGGTTATGCGGGAACGAACGAATCCGGGGCAAATCGTATTAACCTGTATATTGTATGGCAGAAGATTGATACGCAGCGACTCACCGTATGCCTTGACGCAGGCTTTGGATGCGCTGTAAGACGGGCAGGCAGGAAGCCCGTGATAGCCGGCGATGGAAGCGGTAATGGCGATGATTTTATCTTTGTCTTTGCGTTTTTTATAAATTTCAACGGCGGGGGTTACGGTGTTTATCACGCCCATGACATTTGTGTTAAACGTATTATGAATATTTTCGGGTGTTTCTTCAAGCGTAGCGACGCCGGCGTTGGCAAAAACGAGGTTTAAATACGCTGTATTATTTGCTTCGTTTATCCATTCCGCAACGGCATCTTTGTCTGTTACATCAAGGATTTTGGCGTGAATTTCGGCGTTTCCCGCTTTTTCGCAGGCTTTTTTAACGGCGTTTAAGCGTTTTTCGTTGCGCCCGCAGATAAACAAATTTTCCGTTTCGGGTTGTGCGGCATAATAAAGAGCGAGCGCTTCACCGATGCCGGAAGAGGCGCCGGTAAGCAAAATATTTTTGATAATCATTGTATAATCCTTAAAATAAAGCTTTATTTATGCGTTTTATGTTATATATTGTTGGTAAAATATTTGTAAATGAATTCCGTTGGGAGAGTTTTTATGGCCGAAAATATACAAAGACAGGGAACAATGTTTATTTTTTCCGGACCGAGCGGTTGCGGCAAGAGTTCGGTTATTAAGAAGCTGTTGGCCGAATTGGATGATATAAAGCTTTCCGTTTCGGTGACGACGCGCGGTATGCGTGAGGGAGAAGTTGAAGGCAAAGATTACTATTTTATCAGTGAAGAAAAGTTTAAAGAACTGGTGAAAGAAAATGCGCTGTATGAATATGTCAATTCAGATTTCGGCCCTAAATACGGTACGCCTAAGAAACCTGTTGATGAGTTGCTTTGCTTGGGAAAAGACGTTATTTTGGATTTGGATTATCCCGGCGTGCAGCAGTTGCGCAAGCTTGCCGGCGACCGGGTAAAAGCGATTTCAATGATTCCACCGTCATTAAAAATCTTAAAGGAACGCTTGGTTAACCGAGGTACCGACTCGCAAGAGGTTATTGCGCGGCGGATGAGCATGGCCGAAAAACGGATTAAAGAAGCGGAATTTTACGATTATGTGATTGTGAATGACGATTTGGATACAGCAACGGCGCAGGCCAAAGCCATCATAACGGCCGCAAGAACAGAGAAAAAGAATTTGTGCGGTTTAGAAGATTATGTGGCGCGGGTTACAGAGGATAAATAAATGGCAAAAGTTTATAATTCATTGACGGAACTTGTCGGGCATACGCCTTTACTGAGATTGGGAAATTTATCGACAAAGTTTAAATTACAGGCTGAAATTTTGGTAAAATGCGAAATGTACAATCCGCTGTTTTCAATCAAAGACAGGATTGCTTTGGCAATGATTGAAGCAGAGGAAAAAAAAGGGATTTCGGATGATACAGTGTTTATTGAGGCGACTTCGGGAAATACGGGAATCGGGCTGGCGGCGATGTGTGCGGCAAGGGGTTATAAATTAATTATCATTATGCCGGAGAATATGTCACAGGAGCGAATTTCCCTTATGCGCCATTTGGGGGCTGAGGTTATTTTGACACCTAAGGAAGACGGCATGAGCGGTGCTATTCATAAAGCGGCGTTATTGAAAGAGCGCAATCCGCAGGCCGTTATATTTGACCAGTTTAACAATGAGGCGAATCCGAATGCACACCGTATGGGGACGGCAATGGAAATTTTGGAAGATACCGGCGGTGATTTTGACGCGTTGATTGCGGGTGTCGGGACTTCGGGAACGATAACGGGAATTGCATCGGTATTAAAAACTTATAATCAGGATTTGTATGTTGCAGCAGTTGAACCCGAAAGCAGCGCTGTTTTGAGCGGAGAAGCCAAGGGAACGCACAGAATACAGGGAATCGGCGCCGGATTTGTGCCGCCGCTGTATGATAGGGGCTTGATTAATGAAGTTGTTAAAATCAGTGATGAAAAAGCTATTGAAACAGCGAAACTTGTGGCAAAGACAGAAGGGCTGCCGATAGGTATTTCCGCCGGTGCGGCGGTTGCGGCAGCAATTGAATTGGCGAAGCGCAGCGATTTTAAAAACAAGCGTTTGGTGGTTATTTTGCCGGATGGTGTTGACCGTTATTTGTCAACCGGATATTTTTAGGATTAACGGACGATGATGAAACCGAATTCAATTTTAGGGTCTTATTTGATTAAGCAGACGATTTTAAACTTTTTATATGTTTTGGCTGTTATCTGCGCGATTATCATGATGTTTGATATGATAGAGATTTTACGCCGGACATCCGGACGCCATGAAGTTTCGGTTTTCTTTTTGTTGCAATATGTGGTTGCCAAACTGCCGGAAACGGTTGATAAAATTATCCCGTTTATTGTTATGGTTTCCACAATGATAACGTTTTGGCGGTTAAGTAAGAGCAATGAATTTGTGATTATCCGTGCGTCGGGCGTTTCTATTTGGGGTGTATTGACGCCGGTGCTTTTGGCTGTTTTAGGGCTCGGGGCTTTTTGGGTGGCGGTAATTAATCCGGTTTCGGCAAAATTGTATGAGCTGAAAGAAACGCTTTCTTATCGTCTGTCAACCGATAATCCTAATGCTTTTTTATTTTCAAACAAAGGGTTATGGATTCGTGAAGGAAAAACGGACGATGTTGTTGCAATTATTAATGCCGGCGGATTGAATTTACAGGATGATGTTTTGTGGCTGCATGATGTCAGTGTTATTGAGGTTGATGAAAGAACACAGGTTAAACGCAGGATAGAAGCATTTGTGGCAACATTGGAGAACGGTGAGTTGAATTTGCGCGATGTGCGTATTTATAAGTCAGGGAAGCCTGCGGAGATTTTAAGCAATATGAAGTATCCGACAGAAATGAATTTGCAGCGGATTAAAGATAATTTTGTGGATCCGGAAGCAATATCCTTTTGGAACCTTCCGGATACGATAGATTTTTATGAGACATCGGGCTTTTCCGTCCGACGCTACAAAATGCGGTATTTGAGTTTGATTGCGTTGCCGTTTTTGCTGATGGCAATGGTTTTGGTTGCAGGAATTTTTTCTCTGAAAGCAAGCCAACGCCAAGGCGGTGTGTTATGGATGATTATTTTCGGCATAACGACCGGGTTTACGGTTTATTTTACGTCGCAGGTGATTTCCGCTTTCGGGATTAACGCCTATATTCCGGTATGGTTTGCGGTTTGGGCGCCGGCGATAGTTGTGGCGTCGCTAAGCATTTCGGTTTATCTGCACAAAGAAGAATAGAATGCTTTTTAGGAACTGTTTTGTTTTCTTGCCTTTATTGTTATCCGGCTGCGGGATAAGCGTGTTTGCCCATACAGAATATGTGAAGTTTGCGGATGTTGATGATACGACCGTACGAGAAAGAGAAATGTTTGAGCGTGAAGGCTTGGTTTTCAGAGGAATATCTTCAAATCATACAGATGAGGTTATTTCAGAAAAGGGTGTATTGTCGGTTGAGAATATCAATATTAGTTTTGAAGATAAAACATACGGTGCAGCCGGTTTATTTCCGCTTATTCCGCCGCCGCCGTATATACCGGTGTTTTTTAATGTGTTGGGTTCGGGGTGTCCGATTTCTTCCGATGCGCATCTGAGTATTCGTTATGCTTTGAAAATGGAAGATGGCAAGAGTATTCAGGATTATATAAAAATTACTGATAACCATAGCGTTTATTTGATTAAAGCGGATGACAGTGTTATTTTGCCAAGAAATTTTTGGAATGACGGATATTCTTATCAAGTTTGTTTTCCTCTTAAAACAGAGGAAATTGACGGAGCTGTTTTAAATATTGGCGAATTGAAAAATATGGGCGGGAAAGCAATAACCGTTTCTCCGCAGAGGTTGCGCTATTATAAAGATAACGGTTTTATGATTGGCTATATGCCAATGTAATTACTGCAACAGCATTAATATTTCAGCGGGGATTTTAGTCGGGCGCATGGCGGGCAGGCTTAAAAAGACCAGAGTAATTTCAATTTCGGAAAGAACTGTGTCACCGCGATAAAGTTTTTGTTCCATTTTCAGCGAAACGCCTTTGATTTCCGTTACTTTGCAGGTGATATTGAGAGCATCGTCCAGTTTGGCTGGGGATTTGTAGCTGATATGACAATCGCGGACAACGAAGCCCATGCCTTGGTTTTTCAGCATTTCTTCTTGATTAAGCCCGAGGTGGCGCAAATATTCGGTGCGGGCGCGTTCGGCATATTTAAGATAATTGGCGTAGTAAACAATGCCGCCGGCGTCCGTATCTTCATAATAAATGCGGATGGGGAAAGAAAATGTTTTGTCGTCAAAAAGGGTCCCTTTGATAGTCTCTGTTTCATATGCCATGGTTAAAATCCTAAATCATCCATAAAGCTGAATTGGTTGTTGTTTTTGAACTTGCTGACGCCGAGGTACTTGCATCCCTGTTCGGAAAGAACGCGACCGCGCGGCGTGCGTTGTAAGAAGCCGAGCTTTAAAAGGTAGGGTTCAATCACTTCTTCTATGGTATCTCGCTCTTCGGACAGTGCCGCGGCAAGCGTGTCAGCACCGACGGGACCGCCGCCGTAGTTTTTGGCGATGCAGTTTAAGTAACGGCGGTCAAATTCGTCCAAGCCATAGGCATCTACATCCAACAGACGTAAGGCTTTATCGGCAAGTTCCGAATTAATTTCAATATCTCCGGCAACAGCGCCGAAATCGCGCACACGTTTAAGCAGGCGTCCGGCAATACGCGGCGTGCCGCGGGAGCGTTTGGCTATTTCCATAGCGCCGTCCTGCGAAATATGCATATTTAAAAGGTTCGCGCCGCGCAGAACGATTTTTTGCAAGTCTTCGTGATTGTAAAAATCCATTCTCAGCGGAATGCCGAACCTTTCGCGCAGCGGTGTGGAAACCAGTCCCGAGCGCGTGGTGGCGCCGACAAGCGTGAACGGCTGTAAATCTATTTTGACGGAACGGGCGGAAGGGCCTTCGCCGATAATGATGTCGAGCTGAAAATCTTCCATAGCGGAATATAAGACTTCTTCAATCGCCGGATTAAGGCGGTGGATTTCGTCAATAAACAAGACGTCGCGTGCTTCAAGGTTGGTTAAAATAGCGGCTAAATCGCCCGAACGGGTAATCATCGGGGCTGATGTTGCTTTAAATCCGACGCCCAGTTCTTTGGAAATGATATTTGACAGGGTTGTTTTACCCAATCCCGGGGGGCCGTACAGCAAGACATGGTCAAGAACTTCGCCGCGGTTTTTGGCCGATTGGATAAATACTTTCAGATTTTGGCAGACTTTATCTTGCCCGACAAATTCGTCAAGCGTAGAAGGACGAAGGTTTACCGCAACAGGAGAGTTGTTGTCATCCGTGGAAAGTTTTTGGGCGCTGACGATGCGTTCTTTATCTTCGGACATTGAGCCTCCTATTGGTTAAATTCTTTTAATGACAACCGGATGAGTGTTGCTAAATCTGCATTTGGATTATTCAGGCAAATTTCCGAGGCAATTTTATAGGCGTCAATTTTTTGATACCCTAAATTTGTTAAGGCGGAAGTGACATCTTCGGTTAAGGCATACACTTTATCGGTTTCAGGTTGTTGTTTTTCGGTTTTAATGCTATCCGGTGTTGCCGTGTCGTTATTATCAGCGTTTAATTCTGCTCCGGTTATAAATTCAGGCGGAATGGTAACAATTTTATCTTTTAATTCGGTTACTAAACGGGCGGCAAGTTTGGGGCCGACACCGGCAGCGCGAAGAAAAGAGCTTTTATCCTGTGCGGCAACGGCCTGCGCCAGTTGAGCAGGGGATAAAGCGCTTAAAATATTAAGACAGACTTTGCCGCCGACGCCTTGAATTTTGGTCAGCGTGATAAACCATTCTTTTTCCCATGCGGTTTGAAAACCGAACAACGTGAAACTGTCTTCTTTAATGACGGTTTCAATCAAGAGAACGGCATATTCGCCGGTTTTTAGTTTGGAAAGGGAGCGGGAAGACATATAAACCAAGTAACCGACGCCGTTGACGTCTATGATGCAGCAATCTTCGCCGATGTTGTCTATAATACCTTTCAGTTTTGCAATCATTGTAAGCAATCCTTATGTTTGTTAAAGGAGTTTAATTGAAATTAAAAATTTTGTAAAGCCCCCTTTTATTAATAATTTTGAGGGTTATATCCCGAATGTAGTTAATATAGTCAAAGGTGTTGGTATGAAATACAAAAGAATTATATGTTTGGCGCTTTTCGGATTAATGCATGCAGGATTTGCGCAGGCTGCAAATTTAGGCAGTGATTACCAAGATTTCAAAGATGAATTGAATAAAAAGTACGGGTTTGATTATACTTTTGATATTTCCGTTTTGGGACAGCGTTCCAGCCCTAACGGCGAACATAATGCTGTTCAGGCATATCTTTATCCGTCTTTTATGTGGACGACGTTTAATAATAAATACGGCGTCGGAGCATTAAACTTTGCTTATACGGTTATCCGTTACGGCAATCATAATGCAAACGATTTGGCAAATAATTCAGGGTTTGTAACGCCGTTTAATGATTATCCGAGCAATGAAAATGAATTTTCCGAGTTGTATTACACATATCAGCTCGGCGGAAAATGGAATTGGCTGACATTAGGGCTTGGGCAGTTTCCGATTTATAACTTTGACGGGACGGCGTATGATGCCAACCAACAGGTCAATTTTTTGAATGATTCTTTTGCGCAGAATGCATCGGCTTCTTATACGCAGGCGGGAATAGGCGTGTATGCGCAGATTACGCCCAACAGCGATTGGACGTTTGCCTTCGGCGGGCAGGACGGGACAAACATTGACGCAGTCAGCGTGCGTTTTAACCATTTGGATGAAAAACACTATACGACATTCGGCTATTTAGCTTATACGCCGACAATAAAAGGTTTGGGAGACTCGGAAGTTTCAATATTGGTTTATAATCAGCCGGGAGTGACCGAACAGCCGGAAACAACAAACGGCTGGTCCTTGAATTTGTCACAGGATATCGGCAAAAAATTCAGTGTTTTTGCGCGTATAAACGAAGTTAGCGGCAGCGTAGAATCTATTCGTCAGTCTTGGGTTTTGGGCGGCGTGTATAACAACCCGCTTAACCGCAATGCGCTTGACCAGATAGGGCTGGCTTATGCTTATAACAAGTTGGATGAAAAAGCTGTCGGCGAATCGCTGCAACACAAGGCGGAACAAGTTATTGAAGCGTATTGGGCATGGGGTGTGGGCAATATGCTGACAATAACGCCGGATATGCAGTTATATATAAATCCTGCGCTTAACCGGAAATCTGATTACGGATTTGCAGGCGGCTTGCGTGCAACAGTGTTCTTCTAATAATTTTTAAACTTTTAACTATATTTTTCCATTTAAATACATTGTTTAAATACAATGTATTTTTTTGATACATCCGCCCGGCTTATTTTCTTTGTGCATTAGTGTATTTTTCAGGTGTCTCTTGAATTTAAATAATATATTTTAAGGTAATGGATATTCAGTATTTTTTGGGAGATTTAAGCCGAAATGCGTAAATTATGTTTGTTGTTAATTGTTTTTGCGTTAACGTCCTGCCAACCGAAACAGGTGATTGTTCCGGCGGTAGTGCATAATGTCAGCACAACGCAGGAAGTCGTGGTTGAGCAGGCTCACCTGCCGATTATCGGTGAAGTGGAGCCGATTTACTTTCTGCCGATGAAATCTCCTTTTTTGGCGCGGATTGATACCGGTGCGACAACATCTGCGCTTGACTGTAAAGACGTTAATTATTTTGAGCGTGACGGCGAAAAGTGGGTCGCATTTAAACTGAAAAACCGCAAGAGCGGTGAAGAGCATGTCTTTGAAAAGAAGATTGAACGCACGTTTAAAGTCAAGCGTATCGGCGAAGATGAGAACCGCAAAGCCGTAAAGATGGATGTTAAAATGGGAAATGAGGTTTTCAGCGCGGTATTTTCCATTGCCGACAGGTCTAATTTTGATTATGAAAGTCTGGTCGGACGCAATATTTTGACCGGAAGGTTTATTGTTGATACGTCTACTTCATATACTTTGAACTAAATAAGGTTTTATCAGATGTCTAAATTTTTTACGGTTAGAAAAGTTTTAAGTTTTTTGTTGCTGTTGTCGATTGTTTATGCCGGATACAGCATTTATTATAAGGTTAAATACTGGGGTTTTACGTTTTCGCCGAAGCAGGTGACGGATGTTTGGCGCATTGACGCCAAGGTGACGTTTAAAGCGGCGGGCGGCGATGTCAATGTGACGCTGAGTGTACCGGATGATAACGACAGTTTCAAAATCCTCAGCGAAGAAACCGTTGCCAAAGGGTATGAAATCGTAGAGGACAATGCCAACAACCGCATACAATTTAAGGGCAAAAACAAAAAAGGCAGGCAAAGCCTGTATTATCGTCTGAATATATATGACGATGCACAAAACAGCAAAATTAACAGGGAAAAACCGGCCAAAGTTGAACGTCCGATTTTGTCGGAAGAAGAGCAAATGCAGGTCTCCACGCTCTGGGAACTGACAGAGTTACAGGAAGGCGACAAAGTACAGAAAATCATTAAAACCGTTAATCAGGAAATGGCCGTGCCGACGATGAGTCTTGTCTTGCCGCTGAATTATACGCCGAAAGAGTTTGCCGAGAAGATTATTCAGCTTTTGGCATATAAACGTATTCCTGCGCGAATCGCCCGTGCCATCAAGCTGGAAGAGGGTAAAAAAACTGAAAAGCCGGATATTATGCTGGAAGCGTATTTAAATAATAAATGGATTCTGTATGATTTGAATACGGCGCAAATCGGGTTGCCGAAGAACTGGGTTATTTTCCAGCGCGGCGGCGTGTCGCTGTTGGATGTGCGCGGCGGTGAAGACAGCAAAGTTATGTTTTCGGTGTTGAAATCTATTGCAACTCCGTTAAAAATGGCGGAATACAGAGCAAAGGCGAATGACGCGAAGCTGCGGTATAAGTATTCCATTTATTCACTGCCATTGTTGGAACAAAACACTTTGAAGTGGTTGATGATATTCCCTCTGGCGATTTTGGTGGTTGTCATCATGCGCAATGTTATCGGGGTGACGACAATGGGAACGTTTACGCCGATGTTGCTGGCGATGTCGTTGGTTAAGACGGGGTTTGTTCCGGGGTTGGTGTGTTTTTCGGTTATGGTCTTTTTCGGGCTTTTGATGAGGGCACTGGTGGCAAAGTTGAATTTGCTTCTGGTGCCGCGGATTTCGTTTGTTGTCATCTTTGTTATTCTACTCATACAGGCGCTGACGATTATCGGGTATCGGCTGAATTATCACATTGTCAGTTCGGCAATCTTTTTCCCGATTATTATTACGGCGTGGATTATTGAACGCGCGTCAATCACGTGGGAAGAAGACGGCGCCCGCAATACGATTAAAGAAATCTTTTTCACGCTGCTGACGGCGGTGGTGACGTATTTTGTTATCAGCAATGATACGGTGCGCCATGTTATGTTTGCGTTTAATGAGCTTAATCTGGTGATAATGTTTATCGTTATGCTTTTGGGTACTTATACGGGGTATCGGCTGACCGAATTGTCGCGCTTTGCGCCGCTTATCCGCAGGGATGACGCGAATGTTTAAGTGGTTGGAAACAGCGCGGAAATTGCGGGAGTGCGGCGTATTGGGCATGAATGACCGCAATTATTCGGTGATTGCCAAATATAATAAGCGCTCGCTTTATACGCTGGTAGATGACAAGGTCAAAACAAAAAAGCTCGCCAACAGCATACACATCAATACGCCGAAAATGATCGGCATTATTGAATATCAGTATCAGGTTAAAGATTTACTTGAAATCGTTAAAGGCTATGAAACGTTTGTGATTAAGCCGGCGCACGGCAGCGGCGGCAAGGGTGTGTTGGTTATCAAGAAGTATGACGGCAAGAAGTTTTACAGCGCGTCGGGAGATGTTTTGAGCTTTAACGATGTTTATCAGCATGTCTCCAACACGCTGAGTGGTTTGTTCAGCTTGGGCGGTAAGTATGACGTGGCGCTGATTGAAGAAGCGGTTAATTTCAGCGATGTGTTTAAGAATTTCAGCTATCACGGCGTACCTGATGTGCGCGTAATTGTTTATAAAGGCTTTCCGGCAATGGTGATGATGAGGCTTGCGACCAAAGAATCGGGCGGGCGCGCGAATCTGCACCAAGGGGCTGTCGGCGTCGGGCTGGATGTGCAGACCGGCAGAACGCTGAACGCTGTCATGCATAACAAACCGATATTGATTCATCCTGATACGGGCGCGAATCTCATGGATTTGAAAGTGCCGTTTTGGCGCGAGCATTTGATTATCGGGTCGCTGGCGTATGATATGACGGGACTCGGGTATTTGGGAGCGGATATCGTGTTGGATAAGAATCGGGGGCCGATGATGCTGGAAATTAATGCGCGTCCGGGGCTTGCCATTCAGATTGCCAACGGCAGGGGGCTTAAAAACCGCTTAAAAGAAATTGACGAGCGTTTTCCGACGGGTTTGTCTGCGGAAGAACGGGTTGATTTTGTCTTGAATAATCAGAAATAAATCCCTAAATAGAGATAAACGAACAATTTAAGGAGTTTAAAATGGTTAACGTATTGGGCAAAAGCGAGACGAAAAGCTTGGATAAGAGCGATACAAAGAATCTGACGGCGGAAGAGAAGAAACAGCTCGGTGTCAGCGAAACGAGAGGGAAAAAGATGAAACATTCGTATAATGTGGCGGATGCGGAAAACGCACTGGTGATGAAGCTTAAAGACGGCGAGGTCGTGATTGAGATGTATCCGAACGATGCGCCGAACCATGTGGCAAGGATTAAAGAACTTGTACGCCAAGGGTTTTATAACGGGTTGAAGTTTCATCGCGTTATTGAAGGGTTTATGGCGCAGACGGGCTGTCCGCTCGGGAACGGTACCGGTGGCAGCGGCAAAAAGCTGAAAGCGGAGTTCAACCGTATTCCGCACACAAGGGGAATCGTCTCCATGGCGCGGGCAATGAATCCTGATTCCGCAGACAGCCAGTTCTTTATCTGCTATGATGATTGTCCGCATTTGGACGGGCAGTACACGGTTTGGGGCAAGGTTGTTTCCGGTATGGAATTTGTGGACAACATCCGCAAAGGCGGCGGCTATAACGGCATGGTGAGCGCGCCGGATGAAATTATCAGTTTGCAGGTAATTGCCGATTTGTAAGACAGGGGAGCGCAAGGCTCCCTTTTTTGATAATTTATTGTCTTCCTCACCCTACATTCTCTCCCACCAGAGGAGAGGGAAATTGTGTGTTCGCAATGACTGAGATTTTTTTACTTGATTTTAACAAAAAGCAATATACTATCATATTTGCAAGTACGAAAAAGGTATTTGTGAGATGTAGAAACCTCAATACAACGCGTTTATGTAAAACGAAATTTGCATCACTGCCTATTATGGGCAGGATGTTGCGAATAATCTTATGCTTGTCATAGGGAATAAGCATGCCGCACGTTGTACGGTTTCTACCATCCGCCCGCCTTAATAGGTAATACTTTTTTATATTCATTAACCTAGTATTAAGTTTTAAGGTGTAATCTAAATATAGAATGCCGAGTTGGAGTTCCGGGCGTAGAAACCTGTACAACATATCTTATTTTAAGGTATAGAACTTTTACTTTCCTTTTAGTCTGTGGCTGGAAGGTGGTAAAATAAGCTTTATGCGAATATACTGCGCTATGTTGTATAGTTTCTAACTTCCAGTCACCTTTTCGGGTGACTTTTTTTGTACTTGAAAAGGAGTTTGGAAATGAAAAAACTATTGTCAGCAGCCTGTATATTAACTGCAATCGCTTACCAGCCCGCGCAAGCTCGTAGTTATAACTATGAATTTGCGGGGCAGGGCGCACACAACTATGTCATCATAGACGGTGAGCGCTATGCCCGCATTCCCGAACAATCGGCGCCACGGGTTGAAACCCCGCGCTATGAATTGCAGCGACAGGCGGAACCGCGATACGAACTCCGCCGCGTAGATGTGCCGCGCTATGAGACCCGCCGTGTGGCAGGGCCGCGCTATGAAACCCGCCGTGTGGTTGAAATCCAGCCGCGTTACACAACGACACAATATCAAGAAGAAACCCCGCATCTGAAAATCGCTTGGGATGTCAAACCGTATATCGGGGTTGATTACGGCATGACAGATTTTACATTCACCACCTACGAAGATGATATAGTTGATGTTGAAGAAGCTTATAATACGAAACCCAATTTTTGGGGGGCTGTTGTCGGCTTACAGCTGAACAGATATATGGGGATAGAAGCTTTTTACCAAAAGTCTGATAAAGCAACAAAATCTTTTCACGAGGCAACGACGGAGTTTAGCGACGCCTCGCTCAAAACAAGTATGAGCTATAAAGCGTATGGTGTGGATTTGCTCGGCTATCTGCCGCTTTATGACAGTTTGGACTTGGTGCTCGGGTTAGGGCTGGCAAAGCATGATTTTAGCGCCAGTGTTGACGTATCTATATTCAACAATTCAATAGACAGATCATACAAGTATCATGAAAAGGTCTCGGCAGACAGTATGGCGGGGCGCTTCGGGCTGGGTTTGCAGTATAATATTAACGAACACTTGGCTCTGCGCGCTATGGGGCGTTATATTGACTTTTTTGACGATGACGAGTTTGAAAAAATGATAGAGTTCTCATTGGGGCTCAGGTATTTCTTTTAGTTCAAACCGCTTTGTCGTTATAAGAATTGCGGAGGTTGCAATGGGTTATGGCGATGGCGAGCGCGTCTGACGAATCGTTGTTTTTCGGGCGGCAGCCGGGCAGCAAGATTTTGACCATAGTTTCAACCTGCGTTTTGTCCGCCTTGCCGACGCCTGTCAGCGCTTTTTTGATTTTGTTGGGTTCATATTCAAACAACGGGATATTATAAAGCGCGGGCATGAGGAAAACGACGCCGCGCGCCATGCTGAGTTTGAGCGATGTTTCGGGGTTGGTGTTCAAAAACGTGATTTCAATGGACGCTTCATCGGGTTTGTAAAGCTCAATGACGCGGCGCAGTTCATCGTGAATAGTATGCAGGCGCTGTGTCAGCGGCGCTTTGGCTGAGGTTGCAATAAAACCGTCTGCCACGTATGACAGACGGTTTCCCTCAACATCTATTATGCCCCAACCGGTAGAAGATATACTCGGGTCAAGACCTAATATGCGCATTTATTCGGCCTCTAACTGAGCCATAATGTCTTCGGCGATTTCAGCGTTATGATAAACGTGCTGAACATCTTCGTCCTCTTCCAGCGCGTCAATAAATTCAAGGAATTTCTTGGCGGTTTCAAGGTCGGTGATGTCGCTTTTAACAGTCGGTTTCCAGTCCAGGCGGGAAGCGGACGGTGTGCCGAATTTCTTTTCCAGTGCTTCGGTAACGGCAGAAAGGTCGTCAGGCAAAGTTTCAATCGCGTGGATGTCATCTTCGGAGACGACTTCGTTGGCGCCGGCTTCAAGAGCTTCTTCAAACATTTTGTCAGCGTCGGCAACGGACAGCGGGTATTCAATATAACCGATACGTTCAAAGTTGAAAGTGACGGAGCCCGTTTCACCCATGGCGCCGCCGCGTTTGCCGAAAATGGAGCGGACGTTGCTGGCTGTGCGGTTCTTATTATCTGTTAAAGCTTCAACAATGACGGCAGTTTTGTTGGCGGAAAAGCCTTCGTAGCGCATAGTTGTAAAGTCTGCGCCACCGGCAACCTGTGTCGCCTTGGCAATGGCGCGTTCAATATTGTCTTTGGGCATACTTTCAGCACGGGCAGCCTGAATAGCCAATCTCAAACGCGGGTTTTTGTCCGGTTCGGGCAGACCGCTCTTGGCGGCAACGGTGATTTCACGTGCGAGTTTGGCGAAAACTCTTGCTTTTTTAGCATCTTGCGCGCCTTTGCGGTACATAATGTTTTTAAATTGGGAGTGTCCTGACATTTAGCATCTCCATATAAAGTTAGTGTTGTTTTTCTTTTTTGTATAAAACTTCGCAAAAAATAGCGCAAGTGTTTTTTTATGTCGGTTAAGAATTTGTTTCCGTGACTAATTTGCAGTCTGCCAGCAGGAAAGACGGGGTCTTTTTTCCGAAGACTTTATAGCGTTTGGCAAGCTCCAGTGCCTTTTTGTCGGTGTGGTTCTTTTTGTAACCGCCGTGTTTGTTTTCTTTTGCTTCTTTCTTTTCCGACAAAACGGGTTCGTTCTGCTGAACTTCGTTTACTTCGCTTTCTTTGTTTTTATCAATTTTGATTTCGGCAGGGGTTTTTAGGATTTTATCCAGCGTGTCCTGCGTTTCTTTGGAGCGGCGTGTGGTGAAAACGATATTTTGTTTGTTCGCGGGCAAGAGTTCCAAAACTTTATTCAGGTTCGGGAGCTGGCGTTTTTTCTTAATCAGGTTAATATCGTCCACGACAAGAATATTGATGTTTGAAATGTCTATGCGGTTTTCGGCAAGGTTTTCAAGCAGCAAATCAGGCGAAGCAATGATAACGTTTGCTTCATTATCAACATTTTCGGGCGAATCGTTTTTTAACGTCGTTTCGTTGATTTCATGATATTTGTTAAAAATGGAGAGCTTGTCGGAAATATTGACCGACTCTTGGGAATCTGCAGAAATAATAAGGATATTCTGCCCTTCTTTTTTGGAGATAATGTCAATCAGCGGGAAAATGTACGAGCAGGTTTTGCCGCAGGCGGCGGGCGCAATCGTAAAGATGTCTTTGCCGGAAAGAACGGACGGAATGACATCTTTCTGGACGGTTGTCGGCTCCTGATAGCCCAAGTCTTCAATAGCCTGAATTGTTTGTTCGCTTAACCCTAAATCTTTAAAACCCATTATAATGTCCTATGTTATTGTTATTTCAATGCGTGAATAGTATTACTTTATGCGCCAGAGTCAAGAGGTATGTTCATTTTACGAAAAAATCCGGTTGCAGGGCTTAAAATTTTGTGTTAAGAAGAAGCAGGTTTAATGAAAAAAGTTTGCGATATGGAAGAAACATTATTTTCAAGCAAGGTTAAAAGGCCATTGGCAGACAGGCTCAGGCCGCGTACGCTGCAAGACGTGGTCGGGCAGGAGCAGGTGTTGGGCGAGGACTCTCCATTGGGCAGAATGCTGGCGACGGGGAAAGTTTCTTCGTTTATCCTGTGGGGGCCTCCGGGGTGCGGCAAGACGACGATTGCAAGACTGATTGCCGAACATACGAATTTGTTTTTTGAGCAGATTTCAGCGGTGTTTTCCGGCGTCGCGGATTTGAAGCGCGTGTTTCAATATGCCAAAGAGCGCCGTGTGACGCAGGGCAAAGGTACGCTTTTGTTTGTGGATGAAATTCACCGTTTTAATAAGTCGCAGCAGGACGGATTTTTGCCGTATGTGGAAGACGGTACGGTCATATTGGTCGGGGCAACGACGGAAAATCCGTCTTTTGAGCTGAATGCCGCTTTGCTTTCACGCTGTCAGGTTTTTGTGTTAAACCGTTTGAGTGAAGAAAATTTTGAAGAGCTTTTACAGCGGGCGGAACGTGAAGAGGGCATGAAGCTGCCGGTTGACGAAGAAGCGCGGACATTTATGAAAAATGTGGCGGACGGCGACGGCAGATATATTCTTAATCTGGCGGAAAGCGTTTGGTCATACGCCAAATCCGGCGAGATATTTGACAAAGACAAGCTCATGAAGATTATTCGTTCGCGGGCGCCTGTTTATGACAAAGGGCGGGACGGGCATTATAATCTGATTTCGGCGGTGCATAAATCTTTGCGCGGGTCTGATGTTGATGCGGCGCTGTATTGGGTGGCGCGCATGCTGACCTCGGGCGAAGACCCGCGGTATATCTTGCGGCGGCTGGTACGTTTTGCGGTTGAAGACGTTTCGCTGGCTGACCCGAATGCGGTAGTGCAGGCGATTTCCTGTGTGGAAACGTATGAACGGCTCGGGTCGCCGGAAGGGGAACTCGCGGTTATGCAGTTAACGGCTTATCTGGCAACGGCGCCGAAATCGGCAGCGGTATATAAAGCCATGCATAGTGCTTTTGCCGCGGCAAAACAAACGGGGTCGCTCATGCCGCCGAAGCATATATTAAATGCACCTACGAAGTTAATGAAAAATCTGGGATACAGCGACGGTTATGTTTATGACCAAGATTTGGAAGACGGCTTTTCCGGACAGAATTATTTTCCGGAAGAAATGGGGCGGCGGCGTTTTTATAACCCGGTTGACCGCGGATTTGAACGGGAAATCAAAAAGCGCATAGATTATTTTGATAAATTGCGTATAGAAAAGCAAAGGGAAAGAAAGCAGCAGAAGGACGACAATAAATGAGCGGTGTAGAACTGATAAAAGTTAAAAATGAGGATGACGGCATACGGTTGAACCGTTGGTTTTTGAAGTATTATCCGGGATTAAGCCTCGGACGATTGCAAAAGCTTTTACGCACGAAGCAGATTAAGATTGACGGGCAGCGTGCGGAAGCAAACGCCAGATTAGAAGCCGGACAGGAAGTGCGGGTGCCGCCGCTGGATAACGAGAAGAAAGAACCGGTGAAAGACACGGTGTCTGACAAAGATGCGGCGTATATTCAAAATATGGTTATTTATAAAGATGACAATATCATTGTTTTGAACAAGCCTTCAGGTTTGGCCGTGCAGGGTGGAACAAATACACTGCGGCATGTGGACGGGCTTCTGGAAGCTTTGAAGTTCGGCAATGAGGAAAAGCCGAAGCTGGTGCACAGGATTGATAAAGAGACAAGCGGTGTCTTGGTTTTGGCGCGAAACAGAAAGACGGCGGACTTATTAACCAAAGCATTTCGCGAGCATACATTGCGCAAAACATATCTGGTTTTGACGCGCGGCGTTCCGGCCAAGGAACAGGGGACAATTAAGGCGCCTTTGGAAAAAAGCGGCGAACGGGTGTATGTTTCGGAAAGCGGAAAGCCTGCCGTTACCGAATATGAGGTGTTGGATTTTGTCGGCAATAAATATGCTTTGACAGCGGCAAGCCCGCTGACTGGAAGGACTCACCAAATCCGCGCCCATATGGAATATATGAATATGCCGATTTTAGGCGATGACAAATATTTCGGTGAAGAGAGGGAAAGAAACAGTTTGTTTGCCGATAAACTGCATTTGCACGCGTATGAGATAGATTTATCTGCGGTTTATAATAAAAAAATGGTTGTTAAAGCCAAAATGCCGGATTATTTTAAAGAAAGTTTGAAAACGCTGGGTTTAAATTTTAAGGAATGATTTATTATGAAAAAGGCTGTTAAAATTATTTTTATTTCTGTTATCGGGATATGCGCTTTGGCTGTTTTAGTCGGATATATCGCATTGACACAGATTGACTTTAACCACTATAAGGAAAGTATTATTAAAGTCGTGCGCAACTCAACGGGCAGAGAGCTGACAATCGGCGATATTCAGGTGAAGGCTTCGTTTAATCCGACTGTTGAATTGCGTGATGTTACGTTTTCAAATGCAAAATGGGCAAAAGCTCCGTTAATGGCACAGGCAGAATCGGTAGATTTGGGGTTTGCAGTTATACCGCTGCTTCGCAAAAATATTGTAATAGATACTTTTAAGCTCAGCAATGCGGTGATTAATCTGGAAGAAGGTGCCAAAGGGGCTAATTGGGAAATGAGTTTACCCGAGGCTCTGCCGGAAGTTCAGCAGACGAATTCATTTTCGCTGATAAAAAGTGCACAAGCTGCCGAAACCGGGGAAAATGATGTTGCTAAGATGTTGTCATCTCTTGTTGTGAAACAAGTTTCATTGGAAAATGTTGTTGTCAATTATACCGATAAAGCGGCGCAGACGCAGACTTATAATATCGGTTATTTGAATTTGGACGAGAATCTGAATGACGGGATTGACTTTAAGTTTGATGTCAATAAAGGACAATATGCGGGCAAAGGGACGCTGGGCGCTTTAAAACTCTTAAATTCCGAGGCAGGCTATCCGGTGCAGATAGATGCGAGCGTTATGGGAATACAGGCAGCAGTTAATGCCGTGCTGTTTGATGTGTTCGGCAATCTGAGTTTTAACGGCGATATTGAGGCAAACAATTTTATCGGCAAAAACAGCGGGTTTAATGAAAAGGCAAAAGTTTCCTTTAAGGGCGATTTGAAAAATATTCATGCCGATATTAATGAGTTTGTTATTGCTGATAATATGATTAAAGGGACGGCAGACGTTTCTCTGACGGATAAAATTCCGGCCGTTAAGGCTTCTCTGAATGCGGGCACTATTGATATTTCTTCGTTTGAAACGAAAAAGACGGCGTTCGGTATTTCGTTTATCAAATCAGCGGAAGCAACTACGCTGGTTCCTGCGCAGCCGGTGCCTTATGGTCTTTTAAGCAGTGTTAATGCAAATGCTGATATCAATGTTGCAAAATTAACCAAAGGGAACGCTGTTTTGGCGGAAAATTTGGCTCTGAATGCAAAGGTTAATAACGGGAATGCAACAGTTAAACTGTTGAAAGCAAATATTGCCGGAGGAACGGCCACAGCTGCGGTTATGTTAAACGGGCAAGCAAAAAATGCGACGCTTAATGCCGATATATCCAAATTAAATCTGTTGACATTGTTAAAAGCTTTGGATGCAGACTCATCTGTCTTTAACATTATGAGCGGCGGGGATTCGGATGTTCATGTCAAGCTTACGGGGCGCGGAAATACTTATGCCGATATTGTCAGCAGTCTGGACGGGCAAGTTGTGGCAATAGTCAATAAGTCGCAGGTTCACTTGGGTAATATCAGCGTGTTGAAAGGCAATATTATTTCCCAGCTTTTGAATACTCTGAAAATTGCTAAGAGTAATGATGATTTGGATTTGCGCTGTGCGGTGGTGCGGGCGGATTTGAAAAACGGCAAAGCCGAACTTCCGAACGGAATTGTTTTGAATGCGGATAAATTTACACTGGTTGCAAACGGTGATGTTAATCTGAATAATGATAAATTGAACATCAGTGTTAAACCGTTTGCCGGAAAGCTTACGGATACGAATATTGCCAAAGCGCTTTCTTCGCTGGTTAAGCTGACCGGAACGCTGCAAAACCCGAAAATCGGTGTTGACGGAGCCAATGCGATCAAGACGATTGTCGGCGTGACGACGACGGGACCGGTTTATCTGGGGGCACAGATGCTGTTGGAGAATGACGGTTCGCCCTGCTATACGGCTTTACAGGGGACGGGGTATGAAAATATGTTTCCGAAGCCGGAAAATGTTGTCCAGTCCACGACGGGAGATGTCGGACAGATTTTGGATGACAGCGTCGGCGTGGTTAAAGACACAACCAAGGGTATTCTTAACCTTTTATCCGGCGGAAGCTTGGAAAGGAACGGTAACCCGAAATAATGATATCCGAACGAATATTAGAAAAAACGGCGCTAAACAGGGTACGGCTAACCGATACCCTGATTGCGTTTGTTAAAACAGATACGATATTGTTTGCATTTGACAGCGAATGCATGGGGTATTATAAACAATTTGTTATGGCGGCAAATAATGTTTTAAATACAGTGTTTATGACGACTGTCGGATTGGAAATCGCAGAGGTTAATCTCCGGCAGGACAGCGCTGTCAGGTCATATTTTGATGCTTTACCCGTTCGCAAGTTTACACTGTTATATCTGGCGGCGATAAAAACACGTTCGGTTTTGCTCGGGGTGTTGTTTGCAGAAAAGATGATTGATTGCACTCAGCTTTTTGAGGCAGCATATTATGAAGAGCTTTGGCAACAAAAAAAATGGGGAATGACAACGGAAGCGGAAGAACGGCATAATGCGGTTATAAAAGAATTGCAGGAGTTGGAGCGGGCGAGGGATGAAATCGGTATATCTGAAGATTGAAGGTCGGGTACAGCGAATCGGTTTTCGGCGCTGGGCTGTTACGAAAGCTTTGGAAATCGGCGGCATTTCCGGTTGGGTCAGGAATGTTGAGGACGGGAGCGTGGAAATATTGATGAACGGTGATGAAACGGCGGTTAATAAAATGATTGCCGCATGTTATCAAGGTCCGTTATTTGCCCGAGTTGATAAAATATCTTTTTTATCAGGAGACGAGGCGGCTTTTTTGCCACCGGTGCAACAAGGGCGGTTTATCAGAATTTAACGGTGAATTGTATGTATACAGTTTTTTTTATTATAGAAATTACAAAAAGAGATGAAGAACTTATCAATGATTTAGTTTGCGTTTGGGAACAGTCCGTTAAAGCCAGCCACCATTTTTTGGCGTCGGAAGATATTGCGGAATACCGTCCGTTTGTTATTGATGGGCTGAAGAGTGTGGAGGTTTTATCTTGTGTTCAGGTTGATGACAGAATTATCGGTTTTGCAGGAGTTAATAAAGGTCATCTTGAGATGTTGTTTTTGCATCCGGACTATTTCGGAGACGGAATCGGTGAAGTATATATGAGAAAGCTTATTGAAGACTACCAAATCAGCTCTTTGGATGTTAATGAACAGAATGAGCGTGCAAAGTCTTTTTATGAAAAATTTGGTTTTAAAACCGTATCAAGAAAGGATGTTGATGATTTCGGAAAACCGTATCCTATTCTGACAATGAAATTGGTAAAGTAAAACCTAAATATAGGCAATAGTTTGATTGTTTTAGGCGGATTTGCGCATATTTGTATCTTGTTTAATATTAATCAGGAGGAGAGAATAATGCGTGTTGATAAAACCGTTGAAAATGTAAGGGAATGTATGTGCCTGACCTGCCCTTCATATACGAAAAACTGCAAAATTAAGAATGTTCCGGAGTTGACCGAAGAAGTGGAGCATATTGATGACCGGCAGCATTTGGAAATGATGTTTTGCGCGTTTGAAAAAAGCAACTGTATTCATGAGCACCGCGGCTGTCTTTGTCCGGATTGTCCCGTTTATCAAAAATATGCTTTGAATAATCAGGATTATTGTCTTAATACCGGCGGAATTATGTAATTTTATTCAATGGAGCCAGATATGTTGAATACGGCCGTCTCAAAAGATATCAGCAATGAAAAACGTTTTTTGCATTTGTATAATACGGTGCAGGAGCGGGAAAGATTTATGAGTAATGATGCGAAAATAGTGCAATACAGCGCTGTTTTGCGTTATTTTATGAAATTTTTGCAGCAAAGTGATGTCTATACTTCAGGTGTTGCTTCGGTTTTATTCGGCATTTATGTTAAACTTGGCGATATTTATTATGAAGAAGGTTTACAAACGCAAGATAATAGTAGATATTTTTTAGCGGCGGAGTATTATAACCAGGCATTGACGTATGCACATAAGGCAGAGGAGAAAGAAAAAGTATTATTGGCGCTCAAAGATATTTATTACTATGTTAATGATGAAAATGCGTTTATTAAAGTTGAAGAGACTTGGGCGGAAAACCATAATAAAGAGGGGCGGTTCGGGGCGTATATGTTTTTGGCGCGGAATGCCGAACAGCCGTATATTAAAGCTAAGTTTTTAGAAAAAGCTTTGGATGAAATTATGGAAAGGGATGGGACTTTTTATGCCAAGTATCAAGATACGCTTAATATTACAAGCCAGCTGTCGGCAATCTATGAGTTGCTGGGCGAAAAAGATAAAGCGCTGAGAATAAAAAAATTGCGCGAAAGCACGTTGAAACTGTTAAACTAGGAGAGAATTATGGCACTACATACGGTTGATTTATTGATTTTAGGTTCCGGTCCTGCGGGGTATACGGCAGGAATTTATGCGGCGCGTGCCGGATTGAATACAATGATTGTTGCCGGCAATCAGGAAGGCGGGCAGCTCACTATGACCAACAGCATTGAAAATTATCCGGGTTTTGAAGAAATCAGCGGTTATGAACTGATGGACAAGATGAAACAACAGGCTTTGAAATTGGGCGTGCAGATGGTAAACGACCATATCGTTGAGGTTGATTTTGCGCACCGTCCGTTTGTGTGCAGTTCGGAAAACGGACATTCATACAAAGCCCGTGCGGTGATTGTGGCAACCGGATCTTCGGCAAAATGGCTCAATATAGAATCGGAAAAGAAATATTTGGGGTACGGCGTATCGGCTTGCGCAACGTGTGACGGGTTCTTTTACCGCGGGCGGACGGTTGCGGTTATCGGTGGCGGTAATTCGGCGGCGGCAGAAGCGCTTTATCTCGCAACATTGGCCGATAAGGTGATTTTGGTCCATAGGCGCCATCAGTTGCGGGCAGATAAGATTTTGCAGGATAAGATTTTTAACAACCGTAAGATTATGATTGAATGGGACAGCGTGGTGGAAGAGATTTTGGGTGAAGATGAGCCGCGCAAAGTGACGGGGCTGAAAATCCGCAATGTGGAAAGCGATGCGACAAAGGTTGTTCCCGTTGACGGGATTTTTGTGGCAGTCGGACACCAGCCGAATACGGAAATCTTTAAAGGCAATCTGATTTTAGACAGCAAGGGCTACATTGTAACGCATGAAAACTGTTCGCAGACGGATATTGAAGGCGTGTTTGCGGCGGGCGACGTGAAAGATCCGAAATATAAGCAGGCGATTATTTCCGCCGGCAGCGGGGCGAAAGCGGCGATGGATGCGATTGAGTATCTGGATGTTGAATAAGCAATAAAAAAGCGGGAGATTTACTCCCGTTTTTTATTTGAAGTACCAACTTTCAGCCATTATTCTTTTTCGTTCCCGTTTCGTGTCAAACAATATCAGGATGTTTGTCGGGAAGTATTTGAAATAAGAGAAAACTGTGTCGGTTACCCGGTTCAAGGTTTTGTCCAGCGCTTCAGCGGGGGAAGATAAAGGTGCTTTTCTATCAAATTCAGCTATGATGTAAGCGTCTTCATCATCTTTGAACCATAATCTCGTGTAAAACAGTTTGGGCTTTTCTGCCGGCGGTTGCTGGCGGCTGTTGACGGAGAGGAAGAAATGTTCTTGTACGAAAGTGTATAATTCTTCTACCTCTTCAACGGGAACTTTAAGCTTTTCAGCGAATTTCCGGCGCATAAAGTCAGAAAGCTTGTCCATTTTTGTCGGATTTGAGTTGTTTGTCGTATGCGATTTCCTTCATTACCCGTTCTTTTTCCCGCTCGGTGTCAAACATGATTAAAGCATTATACGGAATGTCACAGAAAACGACGAAGTGTATCTTTCGGGTAAATTCGACGTTGTTAACCTTTCGGAGGGCTATATCCAGCGCTTCTTCGGGTGTTTTGAATTCACTTTGTCCGGATTCCGATTTGAAGCCGATCAGATTTTCGCTTGCGCTGTAATCATCTTCAGCATTATGGTATTGCAGACATGCGGAAAATGTTTCCGGGGCATTCGGAGAAACGAATTTACTGTTTGTGATAGTGATAAAAAAGTTTTTGTTGACGAACTCGTACCATTTTTCCACTTCTTCAGCAGGAATGCCAAGCTTTTCGGCAAAATGCCGTTTGGCAAAATCTAAAAATATGTTCATAATTGTCGTATTTGGGTTAGATATAATAATTTTTAATTGAAACGGAGTTTAACAGTAACCTCTTTAAATTGCAAGATTTTAATGAAAAAAGGCGGGATGTCCCGCCTTTTTTCAGACATTAAATAAGAAATTCAGCAGGTCGCCGTCTTTAACGACATATTCTTTGCCTTCGGAGCGCATTTTGCCGGCTTCTTTGCAGCCTTGCTCGCCGTTATATTTGATATAATCGTCATAAGCAATAGTTTCGGCACGAATAAAGCCGCGCTCAAAGTCGGAGTGGATAATGCCGGCGCATTGCGGGGCTTTTGACCCTTTGAGAAACGTCCAGGCGCGGACTTCTTTCGGTCCGGCGGTGAAATAGGTTTCAAGCCCTAAGAGGGAATAGCCGGCTTTGATAATTTTGGTTAATCCTGTTTCTTCAAGCCCTAACGCGGAGAGGAACTCCTGCTTTTCTTCCTCGCTGTCGAGCTGGGCGACTTCGGATTCAATCGCGGCGGAAATAATAACCGCCTTAGCGTTTTCTTTTGCGGCTTTTTCAAACACGCGTTTGGAAAATTCGTTGCCTTCGGCGGCGCTTTCTTCGTCTACATTGCAAACGTAAAGGACAGGTTTGGAAGTTAACAACTGCATCATCTGGTATTGTTTATATGCATCTTTATCAGCTTCGGACGGTGCGGCGGTGCGGGCGGGTTTGCCTTCGCGCAGAGCGTTGATAATCGGTTCCATAACGCGGGCGCGAACGGCGGATTCTTTGTCGCCGCCTGTTTGGGCCTTCTTTTTGGTTTGTTCAAAGCGCTTTTCCAAAGATTCAAGATCGGCAATCATCAGTTCGGTTTCAACGATTTCCGCATCGCGAATCGGGTCAACGGATCCTTCAACGTGGGTGATGTTGCCGTCTTCAAAGCAGCGCAGCACATGAATTATCGCGTCGGTTTCGCGGATGTTTGCAAGGAATTGGTTGCCCAGGCCTTCGCCTTTGGATGCGCCTTTTACCAAACCTGCGATGTCTACAAATTCCAGTTGGGTCGGAACAATGTTTTTGGGGTGCACAATGTCTGCCAGTTCCTGTAAACGCTTGTCAGGCACGGCAACGCGTCCGGTATTCGGTTCAATCGTGCAGAACGGAAAGTTTGCCGCTTGTGCGGCGATAGTTTGGGTTAAAGCGTTAAAAAGCGTGGATTTGCCAACGTTCGGAAGACCGACAATGCCGCAATTAAATCCCATTTGACTGCTCCTTTAAGAATTGTGTTTTATTATGCCGCGGTTATACAGGAGATATGGCAGATTTGCAATAAAAAAATTGTTGCATTATGCGTATTTTGAAGTATAAAGAAAGTGTTTATAAATTATTATCTTAATCTTTATAGTTATGAAAAGAGGAATAGTCAGAGATGTTCGTATGTTGAACGAACATACTGTGGAGTTTTCGGTGGAAGAAGAATACGGACATGTGTTCTGGGGTGTTGAAAAACGTAATTTCGATCCTAAAAAAATGGTTATGCCCAAAGACGGTGATACTGTTGTAATTCATTTCGGCGGCGATATAATGGCACATGTTAAGGAGATATATCTGAATGGAGAACTCTGGCGTTAATAAAAAAACAGCCTGATGACATCAGGCTGTTTTTTGTTTAATATCTTAATTATGGTTATGCATTCCCAAGAGGTTGGAATATTGCGCGATGCCTTTTTTGATTAGTTCGCCCATTGTGGCGGCAATAAAATCCAGACGTTCCTCTAAAATCTCCATTTCTGCTTTGGAGAATCGGGAAAGTACGAAATTAACGGTGTCTGTGTTGTGTTCTTTCGGTGAGCCGACGCCGATGCGGATGCGGTTATATTCCTGCCCGATTTGTGAATCTATATTTTTTAAACCGTTGTGTCCGCCGGCGGAACCGCCGATTTTAGCTTTAAGTTTGCCCAAGGCAAGATCTTTGTCATCGTGAATAACGATAATATTTTGCGGCGGGATTTTGTAAAAATTAGCGACTTTGCCAACTGCGTTGCCGGAAAGGTTCATATATGTCTGCGGTTTGAGGAGCAGAACTTTTTGTCCGTCAATCGTTCCTTCGGCGAGCAAACCTTCAAATTTTGCTTTGAACGGGGTAAAGTTATAGCGGCAGTGTATAACATCTGCCGCCATAAAACCAATGTTGTGGCGGGTTTTTGCGTATTCCTCTCCGGGATTTCCCAAGCCTGCCACCAAAAACATTTCAACCTCTTATTTGCGTAAGAAGTCAACGTGAATTGGCATATCAGATACCGGATGGAACTGAACGTCTTTGCAGATTACTTTTTCGTTTTTGCCGTTTACGGAAACGGTGATAACAGATTTGTAGAAGTCTGCCAAATCCAGAGCCTTTTCCAACTCAACCGGATGAAGACTGATGTTTACAGCGTCTTTTTTGCCACCATAAATAACTGCAGGAATACGGCCTTCTCTACGACACGCACGAGCTGCCCCCTTACCTGCATTTTCGCGCAAATTTGCGTTAAATGTAATTTCTGACATTTTTTATATCCTTTTATTAAAATTAAACATCCAAACAGCCTCCAGGGGTGCTGTTCAGTGTGTTTTTTTATACGCTGATAATTTTAAAATGCAAGAGGTTTTTAAAAAAGGGAGGTTTATCCTCCCTTTTAATCAGTTTTCGCTGCCAAGCTCTTTTTCGTAATTATGTTTATCGCGTAAAAAGCGGAGAATTCCGTAAGGGATTGACAGGGCATAAAGTCCGGTCAAAACGCCCAAGGTGAGCCATGTCTGCGTAAACAGGAAATTTGCCAGCAGAGCGACAACCAACAGCAAAGGGACAATCATTGACGGGTGAATTTTAGCTTTTTTAAGCGAGATTGTCGGGATACGGCTGGTTTCCAGATAAGATACGATACACATCCATACGCCGCAAAATAAGTGTGTGCGCATGTACGGAGCGGCTTCCTCGCAGTCAAAGCCGATTAAAACAGGCATCATGACCATTGCTGCCGCGGCAGGGGCGGGAACGCCGGTGAAGTAATGCGACCAGTAGGGAGGAATGGTATCATCTTCCAGCATGGTATTAAAGCGCGCCAGACGCATTGCCATACCCATAGCAAACAAAAGGCAGAAGAACCAGCCGATTTTCGGCAGGTCAAACAAGCACCATTGAAACATCAGGATTGCTGGAGCGACGCCGAAGCTGACAAAATCGCTCAGTGAATCCAGTTCGGCGCCGAATTTGGACGAGGCTTTGAGCATGCGGGCGACGCGGCCGTCCAAGCCGTCAAACAAGGCGGCCAAGAAGATGAAAATGACTGCTTTTTCCCAGTTCTCCTGCATGGAATAGCGGATTGAGGTAATGCCGGAGCAAAGCGCCAGCATGGTTACGATGTTCGGAATAAGCTTGCGAAAAGGAACCTCGCTCAGCTTATTTTTGGTAGCTTTAAGCTTTTTGTTTATCGGTTTCATCAAAATGTCTTTCAAAAATGTATGCCGAAACGCTGTTTCTGCCGCATACGGGTGTTATACCTGACACACGCTGTGTGTCTGAACACTTAAACGTTATGCGGAAATGAAAAAAAATACAAGTTTTATGTTGCAATTATATTTTTTTATTGTATAAGGTTTTTTGTTGGTAATAAGCGCTTGTGGCGGAACAGGTAGACGCTGCAGACTTAAAATCTGTTGGGAGCAATCCCGTGCCGGTTCGATTCCGGCCTAGCGCACCAATTTTGGGAGTCCCGCGGTTGTTGCGGGCTTTTTGTTTTTAAATAAATGTATTTGCGTCTGATTTTTTAAAAAGAGCTATTGTTCAAAGCTTTTTTTCGTAATCATTTTTTAATTAATAAGTTATATTTTATAAAATTATATGTGAGGAATTTATAAAAAAGATGTTTTTGGTTGGTTTAGTTTTTTTTATTTCTTGTGTGTCTGAATCTCATAAACAGAGTATAGAAACAAATAAAATTAAAGTATCTTTTATAGAAATACGGGAAGAAGAAAGCTTGACAGTAAACGATACAAAAGAATTTCATAATCAAAAATGTATAGAACATTGCGGAGAGGGGTATTATTATGACCGTCCGGGCGCTAAAAGAGACGGAGAGGAGCGTGTTTGCACAAAGTATCCATTAAAATGCGGGTATAATTGCACGGTTGGTTGGAATTTTCGTTATTTGGTAGACGGTACAGGTACATACTATACTTGTCAAGAGGCGAAACAGATGCAGTCGGATGACTAAATGTATTTGTTTTAAATTGTCGGCTTTAATAATCTGATTTTTTTGACTTTTGTTTTATTTGGGATATATTGCTTATTTGAGAGTGATATAAATAATACAGGTGAGAAAATGGAAATTAAACTTTCGGAACATTTTACGTTTGCGAAGTTATTGAGGTTTACGGCGCCGTCTGTTCTGATGATGATTTTTACATCTATTTACAGTATTGTGGACGGGCTGTTTGTTTCTAACTTTGTCGGGGCGACGCCGTTTGCTGCAATTAATATCGTGTTTCCGTTTTTAATGATTTTGGCGGCGGTGGGGTTTATGTTTTCAACCGGCGGCAGTGCGTTGATAGCCAAGACTTTGGGCGAGAAAGACCGATTTATGGCCAATCAGATATTTTCGATGTTGGTATATGCGAGTATTATTTTCGGGACGGCGGTTTCCGTTGCGGCGCTTATGTTGATTGAGCCGGTGCTGGCAGCATTTGGTGTTGAGGGCGAGTTAATGCTGCAGTCGCTTTTGTATGCGCGCATTCTGCTGCCGTTTATTCCGGTATTTATGCTGCAGTTTATGTTTCAGAGTTTTATGATTACGGCGGAACGGCCGAAACTCGGCATGTTTATTACCGTGTCGGCCGGATTAACGAATGCGGCATTAGATGCGTTGTTTATCGTTTATTTTAAGTGGGGGTTGGCAGGTGCTGCATGGGCAACGGTTGTCGGCGAAATTATCGGCGGGATTATTCCTTTGTTGTATTTTGCCTGTCCGAATAAGACGCCGCTCAGGTTGGTAAAAACAAAATTTTATGCGGGTGCGCTGATTAGGTCATGCACGAACGGGTTGAGTGAATTTTTGGGGCAGATTTCGATGTCTGTCGTGGGCATATTATATAATTACCAATTACTGCGGATAGCAGGTGAAGACGGCGTGGTGGCGTTCGGGGTAATATCATATGCAAACTTTGTATTTTTATCTGTTTTTATCGGGTTTTCCATCGGCAGCAACCCGATTGTCAGCTATCATTACGGCGCACAGGATAAAAAAGAGTTGAAGAGCCTTTTGAAAAAGAATGTAACTTTTATAGGGCTTGCGGCGGTTATATTGACGTTGACCGCCGAGCTTTCGGCTCGTATTTTGGCAAGTGTATTCGTCGGTTATGATGAGATGCTTTTAAATATGACAACGTATGGATTCAGGATTTATGCAATTTCATTTTTGCTGGCGGGTTTCAATATTTATGCTTCGGCATTTTTTACGGCATTGAATAACGGAATTGTGTCGGCAGTTATCTCCGTGGTGCGGACGTTGGTTTGCGAATGCGGATGCGTCATGGTTCTGCCGATTTTTTTCGGTTTAGACGGCATATGGAGTTCAATTATCGTTGCGGAGATTATTGCGTTAAGCGTCAGTGTTATCCTTATTCTGAAATTGCGGCATAAATACGGTTATCTGTAAGGATTTCTCTGATATTTACCGACTGGCATTTCGGGTGAAAAAATGGCATAATATACCTTTATAATTTCAGAAAACGAAAGGGACTATGCTATGATTTACGGTTACGTGAGAGTCAGTACGGATAAACAAACAACGGAAAATCAGTGTTTTGAAATTAAAGAGTACACTGTAAGAAATAATCTGTCAGTTGACAGGTGGATTATGGAAACGATAAGCGCAACAAAAGATTTAGATAAACGCAAATTGGGAAGATTGTTGCGGAAGCTTAAAGCCGGGGATGTATTGATTGCTTCCGAATTATCGCGTTTGGGGCGTAATTTGCTGCAAGTGATGAGTATATTACATTATTGTATGTCATCGGGTGTGCAAGTGTGGACGATAAAAGATAATTATAAACTCGGGACGGACATACAGTCAAAAGTGTTGGCTTTTGCTTTCGGTCTGTCGGCCGAAATAGAAAGAAACCTTATTTCACAAAGGACAAAAGAGGCTTTGTTAAGATTAAAGGCGGAGGGCAAAATCTTAGGCAGGCCCAAAGGCAGAAGTAACGACCGATTAAAGTTGTCAGGCAAAGAAGTGCAAATTGTAACAATGTGCCGCGATAATCTGTCCAAGTCAGAAATGGCGCGCGTTTTGAATGTAAACAGGATGACGTTGGCGCGTTTTATGATACATACAAAGATTCAGGGGATGCAAAGTTTTTCCGTTTGAGCTATTGCTTTTCTTCGGACGGCTGTTCTGTTGATTGCCTGCCTTTGAGATTGGTTAAAAACTGCGATTCAATTTTGAGGTATTGGTTAAGCAGCCAACGGGAACGGGAAACGGACAGAATTGTCAGAACAAGGAGAGCCAGTGTTATTTTAGGGTTTTCGCTTAAAAATGTATGTACGACGGTAACAATGAAAAATGCAGATACGAGAATACGGAAACTTGTCAAGATGATAAGCGGTAAACGGTTTGCTTTTTTGGCCGTCCAAAGTCTGTAGTAAATTCTGGAGATTTGGGTTTCTCCGGAAAGGAAGGCCCGTAATCGTATATTTTTTTCATCAGCCGGAGTGCAAAGTTCCGGTTTATCCCTGCTTTTTTTGTCTTTATCTAAATCTGATTTTTCCGGATGTATGGAATGCTGTAACCGGCATAATTTGTCTTTGATAAATTTGGCAGTAAAAATGTTCCAGCCGATTAAGGCTTTCAAAAACGGCGACATAAGCAAAAAAGTCAACATTGTCATGATAATGTTGGCAAAGATACGATAGGGAATTGCTTCGCGGATATAAGGCCGGAGAGTGACGGCTAATGCGAGAATGCTGTATAATATTATGCAAAAAAGCGTCAGACGCAACAGATAGTTTCTGAACAATGCGCCCCAGAGGCGTTCCTCACTATGTGAAGAGGAAGCTTTTGAGCTGTTATTAATGTAATCCAGCCATTTTTCCGGAAGCGTTTTGTTTAGGTATTTGTAAACCGGAGCGGCAGCTTTTATCATCAGCGGGGTCAGAAAAGTCGTGATGACCGAAACGGCGACGATAATCGGATAGACTTTGGGGCTTAATACGTTCAGGCTTAGGCCGAGGGCTGCAATGATGAAGGCAAATTCGCCGACCTGTGCCAATGAGAAACCGCCGTAAACAGAGACTTTAAGCGGTTGGCCTGATGCAGTGAATCCGAAGCAGGAGAAAATTATTTTACCGATGATGACGATTAATGTAATGACGATAATCGGTTTGGCATATATTAAGAACATGGAAGGGTTGACCATCATGCCGACGGAAACGAAAAAGACAGCGCCGAAAAAATCTTTTAACGGCTGCAGGTTCTTTTCAATCCGTTCTATAACTATGGTATCCGCAAGAATTGACCCCATGATGAAGGCGCCGAGTGCGGAAGAAAACCCCGAGGCTGTTGCGAGCAAAACCATACTGAAACAAAGGCCGACCGTTATCATGAGAAGCATTTCATCGCTGAGCAGAGGCTGAATTTTGTTTAAAAATGTCGGAACTAAATAAATTCCCGTGATAAAACATAAAATTAAGAAGAATACAAGTTTTAAAGCGCTGAAGATAAGTTCTGTTCCGTTAATACTGTTTCCCATGGCTATGGTCGGGAGGAGTACCAAAAGAAGAATACCGACCAAGTCTTCAACTATCAAGACTCCGAAAACCAAATCGGTAAATTTTTGCTTTTTAATATTTAAGTCATTGAATGCTTTGATGATAATTGTGGTTGATGACATGGAAATCATTGAGCCGAGGAAAAAGCTGTCCATGGTTGACCAACCAAGCAAAAGTCCGGTTGTATAGCCTAAAAAAAGCATGAAAATAATGTTTAAGTTTGCGGTTATCATCGCGGCTTTACCGACATTTAACATTTTTTTGAAGCTGAATTCTAGCCCTAAACCGAATAAAAGAAAGATAACGCCGATATCTGCCCAAAGTGTTAAATCTTCTTTATCGGTAACGGTCGGCAGCAGATTAAAATAGGGACCGGCGAAGATGCCGGCCAAAACATATCCCAAAACAATCGGCTGTTTGAGCTTTTTACAAAGCAAGGTGGTAATGGCGGCATATATGGTTATGAGCGTCAAATCAATGATGAGCGAATGGATGGCGTGCATATTATTTCCGTATGATAAAGGTGAACAGCTGATATGTTGCTGATGTAAGCATATATATTCTTTAAGTTTTCTTAATTTGCTAAAATATATTTAATGTTTTTTGTTTATTTTTCAATTCGGAAAATGTTGTCGTTATGATAAGTGAATATTGATTTTTCGCCGTCATCCCAGTGAATATGCAGACGGTTGGAAATGATCCGGTATTTGCCGCAGTGGCGATAAGCGTTATTAAAACTGCAAATCCGGTTATCTTTTTGTTTGAGAAAAGTATCTTGCCATTGCGGTGTTTTTAAGATAATATAAGAGCTGCCGGCAGGCGGTTCAAAGAAGTTGGAGGCCAAGGCAAAAGGAAACTCTTTTATCCGCAGCCCGTTCGTTTCAGCCTGATAACGAAAATAGATTGTGAACAGTCTTTCGGAAAGATAGGCAAATGCCAGTTTTTGTTCGGTATCTCTGGCGGCAACGTCAACTTTAATATCTTCATAAAGCGGCAGGAGAATGCTGAACAGCCATTCGGCATATCGGTTCAGAATTTCGCGGCGCGTTATGAACAGGTTAGAGGGATAAATTCCCTCTTTGCTGTGTAGATTTTGCCAGGCAAAATCATACATTTCGGGATATTTCTGTTTGATGATATTTAACGCTTTATCTAAATCCGAAATGATGTGTTCCTGTTTATAATGTTCATAAGCATTTACTTTCAGCGGTTCTGACAGCAAAATGTCATGCGTGGCAAACCACGGGAGAATATATTTTTTTTCCAATTCAAGGTCATGGAGAAATGATTGGGAAAAAGCTTCCAAATGCTTTATGCCCAAATGCAGGAAGCGGGTGCTCGGAAATTCAACCGTAGGATAATGCGTGTTTGCATTTAAACTTAAGAATCTGCGGTACTGAAACATGCCGACAAAAGGCGTGTTCGTGTTTTTCCAAATCCAATATAAAGCTGTTGTTTCAGCAAAAAAGCGGTTTAATTCGGAGATGTTTTCACCTGTATTGTCGCCAATCATGTTATTATTGAGCCAATCTTTTTGCTCTTCGGTTAATACGCCTTGTCTTGACGGCATATCGGCAATGCTTCTGCCGGCCTGAACGGGTACAAAAATCTCGGATTTGATTAACGGGGCCGGTTTATAATAAACAATAAATATTTTTAAATATTGCGTTTTATATATAAAAAGTGTGTAGATTGCGGCGGATAAAATTAAAACAGCAAATAATCCGTATATGTAAGATAAATATTTGCTGTTTTTCATATTAAAACTCTGCAATTATCGGCAATGTCTTCTAAGCTATAATATTCGGGCTGATGATTGTTTCAAGTTTTTGAATTTTGTTTTTCAGGCTGCTTTTTTGCCCGGTTAATTGTCTGGCCTGATAAAAGTCAATCATTTGTTTATTTTTTACCAGCTTTGCAATGTCGGATTTAACCCTTCTTTCTTCAAGTTTGAGTTCGCAGAGTTGGACTTGAAGTTTGCTGAAAGAATTTGAATTAACCATTTTTAGCTCCGAGATAAAGTTATGCGCGGTTGTGCGATTCTTATTATTTGACGGAATTATACATTATTTTGAGCCAAAAAGCAAGCAATTTTGCTAAAAAATGAAAAAAATTAGTGAAAAAAATTAAATTTATGTTATCAATATAAAATATATAAGCTATTAATGCAAAAATAATTGAAATTTTATATAATACAGGAAAGCAAAATATGACTGAAATTAAAAAAATCGGTATTTTAACCAGCGGCGGCGATTGTGCCGGGCTTAATGCGGTGGTTTCCGCAGTAGTGAATTCCGCGGCTAAGTTTGGCTGGGAAGTTTACGGTATTCATAACGGGACGGACGGGTTAACCGAGACGCCGCTTTCTTATGAAGTTTTAACCGTTCAGAATTTTTCCGATACGCCGTGGCCGAGATTAGCCGGTTCTTACCTCGGGTCATTGAATAAAGGCGTTAAAATGGAATCTCAGGCTGAAATATCCGAACGTTTCGGTAAGGGTGTTGCCGAGTTGGGGCTGGACGCCGTAGTAGTTGTCGGTGGTGACGGCAGCATGAATATTGTCAGCAACTATTGTCACAATGCCGGCGTTAAAATGGTCGGTATTCCGAAGACAATTGATAACGATACACCTTTGACACAATATTCCGTAGGCTTTAATTCGGCTTGTCAGGTTTGTGTTGATGCCGTTGATGCTTTGTGGAAAACGGCTCGTTCACATCAGCGCGCGTTGATTTTGGAAGTTATGGGGCGCGATGCGGGGCATTTGGCAATGCATTCCGCGGTTGCCGGTTTTGCCGATGTTTGTCTTGTTCCTGAAATCCCTTATACCATTGACGGGATTGTCAATAAATTGAAGAGTATTAAAGCAAGCGGCAGAAATCATGCTGTGATTGTTGTTTCGGAAGGCGTTCATACCGAGACCGGCGAGATGGTTTCCAATACCAAAAATCTTATCGGTGAAAAAATTAACGGCGGTATCGGCGAGTATTTAAGTTCTGCATTAAATGCCAAATATGCGGGATTTCAGACACGCGTTACTAAATTAGGTCATGTACAGCGCGCCGGTGATCCGACTGCTTTTGACCGTGCGTTGGCTTGTGCTTTCGGTGCTAAGGCTGTTGAGTTGTTAGAGGCCGGTAAAACGGATGTTATGGTCGCATTGAACGGCGATAAGATTGAAACATATCCTTTGGAAAAAGTTGTTGCCGAAGGTACAACCATGCTTAACAAGGACAGCGTATATGTTAAGGCTGCCGTTGAAATGGGCATGTATGTCGGTGAAATCTAAATCGGATTTTAATTAAGAAAGCCGCCTTTGAGGCGGTTTTTTTGTGTCTCTTAAACGTTGCAGTAATGGCTGTCTTTTATATCTTGTCAAAATTTACCCGCGGGTCAACAAGCGCATAGGTTAAGTCGCTGATCAGTTTTAAAATGAGCCCAAGCAATGCAAAAATATACAATGTACCGAAAACAACAGGGTAATCACGGGTCATGATTGCTTCATAACCCAAGAGCCCCATTCCGTTTAAGCTGAAAATAATTTCAATCAGCAGCGAGCCGGTGAAGAGAATTTTGATAAGCAGTGCGGGAAGTCCGGCAATAATTATCATCATAGCGTTGCGAAAGACGTGTTTGTACAATATCTGTTTTTCGGTTAAGCCTTTGGCGCGGGCGGTTAAAACATATTGTTTGTTTAATTCGTCCATAAACGAATTTTTGGTCAGCATGGTCAGCGAAGCGACTCCGCCGATGACTATGCATGTTACCGGTAAGGCGATGTGCCAAAAATAATCTCCGATTTTGTGCAGTGTGCTGAAATTTTCCCAGCCGTCCGAGGTTAATCCTTTAAGCGGAAAAAGTTGTAAGTATGTTCCGCCGGCCAAAAGGACAATTAGGATGACGGCAAAAAGAAAAACGGGAATTGCCGATCCGATAAAGATTATGGCAGAGCTTATAATGTCAAATTGTTCACCGTCTTTGCGGGCTTTTTTGATGCCGAGCGGAATGGCTATCAGATAAATAATCAGCGTAGACCACAAACCTAATGATATTGAAACGGGCATGCGTTCTTTTATCAGTTCCAATACACTTTTATCTTTATAATAACTTTTGCCGAAGTCAAAAGTCAGGTAATCTTTAATCATTTTTATAAAGCGTTCGTGAACTGGTTTGTCAAAGCCGAACTGTTTTTCCAGTTCTTTTACCAGATCATCGGGGACTCCTTTGGCGCCCTGATATTTTTGCTCGTTTAAATTCGGCATTCCGGCGTTTATGTTACCTGTTACCGCGGTATTCATTCCTTTATATCGGGCAAGCATATATTCCACCGGACCGCCGGGGGCAAACTGGATGACGGCAAAATTAATCAAAAGTATTCCGAACAGTGTTACGGGGATGAGCAACAGACGTTTGACAATATATTTGCGCATACGGTTAATCCTTTATCCACCAGGTGTTAATGTCCACCCCTAAGTTGTCATTGTTTTCGGGAAAAGCAAATTTATCCCAATAAGCAATACGGTCAACATCAGAGAACCAATTAAAAATAACGTAGTTGTTAAATCTTAAAACACGGTCAAGTGCGCGGACAGAGGCTGTGTACAGCTCATTATCTTCGGTTTCAATCAGTTTTTGAATAAGTGCGTCAACCGCTTTGTTTTTTATTCCGATTAAATTATTGCTGCCCTCTGTATCAGCGGATGCGCTTCCCCAGAGGTCTTTTTGTTCCGTTCCGGGCATGTAGATGCCGCCGATGCCGCCGATGATAATGTCAAAATCAAATTTATCCAATTTGTTCTTATAAGTATTCATTTCAAGAATCTGAGAGGAAGCTTTGATGCCGATTTTACGCAGATTTTCGATAAAAGGCAGGAGAACACGTGTAAAAGCATTGCCGTTTGCAGCGTTGATGATGATTTTAAATTCCAGCTGTTCGCCGGTTTTGGTGTTGCACATTTTTTCATTAATAAAATCATATCCGGCTTCGTTTAAGAGTTTTACGGCGCGTTTTAAATTTTCTCTGTCCGATAACGAGTCATCGCGGGAAACGGCTTCAACCGGCGTTGTGAATATGTTTTCAGGTATCTCATCTTTAAGTGTAAGGAGAATATCTTGTTCTAACCCGACAGGCACGCCTTCTGCGGCAAAACGCGTGTTGGCAAAATAGCTGTTTAAACGTTGATATTGATTAAAAAACAAGTTTTTGTTTGCCCACGGAAAATTAAAGGCATAATTTATGGCTTGCCGGACGCGGGAATCATTTAATTTTTCTTTGCGGGTATTAAAGGCGAAAAACTGAATTGTTGCCGGACGGTTGTGCTTTACGGCTTGTTTTTTGATTTTTCCGTCACTGACAAGCGTGTTGTTGTATCCCGTTGCCCAAGATTTGGCAATGTACTCGCTGCGCATATCAATGTTTCCTGCGAAGAGTGCTTGCAGTGAAACGGTCGTATCCTGATAATAATCATATTTTATGTTGTCAAAATTAAAGAAACCTTTGCGTGACGGTAAATCTTTCGCCCAATAATTCGGATTGCGGGCAAAGGTGATATATTTTCCGGCTTCAAATTCTTTGATTATGTAGGGACCGCTTCCCAACGGCGGGGTTAAACTCGGTTTGTCATATTCTTTATTTTTAAAATCTTTGGCGGAAAATATTTTTAATGCACTCAGGATTAACGGCAGTTCTCTGTTTTTTGTTTCCGGTTTAAAGTAAAAACGGACGTGGCGTGATGACAGTTTGACGGCTTTTTCTACATCGGCATAATAAAATTTATAGATGGGAGAGCCTTTGGTTATCAGCGCATTAAAGCTGAAAATGACATCATCTGCCGTTAACGGCGTATTATCGCTGAAACGAGCTCGGGGATTTAGGAAAAAGCCGATAAAACTCTTGTCTGCGGGAATTTCAAATTTTTCGGCTATTAGCGGATAGACGGTTTCTACATCATCGGCAGATGTTACGCCCAAGCTGTCTAATGTCAGTGCCGCAGCTTCGGTTGAGGCCGTACCTTTAAATATATATGGGTTGAAATTATCAAATGTTCCGTATGCCGGTAAGGTAATGCTGCCTTTTTTAGGTGCATCAGGATTTACAAAATCAAAATGGGAAAAATGCTTATCATATTTCGGTGCTTGGCTTATTGAAATATAATTTGAAACAGTAATCGGTGATGAAACTGTTTGGTTCTGCGCATGAGACAAAGAGGAGAAACCAATTGTCAGACTGCAAATGAGAAGGTAAAACAGTTTATTTCCTTTTATCATCCGACCAGTTTCCGAAAGGGTAGGCATATTCATCATAATTGTTTTCCGGAGAAGCATTTATTTCTTTTTCCAGCTCGTCTAAAGATATAACTTTGCGTTTAGGTTGTTGGTCGTCTTTTTTTGCAGAAAATGACGGCTGCATTTCAGCTTTTAAGTGATGCAGGGCTGTGCGCGTATTGTCAAAGTCGGTAATTGTCGGTGCGGCAGGAATATCCTGCTCGATGCGTTTTGAAGAACGGACGTGTGATTTTTCCTGCGGTGCTGATGTTGAATATTTTTGTTCGGGTATATCCTGCCTTTCTTTTAAAAAGGATGGAAAAGATAATGTTTCTTCGCTTATATGGTATTCGGTAGAAAGCGGTGATACTTTCGTTTCAACTTTTTCCCGTGATGTACTTAAAGAGTTTAACTTATCGGCAATCGGTGCCAAAATACGAAAAGCTTTGCCTAAGGCTCCGTATTCAATCATGTTATAAAAAATCTTCTGTCGGTCAAAAGTTTCCAACAAATCCAGAAGATTTCGATAGCGGGTATGGAATTCCAAAATGCTGCCTTTTAAAAGATTGTCTTTTTGAGCTTTTTGCAGAAGGTGTTCGCTAAAACCCTGCTGAAAATTATAGGTTTCAATGAATGTTTTGGCTATAAGCCAACGTTCGCCGCCGGCAGTCCGGGTCCAGAGGTGTTCCATTTGAGTACTGGATATGGAATTGCTGCGTTTGATAATGTCTGAGAGCACTTCGTTTGTGTCAGATATAAGGGTGTCAAATTCACGCAGGGCAAAGCTGCTTTTCAGCTCAATTTCCGTGTTTAACAGGGCATTTCCGAGGGCGGTGACCGCATCATTGCTGCGTTCTATTTGTTTGAGCGCATTATAAATATGCAAAGAATGTTTTTTATCGGCATAAAAGCTTTTAATGATGAAAAAAACTGACCAAATTAATACAATCGGCAAAGTAATGACCATGACCGTGTGGTACAAACTTTCAAGACTTCCTGCCGGCAAAGCGGAAAGCTGCGCATAGCGCAAACCGAATATCAACCATGATATACTTGTGAAAGCAGCAATAAAAAAAGAAATGTTTAACAAAGCCGGCTCCTGTCATTTTTTTGTCATTTTAACGCAAGAGCCTTATTTTGCAATTAAAAAATGATTTATTTGCCAAAGTTTTGCACATATAAACGCCTGTTTAAACGCTTTAAATGCATAGATAAAAAAATATGGTGCAATTTTTTTATTTTGTGTTATAGATGCAAGAAAGTTAATTTTTAAAAGGTACTAAAAATGAATGATTCTGCCGCTGTTGCGCTTGATTTTGAAAAAGATATTTTAGAAATAGAAGAAAAAATCGAGCACTTAAAGCTTCTTGCCAAAGATGAAGATATGGACATTACCAGAGAGACCAGACGTTTGGAAAGAAAATTAAGCCAGCATATCAACCGTACATATATGAATCTGTCTGCCTGGCAAAAGGCGCAGATTGCCCGTCATGCATTGCGTCCGCATTGCTTGGATTACATTAAGGCGTTTATAGAAGATTTTACCTTGCTGGCCGGCGACAGGAGATTTGCAGACGATGAGGCCATGGTTTGCGGTATCGGAAAACTCGACGGTAATGCCGTCGTGGTTATCGGGCAGGAAAAGGGCAATGATTTGGAAAGCCGTATCAAGTATAATTTCGGTATGGCAAAACCGGAAGGCTACCGCAAAGCGCAAAGAATGATGGATTTGGCAGACAAGTTTCATTTGCCGGTAATCAGCTTTGTTGATACGGCAGGAGCGTATCCGGGAGTGGATGCGGAAGCCAGAGGACAGGCAGAAGCCATTGCCGCTTCTATTGAGAAATGTTTGCAGGTCAAAACGCCGATTATTTCTTTGATTATCGGGGAAGGCGGTTCCGGCGGCGCGATTGCAATTGCGACGGCGAATCGGGTTTTGATGTTGGAACATTCCATCTATTCCGTGATTTCGCCGGAAGGCTGCGCTTCCATTTTATGGCGTTCGGGTGATAAAACCAAAGAAGCGACGGAAGCTTTGCGCCTGACGGCACAAGACTTGAAGGCTTTAGGTATTGTGGATGAAGTTATCAAAGAGCCTCTGGGCGGTGCGCATCGCAATGTTGCGCAGACATTTGAAACGGTTAAAGAAGTCTTGCTGCGGCAGTTGAAAGAACTGCAAGCCTTATCGCCGGAGGAATTAAAACAGCAAAGAACCGATAAGTTTCTTAAAATGGGTAGAAATATTTCAGCCGAGTTTTAGATATTAAGGGCAGTTATCTGCCCTTTTGTTTAGCTTCAAATCAGCGGCAGGCGGATTATTTTTTGAGGTGTGAAATCTGCAAAGATTTTGCATCGGAGGTCTGCCTTTTCTTATATCAGACCGGGACTATCGCGGATATCTGGTTATGGTAAATATTAATTTTGGAGGTAAATATGAAAAATTCTCAGTCTAAATTTTCTAATGAAAAGTCAAAATCAAACGCTTCCGGTTCCAACCCGAATACTTCAAAATCTTCCGGTTGCTGCTGCGGTTCAAAACTTTCTGACGACGTCGAAGAAATTGATGTGTTGGATATTGAAGAGAAATAGTTTTACGGGAGAAGTATGATGAGAAATGCGGTTACAAATGCAAATCAAAACAAGCACGATTTGTCCGTTTCTCACAATCCGACGGATTTCAGAAGCCTGATGAATTATTTTTGGAATTTTATGGACAGTTCTAATTCGGATATGTCCGAATTATCACCTAAAATTCAGGTTACTGAAGATAAAGATGCTGTTAAGGTAACGGCGGAGATTCCGGGAATCAATGAAAAAGATATTGATTTAAAGGTTTCGTCTGACGGTTATTTAAGCATTAGCGGTGAGAAAAAGAACGAAGTTCAGGAAAATGCTAAAGATAATTATTTTTCTGAAATCTCGTATGGTATGTTTAAGCGTACCATACAACTGCCGTGGGATTTGGATTATGACGCGACAACGGCCGATTATAACAACGGCGTGTTGACGGTGTCTATTCCGAAATCCCAGACAGAGAAGCAGAAGTTTAAGAAGATCAGCGTGTCTAAATCTTAGCTTAAACTCTGCATGAGGACGATTGCCGGCTGCTTTATCATGGAGCAGCCGGTTTCTGTTTTAAAAAAGTAATTGCTATTTTTGCAGTGCCGTTTAATATGAATTATTATTAAACGGGGACAGAGATATATGTATAAAGTGTTATTGGCAGAAAAAGAGGATGCCGAGTTTGTTGCTCGATTGTCGTTTGAGGCGGGACGGCTGCATGATGAGGCAATGCCGATGTATTTTAAACCTTCAACGGAAGAGGAACATCTGCGGATTATTACAGAAATGCTCAGCAGCAAAACGACAGTCATTTTTAAAGCGGTTAGTGAGGGGCAAATCTGCGGTTTTTTGTGTTTGTATATACCCGAAAGGGAGCGAAAAGGGTTTGTTTATCCGAAAATCGGCATTATTTTGAACATGGGCGTGGATGAGCCCTGTCGTAAGCAGGGAATCGGAACGGCATTGATTGGAACAGCGGAAAAATATCTTAAACAACAAGGAATTAGTGCGATTGAGTTGGGCGTGTATATGTTTAATGAAAAGGCATACAGGCTTTATGAAAAACTGGGATTTGAGACAATTGAACGGCAGATGTTTAAAAAGCTGAAATAAAATGTCTAGTTTTCTCTGGTGGCAACGGTTTTTTGATACATGCCGCCATAATAGGTTTGTTTAGACCAAATGAAGTTTTCGTTGTTTTGGGCGAGTTCTTTAATGTCTGTTTTCCATAAAGCTTCGGCAAAAGGCTGATATAAGCGGTTGAAAGCGCGGATAAAATATTTCAACGGATTCATTGAGGACGGACAGTGGTAATCAATAAATACGGCTTTACCGCCGGGGGTAAGTGCGTTTAAGATGTTATTGACGGTTTTTGTGCGGGTCTGCGGCGGCATTTCGTGCAGCAGCATATAGCAAATGATTATGTCATATTTGCCGTTGATCGTTTTGGTGATGTTTTCCCGTTGAAAGATAATACGTTTTTCCGGATGTCTTTCGCGGCATTTATCGAGAATGTCGGGTAAAATATCAATGATTGTATATGTCCCTTTCATATCAAGGGCTGAATATGTTTTTTCTATCTGGCTGCCGAGTGTTACCCCTGTCTGCAATATTGAAGAAGAAGGGGATATTTCTTTTATCAGTTCTTCGGTTAAGAAGCGGTGGCTTCCGAGGGTTAAAATGTTTAAAACAACCGGATTGTTTAACATATTGTATGTTTTGGTATTGAAGTATAACCAACGGTAAACGGTTGTGAGATACGGCGGAAATTGTTTTAATGTTTGTTTTTTCATCAATGGCTCATTTTTGTTTTATCATGTCATCAGAGATGTAACCGCGTTTTGCCGCTTCAATGACGGCGGAAGTGCGGTTTTTAACGTTTAAGATTTTTAAGATAATGGTGATATGGACTTTGACCGTTCCTTCCGTTAAATTCAATTTATATGCTATTTGTTTATTGGAAAGCCCCTCTGCAATGCATTTGACAATATCAATTTGGCGGGCAGTGAGCCCTTTTTTTGGTGCTTCGGGAGCATCTGCCGCCAGTTTTTCAAGAGTTTTCAACGGTGCGATGAATTCTTTTTGCATTGTATCGTTTGTTGAAGCCGATTTGGAGGAATACAGTAATTCGTGAGGAATGTAAACGCCGCCGGCCAAAACAAGGTTGATGGCACTTATTATTAAATTATTGGATGCGGTTTTCGGAATGTAGCCGGAAACGCCGATATCAAGCGTTTGCTGTAAAATTTCTTTATCGAAAACGGCGGAAATAATGATAATCGGCGTTTCGGACAAAGAGGTGTGGATTTTGTTAATCGCAGCCAGCCAGTTTGCGCCGGGCATGGCCAAGTCGGTAATGATTAAATCAAAATTCTGAGCATGTTCAATGGCGGCAAATATATCCGTATAGCTTTGCGCTGTGGTGATGTTGATGTTTTGCAGGTTTTCATTTAAGATAAATTCAAGCCCTTTTAAAAATAATTCATGGTCATCAGCTATTAATATGTTCATTTAGTACTCCAATCTCCGGCTATCATCTGCCAACAAGACAAAGCTGCTGCCGCGGCGGTTTCCGCACGCAGAATCCGCGGACCAAGCGTGGCGCCTTTGGCAAAGTCCAAACTGCGCAGCAAGGTTAATTCTTCGGGGGCGAATCCGCCTTCCGGTCCGATAAGGATGGCGGATTCGGCAGATTTTTCTGTTTGCAGAATGTCATAAAAAGGTTTGCTTAATCCGGTTTCATCCATAAAATATAAAATACGGTTTACATCCCAGTTTTGCAAAATATCATTGAGTTTCTGCGGAGCTCCGATTTCGGGCAGATCCGTACGGCGGCACTGTTCGGCAGCTTCCGTGCTTTGGGCGGCGAATCGTTCCAGTTTGACGGTTTCGGTTATAGTGTGTTTGGTGATGACGGGTTGAATTTTACGGCAGCCGAGTTCGGTTGCCTTTTCAATCACAAAATCTGTTTTGTCTTTTTTTAAGGGTGCGAAAAGCAGCCAAATATCCGGACAGAGATTAAATTCTTTTATTTTTTCTTTAACAATCAATGTAACGGATTTTTTGTTTATTTCTTTTACTTGACAGTGAAATTCACCGTGCTTGTTGTCAAAACAGTATAAAGAATCTCCCGAGGTGTATTTAACGACGTTTTTTAAGTAATGTGATTGATTTTCAGGCAAAACGACCGTTTTTCCGGTTATCAGTTCGTCATCGGTATATAAGCGAAAGTTCTTTGCCATTATCTTATCTTTGTATAAAGTTATTTTATACTATAATATTAACGGATATGTGTTAAAGAATAGATAAAATTTTTAATTAATACATTGAGGGCGGCATGATTATTACGATAGACGGACCGGCGGCGGCAGGAAAAGGGACGCTTTCGCAGCGTTTGGCTGAAAAGTATTGTTTGGCGTATTTTGATACGGGGATGGTTTATCGTGCTGTCGGGTTAATGCTGCTCATTGAAGATAAAGATTTGCAGGATGTGAAGGCTGCGGAAGAGGCAGCGGCATCATTGACATTTGCGAAAATGATTGAATTGTCGCAGCACAAAGATTTTCGTTCTTCAAAAGGCGGGCAGGCGGCTTCAGTTGTTTCAAGCTATGCAGGCGTGCGGTCGCGCCTGCTTGATATGCAGCGCAATTTTGCCGAGAATCCGACATATGCGGACGGGAAGCCTGCAAAAGGAGTGATTTATGACGGCAGGGATACGGGGACGGTAATATGTCCTCATGCGGATGTTAAGTTTTTTATTACGGCGGCGCCGGAAGTGCGGGCAAAACGCAGATATGATGAGTTTATTGCCAAAGGAATGACTACTGATTACGAAGAGGTTTTAAGAGATGTCAAAGCTCGTGACGAGCGTGATGCGACTCGCAAAGATGCACCGATGAAGCCGGCGGAAGACGCATTTATTTTGGATACGTCGGACATGGGGATTGAACAAGTCTTCTTAAAAGCGGTTGCAATTATAGAAGAAAAGGTTAAATAAGCCGAAACGGATGTTTATAAGGAGTTAAGATTATGCAAAATAAACAATTGACAGATGATATTTATTATGTCGGTGCGGATGACAAAACAATAGATCTTTTTGAAGGGCAATATGTCGTGCCGAACGGAATTTCTTATAATTCATATGTGATTATGGATGAGAAAATTGCGGTTATGGATACGGTTGATAAGCGTGCAACCGATGAATGGTTTAAGAATTTGGAAGAGGTCTTGGGTGGCAGGGAGCCGGATTATTTGGTTGTTTTGCATATGGAGCCTGACCATGCGGCAAATATTGAAAAGTTTCTCGATAAATATAAAAATGCGAAAGTTGTTTCAAACCCGAAGACGTTTAATATGATTCCGCAGTTTTTTGAGCATTTGGATTTGGAGAATCGGAAAGTTGTCGTCAATGAAGGCGATGAGCTTTCGTTAGGAGCGCATACGTTGACGTTTATTATGGCGCCGATGGTGCATTGGCCGGAAGTGATGGTTGCATATGAGAAAAAAGATAAAATTCTGTTTTCGGCAGACGGTTTCGGTAAGTTCGGCGCATTAGATACGGATGAGCCGTGGGATTGTGAAGCGCGTCGCTATTATATCAATATTGTCGGCAAATACGGTGCGCAGGTGCAGGCTTTGCTTAAAAAAGCTGCGACATTGGATATTCAGAAAATTTATCCGCTGCACGGGCCGATGTTAACCGAAGATTTGGGACATTATATCGGCAAATATGATATTTGGAGCAGTTACCGTCCGGAGAATGATGGCATCTTTATTGCGTATGCGTCAGTTTACGGGCATACGAAAGCGGCGGCGGAAAAACTTAAAGAAGTTTTGGAAGCAAAAGGGGCACCGAAAGTTTCTATTGCCGATTTGGCGCGTGATGATATGGCGGAAGCGGTGGAAGACGCATTCAGATATGACAGGCTTGTGTTGGCGTCTATTACCTATGATGCGGGACTTTTCCCGGTGATGGAAAGCTTTATCAGCCATTTAAAGAGCAAGAATTATCAGAATCGCAAGGTCGGTTTTATTGAAAACGGTTCATGGGCACCGATTGCAGCCAAAAAAATGCGTGCGGAGCTTGAGGGGCTTAAGAATATTACGTTTATGGATAATACCGTTTCGATTAAATCAGCAATGAAAGAGGCGGATGTGAAACAAATTGAAGCCTTGGCAGATGAATTGCTGGCGTGATGCGTTAATTACCTTAGAGAGCCGCTCTTTTAGGGCGGTTTTTTGTTGCAGAAATAAAAAATATTGTTATAGTGGCGGTAAACTTTAATTATTTTATATATTATGAAAATAGATTTTTATATTTGCCGCCATGGTGAGACGGATGAAAACGTCAAAGGTGTCTGGCAAGGGTGCGGTACGGATGCCGTGCTCAATGAAACAGGGCATAAGCAGGCGGCGGAATTGGCCCAAAAGCTGCGCCTGAAGATGATGGATGTGTATTCTTCGCCGTTGTCCAGAGCCGTGCAGACGGCAAATGCCATTGTCCGTAATGGCGTTATCAGACGTGACCTTATGATTATGCAGGATTTGCGTGAATGTGATTTCGGCGATGTGGAAGGCGTTTCTTTTGAAGAAACCAAGCGGCAATATGGCGAAGAGTTTATTAATAAACTCCTGTGGCCTACGGAAGAAACAGCGGATCTGAGCTTTCCGAACGGAGAGAGCAAAAGAGTCGTGTTTGAGCGTGTGTTTAAATGTTTGGAACGCATAACTGCACGCCATACATTTGATTATGCTCTTCATACGGTATGCGTTGTCTGCCATGCCGGCGTAATCAGCGCGTTGCAGTTCGGACTCGGACTGAAAAATGTTTCGTGTGACCACTGCGCCATTCTTCATTTACAATACTGCACCTGTTCGCATAAGTTTGTGCAGTGCCGCGATTAACTTAAAGCCGTCCTTTTAGGGCGGCTTTTTGTATCTCTTCTGTTTATAACCTCTGTTAATATGAAGAAAAGCAATTATTTATACGGGGCAAATTATAAATATCAGAGGAGAAAAATTATGGCAAATAAACTAGATAAGTTAAATGTGTTTCTGGCAAATCTGGCGGTGATGAATATTAAAGTACATAATCTGCATTGGAATGTGGTCGGACCGAATTTTCCGATTATCCATAAGATGACGGAAGAAATTTACAAGATGTTTCAGTGTCAGTTTGACCAAGTGGCAGAGATGATGAAAATGCAAAACAAAATGCCGATGGGAACAATGTCGCAGTATCTGGAAAATACAACGGTTGAAGAGGTTGAACCGCGCGATTATACCGGATATGAAGTTATTGACGAATTGGCAGCCGATTGCGAGAATATTATGGCGATGGCAAAAGACATTCGCGATGAGGCAGATAAAAAAGACGATTTTATGGTCGCTAATTTGATGGAAGATTATTTAGCCTGCTATGCCAAGCATTCGTGGATGCTTCATGCAATGCAGGAAGAAGATGCGATTGAAATTGAAGAATTGGAAGGCGATGAAGAAGACAGTGAAGACGAAGAATAATTAAGAGCCTGCAATCTAAAAAAAACGCCCCCGGTTGGGGGCATTTTTAGTGTAAAAAGTTAGCTGCAAAGAATAATCAAAGGGCTGCCTGAAGCGACAATCATTTCCACATTGGCTTGGAAACCCATAATATCCAGTGCGGATACGGGGCGGTAAAAGCCGTAGCCTTTTTTTATAGTCGGCCTGTTGTATCTACACCTCCACTGGTATTCTTTAAGGCAGATGAGGCGCTCTTCCATATCAGACGGAAACACCAAATCGATGTTTAAGCTATGTTGCTCTTTTGAGTTTAACGCATCAAAGAGCCTTTTAGCAGTAAAGATAAGCGGCCGGTAGATTTTGCTCGCATTCACCAGTCGGGGGATAATGTCCAGTTTTTCTTTGACGGACAGATCGTTGAAAGAAACGGATAAGGTGTTATACTTTTGTCGTTGTGTTTCAGGATCAATTTCAGTATCCCAGCAAATGTAACAAAACTCGTTCAGCAGTTCCTGCGGCGTTTTGTGTTGTTCCATATAAAAATATTTTAATTGTGTGAATGATAATTTTTTTGTAAGAAACATTATATTTATAATAGGGTGCAGAGTCAATAAAAAATAAAGCCCTCGGTTGAGAGCTTTTATGGGTCAGGCAGTCAACATACCGCCGGTTATGCCGTATATGGCGCCGGTGACATAGCTTGAAGCATCGGAAGCAAGAAAGACATAAACATCGGCTAACTCTGCCGGTTGTCCGGCGCGTTTGAGAAGTGTGTTTTGCCCAAATTCAGGCAGTTTTTCTTTAAGCTGTCCGCCGCAGATTTGCAACGGAGTCCAAATCGGTCCGGGAGCTACGGCGTTGACGCGTATGCCTTTGGGGGCGAACTGCTTGGCCGCGGCCTGCGTGAAGGCGCGAATCGCCGCTTTTGTGCCGGCATAGTCCAGCAGGTCTTCGGACGGTTGATAAGCTTGAATAGACGTGGTGGTGATAATGGTTGAGCCGGGGTGCATATGCGGAACAGCCTCGCGCACCAGCCACATCATGCCGAAAACGTTAACTGCATATGTATGGATAATTTGTTCGGTAGGCAGAGTGGTGATATCCTTGTTGGCAGTTTGAACACCGGCGTTGGGAACGAGAATATCCAGCCCGCCTAATTCATCAACAGCGGTTTTGATTAACTCTTTGCAAAAGCTTTCATCGCTGACATCGCCGGGGATGAGAATAGCTTTGCCGTCGTCCTGTTCTATGATGTGTTTGACTTCCTGCGCGTCGTCTTCTTCAAACGGCAGATAGTTAATCGCGACATCCGCCCCCTCGCGTGCAAAGGCAATGGCCGCCGCGCGTCCGATACCCGAATCGCCGCCGGTAATCAACGCTTTGCGTCCTTTCAGTTTGCCGCTGCCGCGGTAGGTTTCTTCGCCGCAGTCGGGAATTGGGTGCATTTTTGCCTGCACGCCGGGGGATTTTTGCGGCTGCCATTCGTAGCCGCCTTCATAATATTTTTTTAACGAATTGATTAAATGAGACATGTTTTTCCTCCTGTAATTGGTACGCGCATAATATATATGCTTATATATTCGGTTACAGCGGGTTTAAGTCTAATTATCAGGGGGGGGAGAGAAAAGTGGTGCACCCGGCGAGGTTCGAACTCGCAACCTTTGGCGTCGGAGGCCAACACTCTATCCAATTGAGCTACGGGTACACGTTGCATATATCATTTGCGAAATAGGTTTATACTACGCTTTTTTTCAAAAATCCAGTTTTTTTTAAAGTTTTTACGAAGATTTTGCTTGACTTATTGGGATTATGTTTGTATGTATAGGCAAAAGTTTTTGAGTAAAGGATAAAAAAATGGCTAAGAAATGTGAAATTTCCGGCACTGGCGTTATGAGCGGTAACAATGTAAGCCACGCGAACAATAGAACCCGCCGCCGCTTTTTGCCGAATCTGCAAGAAGTTTCCTTGTTAAGTGAATCTTTGGGAAAAGTATATAAACTGCGTATTTGCACAAGCACGCTGCGTACGATTGAGCACAAGGGCGGCTTGGACGCTTTCCTGATGTCCACACCTGACAGCAAATTGACGGCAGAAGCAAAGAAAATTAAGAAAGTTGTCGCAGAAAAAGTTTCTGCATAGGAAGTTCTTCATTCCACCCGAGACCGCTTCGGCGGTCTTTTTTGTATTTAAAAGCGGTGAAGGAATAAAAAAGCCTTATTCGTGATGAATAAGGCTTTTTGAATGGCAGAGAGACTTACGGATAGTAAATCTCGACATCCCATTTGTGGATTTTCTCTTTTTTCTTGCATTTGTGTGCAGCGTAAAAACATAAACACAGCGCGAAGAAAATGGGAACCAGACAGATTATCCCTGTGTTTATAATTTCATCGTTACGTTCTTGCGAAAAAACAGCGAACAAAGAAACGATGGCGTATATGGGCAATATCCAGAAGTTTTTTATCGAGCGCCAGATTGCGTTTTGTTCCCAGATAAACGCTTTGCCAATTTCTTCGGTTTGGGCAAAGACAACAGCTGTTGTTTTTTTGTAAGGTGTAGGTTTGTGCCAGACCTTGATGAACTTTATGCCGCATTCTTTGGGCGTTTTGCCGTACTTCTGTTCAAACCAGCGTTTGGCATCCGTTACGAGCTGTTTTTCGTTTGGTTTTTCTTTTCTCATAATATGGTAAATTATAATTTGACATGATAATTAGTTAGTATGCGAAGTGTATTATAAAATGATATAAGAATCAATCACTTTTTGCTTTGGATATAAGATGCCGGAGGTTTGACTACACGCGGCAGTCGTACTTGAAGCAGCGTTTTTTATTGAAATAAAAAAAAGATATGTTACTATGGTATAAATACTGGAGATTATTATCTTTATAATTTAAACAAAGGTATTTTTGTGAGTTATATTAACATTTTCTCAAACTAATTAAAATTCAAAAAATGGATAAATATTTAGGAGAGTGGCCCTACGACAAGCGAGGCTTTGATGCTAACGGAAACCATCGTTACGGTGGCCGCTATGGCCGGGGAGACTTTGATGTTAACGGCATTCACCGCAATGGTACCCGCTATAACGAGCGGGGATTTGATGTTAACGGCATTCACCGTAATGGTACCCGCTATGACGAGCGAGGCTTTGATGCTCATCTTTGCCATCGTAACGGTACTGACTATGACGGGCAAGGCTTTGATTATCGTGGTTTTGATGATTTGGGTATTCATCGTAATCGTACCCGCGTTGATGAAAACGGCTTAAATTGCTATGGCGTTCGTCCTGATGATCCACGAGCTGATAAAAACGGCTTTGTTTGGGACAAAGACGGCAGTTTTATCGGCTATACAAAGGGTCGTTTGTAAAACATAATTCTAATCTCCCCTGTACAAGTTTTTATAACTTTGCATGAGGGAGATTTTTTTATTTAGTGTCTTAACATTTGGCTTAGTTAAAAATTTTTTGCTTGCATTTTTTGTTAAAGTAATATATAGGAGAAAAGTCTTCGGAACGTAGTTCAGCCTGGTAGAGCGCTTGCATGGGGTGCAAGAAGTCGGAGGTTCGAATCCTCTCGTTCCGACCAATAAAAAGCCTGCCTTCGCGGCAGGTTTTTTGTTGGTTTGGATAAGAGGGATTTGAACCGAAAAGGAGGTTTGACTACCAGCGAAAGGCAGACGAAAGTATGCCGGTCGCCTTAGGCGATGAGCGCCTGTGCGGCCGAGGCTTGGAAAGCCGAAGGCCAATCCTCTCGTTCCGACCAATAAAAAGCCTGCCCTCGCGGCAGGTTTTTTGTTGGTTTGGATAAGAGGGATTTGAACCGAAAAGGGCTGCGGTTAAGAATTTTATAAAAAAATATTGACAAATGCCGCAATGGCCTTTATTTTTAAAAAGTTCGATTAAAAAAGGAATGATATGTTAAACAAGAGCCAAAATTTATTTTTTGCAGCAAGCGCTGAAATCAGCGTTGCTTTGGCTTTGTTTATTTCTCTTATTTTCATTTTGCGCTTGATTATCAGCCTCTGAGTATTTTGTACATGGATTAAAGTGTGGGTACTCGGAGGGGATGTACTGACACACTTTAATTTATGTTTTTTTAAATTCAGATAATCAAGGATAGAAGATGACAAATACTATAAATCAAACGGTAGAAAAGACTAAACAGGCATTTACGGATTATTTTGCTCTTGTCGGTGGGGTGAAGTTTAAACAATTTTATTATGACTGGCATGTTGACAATATGCTGGCCCCTTTTGCAGGATTGCTGACGCATTTTCATAAAACTTACGGTGGGCAGGGAGAAGAAAAATTTGCCGAGTTTGTGGATGAGGTCATGCAGAATGTGAGCGATTATAATAATGACAAACCGCAGTTGAGTTTATTAAAAACGTCAAAATATGCAGTTGAACATACGGGAAGGCTCACTTCTTTGTTGAACGGTATGGAAGCTTTCGGGTTTGATTTTCGGCAGTTCGTATATAGTTTTGCGGCTCCCGAAGACAATGAAAAGTTGTTCGGGGATTGGTTCGTGAAACCAAATATGCCGTATTCAAATCATCACGGTTTGATGGTCGGATGTGATATATTACAGTTTTTAAAATCCCGCTATAAAGAGATAACCGAAGGGGGTAATGTTTATCAAAAAGCGCTGTATGCGGCGGATGTTTTTCTGCGCCGTCAGGTGGCGAAAGAATATCAATATGAAGGTGCTTACAGCTTTGCCGTTCGCCAAAAAGCAATGAGGAATATGCGGCGGCTGCGTTTTCAATTAAGCCGGGATGTGCAAAATCTGCCAAATGATGATGTTTGGAAAGATATGTTTCAGGTGCAGGAATCCGGTGTTCCGAAGCAAAAAGGATACCGCCCCTGCGGGTTTGAGCTGGAATTCTATGTGCCGGAAGAATACGGGGATTACGGCAAACTTATTGCTTATCTTAAAGAGAAGAACGGCTGGCACAAATTATATTCATCCAATAAAGACAGTTCCGTTTACATGGATGAAAATTCTGCCGGTGTTATCATGCGCGACGAGAGCCTGACGCGTTACAGCGGATTGGCGGCAGTGGAATATGCCAGTTCCGTTATGCGTGGAAAAGCGGATGAAGATAACTGCTTAAAGATATTGGATGCGTTTAACGAAGGGCATGTAAATGTACATTGTTCATTGCATCAGCACATTTCGGCGGAAGGGTTTGATTTGGAAACGTATAAGAGACTTGTAAAACGCATGATGCAGCACGAATCGGAAATTGTTACGGCATTTGCCGCTCCCGAACGGCGTGACAATAAATTGTTATATGCGACATATATCAGCCGTAATCTGAGTGCAGACGGCGAGAGAGATTATCCGTTTTTATGCGTTATGGCAGACATATGTGAGGATAAAAGACAGTTAGTGGAGATGTCTGCATTCGGACATAAATACAAAACTTTGAATATTTTGCCGGATAAGACCGTAGAGATACGCTTTATGAATGCTAATTTTAACAAGCGCTTTGTGGCAGCGTTTTTACAGTTTAACCGCGAGTTTGTGCAATCGGCGATGGAAAATACTCCACAGCATGTTAACCGCCCGTTGTTAAATAAATTTAATTGGCATAATAATTGTGAGACCGATGAGAAAACGGTACAGCACAGCCTGCCTTATTACTATCAGGTGGCGTATGATACTTACAGCCCGATGCGCAGAGGCGTTTCCAAAGAAGTTGTGGAAGGAGAGCAGACCTACGCGCGGTTAGTCATGCACGCCTTAAACGAAACGGGAAAGCTGCGCTATGTCAATCCGGGGTTTAATAAAAAGATGAGGGAGATGATGAGTTATGCAAGATAAGCCTTTTGAATTTATTGCGCCAACGGGAAAAAGCCGTTTTGTTTTGACCTGCGAGCATGCATCCGCCGATATTCCGGATGAATATGATAATTTAGGAGTGTCGGAGCAAGATTTGAAACGTCATATAGCGCGGGATAAGGGGGCGGCGGAAGTTTGCCGCCTGTTGGCGCAGAAGCTCGGCTGCGCGGCATTTCTCGGTAAATATTCACGCTTATTGATAGATTTGAACCGCAGGACGGATGAAAGCGAGCTGATTGTTGCGGAAAGCGACAAAACGCTTATTCCCGCTAATATGAATATTGACGAGGGTGAACGGCATCACAGAATAGCGCGGTTTTATATGCCGTATTATAATGCAGTTAATGGTTATATTGAAAGTATGAAACAGCAAGGAACAGAGCCGGTGCTTTTTTCCATTCACAGTTATACGCCGCAGCTCAGGGGCGGAAGTTACCGCCCGTGGCAGGCCGGCGTTCTATATCATCAACCGACTCCTTTTGCAGCTCATCTTTATCATGATTTAGCTAAACTTCCGGAGACGGTGGGAGAAAACGTTCCGTATGATTTGCGAAAGTATAATACCGGAACGGTTGTTGTTTGCGGGGAAGAACAGGGCTTAGATTATGCATTGCTTGAAATCCGCGACGATGAATTTGCCGATTTGGCAAAAGGGGCGGTAGAATGGGCTGAAATTTTGGCTGAAAGCATGAGAACATATTGAAATGCTGAAAATTTAAAAGTATTGCATATTTTGGTTTTTTGAATATGATGCGGTTAATTAACCATTATTATATAACTTAAATTTTTGTGTTTATGACTGTTTTTAAGAAGCTGCGGCGTTCTTTTGCAAAAAAGAAGGATAAAGGCATGCCGGCGGCAGATGAAGAGCTGAAAAAGAAAGCTAAGGCGGCGGGGGAGCGGAAAAATGAAGCGCAGCCCTGCGGCGCCGGAGAGGTAAAATGTATTCTCGGTATGGAAAATAATGTTGTTCATCCGGCGGACTTAATGCATCCTCTCTGCATGGCAATGGCGTGGCATACAAAGAAACCGGTAGCTGCCTCCATTGGGGACATCCGGCTTTATGCCGTCTATGACTTGGGAGATGATTCTTTTCTGGGCAGCTTTTATGCGCTTGAACATGATGGCATGTATTATGGGAATATTGTCGGCAGTCTGAAGATTTTTACCTGCAAAACAGATGCATTTCGTTTTGAAGAAACGGATGAACTGTTTGTTCCTCTGAGAAATGACGGGAAAAACATCTTTGTCCTGATGTGCTGCTATGAACGTTTTAAGTTAAGGCTGACGACAAAATCTCTGAAAAAGTTTGATTCTCAGATGCAGAATGGGAAAATTTTGCGAGAGTTTGCAGATGGAACATTGTTTGACAAGGCATATTCCGAATGCCAAAGTCTTATAAACTGATGAAAAAAAGGGTATCTGCTGATGCGGGTACCCCTTTTTTCGTATCAGTATGGTTCAGAGCCTGAAAATTTCTTCGGCTTTGCGGATGGCGTGCGGTGAAACGAAAACAATCAGAATATCATTTTCGGCAATCCTGTCATCCGATTTGGGATATATAATTTCATTGTTACGGTATATGGCACTGACCTTGCATTTTTCGGGCAAGCCCAGTTCGTCAATGGTTTTGCCTGTGTTCAGGCTGTCTTGGTCTATTCTGACTTCCCAAACTTCTCCCATGCCGCGTTTAAGGCAATAAGCATTATTTATCTTTGCTTTGCGAATGTCCTGCAACATGGCAGATGTAATGACAAGGGAGCGTTCAACAATAATGTTATCATTGTTGTTGTCAATTAAGCTGCTGATGTTGCGTGAATTTGCCAGTGAAAGCGTGTATGATACGCCGTTTTTCTGAGAAATAAGCGCCGCTAAAATGTTGTCTTTATCATTGCTCATAACGGCAACCGCAGTGTTGACGTTTTTAATTTCGGCTTCTTCCAAAATGATATCGCTCATGATTTCGCCGCGGATAATCTGTGTGTTGTTAAGGTTTTCGGCAAGTTCGTGGGCAACCGCGGCATTGTTTTCAATAATTTTGCATGAAGTTATGGAATCGTCTTTTTCTATGATGGAAGCTATGTAGTAAGAAACGGCATTGCCGCCGAAAATAAGCAGATTTTCGTTTGGTTTGGCAATAATTCCGAAGTCACGCAGGGTTTCAAACACTTTGTCTTTTTCGACCAAGATAAAGATTTCATCATCTATTTGAATATGTTCGTTGGGTTTGGCAAAAAAGCTTTTGTTGCCGCGTATAATGTGACTGACAGGGCTGTTATACGATTTTTTTATTTCATTTATTTCGGTATTCAGCAGCGGACAGGTTTCAGAGCATTTGAAACCCAGCAGGTAAAGCGCTCCGTCAACCAACGGAAAAGCTGCGGTGGTTCCGGGGAATTCCAAAAGGTTCAGAATCGCTTTGGCAATTTCAACATCAGGTGATATCACCAAGTCGACAGGAAGATTTTTATCGCTGTACAGCGTATTCCAGAGCGGATTTAAAAAGTAATCAGAGTCTACGCGGGCAATTTTTTTAGGAATTTGAAACAAGGTGTAAGCGACCTGGCAGGCGATAAGGTTAACTTCGTCGTTATCAGTGACGGCAATTAACAAGTCAGCGTCTTTGGCGCCGATTTTTTCCATAATTCCCGGGTGAGAAATTGAGCCGACCATGGTTTGTACGTCAAACTCTTTGGACAAATCATCCAGTCTTTCCTTGTCGGTATCTACGACAATAATGTCATTGTCAGCCTGCGATAAGTAGTCAACTATACTGCGTCCGGCGTTTCCGGCGCCGCCGATTAAAATTTTCATTGTTTTTGCATCTCCTCTTGTTCGGAAAAATAATCCTGTATTGTTTTAACAGCTATATCATAATCGTAAATTTTCGTATAACATTCCCGAAATTTTTTGGCGTCGCGCAAGTTCTTGGAATACCAGCAGACATATTTGCGGGAAATGGCCACAGCCATATCTTTGCCGTAAAACTCAACCATGTCGGCGAGTTGCTGCAAAAGTGCGTTTTTCAACTCGGAAACGGGAACGGGAGACGGAGCCGTACCGTTGTTTATATAGTCATGGATTTGTCCGGGGAGCCACGGGTTCCCGAGTGCTCCTCTGCCGACCATGACGCCGTCGGCATTTGTTTGGCGAAGCATTTCTGCTGCCAGTTCAGGTGATGTCACATCGCCGTTACCGATAACGGGAATGTGAACGGCTGATTTGACCTGTCTGATAATTTCCCAGTCGGCTTTGCCGGAATACCCCTGTGCGCGGGTTCTTCCATGCACGGTAACATATGCGGCGCCGCTGTCTTCACACATTCGGGCAAATTCCACGGCGTTGACAGAATTATTGTCCCAGCCTTTACGGAATTTTACGGAGACGCTCAGCTGCGTTGCGTTGACGACTGCCTGAATAATTTTTGATGCAAGAATCGGGTCTTTCATTAAAGCAGAACCGGCATTGTTATTGACAATTTTTCTAACCGGACACCCCATGTTGATATCTAAGGAATGAGCTCCTAAGTCTGCGGCCAGTTTGGCGGCTTCGGCAAAGAGATCAGGGTCACTGCCGACCAGTTGCACGATAACGGGGTACGGTTCGTTTCTGACATCTGCAATGCGGAAAGTTTTTGGATTTTTGCGGTTAATAGCGTTTACAGCGACCATTTCGGAATATAAGTTTACTGTTCCTTTGGAAGCAACAAGTTTGCGCATGGGGTAATCTGTTATTCCCGCCATGGGGGCTAAAAAAACGTTGCTGTTAAAATCCAATATGCCGGTCATTTTATTCTACGTTGTTCAGGGATTTAATGAGCGTAAAGTAGATTTTATCCAATGAATAATTAACGGAGAGGTTAATCAGTTCATTTTTTTCCGTGTTTTCCGTATGCAATAATTTTTTTATAAGCAAGTCCATTAAAAACAAGTAATGAATGACTTGATTATGAAAATTTGCGTTATCGTCAAATGACTTACGTATCGCAGTGATTTGTTTGCGGGGCAGAGTATTTGACAAGATATCGGTAAAAGCGGTTTGCCTGCCGGAAAGATAATTGTCCCACAAGTCAAATAAGTCCTGCTTATCAAACAGTTTTTCGGAGCGAATGTTCAGACCGCGCAGAAAACGGCTTATATTTTGGCCGGTTTGTATGAGATCCTCTCTGTCGAGATCTTCCTGTTCAGTTTCCATAAACGGATTATTGCTTTTTATTTCACGGTCGATTTGCTGTTTATATTCCGACAGCGGAACGGAAAGGTTTTTTATGGTCTTTTGAATGTCAGTGTTTAACTTTTCCAATTTATCTTTGACAACATCTATGTTGGTAATCGTATTTGTGACATAAAAATTCTGTTCTTCCATGATTTTCATGCTTTGTCGGCTGTTGGCGACAATTTGTCCGGATGATGTATTGAGTTTTTCGGTGCTGCGGTTGATGATGTCCTGTGCTTCGGTAAATTTATCAATCACGTCAACGGCTTTATCTTTCAGCGAATCGGTTTTTAAAGCGAGTTTATCGCTGATTGTTCCTATTTTTTCAACAATTGTTTCGGCAATGTTTTTCAAATCAAAGTTTTTGGCTTGTGTCAACGCGGTAAAGGACATCAGCTTTTCGGTTTCTTTATTAATGGCAAGGATGACGTTCTGTATGCTGTTGACGGTATATTCGCAGCGGCGTTCCAATTCTTCGCGCTTATTGTCAATACTGCCGCCGATATTATTTAAGGCTTTTCCGGCTTCTGAATTAACAGATTTTAAAACGGAAATTTGTTTTTTGGTAATTTTATCCAGTTCGATGGAGGTTTTAACCAGTTTTTCAATTTCACGGGAGACGGCTTCTCCGTATTTTGTCATCTTATTGTTCAAAAGATCAGAATTATGATTCAGTACTGTTGTTTGGGTATTAAGAAGGCGCTTTTGTTCTTCTATACGTCCTTCAATGCTTGAAATACCGGCATCAAGTTTTCTATACATGGCGTCGTATTCTTCAGCGGCACGGTAATAAGATTTTTCCAAGTTACTATTATTGTCTTTTGTTTGCGCAAGCATATCTTCCAGATGTTTTTTGCCGAGAGTTGTACAATCTTCGAGCTGTTTTTTTATTTCTGACAAGTTGGCTTTGTTATTAACGATGTTGTTTTTAATATTTGCGGAAACGGCAGATATCTCATCCAATAGCGGGGTGAGTTTGCTTAAAAATTTGTCGGAATTGTCTGATATGTCTTCCGTGCATTCGCTCATGTTGCGGACGGCATTAATGGTTTTGTCGGTGATGTACCCGCAGCGATCAGATAAGGTTTTGACGCCGTCGTTTAAATCATTCAGCGTTTTAGCTGAATAGTTATCCAGAAGTGTCAGAATTTTAGAGAAATCGGCAATGCGCGTTTCCAAATCTGTTTTTAATTGTGCAGACTGTGTTATAACAGTTTTATTTTCCTTTTGCAGGGTCTGGATTTGTTCTTTTAAGGCATTGGCAATGGCTTTGGCATTCCGCGAGGCGCCTTCGTCAGGGTACATAAGGCTGTTGATGTAAGATTGAAACAGTTCGGCGTTGGCGTCCAAACTGCTGCTGCGTTCAATATATGCCAGAATAAACCAGACGGCCAACAGCGGGAGCGTCGCAGAAAGGATAAGGCTGCCGAAATCGTTCGGAGCGAGGGCGGATATGCTTTTCCAGCCGATAAAATTTTCAACATACCAGCTCAGCCCCACAATCCATATTAATGCGGAAAGTGCTAAGCAATAAGCAAAATTGCGGCGCAGCCAGAGAAACTTTTGCAAGGGCTTCTGTTGTTGATTGGGTGTTGGCGTCTGTTGATTTTTGTTTTTGGGCATTAATAACAATCTCACATAGTTGCTTTTTTTAACATATACCAATGAATTTTATTATTTTCAAATAAATTATTCGGTTCTGTTTGCATATTTCGGCAAAAAAAGTGGCTGATTATGAAAATTTTTATTGATTTTATAAAAAGTTTGGTTATTCTTACGCTTGCTGACCGATGAAACGGTTGTGCATGTTGCAATATGTCATTGGCAGCGCTTTACAGATATGCCGCTATAGCTCAGTGGTAGAGCACGTCATTGGTAATGACGGGGTCGTAAGTCCGATTCTTACTAGCGGCACCATTTATTGAAATTCCGCATTCGTTGCGGATTTTTTCTTTTTAAACAAGAACTTATTTAGTCCGATTTTTGAAGTTTTGAAAATAGCAATTTTTGCAAAATTATCGGACTTTTTATCTTCGGTGCTACACAGGTGCTACTTTTTAACATTTGACATAAATGAAAATTATAACTATCCTACGCATAATTTTATATCATAGGGGAACTGTAATGAAGAAAAGTATCTTATTTGTTTTATGTCTTTTTCTAGTATCTTGTGGAGAAAAAGCAGAAGAAAAGGCTTTTTTGGATAGAAACATTAAGAGCTTTCTTGAATACGATGAAATAGCCGGAGTTACCCCGAAGATTAATTTATCAAATATTTTAACCAAAATGTCAGAGTTAAAACTACATATTCAGGATTATAAATTCTCACAAAACTGTCAAAGAAGTGTTGAATACATAGTAGAAAATATAACAGTAGTGCAGGATATGTATAAAAATTTCAGCCTAAGGGATAACCCCACTTCGGAGGAAATACTAGCCGCAGAAAAAGCCAAAAAATTGATTAGAGAAGTACAGGAACATAAAAATTGTAAAGATTTAATGATTGTTGTTGATAAGCGTAAATTCATAGAAGAACAGAATAATTTATTAAAAGAAGAGGTATCTAAAGAAAATCCAAACTTGGAGTTGGTGCAAAAGTATATAACAAATGGTGCCGATGTTAATGCAAGAGATAAAGATGACCAAACAGTATTGATGCTTGCTATTATGAAAAACAAGAAGCAAGAACTCATTGAATCACTAATTAATTATGGTGCTGATGTTAATGCAAAAAGTGCTTTAGGCGGAACTGTATTGATGCATGCAATATCGCATAATAATGAGCTAGAAATTATAAATATCTTGATAAGAAAGGGCGCTAATGTTAATGCAACCAGTGAAGGAAATTGGACAGCTTTAATGCTTGCAGCAGAAAACAGTAAGAAGATGAATGTTATTAAAATGCTAATAGAAGCGGGGGCTGATGTAAATGCAAAAAATGATTTTGGGTGGACTGCTTTAATATATGCGCTGCAGAATGATATAGAAATGTCAACCATAGAATTATTAATAAGAGCAGGTGCAGATGTTAATATTCAAGAGAAAATTATAGGTTGGACCCCTCTTATGTGTGCAGTTAAAAATAGTGAAAAAATATCGGTTATAGAGATGCTAGTTGCTTCAGGTGCGGATGTTAAAATTACTGATAAATTTGGAAATACTGCATTAGATTATACCCAAAACACAAAAATTATAAAAATCCTAAAAAAGCATAAATCTAAGAGTGGACGAGATTGAGATATGTTACGGTTCTGTTATAGGAGTTTCAAAAATGAAGGAATTTTTAGGGGATTTGAGTAGTAACAATTTTTGGTTGGCTTTCGCAGTTCTCATTGTTGCATTTTTGCAATGGAGAACAAGTGAGAAACAAAGAAAACAAGATTTATTTGATATTCGCTTTAAATTTTACCAAAGATTAAAAGAGGTATATTTTTCGTTGCGCCGTAAAAAGAAAGCAGGAGGTAACCCATATTTAGAACCGGAAGATTTATTTCCATTGCTATCTGAAGCAAGGTTTTTGTTTGGAGAGGATGTTGCACAAGCTATTTCTGATATGCAAGGATTGGAACTTGATGATACGGATTCAGCTTTTGAGGTGCTTCCTCATAATATTGAAAAAGTTTTTGAAAAATACATGAGAGTAAAATAAAAGAGCGGCATCTAAATATGTCGCTCTTTCTAGTTATGCAGTAACATAACGTTTTCCTTTCAAACAATCTACCAATAATATGGATGTTGGCATTGATTGCGAATGTGTTGTTTTACCTGATGGATTAGGCTTTCTGTCATAATGCATTTTGCCGTAATTAAGCAAACATCATTATAACTTCTGGCTTGAGAATAATCGTAGCAAGTTTTTGCTCTTGATACCCAAGACAAAGCTGTCAGCAATCCGAACATATTTATCACCTCCTTTTCAAAATTTGATTGTTAGGTTAATATTAAGAAGTATCGTAAAGTATGATTCGAAGTATGTCAATATCTGTACAGATGAATGATTTAATTTTTTATTTTAGCTCAAAAGCAAGTTTAACTTGCATTCCAATTCCTTAAAACCCTCATAGTTTTCAGTCCGATAACTGCACAGTATCGCGCACCATTTGTTGAAATGCACCTTTTAAGGTGCTTTTTTACTATATAAACTAAGGCTTTTAGCTAGTCCGATTTTAAGCGTTTTCGTAATGGCACTTTTGAGCGAGCTTATCGGACTTTTGTTAAAAGACAGCAGATAAAAGTGGTTTACTCTTTTTAACCATTCTTCAATAAATTTTAATTGTTTGATTTTATCATATATAAAATTTAATAGTGAGATTATCTTATGTACATTCTGATAGCTTTTTTAACACCTGTCTTGCATTCATTATCCTGTATTATTGATGCACATTTTTCGAACAGTATTTTTAATAAAACAACATCTCTTATTTTTTATGCCACCATAACAAATATAATTATTATTCCTTTTTTATTTTTGTTTGGAACTCCGACACTGCCTTCGTGGTCTTCGTTAACGGTCATTTTAATAGTTGCCGCGATAGATGTATTTTATCAAATTCCGTATTATATTGCTTTGCGTAAAGTTGACACATCAATTACGGTTGCATTGTTTTCTCTTGGAAAAGTATCTGTTCCGATTTTAGCATATTTTATTGTTGGTGAAAAATTGAATATAATACAATATGCTGGTTTTGGCATTATTCTTTTATCAAGCTTTTTATTAAACTTTAACCGTAAACAGTTAAAATTAAATATTGCTTTTTTTCTTATGCTGATAGTGTCATTGGCCTTATCGTTAGCTTCGGTATTAGAAAAATATTGTCTTAAAGAAATTGATTTTGTAACGCTTATGTTCTGGATGGCTTTATTTTCAGCATCAATATCTTTTTCTTTCTTTTTTATTAAAAATATAAGACAGGATATTGTAAATACGTTTCCAAAATATAAAAAAGCCATGTTGCTGTTTTTAAGTAATGAAGTATTGAGTCAGGGAGGAACATTGGCAATGGTTATTGCTCTTTCTCAACTTCCTGTTTTAACTATAAAATCAATAAATTCATCTCAAAGTATATTTACTTTATTTCTAACGTTTATTCTCTATAAGATTTTTGGAGATAAGTTTAGAGAAAATTTAACGCGGGAAAAAGTGATAAAAAAATTGATTTCTTTTATCTTTATTATGTTTGGAATATATCTGGTTTTAAGGTAATATCAGTTTTACGATAAGAAATTTAACTTTCCTGCTTGTTTCATCTGAATTTACTTGCGGGATAACTTAAATTTCTCAGAATTGTAAATACAAAAAGGCCTTGATAATCCAACACTTCCATTATTAGAGGTCGATTATCAAGGCTTTTGTTTTTTAATCAATTAATCCGGGCATGTGTTTAAATAAATTACATCATCCAAATCAATTGACATGTACTGCCAGTTTCTTTCTCTGACAGCATTCAGCATTTCATCAGTAGGGGGCAGATTAAGTGTTTCGTCTTTTAACACCTCATCAAAACCATTCTTTTTGAGGATTTCAACCATTTCCTTTTTGGTTTCACACCCTACGAAGAAGACTTTGCACCATTCTATGGCGTCTTCGTCTTCCCAATAGGATGCATACCATTTATTGTCTTTGGAAAGACAAATGGTCGGTACCCAATTAACCTTACCTTGACGCTGTATGAAATTGTCAGAAACCGGAATAAATAATACAGTCTTTTTCATAATGCTTTTTTTTTATAAATTAATAATATTTTTGATAGTATGAATATATCATATTTTATCCTTTGATGCAAGTGCAAAATTGACAAAAATAAACAAATTTAATTATTTTTGTCATGCAAAAGCTTGAAATCATCATAATTTCAGTTGTTTATTGTTATGTTCAGGCGCATCCTTCGGTAGCGGCAAATATTGTATTATGTATATGGACGTTTGTTCAAATTCTTAAAATTCGGATGGTATAATTTAAATTATTATTTATTATTAAGACAATTTAGTGTTATTTATGATGCAGTTATTGATACGAGGATTGTTATGACAACGAAGTTAAAGTATAGTTTATTGTCAACGATATTTATTTTAGGGTATACGAGTTTATCCTTCGAATTAATTATGTTGCGGCAGATGGTAAATTTCGTGGGCTCCAACACTTTAATTACGTCTATTGTCATTGCTTTTATTTTGTTGTTCTTATCAGTCGGTTATTATATCGGTTCCGTTATTTCTTTTGCCAAATATGCGGTGCGCGGAATAATTAAAAAAATACTGTTGTGTCTGTCTGCGTGGTATATTTTAGCATGTTCATATTATGTTTTGGAAGCTTTCTTTTATGCCATTTATTTTGCCGGTGTTTCAAATGTTATTGTACAGGTTTTTGTTTTATCCGCGCTTTTTCTGATTGTTCCGTCGGTCGGATTGGGATTTGTAACAGCTGTTTTGGGGCGGATTATACACCATTTTAATTCTGATTATACCGGGCGGTTTATGGCAATTGACACCATCGGCAGCGTTATGGGCTCGCTTGCGACGACATTACTGTTGATGCCTTTGTTCGGCGTATATGCGGCAATAACAATGATTGTATTTTTGACGTCGTCATTGTTATTGATTATAACACGCGTTCGTGATAAACGGCTGAATGCTGCCTATTGTTTTTGTTTGACGTTTGCGGCGTTAATTGTTTCTGACGGGAAGTTGCCGGGTATTGAAGATACACTTGTTTTGGATAATGCCATTGCACGGGTTGAGATTGAGGAAACTGATTTTGAAAACGGTGTCGCGCAATCCGAGGTTATGAAGATAAACGGTTCTTATTCTTCCAAATACTCAAAAAAAGAAGATTTGATGTTTGAGTATGTAAAATATATAAATAACCATTTTATTAATCATCTGAGAAAAGACAAGGTTTATAATATTCTTATTTTGGGCGCCGGCGGGTTTACAATCGGCAAAGATGATAACAGAAACAATTATACATATTTGGATATTATAAAAGAACTTCCTGAAATTACAGAAGAAAAATTTGGTTTTGCTCCGTTGACGGACAATAAAAGATTTATTTTTGAAGATGCGTATTTGTTTTTGCTTAGATCCGAGGCAAAATATGACATGATTGTCGTTGATGTTTATGCTGCAAAGTATAGCATACCGACAAATTTCGTTACATCGGATTTCTTTGAAATGATAAAAAAACATTTATCTGTTGACGGAACAGCCATATTTAATATCATAACATCAGCTTCGTTTAAAAACAAATTTGCCAAAAGAATTGATAATACGTTGCGTCATGTCTTTTCTCATTCGCTTTCCAGACAAATCATTGCTGCGGAAAGTTTTAATCCGTATTCCGATGAGCTGTCTAATGTTATTTATACTTTTTATAACGGGGAAAGCGATAATACGGTTTATACGCTTGATAAAAATTCGGCTGTTTTCGGGCAATAACGGATGGCAAAGAAAATTTTTATTGTATTCAGGATGGTAATGTTAATAAAATTGTTATTTAAGGGGGACGACATGAAATATTTTTTTATGTTATTTTTGCTTTGCGTTTCATTTTCAGTTGAAGCAGGTGAGTGTGATTTTATACAATTTAACAAATGTCAGTCTTGTGATAATCCGCTGGCATTTAATGTTGGCAGTGATGAGGCCTGTGCGTTTTTATGTCCTAACAGAAAAGTAAATTATGAGAACAGCGGGTCAATGGTTATAACTAGAAATTGCGCTTTGAAAAAATGTCCGGAGAACTATCCTTATTCATCGGCAAACGGGAGCTGTTTTGCAACGAAGCAGGAAGCGGAAGACGGTTATGTAACATTGGCAGAAGAAAATACCAATAATGACAACATTTTATCCGGCACGTATACTACTGCCCCATTGGCTGAAAACGGCAAATGTCCGGATGATTTGCCGCTTTTGTATGCTTCCAAATGTTTTTCTTGTGATGAAAGCGATGATTTGAGCATTCCGGAAGAAGATTGCGCAAAATGTCCGAATCGTGTGTATAAATATTATCCTAAGTGGGATGTTGCGCGTTGCGAACGTAAAGCTCCGGCGGGCAAACCGTTGCGGCGGTGGGACGGCGCATTCTTTTCCTGTGATGAAGAAAAAGCCGTGCGTGTTGATACTCATTGTAATATTGATGAAGATTGTGAGGATTTATGTCCGAACAGGACTATTTTATATAGTGTGGGAGGTAATGTGCCGAGTGTTCCGAATTGCCCGCCGGATAAACCGTTAATGGATGATGAGGGAATTTGTTTTGCTTGTGATATGCCGGTAGAAGTCGGGTTGACATTTAATCCTCGGTTATGCGAGCGATTTTGTCCGCATAGCCGACGTATTTGGGGACGGGAGTGTGTACTAAATGCTCCTAATCAGAAATAGCTCTTAAAAAAACAGCCTGAACATATTGTTCAGGCTGTTTGAGCATGGGTTAAGCCATGTAGTCGCGAAGGGCTTGTTTGGTTTCCTCGCTGATATCTTTGCGCTTATACAGTGCTTCGACGATATCGTTGAGCGTGATTAAGCTGTAAAGCTCAACGTTCATGTCGGCGAGCATTTCGCGGGCTCCCTGTTGGCGGTCGACGACCACAAAAGCGGCGTTGACATTCAGTCCTAAAAAGCGGTATTTTTCAACGGCTTCTTTGATGGAACCGCCCGAAGTGGCAACGTCTTCGATGACGAGCACTTCTTCGCCTTCTTGGAAACTCTCAACCGTTTTGGTGCCGACAAGACCGTGGTCTTTGGCCTCGCTGCGCAGGGTGAGGATTTTTCCGCCAGTGGCGAACGCGAGCATGTTGGCGATGGAAAGGGCTCCCATCGGCACGCCGCCGATACGGTTAAAGGCGATACCTTCTTTGCGGAGCTTTGCCTCCATCAGATAAACGGCCATTGACATAGCCCGGCGGTGGAGCGGCAGATCCCGTACATTGATGTAAATCGGCGAGATGGTACCGTTTTTGAGCTTGAAGCTGCCGGTTTTGACGACGCCGGCTTCAAGCAGGCGGGCGACTAAAAGGTCGTTTAAGGTTGGGCGTGATGCCGGTTCTTCTGCCAGAGCAGCCTGTATCTCGTCATGAATCATGCGGGCCGCTTCATAAGGCGTGAACTTGGCATGCTTGGTAATGGAGCGGCCGACAACTATGGTGCTGCATCTGCTGAGAACAGCGTCGCGGGGTGTTGTTACACGCTTCTGATCGGCTTGCTTGGCGTCCCATTCGGGCTTGATGCCCGGAGTGATGATAAAAGCATCATCGCCCATGATTTGACGGACGGCGCAGAGCTCCATCGGGGAGCAGACGAGACCATCCAGCCCGGCATCTTTTGCCAGTTGAGCCAGCTTCCAGACCATTGTTTCGGCGCTGTAGAGATAACCGATGTCGGTCATGTCGGTATCGCCGAGGCTGGTCAGGATTGACACGGCGATGATTTTGACATTGGGATTCACTTCTTTGGCAGCGCGGACGGTATCTTCCATCATCTTGCTGCCGCCGGAGGCATGTACGTTGATAATGTCGGCGCCATGAGCGGCAGCAGCGATGACTGCGTTTTTAACGGTGTTGGGGATATCCATTTCTTTGACGTCTACGAAGACCTTTACACCTTCGGCTTTGAGAGCTTTGAGGACGACGGGCAGGCCGACGGCATTGAGGATTTCTTTGCCGACTTTGTAGTAGCCTACGAAGTCTTTGGTTTGGTTCACGAGCGTGAGGGCTTCTTCGAGGGTTTTGACATCAAGCGCCAGTGTCAGCTTTTCTTTTGCTTTCATAAAAATTGAATTAAAAGGTAAATAAATAATATGATATTACGGGGGGCAATTTATACGAAATTATTTTTTTGTCAAGAAAAAACATCATATCGGCGGGAGGCGGATATGATGTTTTAGAGGGTTTAGGATATTTCGTTTTATTCCAACCAATATTCAATGGTGGAAACGACACGGACCGTCTTTTCTATTTGCTGAGTTTCAAAGTTGTTGGCTGTTTGTTCGCGCGGAAGAATAGAAAATACTCCTTGGTTAGCGCGGCGGATTTTGCCGACACGGCTGTGAGAACTTTTGGCAAATTCTTCGGCGGCGGTTTTGGCATTAACGGTTGCCTGTTCCAGCATTTGCGGCTTAATTTGATTTAATTTTGTAAAAATATATGATACGGGGTCGTTGTATGATGTATCAAAAATGATTCCTTTGGCTATTAATCCGTCAGTTTTGGGGAGAGATTTGGCTACAAGGGAAACATTGGGGCTTTTTACAGTTATGGTTTGCGAAAGAATAAAGCGGGAAGCGTTGGCGTCATTGCCGCGATAAGGCGAGGCCATGAGGTCATTGGTTTCGATGCGTTCTATATTAATTTCCTGCGGTGTAAAGCCCTGTTGTTTAAGGAATGTATTGATTTCATCAGCTTGTTCGGAAATTTGCTGTTGTGCTTCTATCAAATTATTTCCGGTGGTGACGAATTTGAGCTTCCAAATAGCGAGGTCGGCGGTAACGTCCATTTCAGCCAAACCTTTAACGGTAACGGAGTTGTTGTTGTTTTTGGCCTGATAGTAATAGTATCCGGGGAAGAAACCTGCGGCAGCCAGCCCCAGAGCAATAATAAAAGAGGCTAATAAACGATGATTGTCATTTTGCATTATATTTATCCTTTCTCTTTATGATGATAAACTTATGTAGTTCTTTTTTTTGAGTTTAGAAGAGTTTTTCTGCGAAGTACATAAAAAAAGCTCTGTTTGTGTACAGAGCTTAGTTGATACGTTTATTATTCTTTAAAGCCTTGGTCTTTAAGCCAGCCGTTTATGCCTAAGGTGCGGCTGCCGTATCCGACCCAGCCGTCAGCGGCAACATTGCAACCTTGACATTGCGCAGTCAGGTCTTTTACGGTGTTTTGGACACCGCCGCCGCCATGGGTGATGAAGGGGATTACTTTTTTACCTGCAAAGTTATATGAGCTTAAAAAGGAACTTACTGCCGGTGCGATTGTTCCCCACCAGTTCGGTGAGCCGATGAAAATTGTGTCGTATTGAGCAATGTTTTCAACTTTATTCTTTAATTCGGGATGAAATCCGTCGTTAATTTCCTTTTTGGCCTGTTCGGTCGCGGCACGGTATTCTTCCGGATAGGCGTTGACGGTTTCAATACGGAACAGGGTCCCGCCGGTTTTTTCCTGAATGGCTTCGGCAACTTCTTTGGTATTTCCGGACCATGAGTAGTAAGCAATGAGGATTTTTGAATTTTCAGGCATGGTCGTTTCCTTTTTTTCATCCGCGGCAACGGGATTGATAAGTGATGCAAAAGCTGTGAGAACGGCAGCAAAATTCAATACTTTGTTCATATAATTTCTCCTTTATATATGTTATACATGCTGAGGATAAAATTTAGAGGTTACTCTAAGTCAAGTGTTTTTTTAGCTTCGGGGTGTTTTTTTGCAAAATATAATCCCAATTCAAATAAAATGTAAGCAGGGACGGCCAGCATAATTTGGCTGATAATATCCGGTGGGGTCACAACTGCCGCAAAGATGAGGATGAACGTGAATATATAAGGACGTTTGTATTTAACCGCTGTGTAAGAAATTATACCTGAACGAATGAGCGAATATGTTATAAGCGGAAATTGAAACATTAATCCGAAAACGGCAGACAATGTTAAGCTCATGCCCGCGATATTTGAAATGCCGAAGACTGCGTGAATTTCATTGTTTGCAAAACCTGCTCCGAATCGGATGAGGAGCGGTAAAATGAAGAATAAACAAAAAAGAGTGCCACAGATAAAGAGTATGCTTGATGTAAAGACTATGGACTTTATAAAGGCGCGTTCATTTTCGTATAAAGCCGGCAGAATAAATTTCCAAAGCTGTTTGGCTATATAGGGGAAACAAATCAACAGGTCTGCTAAGACGGCAATTTTAATTTGTAAAATAAAAATTTCCAGAGGTGAAAAGAAGTTTAATGTTATGGGCAGGCCGGTTGTTAAATGTTTAACCAGAATATCCAACAAATATGGCGCGGACAGAAAAGCTACGGGCAAAATGATTCCTAAGGCGGTAAAACATCGGATAAGCGTTTTGCGCAGCTCTTCCAAATGCGATATCAACGAATTTTCCGGATTTTCGATTTCTGGCATTTATTTATCTTGTTTGTTATCTTCCTGCGCAGCGGTTTTTTCAACCGTTTCTTGGAAATCAAGTACTTCCTGCTGCAGGTTTTCTTTGGCTTTTTTAAATTCGTAAGAGGCTTTTCCTAACGCTTTTGCAAGTTCGGGGATGCGCTTGCCGCCGAAAAGTATTAAAATGACAACGGTAATTAAGATGAGTTCGCTAATTCCTAATGACATGTTTTTCTCCTTATTTCAACAATAGTTTTTGGGTTTGGACAGGGACAATTTTAATGGCAGACACCGGGCAGACCGCCTGACAGGCACCGCATCCGATACATATTTCGGGGTTGACGGAAGGAAAATCTCCCTGAGGTTTGGTTATGGCGTTGCGCGGGCATTCTCTGACACATAATCCGCACTGAATGCACGCATCCGTATTAATATCGGCAAGGCCTATCTGTGTGTTGTGCTTTTCTTTGCGGGTTAAACGGCGAATGGCACCTGACGGGCAGATTTCCGAGCATTTGCGACAGTTATAAGAACAGTAATTTTTGCCGTATTCTATATGTACGGCAGGATAATTGTCATCTTTTTTTCTGATAATTTTCATCGGACAGTTTTCAACGCATAAATTACAATTTAAGCATTTATTGGCGAAACGTTCCGCAGAACCGGCTCCGGGGGGAAGAATAACTGATTTTACTTTTTTTGCCACATCTGTGCTCAATTTGATTCCGGCTTTGTAAGCAGCTGCAAAAAACGTAACGGTGGCGGCGGTAATAAGAAAGCGGCGTCTGGATGCCGAAAAAGGCGTTTTGACAGCAGGACGTTTCTCTGCCGGATGGCCGTAAGTTAATCCTTGGTTGTGGCATAAGCCCAAGCATTTGAAGCATTTGACGCAAGTTTCGTTGTTGACCGTTTTGTTTTTAACATCAATGCAGCCTGCCGGACAATTTTGAGCACATAATCCGCATGCCACGCAGGATTCGGCTTTAATATAAATTTTATTGTAGGCCCGGGCGGATATGATGCCGAGAACGGTGCCGACGGGACAGATATTTGTACAGAACCAGCGTCCGTACAGACCGGTCAGAATGGTGATAAATACCATGAAACCTATGCCGAAAGCAATGCCGCTCAGGGCTGAGCCGAAAATGCTGTACGGGTCAACCAACCGCAAGACAATAACTGTTCCTCCTGACAGAGTTCCGAAAGCGGCAGCAGCTATGATGTATTTGAAGCAAAGGCTTTTTTGCCGCGGTAGTCTTTTTCTGCGAAACAAAACAAGACAGAAATCTTGAAACAGACCGAGCGGGCAAAGAATCGAGCAATAAATTCTTCCGAATAAGGCAGTCATTAAAAAAATGAGAAAAAGCAATATGCCTGACAACAATGTGAAATCAATAAACGTTCGCTGAATTAACGGTGCAATGTTAATATCAAATAATTTTACGGGGTAAAAAAATCCCCAAAAGCCGGCAATATATAAGAGAGCGACCAGTACGGCAATAATGCGTTTGATGTGTCGTATACTTTTTTCTTTCATCGTTTTTCTCATAAACTTTATTTAAAAGCGTAAAGCCGGCATTTTAAATTTTCAAGTAATTTAATAAGGTTATCGGCGATTATTTGGTTAACGGAAAACAGCCGGAAGCTTTGTGTTGACTTTTATTGTATTTTACGTAATGCTTGGAGGAAAAGGAGAATTTTATGAGATATTCTATCGGAAAAGTTGCAAAAAAATTAGGGCTTACCGCTCATACGCTGCGTTATTATGATAAAGAGGGGTTGTTGCCGTTTGTGAAAAAAGGTTCATCCGGTGCAAGGGTTTTTGAAGATGAAGACGTTGACTGGCTGATTATTTTAGAATGCTTGAAAGGCACAGGCATGCAGTTGAAGGATATAAAGACATATATGGATTTATGTCAGCTGGGTGATGAAACGCTGGAACAACGTTTGGCGCTTTTTAAAAAACAAAAGGTTAAATTGGAAGAGCAACAAAATCGTCTTCTCCGGTATCAGGAAAAAATAGATTTTAAAATAGCCTATTATGAAGCAGCGGTGAAGCACGGAAGCGTTGATGTTTATGAGCACAATAAATGTTTGGCGCAGGAACGCAAAAGAATTTTCGGGCATGAATGAGGGCAGCGAGGATTTATAATATGCCGTTGATAGCTTTGAAAATGGGATTTTCCGAACTGTTCGGTGAATTATAGTTTTGCGATTGTCCGGTCAGTAAATGATAAAAATATATCATTGAGAACAGGCGTACGGAGCATGTCAGTCCCAATTTGGCGTCTTTTTTATTGTTAATCATTTCTATCAGGCTGTTTCTTTTAATATTTTCGCGTTCGCAAATGATGTCCAGCGCTTTCCATTCAGCTGCGGCAAGCCGCATACTTGTTTTCTTGTTTGATATGAAAATTACTTTGCTGGATAATTGTGCCATTTTATTCTCCGTTTAAAAATTATATAATACCGCTTATTGCATCAAAAATCGGGCTGTAAAAAGTATCTTGCCCGTTGTTTTGCCTGTTGGCAACAGAATTGCAATAATAAATGATTGTAAATAAACGTACGGAAGAGGTGAGACCCAGGCGCGGATCGCGATTGGTATCAATCAGTTCAAGCAGTTTTTTGCGTTTAATGTTTTCGCGTTTGCAGATAGTTTCAATAGCCAGCCATTCCGCGGGCGCCAAGCGCATGCTTGTTTTTCTTTCATAGATTGAAATTACACGATTTGAAAGCGATGCCATAGCAGTTCTCCTTTTTTACTCTGCTATATATTATGGAATTATTTTTAAAATGCAATTATTATTTTATTATATTTCTATTTTAAATCATTTTCTAAGTTATTATACTATTTTATATATAAAAATGGTTGTATTTTTATTAAAAACGTGTTTATGTTAATAAAAACAAACGGGCATGGACTGAAATGATTGAAAAAAATGATTTTATTAAATTAAATTCGCTGTATCAAACCATAAAGAAACAATGCATTATTAAGTTTTTTGGCGCAGCCGGACAAAAAGATGCTGATATTTTTCCGCGTGTAAGTGTTTTTTGCCGAAAATTACAGAAACGGGGTATCGGTATATTCGCCGCACTAACGCAGCAGGAAAGGAAGTTTTCCATGAATGAGTTTGAAGATGATAAACAGCTGCCGGAAAAAGTATATGCACGGAATCTTGTAAAAGCATCATATTCCGGTTTATGGACATTCGGAAATACGGAGGATATTGATTTTAAGGAAGACAGATATTTGTTTTTACATGAGCGCGTATTTTTGCAGGATTGGTCAGAAAATACAAATCCTTATGCAAAATTGCAAAAATTCAGCATGGATTATAAATATGAGGCGTTTACGTTTAAGGATATTTTGTTTTTCTTTGAAAGTATTTCAAACATATTGAACGAAGAAACCTCATCTTATGATACAGTTTCGGCCATAAAAGATTTTTTAGCGGAATTTTTTCCGAAAGAAGGAGAACGTATATTACAGTAAAGCAATAGAATCAGCGATGTCCTTTGCCGTATTCAGCGGTAAAGACGGAGACTTTGTTTCCGTTTTTGTGACGGTCAGTTCAGAGGCAGCTCCCTTGTTGTATAGGGATTGTACAAAACGCAGATGTTTTGCAGGTAACCAATTTTTTCCGGTGAAAATGCTCAGCGGTTTTTGAGTCGCAGCTGCTTCGCAACACATGGAAACGGAATCTCCTGTTACAATCAGGTTGTCAGCACAGGCCAGGAAGCCCAGATAAGGATTTTCTCCTTTATTTCCCCATAAATAAGCATATTGCGGAATATCTGATAAAGACGAGACTATCAATTCTTCGGCAGCTTGTCCTGTCCTTCTGGATGTTGTAATTAGTAAAGAACCGCCGGTAAGTTGTTTTATTTTTTTGACCGTATCTGCCAGCATTCGGGCATTTTCAAGTGTAAACGGCCTTTTTTTTATTGAGCCGCCGATTATCAGAGCAGTTAACGGTCGGGGTAATTCGGAAAATTCTTCATTCCAACGGATGCGGGCAGTATTAAGTTTTTCGGGCGTAACAAAATGCGGCGAACCAACAGTGTATCTGATGTTCGGTGCTTTGGCTTTTTCTTTGTCGTGTTCAGGCACGAAAACAAGTTCAAAATCTTTTAATCCGGTTCGACCGATGTGAAGTAATTGAATTAATTTTGTTGCCGGGTGTTGCTTCTTTATCCATCGTGCAACGGGTGCCGTTCTGCGGGATGCCGATAAGACCATATCAGGATACGGTGCGGATAAATTTTTTCTGCTGCATGAGTCAATGCCAAGCAATGATGCACCGCGCAAAAAGTTCGGCAGAGCTGCTGATTTAGTATAGTTTATTTCTTTATAAACGATATTAAAGACGGATTTATCCAGATAATTTGCGACTCCTTCGGCTTGATGACGGCTTCCGATGCGGTTATCCAGCAGTATCCAAATATTTTTTTTCATCAGTTAAATCTTTTTTACTATAATATCAGGTATTTTTAGGTTTTTATTAAGTTATATATGATATTAGGCAATATATGCAAGAGAAATCTTAACAGGTGATGATTTATGATGTGGAAAAGGGTCGTTTTAGTTTTTCTTTTATGTTTGATGACCGGGCAGGCATATGCCCAGGCGGCAGCGTTGAACAAAGCCAAATATGTTACGATATTGAAAGTAGTTGCCGATCATAAAATGGAAGACAAAGAGTTACAGCCTGATGTTAATCAATTGCGCGAATCTGACCGATTTCAGCAGGATTTGCGGAAAATGTTGGCAAAATTGGACAACTCAAGGCCGAGTGAGGCGAAAAATCGGCGTGTGATGCGCATTTTAGAGAGAACCGGAAAAGAGATTTATGACTTATTGAAGTAAGGAGACAGCATGATGAAAAAAATTTGGTTATTTATGGCAGTATTGATGTTTAGTGCATGCAGTACGAAATATATTTTGATGGATGAAAACGGCAATCCGGTTGATGAGAATTATTATACTGACAATACCGAAGTAAAGAATGTCATTTCCGAAAGGAATATCAGTGCCAATGATGTGTTTGTGGTTGACGAGGGTTCGGATTTTGTTACATATCAATATAAAAGTGTCCGTGTTGATGAGATTTCGCCGCTGGCGTCGTTATACTGTGCGGATTTGACACGCGGTGCTTCGCCCTATCTGCGTGAGGTTAATATGTATCACAACGGGTTTATGCGTGCCACATTTGATTGCGTTAACCTTGCAATCTAAATGCCAATTCCCTATATTATTATCAGCAATAGAAGGGAAAGAAAATGGCGAAGAATCTATATGATATATTAGGTGTCAGCAAGTCGGCGACGGCAACGGAAATAAAATCGCAATACAGGAAGCTTGCGCGTAAATATCATCCTGATTTGAACAAAGACGATAAAAATGCTGCGGAAAGATTTAAAGAAGTTTCTGCGGCGTATGATATTCTGGGTGATAAAGACAAACGTCAGAAATATGACAATAATGAAATAGATGCGGAAGGGAAGCCGACCGGTTTCGGAGCAGGCGGCTTTGATGCCGGCGGATTTAATCCGGGAGCGGGAAGTTATCGTACTTATTCCACAAGCGGGTTTAACAGTGCCGGATTTGATTTTTCATCTTTATTCGGTGAAGATATTTTCAGCCAATTCAGCAATGGCGGTGGCAACGGGTTTAATGGCGCCGGTTATGGCGGACGGCGGGCGCAAAAAGGACAGGATGCGGCATATTCTCTTGATGTCGACTTTTTGGATGCGGCAAAAGGCGCCGAACGCAATATTGTCATGAACGGCAAGCATTTGAATATTAAAATACCCGCAGGAACAATGTCCGGACAGGTTTTACGGCTGAAAGGGCAGGGATATGCCGGAATTAACGGCGGTGCAAACGGCGATGCGCTGGTAACGGTTAATATCCGCCCTCACCAATATTTTAAGGCAGACGGGAAAAATGTGATTATTGATTTGCCGATTTCGGTCAAAGAAGCCGTGTTGGGGGCAAAAGTTACGGTTCCTACCATCAGCGGTAAGGTTAATGTTACTATTCCGCCTTATTCATCCAGTGGCGAGAAACTGCGGTTAAAAGGAAAAGGAATTAAATCCAAAGCGGGAATTGGCGACGAGATAATCAATCTGGTGATTATGTCGCCCAAGACGAAAAACGATGAATTGGAAAATGTTTTGAAAAATATGAAGGAAGAACAGCTAAGGACTTTTTGATGCATTTTGAGTTACTGGAAAATTTTGAGTGGTATAATGACCCTGAAAATGTGCGCTTTGATAATGATGCCATGGTGATTTATGCGCGAAATGAAACGGATTTTTGGCAAAGTATACATCGGGGATTTAAAAAAGATGACGGGCATTTCTTTTTTTGCCGTCAGAACGGTGATTTTTTCCTGACCTTAAAGTGGTCATTTGATAAGATAGAAAAATTTTCGCAATGCGGTATTATGCTCAGAATTGATGAGCGTAATTGGTTTAAAGCGTCTTTAATGAACGAGACGGATGGGAATGATGTTTTGGCGACATCGCTGACTATCGGCGGGCATTCGGATTGGAGCGGTTTTTGTCTTGACCGCAAAGTTAATGAAATATGGTTCAGGCTGAACAGGGTTAATGATGATTATATTCTTTCTTATTCTCTGGACGGTATAAAATTTATTAAGATTAAAATGTTTTATTTGCAAAGCTATGAAGAAGTTAAGACAGGGGCTTATATTGCCAGCCCGAATCAAGGGAATTTTTCCGCACGGCTTTCCAATCTGAAACTCGGCGTTTAAAAGAATCGGCTTCTTAACAAAGCGTAAATTAAAAAGAAAATAAATTAAAAATACCCTCTTGACATTTCATTTAAATTAGTGTTTTTTAGAAATGTAATAACATACATTTTAGTATGTATCTATAACTTGGAGGCTTGATGGCTAGAAAATGTAAAGAAGATGCGGAGAAAACAAGACAAGCGGTATTGGAATCTGCCTTGGATGTTTTTTCGGACAAAGGGTATGCCAAAGCAACTTTCGACGAGATTGCGGCGCGAGCCGGTTTTACAAAAGGAGCTGTTTATTGGTATTTCAGAAATAAGGCGGATTTGGTGGCTGCACTTATTGTGGAATATGTTAATAGGAAATATCAGGAAATCTTTCCATCTTTACCCAAGGGTAATTCTCTTGATGACTTATTAGAATATTTTGTAATATGGGCGGATGCAGGAAGAAATGATTTACGTTTTGCGCGTTTTAACAGGTTTATTATGTGTCAGATGGAGTGGTCCGAATCAGTGTTGAGCAGAGTAGAAAAAACATTGGCAACAACGAAAGATCTGCATTTGGAAAAAGTCAGGAATGTTTTGCTGGAATCTGAGAAAAACGGTACTCTCAAAGAAGGGATTGATGTTGACGTTGTACAGCATGTTATAATTTCAACATATATGGGAATTGTTTTTTCTTCCATCAGCAAAAGTGTAACGTATGATTTAGTTGAGATGGTGAGAACAGGTTTAGCATTGTTATTTAACGGGTTAAAGAAACAGAGAGGATAGAATGGATAAAAAAATGTTAACGGATTTGAGCAAAAATTTGAATTTGGAAAATGTTAAGGCTTTGAAAAAGAGTTATTTATTTGTGGGCGCCGGTATATTGCTTGCAGCTGTTGCCGGGTGTCATTTTTACGGCCGCGGCGGGCAGGCAGGCGGGATGCCGGCAATCAGTGTTACTTCGGCTGTTGCGGAAGAAATTGAAATTAATAATCCGAAAACATATGTCGCGCTTGTTGAGGCGATTAACAGTGTTGACGTTGTGGCAAAAGTCAGCGGCAGTTTGGATAAAGTCAACTTTAAAGAAGGCGGCTTTGTGAAAAAGGATGATGCTCTGTTTGTCATTGACAAGGACCGTTATCAGGCCAATTATAATTTAGCCGCAGCACAGCTTGAAAGCGCAAAGGCGAATCTGACCAAAACCGAGCGCGATTTTAATCGGCAAAGAGAATTAACCAAGAAAAATATTGCTTCAAAAGCGACGTTTGACAGTGCGGAGAGCGCCTATCTGCAGGCAAAAGCAGCCGTTGCGCAGGCCGAAGCTCAGCTTGAACTGGCCAAAATTGACTTGGATAATACGGAAGTGAAGGCTTACATTGACGGATATATCGGCAAAACAAAGGTAACGGTCGGCAATTATGTCAATGCATCAGCCGAGCCTTTGGCGCGCGTTGTTCAGGTTAACCCGATACGTATTGCCTTTTCGCTGACGGATAAAGAATTTTTGGAAATGAAAGCGGCGGGTGAGCGCGATTTGAATGATTTTGTCGTTAATATTGAGCTCGCAAGCGGTGAGATTTTCAGCGAAAAGTTGGAAAAAGTTTTTGCCAATAATGAAATTAATATGGGGACAGCAACTGTTGCCGTTTATGCCGATATTAATAATGACAAGGGGCTTTTGAAGCCGGGGGCTTATGTTAAGATGTTTATTACCTCGGCTACGCCGAAAAAAGGCATTGTCGTCCCCGAGACTTCCATTATGCAGAATGAAGAGAATTCGCAGGTGTATGTGATCAGCGCGGATAATACGGCAGTGCTGCGGAATGTGAAACTCGGCGAGACTTTTAACGGCAGACAGGTTATTACAAACGGTGTCAGTGCCGGAGAAAAAGTTATTGTCGGCGGTATGCAAAACCGGATGATGCGTCACGGTGCGGCAGTTAGAGAAGTCAGCGCCAAATAAGTTTGAGGGAGCGTAACTATGTTTTCTAAGTTTTTTATTGAAAGACCGCGTTTTGCGGTGGTAATTGCCATAGTGATGAGCTTGGCGGGTGTTATTGCGCTGTTTACGCTGCCGATTGCGATGTATCCTGAAATTACGCCGCCGACGGTTACGGTAACGGCGGACTATACCGGAGCGAGTGCGGAAACGGTTGCCAATACCGTTGCTATTCCGATTGAAAAGGAAATTAACGGCGTTGACAATATGATGTATATGAATTCATCTTCATATAATTCGGGAAGATACCAGCTTGACATCAGTTTTGAAATCGGGACAGATCCGGATTTAGCGCAGGTTAAAGTACAAAATCGCGTACAAAAAGCGATTAACAGTCTGCCGGATGAGGTTCAGGCGCGCGGTGTGAATGTTATGCGTCGGTCATCAGAGATTTTGGGCTTTTTGCAGGCTGTTTCGCCGAACGGCACGCATGACAGAAACTTTTTGAACAATTATGTGACGAATAATATTAAGAATAACCTCGGACGTCAATACGGCGTGGGCGATGCAAACGTTATGGGTTCTGATTTGAGCATGCGCGTCTGGCTGGATGCGGATAAGATGGCGGCGCTTAACCTGCCTATCAGTGCCGTGCGGGCGGCGATTACAAGCCAAAACTATCAACCGTCTCTGGGGTCTGTCGGCGGCGAGCCGAATGACGGAAGCAGCAAAGTAGTCTTCTCATTGGAAACAAAAGGGCGTTTGAATGAAGCAAAAGACTTTGAAAACATTATTGTCCGTACTGAGGCCGAAGGCGGTTTGGTCAGATTAAAAGATATCGCAACGGTTGAGGTCGGGTCTGAAAATTATCTGATGCTTTCCGACGTTGACGGGCAGCCGAATGTGGCAATTATGCTTAACAAGCTTTCAGGCGCCAATGCGCTGAAAGCCATGGAGGCCGTTAAAGCCGAGTTGGCACGCTTGTCCAAATATTATCCGGAAGATTTTGAAGTTAAAATCTTTTTTGACGCAACGGAATTTATTAAAGTTTCCATTGAAGAGGTTGTGTTTACTTTGGTTTTGACCTTTTTGCTGGTGGTTATCGTATGCTATGTCTTTTTGCAGGACTGGCGGGCAACGCTTATTCCTTCTATCGCTATTCCGGTGTCTATTCTGGCGACTTTTGCAGTGATGCTGGCGTTAGGGTATAACTTAAATATTTTGACCTTGTTCGGGCTTATTCTGGCGATTGGTTTGGTGGTTGATGACGCAATTGTGGTGGTGGAGCGTGTGCTTTATCTCATGCAAACGGAAAATCTTTCACCGAAAGAAGCTTCGTTTAAGGCTATGGAACAGGTGTCATCAGCGGTAGTAGCGACAACGTTGGTGTTGTTGGCCATTTTTGTACCGATTGCCTTTATGGGCGGTGTAACCGGGCGTATTTATCAGCAATTTGCGATTGCCATTTCGTTTGCGGTATTGTTTTCGGGCGTGAACGCACTGACTTTAAGTCCGGCGCTGAGTGCGACGTTGTTGCGTCCGATTAAGCCGCGGACATCGGGCTTTTTGTATCGTTTTGAGCAGATGATTAATGCGTCAAAGAATAAGTATGTTAAGACAGTGGCTTGGCTCGGGCGCAAAATGGCGATTATTGTTTTGATTTTGCTGATGCTTGCCGGGTTGAATTTGTTGTCGGTTTTGAACATTAAATCATCTTTCTTACCGGATGAAGACCAAGGCGTCATTATGGCAAATATTCAGCTGCCGGAAGGCGCTGCCGGAAAGCGTACGCTTGATGTGATTGATAAAACACGCGGTATTATGAAGACCGAGGATAAAATTGAGTCCGTGATGAATCTGCGCGGGTTCAGTATTCTTGCCGGTCAGGGTGAAAACGTCGGATTTAACGTTATTTCCTTAAAGCCGTGGGCAGACCGCAAAGATATTATTGACTATTCATCAAATATCAGAAACCGTTTGCAGGCGGCGGTCAGCGGAATTCCGGAAGCAAATATCATGTTGTTTGAAATGCCGGCTATTCCGGGGCTCGGAAATAACAATAGTATGGATTTGCGTTTTCAGGCGATTGAAAGCACAGATATGACCGAGCTTGAAAAGAATTTAAATCAATTTTTAATGAAATTGAACCAGCTGCCGGAAGTGGCAATGGCTTATTCGACGTTTACTTCCAAAACGCCGCATGCGTATTTGGATATTAACCGTGAGAAAGCTGAGCTTATGGATGTATCCGTCGGTAATATCTATTCCACATTGCAAACCTATCTGGGTTCCATGTACGTAAACGATGTGAATATCGGTACACAGGCCAATAAGGTTATGGTGATGGCGGATTGGAAATACCGCAAAAATTTGGAGAGTATTAAAAACCTTTATGTTCAGAGCAATACCGGCAATATGGTTCCGCTCGGCAGCCTTATTGAGATTAAACGTGTGACATTGCCGCGTGCGGTTGACCGCTATAACCAATATCCGGCAGCGACGATTAACATTACGGCAGCGGAAAATTCCAGTTCCGGTGCGGCAATGGAAGCGGTTGAGAAACTGGCGGATGAGGTTCTTTCCAATAAATATGCGTATGAATGGTCCGGTATGAGTTTGCAGGAAAAACGCAATCAGGGGCAAATCGGCTATTTGGTTGCTCTGGCGATTTTGTTCGCATATCTCTTCTTGGTAGCACAATACGAGAGTTGGTCTATTCCGATTTCGGTTATCCTTTCGGTTTTGACGGCGATGCTCGGGGCGTTTGTCGGGATGTTTGTAACCGGTTTGCCGTTGAGTATTTACGCACAATTAGGTTTGGTGCTTTTGGTCGGATTAGCGGCGAAAAACGCAATCTTGATTGTGGAATTTGCCAAAGAGGAACACGAAAAAGGCACGTCGTTAGTCGAATCGGCAGTTGTGGGGACGAAAGAACGATTCAGAGCGGTGCTCATGACTGCGTTGACCTTCGTTTTGGGTGTGGCGCCGATGGTCTGGGCGACGGGGGCTTGTTCGGGTTCGCGTATTGCCGTGGGCGTACCGGTGTTTGCCGGAATGCTGGTCGGAACCATATTCGGCCTGATAGTTATTCCGCTCTTGTATATTATGGTTCAGTCTTTAGTAGAGCGAAAAAAACAAGCGTAACGGTATAAAGGGGCTCTTTAATAACGAGCCCCTTTTATGGTGAGGCACGGATGATTACGAGGAGCGAAGCGGAAAAGTATATCAGCGGGTTATTGCCCGTTGCTTTGGCGCATGGGCAGAAGCCGGGGACTTGGTATCAGTTTCACAATCATGTTTACGGTGTTGCAGCAATTGCCGAGAAAATAGCTGAGCAGCTTGGTACGATAGATCCGGAACGTGCATGGGTGGCGGGACTAATGCATGATGCGGGAAAGTTTCATGAAAAAGCTTTACGGAGATTTCATGGGATAATCGGGTATGAAATGCTGAAAGAGCAGGATAAGCTTGTTGCGCGTGTTTGTTTGTCGCATACGTTTCAGTTTAATAAACTGCCGCCGTATGACAAGGTAGAAGAGATGTTTTTTCATGTGAAAGAGGATTATGAAGCTGCAAAAAATTTTTTTGCCGCGCATTCTGCAAGCGAGTATGATAGATTGATACAGTTATGCGATTTTTTGGCTAACGGCTGCGGCCTTGTTACTTTGCAGCAAAGGTTTGATGAGGCTTATCAGCGACATAAAATGCCTGTTCCCGCATATTTTATTGAGGGTACGGAAAAACTTAAAGCCATGTTTGATAAGGTTTTGGGATTTGATTTATATATGTTATATGATAAAATTTCCGATGATTTTATGTTACACCCCGGGTGTGATGTGAAATAGTTTGGTTGACAGGATGATTTGTTTTATTTTGCGGTAGAAAATGCTTGCAATATAATTTTATTTATATTATTTGTTAGGTGTTTTAGGTACGGTCCCATCGTCTAGAGGCCTAGGACGCGGCCCTCTCAAGGCTGCAACACGGGTTCGAATCCCGTTGGGATCACCAACAAAGAAAAAGCTCTCCCTTGTGGAGAGTTTTTTCTTTGTTGAATTTGTCGCAGTGGATTTGAACCCGTAAAAACGGGTTTGACTACAAGCGAAAGCGAGACGGGAGTATCGCAGTCGGTGAAACCGATGAGCGCAGTGAATGAAGCGCAGCGAAATAATCCCGCCCAGATCACCAATGCAAACGGTAGGTATAAAAACTGCCGTTTTTCTTTTATAAATCAAGCATTTAACCGAGTTCGAATGTTGTAAATTTGAAAAAGTCATTTTGGGAGAATTTTCCGAACTCGTTTGATGATGTTTCATTGTTTTTCAATAAGTTGAACAGGGTGGAGTCTCGTTAGGTTTCCGAAATTATTTAGGGCGGTTATTATCTCCCCATTCGCATAAGGCAAAAAGCATCGGGATAAGGGATTTGCCTTTGTCTGTTAAACTGTATTCAACTTTTGGCGGAAGTTCGGGATAGACTTTACGGTTTATCAGCCCGTCTTTTTCAAGCTCTTTCAGGGTAGTACTCAGCATCTTAAAAGAAATTTTTCCGATAAGGCGGTGCAAGGCATTATGCCGCAAAACATCAAATTCGCCTAGCCAGTACAGCACTATCATTTTATATTTTCCGCCGATGATTGACAGGGTATAACCAAAACCTGTATTTTCCAATTTTGTATTCGGTGATATGCATTGTGACATTTTATACTCTCCTTTGAGTTAGTATGAAACTATATTGTTAGTATTGTTTTTTATATCTTATATTGATATTTTTAGATGTACAAGAAGTTTTTAGGAGATTAAATATGCTCAAAAAAATATTATTTTTAGCGGTATTTACATTGGGGATTGCTTCTGCCAATGCCGCTGATGTTAATGCAAACACTATTAAAGGAGATAAATCTATGACTGCTGTTAATGATTATTTAGCTGTGAAGGAAACTATCGGTAAATATCTGGAAGCCGGAAAGCAGGGTAAAAGCGAGATTATGAAGCAGGCTTTTTATAAAGATGCAATAATGTATAATGCGGATAAAGGGGCTATTGAAGGCGGGGAAATACAGGCGTTGTTTGATTATATTGACAATAATCCGGCAGCTTCTGAGATTGAGGCGGATATAACCTCTGTTGAGATTGCCGGCAATGTGGCTTATGCAAGAGTTGAATCTAATAATTGGCATGGCGCAAGATTTTCAGATATGTTTTTATTACTTAAAGACAATGGTGAATGGAAGATTTTGACGAAAGTGTTTTATACAAATTAGCTTGTGAATTGTGAGCTAAGCATTACCAATGTAAACGGCACTCTTTCAGGGTGCTGTTTTGCGATATGGGCAGGGTTTTCAGCAAGTTTGAGGGGTAACGGCTGTTTAGGGAAATTTTTGTGAATTTATCAGGTTGCATTTTTGTTTTTATTAATGTATTTTTTTGTAAGGAATGTAAGTATGAGTATGCCGAGAATTATAGTCAGACGAGAAGAAGATAAGGACTTTGATGATGTATATAATATTGTCAAAGAAGCGTTTGCTGTTGCTGAACATTCGGATGGCAATGAGCAAGATTTGGTTGTCAGATTGCGGAGAAGCAAGGTATTTATTCCGGAACTTTCATTAGTAGCAGAAGTTAATGACAAGGTTATCGGGCATATTATGTTTACAAAGTTGAAAGTCGGGAAAACAGAACAACTCTGTTTGGCGCCGTTGTCGGTAATGCCTGAATATCAGGGAAAAGGGATTGGCGGTATGCTTATTAACGAAGGGCATAAAGTTGCTAAAAGTTTAAACTATGATTTTTCTATAGTTATAGGGTATCCTCAATACTATTCACGTTTTGGGTATGTTGATGCAGAGATGTATAGTATAAGAGCTCCGTTTGACTTGCCGAAAAATGTATTTATGGCTTGTGATTTATCGGGGTACAATTTGAAGATTGATGCGATTGTTGAGTATTCGGAAGAATTTTTTGTAAGGGACGATTTGTAAAAGCTGTCTTGTAAAGATAAATTTCGTTTCAGAAAAGTGAGTTAAGCATTGTCAATGCAAATAGTAATCTGCAAAAATGTTGCTGTTTTTATATAATAAAAAAAGAAGCTGTTGAAAGCTTCTTTTTTTTAAGGTTAGTCGGCAAGTATGGAAGAAAGGATAATCCAAGCCAGAACGAGGACTGCCAAAATGCCGATAATAGTACCGCCGGTGAGAAATGCCTTTATCAGGTGTTTTTTGACATTCTCCCGTACTTTTTTTGATGTTACAAAATTAACTATCCCTGACACCAAGAGATAGAGAAGCGCCAAGATCAGGGCCGCAGCGAGGAACATAAACATGCCGCAACCGCAAGCAACGGCATAATTTTCGGTAATGTTTAATCCATAATGTCCGATGACAAAACAGGCGATAAACCATGTTAATACCATAGAAATGAATTTAGCGCGGTAAAAATGCTTGTGTTCATCCAGATCAATGAGTTCGTAGATAGAGAGGATGACTGTGGTCAGCCAGCCTATTGCGGACATTGCGCGGAATGCATTGCTCACACCTTCTTTTTCTCCGCCGAAAATCATAATGCCCGCTATGATGAGACTGAGAATTACGACTGCAACACATCCGCTTACGAACATTGCCGTGAGCAGTTTCTTACAAAATAGTTTGATTGTTTCCATATACATTTAAGTTAATAATTTTTTTCAGGTTTTTATTATAATAAAAAAATATTTTTTTGCAATATAAAAAAACTCTGCCGGTTCGGGCAGAGTTTTAATAAATTGCGCGCAAATCAGAGACCGTAAAAATGTTCGAGGGACGTGAATTCAGATGGATAGGCGCTGAAAGAGAGCTCCATTATACGCGAAACCTCTTCGTAGCGCTTGATTTCGGCTTCTATTTCGGCTCTTGATTGACCGGTGTATTCCGTTGTCTTGGCGATAAAGTCATACGGCTGTCCGGGGACCCAATCCGGATAGAATTTTTTTAAGGCTTTTTCGAACAGTTCTTGGTATGGAGTGTGCTCAGGCATAATGATAGGTGTTTGGATAATGATAGGAATAATTGTTTCGTTCGTTATGTATTTTATACGGTTTATCTTTTTAGGCAAGAAAAATCTGTCGGCGAATTTTAAGAGATAGAAAGCTTTGCCGTTGACAATACCGCCTGAGGGGGAATATCATCTTAAATATATATTTATAAAGGACTCAGAATGAAGATAAAAGCAATCATATTAGTTTTGTTGTCTGTGTTTGGCGCTGCTGTTGCCGGATATTTGTCAACAATGGAGGGGTATCTCAGGCGTCATCATTTGTTTGATGCTTATCAGCAGAGAATTAAATACATTAAAGAAAGAGATTTGTTTGTTGACAGGTTACCGCAACTTGATGAATCTATTAAACTGACAATCAAGAGTCCGCTGAACGAAACGTATAAAAAAACATATTTGAATGATTTAATCAAAGAGTTTCCGCTGCATGCCTTTAAAGACGGAACAGAATTTAATTCGCTGTATGCCGTAAGATATGATTTTTCGGGCAGTATTAAGTATCTGGAAGGGGTTAAAAACAGAAATTTTGTACAGAATTTTCAGTTAATGGTTTTATGGCATGTGTATCAGCCTGAAAAGATTGCGACAAAATTGTATGCGGAGATGGCAGAACAAAATCATGAGGAATTGTCAGCGTATTTTAAAGCCGGAAAGCGGCAGTCAAGCTGGCGTGCGGAAGAATATCAAGAGAAGACGGGCGATAATTATCAGGCGTGCTATTCTGATTTAAAATGCTTGTTGAGCATTATTCCGTATTGGCGGGAATGGAATGAAGATATTGATGTATACATTCCTTGCGATACGGCACAAAAATATAATATGATTGTTTATTTTGATGGTGCCGGCGGTGGGCACGGGGCGCAAAGTTTTATGATTTCCGATTGTGATTTGTATGATAAATATGCATATGATAAAGATTTAGAGGCTTATACGGATATGTTGTTTTATGAAGGGATACCGGAATCCGGCGGATCAATCCGTTTTTATTATCAGGCGAAGGCGGTATATAACTCTTTTATGCGGCAATATTCTCCTAAGTTTGATTTAGAGACGCAGAAGCGTTGGGATAATTTTCCTTATACCGAATGGGCAGTGGCGTCATACTATAATTTTGCGAAGTATAACGAAGTTTTGAATTATGGTATTGGGTATAAAGAGGCTTTGAAGAAATTAACCGAGCATTATGTTAAAAATTTCGGTGTCAGCGAAGAAAGCGCTTATAATACGGCGTTATATACATTAAAGATACCCTCAATGGACAGCTCTGCGTTGGTTACCTCAAATGATTTGCGTTACATGTTGTTAACAGGTAAACCGTGGAACGAGATTGAAAAGGCGCACAAAAAGCTGAAAGGTTATAAAGATTTTCTTGATTTAAGCATTGCCTATCCGGAGAATTTGAAAGAGATTATCCTTTTGGGTAAAAAAGAGAAAGATTTTGACATTGATTATCCGAATTGGTTTGGTAAAACGCCTTTAATGACTGCGGTGCAGTATGGTCATTTAGATAGTGTTAAGCTGCTTTTGGAAAACGGTGCGGATATAAATCGGCAGACTTTGGATGTTGAGTGTTGGAGCTATTTGGAGAGTTTGTGTATCCAACATGGGAAGCGCACCGCGCTGATGTATGCCGCGCAGGAAGGTCAGTTTGAGATTGTCAAATATCTGCTTAAAACGGGGGCGGATATTAATTTGCAGGATACGCAGGGACTGACGGCGTATGATTATATGCTTGCAATGAAATTAACCTATAATCCGCGTGTTAAGCCGACAATTAACGGCGGTGATGCCCGTTATTGGGTGGAAGAAAAACGTAAAAGCGCTTTTTCGCCTGAGCAAGTTGAGGAATTGACACCATTGTTGAGAGTTCAACATCCATGTGTGAATGAATTAGAGAAGAAATAAAAAAAGCGAAAAAAACGAGCCGGTAATTCGGTTGTTTCTTTCGCTTTTAAATAATCGGGCAAATTAATCTTCGTCTTTAAAGTAATTAACTATTGCGAACAGCAAAGCGCCAAAGATTCCACCGGCAATGACTGCCAAAAAGTTATAAGTGCAGAAAAACATGCCGGCGATTATTGCCAGTACGCCAAATATCAGCCAGCCGCAGCCGCTTTTACGGAAAGCGGCTAGAATGAGAAAGATACCCAGCGCCATCAACATAAAGCCGATGAGCGAAGTGGAGATGAGCATAATTGTAATGTTATCCATAGAAATAAAAATTAGTTATTGTTTTATCTATGCATGTAATTTTTTTGTTGTCAAGGCTTTTGAAGGTGAGGCAATTATGATATCAGGAATTGATAAGCGGTATAAATGTTTTTATTATGCATTAAGAATGGAAAAAATATTTATTATGTCTGATGTTTGCAGAAATAAAAAAATAAGGACAGCGTTTGCTGTCCTTACCGGGTTATTTCTAAGATGTCAAAAAGTGATATACTTTTTTTATTGTTTTTATCAAACAACATTCAGTTAAATTGAGACTGAATATTGATATAAAACACAACCGGAAACCCTTGGAAACAGGTCTTTTTTCAGCCATTTCCGTTCTCCTGTTTAGGTTATGTCCGTTTGAGGGTTGATTTTATAAAATAACCTGATATAATAAACATTGCATAAGTAATTTCGGTTATTTATAAAACGGCGGCAGCAAACGGACACAACTTCTGCCGCCAATTCTTTTTGCGGGAAATATTGGTTTTACGGTATTAATTCATATATGCCTTTTTTCCCTTCAACGTTGCGTATTTTGGCATTTTTTTCTTTTGACATGCTGTATACTTTAACGGCAATTTGCCTTTTGGTTTTTCCTTCTTTATCCACATCTTTAAACTTGCGATAATATCCTACGGTCAGCTCATCTATGCTTAACGGACGATTGGCAATTTCAAACAGTTCCAGCATCCTTGAGGTGAATGAGTCTATATTTATATCCACTTTTACTCTGGAGGGGACATCATCAAGAGATGTGAGATCAAAAATGTCGTTCATGTTTTTTTTCCTCTGTCATTAACTTATTTGTGAGTTTTAGCAGATGCAAAGTTTTTTGTCAAGTGAAAAAAGTAATTAAAATTAAATTTTCTGTTTTTTCTAACTTTTTAAAAAGTATATGTACTGGAATTTGTCTTAATTTTTTACGTTAAAACTTTTTTTATTTTTAAACTTTCTGTTTACCTAACGTTAAGAGAAAGCGAATAATATGGATTGTATCATAAATAATTAATAAGGAAAATCCTATGGCAAAATATCGGATTATCGGGAACATGACGGGGAACTCCATGGATGCGGCAGATCTGGTGCTGACCGAGTTTAACGGCAATAAGATGACGGATATTTGCAGTTATACAAAGCCTTATGCAAAAGGCATGCAGGAGCGAATTGAAGCCTTGCGGGTGCGGGTGTATAATAAAACACGGGAAGAAATAGAAGCGCTTCCGGAGTTTAACATTGTTCATGATGATTATGTACGGCAGATTGCTGAGTGTATTAACGAGATGTGCGTGCAAAACGGGATTGATAAGGCAAGCATTGATGCGATAGGGTTTCATGGTAAGACGTTAGACCATAATCCGCCGTCAAAAGCATTGTCGGAGGGGACACAGCCGTATACATTGCAAATAGGTTCAGGGCAAATGCTTGCGGATTTGACGGGAATTCCGGTTGTTTATGATTTCCGTTCCGATTTTCTGATGGCGGGATTTGAAGGAGCGCCTTTGGCGCCGCCGCATAATGCGCATATTGCAAAGACAGAGGGGGACGGCTGCTATTATAACGGGGGGAATACTTCCAATTTTGCGCTGATTTCTAACGGGACTGTGCTGATTGGTGCAGACGCCGGACCGTTTAATGAATATACAGACAATTATATCCGGCAGTATACGGACGATGCTTATGACGTTGACGGCAAGTACGGTCGCAAAGGGAGGCTTGACAAAGAACTGTTGCAGGAATTGTTTAACTTCGGGCGGAAATATTATGAAATACCGTTGCCGAAATCAGGCGACCCGGCGTATTATCATAAAAAAGAAATATTTGAATATGTCAGACAGAAAGGAGTTTCTTTTGAAGATGCCATCCGTACTTTTGAATATTTTGCCGCCTATATTGCCGTACAGGCGTTGACGGTGGTGCCGGAAAATATCTGTGTGCCTCATGAGATGATTTTATTCGGCGGCGGGTGGAAAAATCCGGTAGTGAAAGAAAGTTTTGAGTTGTTGCTTAAAGGCAAGGGGTATGTTTTGCCGGAGCATGCCGGTCGGTTTGCAAGGTTGCGGGAACGTTTTTCGGCAGAGCCGGTTATCCGCAATTCGGTTTTCGGAGATTACATGGAGGCGCGGCTGTTTGCGGATTTGGCGCGGTATAAACTGGAGAACCGCGTTTGGGAATTGCCGGAGGTGAAGGAAAAGCATATTGTTTGCGGCGTTGTTGCAAAACCTGTGTCAGGGCGGTGTGAATATACAGATAAAATCAGCCGTGCGGCAAAAGGCCGGCAGTCAGAGGTTAAGTGAGTAATGGAACTGAATCAATATATTTTTGATAAAGATAAGCTTATTGCGTTCGGTTTTGTGCAACATGCGGATAAATTTTGCTATGTGCGGCGGATAATGCAGGGCATGTTTGAGCTGAAAATAATGATTGATAAAAACGGCAAAGCTGACTGGGATGTTTGGGATATAGAAACCGGCGAAATTTATTGTTTGGTGAAATCTGCCGCCGAGGGTACTTTTGTCGGGAAAGTACGATCGGCATGTGATGAAGTGTTTCAGGAAATTGCCGAGAAGTGCGGCAAACAGGTTGTTTTTAAAAGCCGTTTGGCAGGACTTATTCAGGAATACGTTTTGCATAAATATGGCAATGAATTTGAATATTTATGGGAAAAATTTCCTGATAATGCCGTCTTCAGACGAAAAGATAATAAAAAGTGGTACGGGGCAGTTTTGACTGTGGCAAGAAACAAAATCGGTTTGGACGGCAGTGATAAAATTGAAGTTATTGATTTGCGAGCAACGCCGGAAGAAATCGGGCGGCTTATTGACGGGGAAAAATATTTTCCGGCGTATCATATGAATAAAAAACACTGGATAACAATTTGTTTGGACGGGACAGTCGGTTTTGAAGAAATTTATCGGCGAATTGACGACAGTTATGTACTGGCAAAAAAGTAGATTATTGAAACAGCGTTTAAATTTTAAGTTATGCTCTGAATAATATTTTATATAATATTTTTTTGACATTTTCTGAATCCGGTATAACCTATAGCTGTTATATTCATATTGAACTTTTAGAAAGGACTTTAAAATGAAAAAATTAGCTGTTCTCGTTGTTTTATTGGCTTTATCTGCCTGCACAGGTACCCGCGGTACTATCGGCGGCCAAAAAGTTTGCACCAATGATTATTTGTTGGGCGTTTTGTCACTTTCTGAAATCGTTGCTCCTTGCGGCAAATAAGCTGTCAGCTAATGATTTTATAAAAGGCGTCTGCGGTTGCAGGCGCTTTTTGTTTATGAGATTGGTTTTTGCTTTACTCTTATGAAAGGCATGTATAAACTGACAGTAATTTATGAGGTGCTGAAATGATAAAAGAGAACAGCGGCGAGGCACTATTTTCGCCGATTTTGATTATGGAGTTTATCCGACAGGTGACTGTTGCACATTATTTGAACGGCAAATCGCTTGAGGAGCCGGTGCGTTTTAAGCTGGCTAAGGTATATTATGATGAGATTAAAGCATGTGATTTGCAAGTACAGTTTATCCGGCTTTATACCGAATATGACGAGACTGAGGAAGTTTTATCTGTCAAAACTGACGAAACTCTGCTGAATCGTTTTAAAGAGCAAAAATCACTGGTGGAAATTTCGGGCAAATATGAAGGGCAGTATGCCGAGCGATATAAAAAATTTATTGAGGTGTTGGCGGAATGATTGAAAAATATGAGTTTGATTCGGAAACCGGCGGAATCAATTTGCTGATATTGGCGGCAGTGCACGGTAATGAAACTGCCGGAACGAATGCTTTGAAGCGTTTGATTAGAGAAATCAATGAGGATAAAATCATTTTAAAAAGCGGCAAACTGACGGTTGTTCCGATTTGTAATCCGGAGGCATATAAGCGCGATGTGCGGCAGATTGACGAAAATCTGAACCGGGTGATGACGGAACATGCGGAGCCGAAAACGTATGAACAACGGCTTGCCAATGAAATCTGTCCGCTGATTAAAGACTGCGCTGTTATGCTTGATTTGCACTCGACGCATTGTGAGGGCGATGTGCCTTTTGCTTTTTGCGATTATCCGGATGAGAATAACAAGCGGCTGATTGACGGGCTGGCGGTTGACTATGTGCTTGAAGGCTGGCCGGATATTTATGACGGGCAGGGAGAGATTGAGGACTACTCAACCGAACGGTGCGCGCATACATACGGTAAGAGCGGTACGACGGTTGAATGCGGTTATCATAAATCTGCGGCAGCTGTTGATTTAGCCTATTCAGCGATTATCAGCACATTGGCCCAATTTGGTATGATTGCTGCTGATTTGCCGGAGAAGCGGAAGAAAACGCATATTTTAATGCAAAACTATGTCGTTAAAAAGCGGGCAGGAGAACTTTGCCGCGATTATAAACACTTGGATACCGTTGCCAAAGGGGAAGAAATTGCACGTTATGATGACGGCGAAGTTTTAACGGCGCCGGCAGACGGATATATCCTGCTTCCTAATTTGAATGCGGAAATCGGGGCGGAGTGGTACTACTTCGGCAAGCGCAGACTATAAGCTTTTATATGAAGACATCCGCTGTTGTTGAGCGATAAATCCCATATCCATTAAGCAAACAGGCTCTTCTTCTTTCTGCCAAATCAGGCTCTTGGTTTCTTTGTTTAAGCTGATCCCGTGGAAACCTTTGTTGATGAGGTATTGCATTTTGGTAAACAGGCTTGGGATTTTGGCATGAATGTTGTCGCCCAGATACATGCTGTATGTTTGTTTCGGCAAAGCAACGGGCGTTTGGGTTTGTGAAGCGGCGATTTCTTTTTCCAGATATATCACTTTAACACCGTCAAAGGGATCCAAATCCACTTTGGTAATGGTCATTCCGTGATGCAGAGCATTTATCCAGCTGGCCGGATTGTCAACGGCAATCTGGATGATTGAATGTTTTCTGCCGTTATCCAGCGCGTGAGATTCGATATATTCCAGCATCCGTTTCATCAGGCTGCTGCCCCGATAAGCAGGGTCCACCAAAATGGCCTCATAAATAACAAGTTCGTCGTTGGGCGTATCCGGCTTGAATTCAGGCATATCTCTTGCTTCGCCGTTATGCGGCATACCGTAGACGGCTTGGGCAATCAGTTTATCTTCGTCAAAAACGCCAAGCATGTTTGAGCTTGTGCCGGTTAAAGATTTCATGTAGTCTGCGTCCGTTCTGTGCAGAATGAAATGCTGCTCATCAGGATGGAGCCCGTTAATAATCCGTTCTTGCAGGGACATGACGTTTTGAAGGTTAGAGGCGTTTAGTTTTTTGACTGTTAAATGTTTTTTGCTCATTTTGCGATTCCGTAAAAAGGTTATAAAAAAAGATTTGAGAACAACTCAAATCCTGCGACTGTTTATCTGTATCAATTCAGATAAATCATCGTCGCATTCTCAGTCTGCGGCAGCGCAAAGCTGTATATTTTATTTGAGCAATCATATTTTCTCTTTTGTTTTGTTTCGGTGCATTATGACATAGGACAATTTTTTTGTCAATTTATTTTTCATAAAAAAATCCCCCGAAAAAATTTCGGGGGATAGAGCTACTTTGAAAACAAAGGCTGATAAGTGGTGTATTCAACGAATTCAAAATCCGTCGATGCACTGAATTCACGTGTCGACGGATATCTGCAATAAAAGTCGAACTCATTCAAGGCAGAATAGTAGTGGCCGCTGCAATGGGTTAAGGTATCTCTTGCGGCGTAATATCTGAGCTTCTGAAATTTAACCGCGTTCAGTTTCGCACCTGTTGTTTTAAGCACTTTTTCACCGCATACGACGCCGAGCCATTCGGGGCTGCTTCTCGGAGAAGACTTGATGATTGTCCCGTCACTCAGGTAAATCATGACAATGTCTTCATTATCAGCACCTTTGCCTTTTTCGGTAACCGTATTGCCGGAATATCGTTTTTGGTAAAACGCGGGGTTGTTCATTATGGATGAAGAAGCCATGCGTTTGACGTAAACGATTTCTTTTCGGCGGATGATGTTAAGCGCGGTATCGGCAAACGGAGCCCAGTTTTCGGCTATCTGCTGCTGCAAAGCCAAGCGTTTTTGCAAAGACTCTTTTTTTGCTGCTGCTAAAACGTATTGTTCTTTCCAGGCGAACGCGTTGTTCCGAAATTCGATTCGTGCTTCGGGTTGCATCGGCGGTTTGGAACTGCATGAGTTCATCATTATGCAGAAGGCCGCAATGATTGCAGGAATAAAAAAATTAAGTTTCATAATTTTTTATTTAAACAATGGAGTGTACGAAAAATTTACCAACAAATCAAAGGGCTCTATATGGAGCACTCTGCCGACATCCGTGCCGACGTGATAGTCGTTAACGGTATAGGTTACTTTTACGGTTTCACCGACACGCGCCAACAGCCATTCGGGATTGTCCTTTATCAGAAAGCGTTTATAGCTGTTATCCGAGAAGACAACGTTGATGTAGTCCAGCTTGTTGTCGCCTGTGTAATCAGCTCCGCCATGAATGTTCGGCGTGATGCTTCCTGAAACAGATCCGCCGTATCGGCTTCCATGGTAGCTGCCGCGAAAACTGTAAGAAACCATCATCCAGGATTCATATGTCCACGGGAGGGTTTCCCCGTTCAGCCAAATCCGTTTGATACGCAATATTCGGGTTTTGTCCCGATATTTTTCGCGAACGGGTTGCAGTTTTGCTTCTTTTCGTTGTTCCAGGGCTTTCCAGATGCCGTCACCGGAGGCTTGAAGGACTGCCGATTCTGTTTCCAAACGCAGGGTTTCCCGTTTGAGCGGGTTTTTCAGGATGAAGTCCGACAGCGTCATCATGCAGATTTCGGCTTTCAGCTCTTCGGGGATGTTTTTGTCTTTCCCTATCTCTCTACGAAAGATGGCGTAGATTTTTTCTTCTTCCGATTGACAAGCGCTCAGAAGACATGTCAGAATCGCGACCAGTGCCATGCCAAGGAAGAGCTTTGCAGGTACTTTTCTTTGTTTTTTCATAATTTAATGTGTTAGAATAATGAGATAATAATTTTTGATTAAGACCAATATAGAATATGTTGTATTTTTGTCAATAATGAATTTTACATTAAAAAAAGCCGCTCCCCGGATGAGGGGCGGCTTTAAAGTCAGGTGTTGTTCTGTAAACGTCTGATTTCATCTGCAATGTTGATACGGGCTTGCTTTTCAAGCATTTCACGGAAGAATGCGGTGTGAAAGATATGTTCTTTTTCCAACAATGCGGACAGGAATTTAAGACGTCCCTGTTTGTATTGTTTGTCAGAAAAAGCGGCATATTCCTTACGGATGCCGTCGCAGTATTGCTTCCATGTTACGGCATCAGCCGTACCGAGAATGCTGAGATCCAAATCGGCAATCAGTTGAGTACATTGCCAATGGTCGTCTATCAGATAAGCGTCGTCATGCGTTGTCGCCATAATCAGCTCTAAAACAGCTGTGGTCCAGATGTTTTTACAGTTGTACCTTTCTATCCATTCGCGAGCGAGAGCGGCCGAAGCTTCTTCGTTATGATAAGGAGATGTCTGATTTTTGTTTGGCTTATACACGATGTCATGCATCAAAATTGCCAAATTCATTTCCGGGCGCCGAGGAAAAAACTGTTGTTTTTCCAGGTACAGATTAAGCATGTCAAACATGTAAGCCAGATGCACGAAATTGTGATACGGTCGCGCGGAGTATGCCTTAACAACATCTTTCCAGAGCTTTTCAGCCCAATGAGGGGTAATGAATGTTTTGCAAAACATATCTTTAAGCTCTGCGGCAATAATTGTTTGGGCAATGCCTGACGGCAGGCAGCGTGCGGCAGCGGTGTATTTTTTCATCTTCAAAAGCGTTCTGACCAGACTTGAGGAGACGGTTTTTAGGAATGCGTCTTCCTGTGTAACAAAAACCGTTTTCAGCTCAAATCCTTGTTGGGCGGCAAAAAAACGGTTGGTTTCCGCCAGCGGTTCTTCACTAAGCATGTCAAGCTCGGAACGGACGCCGCGGATAAGGAAATTAACATTATTCCGGCGGGCGATGTCAACGGTCAGTTCATCGCTCGTGATGACGCTGATGTCTTTGGCGCGCGGGTGGTCGGCCACTGCAAGCTCAATAAACCTTTTGCGTTCTTCTGCCGTAAACATCGGGGTTTTGGCATCGTTTTTGCCAATGCAGATAAGGAGTTCGTCATATTTTACAAGCGCTTTGTCGACAATACTTAAGTGCCCTAACGTAAACGGATCAAAAGACCCAATGTACATTGCTTTCATAATAATCGGGATTTTAATTGTGAATAATAATTTGTTTTATGGTTATTTTATGGCAATGAAACAATTTTTTGTCAAGCTTATAATAAAAAAGGCAGACGATCGTCTGCCTTGAACTGAATTAAGAAGAATTTAATCCGCATCGTCAATTTCTACGATAAAGCCGCCTAACTGATTGTTCGGATATGCACGGTTTGCGTTACGGGCAATTGTCGGGTTCGGAGCGATTTCCTGCATGCCGCGATGATATTTTTTAGCGGCCATACTGTTGGTACGGGCATACTGCTGCTGGCCGTAGTAAAAGTTATCAGCATAACGGCAGCGTCCGCAATTGCCGACCATGATGCCTGCGATAAAAACAAGAATCAGCAGAACCAAAATCATAAAGATTTTTTTGCAATGGCAGCATTCGCAATCATAATGACCGTTGTTATAGTAATCGTTGGTATAATTATCGCGGGTTTCATCTGTGTCAACAGTGCCGCGCGTATTTCTGTATTCAACCATTTATTTCCCTTTCAAAAAACATTAACTTTAATTTCTCCTCGTCGGGGTGGATTATATATAGCCATGAATAACGGTTTTCCAATAGGCGGAAATTTTGTTTGAAAAAAATAAATATAATTTTTATATTACAATAAGAAGGACAGTATTATGGCTCGTTTAATGGATTTGTTATTAGGCCTGTTAAAGTGGCCTGCGGCGTTATCGGCGTTCTTATCTTTGCCGGCGCTTATACAAGCATTGCAATATTTTAATTGGGGGCAGGCAAAATTTTTTGCATTTGCGGGCGGCTTGTTTGCATATCTGGCGATAAAGATTATGGCTTCAGCGCGGTCAAATGCTTCCATGCAGATTTTGGCGCATGAGTTTACGCATATCTTTTTTGCCTTACTGACATTTCATAAAGTGGTGCATATTCATTTGAATATGGATGAATCCGGCGGAGCCATGGGTTTTAAGGGCAAGGGAAACTGGCTGATTGTTATTGCGCCGTATTTCTTTCCGCTGTTTTTATTTTTTCTCATGATGTTTGCGACATTTTTTGCCGGCAGGCTGCCTGATTCTTTATGGGTGAACGGTGTTTTCGGGTACTTTTTTGCTTATCATATTGAGAGTATTGCCATACAAATTCACGGGCAGCAGCCGGATTTCAAAGAGGTAGGTTTCTTGTTTTGCTGGTTGTTTTTGCCGGGAGCGAATTTGTTTACCTGTTCGGCAATTGCGGCGTTTAACAGCGGCGGGTGGTTGGCCGTGCAGAGATATGCTTCGCTTATTTATAAATTGGATTTACAGAATTTACAGCAGGTTTTATCGGTTGTTACCAGCTGATGGAGCATTCATTTTCAGCGGAGGTCAGTTTGACCGGCAGCCCCAGCGGAATGATATGTCGCGCGGGAATGTGCCCGTATGCAAAATCTTTGATTATCGGGATGTTTAATCCAATGGTGAAATCATTTATACAGTCTTCAACCGTGCCGTCCTCGGTATCTGCGGTAATACAGTTTGTGAATTGACCGAAGATTACGCCTTTCAGTTTGTTAAAATTTTTTTGCTGTTTTAACTGGTTAAGCATCAGGTCAATTTTATAAGTTTTTTCACCTACATCTTCCAAAAGAAGGATTTTGTCTTTTAAATCAGCGAAATAAGGCGTGCCGCAAAGATAACACAAAACACTCAAACAGCCGCCGATAACAGTGCCTTGGGTTTTGCCGGCATTCAGGCAGGTGCCGGATCGGATTTGATGTTTGTCGGAAAACAAGGCTTCTTGTAGAGAAGTTTCGGTTGTTTTGTTGATGGTATTGTCAGCTAAGTCATACAGAGGCAAAAAACCGGTTAAACAGGGATTCCCGGTTTTGGCAATAACTGCGTTTTGCAGGGCGGTGGAATCGCTTAATCCGATAATCGGTTTGGGGTTGTATTTGATAAGATTATAATCAAGCAGGTTTAAAATGCGCGTGGAACCGGCACCGCCACGCAGACAAAATAACGCTTTTACTTCATTATCTGCAAACATTTGGTTGACTGAGACAGCGCGTTCCGCGTCTGATCCTGCCATATAGCGATATCCTTGTTTGAGATTGTTTGCCGTTTTGACTTGTAATCCCAATCTATGAAAGAAATTTATGACAGGCTGTAACTCTTTGCCGTTTAATCCGGCGGAAGGCGCTATAATGCCGACAGTATCTTCGCGGTTGAGTAAGCTCATGTTAATTTCTCCAACAGTTCAAATCCTAAATCGGTGATAGTATTGTCACGTGCGCCCATAAGGACAATACGGTCATGCGGTTTTGCGGTTTGCAAAATATATTGTTTCAGTTCTTCGCGTGTTGCAAAAAACTCGGCGTGCGCTTTGTGTTTGTTGGCATACTCAGCTAAATCTTTTGATGAAATATCACGGACAACGGTACCGCCGTTGAAGAATATTTCGGGTAAAAGCAGGATGTCATCAGGGGACATATGACGGGCAAAGCTGTCGATTATTTCTTTTCCCATCAGGCGCATCGGGGCGAAGCCGTGAGGCTGGAACATAACGAGCACTCTTCCCGGATAACTTTTCAGGGCGGACATAGAGGCGTTGACTTTATCCGGATTATGAGCGAAATCATCAATGACCGTGATGTTGTTAACGTTTCCCAGCACTTCTAACCGGCGCTTTGTTCCCAAGAAGCCTTGCAGGATAGTGCAGGCAGTTTCGGGAGAAATGCCGAGCAGCGAGCAGCAGGCTACGGCAGACATGGCATTCAGAACGTTAAAAGCGCCGATGAGCTTTAATGAATAGGATTGACCGCGGAATGTATAGGTTGTACCGTCCGGCGCAGCGGTAATGTTTTCGGCGTAAAAATCAGCGGTATTATCTTTAATGCTGAATGTGACGGTGTGCGGATTAAGCGTTAATAAATCCGCACTGTTTGAACAATCTTTATTGATGACGGCACCGGCTTTCGCTTTTCGGATAAAATCGCCGAACAGCTTTTTCAGTTCGTCGATAGATTTGTGGTCAAGCGAAATATTATTAACAACAGATATATACGGGTTGTATTTCTCAATAGAGCCGTCACTTTCATCAGCTTCAATTACGCAGTGTTCGCCGTTGTTATATATAATGTTCGGTATGCCGGGGAGGCTTTCGTAATTTTTGAGCAGTGCGCCGTTAATGACCAAAGGTTTTTGAGCGGCTTTATCCAAGATATAGCCTATCATGGCGGTTACGGTTGATTTACCGCTGGTGCCGCCGACAGCAATGTTGTATTTGTATGAGCCGAAAATCTCGGCCAACAGGTCTGAGCGGCGTTTGACGGGAATGCCTAATTCTTTAGCGCGCTTAATGTCAGGTATGGTATCTTCTACGGCTGTGGAAGCATAAAGAACCGTAAAATCGTTATCAAGCATTGAACCGTCCTGCGGGAAAATGCGGATGCCGATGCTTTCAAGCGCGTGTTTGTTTTTTTGTTCTTTGCCTTGGTCAAAACTGCGGTCTGTGCCGCAGACATCATTATTTCGGTGCTTTAATATTTGTGCCAATGCGCTCATTCCGCTTCCGGCAATTGCACAAAATCCTATTCTAGCCATTTTAAGTTCCTTTGATTCGTTTTTATTTATTTTGTTTTAAGATAAAATAGTTAAATTTTTTATAAAAAAAACTTGAACAGTGTTCAAAACTACTATATTCTGCAATCAAAATTAATAAGAAACGGTGATGGGATGAAAACAGCGAAAACAAAAGAAGAAATTCGGGTGGATTTGATTGTTAAGGCGCGTGAACTTATTGCCGACAAAGGGTTCGAGTATCTGACAGCGCGCAAGCTTGCGGATTATTCCGGATATTCCGTAGGGACGATTTACAATCAGTTTAAGAGTATGGATATTCTGGTGATGTGGGAGAACTGCCAGACGCTTGATGAACTGTATCAGCGGTTATTAACGGCAGAGTTCGGTTCGGATGCGTATATTAATCTGAACCATCTGCTTGAGAAATATGTCGATTTTGTTTTGGAAAATAAAAATTTGTGGTTTACGCTGTATAATTTTCATTTTGCGAGCGTGATGGCGGATTTTGAGTTGTTTTATCTTCGGCGTATAATCAAGATTGTGCAGCTTTTGGAACATAATCTGCACAAATTATTTGTGAAAGTGCCGACGGGGGAGCGCAAAGTTTCAACGGAGGTGCTGTTTATTGCCGTGTTCGCGCTGAGTTCGCTTTTGACTACCGAGAAAGAATTTGCCCGTTTGGAAAAACGCTATGTGGTGCGGGTGTTGTTTAACACTTACCTTGCGGGAATGTCGTATTTGGCGAAGAAATAATCGTTTGCCCGTTGATAGGATAGCTCGGTTTTTAGTATTTCGTTGACATTTCCGTTAAGAAGTTGTGTTGCTTTTAAAATGGTGTTGTCTGTTATATAACGAGCAAGAGATGAGCCGCCGCTTAATCTTCTGACACCTATGTTTTCCAATTTTTTGTAATCATTGAAAGTATTGTTTAGTATGATATTCAGAGGTGCTTTGATATTACGAACAAGTTGACTAACTGTTTGTTCATTTAGTGCACCGGGAATAAAAATACAGTCAGCGCCGACATCTGCAAAAGCATTGCCGCGTTCAATGGCTGTTTTTAGTTTTGTGTTTTCATTTGCAATATTTAACCAGTATGTGCAGGTGCGTGCGTTAATAACAAAATCAATATCCAGTTCTTTTTTTAGTTCAACAAGAGCCTTGATTTTGGCAAGTTGGACATCCAGTGGAGAAATAGTGTTATTTTCAGGAACTCCGTCTTCAATATTAAAGCCGACGGCTCCGGCATATAATAGGCGTTTGGCATTTTCTTTAACTTCAAACGGCGTTTCAGCATATCCACGTTCAAAATCAACAGAGAGAGGAATGGTCAGGCGTTTTGCCATTTTTTCAATTATCCAAACATAATCATCAAGTGAAATTGCTTCACCGTCCGGATATCCGAGATTGTAAGCGATTCCCGCGCTGGAGGTTCCGACAGCGGAAAAACCTTGTTTTTCAAAAATATATGCGCTTCCAATGCTCCAAGCTCCCGGTAGGATAAACAATTTATTGTTTTTATGCAGGTTTTGAAAAATACGGGCTTTTTCTTTTTGGATTTCTGAAATCATAAAATTTCTCCTTTAAGATTAGGGCGCGGTGCTCTTTTTAGGAACGAAGAAGCCCTCCATTTTAACTTTTTCGTGTTCAAGAAGTTTGATTTTCAGGTTTATGCCGCCGGAATAGCCCGTTAAACTGCCGTTTGTTCCGACGACCCTGTGGCAGGGGATGATGATAGATATGGGGTTGTGACCGACAGCACCGCCGACAGCTTGGGCAGACATTCGGCTTATTCCGCGCTGCGCGGCAATTTTTTGGGCAATACTGCCGTAGGTTATTACTTCGCCGTATGGAATTTCGCAAAGAATTTTCCAAACCGCCTGCCGGAATTCGTTTCCTATCGGCGCGAGCGGGAGTTCGGAAATTTCGGGCTTTTCGCCTTTGAAATAGCGGTTCAGCCATTCTTTTGTCTGCTGAAATACTGAAAGGTCATCTTTGGGGTGCATTTCTTCATTTACGGTGTCTTCAAAATATTTTTGCCCGTTAATCCATAGCCCGACAAGGTTATGGACATCGGCGCAAAGGGTTATATTGCCGATAGGAGAATTATAGGTTGTTTTGTAAAACATTGTTAGGTTCCTTATAATGAGTTCCAGAGGTTAATTGTGGCATAGCTGCCGTAAGGGCGAAATTTTTCTTTTAAGGCTGTTATTTCTTTGTTGGATAAAGGTTCCAGCGCTTTTTTGACACCGTAATCAGTGCTTAAGAAAGCGTCAGGCCAGTTCATAGCCCTCATTGCGAGATATTCAGCCGTCCACGGACCAATGCCGGGAAGAGCCAAAAGTTTTTTAATTTCACCTTCGGGACTTGCGCAATAGGTTAAATTTATATCATTACAGACTAATGCTTCGGCTAAAAGTTTAATTGCCCGTGCTCGTGTTTTGGTGATGCCCAATGGTCCTAAAATTTCGTCAACAGGCTCTTTCAGAGCGGCTATCATTTCAGGAGGCGGAAAAGTATGTGACAGTCCGTTAATGCCGGTTTGTATGGGTGTGCCGAATCGGTTTGTGAAACGCGTTATTAACGTTTGGGCCGCTTTTATGGTTATCTGTTGTCCCAAAATTGTTCTGACGGCCATTTCAAAAATGTTAAAACAGCCGGGGAGTCTTGTGCCTGGAATGCATAAATCAGGTTTGATATTATTCATAAATTTCAGGTTTTCGTAAATGATTTGGGGATTGCAATATAAATCAAACATTGTGCGGATGCGTGTCAATATTTGGGAGAGTACCGGCAGCAACGAAGTTGAAATGCTGACGGATAATCTGTTTTTATTCGGAATATTGCCGACTTTCAACCAGCCGGAAAATTCTGTTTTGTCAGCTGTTTTGAGATTTACGGTTCGCCAATATTCGTTATTTTTAACTGTTTCAACGCCGGGGATGGCGCGTTGAGCGAAAAATGCAAGCAGTTTTTCCCACCCATAAGGCGGGCGGTAGTCTAAAAACACGGTTATTGTATCGGTTTGCTTTTTCGACGGTGACGATTTGCGCAAAGATGACGGGGGCAAATGATATTTTTCTTTGAAAACGGTGTTGAAATGCCGAAGCGAGCCGAAACCGGAAGCCATTGCAATGTCAAGAACCGACAGGGTTGAATTCATCAACAGATTTTTGGCAAGCAGCAATTTACAGGTTTGCATATATTGCACGGGCGTTATGTGAAACTCTGCCGTGAAAGCGCGGCGCAGGTGGCGGTCTGAGCAGTTTAATCTTTGAGAAATTTGGGGAAGGCTTTCTCCTTCGGTACAGTTTTCTTCAATTATGCGGGCAGCTTTATAAGCCAAGTTTGTTGCCGCATCAACGGGAGCCAGTCCCGGTGCCAATTCAGGGCGGCATGTCAAGCAAGGACGGAATCCGTCAGCTTCCGCCGCGGCGGCAGAGGTATAAAAAACGCAATTTTCGGGTTTGGGCATTCTGGCTTTGCAGACCGGACGGCAATAAATTCCGGTTGATTTTACACCGACAAAAACGCGCCCGTCATATAGCGCGTCTTTGCGTTTAAAAGCGTCATACCATATTTTGTCGTTTGTATCGTTCATACTATCAGTTCGTCGGATTTGTTTTTTTTATATTATAAAAGCAAATCTTTTAAAAAGTCTTGCCATTTTCGGACATAGATATTTTTTGTTGTTCAATCTTTATTCTTCAAGGTCGGCGACGATTTGTTTGGTGACTTCTTTGGCATCGCCTAAAAGCATCAGCGTGTTGTCGGCATAAAACAGCGGGTTATCTATGCCTGAATAGCCGGCGGCAAGAGAACGTTTGACAAACAGGACACGTTTGGCTTGTTCTACTTCCAAAATAGGCATTTGGTATATCGGACTGTCGGTTTTTGTTTTGGCAAGCGGATTGGTGGTATCGTTTGCGCCGATAACATAGGCAACATCTGCGGTTTGAAATTCCTGATTGATGTCTTTAAGCTCAAAAACATCATCAGGATTAATATCTGCCTCTGCCAAAAGGACGTTCATATGTCCGGGCATTCTGCCGGCAACGGGGTGGATGGCAAATTTAACATCTACACCATATTTTGTTTTTAAGATTTTGGCCATGTTGGCCAGTTCGTGCTGTGCGCCGGAAGCGGCCATGCCGTAACCGGGGACGATGATTACCTTATTGGCGTTTTCCATTAGAAAAGCGGCGTCTTCCGGACTTCCGCGATGAACGGTTTGAGGTTTGCCGCTTATATTTTCGGAAGTGGTTTGCGGAGGGTAAAAAATAACTTTCATCAGATTACGATTCATGGCTTTGGTCATGATGTGAGATAAGATTGTGCCGCTGGCACCTATCAGTGTACCGATGATGATCAGCAGTGTATTATTCAGGCTGAATCCGACCAGAACCGTACTCCACCCTGAAAAAGAATTTAATACCGAGATAATAATCGGCATGTCCGCTCCGCCGATAGGCAAAATAAACAGCAATCCCCATAAGCTTAAGAACGAAATAAATACCCACAAATATTCTTCATTGCCGTAAGCATAAAAACCGCTGACAGCCGTTATTACAAGCATAATCAAACTGAGCGTATGTAAGATTTCATTGCTCATAAAGATCCGAATGCCGGCAAGTTTGAGAAATGCAGCGAGCGAACCGGTGAAGGTTATAAAACCGATACTTATTATCAACATCAAAAGCAGCGGATGATAGTGTGAATTTACGGTTTCCGTGACGCCTATAAGTCCTGCGGCCAATCCTCCCAAACCGTTAAGAATTGCCACCATTTGCGGTAAATCGGGCATTTTGACCCGACGGGCAGAGATGATGCCGACCAATGCCCCGAGGCATAATACCGAAACTGCCGGAATAAAATATTCGGGAGTTAGGTCGTGCAATCCCCAAATAACGGTTCCGGCCATAGCCAGCATGGCTAAAATATTGCCGCGATAGGCTTTATGCGGGGCGGAAAGGCTGTTAACGGCAATGATAAATAATGAGTATATTGCGGCTGTTAAAATTTTAATCATCTTTTTTTTCCTTTGGTTTGAACATATTCAACATGCGCGCGGAAATGTAAAAACCGCCGAAAATGTTAGTCGAGGCCAAAAAAACCGCTGCGTAGAGCAAATACGCTTCAAAGTCGGTTTGGACATTGTTCAGCGCTTGAAAGGCACCGATAATCACAATGCCTGAAATTGCGTTTGTCACGCTCATCAGCGGTGAATGCAAGACGGGTGTGACGCTCCATATGGCAAAATATCCGATAAAACAGGAAAGAATGAAAATATTTAATAAACACATACCGGTTTCCTTTACTACGATTGATTAACAGGGTAGCGGTCAAACGGTGCGGGAGGCCGCGGCATATAAGAGGGGCGAGGCGTATATACCATAGGCGAAATATAGTTGAGGCTTAAATCTACATGTCGGTTATCTTCCGTTATCAGCGAAATAAGGTTGTACATGTTGTTTGCCCATAGAACGGAAGCCGTGCGCGGAGCCAAGCGTTCAAAATAGAGATTGCGGTGGAAATGATAACGCTGCGTTTCTTCATAATCATTTCGAATGCCGATGTTTTGAGATGTCGTATCCACAATGACGGCTCCTTCCGCCAAATAAGAGAGTTGGTCTTTGGTGATGATCTGCGGCGAATTTCCGTTTGCAGCCGCTGCTGCGGATAAAATGAAATTTTTATCTGTCAGAAGCGCGTTTAATTCTTCTTTGTTATCTGCCATTGCAAAAGAAGCGCCGACAGATTGTGCCAGCTCTTTGCTTTTTTCATTAATATCTACGATTGTTACACGGCAGCCCTGGCGTTTGAAAATTGTTGCCGCCTGCAATCCGGCAACGCTGGTGCCGATGATGAGTGCATGAGCCGCTTTTATGGAAGCGGCAGCTGTCATGAGTTGCGGGGCAATTCGGGGTGAGCGGTAAAGCGCATACATTGCTCCCATATAGCCGCGAACGGTGCTTTGTGCGCTTAAAATATCAATACTCTGTGCAACGGATGTGCGCGGTACAAGCTCTAATCGGATAATGTTTAAATCTTTGGGGATGACGGTAAAGGTGAAATTGCGGAAATCAGCAGCTATGGTCTGCCCGTTGGTCAGTTTTTCTAAATTTTTCTGCGACGGCGGCAGAATTTGCAAAATTATCTGCGATTTCGGGAAAATTTCATCTGCGTTTGAAAGAATGTTTGCCCCGGCAGAAATATAATCATTTTCGGTGAATCCGGCTTTAGTACCGTATCCGTTTTCAAGCAGGACAGAGTGCCCGTCGGAAATAAATTTTTTGACGATTTGCGGTGTCAGGGCAACACGGGTTTCAGTCAGTTCCTGCTCTAAAATTGAACTTATAATCATAAAAAAACCTTTTTTTAAGTTTTATATTGTATGAGAGTTTTGAATATAAACAGCAACAGAAGAATATCAATGTCGGAATATCGGAAAATTTTTGTTTCATTTTTTAAGATAGGATTGTTTACTTTCGGCGGCGGGTATGCCATGATGCCGCTTTTTCGTCAGGAACTGATTGAGAAACATAAATATATTACGGAAAATGAGCTTATTGACTATTATTCAATCGGGCAATGTACGCCGGGTGTGATTGCGGTGAATGTTGCAACGTTTACGGGATATAAGATAAGAGGCACTTTGGGGGCGGTAACGGCAACATTTGCCATGGTGCTGCCGTCACTGGTTATCATTTTAACGTTGGCGGGAATATTGAATGTCCTTTCAGACAACGCGTATGTGGCGCATGCCTTTGCGGGAATTCGTATCGGTGTTATCGCTCTGATTTTAAATGAAGTTATCAATTTGTTTAAAAAAACGGTTTCAGGGAAAGTTCCGGTGATGATATTCGGTACTATCCTTTTGCTGCTGTTGTTTTTAGATATTTCCGCCATCACGGCAGTTATTCTGGCAGCAGTCATCGGGTTTATCAGGTACATGAGGCTCAAATGATATATTTAACTTTATTTTATGAGTTTTTCAGAATCGGGCTGTTTGCCATCGGCGGTGGAATGGTTACAATTCCCTTTTTGTTTGATTTGACGAAAAAATTTGATTGGTTCAGTGCGGAAGAGTTGACGAACATGATAGCCGTTTCGCAGTCAACGCCGGGGCCGGTCGGGGTGAATATGGCAACATATGCGGGGTTTCAGGCAGCAGGAATCGGCGGAGGTATTGTTGCAACGTTTGGTCTTGTGCTCCCTTCGGTTATTATTGTTATTTGGGTTTCCAAGTTATTACGTCGTTGTTCGCAGAATATGCTGGTCTGTGAGGTTATGGCTGCCATTCGTCCGGCAGTTGCGGCTTTGATATTGCAGGCAGGATTTGAGTTGTTTCAATTGAGTGTTAAGAATTATGCCGACGGCATATTTATGGCGGCATTTTTTGCATTAGTGTATTTTTATAAAAAAAGTCCGATATTTTATATCATTTTGTCGGCATTTTCAGGGATTTTGTTAGGATTATAAAAGACCGGCGCTTTTTTGTCATAAATGCTTGCTATTTAAAATTTTTTTGCTATAAAAAGATAAATTTTAAGTCAGTTATGCCTTTTAGTCAGTTAAAAGGCATTTTTTAAGGAATGAATTAGATATGAGTATCAGAAATATTGCTATTATTGCTCACGTTGACCACGGTAAAACTACGCTTGTAGACGGATTGTTGCGCCAGAGCGGTACGTTCAGGGATAATCAAAAGGTTGAAACCTGCGTCATGGACAGCAATGATTTGGAGCGTGAACGCGGTATTACAATCCTTTCAAAATGTACGTCGGTTGATTGGAACGGAACGAGCATTAATATTGTTGATACTCCGGGACACGCGGATTTCGGCGGCGAGGTTGAGCGCATTCTATCTATGGTAGACGGTGTGGTTTTGCTTGTTGATTCGTCAGAAGGGCCGATGCCGCAGACAAAGTTTGTGTTGGGCAAGGCTTTGAAAATCGGATTAAAACCGATTGTCGTGATTAATAAGGCCGATAAGCCGGATGCCAGGCCGGACGAAGTTTTGGATGAAATTTTTGATTTGTTTTGCAGTTTGGATGCAAATGATGAGCAGTTGGACTTTCCGGTCTTATATGCATCGGGGCGTAACGGCTGGGCAGTTAAAGAATTGAGTGATGAAAAGAAAGATCTGCGCCCGCTGTTTGAGCTTATTCTGTCTTATGTGCCGGAGCCTGTTTGTGAGAAAGAGAAGCCTTTTTCCATGTTGGCAACGACTTTGGAAGCAGATAAATTTGTCGGACGTATTTTGACCGGTAAAATCCACAGCGGGACATTGAGAGTTAATGATGCGGTTAAGGTTATTAATAAGGATGGCGAAATTGAGCGGACCCGCATTACCAAAATTATGGCATACAAAGGCTTGGAACGCGTGGCGTTGAATGAGGCACATGCCGGTGATATTGTTGCGATTGCCGGGGTTGTCAAAGGGACGGTGGCGGATACAATCTGCGCTATGGAGGTTACGGATGCGATTGAGGCGCAACCGATCGACCCGCCGACACTGTCTATGACCTTTTCGGTAAATGATTCTCCTCTGGCAGGGCGTGAGGGGGATAAAGTAACGTCGCGTATGATTTGGGATAGGCTGCAAAAAGAAGCAGAGTGTAATATTGCTTTAAAAATTTCGCGCTCTGAGACTTCCGAATCGTTTGAAGTGGCCGGACGCGGCGAATTACAACTCGGTGTATTGATTGAAACGATGCGGCGCGAAGGTTTTGAGCTTTCTATATCCCGTCCGCGGGTTTTGCTGCATAAAGATGAGAACGGCAATACGCTTGAGCCGGTTGAAGAAGTTGTGGTTGATGTGGATGAGGAATTTTCCGGTACGGTAGTAGAAAAACTGAGTCAGCGCAAGGCCGAGCTTTTGGAAATGATTCCGTCGCAAATCGGTAATAAGACCCGTTTGATTTTCCATGCGCCTGCACGCGGTTTAATCGGCTATCATTCAGACTTTTTAACCGATACCCGCGGAACAGGTATTATGAACCGAGTGTTTTACGGGTATGAACCGTATAAAGGTGAGATAGAAAGCCATCGTAACGGGGTATTGATTTCCAGCGAAGCCGGCACGGCGATAGCGTATTCTTTGTGGAAGCTGCAGGACCGCGGGCCGATGTTTATTGAACATAACAGTCCGGTTTATGTCGGCATGATTATCGGTGAACATACAAAATCCAATGATTTGGAAGTGAACCCGACAAAGTCCAAACAGCTGACGAACATCCGTGCTGCCGGTAAAGACGATGCGATTGATTTGATTCCGCCGCGCAAGCTTTCTTTGGAACAGGCGCTTTCTTATATTCAGCAGGATGAATTATTGGAAGTTACACCGAAATCGTTGCGTCTGCGTAAAAAGATATTAGATCCGATATTGCGTAAGCGGTCTAAAAATGAAGCGGTTTAATCTGTTGAAAACAGCGCCTGAGAAATCAGGCGTTATTTTTGTGCGGGAATATGTGGCAGAAAAGTTCGCGGCGTTTGTTTGCGGATTTGGGTGTTTTTAACCTTATTTTAACAGGTTGTTTTTATATTTCAGGTAAATAGATTTTTTTTATATGGTAGAAAAGATAATGTTTGCCGTTAAAGTTTTGTTTTTGGTATTATGCATGGGTTTGACAACAGCACAGGCTGATAATTCCGGCGTTTTTCGGGCAAAGGAAAGCTCGGCATATACGCTTCAAAGCATTACAAAAGAAGAATTTGAGAATAATACTGACGGCCGCGTATTTCAAAATTACCGCTTAAATGATGATGGAGAGATTGTTTCTCAGTATTATCATTATGATATAAATACCGGAAAGGTTTACGGAGATGTATTGACGAACCATGAAACAGTAAGCGGTGACGGCAGTGTTGCCAATGTTTCGGTCGGATTGGCGTTAAAAAATTCGGATGACGGAAAAACGGTAACGGATACGCTGTTTCGCGATAATCAATATGAGTATGAATATACAGGTGACGGAGCCAGTGTTTTTATTCAGGGCGGTGCAGTTTATAATGAGGGTAATTTACAATTAGAAAATACGGATTTTGTCGGCAATTCTCTGACGGCGCGCAGCGAAACTTCCAACATTGTTTATGTGGAAGGCGGAGCGTTGGCCAATAAGGGGGAGATTAACGGTATGTCAGGAGATTTTGTTGAGAATGCCGCCTATGGTGATTTTGTAGAGGGCGGCGCGCTGTATAATGAGCAGTCCGGGCATATTGCGCAAGTTAACGGTGCTTTTATCGGTAATGGCGGAGACGGTGCCAATGTTAAAGGCGGCGGTATTTTTAATATGGGGAAAATTGACGACATATCAGGCGATTTTGCTGCAAATAAAATTACGGCGAATATTCAGGCAAACGGCGGTGCCATACAGAATAATGATAAGAATGCGGTAATTAAGAATATTAACGGTAATTTTGCAGGGAACAGTGCAACCGGAAGCGTTCAGGCGTGGGGCGGTGCGATTGATAATGCTGCGGGGACTATTGAACATATCACGGGAAATTTCAGCAACAATCAAGCTGTCGGTAACGGTAGAAATGCAGACGCTATCGGCGGGGCTATTTCCAACCAAGGTTCTATTAAGACTGTAAACGGCAGCTTTTTAGGCAATGAGGCAACGGCAAATAAAGGTGCATACGGCGGGGCTGTCTATAATGACAGCGTTATATCGGAGATAAGGGCTGATTTTGCGGGTAATGCAGTTTCGGGGAATTTGGAAGCTTTAGGCGGTGCAATTTATCATGACAGCGATGAAACGTTGCAGATTGTAAATTCCAATTTTTATAATAATAAGGCAGTGTCTGCCCGTGATGCCCGCGGAGGAGCGGTTTATGCAAACAAGCTGTCTGTTGCGGCAGACGGCGGGAACAGCGTATTTCGCGGTAATACGGCAAACGGGCAAAGTAATGCGCTCTATATTGACAACGGTGCACTGAGTTTATCGGCCCGAAACGGCGGAAAGCTTGTTTTTGACGATGCAATAGACGGCGAGGCCTATGAGGTAGCGATATCAGGAGATAATTCGGGAGAGGTTATTGTTAATAATCAGGTTAACGGGGTAATGAATTTTAAGTCGGAACAAAATTCTCTGTTACATCTGGGGAAAAGTGCTGAGATAAATACATTTAATTATGCCGGCAACGGCGGCGTTTTGAAGCTGGATGTTGAAGTTAATCAGACTGACAATAAGGTTAATAACGGTATTATAAATGTCAGCGGTGACGTGCGCGGGAAAACACAGGTTATTATAAATTCTCTGAACACGGATAAGCTCAATAATGACAAAGATGCTTTCGGTTTATTTGTGCGGGCACCGAATGATACGGTTCAAAGCGATACGGCTTTTACAATCAGCCGGGTTGAGGGCAGCCCGTATATGTGGCAGGCAATCAGAAACTTTCAGGGCGAAACAGGAGGAAGCAACTGGTATTATGCATTGGGCGGCGAAGAGAATGAGCGTGAATATGCACCGGAAATCGGCGCTTATGCCGCCATGCAGACGGCTGCTGTTGAACAAAACAGGGGGATCAGCGATAAAGTGAGTGCGGGGTTGCGTGCGAATCGCAATAAGGGATGTTGTGACAAACGTTTTGTTGACCGTAAAGATGCATGGATTAACGCTGATTATACATATGCGGAAATTGATGCGCCATCTGATATGGAGGCTAAAATTAAAGGCGTGACGGCCGGTTTTGATTTGGCTGTGGACAGAAACCACCGTTTCGGTATCTTCGGTGCATACAGACAGGGAGATTATTCGTTGTCGGGAAAAGGAGACTTTTATTCCGAGACAGGTTCTGATTTGGATATTAACAGCTATTCCGGCGGTTTATATTATGCTTATGAGAAAAATAAGTGGTCGTTATTGGCAACCGTTTTTGCCGGCAAACAAGATATTGATATTAAGACGGATGACCATATCGCGTCGGCAAAGACAAATGCCATGCTGTATGGTGCAGGTTTAGAGGCGGGGAGAAAGTTTTATTTGCCTTATGCGTGGATAATTGAACCAAGCTTGGGATTATATTATACGACACTTGATATTGACGGCTTTACGGACAATGTCGGTAAGAGTGTAGATTTTGATCTTATGCATTATATGGAAGCGGAATTGGGGTTACGGGTTGAGCATCTGTTTTGCATTGACGGGTGGACAGCAAAAGTTTATGCCAAGCCGTCGGTTATCCGGACATTTACCCAAGGTGACAAAACGAGGATAACCGGGTTGGCGCAGACAAAATCCGAAGTTGATAAGACACTCGGGAAGATGGAAATCGGCGCTAAGTTCGGTTTAACGCCGTCGCTTTCAGCATATACTTCGGCTAACTATACATTTGGCGATGATTACAAAGCATACGGTATTGACGCCGGTGTTGTTTATGCATGGTAACAGGTTTATCGGCTAAATGCGGACATCAAATATTTCGAAATTTTTGCGCAGATATTTAAGCAGTTTTTCATTTTCGACAAGTGCCAGACATTGTTCGTCCGTTGTGTTTATGTCTGTCGGAATCGGGCGGTATTTTTGCAGGTAATATTCTTTGACGCCTAATTCTTTCAGGCTGTCGGCAATTTGATATAAGTCGTTTATATTTAAGAACCGCGGGTCGCAAGTGGTGCGGCATTCAAAGTTTTTACCCGACTCGCAAAGCATTTTTAACGATTCTAAAACTTTGCGGACGTCTGCACAGCCGCCGGTGATTTCTTTATAGCGCGCTTCTTCCAACGGCGCTTTGACATCAAAACCGATCCAATCCACCAACGGCAGGATTTCTTTCAATCTCTGCGGTAAGTATCCCCCCGTGTGGAGCCCGATTTCATAGCCCAAACCTTTGACTTCTTTAACAGCATCCGGCAGTTCCGCCTGTACCAGAGGTTCGCCTCCCGAAAACACAACAGCATCAAGCACGCCTTTACGCTGTTGTAAGAAATCAATAAATTTTTGCCAGGAGATGTTCGTATCGGCATTTATGTTTTGCAAATCCGCATTATGGCAGAAAGGACAACGCCACGGACACCCCTGCATAAAGACAACAGATGACATCCGATTAGGAAAATCGACGATACTGAATTTCTCAATACCGCCGATTTTAATAGAGTTCATACTGACACTCAAAATGAAAATTTAATTCAATTAATGGCTTACTCAGCAGCTAAGCTCATTGTATCATCAGAATGGCAAATGCATTCGCGCGCTTCGCATCCCATAACGGCTTTGTCTTCGCAGAAGCAGAGTCTGGAATTAAATTCGCCCTTTTTGCCGACATTAAATTCTGTTGTCGGACGGAGATATCCCATTACACGGGTATAAATCTCACAGCGCTGTCTTTCAGAATTGTCCAATTTAACGTCTTCGATATTAATGATATTGCTCATATCTCTCCCTTTCACTAATTATAATATTCTACACTACTTCTTGCAATTTTGCAAGCTTTTTCAGCTTTTCTGCCTTTTTTTCCTTATCGCAAATCGGGCAGAATTCATGTTCTCCGGCAATATATCCGTGTTTCGGACAAACGGAAAATGTCGGTGTAATCGTGATATATGGCAGACGGTAATTTGCTAAAACCTTCTTTACAAAATCACGACAAACTTTTGCAGAGGAAATACGCTGATTCATAAACAGGTGAAGTACCGTACCTCCCGTATATTTGGACTGCAGTCTTGCCTGCAAATCCAAAGCTTCAAACGGATCATCCGTGTAACCTACCGGCAGCTGGGAAGAGTTTGTATAGAACGGCGCATCAGGCGTTCCGGCCTGAATAATACCGACAAAACGTTTTTTATCTTCTCTGGCAAATCTGGTGGTGGCACCTTCTGCCGGAGTTGCTTCAAGGTTATACATGTGTCCTGTTTCTTCTTGGAACTTAACCAGACGGTCGCGGATGAAATCCAAGAATTTTTCGGCAAATTCCTGACCCCATTTGTCTGCGATGTGATGTTCATCGTTGGTGAAGTTTCTGATCATTTCATTCATACCATTTACACCGATTGTTGAAAAATGGTTTCTCAAAGTTCCCAAATATCTTTTGGTGAACGGGAACAAACCGTTATCAATCAGGCGTTGGATAACTTTTCTCTTAATTTCCAAAGATGTTCTGGCGATATTCATTAATTCGTCAACGCGGGCAAACAAAGCTGCTTCATTGCCTTTGTAAACATATCCCAGTCTTGCGCAGTTAATGGTAACCACGCCCACGGATCCTGTCTGTTCAGCCGAACCGAATAGACCGTTGCCGCGTGCGAGCAATTCTCTTAAATCGAGCTGCAAGCGGCAGCACATGGAACGAATCTGCCCCGGTTTTAAAGAAGAATTGAGGAAGTTTTGGAAATAAGGCAAACCGTATTTTGCCGTCATTTCAAACAGCAGTTCGGTATTTTCGTCTTCCCACGGGAAATCCCAAGTCATATTGTAAGTCGGAATCGGGAAAGTAAACGGACGCCCCATAACATCGCCGCCCATCATAACGTTGATATAGGCTTTATTAATCATTGCCATTTCCGCGCTTAAATCGCCGTAAGTAAATTCCTGTTCAACGCCGGCAATAATCGGATGCTGCTCGCGCAGGTCTTCGGGGCATACCCAGTCAAACGTAAAGTTGGTGAACGGAGTCTGTGAACCCCAGCGGGAAGGAACATTCAGGTTATAAATCAATTCCTGCATACTCTGTTCAACCTGTTCATATGATAAGTTGTCTTTACGGACATACGGTGCCAGATAGGTATCGACCGAAGAGAAAGCCTGTGCGCCGGCCCATTCGTTTTGCAAAGTACCCATAAAGTTTACCATTTGTCCGACAGCGGAACTTAAATGTTTCGGAGCACCGGCTTCAACTTTTCCCGGGACACCGTTAAAGCCTTCACGCAACAGGTTTTTCAGCGACCAGCCCGCACAATAGGCAGCCAACATGCTTAAATCATGAATGTGAATATCGCCGTTGCGGTGCGCTTCGCCTACTTCTGCCGGGTAAACGTGAGACAACCAATAGTTTGCGGTTACTTTGCCTGATACGTTTAAGATTAAACCGCCGTTGGAATAGCCTTGGTTGGCATTTTCTTTAATGCGCCAGTCGAGATTTTCCAGATATTCATTAACGGAACTTTCAACGTCAATAACGGTTTTGCCGTCGCCGCGCAGGCGGTTTCTTTTGTCACGGTATAAAATGTAAGATTTCGCCGTTTTGAAATAGTTGGCAGAAATCAAAACCTGTTCAACAACATCCTGAATGTCTTCAACCGAAGGAAGCGACTCGTCAAATTTATGAGATAAAATTTTCATGACCTGCGCCGTCAAAAGCCAGGCATCGTCAGCGTTAAATTCCGAGGTGATTTCGCCGGCGCGTAAAATGGCATTGTAAATTTTTTCGCCGTCAAAATCAGCAAGCGTTCCGTCTCTTTTGGTTATACTTTTAAACGGCATTTTATATTTTTTTACCGCCGGCATCTGCAACTCGTTATCAGCCATTTTTTGCTTTTCCCTTCTTATCGTTTTAAGTTGTTTCTATTTTAACCTATCGCCTGCAACATACTAGATGTAGTATTAACAAACGGTAAACACAAACAAGATATTGTAAAAATATTTTTTGCGCTTGTGCGTTCGGATTGAATTTATAATGAAAAAAATGCTGTCTTTTTACAAGAGTTGAGCTCTTAAAATTTTAAATTTTCATATATCATATTAATAATAAAAAGATTTTTTTTTTTTGATGCGTCCATAACACCCCCGCAAAAAAAATTAACCCTGTTACTCACAACTTTTTATGATTTTTTTATTTTTTGTTTTGCAGCTTTTTGCCATTTAAATATTGACCTCACGATTAACTGCATATATTATATTCGACGGATTAAATTTTGCGGAGGTATTTCGTTGCATAATATCATTTGGGATTTAGATAATACGCTGTATTTTGAGACGGAAGAGTATAAGAACAAGCTGAACGAAGCGACTGCTAAGGCTGCGATTGAGGAGTTCAATATTCCTCTTGACTTTGCAACGGCAACGGAAAAAGTCAAGGAATCGTATGCGACATATCGGGACGGGCTTGAAATATTTGCTCAGGAATATGGTATTCCGCATAAGGATCTTTATATTTCGTATCATAATTACAAGAGCGAACTGGTTCGGACCATTAAGCCCTATGACGGTTTGCCTGAGAAGCTGAAAACGCTTGAGTGTCCGCAGTATGTTTTTTCGACATCTTCCAAAGATATATGTGAGCAGATACTGAAACATATCGGCTTATATGATTTTTTTGAAGGCCGGTTTTATTCGGTTGAAGATTTTGAAGTTTACAAAAAGAACGAAAGCTCGGAAGTTTATCAGAAACTTTGCGACAGAATCGGCATTTTGCCCGAAAGCTGCATTTTTGTGGATGACAGTTATTCCAATCTGCACTTTGCCAAACAAACAGGTATGACGACGGTTCGCATATTTTATAAGAACAATTCGGCAAAGGATATGGATTTTATAGACTCGGCGTATCGCGGCATAGAAGAGTGCGTTGCCGGATTGAAACGTGATTACGGCTGCTGATGTTTGTGTTTCAGCACTAAAATTATATTTATATGAGTCGGATTTTCAACTCCGGCTCTTTTTATTTCTCCAATTCTTGGCAGAGGCGGTTTTCTATGGTGTAATTTTCAACCGAATCCAGTTTCATTTGTTCTGCTTCCACTTCTTTGCGCCATTTGTCCACATCGTTTTTCAGGGTGTTTAAATATAGGTTATTCAGTTCTTCGGCGTCTTGTCTCGAAAAAGAATTTTTCCGTTTGATGATTTTAACGCCCAACGCCGGGAAGAGGTTTTCCGCTTTGGCTTTGAACGCGGGCAGAAAATAATCAAGCGCTTCGATGTATATCTGCATGTGGGTTTTTTCATGCCGAACGGCAAGGTTGTACAGACACGAATCCTTCTTTAGCCCTTTCATGATATATATTGTCGGATTATAGTAACCCAAATGGGTATTAATTGCTTCGGGATACAGGCAGGAATAACCGTTGCTGATGTCAATCTGACTGACAGTCATGTTAAAATCAAAACCGTCGCGGACTTTTGTCAGGCCTATGGGGGTAAATTCATCGGGCATACGGGTATTTTGTTCCCGGTATTTTTTCTGCGTTTCTCTTTTAAGATAAGCCCCGTTCTGCTGATGGTCATATTTTAATTTGCCGTATGCCGCAGTGACTCTGACTTTGGGTGCGTCAATAATGCTCAGGCATTCTTCTTCATACTTTTTGAGACTTTTTTCCGCCCATGACGGCGGGCATAGCAGGCAGCATAAAATTAAGGTAAAAAAAACTTTTTTCATATATACTTATCTCCAATACAATTATTTCGGAGGTTTTATGAGATATATTTATATGGTTTGTCTGGTGTTGTCCAGCCTTTTTACATATAAACCGTCCTTCGCTGAAAGCAATGCGGTGCAATATGCTTTTTTTATTCCGAAAAATTCATTTCAAAGCAACGTTGACATGCCGCGAGCCGTACAATCTTCAAATGAAACCGCTGCGACTCCGAAGCAGGGTGTGACCGAGCCTGTTTCGGTTAATACGGTCTTATCTTCACCGTCGAAAAAAATGCGGAAGCCGGCGACAGTATCTAAGGCGGCAGCGAAAAAGGATTCTTCCGGTATAAACAAGATTCCGGCAACATCAAAAGCCCGGCCGGCAGCTTTAAATACTGCCGGTAAATCTGTTAATGTCGAGAACAGCAAAAAAGAGGCAAAGCATGTTGAAAATAAAACGTCCGGACCGAAGATTGAAACGCTTTCGGCAAGTGATTTGCAACACAAAGATTTGAGCAAATTGCTGGCGCTGTTGCCGTACCCTGATTTTGACCAGCCGAAATTCAAACAATTATATGCTATTTATGCTTTGGATTTGCGTACCTTGTATCGCAAAGGCAAATTTTTACCGAATCCGGAGCAAGATGCCGCGTTGGCAAAAGCTGATACTATGCGCCGATTTGAAGTGAAATAAAGTTAATCATCACCGATACGCAGCGCTTCAATAAACGCAGACTGCGGGACTTCCACCTTGCCGAACTGGCGCATACGCTGTTTGCCTTTCTTTTGTTTATCCAAAAGCTTGCGTTTACGGGTAACATCACCGCCGTAGCATTTGGCCGTGACGTCTTTGCGCATGGCAGAAATGGTTTCGCGTGCAACGACGCGTCCGCCGATAGCCGCCTGAATCGGGATTTTGAACAAATGCCGCGGAATTAAGTCTTTTAAGCGTTCGCAAATCTGACGCCCGCGCGACTCGGCTTCGCTCCTATGGCACAAAAAGGCAAGAGCATCCACCGGCTCTTCATTGATAAGAATCTGTACTTTTACCAAATCAGACTGTTCGTAGCCTGTCAGTTCATAGTCGAAACTGGCGTAACCGCTGGTGATAGATTTCAAACGGTCATAAAAGTCAAAGACAATTTCATTTAACGGAATCTGATAAACCACCATGGCACGGCTGCCGACATATGTCAGTTCCTGCTGGACGCCGCGGCGTTCGGTGCAGAGTTTCAGGACGGCGCCGAGGTAAGTATCCGGCACGAGAATCGTCGCGCGCACCATCGGTTCTTCAATGGAAGAGACGGTTGACAGGTCAGGCATGTCGGCGGGGTTATGCAGCATTATCGTTTCGCCTTTTGTGAGGTTTATTTTGTAGGCAACCGACGGTGCGGTGGTGATAATATCCAAATCAAATTCGCGCCCGATACGTTCCTGAATGATTTCCATATGTAAAAGTCCTAAGAATCCGCAACGGAATCCGAGCCCGAGAGCTGCCGAATTTTCGTTTTGATAGTCTATGCTGGCGTCGTTCAGTTTCAGTTTGGCAAGGGCGTCTTTTAAGGCTTCATACTGGCTGCTGTCTACGGGGAAAATGGAGCAGAAAACCACGGGTACGGACGGTTTAAACCCAGGCAGAGCCTGCTCGCAGGGGCGTTTATTATCGGTAATCGTGTCGCCGACGCTGCAATCGCCGACACTCTTAATGCTGGCAGTGATGAAACCGACTTCGCCGGCGGAGAGTTCTTCCACGTCCTGCATTTTCGGGGTAAAGACGCCGATTTTATCAACCGAATAAACGGCGTTGTTGCTCATCATGCGGATAACCTGTTTTTTGCGCAAAGTACCGTCTTTGATACGGACAAGAATAATTACGCCCAAATACGAATCGTACCAGCTGTCAATAAGCAGGGCTTTTAACGGGGCGTCAACATCGCCTTTCGGGGCGGGCAGGTGCTGTACAATCGCTTCCAGAAGGTTATCCACGCCCAAGCCCGTCTTACCCGAGGTTTCAACGGCACCGCTTGCATCAATTCCGATAACGTCTTCAATCTGGCTTTTGACTTTCTCCACATCGGCAGAGGGTAAATCCACTTTGTTCAGCGCAGGAACAATTTCGTGGTCATTATCGATCGCCAGATACACGTTCGCAAGGGTTTGTGCTTCCACGCCCTGTGTGGCGTCCACCACCAAAACCGAGCCTTCGCAGGCAGCCAAGGAACGGGAAACTTCGTACGAAAAGTCAACATGTCCGGGGGTGTCAATAAGGTTAAGCAGGTATTCTTCGCCGTCTTTGGCTTTATATTTGAGGCGCACGGTTTGCGCCTTAATCGTAATGCCGCGCTCTTTCTCAATATCCATGGAATCCAGAACTTGCTCGGTCATTTCGCGGCGTTCCAGTCCGCCGCAAGTTTCAATAATCCGGTCGGCGATTGTGGACTTTCCGTGGTCAATATGGGCGATAATTGCAAAATTTCTGATTTTTGCCAAATCCTGCATTTGTTATTTTTCCTTAATTGTTTATAAACTTATTTCATACATAAAGTATATTTTAGCGGAAGGCAACAGATTTTATACTTTCCTGTTGCATGAACGCAAAAAATGTGCTTAAATAGGAAAATAAAATTATTTGGCAAAGCTTGCGGAGGCTGTTATGATTAGATTTATTGATGTTGAGTTCGGTTCAAGCCGTTATCAGGAACTGTTGGATTTGCGTTACAGAATCCTGTTACAGCCGTTAGGGTTAAAATTTCTTGATTCATACCGCGAGCAGGAAGCGACTTTTCTGCATATCGGCTGTATTGAAAACAGCACAGACGAGCTTATCGGCGGGTTAATCCTTGTGCCGGTGGATAATGAAGAAATCCGTGTGATGCAGGTGGCAGTGGATGTTGTTCACCAAGGCGAAGGTATCGGCAGAAAGCTCATTGAACATGCCGAGAAGGTTGCCAAAGAAATCGGCTATGAGCGAATTGTTATGCACGCGATGCTTTCCGTCGTCGGTTTTTACGAAAAACTGGGCTTCGTACAGGAAGGCGATATGTTTGAGGAAAAAAGTATTAACTTCGTCAGAATGGTAAAAGAGCTGTAATCAATGCATTTAATGCGGCGTAACAAGCATTCCCAAAACCATTATATAAAAAAGAATATCCGAGCGATAAAACCATATTAGAATCGCGGCGATTATGAAAAGAAGCATTTTGCCTGTGCGGTAGGTTGTTTGGTCGCGTTTAAATTCTTCAATGATTTTGTCATCCTGCTGATTTATGCCTCTCATATTAGCGAGACCAAGCAAATACTTGTAGGTTTTACCGCCCTTTTTGACTTTTAAACAATACTGTTTGTTTCCATGTTGAATTATCACGGATACGGTTTTATTTCCGACGAATGTCATTTGGGTAATATCTTCAATTTTGATTGTGGGGAAAGTCAGCTCTTTAAAATAATATATTTCCACAATATAAAGAGTTGTTCCGTCAGATTCTAAAACAGTCCCCAAACGTGAAAATATGCCAAGCAAAATCAAAAGAATAATTCCAATTCCTCTAAACAACCCTTCTCCCAAAAAAGATAGCATACCGCTATCGCCGATGCCGGCGCTGATTATGAGGAAGACTGCCCCGCAGAAAACAGCCGCCCGCCAGATGCCTGCCCAGATACTTACTTTGCCGAATCGTTGTCTTTGCATCAGTTGTTTTCCTTTTTCAGTGTTTTCTGCAATTCTTTCACATACAAATAACGCGCGTCGTTTTTCTTAATATCGTCTATGATAATTGTTTGTTCGCCGTGGGTTATGCAGATTGTTGTTTTTCCTTTATTTAATAAGAATCTGCCCAGACCGTACATCAGATTATAGATTAGCTTCAAACGAAATATCTTTTCAAATTTCGTCGGTTCCCGTTTAGCCGTTTTCACTTCCGCAAAGGTGATCTGCTTAATTTCATTAAGGGGAATCTGTATTTTGCCGGTTTCAAACAGAAAACAGTGTTTTTTGATGATGCAGAGTTTTTCATCATCATATTCAAAAATTGTTTTAGAGCTTGTCAGCCAAATCCATGCGGTTATTGTCACAATGTAGATAGTGCCGAAGCGGGCAATGCGCCAAAAATCTTCGGGTGTGTAAAAGAATATCCGCCACACCACAAAGAACGGCATGAGCAAGAGAATCGGGAATAATATTTTGCCCAAGCATCTGAACGCAAATGCCCAAAGGTCTTTGGCGCAGATTTCTCCAATTCTCTGCCGTTCCATTGCCGGTTCCTAATCCAGATATAGCGAGCTTAATTTATATCGCTTGATAGCATTGCGCACTAACACGCCGATAATCGCCGCAAGCGGTACCGCCAACATTAAGCCGAGAAAGCCGAGTAAGACGCCGCCCGCCAGCAAGGCGAACATTACCCAGACAGGATGCAGTCCGACGCTTTCGCCGACAAGTTTGGGCGTTAAGAAATTGCCTTCCAAGAATTGTCCGGCTAAGAAGACACCGATAACGTACATCACATGCGTTGTGTCGCCGTATTGTGCGAAAGCCAAGACACAGCCGAGAACGAATCCGGTAATGGAACCGACATAGGGGATGAACGAGATAATACCGGCAATGAAACCAACCAACAGTCCGAGTTCCAAACCGACCAGCTTTAAGCCGATGGAATAGAACAAGCCCAAAATCAAGCAGACGCTTAGTTGTCCGCGGATGAAGCCGGCAATAATCACATTGATTTCACCCAGTGTTTCCATAATGCTTTTTTTAGATTTCTTCGGCAAAAGCCCTTCAAACTTCGCGACAAAGATATCCCAATCGCGAAGCATATAAAACGTTACTACCGGCGTAATCAAAATCAGAGAAATCAGGTTAATCAGCGCGAATCCGTTGGAGAGCAGGCCACCCAACACTCTGCCAATGACTTTTAAGCTGTTGCCGATATTGCCGCGCACCATTTCTTCAATATTGGAGCCTTTCAAATCAGGGAATCTTTCAGAGAGATTTTCCAGTATCGGGCGCACTTTATCCATGATTAACCCGAGATATTTCGGTGTTGCCTGCAATAACAATGACAGCTGGTTTTCCAGCATGCCCAAGAACAGGCCTATGGCCGGCAGGACGATTATGATGACAAGAAAACAGATGAGCAAGGTTGCCCACAAGCGGGAGATTTTAAGCTTTTGCAGTTTGTCAACCATCGGGTCCAAAAGGTAGGCGAGCAAAATTCCCGCGACGAACGGCATTAATACCGAACGCAGAATATAAAGAAGGTAGAAAAATGCAAAAAAGATGACCAGCCACATATACGGGCTGACATAAAAACGGCTGCGCGGCGCAACGGTTGTTTTGCGGTTTGATACGGAAGCCGGTTTTGCCGTGCGTTGTTTCGGCGTATTAATTGATGACATAGTATTCTCCTTTGGAGATTAAATTATAACCTCTTTGCCCTAACTGCGCCTGCAGCTTTTCAAAAGTTCCGTTGAACATGAAATTAAAACGGACTTTGCCGTTACCCATTGAGGCGATGGCGACATTATTGACCTGCGGCGAATTTTCCAGCAGATGTTTTAAAGATATCCAGTCAGAAAGTTTTTCATAGGTATAAACCACGTCTATTTTTTCATTTGTTATCGGAGTTTGTTCTTGGGCGGATTTTTCTTTTTGAATATCTTTGATAAACGGCAGAATACGGTTGATTGTCTGTTCGGGCGTTTCGTCTGCCAGGGCAATTTCATTGATTTCGCGGTCGGGGAAAGCCTTGATATATACTTTGTTGTCTTTCAGTGAATATTTGAGGACATATATACCGTCCGCGCGGTTAAATGCCGCCAGTTCGTTATATTCGCCGTCTGCCATGTCATAAATGCGGTTGGTTTCAACAGCCGTGATGTTGCCGAGGTTTTTTTCGAGCAGGCGGATATTGATATTACCTTTTTGAATGTCTTTACGGTTTAAAAATGCCTGCCGCCAGATGTTTTCATTGCTCCACATATCAAGGGTGCCGTCAGCTTTTTCCAGCAGCGGTGCAATGTAAACGGTCAGGTCATCGCCGATGATGAGCGGCATGTTGTTTTCCGCCATATAGGCTTTTAAAATGTCTTCATTGACGGTGATACGCAAATCGGCTATATAACGCACGTCTGATGATTTTTCCATTAAAACCATAATACCGTCAATGAAATGTTGCAGCTGATTGTCATTGAGTTTGTTTATTTCCTCAGCGCTTTCAGCGGTGCTGATATTTTGAACAATGGTGCTTATGCCGTCACGAACGGCTTTTGACATTGCCTGCTGTTTGGCTTCGGTTACCGTTGCGGCGGTAATGTCAACGCTGATGTCTGCCTCATAGTTCGGCTCTGCGAGGGCTGCGGCGGCAAAATGCAATGATAAAATACATATAAAGATAAATTTTTTCACAAGTCGGCTCCGTTTTTCAATTTTTCTCTTTTTTCATATATCTAAAAAGCACAAAAATCAAACTTTTTTATTGCCTTTTAAATGTGTATGATATTAACTTAAAGAAAATTACAGATTATTAAAGGAACCTAAAATGGACATCAGTAAATTTTTGAACAGCCTTTTGGATAGAGCTTCAAAGGATGTAAAGACTATTGTTCTTCCGGAAGGAGAAGACGAACGCATTTTGACGGCGGCGCATGTGATTTCTCAAAGAAAAGCCGCAAAGCTCATTATTTTGGGCGAGCCGGCGGAAATTGAGGCTTATTACCGTAAAAACAATTGGAGTATGGACGGCATAGCATTGGTTAAGCCGGAAAATTCTCCGAAGTTGGAAGAATATGCCAATCTGTTGTATGAGCTGCGCAAAGCCAAAGGAATGAGTTTGGAAGAAGCGCGTAAACAGGCTTTGAATTACAATTATTTCGGAACGCTGATGATTAAGGCGGGCGACGCTGACGGTATGGTATCCGGTGCCAACCACTCTACGGCCGATACGGTTCGTCCGGCATTACAGATTATTAAATCAGCCCATAAAGACCGCAGTGTATCTTCGGCGGTTATTCTGGTGGCCAATGACAAGCCGTATATCTTCTCCGACTGTGCGATTATTATTAATCCGAGTGAGCAGGAACTGGCCGACATGGCGATAGCGAGCGCTGAAACGGCAATCAAGTTCGGGTTGAATCCGAAAGTTGCAATGCTTTCTTATTCGACTTACGGTTCGGGTTCCGGCGGTATGGTTGATAAGGTACGTAATGCGACAAAGCTGGCGCAGGAGATGTTGGAAAACAGCAGCCTTAAAGGCAAAGCGCTGATTGACGGTGAATTGCAGGCTGATGCCGCATTGGATATGGTTGTTGCGAAGAAGAAAGCTCCGGGATCGCAGGTTGCCGGACAAGCAAACGTAATGATATTTCCGTGTCTTGAAGTCGGCAATATCAGCTATAAACTGTTGCAGCGTTTGTACGGGGCGGAAGCGTACGGCCCGATTATGCAGGGAATGAACGCACCGGTTAATGACCTTTCGCGCGGTGCTTTAACCGAAGATATTGTGGGAATGATTGCAATTACGGCAATTCAGGCAGTTAAGTAAAACAGAGGAACTTTAAAAATCATGAAAAAAATACTTGTATTAAATTCAGGCTCATCTTCGCTTAAATACCAGTTGTTTAATGTTGAGGGTGAAAAATATGATGTTGTGGCTAAAGGTGTGGCTGACAGAATCGGCATTAACGGTTCGTTTGTCGAGATTAAATTTCCGAACGGCGAAAAACGAAAACGTGAGATTGCTTTGCCGACGCATAATGAAGCCATTAATGAAGTTATTTCGGAATTGTTGAACGGCGCGCTGACCTCTATGAATGAAATTGATGCGGTGGGACACCGTGTGGTACAGGGCGGCGATATCTTTAAAAATTCGGTTTTGGTGACAGATTCCGTTATTGACCAGATTGAAAGTTTGGCTGAGCTTGCACCTTTGCATAATCATGCGCATGTTTTGGGTATTAAGGCGGTTCAGAAGCTTTTGCCGAATATTCCGCAGACGGTTGTTTTTGATACAGCGTTTCATCAGACTATGCCGAAAGAGGCCTTTTTATATGCGCTTCCGCTGGAACAATATACCAAATATAAAATCCGCCGTTACGGATTTCACGGAACGTCTCATGCTTATGTTTCGGCAAAAGCGGCCGAGCTTATCGGCAAAAAAGGCAAAATCATTACCTGCCATTTGGGCAACGGCGCTTCTATTTCCGCGATTGACAACGGCATGTGTCTTGATACGTCCATGGGCTTTACGCCGCTTGCCGGTTTGGTGATGGGCACGCGTTGTGGAGATATTGATCCGTATATTCCGCTTTATATCTGCAAAGCGCAGAATAAAACGCCCGATGAGGTTAATGAAATTCTGAACAAAAGAAGCGGTATGTACGGACTGTGCGGTTATTCGGACAACCGCGATATTGAGACGCTTTACGGCGTTGAAGAAAGCGCGACGGATGCGATGAACGCGTATATTCACAGCATCATCCGTTTTATCGGTTCATATATTGCCGTATTAGGCGGTGTGGATGCCATTGTCTTTACCGCGGGAATCGGCGAAAACGGTTCGCTGGTCAGAAAATTGGTGTTGGAACGGTTGAGTTATCTCGGCATTATATTGGATGAAGAAGCCAACAACAAGCGCGGCAGCATTACGGAAATTTCGACATCTGATTCGGCAGTTCGCGTGTTTGTCATTCCGACGGATGAAGAATATATGATTGCCAAGGATACAATGCAGATTGTTTTTGGCGAATAATCGGAAGAGTGTAAAAAAAAGCCCTCATTTGAGGGCTTTTTCTTTGGAATAAAATTATTACGGTCTGTTAACCAAAACAATTTCCACACGGCGGTTTTGTTCTCTGCCTGCTGCCGTTGAATTTGAAGCAATCGGATTTGACGAGCCATAGCCGTTAGAAACGATGCGGTTGCCGTCAACACCTTGTAAACGCAGGTAATTTGAAATAGAGTTGGCACGCATCAACGACAAAGAGTTATTGGTTGCCGCGCTGCCTGTGCTGTCGGTGTAACCGTTAACCTGTACCATTGTCTTATTGTATTCTTTAATGACTTTGGCAATGGAGTTTAAAACCGGCTGGAATCCGGGTTTGATAGAGGCATCATTGCTGGCAAAAGTAATATTGCCGGGCATTATCAGATAAATTTGTCCGTTAACTTCTTGTACCTGCACGCCGGTATTTAACAATTCCTGACGGAGTTTGCGCGCTTGAATATCCATATATGCGCCTGTTCCGGCTCCGGCTGCCGCACCGATACCCGCACCGATGAGTGCGCCTTTTTTGCCGCCGGCCAAGGCGCCGATGCCGGCTCCGGCTGCCGCGCCGATACCTGTACCCCATGCGGTTTTGGCGACTCTGTTTTCGCCGGTATAGGGGTCAGTGGCGCATGCGGTTAACATTGATACGGCTAATATACCGCAAATAAATGATTTTTTCATGGGGCTATCCTTCTAATAAGTTATATCTGCGCAAAACTATAATCGGTACTATTTTAAAATAATCTTAATTCTTTTCCAGCTTTTTGAAGATGTAGCGGATAATCAGCAGAATGTATAAAGCTCCCAACCCCCAAAGCAGCCAGACTTTAAGTTCCCGGTCGCTGATGGCTTTGGTTATTTTATTGACATTCAAGGCGCTGCCTTTTACGGCTATGCCGTCGGTCGGTTTTTTGTGTAAGATGTTGACAACATATTGATAATCAGGGTTTAAAAAATCAAAATTTAAGATAAGATCTTTGCCGTAGGGTTCTACTTTGGCAGTGATGGCAGATGTCGTTTCATCATTGTCCAAATTAAAATGTTGCATTTCGGCATCTTTGGGAACTTCTATGCGTATCGGGTCATGTCCGATATGAGAAACATCCGAACCGGAAACGGCTTGTTCCCCTTGATTAAACAAATATACTTTGGTTAAATATAAATCAGAATATTTTTTACCTTTGACATCTACTTCGTAGTCGTTGTGATTGTTAGATGAGATGAGTTTGACTGTATGCGTTTCATAACGCAAAATCGGGCGGCTGATATAGAACTGGTAATATCCGAGTGCAATAGCTGATACGGCCAGGATAAAAGCGCCTGTCGGACTGGTCCAAAAATTCCAGATACTGCCAATCATTTCTTTGAAAGCGCGGTGTTCTTTGGCTTTATTTTTTTCTTCTTCCGTGAATATGAACATGTTTCCTCCTGCCGTTTATATAATCACGGATGTTTATTTTTCATCCTCGGTGAAACGTTTCCATAAAAAAAGAGCTCGGTTAAGAGCTCAATTTCGGTTTCAATTTCAAATAGAATTAGAAGCCTTCCATATCTAAGCGCTTGCGCAACTGCTTTCTGGATCTTCTGATAGCCTCGGCCTGACGGCGGGCTTTCTTTTCAGAATTCTTTTCATGGCAGCGTCTCAATTTCATTTCACGGAAAACGCCTTCGCGCTGCATTTTTTTCTTTAAAATCTTTAAAGATTGCGCAACGTCATTGCCAATTACAGTAACCTGAACCACTTAAATCACCTCTTTTCTTTTTCTGAAATGTTAATGTTTGGAGACCTTATATCATATTTTTTTTATATTGCAACTAAAAAATAAGCATAAATTTTTGATTTGTAACAAAATGTTAAGAACTTCCTTTTTACTATACGGTAAAAGTGCAATAACGGAGTAACGGAAATGGCCGGCAGACAAATTGACCCGCGTAATGTTTATGAATTAATGGAAAATGATAACGGCGAAATTATGGTTTTGTTATATGCGGGAAACTCGAATCCTCTAAATCCATCTTTCAGGCTGAATAAAGTTCGAAAATGTATCGAACTAAGCCGTAATGCGAAAGATATTGTTTTGATAGAAGGATTGAAGCCCGAAAGCATTGATAAACTCGATAAAGTGAAGACTTTATATGTCTGTGAAATAAAGTATACCGAGAGCAGTGAAGAAGACAGTGAAATTCTGTTTGCTTATCCGGCGGAACTTAAAATCGAGGAAGATAATAAGGCAATGCAGAAGAGTGAAAAGGAAACTTTATCCGAAAAAGCAAAACATGCTCGTGAAAAGGCCTTAAAAAAAGAATAAGCGGAAATGTAAGCAAGTAAACCGCCGAAATTGTTTCGGCGGTTTGGCGTTGTATTCAGTCGTTAAATATGGTATTTTTCAATCGTTTAAGTGTCTGTTTAGCAATAGCGCGAGCCTTTTCGGCGCCTTCGGCTAAAATTGTTTCAACTTCGTCAAAGTGAGCCATATAATAGTTATATATTTCCCGCTCTTCGGCAGTCTTTTCCATAATTGCGTCCAGAAGCATGTTTTTGACATGTCCGTAACCGAGTTTGCCGTTGCGAAGTCCGTCAGCCATTTCGGCGGCTTTTTCTGCCGGAGCGATGGTTTTATAAATTTCATAAACCAAAACTTCATTCGGATTTTTGGGCTCTTCAATCGGTTTGGAATCGGTCTTGATTGCAAATACGGCTTTTTTCAGTGTTTTGTCATCTTCAAACATCGGAATGACATTACCGTAAGATTTACTCATTTTGCGCCCGTCCAATCCGGGAATGACCGCGATATTCTCATCTGCCACATAATCAGGTTGTACCAGTACTTCTTTACCGTAATAGGCATTAATTGCTCCGGCAATATCGCGGGCAATTTCCACATGTTGGATTTGGTCTTTGCCGACGGGAACAATATCGGTGTCAAACGTTAAGATATCGGCAGCCATTAAAACCGGATAAGTATAAAGCCCCATGTTGATACCGTCATCGTTCGGTTTGCCGGCAGCGGTATTTCTGTCAACGGCGGCTTTATAAGCGTGTGCTTTATTCATGAAGCCTTTGGGGGTGAAAGCTGTCAATATAGTGGTTATTTCAAAGATTTCGGGGATATCCGACTGACGGTAGAAAATGCTCTTTTTCGGGTCCAAACCGGCAGCCAGATAGATGCAGGCGATTTCTTTAATTTCTTTGTTCAAGATTTCAGCATTCTTTTCTGCATTGATTGCATGGTAATCGGCTATGAACATGATATGGCGTTTTGCCGTATTTCCTAATTTTATCGCCGGTTTAATGGCGCCGAGGTAGTTGCCCAAGTGCGGTTTTCCTGTCGGCTTGACGCCGGTCAGGACGGTCTTTCCTTCAATCATTTTGTGTCTGCCTTTCAATTTTCTATTGTTTTTAATTTTTATTATTGATAATCTTATTTTCAGATTTTTGCAAATATTTTATATCAAAAAGGATAACAACAATGCTGGATATTAAATTTATCGCTGAAAACGCGGAACTTGTCAAAGAAGGACTTGCCAAAAAAGGATATACGGCAGAACAAATCAATATAGACGATTTGCTCACGCTTTATAAAGATGTTAATAAATTAAAAACTTCCACTCAGGCGTTAGCGGAAGAGAAGAACCGTTTGAGCAATTCCATCAAATCAGCATCTGCCGAGGAACGTCCGGCCATTATTGCCAAGAGTAAAGAAGTGGGCGAACAACTGAAAAAGGAGCAGGAACAGCTTGCGGAAGAGCAGCAAAAGTTTGATAACATTATGTGGCGCATGCCTAATCTTCCCAGTCCGGAATCTCCCGTGGCGCCCGATGAGAACGGCAATGTTGTTATCAAGAAAGTCGGCGAACCGACAAAGTTTGATTTTGAGCCCAAAGACCATGTCGAGCTTATGGAATTAAATGACTGGTCCGAAATGGAGCGGATTACGAAAGTTTCCGGCGCACGCACATATGCCATTAAAAATGAATTGTCGCGCTTGGAATTGGCGATGCATATGCTTGTATTGGATAAACTGGCCGAACGCGGGTTTACGACAATCACCGTTCCCTCACTGGCAAAAGAGAAGCCGCTGTACGGTATGGGCTATCTGCCGTTTGCTCAGGATGAAATCTATTATATGCCGGCTGATGACCTTTATTTGTCCGGAACGGCAGAACTTGTTTTGAATTCTCTGCGTGCAGACGAAATATTATCTGAGAATGATTTGCCGATATTGTATGCGGGTTTTTCTCCGTGTTTTCGCCGCGAGGCAGGTGCTGCGGGTAAAGATACCAGAGGTTTGGTTCGCGTACACCAGTTTTTAAAAACCGAACAGTTTGTTATCTGCAAAAATGATATTGCGGAAAGTGAGAAATGGCATAAAACGCTGCTTGAAATTTCCGAAGAAGTTTTGCAGGATTTGGAATTGCCGTATCAGGTTTTGGAAATCTGTACCGGCGATATGGGGGCACCTAAATATCGTCAATATGATTTGGAAGCTTGGACACCGTCGCAGAACTGTTATCGCGAGACGCATTCATGCTCAAATATTACCGAATGGCAGGCTCGCCGTACGAACTTGCGGTATCGTGATAATAAGGATGGCAAAGTCAAATTTGCTCATACCTTAAATAACACGGGAATTGCAACACCACGCATTTTGGCTCCGTTTATGGAAAATCACCAGCAGGCAGACCATACCGTACGCATTCCGGAAAAATTGCAGCCTTATATGAACGGTAAGAAATTTATCGGTAAAAATGCCAAATAAATTTTGAAAAGGAAAGCAATGAAAAAAATTGATAAAATCATCAATTTTATGCGTGTGCTGGAAGAGTTGTGTGTTGTTAAAAGGGATTTGCTTCTTTATGACGGCACGACGGAAAATGACGCCATGCATGTTTTCAAGCTTTCATTTCTTGTTATGATGATTGCGCCTTATTTAAAGCAGAAGGTCAATTATACTAAAATGTTGGAAATGGCACTGGTGCATGATATTGCGGAGGCTAAAACGGGGGATTATACGGCGGCCAACCAAATTACTCATCCGGAGATAAAACTGGAAAAAGCAAAGAAGGAAGCCGCTGTAATCAAAGAATTAAAAGCGATGCTTCCGCCGCCGTTGAATAAGAAAATTTATGATTTATATCTTGAATATGAGCGTAAAGAGACGTTGGAAGCCAGAATCGTTTCGGGGTTGGATAAGCTTGAAGCGAATCTGCAGGCTAACCAGTATAAAGACGGGGATGTCAGATACTGGAAAGAGTGTGAAAACGGTATGGAATATTATAAAATGGCATTATCCAAAAAGCCTTTTATTGCGGAAATAAATGAAGATGTTCTGACGGATTTGGAAAATGCCATTATTGCGCTGGCGCGGCGCAATATGGCAAAGAACCGTATTGAAATAGAAGAGTAATACATATGCTGTTATATGTAAACAAGAAAAAACAAAAACGCAGAAGAGTTAAAATTATTACGGTTGTTTTTGTCTGCTGTTTTATTTTTTGCGCCAATATAATTGTGTTTCTATCCTCACTGCACGAAACGGATAAACATCTGGCAGAGGATTATTCTTTGTTCGGCAAAAAGGTTGATGCATCAGAGCCGGGCGTTGTTTGTTTATTTTCGGCAAAAAGTAAAGCGTTGCCGGAAATCGTTATTCTTCCTGATGTGATGAATCGTCAGAACCTGATTACAACGGCTTATGCCTTTTCAAAATTAGCTGCTGCCGGCAGTGTTTATTTTTCGCCGGAAGTTGAAAATTCTGAATATTTATTAAAATTGTTGCAGTTATATTTGCCCGATGTTCGATTATCTGATGCAAAGGGCGGTATTATTATTACGTCTGATGAGAAAAATTTTTCGGATATTATCAAAGGAAATAAACTGTATCCTAAAGTTTATTATTACAATCATGCCGTACGGCAGCAGAAGCCTGACGGATTAGATATGTTGTTGGATGAGCAATTTCCGTTGCCTTTATTACCGAAATCACGTTTAGAAAAAGAAAAGGCGGCGCTTAAGCTGTTTGCCGAAACATTTCAAGAAGAATTACGGGGTATGTTGAACGGCCGTCATAATGCGGATTTTGCTTTTCGGCATTATTTGTTGCAACAGGCAAATTTATGTTTTGTTTCGGAAAGACAGGCTGTCTGTCGAACGGACGCCAAAGTTTCTTTGCAAAAAAGTTTATTGTCTTTTGGGAAAAAAGCAAAAAAAATAGTTTTGTTGACATCTTTGCAAGAGATTAAATTCGGAGAAAATACGGAAGCAGATGAAGGTATTGTATTCCGCTATGGCGAGCGGGAAGCTATTATTTTGCCGTTTGAGAAAAATAAATACAGCGATTTATATTCGGCTTTAAAACAAAATGCGGGAGTTAATCCGGAATATCATGCGGTTGATATGAAATATTATAAATTTAAAACAGCGGAGGTTTATGCAGATGACAAAATATAACGGTTTTGACTTAAATTATTCTATTGACGAACTCAAAAAAATGACAACGGAAGAAATGACGGATGTTGTTTTGTTGTCTGAATATGATGAAGCTTATCAGCAGTTGTCGGATAATGATAAAAAGGTATTAAAACATTTGGTTACAGCTGCAAAGATTCTGAATAATGTCAGTTTGAAACAAGATAATGCCTATAATATTGAACAAAAAAAAGCATTGGAAGAAGCCGCCAAAGCAGGAGACGAGCATGCGGAAGCAGCGTTAAAACTGTTTAATTCCTTGAACGGGGTTTCGGGGCTTAACGGTGTTGACGCGGAACCGATTAATATTTTTAAAGGACTGACGACGCCGAAGGGGAAAAATTTTTATCCGACGGATTTGACGGAAAAAGAATTTCATCAAATCTTGCTGAATATGTTTGAGGACGGCAAAATCAATGAAATCAGGAAAATCCTTTCGGCGCGGACAATGGTGGTGCGTGACGCAGATAAATTAAAGGCGGTTGATTATACGGAATATTTTGAAAAAGAATTTTCTGAAATGGCGAATGAACTGGAAGTTGCGGCTTATTATACAAAAGATGAACTGTTTAAAGAATTCCTTTCATGGCAGGCGCAAGCTTTGCTGCAAAACAATGAAGATATGGATATGCTGGCTGATAAACATTGGGCAATGATGCAGGATACGGTTTTGGAATTTACGCTGAGCCGCGAAAACTATGATGATGAAATGACTTCTACGGTATTAGAGAATCCCGAATTGGCAGAGCTTATCAAGCAAAATAATATAGAAGTTATTGCCAAAGATATGCTTGGTGTGCGTGTCGGCATTGTGAACAAAGAGGGAACTAAGCTGCTTTTGGAATTTAAAGACATGATGCCCAAACTCTGTAAAATGATGCCGTATGCTGATAAATATGAGCAAAATATCAGTTCTGACGAGGATGTTAAGCAGACGATGGTTGATGTGGATTTAGTGAGTTTGACCGGAGACTATGCCCAGTGCCGCGGTGGTATGACCGTAGCGCAGAATCTGCCGAATAATGACAAATTGGCCATTAAAACCGGCGGCGGCAGACGAAACGTGTATCACCGTCAGGTCAGGCAAAGCAAAGACGCCGAACGTGAAAAGAAAATGCTGGCAGCATTTTTGCATCCTGATTTTCACAGGTATTATGATATTGAAGCCGATCATATTTTTGTTATCGGGCATGAAAACGGGCATTCTTTGGGACCGTCAAGCGAATATCAGAATTCTCCGGGTATCTGTAAGTCGATTATTGAAGAGAATAAAGCTGATACCGTATCCATATCGTTTATGCCGGAATATGTTAAACGGGGAATTCTTTCTGATGAGCAATTAAAAAAGGTTTATACGACTTGGGTGTTCCGGCTTTTGTTGCGCGCCAAACCGGTATTTCCTACGGAAACATATAAAATTATTGATTTGATTGAGTTTAATAAGCTTTTGAAAAGCGGTGCGATTTGGTTTGATGAAGACAAATTGCTGCATTTGGATTTTGATAAAATCAGCCCGGCGATGTATGAACTGTTAACGCAGGTTATTGATATTCAGCTTTCAAAATCTCCCGAAAAGGCAAGAAAGTATATCGAAGAAAATACCGAATGGGGCGAGATTCATGAGTATATTGCGGAAACACATAAGAAACTTGGTTTGAAAAAATATCGAAATATTGTAAGTTATTTTTAAAAAGCGATTGCTTCTGCTTCATATTACCTATATAAAAACAGCAGAGACTTTTTAGGAGAATAAAAATGTTAGGACGTTTTATCCATGGGCAGTGTTCGTTGGCGGAAGCTTTTTGGAAATTTTCGGTGGCAGGGCTTGCCGTGTCGGCTTTTATAACACGTTTGTTTATGATTTTGTTGAAACAAACAGTGGGATATCAGACACATTATCTGCAAGCTGTATGGAATAATCTATCTATATTGAGCATGAATGCACGGGCGTTTGCCTGGATATGTTTTTATACGGCTTCGTTTTTGGCGTTGATTGCTTATTCGGGCATTTGTCTTGCCGGAATGTGGAATACGTATAAAGAGTATGAAAAGAGCAAAGTTTTGGCTTTTATCTGCATGGCAATTGTTTGGGGTATGATATATTACGCCGTTAAAACATCTTTATATTAAGTTTTTTATCTTTAAATAAATTTTTATACACCGTTTTCCCTGATTTACCAGAGAGGGGAGGATTTCATTTACATATTTTCGATACAATAACAGCAGCGTCCGGTAAGTGGCGCTGCTGTTATTAAGAGAGAAGAAGAGGGGGCTTTGACCGCGTCAATATCTGCACCGGAAGCCCTCGCGGGTGTAGCCCCTGTCGTCGTAATGAGTGCCGTTGCGGTGAATACCTTTACAGTCGAATCCTCTGTCGTCATAACGAGTGCCGTTGCGGTGAATCCCGTTTCGGTTGAAGCCCCGGCGATTATAGCCATCGCGGCCGCGGTTAAAGCAATCGTAGCCTTCGCGATCGTAACCATCGCAGTCAAAGCCCCGGTCGTTGTAGCGACTTCCGTTGCGGTGAAAACCGTCACTGTTAAAACCTCGTAAATCGTACTCTTCAAAAGTGTTTTTTTGTGCCATTGTGTTATATTTAAGGATTAGTATCTGTGTTAAACAAACAATTATCCGGTCTATAAGACGTGGCATCGAAAGACATAACGGCTATCTAAGTAATTGCTTGTTTGCATCTTTTATATACAAAAAATAAATTTTATCAAGAAGTTTGTGAAATATAAAAAAACGCCGGTATATACCGACGCTTTTCAAAATATAACCGAAAAAGACGCATCTGGCTTGTTTAATTTTATTAAATATCCAAGTTTACGACATTAAGCGCGTTTTCCTGAATGAAGTCTTTACGCGGTTCGACGACATCGCCCATTAAGGTTGAAAAGACTTCATCGGCTTCTTCCAGCTGATCAATCTTAACTTGCAAGAGTGAACGCGCTTCTGGATCAAGCGTTGTTTCCCACAACTGCTCGGGGTTCATTTCACCCAAACCTTTATAGCGTTGTAAGGTAATGCCTTTCTTACCGGCGGCCATAACAGCGTCAACCAGTGTGACAGGTCCGGCAATGACCGTTTCTGAACCGCTCTTGGTGACCAGTTTCAGAGTTTTGGAGAAGTTTTCTGCCAAAAATTCTTTCATCGTGTTTAACATTTTTGCCTCGGCACTTTCAAGAACTGCCGCGCCGATGATATGTTCTTCACGTACACCGCGAAGTGTCCGATAGAATAAAATGCTGCCGTTTTCCAAACTTTCGGCTTTCCAACCGCGGTCATATTCCGCTTCTAAGTTATCCAGACGGGTTGTCAGTTTTTCAAGTTCCGGCAGCAGTTTTTCTTTATCTGCCAATGTTTCTTTATCGAATAAGCCTGAAATAGCCATTTGTTCTACGATGTGTTCCGGTGCTTTGGCGCTTAACAGCGAAATCAGGTTGCGGGCTTTTTTGGTGCTTTCAACATAAGCAACCAAATCCTGCCCCATGATTCTTTCGCCGTCGGCGGTTTGCAAATAGGCGTCATCACATCCGCCGTTAATCAGATAATCTTCCATTTCGCGGTCGTCTTTTAAGTAAATAATTGAGTTGCCGCGTTTGGCTTTGTATAGCGGCGGTTGGGCAATATAGATATAGCCGCGTTCAATCAATTCAGGCATTTGGCGATAGAAGAATGTCAATAACAGAGTCCTGATGTGGGCACCGTCCACATCGGCATCGGTCATGATGACAATCTTGTGATAACGGCATTTGTCGGCGTTAAAATCGTCGCGGCCGATACCGGTTCCCAATGCGGTAATGATGGTGCCGATTTCGGCAGAGTTTAACATCTTGTCAAATCGGGCGCGTTCAACGTTAAGGATTTTGCCCCGCAACGGCATGATTGCCTGATTTTTACGGTCACGCCCCTGTTTGGCAGAGCCGCCGGCGGAATCTCCCTCCACGATGAATACTTCGGAAAGGGCAGGGTCTTTTTCCTGACAGTCAGCAAGTTTTCCGGGCAATGATGAAATATCCAAAACGCCTTTGCGGCGGGTCAGTTCGCGGGCTTTACGTGCCGCTTCGCGTGCGGTTGCTGCCTCAACAATTTTGCCGACAATTACTTTGGCTTCTGCCGGATGTTCGTCCAGCCATTCTTTAAGCTTGTCACCGAGAACGCCTTCAACAACGGGACGAACTTCGGAGGAAACCAGCTTGTCTTTGGTTTGGGAAGAGAACTTCGGGTCAGGTACTTTGACGGATAAAACGCAGGTCAAACCTTCGCGCATATCATCGCCGGTGATGACGGTTTTGTCTTTTTTCAACAAACCGTTTTCTTGAATGTAATTATTGATTGTACGCGTTAACGCTCCTCGGAAACCGGCCAAGTGTGTACCGCCGTCTTTTTGCGGAATGTTATTTGTAAAGCACAGCATGCTTTCGTTGTAGGCTTCCGTCCACTGCATGGCAACATCAACCTGAATGTCATTGCTGTCGCCGGAGAAACTGATGATGTTTTCATGCAAAGGGGCTTTGGCTTTGTTTAAGTGGGTTACAAATGCTTTTAAGCCGCCTTCATAATGGAAAATCGTCTCCTTGGGTTCGTTACTGCGGTTATCAATTAATTTCAGATATACGCCCGAGTTTAAAAAGGCTTTTTCACGAATTGAGCGTTCCAAAACGTCATAGCTGAACTCCACTTGAGTAAACGTTTCGGGTGAAGGAAGAAATGATACTTCCGTTCCATGTTTACCGGGAGTGGAAGCCGTTACGTGGATATGTTCGACAACATTGCCGTTGGCGAATTCTGCTTCATATTGCTGATCATTGCGCCAGATTTTTAACCTAAGCCAAGTGGAAAGTGCATTAACGACAGAAACACCCACACCGTGCAGACCGCCGGAAACTTTATAAGAGTTATTATCAAACTTGCCACCGGAGTGCAGCTCGGTCATAATGACTTCGGCTGCGGAAACGCCTTCTTCTTTGTGCATATCAACCGGCATGCCGCGTCCGTTATCGCGGATTGTTGCAGAGCCGTCCGGGTTTAAGATGACTTCGGTTTTGTCGCAATATCCGGCCAGTGCTTCATCAATAGCATTGTCAAGTACTTCATAAATCATATGGTGCAGGCCGGAACCGTCATCTGTGTCGCCGATGTACATTCCGGGGCGTTTTCTGACAGCGTCTAAGCCCTTTAGTACCTTAATAGAATCGGCGTTATATTCCTGTTCGCCTTTGATGATTTGTTCTTCTGTCAATTCAGCCATAATAAACCCCTGTTTGTCATTAAATTAAGCTTATTGCAGTATAGCACACGCTTGCTTTTTACCAAGTAAAATCTGCGAGAAATGCAAGGTTATCAACAAAAAAATCGGTTAGAAAAATATTCTTTCGGAAAGTAGTTTTCGGCTGTAAAGAAAAGCCTCCGGATTTCGGAGGCTTCTTAATCTTATGCGATTTTTTCAACTTGTGAAAATTCCAGTTCAACCGGCGTGTATCTGCCAAAAATTGAAACGGAAACTTTGAGGCGGGATTTTTCGTTATCAACTTCTTCAACTACGCCGACAAAAGAAGCAAACGGCCCGTCTATAACGCGAATCTGTTCGCCGGTCTCAAAGTAAGCTTGTGTTGCCGGACGTTCAACGCCTTCTTCAATCTGCGCCATGATGCGGTTAACTTCTTTTTCGCTGATGGCTTGCGGTTTGTTGTGGCTGCCGAGGAAGCCGCTGACGCGAGGCGTATCTTTAACGATGTGCCATGTGTCATCATTCATTTCCATTTTAACCAAAATGTATCCGGGGAAGAATTTATGTTCGGCGTTTACCTTGGTGCCTTTTCTTATTTCGACAACCTGTTCGGTCGGAACCAAAACTTCAAGAATGCGGTCTTCCATTTTTTTCAGAACAGCTTGTTCGCGAATTGATTCGGCAACTTTCTTCTCCGAACCGGAATATACATTAACGACGTACCAACGAGCGGTCATAAGTCAACTCCTAATATTTAAATATTAAACGTACAATGGTGCCGAATACGAAGTCAACCGCAGCAAAAAATGCTGTTGCAACCGCCACAATGACTAAAACTGCCCTTGTCGCGTGGATGACTTCTTTTTTAGAAGGCCACGTTACTTTTTTTACTTCTTGCTTAACTTGTCTAAAAAATTGTATCGGACTTGTTCTTCCCATAACTGTACCATTCAATAACATTGATAAAATCGACAGGACACATTAACTCATCGTATAAAATATGTCCGGCTTATTGCCGCCAACATATTAAATTATTTTTAGTATGTCAATAAATATATTTGCAGTATGCAAAGAAAACGAAGAAATATTTTATGTTTGAGTGAGGGGGTAATTTGATTTTTAAAATTTCTTTACTTTAAAAGCAGGCAGGTATATATTTCTTTTGAAAGACAAATTACTAAACATATAAATATGGATAAAGATGTATACGGTTACCTTCTTTTGACCGAAAACAGTCTTGGCAAGGCGGAAGCTGTCAGAAGGGATTACCTGCACAGCATGGCTGTGATGGCAGAGGAAAACAAAGCCAAGTGCAAGAATTATGTCTGCTGCATTGTCTGTGTCGGTTGCTCTTGGTGGTATCGGCGGAAGATTGCGAAGAAGATCGGTGTGCCGATGAAAAGAATCGCCGGCGTAAAATATCTTGAAGCGCCCTCCGATTGCTACAACGGTTTTAATATAATCGTTGCCGCTGATTCCATGGTCGACATGACGTTTTTCGGCAGAACGAAAGTTTATGACAGCCAAAGCAATGTTCCGCGGGAAAAGATAAACCCGTGCATTGAAGTTGTTTATGACGTTTAACAGAAAGCCCGGCCTTACTAAGGTCGGGCTTTCTGCGTGCGGGACAATCTGCCTTCGTTTTATTGGCAGGGGCAGTAAGATTGACCTTCGGCTTTATAAGCCTCGTCCGCACAGGCGCTCATCGGCTTAAGCCGACCGGCGTTCTTCGCCCGCCTTTTGCTGGTAGTCGAACTCACTTTTTCGTGCGTTCGAACCTGACTTTTCCCGAATGCTAATAAAAAAAACCACCGTAAAGGTGGTCTTTTTATTGGCAGGGGCAGTAAGATTGACCTTCGGCTTTATAAGCCTCGTCCGCACAGGCGCTCATCGGCTTAAGCCGACCGGCGTTCTTCGCCCGCCTTTTGCTGGTAGTCGAACTCACTTTTTCGTGCGTTCGAACCTGACTTTTCCCGAATGCTAATAAAAAAAACCACCGTAAAGGTGGTCTTTTTATTGGCAGGGGCAGTAAGATTCGAACTCACGACACTCGGTTTTGGAGACCGATGCTCTACCAACTGAGCTATACCCCTAAAAATTGACAGGAACTCCTGTCTGACTTAACTTTGATACATGTTTCGAATCAATAAATCAAGTCTTTTTTGCGGTTGTCAATAAAATAAGCCGAATTTAATTTTTTCTGTGTTCTGCGGCGGTATTCCACATCTTTTCAAGATTATAGAAATCGCGCACTTCGGGGCAGAAGATATGAACTATCACATCAAAGGCGTCAATTAATACCCAGTTTGCTTTTTCTTCGCCTTCGGAGGTTGCCGAATAACCGTTTTGCTTTAATTCATATTTCAATTTGTCAGCCAAGGCTGCAACGTGGCGGTTTGATGTGCCGCTGGCGATGACCATGAAATTGGCAATAGATGTTTTGCCTTTGAGGTCAATGGTGACGATATTGTCGGCTTTGTTATTGTCAAGCGTCTTTTGGATTAAATTCAATAATTCAGTGTTATCTGTATTCATTTTAAATCTCCTGTCGGCTAGTCCAGCGGCGACCATGCCTTTTTGATTTCGGGTTCTTCGGTTATAATTATTTTATTCTGTTCAGAATCGTTTTTGCTTTTTTTCATCGGAACAAAACGCGCAATTTCCCGCAGGCAGTCAGTGGTGTTTTGACCTGAAATTGCCGAAATGGCAAATACCGGTGAGTTTGTTGCTTTGCGCATGGCTGTCAGTTTCTTTTTAATTTCGCTTTCGGTCAGCGAATCTATTTTGTTTAAAGCGACGACTTCCGGTTTGTCTGCAAGTTTCTTTTCGTAAAGCTCTAATTCCTTGCGGATAGTTTTGTAATTCTGAATCAAGGTTTCAGAGGTTGCGTCAAGCAAATGCAGGAAAACTGAACAACGTTCAACATGTTTTAAGAAGCGGTCGCCCAAGCCGATGCCTTCGTGTGCGCCTTCAATCAGCCCCGGAATATCTGCCAGAACCAACTCTTTGCTGTCAATCCAAGCTACGCCTAAATTCGGGTGCAGTGTCGTAAACGGATAATCGGCAATTTTCGGGCGAGCCTTGGTGACAGCCGTTAAAAAAGTTGATTTTCCGGCATTCGGCAATCCGATTAAACCGACATCGGCAATAATCTTTAAGCGCAACCAGACCCACATTTCAACGCCCGGCCAGCCCGGTTCGGCATAGCGCGGCGCCTGATTGGTGGAGGTTTTGAACCGCGTGTTGCCGCGTCCGCCGTCACCGCCTTTGGCAATCATAAAAGTTTGTCCGGCTTCAACCATGTCGGCAATAACCGTCTCGCCGTCATCGGCGACGATTTCGGTGCCGACCGGAACTTTGATTATTAAGTCTTCGCCTTTGGCGCCGCTCATCTCAGAGCCCATGCCGTGCTGGCCGTTTTGTGCTTTAAAGTGCTGCTGGTAGCGGAAATCAATCAGTGTATTGAGATTTTCAACGGCAAGGAAGTAAACGCTGCCGCCTTTACCGCCGTCACCGCCGTTCGGACCGCCGAATTCAATATACTTTTCGCGGCGAAAGGCGACACAGCCGCGCCCGCCGTCTCCTGATTTTAAGTATATTTTCGCTTGGTCTAAGAACTTCATTGATTTCTCTCTTTAATGGTTGGGCTTTGAGACGGAATATGTATCCCGCTTTTTTGAAAAATAAAGGGGATGTCTGGCACCCCCTCTGATTTTCTGTTGTGAGCGAGACTATTCAGCCGGAACAACAGAAACATATGTTCTGTCATTGGCTTTGGTCTTGAATTCAACTTTGCCTTCTGCGGTTGCAAAAATGGTGTGATCTTTACCCATGCCGACATTCTCACCCGGGTGGAATTTTGTTCCGCGCTGACGGATGATGATGTTTCCGGCAATTACGGATTCACCGCCGAATTTTTTAACACCCAAACGGCGTCCGATAGAATCGCGTCCGTTTGCTGAGCTACCGCCTGATTTCTTATGTGCCATTTCTAAAAACTCCTACTTATTATTTGCACAAATCGGTAATTTTTACGATTGTGATATTTTGTCTGTGACCGTTTTTGCGACGGTAATTCTGTCTTCTTTTCTTTTTGAAAACGATAACTTTTTCGTCTTTGGCCTGTTTAACGATTGTTGCTTTGACGCTGGCACCGGCAACAAAAGGCGTGCCGACAGTTTCGTCCATTGCCAAAACTTCGTTAAAGATTACTTCGCTTCCGGCTTCGCCTGCAATTTTTTCAATTTTGATAACGTCATCGGACGCTACTTTATATTGCTTGCCGCCTGTTTTAATTACTGCATACATTTTAATTCACCTGTTTTGTAGATTTAAACATAACTTTTTTGTGCACTATACATAAGTTTTTTCAGGAGTCAATAAGAATCTCATAAAAATTTAAATTATTTGTTTTTTTGATATTGTTTTAACTGTCGGAACAGGCGCGGGTGCATAAATTTACCGCACCACATACCGCTTTTATTTTTCTTTGCTTCATCACGTTCTTTTTGATAAATGCTGTCAAGATAAGGCAGTGCATTTCCGGAGCGCACCATTTCGGCGTTTAAGTCGGTTTTGCCGACGTAACAGGTGCAGAGGTCGCGGTTATATTTGTCTTTACGGTGGATTTTGCAGATTACCGTGTCCTTTCCTATCAGTTTTGCAGATATTCATGCGCGGTCTGTCCGCAAAAATATTTTTTGTTTCGGCTGTTGCGGCAATATTGCCCGTATTCGGGGGCGTCAATTCCGATAAGGCGGATGCGGGATATTCCGATTTCGAGGCTGTCGCCGTCTATAACTTTGACAGGGGCGTCAGGTGCGGAGGAGATTTCTTCCGCCTGAGGGCAGGCCGCGTGCAAAAGCATAAAAAATATGAAAAACCATGCGGGGCAGGATGTGTATATTTTTGACATTTTTCTTTTCATTGCGCACCTTTCAATATATCTTCTTCTTTGAAGAATATACTTTTTTATTTAAAGGTTAGTTAGCGTGCAGAAAAAAATATTATACGGATTATGTTTTACTGCGGGGGTTATGGGGCTTGTGTCCTGTTCCGGCAGTTCTACACAGACAAGTGTTGAGGAATATGTTAATAATACTCCGGCAGTTAATCGTGATGCTTATTACCTATCTGAGAATGAACGTTTTTTTATCAGCAATCCTGATGAAGCTGCACAAGTTTTTAACAAGAGGGTGCCGCCTTTGAATTCTTTGATTGTCTGTCGGGATAAGCAGTGCGCGCCGGCTGAACTTTCCAAATCACGGGAATACATCTTTAATGCTCTGGCGCAACTGGTGGATAACAATGTCGATTCAACGGCTTTATTATGTGAAGCCAATCCGCAGGCGCATGTGTGCACCAATCCGTATTTGACGGTTCCCGCTAAAATCGGTGTCACGCCGGCGTATGTTTATTTTGACGGTGTGAAGCTTATTGATGCGGCGATTGCGGACGGCAAAACCGCACTTAATTTAATTTTAGGATATAATTTGAGCTATAACGGGCAGACGCCGACAATCTGCAAACCGGATGAAGCCATGCTGTATGTGAAAAACAATAATAAGATAGTTCTTAACGGCAATGGTTTCAAATGCGATATGACAAGTGTCGGGACGACTAAAATCCGCGTGATGTTTAATGTGGACTATATTGATTTGGATTACGGCTATATCGGCGGCTATTACACTATCGGTTTATCCGGTCCGGCGTATGGCGGCGGATCGGGGTACGGTTTAATCCGGCTTATTAAGGATGCTCATCCGTTGAGTCCCGAATTAAGAGCTCCGCAACAGGATGAAGAGGCAGAAGAGTCTAAGACGCCCGTTAAACCGTTTATTAATTCGGAAGCATTGAAAATTAATGATGAAGAGGCAGGAAAGGCTTTGGCGCAGGTTGAAGTTAAAGACGGCACGGAGAAGAAAGCGGCGGCGAAAGATAAGGATGTTTTGACGGAGCGCAAACCCTTGCAGACAAATGTTTCTTACGGCAGCTCGGATGTTCGGGAAAATTCTCATTCGTCACATCCTCTGTCCCTTACGCCGGATACGGTCGTGACCTCAGATAAGGTTATATTAAAGCCGGATAGAAATATTCCTCCTGTCTACGAGATTAAAGATGAAGATTTCGGACCGGAATTTGAAGAAATTTATATTGATGATTTAGATGAATATATAAAATAAAAATTAACGAATTTGGTTTTAATATAAAGAAGCTTCAAATCGTATTTGGAGCTTTTTTGCGGGAAAAGAGGTTTTAACAGGAAGAATTATGAGTAAAAAATTTGTTATTTCATTAATCGGTGCACCGGCATCAGGCAAAGGTTATATTGCATCTTCGTTGGTTAAGGAACTTAAAGACGTTTATGGTTATAAAGATGAGGATATTGCCGATATTTCCGTCGGAGAAATGATCCGCCGGGAGAAAAAAGCAAAAACGCCGTTGGGACTTGCCCTGGAAGCTAATATGAAGGAAGGCGGTCTTGCCCCTGACGATATGATTAACGAAATGCTTATTGAAGAGCTGAAAAATGTTGATGCGAAAGTGTTGATTATGGACGGTTATCCGCGAACCGTCGGGCAAGTTAAAGAGTTTGATAAGTTGATGAAACATTTTAACAGTGCGGTGATTTTCCGTGATACGCCGAAAGATTTGATTTTAGAGCGCGTGAAAAATCGTCGCATTTGTGAGAAATGCGGTATGGCGCACGATGTCGGAGACGGCGTTTGCGAATGCGGCGGGCGGCTGGTTAAGCGCAAAGACGACCAAGTGCTGCCTGAACGGTTGGCGGAATATGAAGAAATGACAAAGCCGGCCGTTTTGGAATTGCAGAAAAAAGGCAAGAATTTCTTTTGGTATGAGGGAACAGCAGAGGGCGAAGACATTGCCCGTGACTTTTTGGCGGCTAATAAACAGTATTTGCAGTAGGGTTTGAAATGAGCATTGCTGCGGTTCGGGAGTATTTTAAGCAGTTCGGCATAGAGAATCGGATTTTAGAGTTTGACGTTTCCAGTGCAACGGTTGAGCTGGCGGCAATGGCGCTCGGTTGTGAGCCGTGCCGGATTGCAAAAACCTTGTCTTTTGACTGCAACGGGGAAACGCTGCTGATTGTAACAGCCGGCAATTGTAAAATAGATAATGCTAAATATAAGCATTGTTTTGGTTGTAAGGCAAAGATGTTAACTGCTGACGAGGCGTTGGCAAGGACCGGCCATGCCGTGGGCGGTGTCTGCCCGTTTGCGAATCCTCATGGTGTAAGGGTTTATTTAGATGTTTCCTTAAAACGTTTTTCAACAGTTTATCCGGCCTGCGGAAGTTCAAACAGTGCGATTGAATTAACACCGGAGGAATTGGAGCAGTATACGCTTCATCCTGCCTGGGTTGATGTGGCAAGCTGAAATGAGGTTGTTTGTTTGATAAAGAAAAGCCCGAGAATGTTCTCGGGCTTTTTGCGTGAACGCTGTATTTAAACTATGCGTCTTCACCGGTTTCCTGGTTAACACGTTTAGCGGAAAGTCTGATTTTTCCGCGATTATCCGTGCCAAGGCATTTAACCCAGATTTGGTCTCCCTCTTTATAGAAATCAGTAACGGAAGCAATACGTTCGTTTTTGATTTCCGAGATGTGAACCAGACCTTCGGTTGAACCCAAGAAGCGAACGAATGCGCCGAAATCCATAATTTTGGTAATCACGCCATGGTAGTTTTTGCCTTCTTCTGGAACAGCAACAATACCCTGAATGATTTCCAGCGCGGCTTCGGCGTCTTTCTTGTCCACGGCAGCAACGTTAACAGTACCGTCATCGTCAATATCAATTTTGGTATTGGTTTTTTCGATGATTTCACGGATGACTTTACCGCCGGTGCCGATAACTTCGCGAATCTTATCTACCGGAATTTTGATAGAGATAATGCGCGGTGCGTTCGGAGAAACTTCCGGACGCGGCTCGGCCAAAGCTTTTGCCATTTCGCCCAAGATGTGAATACGTCCTTCGTGTGCCTGCGCCAAGGCGTTTTTCATAATCTCTTTAGTGATGGAGGTAATTTTAATATCCATCTGCAAAGCGGTTACGCCGTCTTTGGTTCCGGCAACTTTAAAGTCCATATCGCCAAGGTGGTCTTCATCACCTAAGATATCCGTCAAAATAGCGACGCGGCCGTCGTCTTCTTTAATCAAGCCCATGGCAATACCGGCAACAGGTTTTCTCAACGGAACGCCTGCATCCATTAAGGACAGGACGGAGCCGCAGACGGTTGCCATTGACGAAGAGCCGTTTGATTCCATGATGTCGGATACAACACGGATTGTGTACGGAAATTCGGCTTTATCTTTCGGCAGCATCGGGTGGATGGCGCGCCATGCCAATTTACCGTGACCGATTTCACGACGCCCCGGAGAGCCCAGTCTGCCGCATTCGCCGACGGAAAACGGCGGGAAGTTGTAGTTCAGCATAAATTCCTGACGTTCTTCATCCATCAAGCCGTCGATAATCTGCGAATCTTCGCCGGTACCCAAAGTTGTTACAACCAACGCCTGCGTTTCACCGCGGGTAAACAATGCGGAACCGTGTGTGGTCGGCAACAGGTTTACTTCGCAGGTAATCGGGCGGACGGTCTTTGTGTCGCGGCCGTCAATACGCGAACCGGTTGTCAAAACTTTTTCGCGCATTACAGAATGCATCAGCTTTTCAATGGCATCAAGGGCGTAGCGGGTTTCAAATTCATTTTCCGGATCAATCGTTGCGTTAACTTCGGCGCTTAATTCGCCTAAACGGGTTGAACGTTTTTGTTTGTCAACTTCGTTGAAAGCTTCTTCATATTTAGCGCGGAAGTCTTTTTCAATACGGTTATAAAGTTCGTCAAACTCCGGCGGGAATTCCGGAGCTGTCCAAGGCTCTTTGCCGGCTTCGGCTTTTAATTCGTTGATTAAATTGATAACGCCCTGGAAATTGTCAAAACCGAACATAACGGCATTCAACATGGTTTCTTCCGAAAGTTCGTTGGCTTCGGATTCAACCATCAATACGCCTTCTTTGGTGCCGGCGACGGTTAATTCCAATTCAGAATTTTTCAACTCTTCAACTGTCGGATTCAAAACATATTTTCCGTCGATATAACCGACTTTGGCTGCGCCGATGGGCCCTAAGAACGGAATGCCCGAAACTGCCAAAGCAGCAGAAGCGGCAACCATTGCCAAAACGTCCGAATCTGTTTTCTTATCGTGTGCGATAGTGGTGCAGACGATTTGCACTTCGTTTTTGAATGCATCAGGAAACAACGGACGAATCGGACGGTCAATCAAGCGGGAAACCAGAACTTCACGCTCTGAAGGTTTGCCTTCGCGTTTCATAAAGCCGCCGGGGATTTTGCCGGTTGCGTAATATTTTTCCTGATAGTTAACAGTTAAAGGGAAAAAATCCTGATCTGCTTTTGCTTCTTTTGCGGCAACAACAGTTGCAACAACGACCGTATTTCCATAACTTGCATAAACGGCACCTGTTGCCTGCTTTGCGATTTTACCTGTTTCTAAAACTAATTTGCGTCCGCCCCATTCCATTTCTTTGCGGCACACATTCCAATTGACCATATTTTTTCCTTTCCTTCTAAAATACCTCACCTGATGTTATATCAGGATTTTACAAATAGCGGAGCCCCATTGCTCCGCTATTTGTTCTCAAACATTACTTACGTAAGTCTAACTTTTTAATCAATGTTTGATATCTTTCTTCGCTCGTCCGCTTTAAGTGGTCTAACAAGTGGCGGCGGCGGCTGACCATCTTCATCAAGCCCAGACGAGAATGCAGGTCTTTTTTGTGGGTGTTGAAGTGTTCAATCAAAGAGTTAATTCTGTATGTCCAGATAGCAATCTGAACTTCCGGAGAACCGGTATCACCCTCTTTGTTGCCGTATTGAGCAATAATTTCTTGTTTCTTTTCATTAGAAATCGACATCTTATTTTCCTTTTTATTAAGTTTTACGTTTATAAATTAAAGACCCGAATCGGGAAAAGCCTGTTTGCTTTATTTCCGACAAGGGCGATAAGCTTGTTTTCATAACAGGCCGCCACTGTTTTCTCAAAAGAAATATTTTCTTTTAATTCAATGGGTTGACCTCTCCTAAGCTTATCGGCTTCTTCTTTTGTTAAAGCGATAACCGTGATGTCGCACAGAAATGTTTCAACAGGAAGAAGCGGAAAATTTCCTTCGCCTTTATATAATATATTTTTTAAATTATCCAGCAAAATCGTATCAGAAATGCTAAAAAAACCGTTTTTAATCCGCCGGAGTGCAGTTAAATGGCCGCAAGTTCCAAGTGCGGAAGCCATATCGGTCCCCAATGTGCGCACGTATGTCCCCTTGGAGCAGGTCACGCGGAAGTCTGCTTCATTTTGTTCCGGCCGGTTTTCCAACAAAGCAAGCTCCTTAATGGTGACCTGACGGGACGGAATATCAAATTCTTCGCCTTTGCGTGCCAAATCATATGCCCGTTGGCCGTTAATGTGAATTGCGGAATATTTAGGCGGAATTTGAGTGACGGTACCGGTAAACCGAGGGAGAATGTTTATGATTTCTTCTTGCGTCGGGATTTTTTGAGATGCGGCACAGATGCAGCCTTCGGTATCGGCAGTAGTTGTGGCTTCGCCGAATTTTAAAGTAAATTCATAAATTTTTTCATTTCCTTCCAGATAAGGAATAAGCTTGGTCGCTTCGCCGAAAGCAAGCGGCAAAACGCCGGTTGCAAAGGGGTCTAAGGTACCGATGTGTCCGGCTTTTTTAGCGTGCAGCAGATATTGAATTTTGCGTAAAGCTTGGTTGGAACTTATCCCCTGCGGTTTGTCCAATATTATCCAGCCGTTTATGTTTTGATTATAGTGCGAACTCATGTGAACAATTCCAGTTGTTGGTTTTTGGTCAGGTTATTTAATGCCTGACGAACAATCGGAACAGATACCGCTCTGCCGTACGTCCAAGAAATATCGTCTATTTCCGCTATCAGTTTGGAAACAAATTCAAAGGAGCGTTCCGTGTGTTTCAAAATATGGTTGAGGATTTCCTGAGATATGATGATTTGGCGGTCGTTGAATAATTTGGCGATGAGTGCCGTCAACATTTCATCATCCGGATGATAGATTTCAACCGTGGGGATGATATTCAAGCGCGAACGGAGATCGGGAAGTTTGAACGGTATTTTTGACGGCGGCTGCTCTGACGTGAAAAGAATGAAGCGTTCCGGGACATTGTAATTATTATACAAATGAAAAAGAGCTTCTTCGTTAACGGTTGTTTCAAGGTCTTCAATAACCAGAAATTGATGAACGTTTGTCAATTTGTTGACGTTTTTCATGTTGATTTGACGCGCCGGGATAAACGGAATTTCAACAGGGCGGGGCAGACAGGAAAGTACTTTGTTTGCCCAAATATGAGCCAGATGCGATTTGCCGCAGCTTTTAGGACCCCATATGTTTAAGGCAAAATTTTGCCATTCGGGCCATAATGATACGGCTTTATATGCGGTTTCGTTACATGCCGTTACAAAGAAGTCTTCTTCTCCTAAATATGCGGGTGCAGAAAATTTCAGCAGATATTGTCCGGTTTTGTCATTCAAAAGATGTTTCATTATAATTTCATGACCTCGTAGACTTTTTTAGTTAAATCACTCAGGCTGAAAGGTTTGGGTATGAACGACATGTTTTCCACATCGGCAAATTCGCCTTTAAGAATATCTTCCGAATAACCGGAAGCAAGAATTATTTTAATATCGGGAAGAATTTCCAAAACCTGTTTGGCCAATTCTATGCCGTTTTGTCCGGGCATGACCATATCGGTAATCAATAATTGGAAGTTTTGGTCTTTTTCCAATGTTTCCAAAGCATTTTCGGCAGAACTGCAGCCGACGACATCATAGCCTTTTTTGCGCAGAGCCCGCAGAGCAAATGTTCTGACGGAGTTTTCGTCATCTACGAATAAAATGCGTGTGTTTTCAATATTGTCAGGCGTTTGGTTCAGGTCATCCGCGGCCGAAAGGCTTAATCCCAATATCACTTTATCCGAATTTGTCTGCGGGGCTTTAAGAACATTAGGCGTTAAAACGGCTCGTCCCCGTTTGTCATTCAACGTGCGGGTTTTAAATCCGCCATCAGATTTTTCGGCAGCAGATTCCTGCGCATAAGCCGGGAGATAAATTGAGAAAGTCGTTCCGACATTGACCGTGCTTTTGACTTTGATAAAGCCTTCCATTTGACGAACAATTCCGTATACGGTTGCCAGACCGAGCCCAGTCCCGGAGCCGACTACGTTTTGTTTTGTCGAGAAAAAGGGTTCAAAAATGCGTGACAGGTTTTCAAGCGGAATGCCGCAGCCGCTGTCAGTCACATCCATACGGACAAAACTTCCTTTTTCTATGATTTCGGCACCAAAGCGATAGGGTTCCAAAAGTGTTTCCATTTGTGTGGAAATCGTCAGTGTTCCTTTTTTATCCATTGCATCTTTGGCGTTGACGCAGAGGTTAAGAACAACTTGCAAAAACTGTACTTTGTCTACTTTTATGTTATCCAAATTTTCGCCATGACGGAATTTCAGGCTGATTTGTTCACCGACGGTACGCTTTAAGAGCGGCGTATAATTTATCAGGATATCGGTAATGTTGTTTAATTCCGGCTGCAAAGGTTGTTTTCTGGAAAATTGCAGCAACTGACGGACAAGTTCTGCGGCGCAGTTGGCGTTTTGCTTGATTTGGATAATATCGGCGTAGGACGAATCGCCGATATTGTGACGTTGCAAAAGTAAATCGCAGAAGCCTATCATCGCCGTTAAAAGGTTATTGAAATCGTGCGCAATCCCGCCGGCAAGCTGCCCCATGGCCTGCATTTTTTGTGCCTGTGCAAATTGGATTTCGAGATTTTTTTGTTCTGTGGTATCAAGACAAAAGAGGATTATTCCTTTAATATTTTCCTTTGTTTGCATGGTTGAAGAGAATAACGGGCAGATGTATAAACGGAGAATCTTGTTTTTGTTCTTATTTTTAATATTTAAATCAAAATAAGCCGGTTGCAATTTTCCGTTTTCGGCAGTAAAAGCCTGCATTTGCTTTTGTATTTTGGCGATGCTTTCCTCGTCCAAATAATTTGAAAGGTAATTGTCCAGAAGCTGGGAGGCGGAGGGTACACCGAGAATATCCATAAAACGCTGGTTGGTTCTTTTGATGATTAAATCCAAATCCAGCAACATTATACCGAACGGAGACAGATTAAAAATGCTGTTTGTTTCGGAAACGGCTTCTTCGTAAGCTTGTTTGATATTTGCATTTGTCGGGATACTGCCGATGACCGCACCGCGTGTCTGAACTTCGCTGCCTTCTTTGAATTGATCTATTTTTACCAAATATTCGGCGGTTTCGTTCTTTTTGTTTTTTATATGTGTTATGTATTGGCGGCAGCCGCTGCCGATTTTTTGTTCACCGTTGGAATCGCACGGAAGATATGACGCAATGTCTTTTCCTAATATATCTTCTTTAGGTGTGTTTAATATTTGGCTTAATGTTTTGTTGATATATTCAACTTTTCCTTTGGCGTTCAATAAGTAAAGCCCTATCGGCATAAAATTGAGAAAATTATAAAAAGAACGGCGCTCTTCCTGAAAAAGGGCGTCCATCGTTTTTTCCGAGGTAACGTTCTCAATGCTCCAGAGAAGATATTGATTATATTTGCGATTAAAATCGGACGTATTTTCCGAATCTGCTTCTTCGTTTTGATTTAAACTTATGGGACGAATAGAGATGCGATACCACTCAGCGCCCGAAAAGATTGTTTCCGTATCAAATTTTAAGGCAATGTCAACGGTTGTTTCTTTAAAACGTTCGGCGGCGTTTTTCAGTTGGTTCAGTTTTTGCCGGCTGCTTTCGCTTTCTATTAGGTGTGTTTCCAGAAATTCGGCTACGGATTTTTTTTGCAAGAGCGTTTTGGCGCGTTCATTTCGGAGAATAATTTTGTTTTCCGAGTTAATAATCAGATAGCTTATTTTGTGGCTTTTTAAAATTTCATTAGCCAGTCCGCCGTAAAGAATTGCCGTTTCACCTGATTGGAGAATCGTGATAGTGATGTAGATACTTAAGATGATGAATATAAAAACGGCAAGGATAATCGGTCGCAGATATGTCGGATAAGCAAACAAAAAACCAATGCTGGCAATAGTTGCCGTCAGCATAAAGACAAGAAGGAGCAAACGTCTTTCCAATATTTTGTCGGGCCTGGTATCTTGTTCGGTATTAAACATGCGCTTACTTTGAAAGATTGTTATGTAATGATATCCGGTTTGGCTTTTCCGGTGCGGGACGTTACTTCCGATATTTCCCGTGAGGCAACTCCGAGTTCTTTCAGCATAATTGCAGGGTCTTCCAAAAGATTATCTTTGACATAACGTTCAACATAGGTGCGAAGCGTTGCCCCGTTTGTTCCCGTTCCGGATAAACGGTAGACGATGCGCGAGCCGTCAGCAAAGTGGACGATTAATCCGTTTTTGGCGGTAGAACCGTCTACCGGATCGTGATATACAAACGGGTAGGCCTCTGAAACGGTGAACCCGTTAAACTCTTTGCCGACGAGCGACGGGAGCTTTTGTTCCAAATCTGACATAAGTTTATCGGCAATTTCTTGGGGAATGCCTTCATAGTCATGGCGGAGATAATAGCTGCGTCCGTATTTTTTCCAGTGTTCAAGGGCTATTTCTTTAACGGATTTGTGCGTTTCGGCGATAATACTGAGCCAGAAAAGCGTTGCCCAGATGCCGTCTTTTTCACGGATGTGCGCGGCTCCTGTGCCGAAACTTTCTTCGCCGCAGAATGTGATGCGGTTAGAATCCATTAAATGAATAAAATATTTCCAACCGGTCGGAACTTCGTAATATCCGATGTTTAAGGCGTCTGCCACCCTTTTGACGGCCATTGACGTTGCTGCGGATTTGGCTACGCCGAAAATGCCGTTTTTATAAGCGGGAATGAGTTTGTAGTTATCCGTCAATATTGCCAGGCAGTCGCTGGGGCTGACGAAAAAGTTTTGCCCTAATATCATGTTGCGATCGCCGTCGCCGTCATTAGCCGCGGCAAATTCGGGCGCTGCTTCGGAGTACATTAAATCTACCAAGTGTTTGGCATAAATTAAATTGGGATCAGGATGAATGCCGCCGAAATCTTCTAACGGTACGGCATTTATGACGGTACCTTTCGGTGCGCCGAGCGTTTCTTCAAACAGCCTTATACCATAAGGTCCCGTTACACCGTTCATGGCGTCAAAAACAAAACGGAATTCTGATGTCAGCAGTTTTTTTAATTTGGGAAAATCAAAAATCCCTTTCATCATATCTATATAATCAACGTAGGGGTCGATGACTTCGATTTCGGTGTTTTCGCAACGGTAGGTCGTAAGTTTTGATAAATCAAAGTCAGGGCAGTCGGCAATTTTGTATTCTGTTATTTTTAATGTTTGTTCGTAAATAGCGTCGCTTTCTGCCGGTTGGCATTGTCCGCCGGATGATGTCGCATATTTTATGCCGAAATCGCCGTCTATACCGCCGGGGTTATGCGATGCGGAGAGGACAAAACCGCCGTCCAGTTTATTTTTGAGGATAATGTGTGATCCTGCGGGCGTGGAGATGAGGCCGTTTTGTCCGACATAAAGTTTTTTCACATTGTTGGCTGCGGCAATTTTGATGATTTTTTGAATGGCCGTTTTATTGTAGTATCTGCCGTCGCCGCCGACCAAAAAGGATTTTTGATTTAATTCGGGAATGGTGTTGAAAATGCTTTGCATGAAATTTTCAAGATAATTTTCCTGCGTGGCGGTTTTCGTTTTTTTGCGCAGTCCGGCTGTTCCCATTTTCTGATCGGTATACGGGGTGGTTGCAATGTGGTTAATCATATTTTCTTCCATATATTAAAGTACAAAATCTGTCGGTAATTTAAAACAAAAAGAATGTGTTGTAAAGATTATTTATGCGTTAAAAATAAATTCTGCAAGTTTTATAATCTCCCGTTTAGCACATATATCGTCGTAGCGCATTTGATTTTTTAATTCGGGAAATGTTTTGTCTTGTGCGGAAACCCCCTCCGTATAAAGCCGATAAGGCTTTCTGTCGGCAAGCGGCGGTGCCAGACGAAATCCGCAGGTTTTAGCTTTATCGGTTAACGGAGTTATAGATGTGCCGTTATTTTTTTGTGCCGTAAAGTTTTCACAGACAACCCAGTTTAAGCTGCGTTTGCGCGCTGCGGCGATTTTCTTTTTCAGTTCCCACATAGAATTAATATAAGCGGTGTCTTTTTGAAACCGATTGATGTTTTTTCTGTCCTTGGGGATAAGCGTAATATAGGTGTCGGCGTTAACGGCCAATTCGTCTTCTGCCGTGATTTCGGGAATAATGACTGCGTCAAAATTATTATTTTGCCCGACAAACTGACTGCGCGTTATGACTTGCGGCAAGGGAAGCTGCGGGTATGCCTGCCGGCGTTCGTCCAATATTCTATGCAATGGCGAATCGGCCGACAACAATAAAGCCGTTTTTTGATTATTATACAAAAGGGTAAGTGTCAGCTCAAAGCACAGCATTTTCCTTCCTGAACCGGGAGCACCGTCAATGATAATGATGTGAGGTTGTTTTTCCGACATTTTAAACCTTGCCTAACGGCGATATTTTTTGACAGTATGGTTGTAAGCCGTCTGTGTTTTTGTGCTTTTCAGCGAGCTGTTAATCGCACTTTTTAAGGCGGTCGTATTTACTTTGCGGTTTTTCTTAATGTGGTTTAGGGAAATTTCCATCATTTTGGAAACGTCATCATCGCGGTCTTTAACTTTTTTATGTCCCAGTGTCACGGCGATGACGCGATATTTTCCCTGTTGGGCGGAGGTCAGAATATTAAAACCGGATGCTGCCGTGTAACCCGTTTTCATACCGTCGGTACCGAGCGAATCGTTTAAGAGATAGTTGTGGGTTTTGTAGGTCATGCCGTTATATTGGAATTCGGTCAAAGAGAATAAATGATAATATTGCGGGAAGTGGTGATAAATCGCTGCCCCGAGAATTGCCAAGTCTTTGGCGGTGGTTTTCTGTGCGGAGTTCGGAAGCCCCGAAGCATTCTTGAATGTTGTGCGGTACATGCCGAGTTTGTGTGCGGTTTTGGTCATGAGTTTGGCAAACTCGGCTTCATTCGGGCTGAGAGCTTCCGCCAAAACAGTGGCGCAGTCATTGGCTGATTTGACGATTAAGGCTTTAACGGCGGTTCGGACATCAATAGACGAGCCTGCGGGCATGCCGAGTTTGGACGGGGAGCGCGAAGCTGCCGTAGCGGAGACCTTTAATTTGTCAGAAAATTTCAGTTTGCCGGTTTCCAACGCATTGAATGTAATGTACAGCGTCATCAATTTGGTTAAAGAGGCCGGATAGCGCAATGTTTCCGCATTATCGGAATATAAAACATTGCCGCTTTGAGCGTCAATAACGATTGATGATGTACCCGCTGCCTGTGCGGAAAATGCGGTTATGCCTAAACATACAACAGCCAGATAAAGCTTTTTAACAAAATACATTTGGTAACGAATCCTTTCTTGCTCATGAATTGTATTATCATAGGCATGAAAAAGAAAATAAAGAGTTAATTTCATCTTGTAAATAGAAAATTTGTTTAAATTTTTTCGCTTGACTTTATAAAATATTATCTGTAAAAGAGGTGAGCGATGGCGGACGTAGCTCAGTTGGTAGAGCCCCGGTTTGTGGTACCGGTTGTCGTCGGTTCGAGCCCGATCGTCCGCCCCATTTTGAAAAGCCTTGTTTGATGACAGGGCTTTTTTGTTTTAAATATTGCTTGATAAAAATTTTTTTTATGCTAATATCTCTTCGTGTTTAGAAAAATTATGTTTTACTTAAATTTTTATCAGTTATTATGGCAAAACTACATGGTGGAAGAAAAATCGTTTTCTTCCTGTCGGCTGCGTTTATCGTTGTCTTTCTGGGGATTTTCGTTTTCCGGAATGCAACGAGCATTGCCCCTCCGGGGACAACCGCGGCAAAAGTGACTCTCGGGCATGTCAGCGAAGAAGCATACCAAGGCTTTTTCTGGCGTGTGCCGTTCTGTTCGTATCCGGTGATTGTGAACACGCAGCAACAGACTAACTTGTATGAAAGCAGGGATGTCAAAACGCGTGACTTACAAACTATCGGTCTTGACTGCACGGTGATTTATCAGGTTAATTCCGAGAAGGTATCCGCTATCGTCAAGAGTGTTAATCCCGAAAAAATTGATTCGGTGGTTTTGTTTCCGCGACTGGCAAACGCTTTACAGGAGACAATCGGGAAAAATGACGTTTTTCTATTGGTTACCCAACAGGAAATGGTGCGCGAAGCAACAAGGTATGTCCTGACGGATATGCTCTCTGCAGACGGTTTTATAACCATTAAAGACGTTCTGTTCAGCAAGCCAAAGTTCTCTCCTCAGTTTGAAAAAGTTATTGAGGAAAGGATGATAGCCGGTCAGCTTCTGGAAATCACACGGATTGAAACCCAAAAGGTTGAAGAAGAGGCGAAACAGCTTTTGCTGAAAGCTTCGGCTGATTTGGATGTGTTGAAGCGAAAAAATCAGCTGTTAACCAATCCGCTGATTATTAAGTATGAAGCGATGAAGCTGTTGCAAAACTGGAATGGCAATGTTCCCTCAACAATGGTGGTTACCGGAAACGAATCGCTGTTGCCGGTGTTTCCCGTGAACGGTCAGGTTAAACCTTAAAATGTGAAGAAATGGAAACGTATGTTGTTTGGCCGGATCTTTGGCTGACTGTTGCTTTCATTGCTGCTTGCGCGGTTTTGATTGTTACGGCTGTCGGCCGCGAGAAAATACTGAAAGCAGGCAATCTGATATCCGAGATGCTTACTAATCGTTCTTTTTTGTGGGTTATGAGCATTTTACTGCTGTTGGGAGGTTTCATCGTTACATTATGCCTTTTGCATTTTTGCAATGCTGATGAGTACGTGTTTGTCGGATATATCATTGTGACTTTAATCTTTCCCGCTCTTGTAGCGGCATGTCTTGCTGATTCCAGAGGGTATGAGTATATATATTCTTTCCTTTTTGCATATGCAGCAGGGCAATCGGTAGTCGGGATGATTTTTTTGGTGTGCTGCCATTTTTCTTACATGTGGTATCTTCTCGGCTTTTTGATTCTTGATATCATCGGCATATTTCTTGCAGAGGAATGTGAGGATTGACGTTCCTGAGGAGAAAGCCTATTAAACAATCCCCGCTGCCGTGTTGCCGCGGGGATTGTTTTATGTGTGTGTCAGAGTGACGGAAAATCATTAATAGTCGGTTGGATATTCGGCTCTACCGCTTCTTTAATGTATTTTATCGGGATTGACTGAATGACAATCAGGCGGTCGCCGGATTGATAAACCGAGTTTTCAATTTTATCTTCATAATCCACCGGATTTAAATCTTGCGGGTTGACTTTCGCAAACTGGTTGACAATCAGCACCGGTGCAGCTGTCGATGAGTTATCTGCGGTGCTTTGCGCATGAGCGGCAGCCGCATTTAAAAATATCAATAATGTGAGCAATATTTGCATTTGTTTCTCCTTTTTTTCTTATATAATAGCCGTTTCACGTTTTTGCAGGGGATTTTACCGTTTTTTGTCTAATCGATTCAAGCTGAATCGCAGCAAGGGATTTAAAAGAATAAAAATGCTATTTTTTTTGATTTTTTGTGCATTTTTTTGTTGCAATTATAAAATTTAAATGTTACAAAGGCAACGCAGCAAAAGTTAAGGAAGTATTAACTTTCTTGCGAAACAAATATAACCCATAATGCAGGCCGGTTGCTGTGAAAGGTTTGCAGAAGTTTTTAGATGGCAGGGTTCCATTGCGGAATTTTTTGCCATTTAGTTATAGGAAAAGTGTTAAAATGATGGATACACAAAACATAAGAATCCGCCTCAAGGCTTTTGACCATCGCTTGTTGGATTTGTCGACAAAAGAGATTGTTCATACAGCTAAAAGAACCGGGGCAAATGTTAGAGGGCCTATTCCTCTTCCAACAAAGATTGAGAAGTTTACGGTGAACCGTTCTCCTCACGTTGATAAAAAATCCCGTGAGCAGTTTGAAATTCGTACACATAAAAGACTTCTTGATATTGTAGATCCTACACCGCAGACTGTTGATGCTCTGATGAAATTGGACTTGGCAGCCGGCGTTAATGTAGAAATTAAGTTATAATTTTAATGTTGGTTTTTGGAAGATAAAATCAACCTATTGAAAAGGAAAAAATAATAATGCGTACTGGTCTTATCGCAAAAAAACTTGGGATGACGAGAGTATTTGAAGCAGACGGCACACATGTTCCGGTAACAGTTTTGGCTGTTGAAGGGCTTCAGGTTGTTAATGTCAGAACAAATGAAAAAGACGGTTACAGTGCAGTTCAATTGGGAACTGGTGCTGTAAAAGCTAAAAATGTATCTAAGCCAATGAAGGGATACTTCACCAAGGCTAAAGTTGAACCGAAAAAGAAAATGGGCGAATTCAGAGTTTCTGAAGACTGCTTGTTGTCTGTTGGTGATGAGTTGTCTGCAGAACACTTTGTTGCCGGACAATATGTCGATGTTTGTGCTACTTCTATCGGTAAAGGTTTTGCCGGTGTTATGAAGCGTCATAACTTCGCAGGTCTTGAGGCGACGCACGGTGTGTCGGTTTCTCACCGTTCGCACGGTTCTACGGGACAAAGACAAGACCCAGGTAAGGTATTTAAGGGCAAGAAAATGGCAGGACATATGGGTGATGAACGTGTAACTGTTCAGAATCTTAAAGTTGTTTCTGTTGATGCTAGCCGTGGTTTGATTATGGTTAAAGGTGGCGTTCCGGGGGCTGAAAATGCTTGGGTTCGCGTTACTGATGCTATTAAAAAAACTGCAGATGTCAAATTGCCGATGCCTGCGGGTTTGAAAAAGGTTGATGAACCTGTTGCAGTTAAAGCTGAAGAAGCAGCTGATAATGCATAAGAGATTAAGGAATTTTGAATATGAAACAGGACATCTTAAATTTAAATAATGAAAACGTCGGAAGCATTGAACTCAATGACGCTATCTTTGGTGTTGAAGTTCGTGCAGATGTTTTGCACCGCGTTGTTAATTGGCAGTTAGCTATGCGCCAATGCGGTAACCACCAGACAAAGGGGCGCTCTGACGTTGCTTTGACACCGGCAAAACCGTTTAAGCAAAAAGGCAGCGGTAATGCTCGTCAAGGTAGCCGTAAGGGTACTCAGTTTAGAAAAGGTGGTATCGTTTTTGGTCCGGTTGTAAGAGACCACTCTCACGATTTGACTAAAAAATTCAGAAAATTAGGTCTGAAAACAGCTCTTTCGGCAAAAGCGAAAGAGGGAAACCTTGTTGTTATTGATGAGGCAAAGCTTTCAAGCACAAAAACAAAAGATTTACTTGCTAAATTGAATGTTTGCGGTTTGAATAACTGCCTGTTCATTGATGGTAAGGAAGTTGATGTTAATTTCGCATTGGCGAGCCGCAACATTGCCGGCGTTGATGTATTGCCGACAATCGGTGCCAATGTATACGATATTTTGAAAAAAGAGAAGTTGGTGTTGACTAAAGATGCCGTTGCTTGCTTGGAGGAAAGATTACAATGAAAAAATCAGAAAATGCAAACAATGTAACTGCAGCTATGTATGATACATTACTTCGTCCGGTAATTACCGAAAAATCTATGATGTCTTCCGAGAATGGCAAGGTTGTCTTTATGGTGCCGTTGTCTGCTACGAAAGATGAAGTTAAAGCTGCTGTTGAAGCAATCTTTAACGTTAAGGTAAATAAGGTTAATACCGTTAAACAAGCCGGTAAGGTTAAACGCTTCAGAGGATATCAGGGTGTTCGCTCTGATTACAAAAAAGCTGTTATTACGCTTGCCGAAGGTCAAAATATTGATGTTACAGCAGGAATTTAGTTATGGCTTTGAAAACATTTAAGCCCGCTACTCCAGGTCTTCGTCAGCTGATTATTGTTGACAGAAGTGAGCTTTATAAAGGCAAACCTGAGAAAAGTCTGACCGTTGGTCTGACAAAAACCGGTGGGCGTGATAATTTCGGACACGTTACAAGTCGTAGAATCGGTGGCGGACACAAACGCAAATACCGCGTTATCGACTTCAAGCGTAATAAATTTGATTGTGAAGCAACTGTGGAGAGAATCGAGTATGATCCGAACCGCACATCTTTCATTGCTTTAATTAACTATGAAGATGGTGAAAAGGCTTATATTTTGGCTCCGCAAAGATTGAAAGCCGGCGATAAAGTTATCTCTGCCGAGAAAGCTGATATTAAGCCGGGTAATGCTATGCCTTTGAGAAGTATGCCGGTTGGTACAATTGTACACAACGTTGAGCTCAAAGTTGGCAAAGGCGGACAGTTAGTTCGTTCTGCCGGTTGTTATGCTCAGGTTGTTGGTAAAGACGGCGGTTATGCTCAATTGAAGCTTTCTTCAGGCGAGTTGAGAATCGTTCGTGAAGAATGTCTGGCTACCGTTGGTGCGGTTTCTAATCCAGATAATCAAAACGTTTCTCTGGGTAAAGCCGGCCGCGCAAGATGGCTGGGCGCTCGTCCGGTTTCTCGCGGTGTTGCAATGAACCCTGTTGATCACCCGCACGGTGGTGGTGAGGGCCGCACATCCGGTGGTCGTCATCCAGTTACACCTTGGGGTAAACCGACGAAGGGTGCTAAAACTCGTTCTAACAAGAAGACAGATCGCTTTATTATGAGATCTCGTCATGAAAACAAAAAGAAATAAGGAGGTAAACTGATGACTCGTTCCGTATGGAAAGGACCTTTTGTAGATGGTTATCTTCTTAAAAAAGCTGATGCAGCAAGAGCATCTACTCGTAATGAAGTGATTAAGATTTGGTCTCGTCGTTCCACAATGTTGCCGCAGTTTGTTGGCTTGACATTTGGCGTTCATAATGGTCATAAATTTATTCCGGTACTCGTTACCGAAGAAATGGTTGGCCATAAGTTTGGCGAATTTGCTCCGACTCGTACTTTCTATGGTCACGCTGCAGATAAAAAAGTTAAGAGAGGTTAATTATGGGAAAAAGTAAAGATACAAGAAGACTTGCCGATAACCAAGCTATGGCTATGGACAATTCTATCCGCTCCAGCTCTCGTAAATTAAACCTTGTTGCCCAGTCAATCAGAGGCTTGAGTGCTGAGAAAGCTGTTGCAGAACTTAGCTTTTCTAAGAAAAGAATCGCAAAAGTTGCTTTAGAAGTATTGAAATCTGCTATTGCCAATGCTGAAAACAACCATAAGCTTAATATTGATAAGCTTGTTGTTGCTGAAGCTTATACCGGCAACGGCATTGTAATGAAACGTATGCACGCACGTGGGCGTGGAAGAGGCGCAAGAGTATTGAAGCCTTTCTCCAAACTGACGATTGTTGTTGCAGAGCGTGGGGAGTAAAATAAATGGGACAGAAAGTAAATCCTATCAGTCTTCGTTTAGGTGTTAACCGCACTTGGGACTCTCGTTGGTATGCTGACGAAAAGTTCACCGATTACCTCCACGAAGATTTGAAAATCAGAAAATTTTTGAAAGAAAAGTTGGCTCAAGCCGGTATCAGCAAGGTTGTTATTGAACGTCCTGCCAAGAAAGCAAGAGTTACTATTCATTCAGCAAGACCAGGTGTTGTTATTGGCAAGAAGGGTCAAGACATTGAGTTGTTAAGAAAAGACATTCAAAAGTTGACCGATTCTGAAGTTCAATTAAACATTCTGGAAGTCAGAAAGCCGGAACTGGATGCACAGTTAGTTGCTGATTCTGTTGCACAGCAGTTGGAAAGACGTGTTGCTTTCCGCCGTGCGATGAAGAGAGTTATGCAGTCTGCTTTGCGTTTGGGCGCCGAAGGTATCAAAGTTTGCTGCTCCGGCCGTTTAGGCGGTGCGGAAATCGCAAGAACTGAATATTACCGTGAGGGCAGAGTGCCTTTGCACACTCTTCGTGCTGATATTGACTATGCCACTTCAACAGCTCACACCACATATGGTGCTTGCGGTGTTAAAGTTTGGATTTACAAAGGTGAGATTATGTCTCACGATCCGATGGCACAAGACAAGAAATTGGCTGAACAAAAGTAAGAATGAGGTTTTGATATGTTAAGTCCAAAACGTGTAAAGTTCCGCAAGCAGCATAAAGGCCGTATTCACGGTCTTGCTAAAGGCGGTTCTGAATTAAGTTTCGGTTCATTCGGTCTGAAAGCTCTGACACCGGAGCGCGTTACCGCACGCCAAATTGAGGCTGCCCGCCGCGCTATCACCCGTGAGATGAAAAGAGCCGGAAGACTATGGATTAGAATTTTCCCAGATGTTCCTGTGTCAGATAAACCTGCCGAGGTTCGTATGGGTAAAGGTAAAGGTGCTCCTGAATTTTGGGTAGCAAGAGTTAAACCGGGGCGCATTATGTTCGAGATTGGCGAAGTTGATGAAGAAATCGCACGCAGAGCATTTGCGTTAGGTGCAGCAAAATTGCCCGTTAAGAGCAAGTTTGTTAAACGCTTGAATTCTGATAATGGAGAAGCATAATGGTTAAAATTAAAGATTTGAGAGCTATGAGCGTTGATGAATTGGAAGCAAGACTCGTAGAATGCAAGAAAGAGCAATTAACTTTGCGCATTCAGCAGGCTACCGGCCAGTTGACAAATACATCAGCTATCTCTAAAGTTCGTAAAGAAGTAGCTCAAATCAATACGCTTTTAACAGAGCGTAAGAAGAATAGTTAGGAGAAAAACAGATGCCTAAAAGAATTCTTCAAGGTGTTGTTGTAAGTGCTAAACAGGATAAAACTGTCGTGGTCAGCGTAGAGCGTCAGGTTATGCATCCTGTTTACAAAAAAATCGTGAAGAAAAGTAAGAAATTTGCTGCTCACGATGAGAACAATCAGTTCAAAGAAGGGGATTTGGTTTCGATTGTTGAGTCTAAACCTTATTCCAAAACCAAGACTTGGACTGTAATCAGTAATAATGAAAATGCCTAATTAGGAAGGAATGAATTATGATACAGATGCAAACCAACCTAGATGTTGCGGATAATTCTGGAGCACGTCAGGTGCAGTGCATTAAAGTTCTTGGCGGTTCCAAGAGAATGCATGCTTCAGTCGGTGACATTATTATCGTTTCCGTTAAGGATGCAATGCCTAAAGGGCGTGTGAAGAAAGGTGATGTTCAACGTGCAGTTATCGTTAGAACAGCCAGCGACATCAGACGTAAAGACGGTAGTGTTATCCGTTTTGACAGCAATGCAGCTGTTTTGGTGAACAAAGACGGTGAGCCGATTGGTACTCGTATCTTCGGTCCTGTTACCAGAGAGTTGCGTGCCAAAAAGTTTATGAAAATTATTTCTTTAGCGCCGGAGGTTTTGTAATGAGCAAAATGAAAATTAAAAAAGGTGATAAAGTAATCGTTATCGCAGGTGATGACAAAGGCAAAACCGGTGAAGTTTTAAAAGCTATGCCGAAAGAAGGCAAAGTTGTCGTTCAGGGGGTGAACCTTGTTAAAAGACATACTAAGCCGAGCCAAACCAACCCTGGCGGTATTGTTACCAAAGAAGCAGCTATTCAGGTTTCCAACGTAGCAGCAGTTACAGCTGAAGGCAAACCCTCAAAGGTTGGCTATAAAGTTGTTGACGGCGTTAAAAAGCGCGTTGCACGGAAATCCGGCGAAGTAATCGATAATTAGGAGATAATTTGATGACTAATTTTGAAACATTATATAATGATGTCATTAAGAAAGCTCTTGTGGAAAAGTTCGGTTACAAGAACCCGCACGAGATTCCGAAGTTGACAAAGATTGTCTTGAATATGGGCGTTGGTGACGCTATTACAGACAAGAAAAAATTGAATAACGCTGTTGAAGAGATGGCGATGATTGCCGGTCAGAAGCCGGTGGTTACCGAAGCCAGAAAGTCTATCGCTACTTTCAAATTAAGAGAAGGTATGCCGATTGGCTGCAAGGTTACTCTTCGTTCAGACAAAATGTATGAATTTTTGGAGCGTTTAATCAATATGGCACTTCCGCGCATCAGAGACTTCCACGGAATTTCGGGGAAGAACTTTGACGGAAGAGGAAACTTTGCTTTTGGCATTAAAGAGCAAATTATTTTCCCTGAAATTAACTATGAAAAAGTTGAACAGGTTCGTGGTATGGATATCGTTATCTGCACCACTGCCAAGACAGACGAGGAAGCTAAATTCCTTCTGACATCTTTCAACTTACCATATAAGAAATAAGCGGAGATTTTACTATGTCAAAAACAAGTTCAGTTTACAGAAACTTGAAGAGAGTTAAGATGGTTGCGAAATATGCAAACATCCGCTCCAAGTTAAAAGCCATTGCCGATGACAAAAATGCTCCTGAAGAAGAAAGATTTCAGGCTACTTTGAAATTGGCAGCGTTGCCGCGTAATTCTTCGAAGGTTAGAGTTCGTAACCGTTGCAAGATTACAGGGCGTTCACGTAGTTATAACAGAAAATTCGGTGTCAGCCGTGTCGAATTAAGAGATATGGCAAGCTTCGGCGAGATCCCGGGTTTGGTAAAATCAAGCTGGTAAGGAGATGATATTATGTCTATGACTGATCCTTTGGGCGATATGCTCACACGCATTAGAAACGCACAAAGAGCGAAGAAAAGTGATGTTGTATCACCGGCCTCTCGCCTGCGTGAAAATGTGTTAGAAGTTCTGAAAAGAGAAGGCTACATTGCCGGATATGAAAAGGTTAATGTACGCAATGGTGTTGATGAACTTCGTATTCAATTAAAATATTATGAAGGTACAAGTGTTATCACTGAAATCTATCGCGTTTCCACTCCGGGACGCCGTGTATATTCCAGTGTTCGCGATTTGCCAAGAGTTTACAACGGCCTCGGTATTTCCATCGTTTCTACTCCGAAAGGTGTAATGAGCGATAACGAAGCCAGAAAAGCTAATGTTGGCGGCGAAATCTTGTGTCAGGTTTTCTAGGGAGATAGCGGATGTCAAGAGTAGGTAAATATCCAGTCATTATCCCAGAAGGCGTTAGCGCATCTGTTAATGGCAATGTTGTTAACGTTAAAGGAAAATTGGGTGAATTAAGCTTTGCATTTGATGATTCTCACGTTAGTGTAGAACTCAATGAGGGCAAAATTGTTGTAACTCCGCATTCTCAGAGCCGTACGGCCAGAACATTGTGGGGAACAACCCGCGCACAAATCAACTCTTTGGTTAAGGGCGTGAGCGTTGGCTACAGCAAGACTATCGAACTGTTCGGCGTTGGTTACAAAGCCCGTATGGACGGTAAGAATGTTGTATTAACTTTGGGTTTCTCCCACGATGTACCGTTTGCAACTCCTGCTGGTATCACTATTGCTTGTGAAAGCCAAACCGTTTTGAAGGTTAGTGGTGTTGACAAGCAGCTGGTTGGTCAGGTTGCGGCAGAAATTCGCAAATACAGAAAACCTGAACCTTATAAAGGAAAAGGTATCCGTGTTGACGGCGAATATGTACGTCGTAAAGAAGGCAAGAAGAAATAGGATGTAAAGCAATGAATACACCAAGAAAATTATATGAAAAAAGAAAAGCCCGTGTAAGAACGGCTTTGAAAGCTGCAGCGAATGGAAAGATGAGATTATCTGTATTTCGCAGCGGCAAGCATATCTATGCTCAAGTTATTGATGATGCTAAAGGTGCAACAGTTGCTTCTGCTTCTACCTTGGATAAAGAAGTAAGAGCCAATATTGCGAAGTCTTCAAACATTGAAGCTGCGCAGTATGTAGGTAAAGTTGTTGCCGAACGCGCTGTTAAAAACGGCGTTAGCGAAGTTGTGTTTGACCGAGGCGGTTATGTTTATCACGGCCGCGTAAAGGCTCTGGCAGATTCTGCCCGTGAAGCCGGATTGAAATTTTAGGAGGTTACTATGGCACAATCTTTAGAACGCCACAATAATAAGGCAGATAAAAAAGAAGAATTGGTTGAGAAACTCGTTTTCGTAAACCGTGTAGCAAAAACCGTTAAAGGCGGACGTACAATGTCTTTTGCCGCTTTGGTTGTTGTTGGTGACCAGAAAGGCCGTATCGGTTTTGGTTCGGGCAAAGCAGCTGAAGTTCCGGAAGCTATTGTTAAAGCAACAAACGAAGCTAAAAAGAATATGGTTCGTATTCCGCTTCGCGAAGGCAGAACTCTGCACCACGATATCGCAGGCCGTTTCGGCGCCGGTAAAGTGGTTTTGAGAACAGCTCCTGCCGGTACCGGTGTGATTGCCGGTGGTCCGATGCGTGCAGTATTTGAAGTACTGGGCGTACAGGACGTTGTTGCAAAGTCTTTGGGTTCGAACAACCCTTACAATATGATTAAAGCTACGTTTGCAGCTTTGCAGGCTATTAACAGTCCGCGTATGGTTGCGGCAAAACGCGGCAAAAAAGTCGGTGATATTGTAAGCCGTCGTGAGAACACTTCTAACGTTAAGATGGAAAAAGAGGAGGCTTAATTATGGCTAATAAAAAGACTGTTAAGGTTACTCAGGTAAAGAGTTCCATCGGACACGGCAAAGAGCAGATTGCTACTTTGAAAGGTCTTGGCTTGAACAAGGTTGGCAGAACTTCTGTTTTGGAAGATACGCCGTCCGTTAGAGGTATGATTAACAAGGTTGCTCACCTCATTAAAGTTGAAGAATAATTGCTTAAAGGGCTAAGGGAGCGGAAAACCCGCTCCTGCCCCAAGCAGTTGAGGCGAGCCCAAAGCAAAGAATTTTTAATTTTAACAGAGTTAAATATAAAGGTGAAGAAAATGAAACTTAATGAATTAAGAGATAACGAAGGCGCTACAAAAAACCGTATCCGCGTCGGACGCGGTATCGGCAGCGGCAAAGGCAAAACCGGCGGCCGCGGCGTTAAAGGTCAGAAATCTCGTTCCGGTGTTTCCATTCACGGTTTTGAAGGCGGTCAGATGCCGATTTACCGCAGATTGCCGAAACGCGGTTTCAAAAATCCGTTTGCAAAAACTTTTGCCGTTATCAATCTGGATACGATCCAAAAAGCTGTTGATGCAGGCAAATTAAACGCTGATGAAATCACGAAAGAAAGCTTGCTTGCTTCCAACGTCATTTCAAAGGAATTGGACGGTGTTCGCTTGTTGGCCAGAGGCGCTTTGACCTCTGCCATCAACATCACTGTTGATTCTGCTTCCAAAGCAGCGGTTGAAGCTGTTGAAAAAGCAGGCGGCAAAGTTACGGTTAAAGCTTAATTTAAGCTTTATGCCGCGCGAGAATAAAAAGCAGGGCTTCGGCTCTGCTTTTTTGTTTTGGTGAAAGAGAGGGCTTTACTTTGGGGGGGGGAGTGTGGCAAAATGGGAAAGGAATATTGAGAAAAATATGTAAAAATGCTCTGGAAACTGTGCACTGGCAGCGAAAGGGAAAATATTGTAAAAAACTGTTGAAATCCGCTGTTTTTCAAGTGTATTCTGCTATTGTATTGCAAATGGGGGAACGTGATGTATGAAATTATAGAAAAAGGCGCGGAACTTGCGGATGGTGTGCAGGTTGGAAATTATGTTACAATAAAATCCGGTGCTAAAATCGGCAGGGGGACGGTTATCGGTGATTATTGCCATATCGGCGGTGATGTGGCTATCGGAGAAAATAATCAGATTGGTCTGAACGTTCACATTAAAGGAAAAACGCAAATCGGCAATCGTAATCATATTTTGGACAATACGGTTATCGGTTTGTGCAGCAAACATATCGGGTATCATTTTTATGAGGGACGAGTTTTAATCGGAGATGACAATTTTATCGGTAACGGGTGTGCGGTAGATTGCGGAAATAACCATTTGACCCAAAAAGGATATAACGAATATCAGCGTTATTTGGCAGCAGATCTGCCGGTCGGGGCGGATTTGGAAGATGCGACCATTATCGGGAACAGGTGTTATATATTAAATAATGTTACCATCCATCATAACTGTCGTGTCGGGTTAGGTGATATTGCGGATTGTGCGGCAGCGTATGACACAGTGATTTGTACGGGGTGCTGTCTCAACGGTTTTGTGCAGGTGCGCAAAGGTGCGGAATTGTGCAGCGGCACATATATCCGCGAATATGTTTCGCTTGGCGAGGGCGTTTTTACGGCGATGATGTCGCACATTGTCAAAGACGTGTTGCCGTTTGAGGGGATATTGCAGAATCGGTGTATTGCGGGTTATGATAAACTTATGCAGAAGTTCGGCGTGTCTGAGGAGGAAGTGCAGGTTTTACGGCGCAACTTTCAACAAAAGCGGAGCGGCCGGCTGAAACTTTATGGCGAAGACGAATAGTTGGTTTGAGGCAAAAATGCAAATAATTATCAAAAAAGCATTGGCGTATGCGGCTGAGTGTCACGGCGGGGATTGTTCGGGGCATGATTTTGCGCATATTGAGCGGGTGCTTCAAAATGCGGAGCGGATATTGGCCGATGAACCGGGGGCGGACGGTTTGGTTGTGCGGCTCTCTGCGATTTTGCATGATGTGGATGACTATAAGCTCGGTTCGGACGGCGAACGGGCAAAGCGGTTTTTAGCGAAAAATAGTGTTGCAGAAGATGTGGCGCAGAAAGTGCTTGAAGTTATCGGGGCAATCAGCTTTTCCAAATCCGGCAGTTCGCCGCAGTTTGAGACGATTGAGCAGAAAATAGTATCTGATGCAGATAAGCTTGACGCTATGGGGGCAATCGGTGTGTGCCGGACGGTGATGTATTCGGCAGCAACAGCGAGGCCGCTGTTTAATGCCGCAGAGTTTCCGGATGAAAATCTGACGCCGGAGGAATATAAAAGCAAGAATCGCAGAGGAAACCATGCGATTAATCATTTTTTTGACAAGCTTTTGAAATTGAAAGGTGCCATGCAGACCGAAACGGGGCAAAAGGAAGCAGAACGCCGGCACAAGTTTATGCTGTTGTTTTTAGAAGAATTTTTTGATGAAGTTAAAGCAGATGATTGGCAGCGGTATCTGCAAAAGGCGATAAACGAATCGTGTTGACTAAGGCTTAAAAATGTGATATAATCTTCATGTTTATTAAGCATTATGTCTATAGATTTGAATGTTGTTCTTTGGGCTTCGGTTCGGGGAGACTTCGGGTTAAAAGCATGGGTTTAATGAACCATTGCGGGGATATTCTTTGCAATGAACTTCAAAAAAACAAATCATACAATGAGACGTAACAAGTCTTTTGGCGAACTCATACTGGACGTATGGGCCGCTATCATGAGAGTGGTAATGACGCAGTATTGCGTTAAGTCTTTAACCCTTAAAAGCCGCAAGCACGCGGAAAATTTTCTTCCCGGTGAAGAGAAGGAAATGAAAATCATCGCTCAAAAGGAATATGATGAGCAATTCCTCAAAGCGCGCCGTTGGTCGGCTGCAACGCGGGTGAAACTTCTTTCACTCGAAGTAAGAGCTCTGGCCGGCGATGCCGTGACGGAAGAAGAGCTGCAGGCTGCCTATGGGACCGGCGATGTTTCGCTTCTCATTGCGGTTATGCGTGTTTACACGCCCAACCGAAAAAACATGTTGCGCTTTCTTAGCGAGAAAGACAGCACTGTGGTAGACGGCGAGTACTTCATGGTGCACGTCGCACGACAGGTGCCGACAGCGTTTGCCTCGCTGAAAGCGTGGGAAATCCTCGGCTGCGAAGAGGAACAGGCTCCGGAGCTCGGTATCAGATGGGATATCGCGAAGGTGCTGGCCGGAGTTTGTCCGTCTTGGGCACCTCTGTTCATGCGTGAGCTGCTTAAAGTTCCCGGTGTAACAGAGGGCGAAGGAAAAAAGCTGTTCCGCTTTTTCTTCTCAATCGCCATTAAGGGGAATCAGGATATTTCCGATCTTGTATCGGATATCCGCCGTTTCTTTCCGGAGCTTTGCGCAGAGCTGCGCTTTAGCTCTAACGCAGAATATAAGTACTTGGGTAAGTGCTTCTGCGTTCTGTTTCCGGAACTCCGGAAATCTATGGTACGGCAGGAAGAGCTCTCACTTTGGGATATTCCCAAGAACAAGGTGTCTTCGGTGCTTGGAGAAGCCTATGCCTGGCTTTATTGCGGGGTGAACCGACTTCTCGGTAACAGGGACGTATCGGCGTGTCTTCTTCGCGAGATGAGGGCATTATCCGCCGTCCTTACGGACCAGGAGTTCGAATACCTTATCAACAGACTGGCATATAGTGTATGTTATGCCGGTAGTCTGAGCCGCCTCTATTCTTTAACCCACAATGTGGAAAACAAAGGGGTTATTGAAGCGCAGCTGGCCAAGAATGGTGAGGTCGGAGGCTTCTTCCCGTTTAAGGGGTGGCAAAAAGAGGAAACAATTCTTCTCGCCCTTAATGCTATGGCAGCACGCCAAACGCTGCCGGTGGATCGGCTGGGCGAACTGACACCCGAGCAACAGAAATATGCTCTGGCCGCGATGGAGGCTTACAGCCAGATTGCGGCTATGAAGCGCGGGCGTGCCGGTGAGTTGGTGCTCTTGAAGTCGTTGCAACTCACTGCGGAGTTCTTTCTGGTCGATTCAACCGATTGGAAGAGCAAGACGCTGTACAATGAACGCTTTAAGATGGCTCCGGCCACCTTCCGGCGCCTCGTAGCCAGCTCTTACCATGAAAAGACGGAGGCGCTGATTTGCGCTTACGCTCAGAAATGGGGACTGACACAGGAGCAATACCGTGCTCTGTTGCAGAGCTCGTACAAGGGCGTTGCACCTTTTCTGCAGAGCAGAGTTGTAAATCAATAAAGAGCAACAAACCAAAACAGGACGGCGTGAGCCGTCCTGTTTTTCTATACGCTTTATTGCCGGTTCAGGTCGGCAAATTTTTGTTTTTGTTCTTCGGTCAGTGTGTTCCAGAACTTTTCAAAATAGCTTTTTTCAATTTCCATTATCCGCCGTTTATTGCTTTCTATTTCTTCCCACATCGGCTGAATTTCAGCTTTAAGATCTTCTTTTAATTGTAAGATTTTTTGGTTCTGCTCCGGTGTGAGGTTCAAGTTTTCGGCATTGATTTCCGCGGTGGCAGCGTTAAAATTTATCAGGACGGCAAGCAACAGGCTGTAACATATTTTCATTATAATCTCCTTGAATGTCAGGCATTTACGGTTATATTTTAGAAAAATATATAGGATATATTAGCGCAATGACAAAAAACTTCAACGGATATTTATCAGCTCTGTTTGCAATTTTTTTCTGGAGCTTTAACGTTATTTATTCAAAATACCTTGCCGGCGTGTTTACGCCGTTTGAAATCTCTTTTATCCGGTGGGCGATTCCGGCGGTTTTGTTTTTGCCGTTTGCGTATAAAGATATCATGTTATACCGACAAAGGATATTAAAGCATTGGCTGCTTATTTTGATATTGACGCTGACGGGGCTTGGTTTCCAGAATACGTTTATTTATTACGCGGGATATACGACAAGCGCGGTGAATATGGCGCTGATCAATGCGACAAGCCCGGTTTTTTTGGTGATATTTTCCGCGCTGTTTTTGCATAAACGGATAGGGGGCTTTCAGATTATCGGCATATTAATTGCAATTTCAGGCGTGGCTATTATCATTTTGAACGGGCAGATGACAACATTAAGAAATATAAAATTGTCTGCCGGCGATGTTTGGATGTTTGTTGCCGCGATTGCGTTTGCTGTTTATGGTGTGGCGCAGAAAAAATTTCCCGCCGACCTGCCGCAGTTTCCTGCTTTTACGTTTATGATTTGTTTGTCGTCAGTTATCTTTCTGCCGCTGGCGGCATATGATTTTGTTTATCATAAACCTGTCAATATTCATAAAATTGATGTGCTTATTTTAATCATTCTCGGCGTTTTTAATTCAGGCATTGCTTATTTTGCATGGAATAAGGCGATTGCGCAAATCGGGACGGTCAAGGCGGGTATGGTGTATTATATGATTCCGGTTTTTTCAACGATTGAAGCTTATTTTCTTCTGGGCGAGAGGATTTATGCCCATCAAATTTACGGTATTATTTTTGTTTTGGGAGGAATTATTATCAGCAATTACAATAAGAAAACGTTACAGCCTGAAAAAAATTATTCCGTGCCGGAAGAAAAGGAAAAAGGCAGATTGGTAAAGAAGCAGAAACGCCGTTAAATACGGGTCGTTTTATAAACACGCGGATAATAAACCTTGCAAATGATGAGCAGTTTTTCTATGATTGCGGTATCGTAATTATAGGAGAATTGTTATGAAAATAACCGTTATCGGGACAGGATATGTCGGGCTTCCGACGGGTGTCGGTCTGGCTGAATTCGGCAATGATGTCGTGTGTCTGGATATTGACGAAAATAAAATCAATATGCTGAAATCAGGCCGGCTGACTATCTTTGAAGAAGGGTTGGATGAATTATTCAAAAAGAATACGCAAGACGGCAAGGTGCGTTTTTCCACTTCGTTTGCAGAAAGCATTCCTGATGCCGATTTGGTTATTCTGGCAGTGGGGACGCCGCCGAATCCGATTACAAAAGAAGCGGATATGAAATATATCAAAGCTGCGGCGGAAGAATTGGCGAAATATTTGACGGGTTATACGGTTGTTGCGATAAAATCTACGGTTCCCGTCAACACGGGGAATGCCGTTGAAGATATAATCCGCCGGACAAATCCGGAAGCTGATTTTGATGTTATCTCTTTGCCGGAATTTTTGCGCGAAGGGTTTGCCGTACATGATTTCTTTCATCCGGACCGCATTATTGTCGGGGCTAATTCGGACAAGGCGCGGGCGGTTATCGCCGAGTTATACCGACCGTTTGACGGGCGGTGTGATATTCTGTATGTTTCACGCCAGTCTTCCGAAACAATTAAATATGCGTCAAATGCATTTTTGGCAATGAAAATCCAATATATAAACGAAATGGCTGATTTTTGCGAGACCTCGGGGGCAGATATTTACGAAGTGGCAAAAGGCATGGGGCTGGACAGCAGAATCGGGGCGAAGTTTCTTGTGCCGGGGCCCGGATACGGCGGGTTCTGTTTTCCGAAAGATACGAACGCCATGGCTTATATGGGCAAATTTAACGGCGTGGATTTGTCGCTTATTGAGACGACGATTAAAGGCAATGAGCGTCGCAAGATTAATATGGCAAAACGCATATTGGATATGACAGCGGATATTAAAACGCCGACGATTGCGGTTTTGGGCAGTGCGTTTAAGGGCGGAACGGATGATTGCCGCGAATCTCCTGCTTTGCAGATTATTGAAATTATGCTGGCGCACGATGTCAAAATCAGGCTTTATGACCCGCAGGCAATGCCTAATACAAAAGCGATTTTGGGAGATATGGTAACGTATTGCAGTTCAGCATATGAGGCCATCGGCGGGGCTGAGGCATTGGCGGTATTAACGGACTGGGCTGAATTTAAAGAGCTTGATTTGGTTAAAATCAGACAATTAATGGTGCGTCCGCAGATTGCTGACTTCCGCAATGTATTTGATTATGCGAAGGCCAAAGAATTAGGATTTGAAATAAAAAGCCTCGGCCGGCGTTGAAAATAAAAAAAGCACGTGTTAAACGTGCTTTTTTATGATGTCAGTTCAGCACACCTGCTTTTTGCAGCTTTGCCCTGTAATATTCATCATCGGATATATTCGGGTGGAGTTGCAGATATTGGCAAATGAGCTCTTTGCCTCCCATTTCAAACATCAGAATGATTTCTAACTTGGAAAAGGAATCGTCCGGATATTTTGCCAGATGGGCTTGCAGAAGTTCGGTTTCTTTTTCGGCAAACAGTATCAGAAGGCTGCGGTGGCGCATCGGTCTGTTGTTAATGTAAGCCAGGCAAAGGCTTTTGTCTTTTAACGCTACCAGCATTTCTTCCGCGTCTTCAAACAAACCGCCTTCGGGGTGTGCTTGAAGATAGGTTTTAATTAAGCTGATGTTTTTTGTTCGCATCAGCCAAAGCTGTGCCTGCGAATTGAGATAATGCGTTCGGACGTATTTTCTGACGATGTTTTGCCTTCCTGACGACCAGAGTTCCTGCAACTGCCGGCAGCTCAGGTTGGGCGGCGGCAGTGATGCGGCAGTTTTTCTCTGACGCTGTTTCTTTAAGATAGCTTGTGACATAATATATGTATTGTGTTATAATAATTTTCAAATCGCGGCGAAACTACCAACTAATTTGAATATTGTCAATACAATATTACGGGTAAATTTTATTTAATATGCATCGTTGATTAATTTTAATTCATCGGGAGTCATTAACAGCGGGCGTTTGCCATGATCAAGACTGTATCCTTTAATGGCCGTGTCTTTGTTAAACAGCACTTTTGCCATAAGCGTGCCGTCTTGGTTATATGCATCCAGCATGCCGTGTTTCATGCCTTTTTCATAGGTTACCTCGCCCATGAGTTCACCGGTCGGATAGTATCGTTTGACTTTACCGTTTTTGCGATTTTTAACATAAGGGACTTCATATGACAAATTGCCGTCGCGGTCATATATCAGCGACAGGCCGTTTAGTGTTCCGTTTGTATAAATCGATGTAGATTTTATTTTGCCGTCGTCATAAAATTCCTTATATTCCCCGTCTAAAATGTCATTATTATAGGTACTTTCCGAAATGATTTTGCCGTTTTTGTTATAATTTTTCTGAATACCGTTTTTTTTGCCTTTTTGATAATTTGCTTCGGCGGTGATTTTTCCGCTTTCATCATAAAATTTTGCCGGCCCGTTAGCGATGGCATTGATGTAGGTCATCTCGGTTTGAAGTCCTGATATTTCATCGTATGTTCTTTCAATACCGTTAATGATTCCGTCTACATACGGGGTTTCTTTTTTGATTCTGCCGCTTTCAAAATATTCGGTTTCGACGCCGTTTTTCATATCATTTCGGTAGTTAACGGTCAGTTTGGTGCGTCCGTCAGGGTAAAATGCTTTTGCGGTGCCGTTTCTGATGTTATCTTTATATGTCACCGACAGATCCTTTATTTCGCCGTTTGTGTAAAAAACTCCCTCGCCGTCAATAATATCATCCTTATACGGAATAATTGATTTCAACGTGCCGTCTTCAAAATAGTTTTGCATATTACCGTTTTTTTTGCCGGCATTGTATAGGATTTTGGATTTCAAACGTCCGCTTTTATAGTAAACCAGGCGTTCGCCGACAACTTCGTCATTATTGTAATATAATTCTTCGGCAATATTTCCATCGTAAAAGTAGATTCTGGACAAGCCGTTTCTTTTTCCGTTTTGAAAGATTATGCTTTCTTTTAGTTTTCCGTCTTCGTAATAACTTTTGCTTTCACCGTTTTGGATGTCGGCTTCATAATTCGCGCGCTCTTTAATATTGCCGTTCGGGTGGTATGTGCGTTTGATGCCGTTTATTTTTCCGTTTTTATAGGGTATTTTTTCTTTTAGTTTGCCGTTGTCGTAATAGGTAAGGGCGATGCCTTCAACTTTCCCGTCTATAAAAGGCATGTCAGTGGTTTTGTTGCCGTTTGTGTCAAACAGACTGCCGACGCCGTTTAATATGCCGTTGATGTATGGCATGCGGCGTTCCGGTATATTGTTGTCATAAAAAGTTTCATAAGTTCCGGTGACGGGATCGCCGTTCACATCATATAAGATACCGTTTATAATTCGGGTATCGTCTTCTTTGTATGTGTATTCGGCCAAGCAGAAACCGGCATTAATGACCAGACATGCGGCTGTATATAACGGTAAAAATTTCATCGGCACTTTCCCAATTTTTGTATTTTAAATGAATTTTAAAGATATGCCTTAATTATTCAAGTAAAAAGAAATTTTGACCACATTATATAGATTTTGTTTCAAAAAAAAGCCTCCCGAAGGAGGCGCGGCATCAGTTTTCCGGTTGTTTTTCTTTATATAGAAAAACGGCTTCCGCCAGCAGAACCAGCAGAATAAACTGCATAAACGGCAGACCTTTTCCGGATGCATTGAACAGCGCAAAAACCAACAGTTCGATACAGGCAGTGGCCACTGAGGACAAGCGCATTAAAGTTTCCATGTTAAAGCGTTTTTCTCCTAAAATAAACTTTTGGCCGAATGAGGCAATCAGGGCGGCAATCCATGCTTTAAATAAGCCGGCGATAAAATAAATGACTATAAAAATGATGGATATGATTATAAAAACAGTGTTTGTAATATAGTCTGTCAATGTTTTAAATGCGGCTTTGTCTATAATGCCGTCATTTTGGTAATCAAAACGGCGGATTTGAGTCGGTGCAACCATGTAGACAGCGTCGGTCATAATATAAAGCCCTTGTTTGGCTCTCGGCATTTCAGAAGTTTCGGCGCGCGTGTCAAATATGACAGGAAAAGAAAATTTATCTTTGTCATCGCCGAGCGTCAGGCTGAAACGCTTATATGTTTTTGCCGGATTGACAATTTTATGGTTTTTGACGGTGAGCGGGAGAATATCTTCGGCAATAAGCTCGGCTTGCGGTTGCAGCGCAGCGTATACATCCTTAAACATAATCATCATTGCAAGCGTCATCACTACTGCCGCAGCCATGATGAATAAGACGCCGATGCCTTTGCCGTTTTTGATGTAATTCATTAATTTATTCATTGCAAAACTCCTATAAAAATATTTGTTATATTTTTATAGCGCTTTTTTATAAGTTACAAGCTAAAAGTTAAAATTTGTATTGAAGACCCGCATCGACGGTGAAAGCTTTACTGCCGCCGGTTTCTTTTTCTATCATACCGTATAAGGTTAAATCTTTGTAGTTGTAATTCATTCTTAATGAGAGCAGAGCACGGTCGCTTTGAGCTTTATTTTTCAATCTGAATTTTCCGTTCATGCCGGACATGGAAGCATCCATACCGTCATCAGGGTCAAGAAATTCAACATAATAAACACCGCCAATCTGAATGCCGAGTTTGCCGTTTTCAGAGACTTGGAAATCTTTGCCCAAGTAGGCGCCGAGAGCTCCTTCCAGTGATAAACTGTTGTTGCTGTCAATATGCAGGGCGCCGAGACTGCTGCCTTCGCTGACGGCATCCTGATATATTCCCAAAAAGTTTAATTCGGCGGCCGGTTCAAAGCTGAATCCGTTTCCCAAGTTCATTTTATAGCGCATCTCATTGCTCAGTCCGTATTGGTATTCTTTGGTATCGGCAGAATATTTTCCGAGCGAAGTCTTGCGGTCATAAGAACCGTCGGCATATCCCAAATAAGCTTTGGAAATCCATTTGGCGCCGTTTTTGAAATCATATCCGACCGGAGCCCAGAGACCGAAGACATTGCTTTTGCGGTCGGCGCCGTTGTCATAATCGCTTTTGAGGTTGGCGGCGGTGGCACCCAAGCCGTATATCAAGCCGCTCTCGGTTTTGCCGGTCAGCATGCCGTATGCCGCATTAGCCGTTCCGTCGCTGTCGGATAATGTACCGTCTGCATCCATGGAAATATCCATATATTTGTATCCGCCGATATAATGTTCGTCGGGACGGTTAAATAAATTATCATTAAATTGTCGATTTAAATGACGGTAAACCAATGCATTTTCACGCCGGAACGAAGGCAAAACGTCCGTGCCGTGCAGGTTTGCTGCGCTTTTTCTCAACTCTTTATCTGTTTCGGATTGTTTCAAACTGTTGTAAATTTCGCTTCCGTTTTTGTCTTTATAATTGTTTTCCAGAAATGCGGCAATGTTTTTATCATCCAAAAGGCTGTTGAAACTTTGGCGCTTTAAAACAACATCGTATCCGTTTGTATCATTAGCGGCGGTTTCTGTTTTGAACATGGCTGATTTTGAATTTAATTTGAGGTTATCAATGTCTTTTGCCTGCAAAGAATTTTGTAATACATATTCATCTTCGAAACTGTTTAAAACGGTATTTTTTGATATGCTTAAATTTCCGGCAAGTTTGTCTGCAAAAAAACTGCCGTTTTTATCTAAGATGATTTCACCGCCCATATCATCAAGGTTTACGGCTTTGGCAACCGAAGTACTTGCTGAATCTTCGGTATTTTGCAGAGCGCCGTTAAACGTGACTTTGCCGTTATTAACCAACGTTGCACCGTCTTCAAGATAAATTCCCAGCCCTTTTGCCGCGCCGGTTACAGTGATGTTGCCGCTGTTAATAACCGAAGCGCCGCTTTTGGCATAAATGCCGTATGCCGTGCCGCCGTAAGCGCTTTGCGGGCGGTAAATTGCTCCTGTTTCCGGGTCTTTATAAGTTTGACGGATAATGTTAATCGTTCCGCTGTTGTTTATGCGGGAATTTTCTTCGCCGTAAATGCCGATGGCAGTGCCTTTTCCGATATTATTAATGTTTATGGTGCCGGAATTGGTAATGGTATTTTCTTTACCGCCGCGTAAACCGTATGCCGTGCCGCTGCCGGCGTTGACGATATTAATAACGGATTTGGCATTTTCGGTGTCGGCATTAAAGATTACGGCATCAGAATCCTGATCAGGGATGTACATACCGAATGCGTCTCCGTTGCCCGCATTCAGGATATTGATGTTTCCGCGAGCGATAGAGCTTTCGGGTGCGAAAGGGCTGGCATTATATAACTGCTGGCCGCCGTACAAACCGTAGACATTGCCGTTGCCGTACTGACGGATATTGATGTTTCCCTCAACCTCGTCTCCGCCGGAGGTGTAGGCATTGAAAGCAAACCAACTGTTGATATTTCCGTCTCCGGCGCCGGCACCCGGAACATCATCTTTGCTTATCATCATGCCGTATATATCACCGCTGCCTTTGCTGTTGCCGTATAAGTTAATATTGCCGGTTACTTTGTGTCCGTAAAACGGGGAGACGGCATTTGTTGCCGCTACGTAACCATATATCCCGTAGATATTTCCGTCTCCGTGAATTGTAATATTTCCGTTTGATGTGCCGCCGTATATCGCATAGGCATTATATGCTCTGACGTCTCCCTGTATTCCATAAGTATTGCCGCCGCCGGTATGGTTGATATTTATATAGCCGTTAGCAATTCCGTTGTGTTCGGCTGCCGCATTCATGGCTTGTTTGTATTGCGTAATGTCTTTAATCTGTGCATGGATGCCGCGTACGTCTCCGCTCCCATGGTTTGTGATATTTATAATGCCTGTTCCGTTGTAGAGAGGATTGGAGTATCCGTTTCGTTCTTTAACGACGACAGCATTGAAAATATCGCTGCGGCCGTTAATTCCGGTGACATTGCCGTTGCCTTTGTTGTTGATTTTGATAACAGATTCATTATCAGGGTGGTCCGGAGTGGAGCGCAAATTGTATACTTTATCCAAATCAGAGTTGATGGCGATAATGTCGTTGTCGTTTTTATTGTCTATATTGATTTGATCAGCCACACAGGCGTTGCCGACCAGATGCGTATTATCCGGGCAGACAATTGCTACGCATTCTTCGCCGTTCCAACTTTCCCCTATCGGGCATTTTGTTTCTTCGATGCAGGTATTTCCATAGACAATAGTGCCCTCGGGACAGTTCAGCGGTTCGCATTTACCGTTTACCCAGTGGGTTCCGGCCTCACAGCTTATAAGCTCACATTTGCCGTTTACCATTATATAGCCGGAAGGGCAGGAGGGGATAGCGTGGGAATAAGAATGTTTGCTGCCGCCGCCGTTATCAAGCAGAGCGACCGCTCCCGCAGCGGCTCCGACCGCCAAAACGCCTGCACCGGCATATTTCAGGTTTGAGTTTGTTTGGGACTCCTCTGCGATAGGAGCAAAATTTTTAGGCTGATACCGGTTGGCAAAATCTGTTGCCGTTTGCTGATTGACATTGCGCATGCAGAAATGGCCCGGGTTGGCGCCCAGCCTGCGCAGTTTTTGGTAGGCGTTATAGTTTTCTTTTTGCACGGAGCGGCATAATGCCGTATTGCCTTTGGTATCAGGGGTGTCAATTCTGTAACCTTTGCGCAGGTACGGTCTGATTTCTTCGGTTTTATTTTGTGCGGCTTTTTGATATGCAAAGTCGGCAAAGGAAATTGCCGCGGCAGGTTTGATAATGCCGCAGCATAAGATGAATAACAGCGAAAGTGTAAATATGTATTTTTTTAGCATCATTTTGTGTTCTCAATATGGTCTTTTCCCTTATTATAGATTGGTTTTCTTAATTTTTAGTTTAATACATGCAAAAAAGCGGTCAGACTTTATGTCTAACCGCTTTCTTTGAGGAGAGGTTCGGAGATTAGAAACCCATTCCCGCGCCCATGCCGCCGGCTGCACCATGTCCGCCGCAGCTGCATTCTTTGGGTTCGGGGAGTTCTGTTACCATAGCTTCGGTTGTAATCAACAAGCTGGCAACGGAAGCGGCATCCTGCAAAGCCGTACGAACCACTTTGGTCGGGTCAACAATACCGGCTTTAATCATATCGGTATATTCGTCGGTTGCCGCATTATAACCATAGTTGTAATCCGTGCCTTCCAACAGTTTGCCGGCTACAACCGCCCCGTCAACGCCCGCATTTTCGGCAATCTGGCGGATAGGGGCCTGCAATGAACGGCGGATAATATCCACACCGACTTTTTGGTCTTGGTTCGCAGGTGCAACTTTTTCCAATGCTTTGGTTGCATATAACAGAGCCGTACCGCCACCGGCAACGACGCCTTCTTTAACCGCGGCGCGCGTTGCGTTCAAAGCATCGTCAATGCGGTCTTTCTTTTCCTTAACTTCAACTTCGGAAGAACCGCCGACACGGAGAACAGCTACACCGCCGGACAGTTTGCCCAAGCGTTCCTGCAATTTTTCACGGTCATAATCAGAGGTCGTTTTTTCAATCTCTTTCTTAATCTGGGTTTTACGGGCTTCAATCAGTTCTTTGTTGCCGCTGCCGTCAATGATTGTCGTATCGTCTTTGGAGATGATAACGCGTTTGGCCGTACCGAGCATATCAACCGTCGTATTTTCAAGTTTCATGCCCAAATCTTCGGAGATAACCTGTCCGCCGGTCAAAACAGCCAAATCCTGTAAAATGGCTTTTCTTCTGTCGCCGAATCCCGGCGCTTTGACTGCGCAGACTTTTAAGCCGCTTCTGATACGGTTGACAACTAATGTTGCCAGCGCTTCGCCGTCAATATCTTCGGCAACGATAAGCAATGCGCGTCCGGATTGCAGAACTGCTTCCAATACCGGCAGAATGGCCTGCAGGTTGGAAATCTTTTGTTCGTATAACAAAACATAAGGCATTTCGTATTCGGCGGTCATTTTGTCTGCATCGGTTACGAAATACGGAGAAAGGTAACCGCGGTCGAACTGCATGCCTTCCACAACGTCCAGTTCCGTATCCAGCCCTTTGGCATCTTCAACCGTAATCACGCCGTCGTTGCCGACTTTTTCCATAGCGCGGGCAAGGTATTCGCCGATGCTCTTGTCGCCGTTGGCGGAAATGGTGCCGACCTGTGCGATTTCTTCGGAAGTTTTGATTTCTTTGGAGCGGGATTTAACATCTTCAACAACCGCTTCAACCGCCATGTCAATACCGCGTTTCAAATCCATCGGGTTCATGCCGGCGGCTACGGCTTTGCAGCCTTCTTTGATGATTGCTTCGGCCAAAACCGTTGCTGTGGTTGTCCCGTCACCGGCTTTGTCTGCCGTTTTCTGCGCAACTTCTTTAACGAGCTGGGCCCCCATGTTTTCAAATTTATCAGCTAAGACGACTTCTTTGGCAACGGATACGCCGTCTTTGGTGATTTTCGGTGCGCCGTAAGATTTGTCAAGCATAACGTTACGCCCTTTGGGACCCAAGGTTACCTTAACCGTTTTTGCCAAAATTTCTACGCCGTTAAGCATTTTTGCTCTGGCGTCCGTTCCGAATTTAATATCTTTTGCAGCCATAATTTTCTAATCCTTTCCAATTATCTTTCCACAATTGCCAAAATATCACCTTCTTTGATAATCAGGTGGGGTTCGCCGTTTACTTTGATTTCCGTTCCCGACCATTTGCTGAACAAAATATGGTCGCCGGCTTTAACGCTCATCGGCAAAGTCTTGCCGTCCGGCGTTCTGGGGCCTTCTCCCGCAGCGATAACGATGCCTTCGCTCGGCTTTTCTTTGGCCGTATCCGGCAGAATAATACCGCCGGCGGTTTTGTTTTCTTCTTCAACCCGTTTGATTAAAACGTTTTCACGTAAAGGTTTTACCTGCATATGTAACACTCCTGTACAATATATTAACAACTAGTACTTCAGTTAGTGTTTGAAATTTTGAAAATCAAGCGTTCAGGCAAAAAAAGTGTTATTTTTTGATATTTTTAAATGCAGCGGCAAAAATTTCCGCGGCTTTGAGATGGGTAAAGTTGTTGAGCGTAATCTCCCGCGCTTTTGCAGCCATTGCACGCCGCTTTTCGGGATGAGCCAGATAATAGACGAGCTTTTCCCTGAATTCGTCATAGTCTTTGAACGTGGCGATGCTGTCGCCGTAAGCTTCGGCGATTTCAGGCAGATAATCCGTCAACACAAAGCCGCCGGATGCCGTGACGTCATATATTCGGTTTGAGATAAAACCGTAAAATTTCATGTCTTCACGGTGGTCATTCAAGACAATATCCGCATTGGCATAATAGCGGTTGAGTTCGACATTATCAATGTACTGCCCTTTCAAAATATCAGGGGACAGGCTTTTTTCCCAAAATTTACCGAAAACGCTTAAAGGTGCGTTTGCCAGCAACGCATAATCAACAGACTTGCGCCCGAAACCGCTGTGGTTGGAGCCGACAAACAAAACCGGATATGCCTTATCTTCTTCATGTTCGGCGGGTTTGAAACGTTCGGGGTTGGTAAATTGCGGGACAAATACGGCGGGTTTGTTTTGTGAAATCAGGAAATCTTTAATGAATTTTTGTGAAGCCGAAGCCACAACGTCTGCTTCGTTTAAGATTTCAGGGTGCAGCCCTTCTACATAATAAAGGTATAAAATGCGTTTGCGTTTGTCGTTTTTAACCGCCGGCAGGTGTTCAAAATTATAATAGCCTTTGAAATAAAGCACATTACCGGCGTTGCCGAGCTTCAAATCATCGTAGTCTTCGCGGAAGCGGTATTCCACTTTGTAGCCGAGTTTTTCAAAGCCTTGTTTCAGGTCGTCGGCCAAAAAGAAATCGCCGTCTTTGCCGTAATAATAAGGGGAAGACGTTCGCTCCGAAGACGGGAGGACGAAAACGATTTTGGCATAATCCAAACGGGAGAGGAAAAACCAAGCCGCTCCTGCCGCAAGCACAATAAAAATCAAAGTTATAATCTTTTTCATCATGGCATAAGCATACTTCGCTTCGTCTAATCCGCAACTTAAAAAACATTCCGCACACACTTTTTTGTTGCACAAAGCCTGAAAATGTGGTATATTCCGCCGCATAATAAACTATCAGGACATTATTAATGCACTTCCGCCGAATTATTTTCAAAACCGTCAGTAAGCACAAATCGCTTTATATCATTTTCGCTATCAGCTTTGTCATAAGTTCAATCGCCCTTTCCATTACCCCGTATGTAACCTCACGCCTTATCGGTTCTTTTTCACTCTCTACCAAAGAGGCGGTTGTTGACAGCATTATCTTTTGGACAGGCGTTTTTGTTATTGCTAAAATATTGCAGGCGCTTAACCAATATGTCGTGCGCATATATAATAGTATGGCGCAAGCTGTTTTAAACTCTGAATTGCTGCAAGACCTTTTCAAAACCGTTCATGCACACCAAACTTCTTATTTTGATGATGAGATGACCGGCCGTATTACCACCGCTGTCAACAAAATCTCCGGCACGGTGTCAAGTATTACAACAGGATTGCTTTTTTCTCTTATCCGCCCGTTGATAAATTTTTTCTTTGCCCTCGGTATCATTGTTTACGCCAGCCCCAAACTCGGGATAACGCTTATTGCTCTTTGCATACCGTTTTATTTTGTTCATAAGAAGATAGTTCCTGTTATCGTCAGCACATGGAAACAGCGCGGCGCTCTGGAACGTGACTATGCGGGCAGAACAACCGACAGCCTCACCAACTATAAGCTCGTTCGCTACACCGGTTCCATATTTACCGAACGCTTAAATGCCTATAAACTCTTAAAAAAATATCTTCGTGCGACTTATGACTGCGAAACCAAACGCGGTACCAACTCAATGGTTCTCGGTTTGGCTGAAAGCTTGTTTACTGTTTTCTGCTACGCCGCCATATTATATTTCACGGCTTTGGATACTCTTTCATTAGCTGATGCGTTTTTTGCGTTTCAGTCTATCCAAATGCTCAAACAAAGTATTTCGGATTTAAATGATTATGCGATTGATATGTCCGCAGCTTTCGGCGACCTTTCTACAAATATGGAGCTGATTTATAAGCCGATTACGATTAAAGACAAGGAAAACGCCGCCAAACTTATCGTTACGGATAACGGCATAACCTATCAAAATGTTAATTTTGCTTATATTAAAGAAAAATCTGTGTTGCAGAACTTTAACCTTACTATCAAAGCCAATCAAAAAGTCGGTTTGGTCGGGTTGTCCGGCGCGGGAAAATCCACGCTTATCAGCCTGCTTCTTCGCTCGTATGCGCCGCAAGCGGGCGAAATCTTAATCGGGAAGCAAAACATCGCCGATGTAACGCAATATTCATTGCACAAAAATATTGCCTATGTGCCGCAAGACGTCACGTTGTTTAACCGCTCGCTTTTTGAGAACCTGCGGCTGGTCAACCCCAAAGCAAGCAAAGAAGATATTTATGAGGCAGCCCGCCTTGCACACATTCACGACACCATCTTAAATCTGCCGAACGGCTATGACAGCATTGTCGGTGAGCGAGGCATATTGCTTTCGGGCGGCGAGCGACAACGCATTGCGATTGCCCGCGCCATTTTGCAGAATGCGCCGATACTCATTTTGGATGAGGCGACTTCCGCGTTGGACAGTGAGGCTGAGGTGATGGTACAAAACGCGCTTGCGAACTTGATGAAAGACAAAACCGTGATTGCGATTGCGCATCGCCTTTCAACGCTGCGCTCAATGGACAGGATTCTCGTTATGGAAAACGGCGAGATTAAGGAAGACGGCTCCCCGAAAGACCTCTTGAAAAAGAATAACGGCCTGTTCAAACACTTTTACAGCCTGCAAACAGAAGGGTACCTTGCCGCAACTTCAAACGATAAGGAGCAAAACTGATGAACATCCGGCACTTTTTCTTTACGCTTATCCGCCGCAACAAATTCTGGTTTACCGCCTCCTGCGTGTTGGCCATGCTTCCCTCAATTTTATCCTCTGTCGGAGCCTTGTATTACGCCAAAATCATCAGTATTATCGGTGAAAACCCTAAAGATGCCCTCTCCGTCGCAGTTTTCACCTGCCTCATCGTTTTATTGCTCATTTTCATCGGTGAAGCTCTCCTTCATGGTCTGCGCGTTTATGTAGATGCTCACATGAAAGTCTATTACCAAGGCACCTTGTATAACACTTTGTTTCAACATACGCACAAGCACTCCGCCCGCTTTTTCAATACCGAGCAAAGCGGTAAGATCCTTGCTAAAACCGGTGACCTGACTTTCGGGATATTTCAACTTTTCGGTAATCTCCGTATGTTTTTTCTTCCGCATTTAGCATTTTTAATCACGACGGCGGTCTTGCTCATAAACATCAACGCCGCTCTCGGTATCCTCATTATGCTTTTAAGCTTAGCGGAACAATCTATCATTTATCATAGTTCTAAAAAGCTTAAACCTTATGCGCAAAAAGATGCCCGAGAGCGCAGCAAAACTACCGGCATTCTGGCGGACAGCATTGCCAATGCACGGCTTGTTAAAAACACCGCCGCTCTTTATCACGAGCGCAAAAGACTCTGCAAGCAGATAAATAATGCGATGCGTACCCGAAAAGCATATGACCTAAAAGGCGGAAGAGCCAATATGCTTACCACACTTATCGCTGTTATATTTCTTATTGCCAAGCTGAGCGTTATCTTGTATTTTTACCTCACGCCATCTTCGCTCTCGCTGGAAAGCATTATCTTTTGTGCGACGATGATTGAGCGTATTGATGATAAAACTTTTGGTTTATGCTCCCGCTTTTATCAACTGCAAGACACTCTCGGCAACATCAATGATGCGCTTGCTTTGCTTTACCGTCCGTTTGATGTTGTTGACGTCTCGGGTGCGAAAAAGCTAAAAGTTAAATCCAATAATATAGAGATTAAAAAACTCTCGTTTGCCTATACCAAAGACAAGCCGGTGTTTAAAAATCTTAATTTAAGCATTGCGCCGAATGAAAAAATCGGGCTGGTCGGCGTGTCGGGTTCGGGCAAAAGCACGCTCATTAATCTTATTTTGCGCGGTTATGATGTGCAGAAGGGAAAAATATGCATTTCGGGGCAGGATATTGCCAAAGTAACGCAATTCTCCTTGCAGCAAAACATCGCGCTTATTTCGCAGGAGCCTTGCCTGTTTAACCGCAGTATTATGGAAAATATTCGTTTTGCCCGTCCGAAAGCAAGCAATGAAGAAGTCATCAAAGCAGCGAAGCTGGCGCATATTCACGAGGCGATTATGAAAATGCCCAAAGGTTATGACAGCGTTGTCGGCGAGCGCGGTGTCAAGCTTTCGGGCGGTGAACGCCAGCGTATCGCCATTGCCGCGGCTATTTTGAAAGACGCACCGATACTTATTTTAGATGAGGCGACTTCGGCATTGGACAGCGAATCGGAACAGGCGATTGAAAAAGCTTTGAAAGGGCTGATGAAAAACAAAACGGTCATAGCGATTGCTCACCGCTTATCAACCTTAAAAAATATGGACAGAATCGTCGTGCTTGAAAAAGGAGAAATTATTGAAAACGGCGCCCAGAAAGAGCTTTTGAAAAACAAAGGCGGGACATTCAGCCGTTTGTATAAACTGCAATCAGAGGGATATTTGCAGACGGTATAATCCGATATATATAAGAAAGCCCCGCTTTATCAGGCGGGGCTTTGAGGTTGAAGAGGACTTATTTAACTTCTTCAAAATCGGCGTCAACAACGTTGTCGTCTTTCGGGGCTTCCGCTTCCGGCGCGCCTTGCGCGGCACCCTGAGCTGCTGCTCCGGCGTCTGCGCCTTGTGCTTTATACATAGCTTCGCCGAGTTTCATGGAAGCCTGCATTAAAGCGTCGGTTTTTTCTTTAATCGCTGCGGCGTCTTCGCCTTCCATGACGCCTTTCAGGGCGGTGATGGAAGATTCAATCGCGTCTTTGTCAGCCGAAGAAATCTTGTCGGAGTTTTCTTTCAAGGTCTTTTCGGTGGTGTGGATTAAACCTTCGGCCTGGTTTTTGGCTTCAACAAGTTCTTTCTTTTTCTTGTCGGCTTCGGCGTTGGCTTCGGCGTCTTTGACCATTTTTTCAATGTCGGCGTCAGACAAACCGCCGGAAGCTTGAATACGGATAGCCTGTTCTTTGTTTGTGGCCTTGTCTTTGGCGGAAACGTTCACAATACCGTTGGCGTCAATATCAAAGGTTACTTCAATCTGCGGCATGCCGCGCGGTGCGGGCGGAATACCTACCAGGTCAAACTGGCCTAAGAGCTTATTGTGTGCGGCAATCTCGCGTTCGCCCTGGAAAACGCGGATAGTAACGGCCGTCTGTCCGTCTTCGGCGGTGGAGAATACCTGCGATTTGCGGGTCGGGATTGTCGTATTGCGGTCAATCAAACGTGTGAAGACGCCGCCCAAAGTTTCAATACCCAGAGACAACGGGGTAACGTCAAGCAGCAGAACGTCTTTGACATCGCCCATCAACACGCCGCCCTGAATGGCTGCGCCGACGGCAACAACTTCATCCGGGTTAACGCCTTTGTGCGGCTCTTTGCCAAAGATTTCTTTAACTTTTTCCTGAACTTTCGGCATACGGGTCATACCGCCGACGAGAATAACTTCGCTGATGTCGGACGGATTTACACCGGCGTCGGCCATCGCTTTTTTGCAAGGTTCAACGGTGCGTTCAATCAAGTCTTCAACAATGGATTCCAGTTTTGCACGGGTCAGTTTGATATTCAAGTGCTTTGGAATCGGCGAACCGGTGCTCATGTCTGCGGTGATGAACGGCAGATTGATTTCGGTCTGGGTTGCGGAAGAAAGCTCAATTTTAGCTTTTTCGGCGGCTTCTTTCAAGCGCTGCAGAGCCAAGCGGTCTGCTTTAAGGTCGATGTTGTTTTCTTTTTTGAACTCTTCGGCGAGATAGTTTACAAGACGTTGGTCAAAGTCTTCACCGCCCAAGAACGTATCACCATTGGTGGATTTAACTTCAAACACGCCGTCGCCGATTTCAAGAATGGAAATATCAAACGTACCGCCGCCAAGGTCATACACGGCAATAGTGCCGGTGGCTTTTTTATCCATACCGTAAGCAAGCGCTGCGGCAGTCGGCTCGTTGATGATACGCAGAACTTCAAGACCTGCAATCTTACCGGCATCTTTGGTAGCCTGACGTTGAGAGTCATTAAAGTAAGCCGGAACGGTAATCACCGCTTTTTCAATCTTTTCGCCCAGGTAGCTTTCGGCAAATTCTTTAATCTTCTGCAAGACAATAGCGGAAATCTGCGAAGGCGCGTATTTGGTGCCTTTGACTTCTACCCATGCGTCACCGTTATCGCCGGAGACAATTTTGAACGGAACGAGGTTTTTATCTTTTTCAACTTCGGGCGAATCATAACGGCGGCCGATGAGGCGCTTGATTGCAAACAGGGTGTTTTCCGGATTGGTTACGGCCTGACGCTTAGCCGGATAGCCGACCAGACGGTCCGTATCAGTAAACGCGACCATAGACGGCGTGGTTCTGGCACCTTCGGAGTTTTCAAGCACTTTGGGCTCTCCTCCTTCCATAATCGCAAAGCAGGAGTTGGTTGTTCCCAAGTCAATACCTAATACTTTATTGCTCATGTCAAATTTCCTTTTTACATTAAAAAAATCTTTCTGTTTTCTTATATAGGGAGTGAATTTTGCGCAAGCAATAGGATATATCATAAAAAATGAATTTTTTTCAAAAATGTTCAATGCTTTTTTTGACAAATGTGTTGACAAAAATATTGTTCCTAGTATACTGCGTGCGACATTTATTTTTATTAACTAAAATTTTTCTGTATGGAACAAGTTTTGAATTGGTTGCCATGGGTCGGCATTGCCGTTCCGGTAATCGTGGTGATTCTTATCATCAAGTGGGTGCTTAGTCTGCGCCGCGTGGTCAAACCCTCCGAAGTGCACGTTGTGCGCCGCGGCAAAGTGACCGAAATCTACGGTAACGTGAAGCCGGTTGTTTCCGCTGCCAAAGCTGATACGGGGGGGGGTACCTCTCAGGCTGATGAAACAGCGGGGAATATTCCTCAGGTTGACGAATCGGCAGGAAACGTCTACTATCACATTCCGGCGTGGGTTCCCATCTGGGGTGTGGAAGTACAAGTTCTGCCGCTGCACAACTTCTCGGTGGATTTGGATGGTTATGAAGCTTATGACAAGGACAAGCTGCCGTTTGTGGTGGATGTGACAGCGTTCTTCCGCATTGCGGACTATCGTCAGGCTGCCTCGCGTATTGAAGACAACGATACGCTTGAAGAGCATCTGACGAAAATCGTTCAGGGTGCGGTTCGTACCATTCTTGCACAGGATATCCTTGACGAGATTATGACTAAACGTTCGGTTTACGGCGTGCAGTTCACCGAGGAAGTTTCCGCCAACCTCAAGGAATGGGGTATCGTTCCCGTCAAAAGTGTCGAGCTCATGGACATCCGTGACAAGCAGGGAGAAAGAGTCATCTCCAACATCATGGAGAAGAAGAAATCCGCTATTGACATGGAGAGCCGCAAAGAGGTCGCCAAAAACAAACGGGAGGCCGAAACTGCGGAATTGGAAGCTCAGCAGGCCGTTGATGTCCGCCGTGAAGAAAAAGAAGAAGCGGTGGGGAAACGCAAGGCCGAACGTGAGAAAGCGGTCGGTATTGCCAATCAAAAATCTCAGCAGGAGGTGCAGGAACAGGCCAAGATAACCAAAGAAAAAGAAATGGAGGTTACCAAGGTCGGCACAATCCGTCAGGCGGAGATTGACAAGGAAAAGAAAATCGTCAACGCTGAAGCTGACAAAGAGAGCGAAACCATTAAGGCTGACGCTCAGGTGCTGGTTGCCGAACGCCGCAAGACCGAAGCCGAACATACGGCTCAGGCTGAATATGTGAAAAAGACCAAGGATTCCGAAGCTCAACTTGTGGCAGCGCAGAACGAAGCTGCCGGTATTCAGGCCAAAGGCGAAGCCGAGGCCGTCGCCAAGGAAAAAGCCGGTCTCGCCGAAGTTCAGCCGCAAATTACTCTGGCTCAGGAAATCGGTGAGAACCAAGGTTATCAGACCTATCTTATCGAAATTAAGAAGGTTGAAGCCCAGCAGGCCGTCGGCATCGAACAGGCCAAGAACCTCGGTAACGCCCAAATCAAGATTATCGCCAATGCCGGCGGTAATGTTGCCGAAGGCGTCGGCTCGGTCATGGATCTGTTTACTGCCAAGGGCGGGCAGGCTTTGGGCGGTATGCTTGAAGCATTCGCCGGAACCGAAGCCGGACAGCAGCTTCTGAGCAGGCTCGTGCCGCCGTCTGATGAGAAGAAGTAAAATTCATTTCACTTGTAAAGAAAGAGCGCTCCGTTCGGGGCGCTCTTTTGCTTTGCTTAAAAAGCCGGATTTCCTTTGCTGTTAAAATAATTCATCAGCCCTTTTTGGCAAAGCTTTTTGTATATCGGGCGGTTAAGTTTGAGGTTCTCAATCAGGTTTTTCGGGCAACAGTCGGGGCAAATGTTTGTTATGGTTTCCTTGTCGTTTTTAATGGTTTTGACAACGGCACTCGGCAGTTCGGATTTGCCGATGCAGGACGAAAGGTAAACAAAGCATTTGTCATTGTCTTTGAGGTAATCTATTGCCAGTTTGCGGGCAAAGAGGTTAAGCGTGAGGTCGGCTTTACTCGGGTCTTTGGTCCAAGGCGAACCGCCGCCGACGGGGCAGGCCGCGGAATAAAAGTCACATGCAAGTTTGCGCCCCGTTACACCGCAGTCGGCAATTGACGAGTGGCAGGTGTAAGCACCGGTGCCGTTAATGATAAGGTTTTGCGGCGTTTGCTCTAAGGTTTCAATGATGAACTTTCGCAAATCTTCACTTTTCAGCATCGGGACAGCGGTAATGGCGGTTTTGATGTTGCCGTCGGTGTCCAGCGTTATTTGGGTTTTAATGTCAAGCCCGAGATTATCGGATTGCAGGGCTTTGGCATAAAGCGCATTGTTTAACTTTTTAGCCAGATATAATTCATGGTTTATCAGCCCCTCGCCTTTTTCGGCATAACCGACGAAGACGCCCTGGTCACCCCAACCGTCTGCGTCAACGCCTCGGCTGATTTCGGCAGATTGGGCGCTGATAAGGTTGGTTATTTTAAGGCTGTTAATGTCAATGGCATTGTCTTGCCAGATATTATGATATTTTTCATCGTAGCCGATTTGGCGCAGGGCTTTTTTAACAACGGCGCGCAGGTGGTTGAGCCTGACGTTTCCCGTTACTTCGCCGCCCAAGATGACATGGTTGTTTTTAACCATGACTTCCACGGCATAGCGGACGTTTCTGTCTTGTTTTAAGCAGTCATCAAGCAGGGCGCAGGAAATGAAATCGGCAATTTTATCGGGGTGTCCCAAAGAGACGTATTCAGCAGTTTTGTTCATAAAAGTTCTCCGTTTTAGTCCTATCAGGTGTCGGACAAGTAAGGTTAAATCCACACTAAAGCGCTTGTCGCTTTACGATGTTATTAGACGCTTGTCTGCAGCTGTTGTCAATTTGTTTTTGAGCTTTTTTTGAGTTTTTTTGCATTTTCAGGGGTGACGATGCCGCATGATACAGTATATTTCAAGGCGTCTTCAACACTCATGTTCAGTTTGGTGATGTCTGTTTCCGGTACCATGATTAAAAAACCCGATGTCGGGTTCGGCGTTGTCGGGATAAAAACGCTGACCATATGGCGCGGAGACAATATTTCTTGAAGCTCATTTGTGGTTTCGCCGGCAAGAAAGCCGATAATCCAAAGCCCTTTGCGCGGGTATTCCAGCAAGACGGCTTCTTTGAAAGACTGCGATTTGGGAGAGAAAATCGTTTCAAACAGCTGCTTTAAAAGGGAATAAATACTGGAAATCAGAGGCATTTTGGAGACGATGAAATCACCCAAACGAACAAAAAATTTACCGATAAAGCCGGTCGTGAACATGCCGATAAGGATGAGACCGGCAAGGAGAATTGCGACGCCGAACCCCGGAATATAGGGCATGAAATCTTTTGCCATTTGCGGCGGAATGAGGGAGCGACTCCATTTATCCGTCCAGATAAAAAGGTTGTAAGCCATATAAAACGTGATGGCGACGGGGGCGGTTACCAATATGCCGGTAAACAGATAGGTTTTGAGTTTGGAAATGACGTAACCGAAAAAGCTCGGCCTTTTGGTCTCTATAACGGTTTTACGCAATTTCTTAATATGTTTCTTTTTCATTTGACCTCTTGATGTCTGAAATTATGAATTGAAGGGTTATGGAATTGTTCCAACGGTTAAACCGCAGATTGCCGACAACATCATAGCAGTTTTGATGCGGGTTTAAGATTTCTTTGCCGATGTCGGTGTCTGCAACTTTGAAGGCAATGGCAGGCAGGCGTTCCCGCCCCAAGCCGGTCAAGTCGCATTTGATGTGTCCGGCACCGATAATGCAGGCTCTTTTGAAGTAGACATTGCGGATGAGCAGCATCGGCTCCGGGTTGCCGGTACCGAAAGGTTTTAGTTGTTCTATTTCGCTGCAAAGGTCTGCATCGGCGGCGGCTAAACCGATGCTTAAATCTATGTCGATGACCGGGTGGGGTGTCGTATTGTTAAGATTCTTGGCGACATATTCTCCGGCAAAATCCTCAAAGGCGGGGATTTGCTCTTCGGTTAAGGAGAAACCGGCAGCCATGGTGTGCCCGCCGCCTTTGGTAATGACGCCTTTTTCTTTGGCAGCAATGATTAAAGCGCCTAAATCAACGCCGTCGATGGAGCGGGCGGAGCCTTTGACTTCATCATCTTCAATGCTCATGACGAAAGCCGGCAGATTATAGCGTTCTTTGAGTTTGCCGGCGACAATGCCGATAACCCCCTGATGCCAGCCTTTGCTTGCGACAAAGGCCATAGGCCATTTTTGCGGCGTACCTTCCAGCTGTTCGATAGATTGTTCCAGTACAAAGCATTCAATGTCTTTGCGTTCCTGATTATAGGTGTTCATTTCTTCGGCTAAGCGTTCGGCTTCCATAGAATTTTGCGAACAGAGCAAACGGCTGCCGACAGAGGCTTTGCCGACGCGGCCGCAGGCATTTATGCGCGGGCCTAAGACAAAACCGAGATGATAAGCGTCCGGCTTTTCAGTGATGTTCGCTGCGTCAATCAATGTTTTAAGCCCCAAGTTTTGACGTGCTGCCATAATTTTTAAACCTTGCGTAACGAAAGCACGGTTCAGACCTTTGAGCGTGACAACATCACACACGGTGCCTAATGCGACCAAATCAAGCCATTGCATCAGGTTCGGTTCAGGGCGGTCGGCGGTATAAAAACCTTTTTGCCGGAGCAGGCGGTTGACCGCTACAACAGTCATAAAGACAACTCCGACTGCCGCCATATAGCCGAGGTCGGGGCGCTCATCACTCTGGTCTAAGCGCTTTGGATTGACAACGGCATAGACCTTGGGCAATCTGGTTTCGGCTTCGTGGTGGTCTAACACAATAATCTCAAAGTTTTCAGCGGCTTTATCCAAGATTTCGAAGGCAGAGGTTCCGCAGTCCACGGTTATGACCAAATCAGCGCCAAAATCAGTAAATTCCCGAAAAGCCAACGCGCTCGGTCCGTAGCCTTCTTCCCGTTCGGGAATATGAACGGCGGTTTCTATGCCGCAGTATGTTAAAAAGAGGCGCATAACGGATGTAGATGTGGCTCCGTCAACGTCATAATCGCCGATAATGGCAATTTTTTGGTTGTTTATAATCGCTTCGGCAATACGTTCGGAGGCTTTGTCCATGTCTTTAAGAATAGAAGGGTTGGGCATCAGCGCAGAAATTTTCGGATTAAGGAACAAAGGGGCATTTTCTGCGGAAAGCCCGCGCAGAAGCAGCAATTTTCCCATATGGACGGATACTCCGAGCTGACGGCACAGCAATTCAGTCAGCCGGTCGTTTGCGGCCGATATTTTCCAGACGTTTCCGCCCGACGATAATTGCTCTTGTGTTATCATATCCGTAATTCCTTTTCTTGCCTATCCTATGCCAAAGAGATATGAATGACAAGCAAATTATAGGTTAGTGAGGATAATTCTGCCGTATGTATTCTATCCAGCTTCGGGCGGCGTATTTTCCCTCCGGCGATTGGGTTAAGATAATCGTCGTATCGTCCAAATAAACGGCATTCGGGTGCGGCCAGGGTTCGGCCTGATATAAAACGTATTTTTCCAGTGTGTTTGTTCTATTAATATGTGACGGGTCAATAAAGCGCCAGAATGTGTCAAAATCATTGCCGACAAAATTAACGGGATAATAAAAACGGTAGGCTTTGGACGGAAGGTGCCACGGTATATAAGGGGCAGTCAGCGTATATGCGTCGGGTTTGGTCCCGTCCGGCAAATAATATCGACTGCGGAAGTCTAAGTTTCCGCCTTGAATGAAGGTATATTTTTGTTTTATTGAAAAATCAGGGTTTTCTTCAAGACGGGCAAGAAAACGTTCGGAAAAAGCCGCTTCGGCTCTAAACCCGTTTCCCCAGACTTTTGCAGCATAAGCAATCGTGTTAAAATTATGCAGTAAAATGATTATCAGAAGCAGTGTCGTTATGTTGCGCCTCAGTGTTGATGAAGAACGTAAAAGGACGGCAGCAGAGAATAAGAAGATATAAGTTAATCCGAAAAAGGCGATACGCGGTTCGTTGAGAACGAATTGTGTATTTCCGGCAAGAAACAGCGTGATGAGAGGTGATAAAATCAGTCCTGCGATTGACAAGATGAAGAGGCTGACAGATGACCGATTTTTGGGCAACCGGATATAAAGTTCAACCAGAGCCGATAAAAACAGGAAACAATATATTAACTTATAAACGGGCCCGATAAAACTCAGAGAAATAAAAAATTGTTCTATGGCGGCGCGAGCTGTCAGGTTTATTTTTTCGCCGAGATGAGTCAAGTCCGGTCCGGCCGTGTTATATGTGCCGAATTGGAGGTTATGTTTTTTTAATTCGTATTGGATAAACAGGAGAAGCGTTGCAGAAAGAGATATTGCCGCAATGTGGGGCAGGTATTTTATGATGATTGTTTTTGCCGTTTCTTTTTGAAATGAAAGAGAGGAAAGAATAAGCGTAAAAAAAATGACACCGATAAGATTGATAACCGGCGGATATCCGCCGAGAGCGGCAAGAAAAAGAATGACGGCAATGCAGAATGCAACGGCAGGATGTTTATTTTTGCTGCGTTCTAAAAGCCGGAAACCTAAGATTATGAAGAAAGGCCAGGAGAGGCAGCTTAACGTAATAAAAGCAAAATAGAGCCAGGAGAGCGTGTACGGCGCAGTTATCAGGCTGAGATAGAGGGTAATATATATCCATTTTTTCGGTGGTATTTGCCATAAATAAAGTAATAAAATTGCAGCAGCGGCAAAAAAAGCGAGACTTACGGACAAGGTTGCAACAGGCAGGATGACACCGTTAAAAAGTACTGTCTGTAAAATAAACTGGGTAAACCTTCCTTCAAAAACCCCGCTCCACAGCGGCGTATATTCCTGTACCCACTGCCAGTCATGGTTTCCCCAAAGAAAATTGAAAATAAACGGAGCAAAAAAAAGCAGTGCCGAAGCCAGAGTGTATCCCCAGCATTTAAGGATAAAATTTTCAGTGTTGCAAATAGCGTTCGGCAGTTGTTTCATCGGTTAATCCAGCTTTTTATCTACAATATAAGTCGGGCGGTTTTTGACCTCGACAAAGATACTGGCGATATATTCACCGATAATCCCCATGAAAAGAATGGTTATACCGCTGAAAAACGTGATTGCCGACATCAGCGATGCCCAACCGACAATCGTTGATTCTCGGCAATAAGCGATAATCGTCCAAAGCATTAAAAAGAAACTCAGCAGCGAGATGATGACACCGGAAAGCGTTATTAAATGCAAAGGAACGGCAGAAAAGCCGGAGATACCCTTTAAGGCGAACAATATCATTTTTTTAAGAGGATATTTTGTTGTTCCGGCTTCGCGTTTTTTGCGGTCATAATAAACATTACAGGACTTAAAGCCGATGAGCGGAACGACGGCACGCAAAAAAAGGTTTTTTTCGTGAAATTCTGACATGGCACAGACGGCGCGGCGGCTTAACAACCGGAAATCGGCATGGTTCGCAACCAATTCCACGCCGAGAATTCTCATAATTTTGTAAAACCATAAAGCAGTGTTGCGTTTAAAAAAGCTGTCCGTATCGCGCCGGCGGCGGACACCGTAGACGATTTCATTGCCTTCATACCAGCATTTTACCATGTCTTTAATGACGTTCGGGTCATCCTGCAAATCCGCATCTATGGTGATGTATATATCTGCCGACGTATTGTACAGTCCGGCAAGCAGGGCTTCCTGATGTCCGAAATTGCGCGATAAAGAAATGCCTTTGACACAGGGTGTTCGGGTGTGTGCTTTTTCTATGATGTTCCAAGTTTTATCTTTTGAGCCGTCGTTTACAAAAATCAATTCGCTTTGTTCGGAAATCAGCTTTTCTTTTATCAGTCCGGCATAAATTTTATGCAACTGTTTTATGCTTTGCGTTAAAACTTCTTCTTCATTATAACAGGGAACAATGACTGCAAGTTTGGCAATTTTATTCATGAGATACCGCCTTTAAAGTTAGTATATTTTTCTTTTTAGCACAGAAGGGTAATTTTTTTATTAACGTTTTGCTTTTAGGGCATGACTTGGCGCAGCTTGTTTCGAAACTCTTTTAAATCCCCGTCATTAAGAATGACGATGATGATATCTTTATTTATGAAAACGGCATTTTCATGCGGCCACGGCTGGGCTTTTTTCATAAAAAAATCATATACTTCGGGAGTGATGTCTGAGGGCAGCAAAGGCGTGCTGCGGTCAATGAATTCATAGGGCGAATAAAACTCCGTTAAGTTTTCTCCCTGCCACATTGCCAAATAAGGAAGAGAGAGCAGAAAGACGTCATCCCGGTCGTAATTGTCGTGATAATATTGAGGCCGCAGCGTAATGTCGCCGATTTGGTGAAAGCGATATTTGCGGAAAGGGGAGAAATCGGGGTGTTGTTCAATGCGTTCGGTGATACGGTTTAAAATTTGGAATTCGGCGTCTGCTCCGAGTTTCCAGACTTTTTGAGCACGATAATCGTTTATAATGTTAAACGGAATGAGAATAAACATAAAGATGACGGCAAGCGACCGGGCAACCGGAGCTTTGTATTTTAAGAGCAGCGCCAAAAAAAAGGCATAAAGAAATGCGTAACCGTAAAAATCTATGCGGGAAACGAATTCCGTATGCGGAACGACTAAAAAGGTTGTCAGCGATGTTGCCCAGACCGTTGTGCACAAAAGAAGTAGCGTTATAACCGTACGGGTGTTTTTGTCGTTGACAAAAAGAGCTCCGAGGGCAGAACAAAAGCACATTGCCGCCAGAATTATTTTATATCCTTTTTCCATAAAAGGGACGGCGGTTAAAAATTGGGAGAAGGCAATTTTTATCGTGTAGAGAAATTTTTGCGGCAACAAGTATAACGGCGCCGTTTCCAGATTATATACGTTGTCCGGGGTTATTAAGGCCAAGGTAATTTTAAAAAGAACGGCGGCGATAAAGATGTTCAGAATGGGATATACGGCGACATAAAAGAGCTGTTTGAGCGTTGCTTTTTTAAAAATATATTCTATCGTCAGTTTGCCGCAAAGGCAGACAAAAACCATGTTAATAACGGGCGGATAGCCGCCGAGCGACAGATAAAAACACAAAATGCCGACAAAACAGAGTATTTTTTTATTTTGGCTGTTTGAAATCTGCGCGGATAAGTATAAACCGAGAGCCGTCAATAATGTCCAGAGCAGACAGCTGACGGTGATGAAAGTAAAATACATCCATGAGAGGGTATAAGGCTGGGTGGCAAAAAAGGAAATAAACAGAATATAGTTCAGGCGTGACGGTGGTATTTGCCAGTATTTGGCGAGAATCCAGAGAGCGACGGTTAAGAATGCAAAGCCGATTAAATTGTTTAAAACCGGTAAAATCTGCCCGCCGGTTAAGAGAAAGTGCGGAATAAACTGGGTGAAACGTCCTTCAAACATACCGGAAGTGAGAAGAACTTCATTTTTGACGAAAGCGACATCATGGTTTCCCCACATAAAATTCAGGCTGTGGAATAAAAAGGCGGTATTAATGATAAGGAAGCTTATCAGCAAAGCTGATATGTCGGTTTTATCAGGGTATAAATTTAATTTTTGCAGTGTTTGTTTCATGGTATTATCTTTGCAAAGTGTTGAACTGGCGGGAGAGTATGTCTTTTCCGTCTTGTGTGAGAATAAGAAATATGTAATCGTCTTCTATATAAAGCGCATCGGCAGAAGGCCAGGGTTTCATCCGTGACGATATGAAGTTTTCTGCCTGTGTCGAAAGCCGTTGCGGGTCAATACTGTTTCCGGCCGTAACGGACGGTGCGGGCAGGGTGAAGTTGTAATATTCATCGGGCTGCCAGTACCGGGTATACGGGGTATGCAGGATGTAATATCCGTATTTTTCATATTGCCGTTGATTATAATACCGTTTGCGCAGAGGCAGTTCTCCGGTTTGAATAATGGTATAAAGGCGGTTCGCATCATATTCCGGTCTGTTTCGGATACGGGAGATGGTACGTTGTAATAATTTGTTTTCGGCCGAAAAGCCCAGCATATGTGTTTTGCAGAAGTTGAAATTTGCATTAATATTTATGATGAGAAGAAGCCCCGATAAAGTATAGGTGATATTGCGTATGATAGGTTTCGTGTTTCGGCTGAGGTAAAACACGGAAAACAAAATCAGACAGGGCATCGTGTAAAAATCCGTACGCACCATGAAACCGACGGGATCGTATTGAGCAAAATAATTATCGCCGCCGCTTTGAGAAAATAATGCAGGGAGTTTGACTGCAAGCAAAAGTGCAACCGTGAAAAACAGACTGAGTGCAAACATCGGCAGAGAGCGGCTTGTTGAAAGGCGATTCATGATAAACAGCAGTATAATCAAAGATGTTATGATTTTGAACGTTAGTGAGAAGAACGGCTGCGGTTGAACGAGGCTTTGTATAGAGGTCAGAAGCACGGAGGGGATGCCGGTTAATATTTCAAGCGGTGCTGCCGGTTTGTTATTGTACAGCGGTATCATAAGGTTGTTTTTTTGCAGATATCCGTAGATAAGACTGACGACAAAAAGCGCAGAAAAAAAGCTGAATGCGAAGGGAAATATTTTATATATAAATTGTTTGAATGTTAAGGGCTTTTCAATCAATTTCAGTGCCCAAAGGCAGGATGCCACGGCATATAAACCGGCAGATGCCGGGTAGCCGCCGACGGCAAAGAAAAGCAAAACAGCACCGGTCAGTGTGTTCAGAGCATAATTTTTTTGAGAAGCCTTTTGCGCGGTAATCAGAGCAAAGACGATGACGAGGGGCCATGTCAACAGACTGAAAGCAATAAATTGAAAATATAAAATTTCGTTGATGTACGGCAAAGTGGCGACAGCGGTCGTTAACAGGACGGCCGCGGTACGTGAAAGGGCAAATTTGAAAAAACGTTTCCACAACAAAACCAGTGCGGCGGAATAGGCTGTAAATCCCAAAAGGAGATTGATAATCGGAAGACTTTTTCCCGAGAGAAGAATATTCAAAAGTATGTATTGTGTGAAACGCCCTTCTATCAAACCGGAAGCGAGCGATGAATCTTTTATAAGGGGCATCCAGTCATGATTACCCCAAATAAAGGTAAACAAGAGCGGTGCAAAACCCAAACACAGGGTGACTGCTGCCCATAAAAGGCAGGAGATTTCTCCGGCATCAGACGAGTTTTTCAGCACGAACATATCTTTCATATTGGTTTACTGCTTGACAATGTACGGCTTAAATGGCTAATATATGGTAAATTTTTAAGGAGATTTTAATGCGGCGTTCGGTTTTTGTGTTGGGTTTATTTTATGCGGTGAATGTTTCGGCCCAAGAATTGTATATTGAAGGCAAAGCGGTCTATGATGTTTCCTTTGCCGTAACCGAAGAAGAACAAAAAAAGGGATTAATGTTTGTTCGTGAGCTGGCAGAAGACGGCGGCATGCTGTTTGATTTTCGGCGTTATCACGGCAGGGGTGTCGCCATGTGGATGAAAAATACATATATTCCGCTTGATATGGTGTTTATAAATTGTGACTTTAAAATTGTCGATGTTTATGAAAATGCGAAGCCGATGTCTTTGGATTTAATAAAAAGCGATACTGATTATTGTTATGTTTTGGAAATTAACGGCGGAGAAGCGGGACGGAAAAACATTACCGTCGGGGATAAAGTTTTATATACCGTTCGAAAATAAGGCTATGTTGAAACGGCGCATATCAACCATATATCTGTTCTGTTATTTGAAACAGGAGGATAAATATGAAAAAGTTTTTATTTGTATTGATGGCCGGTCTGGCTTTTTCTGCCGGAGCATATGCCAAGCACAACTGCGGACATAAAGGACCGGACTGCAAGGTAGAGCATAAACTCAGAAAGCAAAATAACGGCGGTTTTGTTGATTCGACAACCGTTCCGTTAAGCGTTTCGCAGCTGCAAAGACTGCCTGACGGCGCTTTCGTTGTTTTGGCGGGGTATATTGCGGAAAGTTTAGGCGATGATATGTATATTTTCACGGACGGAACCGACAGCGTTAACGTCGAAATAGGACGCAAAGACTGGAAAGGTCAGTATGTTTCGCCGAAAGACAAAGTTATGCTTAAAGGGCGGGTTGATAAATCCCCTTCCGAATTATATGTTGATGTAAAATCGGTTAAAGTTTTGCATTAGAGTGATGAAAATGAAAACACGGGGCTGTCCCGTGTTTTTACTTTGGCTAATCTTTATGGCGGAAAGTTATGCGCCCTTTGGTCAGGTCATATGGAGTCATTTCAATGTCTACCTTGTCGCCGACCATCACGCGGATGCGGAATTTACGCATTTTTCCGGCGGTGTGTGCCAATATTTCAACGCCGTTTTCCAATTTGACTCTGAACATGGCGTTAGGGAGTTTTTCTATAACGTCACCGGTAAATTCTAAAAGCTCTTCTTTGCTCATTTAATATTCCTTAACAGTTCTTTTTTTTGCTATATATACTGCAAAATATTATTTTACAAGCATTTTTTGTTTTTGATTGCGCGGAAAAGAGATTTGGAAGCAAGACCCGATATTTTCTTTGCTGGTGACGCTGATTTTACCGTTAAATTTGAGTGTCAGATTTTTAACGATGGCTAATCCTAAGCCTGTTCCCTGCCGGTTTTCGGCGGCAAAAGTTGTGTAATAGGGTTCAAAAATACGTTTGAGATTGCTTTCGGGTATGCCGCAGCCGCTGTCTTTTACCGTTATGCGGATGATGTTTTTGGCGGTATTTGTTTTGATTTCCAGTGTTCCGCCGTTCGGCATGGCATTGATTGCATTTTGTACCAGGTTTAAGATTATCATTTTAAAATCCGTTTCGCTGCCGTTCAGTGTTTCTTTTACGTTAGAAAAGGATTTAATCAGAGCAATCCCCTTGCGTTTAATTTCATAATCGAGCAGGGACAGAACGTCATTGATGTTTGCGGCAATGTTAAATGTTTGGGAAGACTGTTCGGTATTACGGGATAATTTTAACAGACGTTCGGGAACGTTAATGCATTCTTTAATTTGAGCTGAAATCATTTCAAGGTATTTTTTTTCTTCCGAGGAATTATCGGTATCGGAAAAATATTTTTGCAGCAGGCCGTCTAAAATTATGTTTATGGCACCGAGATTGTTTTTCATTTCGTGAGCAAGCGAAGCCGCCAGAAAACCCAATGACGAGATTTTTTGCTGATGGGAGTAGATCACATTTTCACTCAGGTCGCGAATCGATTCGACAATGCAAAATCTGCCGTTAAGGTAAATGGGTGCTGAGTTAATCGATAACGGGCATTCGTTAACGTTATGGATGATTTTGAGGTTTGCCGCTGACGAATGTTTTAATTTTTGCAGCGGGCAGATGTATTGACTGGTATTACAGGGCAAGTTTGTTTTGTCGTTATAGGCACCGAAGCAAGTACATGACGGGTAAAAATATTTTTTGCGGATGTAATCATGATATGTTTTATTGGAAAGGACGATATTGTAATCTTCATCGATAATGCGAACGGCATCGGGCAGCGCATCAATCAGATTTTGCAGAAAAATTTCTTTTTCTTTGATGTCGGTGATGTTTTTTTCAATATTGTTAAGCATGAAATTTACCGTTTGTGTCAGCGTATCAAATTCGTCTGTATATTTTTTGCGCGGATTTTCAAGGCGTGTGGTGAAGTTTCCGTTTGCCACGTCGGCAGATAACGCAATTAATTTATCAACCGGAGATAATACCCAGCGCCGCAGCAGAAACCAGAAAATAATTAAAGAAAACAAGGTCAATGCGGCGCCGAAGCTGATGATTTTTAAGCTTTCGATTAATGTGGCATAATTTTCATTGTAGTTTTTGTTTGATTCTTCGTTTAAGTTGCGTTCTCTGGACAGCTCTTCCTGTTTTTCGGCGAGCCTTTCGGAAGAATTCGGATTTTCATTTGTTTCTGACAGTATCTGATTGATTTTTTTGCGTAACATGATGTTTTCATTGAGGATTTCAATGACGTATTGGTTGCGGTTAATGATGTTTTTATGCTCGGTGCGGATTTTTTTGCCGACGACGTTGTCAAAAATGATGATGAATGCTCCGGCGCTGAGCAGAAAAACAATCAATAGGGAGAAAAAGAATTTTTTATTGAGGCTGAAAAACATTATTTAATCCTAAAATTCATCTAGTGTTCGGGCTTTCAGGTACGGGTTGCAGCTTTTTTCCTCTTTCAGCAAAGCCGGAGCAACGCCGCCCTGTTCTCTTATCAGCATTTTTCGGATATAGTTTTCAGCTTCGGGTGTTTTGCAAGACATATTCGCCAGACAGGATCTTGTATATTCGTGTCCGGGGAATATTTTGGTATTATCCGGAAAGCTTTTAATTTTTTGCAGGCTTTCGAACATTTGCTCGGGCGTTCCTTCAAACAGGCCGCCGATACACAGATTGAACAAGACATCTCCGGTGAAAAGACTTTCCGTTTCTTTAATATAATAAATAACGTGTCCGTTCGTGTGTCCGGGGGTAAGAAACGGGGTTACGGTGCAGAAGTTTACGGGAAGCGGAACACCGTCCCGTGCGGGAATATCCGCGCCAGGGACTTTGTCAAATTCTTCTTCCGGAGCTATAATTTTAAGCTTATATTTTTCTTTTAAGTCAAGATTGCCGCCGACATGGTCAAAATGGTGATGTGTCGTCAGGATATATGAAGGTTTCAGATTCAGTTCTTCCAGCCGGCTGACGACCGGTTCGGTTTCGGCGGCGTCTATCACTATGGAACTTCCGATATCGTCATGCAAAATGTAAGCGTAATTTTCCATGTTTTTTTGATTACATAAGACCGGAATTAAATTAAGATTCATGTTTTAATCCTTTCTTTAAATGTCCGATATCAAGCGACAATAAGTCATAGAAAGCGGCGATATAGTTTAATATGCCGGCAAAATTGGGCAGGTTTGACGATAACGTGAGAGCGTATGCCATCGTTTCACCAAGGAGAATATTTCTGCGCAGGAGAATCTCTTCACGGGCCGTCCATGCTGATTCATATTTGATATCAGAGTTAAAGGACAAGGCATAACTTTCCATGCTTTCGCGCAGGCTGTCAAAGATTTTGAACCGATAACCGTCGTTTTTATTTTCCAAAGGTTCCAAACCTTCATCCGTGTACCAAACTTTTTCTTTATATAATGAATTTGCCTCAGCGGCGACACGGGATTCGCCCCAATCGCTTTCTATGGCAGCGGCAGCAATCAGTATTGACGGCGGCACAACATTTATGCGGCGTTTTAATTCGTTAATCAGGCCGGTTATTCTTTCGTCATCTTTTTTTCTGGTAAAACAATCATATTTGGCAGCCAATGTTTCAAGCTTTTGTTTTTCTTTCGGGGTGAGTGTGCCGGCGCTGTCGTAATTGCGTTCAAGTCTTAACAATGTATTGCGTTCGTTTAATATTTCTTCGTTTATTTTCAAGGCAAGCGGCGCGAGCATACGGATAAATAATTCGTTGCGGTATTTTTTTGACGGGATGTTTTGAAAGTCTTTGGGAAGCGTTTTGATAAAAATGGCGGGAAAGGCATTATCTTCCAGCAGATGAAAACGCTGATATTCAAATTCGGCAAATAAATTTTCAAGTTCGGCAACAGTTGCGTCCTCAACATACAACATTCCTCCCGACTCGCGGATATTTATGGCATATGAAAGATGTGGCAGTTGGAGCAGTATTGTCAATAAAAATATTTTTATCATTTTCATTATCATACCAAAACCGCCTCTTTTATTTCGGGCAGATATCTGACCAGATTTTTTTCAACGCGTTCTTTTAAGGTTTTCTGTGCATAAGGGCAGCCGTTACATTTTCCTAAAAACCGGACGGAGGCTGTTCCGTTTTGAATTTTTTCAAGTTGAATGTCGCCGCCGTCTTTTTGCAAAAAGGGAGCGATAATCGTTTTAAGAATGACGCGGGCTTTTGTATCCGTATTGCCGACGGGTGCGGTTTGTGCAGCCGGTGAGGCCGTAAAAAAATCATCAATTTCAGCCAGAGCAATTATTTTTAAATCTTCCGATGTCTGCAAAGATGCGCTGTTGATGTATAGAAAATCTCCGGTAAGAAGCAGTTCGCAGTTTTCCTGTGTGCCGATATTACGGAGCATCGGCAGAGAAGAGGGGAATGCCGATGTGTGATAAAAGGTGCCGTATATCGGCAGCGGTTCGGAAAAAAACAGCATGATTTCTCGGGCACTCAGTATTTTTTCTTCAATCAGCATGCGCATCTTCCTTTAATTTTAAGATTGTGTTGTATTGCATTTCAGTGATATGTTTTGAGGCCTGTGACAAATAAAACGCCAGATAAATCAGATGGTTGGCTGCATAAGCATCTTCCGTTGCCGCATTTTTGACTGCAATCGGGTCCAGCATGACGGCGCTTTCCAAAGATTTTAAGGCAGAGGTTATTTCTTCATATTGTTCCGTTCGGACAATCAAATCCTGATAGTCTTTAAGCAAAGCCGTCAGCATGTAGCTGACAACATAAGCAACGCCCTGTGTTTTATAGAAAATATTATCGGCTTTAAAATCTATCAGCTCGCTGTTGTGTTCCTGCACATGCCGGGTAAGATTGGTAATTTGGCGTTGTAAAAGGATATTCAGGCTTTTTAATAAATAAACATATTCTGACGGCGAAGCGGCAAATTTTGTATCGGGGGAGGTACCGAAATCCGAGATTTTGGCAAGTGCTTTGCGATATTGTTTAGCCGAACCCGGTGCAAGTTTATCGTTTTCGGTTTGGGAAAAAAGCCAAATGTCTGCCGGATAGCCGAGAAGTTCTTCCGCTTCTTTAAGTTTTCTGCTGGCATAAAAGGAGGAAAGGCGCTTGGTTAAGAATTTGGCAGCGTCTTTAACCCCTAATTGAAAGTTGGGAAGATTATCCAAAATTGCTGCCGGAAAAATTATCGGCAGCGCCGGTGTCCAAGGCGAATCGTCTACCTGTGTTTTTAAAACGTGCGTTAACGCGGCGGTAATATAGCGCGGGGACGTTTGCGTGGTTTTTAATTCCGCATTCAATGTGTTATTGATTTTGGAACTGACAGTCGCACCGATACCGTAATATACTAAGATAAGAGCGGTAAATATAATGGCGACAGTGTGTCGGTTTTCAGCGGCGAGATGTATGAAGCCTTTGTTTTTTCCGTTTTTCGCCCGACGGTTTTCAGAGATAAGACGATTAAGCGCGGCTTCGGTTCCGGCCCGCAGTTTCTCTGCCTTTGCCAGAAAAGGTTCAGCTGCGGTTTTAATTTTGCCGAATATCCGGTGTGTCATGTTTTTTTCTCCGTAACGGCAAGTTTTGCATAATTGCCGTTATATCTAATATTCCTTTTATTTTAGCCGTAATTAAAAAAGTTGCAAGCCCTATTATTCCGGCCGAAGATAATTTTAAGATGAGAAAACCGATGTGTCCGGCCGGTAAAAATACGTTTAGCATAATTCTGGCGGAAAATACGGCTATTCCCATGATGAAAGTACAAAGGGCAATATCTATCATTTTTCTCTTTAATTCATTGGAAATGGACCAAAAGTTTCTTTTTTTCAAGCCGTGAATGTATTGGTATAAAGAGACGAACGCCGCGCAGGAAGTGGCGAGCGCTATGCCGATGTGTCCGAGGGGTTTCATCAACAGAAGGTTTAAGCTCAGGTTTGCGGCAAAAACGACGGCGCTGTATTTGACCGGTGTTCGGGTGTCTCCGCGGGCAAAGAAATTCGGCATCAGCGCTTTAACCATAACATAACAAGGTAATCCGACAGCGTAAGCTTGCAGGGCAAGGGCGGTTTTATGCGTGTCGGCCGAGGTGAATTTGCCGTGTTCAAACAATAATTCCACCAGCATATCAGCAAAACAAACAAACATGGCGGCGGCCGGAAGAGACATCATCAGGCCGTAAATGACGGCTTTGTCTTGTATGGATTTGGCTTCTTCCGTTTCACCGGCCTTCAGGCAACGTGACAAAAGCGGAAGAAGGGCAACGCTTATAGCTGCACCGATAACGCCGAGCGGCAGCTGCTGTAAGCGGTTTGCGTAGTAAAGCCAGCTGACGGCACCGCCGGCAACAAGCGAAACCAGAATAGTGTCAACAACCATGTTAATCTGGTAAATTCCGGCGCCTATAATTCCGGGGCCTATGCGCTTAAATAAAGTAAGGATTTCGGGGTTCTTAATTGTTTTTGCAATTCGGAAATCAGGTTTTATGCGCACAGATTCTTTGTCCAGAAAATATTTAAGCCAAATGATTTCTACCAATCCCGAGACGGTAATTCCCCAAGCCATGCCATAGACGGGCATGTCCAGAAACGTTACGGACAGAAGTCCGGCAATGATGATGCCGAGATTTAAAATTATCGGGGCGGCGGCGGGGGCGGCAAAACGGTCAAACGAGTTTAATATTCCTGCCTGAAAGGAAACAATAGAAATAAATAATAAAAACGGAAAAGTTATGCGGCACAGCGAAACGGTCAGAGCGATTTTTTCGGGGTTTCCGGTGAATCCGGGAGCCAAGACCTTAACAACAAAAGGCATTGCCAATTCAAAAACGATAACAAAGACAATAAGAAAGAATGTTAACAATGAGACGGCTTTGGCTGCAAATTCGACAGATTTTTGCCGGCCGGATGCGATAAGCTTGGAAGAAAAAAGCGGTACAAACGCAGATGTGAAAGCTCCTTCGGCAAACAGGCTGCGAAAAAGATTGGGCAGTTTGAATGAAACCAGAAAAGCATCCGAGACCGTTCCGGCGCCCAAGAAAGCGGCAATAATCATATCGCGCACAAAACCCGTCAGCCGGCTGACCATGGTAAATCCGCCGAAAGTTGCGATAGATTTGATAAACGACATAGTGTTTGTTCCTTTTTTAATAAATTTGTTGATAAATGAGTTTAATTTGGAATCTGTTAATAAAGGGCAAATAAATTATGTTATATTGTAAAAAAAAGTTACATATAACTTATGATTTGCATTGGAGAGAACCGCATGAAGAAAGTTATCAGCCGTTTTCCGGCACAGCCGGATTTGAGTATCATCGTTTCAATGTATAATGAGGAAGAAAGCCTCGGCGTTTTTTTTAAGACGCTTTGCAGCACTTTGGAAAAACTTGCCGGCTATACGTATGAGGTTGTTTGTATTGATGACGGGTCCACTGACAAAACATATGCCTTTTTGGAAGAGTATGCCGAAAAAGACCCAAGGATAAAAGTTATAAAATTTTCGCGCAATTTCGGCAAAGAATACGGCATTATGGCCGGTTTAAAGTATTGCCGCGGTCGGGCGGCAATACCGATGGATGTTGATTTGCAAGACCCTCCGGAGCTTATTGCCCGCTTTGTCGAGAAGTGGGAAGAAGGCTATGATATGGTTTACGGAATCCGTAATGACCGGCAGAGCGATACTTTTTTAAAACGCCGGACGGCGGAACTTTTTTATAAAACATATAATTTAATGACCCGTTCGCCGATACCTTATAATGCGGGGGATTACAGGCTGATTGACCGCAAAGTCATCAATGCAATTTTAGAGCTTCGGGAATGCAATGTGTTTATGAAAGGGATATTCGGCTGGGCAGGCTTTAAGTCTGTGGGCATTCCTTATACACGGCAGAAAAGGAAGGCGGGTGAGAGCAAGTGGAATTATTGGAAATTATGGAATTTTGCATTGGACGGGATAACCGCATCCACAACATTTCCGTTGCGGGTTTGGAGTTATTTCGGCACTCTGCTTTCTGCCATCGGCATGCTTTACGCCTTGTATATCATTATCCGTACAATTGTACAGGGAACGGATGTTCCGGGGTATGCGTCGCTTTTGGTGTTCATTTTGGTTTTAGGCGGTTTGCAGATGATTATATTGGGCATTTTAGGCGAATATATCGGCCGAATTTTCATTGAAGTTAAAAACAGGCCTTTGTATGTTATTGAAAAAAAGGTTAATCTGGATGATAAAGAAAATTAAAACGATTTTTTCCCGTAATATATTAATTACCCTTGCTTTCGGATTTTCCAGCGGGCTGCCGCTGGCGTTGGTTTTCGGGACTTTGTCGTTTTGGCTTAAAGACTATCATGTAGCGTACCGGACTATCGGCGCTTTTTCACTTTTAAGATTGCCGTATTCGTTTAAGTGGCTGTGGGCACCGCTCGTGGAAACGGTTAAGCTGCCCTTGCTGCATCACTTGGGACGCCGGCGCAGCTGGGCTTTATTTGCTCAGGCCGGACTGTTTTTGAGCATTGCCGTACTTTCTTTGTTGACGCCGGACGCTCAGATAGGATTAATGGCGGCAACAGCATTGGCAATCAGTTTATTTTCGGCAACACAGGATATTGTTTTGGATGCGTTCAGGGTGGAGCTTTTTGCTGACAGCGATGAGAAAGAGGTTGACGGGGCAACCATGTATGTTTTGGGATATCGTTTGGGGAATATTATGTCCGGTGCTCTGTCTATCGGTTTGGCCGCTATGATGTCCTGGAATACGGTTTATCTGATAAACGCTCTGTTTTTGCTGATGGGCATGGCCGCCGTCTTATGTGCTGATGAACCGAGACGGCAGGAAATAGTTCATCCGGAGGGTAAAAGGATTTGGCAATATGCCTTAGTTGAGCCTTTTAAACAGTTTATGCAAAAGCCGCATTGGATTGCAGCGTTGTTTATTGTATTTACATATCGGCTCAGTGATGCATATTTCGGACCGATGGCGTATCCTTTTTATGACGATTTGGGCTTTTCTAAAACCGAGATTGCGTATATCACCAAGCTGTACGGCATGGCGGCGACGATTGCGGGCGGGCTTTTAGGCGGTTATATTATTAATAAAACCGGTTTATTGAAAGGATTGCTGTTGTTTGCCGTGATTCAGGGGCTGACAACAGCACTCTATATCCCGCTTTATTATGCCGGACATAATGTATTGTATTTGGTGTTTACTATTTCTTTGGAGAATTTATCGTCGGGCATGGCGACAACAGCGGTTATCGCTTTTATGTCCATTCTTTGCAACCGCGGCTATACGGCAACGCAGTATGCTTTACTGTCATCACTGCCGGGGTTTGCACGCGATGTTGTGGCGGCAAGTTCCGGCAAGGTTTTGGAATTGACGTCCTGGCCGATGTTTTTTGCAATCAGCGCTTTGCTGGCGGTACCGGCGATACTGTTGTGTTTGTATTTGTATAAAAAACGTCCCGATTATTTAATCAATGCTTGAAACTTTGCTAAAAACAGTGTATAGTAAAGCAGATTTCAGGTAAGGTGCTTTATGGAACATTCAGACAACAGCAAAGATTTGACAGTCGGCAGGCAGGATGATATGCCTGAGATGGTTTCGTTTGCGCCGGTTGCAAAAGTTGATACCCTTCCGGAAGAAAGAAAAGACTCGGAGCGTTTGGAAAAGCTCAGGGCATATTATGCCCAGCTCGGGAAAGCCCGCGAGGCTATGGAGCAGGAACTTGAAGCTTCTTTATCGGGGGAAGCCGTCGAAGGAGAGATTGAGGCTAAACTGTATGAATTCAGCCATTCGTGGAAAGCTATTGCCGGCGAAATCAGCCGCTATGACGAAATGCACGGGCGGCGCAGGGAAAGTTTGGGCGGCGAATATCATGTCGGGCAGAATTTAGTCGGTTCGGATTATGGCGGTCAAAATCTGGCTCATGCTGATTTTTCGGCAGCTAATCTGCAGGATGTCAATTTTAAAGAAGCGAATTTATCCGGCGCTGATTTTACCGGTGCGGATTTATCCGGCGCGGATTTGTCGGGCGCGGATTTGAGCGATTCGATTTTTTCCGGTGCAAAATTGAAAGGGACTAATTTTACCGGCGCCAATATGGAAGGTGTCATTCTGCGGGACGCGGATATTGAAGACGCTATTTTGATGAATATTCAAATGGATGAGCTGGCGATTGAAGAATTGCAGGCTTTGGTGGAATATCTGGCTGTTTATTATCCGCATAAACTCAATTTGCAGCGGATTAATTTGTCTTTATTGGATTTGAAACGCATTGACCTGCGGCAGGTTAATCTCAGAGGTGTTGATTTTACGGGGCTGGATTTTACGGGCGTGAATATTATGGAACTGGATTTGAGCGAATGTATCATTACGCCGCAGCAAATAGCTCAGGCTTTGGGCAGAGTTCCGAATGCGGAAGAATTGAAGAAGATTCTGGCGCCGAAGAAGAAAAAGAAAGCCAAACATTTTTATATTGATTTTTCGGAATTTTTGAGCAACGGGCATTTTACGGGCTGGGTTGACCTGACGAAAAGCAGTATCAGCACGGATCAATTAGTTAAAGCGTTTTTGAAGATTAAAGGGGCGATCAGCCAAAAGCCGGCGGAAAAAGACGAAGCGATTTTTGAGAAAGCCAAAGAGTTTCATGCCGAACGGCTGGCGGAAGAACGTAAAGTTTATAATGACGAGCAGAAGAAAAACATAGAAGACCGCAAACAAAAAGTGCTTGAAGAACAGCGAGCCGGACAGGAAAGGGCGTCCAAAGGTGAAAAGTATGTGCCGATTCAGGTTAATCTGGGACGGGTTGAGCGGGAATAATCCCAATAGGTTTTTTATTAAAAGTAAAAAATAATGCTTGCCAAATAAAAAAAAAGGTTATAGCTTGCGCACAGTTGGACAGATGACCGAGAGGCCGAAGGTGCACGATTGGAAATCGTGTGTACCCCCAAAGGGTACCGTGGGTTCGAATCCCACTCTGTCCGCCATTTATGAAAAAGCGCCCTTTTCGGGCGTTTTTTTTATAAATGAGTGGTTTGGCATTCGAACTCGCAGGGAAGCGGATTCAACTGTCGGTGAAAGGCAGGCGGGAGTACGCCGGCCGGCAGAATACCGATGAACGCCGGTGCGGTGGCGTGCAACGACATCAATCTTACTCTCTTTGCCGTTTATAAAAAGTTTCCGTTTAAGATGCTTTTTTTATCCGCAATTTCAGTCCGGTCATGAAAATTTTAACAGGAAATCGGTTTTGAGTTGCTTGATATTATCGGCCGTTGTCAGCGGTACTTTAAACTTGCATTTCGGCAAAAGGGATGTTACAAAAAATTAAGAGGCGGAAATGTGGGAGAACCGCCTCTTAATCCTTTTATGAAACTATTTCTTTTCGTCAGGGTCTTTTAAGATATAACCTCTGCCCCAAACAGTTTCAATATAGTTTTTACCGCCGGAAGCTTTTTCAAGCTTTTTGCGGAGTTTGCAGATAAACACATCAATGATTTTCAATTCCGGTTCGTCAATGCCGCCGTACAGGTGGTTTAAGAATTGCTCTTTGTTCAAGGTTGAGCCTTTGCGCAGCGAGAGCAATTCCATAATGCCGTATTCTTTACCGGTCAGATGCAGGTCTTTGCCGGCAACGCTGACGGTCTGCGTATCCAGATTAACCTCAACCAGGCCGGTTTGGATAATGGAATTCGAATGCCCTTTGGAGCGGCGGACGATCGCCTGAATGCGCGCCAGAAGTTCGCTCTTGTCAAACGGCTTTGTCAGGTAGTCATCCGCACCGTAGCCCAAACCTTTAACCTTTTTATCAGGTTCGTACAAGCCGGATAAAATCAAAACCGGAGTGGTAACTTTGGCGGTACGCAGGCTTTTTAACACTTCATAACCGTTCATTCCGGGCAGGTTCAAATCCAAAATAATGATGTCATAATCATAGAGTTTGCCGCAGTCCAGCCCGTCTTCGCCGTCATCGGTCGTATCAACAACCATGCCTTCTTTTTTTAAGATAGTTTCTACGCTTTGGGAAACGGCATAGTCGTCTTCAATTAATAAAACTCTCATTTTTCCTCTCCGTTTTGTTTATTGTTATTTGTATAATAATACATAAATTTTATTTGTGAATCCTTGATATAAGGGTTGTTAATAATTATTAACAAAAAGAAAATATATTATAAAATAAGCATTTAACCGCATTTGTGAAGTGATAATCATAATTTTAGGGGAAGAAAAATGTTAGAATTGATGAAATTGCCTTTTGAAGAAGACGCTTTGGAGCCGTATATTTCGGAAAAGACGGTTCGTTTTCATTACGGGAAACATCATAAAGGGTATGTGGACAAGGTCAATGAACTGATTGCCGGAACGGAATTTCAGGATTTGCCGGTAGAAGAGATTATCGAGCGAACATATGGAAAAAACGATTTGCAAACGCTGTATAACAATGCCGGACAGGTTTATAACCACAATGTTTATTGGAAATCCGTCGGAATCGGCAGTGAGATGAAAGACGATGTGAAAGCAAAGATTAAAGAAACATTCGGGGATACGGACACCTTAAAAGAAGAGCTCGTGAATAAAGCCGCAACATTTTTCGGCAGCGGCTGGGTGTGGCTGGCAGAGGGAAAGGGCGGCAAGTTGGAAGTGCTGACGACAAAAAACGGCGATACGCCTTTGGTTTTGGGCTATAAGCCGATATTCAACATAGATGTTTGGGAGCATGCTTATTATCTGGACTACCAAAACTTAAAAAAAGATTATGCAACGGCATTTGTTTCCCATTTGCTGGAAATATAGTTTTTGCTTGAAAAACAAGATTATATGCTCTATAAAGCGGATAACGTTGTTATTCGGAGTTTTGATAATGAAAAAAATATGCGTTTTGCTGGTAATGGGGTTGTTGTGCAGTTGTGCAAACGAGGAAACTTATCCGTACGGGTTAACGAAAGAAGAATGGAATTCCTTGTCTATTCGTGACCAGACGAGGCTCAGACGCGATTTTTACTTCTATGAAAAAGGGTCAACCGCGTATGTTAATCCTAACTTGGAAGTGGAAGGAAAAGCCGGCGAATACCGTTATTATGCCGAATAAAAAATAAATTCGGCAGTATAAAGCTCCTGCAAATTATGCAGGGGCTTTTTGCATATAATATTTCGTTGATAATTTGTGTATATTATCTTTTTGTTAAGAAACATCGGTTTAGAATCATCTCAAAGCAATTGTTTTTATATGGTCTGACTGATGAAATTTAGAACCGATTTGATGTTTTCTGCCGTATGTGCGGCTGCCTTGATGGCGGCAGGCAATGTTTGGGCATATGGCGGAAGGCTGTCACCGCAGAATTTTAACAAGATGTATTATCTTGCCACAAAAGGTAAGGTCGGCATTTTGCGCGATGCGGTGAATCGGGGCTTAAATATTGACGCCATGAATGCCGAAGGGGATACCGGGCTTTGCGTTGCGGTTAAGAGGGAAAATTATATCGCATACAATACTTTCAGAATGAGCGGGGCAAACCCGCGTCATCCTTGTACATATCGGATGTATAATGAATATCAGGATTTTCTCAATTCACGGCAGGCAGCAAATGCAGACAGGATTATCGGCAATGAGGAATCACTGTATTATCAAGATGATGAGACGAGCTGGTGGCCATGGATTTTGGGCGGTGCGGCTGTCGGCGGCGGCGCCTTGGCTCTGTCAAGCGGCGGGGGCAGCAAATCCAAACCCGCGGAAGGTGATGATACGATTATTCCGACAGACCCCGGTTACGGGCTTACCGCGTTAATAGACAATTACCGAAAATTGTACAACAATGTTAACGTCAGCAATACTTTGAAACTTGATGCTTCCAATCCGAACGGTGCGTCAGTAACCGGAAATATTAAATTTTTGCCGAATATGCTGGATAATGCGGATTATCTTCAAGCTTATATCAAAGTTATTAACGGCGGGTATTTTAACAATATGTTCGGCGGCGGGCTTCGTTTGGGCGATGCGGCGGTAGGGGCGGCTGCTTACGGCAAAGGCTCGACGGTAAGCAACAATGGTATTATCGAAATTAACGCGCGCAACGGCGCAATCGGTTTGGCGGCCAGCAACAGTGCAACCGTTTTTAATAATCCCGACAGAAGCACAGATGAATTGAACGGTAATATCAATATGGCGTTTTCCGGAGGCAACGAGGGCGATGCCGTTATCGGAATGTATGCAGACACCGGATCACGGGCAATAAATTACGGTAAAATCACCGGAACGACGACCTATGCCGAAACGGGGGAAGACAATAAAGATACGGGTACCGATATCCCTGATATATTTGTTGACGACAGCGAAGGGGAAGGTACTGCCAACAAAACCGCTTCCGCCAATTCCGGAACCATGCTCGGTATGGCGTTATTTAATTTTTATACCGGAACGAATAACAGCGGGACGTCTGTACGGGCAGACAATTACGGCGATATTCAGCTTTCTGCCGGTTATAACAATGCGGCGGACAGTTCCGTCAGCCTTATCGGCATGGGCAGCTATATTGACGATAAGTTTCTTAACGGTCATAGCAATCCTGCATATGCGGAAAAGATGTTTATGCATAATTACGGTAATATAAAATTATCATATCAAGGCCAATATGCATTGGCGGATACAGCTTTGAAGCTTGGTGACGGCGGGTTAATCGGCATGCGCGCCGATGCTTCGACCTTTGCGCAGAATACCGGCAATATAGATATTGATCTGCAAAATGCGGTGATCGGCAGTGCCGGAACGGATGTGGCTGCGGGGTTGCTTTCCGTGCACGGAGGGGGACTCACAAACGGTACGGTCGGTTTTGATTATGACGGCAGTAGGGCGGAAACAGGCGGGACAATCCGCATTTTAAATCAGGCTAAGGCCGGCGGAACAACATACGGTATGTTAGCGGCAAAAGGTGACGGAACACAAACAAGAGTTTATGATTGGTCGCAGCCGAAGCTTTATAATTACGGTCTGATTGATATGCGGGTAAGCAATGCTTACGGTATGGCTTCATTTGCCGGCGGCGAGATTGTCAATAAGGGTGTAATTAACCTCGGGTTTGAGCTCGGGCAGTCTTATTATACGAACAATTATGGTCTGTATGCAGCGGGAGATTCGCTTTCGGATCAGGTATCGCTGATTAATGACGGCATTATCAATGTTTATTCAGAGCAGTCTACGGCACTGTATAATGCTTTTGCCGGTTCGGTCAGCTTACAGAACAACGGTACAGTTTATGTTTCACACAAGGCGAAGGATTCGAAGGTTTTCGGCGGTAATTTCTCGGAAGCGGTCAATAACGGCAGCGTTATTTATAAAGTTGATAACAGTGAGGAATTTTCTGCAACGATAGATTCACAGGGACGCCCTGTCATATCAGCACCCATAGCTTCGGTGATGTGGGCTTCTTCCAATAACGATACGACAAGGCAGTATATAGTTAACAACGGAACCTTTGTTATCGGCGCCACACTCTCGGAAGCTGATTACAACGGTACATACGGCACGGCCGGTATGCTGGTTTCCAAACAAGGCTCAGCAAGTAATAACAATGTTATTATATTGGATATGTATAACCGTGATACGCTGCAAGGAAATATCGGCATGGTTTTGGATTCGACGACGAGGGCCGGGGCCGCTATTAATAACAGAGGGACGATTACGGTTAATGCAACCCTTTCAGAAGGAATGCGCAATGATTCGCAGAACAGGGCGGAGGCAACCAATTGGGGAACGATTTGGCTGAATGGCAACGACGGAGCCGGAATGCATGTTACCGATAAGCAAGGACTTATTTTTAACGGCAGATACGGTTTTGATGATAACCCGCAGATTCATGTTAAGGGCAGCAATTCAGTCGGAATGTACGTGGAGAACGGAACAGCATATAACTACGGGACAATTTCTCTTGAAGGAGATGATACGACTGCTTTTTTGATTGAAGGTGCAGATGCAGTGCTTGCCGAAGCAGGTACTATTACACATCAGAGCGGTTTGGAAAACGCAACATATTTTTGGGCTAATGAAAATGCGGTGCTTAATTTGCGCTATGATGACCCGATAACGGTGGACGGTTATACCTTAGGCAAGGCAACATATGCGGGGTCAGTTCGTTTTGGCTCGACGGCCTATGTCAGCGGCAGCAATTCGCATCTGCTTGTGGCCGCGAGCAACGGAAAAGTGTATAATCAGGGAACGGTTTATGCTCAAAACGGGACGATGGCGATTGCTGCCGGGAGTGCCGGCAGTGCCTATAATCAGGGCACATTAAATGTATCCGGTAGCGAAACTATCGGTATGTACGGGCAGAATTCCCAAACTTTTGTAAGTACGGACGGCAGATCCTCTATCAATGTGTCAGACGGGGGAACGGGTATCAGAGCGGAAGACGCCGCACAGGTGGAAAATAACGGCAGCGTTAATGTAACAGGCGGTACGGGTATTTATTTGTCGGACGGCACGACTATATCTTATACCTTAGGAACAAATACAGGCAATATAAACGTTACCGGTGACGGAAATAAGGGTGTTGTAGTTGTCAACGGGGCTCATTTTGATAATGAAAACGGTAAGATTACCGCTTCCGGCGGAGCAGAAGGTATTCGCTCTTCCGCAGAAGTTACCAATAACGGGACAATTACCGCTAATGACAGCGGCATCGGGATTTATGCCGTAGCGGGAAATGTCCGCAATTATACTGATATTGTGGTAAACGGTGATTCTGCTTACGGGATTTACAATACCGGAGCAACCGCCAAAAACGATGGCGGAACCATTACGGTTAATTCCGGTACCGGTGTTTACGGCGCAGTGGAAAATAAGGGTGAAATTAAGGTTTATTCCGACGGTACCGGCGTGGATGGCAATATAAAGAACAGCGGAACAATAACCGTTAATGAATCAGGAACCGGCGTAAGAGGTTCCGGCAGTAATATCGGCTCTATTACAAATAACGGTGTCGGTGCAGGTGTCGTCGTTACAGGGGATTTCACCAATTCGGGGACTATTGACGGCAATACATTGGGTGTTAAAGTCGAAGGCGGTCGTTTCAATAATGCAAAAAACATTACGATTGTCAATGGAACGGGTGTTTATGTTACGAGCGGTTCGGCAGTCAATAACGGCACGATTACGGTTGGTAACGGAAAAGGTATACATGTTGACGGTGCGTCTTCAACTGCAACAAATTACGGCACAATAGCAATAACCGAAAGCGGATATGGCGCATATGTAACAAATTCCGGTAAATTTATCAACGGCGGGAAAATCATGTTTGATTCCGAAAAAGGCGGACATTGCGCAAATGTAGGTGTCGGCGGGACGTGTGAAGATGCAAGCGAGGATAAGAAAACCAAATCAATCAGCCCGACGGACTATGCTCCGATATTTGTCGGTGAGAATGCTGCGTTTGTCAACAAAGGTCAGGCGGATTTCGGTAAAACGGATGTTGATTTTGATACGTTACGCGATGAGAGCGGTGCTTTTGTGATAGCATCGGGCGGAACATATGCCGCAGACAGTTTCAAAGGGGATGTCGTTGCCGGGAAAGATATCGTGACGGGCGGGTTTGACGATACATATACCAATCAGAATTCTTTCGCAGGGAGGAACGAGGGGCTGAATGTTTCTTCCGAATCGTATATGTTTGACGCTTCACTTAAAGATAAAAACGATACCGTTGATGTAGAGCTCAATCGCAAGAGTTTTGATGATTTGGTGGAAGAAAAAGATTTGGCCGCATTTTTTGAAACGAATTACGGTTTGCAGAATAATGAAAAAATGTTCAATGCATTGAAAGCTGCAGAAGATAAAAAAGAATTTAATGCAACAGTGGAAAAAGAAAGCGGTAAAACGTTTTATGCCAATCTGCAAAGGGAAAATATGGCGGTTCTGCGCGGTTTGAATACGCAGGAACAAAACAGGATACTGGAAGACGGGTTGAACGGCAGGTCTGTCGGAGCTGATTATTACCGGACCGGCAAAGACGCTTCCGGCGGGCTCAGCGGATATGCCGACGATGTATACAGCGCATATTTAGGTTTCGGCGGCAAGCTCAGCGGAAATTGGAGTATGGGCGGCACTTTGCGCGCGGCATATGCCGATGCGGATTATGACGAAGCGCGTTCAAGCAGAGAAAATAAAATACTGATGGCCTTTTTGCCGATTATGTATCAAAACGGGAATATGACGTTTTTGGCCATGCCTGAGGTTGGCGTCGGCTATGGCTCTTATAAGAGAAAAGCCGTTTCGGGCTCTTATGATGCAGATACGCTTGATTTATATTACGGTTTGTACAACCATGCCGAATACAGCGTAGATATGAAGGTTGCAGAACTGGTGGCTGAGGCAGAGCTGAACTTGCAAGGCAGTTCAATGTCTAAGGCCAAAGAGGACGAGGGACTGAATCTGCATGCGAATAATTCGCTGTCGCTGGAAAGCGGTGTCGGGGTTAAGCTGCGCAAGCGCGTTGCTTTGGCAAAGGAGCGTTCTTTGATGTTGGCTGTCGGGGTTAAGTACTATCATGAATTTTTAGACCCGTATAAAGATTTGACGGTCGGTATGAACGGCTCACCGGTTCGTTATCATCTCAACGGGTATGACGAAAATAAAGACAGAATCAGAACATCGGCAGAAGCCGTTTATAAAGACGGAGATTTTTCGGTGGCGGCGGAAATTGCGCATAATGCCGAAAAAGAGAGCAATGTTGAGGGCGGTTTGGGCGTTCGGTGCAATTTCTGACGCTTGCGTAAAAAACAGCGGCGTGATTGCCGCTGTTAAGGTGTTTGAAATGAGTTTATCTGCTTAATTCATACAAAGCAATGGCGGCGGCCGTGGAGACGTTTAAGCTTTCCACATGCGGAGAAATCGGGAGCTTGACCGACGAATCGCAGTTTTCCTGCACGAGGCGGCGCATGCCTTTGCCCTCGGAACCCATGACAATCGCAATTTTACCGTTTTTGTTGATTTTATCAATGGTGGTTTCGGCATAGCCGTCCATGCCCATAACCCAAAAACCGTTGTCTTTCAGCGTTTCTATGGCGCGGCTTAAATTGGTGACGCGGGCAACTGGGATAAACTCTATCGTACCGGCGGCGGCTTTATCCATAGCGCCGGATTCAAGCGGTGAATTTTTATCCTGTACAATCAGCCCAAGCGTTTCGAACGCGGCGCAGGAACGGATAATCGCGCCGATATTCTGCGGGTCGGTGACTTGGTCTAAAATTAAAACATGGCAGCGTTGTTTATTTTCCGCCATGGCGGTTAAATCGGCAACGTCATATGTTTCCAGCCGTTGGCAATAAAGGGCAAATCCTTGATGTACGGCATCTGCGGGCAGAATTTTGGCAAAATCCTTTTTATCGGTGATGACAGCCGGGATATTTAAGCAAAGCTTTTCAATCTCATTGCGGTTTTCGGGGGCTATCAGCAGTTTTTGTATTTTTCTATTCGGGTTTTTCAAAGCGCTGATAACGGCATGGCGGCCGTAGATAATCAATTGCTCTTTATTGTTGCCGGTTTCACGCTGTTTGTGAAATTGTTTCATTTTTTTAATACCTTTCTGAGGATGCCGTTGTGTTCGGCAAGCAGGGTTTCCGCCTCTTCTTTGGTGCATTGTTTATGATACATGACGCAGGCGGTTTTGACGTTATTTTCTGCTTTTATACGATATTCTTCGGCTTTTGCAAGCGGAATCTCGCATATGGCGGCGATAATGCGGTTGCCGCGGTCAATGAGTTTTGTATTGCTAAGCCGTACATCTATCATGTAATTGCCATAGGTTTTGCCGATTTTAACCATGGAAGCGGTTGTCAGCATATTTAATATCATTTTTTGCGCGGTGCCGGATTTCATGCGGCTGGAGCCGGTTATGACTTCGGGACCGACTTCGGCAACAATGCAGACATCGCACAAAGCTTTTAATTTAGCTTCGGGGTTAGTGGTAATGCCGACGGTTCGGGCGCCTTTTGCACGGGCTTCTTCCAAAACGGTTAAAACATACTGAGGATTGCCGGAAGCGGAAATGCCGACAACAATATCGTTTGCCGCGGGGGTAAAATGCGCAATATCTTTCAGGGCAAATTCGGCGCTGTCTTCGGCGTTTTCCACGGCATGCCGCAGGGCATAATCGCCGCCGGCAATGTAACCGGTGACCATTTCTTCGGGTGCGGAAAATGTCGGCCAACATTCGGAAGCATCCAATACGCCGAGCCTGCCGCTGGTTCCGGCGCCGAAATAAGCAAGTCTGCCGCCTTTTAGGAACGATGCAGCGATGATGTCAACGGCTTTGCCGATTTCCGGAAGCGCCTTTTGGACGGCAAATGCTACTTTTAAATCTTCGTTATTGATTGTCTGCAAAATGCCTGCGGTATCCATAAGGTCTATATTTTCGGTATCGGGGTTATTCCGTTCGGTTAAAATGTTTTCCATGGGCGCATCTCCTTCAAATTGCCGAATAAATAAAAGTTATCAAAAAAAACTTTAATAATTGATAAAAAACTTGTTGACATTATCGGAAAAATAAGTTTTTATTCCTTTTGTCAGGTTGAAAGACATTGTTCTTTTTCCCTCGCGTGCGATTTTTGCGGAGGGGTGGCAGAGCGGTCAAATGCAACGGACTGTAAATCCGTCGACTTTAGTCTACGATGGTTCGAATCCATCCCCCTCCACCAGTTAAAATCGTCTTGATAAATAGGTTTTTGTTTCAGGATGTTTGGTTTGAGCGGGTGTAGCTCAATGGTAGAGCAGAAGCCTTCCAAGCTTATGACGAGGGTTCGATTCCCTTCACCCGCTCCATTTTTCCTTTAATAACTGCCTCGTCACAACACAATATTTTAGGGTGAAGATTAAGATGGCAAAAGAGAAGTTTGAACGCAGTAAGCCACACTGCAACATCGGCACGATCGGTCACGTAGACCACGGCAAAACAACATTAACGGCAGCAATCACAAAAGTATTGGCTGAAAAAGGCGATGCTGAATTTGTAGATTATGCAAACATTGATAAAGCTCCTGAAGAGCGTGCACGCGGTATTACCATTAATACGTCTCACGTTGAATACGAGACGGAAAACCGCCACTATGCACACGTTGACTGCCCGGGCCACGCCGACTATGTTAAAAACATGATTACGGGTGCTGCTCAGATGGACGGTGCGATTTTGGTTGTGTCTTCCGCTGACGGTCCGATGCCGCAAACACGTGAACACATCTTGTTGGCTCGTCAGGTAGGCGTTCCGGCAATTGTTGTATACATGAACAAAGTAGACCAGGTAGATGATCCTGAGTTGTTGGAATTGGTAGAAATGGAAATCCGCGACCTGTTGAGTTCCTATGAATTCCCGGGCGACGAAATTCCGATCGTTAAAGGTTCGGCATTGGCCGTATTGGAAAACGGCGATGCAAAAATCGGTCATGATTCCATTATTGAATTGATGAAAGCTGTTGACTCTTATATTCCGCAGCCGGATCGTCCGAAAGACTTGCCGTTCCTGATGCCGATTGAAGACGTCTTCTCAATTTCCGGCCGCGGTACGGTTGTTACCGGTCGTGTAGAACGCGGTGTATTGCATGTCGGTGATGAAATCGAAATCGTAGGTATCAAACCGACACAGAAGACCACATGTACGGGTATTGAAATGTTCCGCAAATTGTTGGACGAAGGCGAAGCCGGCGACAACATCGGTGTATTGCTGCGCGGTACAAAGCGTGAAGAAGTTGAACGCGGCCAGGTATTGGCAGCTCCGGGTTCCATCACCCCGCATACAAAATTCGTTTGCGAATGCTACATTCTGACGAAAGAAGAAGGCGGCCGTCACACACCGTTCTTCAACAACTATCGTCCTCAGTTCTATTTCCGTACGACTGACGTAACGGGTTCCATTGAACTTAAAGAAGGTACAGAAATGGTAATGCCGGGCGATAACATCACAATGACCGCCACATTGATTCACCCGATTGCGATGAACGAAGGTTTGCGTTTCGCTATCCGTGAGGGCGGGCATACGGTTGGTGCAGGTGTTGTAACCAAAATCGTAGAGTAAAAACGCGCAAAAGGGCGGTCAAATCGCCGGATGGAGGCCTGTCCCCAAATGCTCACGTACCTCTATGTACGCTGCGCTTTGGGGCAGGACATCCGACGCCAGCACCGCCCTTTATCGTGTTTTTACGATAGGGGGATGTGCTTTATCCCACCCATTGCAGGGGCAGAGAAATTCTGCCCCTTATTTTTATGAAAGAGTTAGAGCGAGTCAGTTTGGCTCGCTTTTTTGTGAGTTATTGCGAGGAGCGGAGCGACGCGGCAATCCAGCGGTTGACGATAAGCCCGCTGTTTCGGACGGCGGGCAGACTTTTTGCTATAACCTTATACCGACGAAAGCCTAGGTTGGAAGCGGTGTGCGGCGTGCATATGTGTTTTATGGTGATTTTTGTGTATCATCTCATTTTAAGGAGGTCATTATGAAAATATGCAGAAATGAACTTTTGCTGCTCGGTGGCATGTATCAGCTGCTGGCATTCATCATTGCCCTGTTTAACACACAGTTGAGTTATGCCATGGGCGGTGTGTTGTACGTTTTGTTCTGGGTTGCGGTATTGGCGCTCTCGCTGTCTTTCATTTCATCCTGGGGATTCGTTCACCGGATGAATGAAAACTTTCCGCGGCTTTCCGTATTTTTAGCCTCTATCGGGTGGATACCGTATTTTTCAGTCATCTATGCCATTGTGTCGCTGATCGTAGACTACTTTACGACAGGTTCCGACAGCATGACAGTCTTCTTAAACAACTATATGCCGGTTTATGACGTTTATATGGCGGCAATTGTACTTTCGCTTCTGTATGCGGCATACAAAGTGTTTTACAAAAAAGAAGATTTGGTTATGAGCTGCTATAATTACGCTCACCCCGTACGGTAAAAATACATTTCACCGAATACGGCTGTCCGCGGGTTTGATGCCGGCGGGCAGTTTTTTATTGACAAAAAACGGCGGTTTATATATAAATTGCCGCAGATATAAATTATTTTGTTCTATAAACAGAGGATCCGGTCAAATGAAGCCTCTTTAAACATTCCGGCATATAGTGAAGAAAATTATTGTTTTGTTTATTGCCGTTTTGTGCGTTGCTTTGGGCGCGTCAGCCGGTGATAAAGTGGACGTTACCCACACCGAATACGGCCAAGGCGTTGATCTTGTGACAACCACATATTTCAACGGCGGTAAAAGCAGCGTGCTGTACGGGCTGCGCAAAAACGGGATTGTTCTTGTGCAAGACTGTGAACTTATGGTTGAGGAAAACTTGCGCGTATTTATCTTTTTTAATGAAAAATATGCTGCCGTTTACAGAGTGAGAGACGGTAAAGAGTTAGCGAAAGTTGAAGCCCAAGACCAGAGATGTGACCGTTTTGACAAGCGGAGTATGATGGTTGTTACGTCTTTTAAGGGTTCATATGTCTATAAAACCGTAAAATTCTGTTGTACGCCGCGAAAAGGCGATACTTCTTTGGGGTATCGTGAAATTGAGCTGGGAACATTTTGCCGTACCTACGGCAGGTTATTCCTGATTGAAGGTGAAAAAGCCACAGAGTTATAGCGTTGCATCAAACATCAAAAACCTCCCCGGAGCGGGAGGTTTTTTAATTTTATTAAAAAAAATATTGACAAAAATTGCTTTTAATGATATATTTTCAGCTAATAATAATTATTTTGTAATGAGGATCCGGTCAAATCAAGCCTCTTTAAATATCCCGGTTTATTGTGAAAAAATTATTTTTTGTTCTTTTTGTAATGATGTGTGTTGCTTTAAGCGCATACTCACGGAGTCAGGAAGTTAAGGTTGATTTAACTTACACTTCATACGGCAGCAACGCCGAGCTTGTTACTTCAACGTATTATTACAGTTGGGGTACGAGTAAAACTCTTTACGGACTGCGCAAGAAAGGAGTTGTCCTTGAAGAGAATTACGATAAGCTTTTGATTGATGAGAATGTTCAAGTCTTTGTTTTTTGTAAAGGCGATGATGTCGTTGTTTATAGTTTTAACGGCAAGGAAATTGCCAGGTATAACGGTAATTCTAAAAGAAAAGTGCGCAAAGTTAAGGTTACTGTAAATTCGGTGATTAAAAACGGTAAATCCTGTACAGCCGTGGAACTTGACATAATAAGAAGCGGGTGGCCTTGGCAAGATTTAGCAGATTTGACAGACCATTTGCGATTAGCAACGCTCTACCGTGAGAACGGTGTGCTTTATAACATCAGAGCAAAATAAGCGCGTAAAAAGCCCTCCCTTAAAGCGGGAGGTCTTTTTTTATATGTTTTCAAATACTTCTTTGATTTGGGTGATGGATTGGCAGAGCCCGTCTTTACCGGTTTCTATCATGACACCCCAGAGGGTCAGCTCTTTGCCGTTGGCGGGATTAAGCCGGTTTTGCAAGGTATGTTTTTCAGCCAGACGTTCCATGGGGGTTTGCGGTTCAAAGCCCAAAACGGAGTCAAAATCGCCGCACATGCCGACATCGGTGATATAGCCGGTTTGCGCCGGCAGGATGCGTGCGTCGGCGGTCGGAACATGGGTATGCGTGCCGGCAACGAGGCTTACTCTGCCGTCCAGATAATAGCCGAGCGCCAGTTTTTCAGACGTTGCTTCGGCGTGCATATCAACGAGGATGGCATCTACGGTTTTGCCCAAGACAAAGCGTTTCAATAATTCATCCAACGGTTCGGTAATGCTGTTAATCGGCGGCATAAACTGGCGTCCCAGCACTTGGGCAATCAGGAGTTTTTTACCGTTGATATCCAAAATTTGATATCCTTTGCCGGGGAGATTATCAGGATAATTCAGCGGGCGGATAATCTGCGAAGAGTTATCCAAAAACGGATAGATTTCGCGCTGCTGCCAAATATGGTTGCCGGTGGTAATGCCGTCAACGCCGGCGTTTAACAAATCTTCGGCAATGCTCGGGCTGAGGCCGAAGCCGTGCGCGGCGTTTTCTCCGTTGACAATGATTGCGTCAATGCCGTATTTCTCTCTGATTTCTTTTATATGTCGGGTAATTGTGTTTCTGCCGGCACGTCCGACGATGTCTCCGCAGTATAGAATTTTCAATTTATTGTTCCTTAAAATATGAGGCGGACCGCCCGGACCGTATATGTATCATTCTTTCCGATACCCGCAAGATAAGGTGGGCGCCATATAACAGAACCACGATTCTGACAGAGACAGCTCCCTATTAAGTAGTGTTGGCCCGGAAGATATGCGGTTCAATACGCGAAGGGCAGTCCGTTTATTATATAATCTATCTTATACGGATTTAATCTTAGTTGCAACAGATTTTATGGTTTCGTTTAAAGAATTTATATTTGCGGCCAATTCGGCGTCTATGGCGGCAAGGTCAACATCGGGTTTCGGGCTTGACTCGGGCGTTGCGGGCGCGGCCTTTTTGGCTTCGCTCAGCTCATCGGCAACCAAAAGGCCGACCATCGCCAGAAGCTGGTTTTCGTTAATATGTCCCAATGCAGAGGTTAACGCTTTGGCTTTTTCATCCAGCTGGCGCGCCAACTTCATAATATGGACTTCCTGACCGTTTTCACAGGAAACGGCATATTCGCGATAGTTTATGGTAATAACAACCTGTGCCATATTACTTGATTGCTCCGTTAAGCCGGCAAATTATCTCGTCTATGCAGGCGGCTTTATCGGCAAGCTGTTGACGCATGGAAGACAGTTTTTCTTTCAGCTCTTCTTTTTCAGCACCGGAAAGCGCGGCATTCTCTTTTAAAACGGCGGCGGTTTCCGCCAGAGCGGCAAGCGCTGCTGCGGTCTGCGGGAAATATTTTGCTGTCTCTTCCATTTTTGGCTTCCGTTTCTAAAAACAATGTGTTATTTATATTAATATGGTCTAAACATCTGATTGACAAGAGGCAAAACGACTTATGCAAAAGAATATTGTGCGCGTTGATGAAATAAATGAAAAGATTTTGGAAAATATGGGCGAGGAGTGCTATGTCTTAAACGCGGCGCTTGACGAAGCGTGTTGCCGCATATTTATTGCCAAAGCGGCGGAAGGGGAAAAGCTTGTGCTGTTTTACGGCGATAATGCGGTTGCGGCGGCGAAAGCATACGGCGCGGACGGCGTGATTTTAGATTTGGGCGCCGAAGATGTGAAAGACAAGCTTGGCAATGTGCGCAAAGAACTTGGCAAGGGCAGTATTGTCGGGCTGTTTACGCGCAACCGTCGGCACGAGAGCATGCTTGTTTCGGAAGCGGAGCCTGATTTTGTGGTTTTCAAGGTTTGGAACGACGGTATTGAAAGCGTTAAAGAACTGACAGACTGGTATGCTGACTTTTTCCTTATCCAATCCGCCGCGTGGGTAATGGAAGAGGAGGTTGATACCTCAGCCCTGCGGACAGATTTTGTGATTAAAAAAACGTGTAATTTTGTGAACTAACTCGCAGATGGAAGCCCCTCTTCGTCGCGTCGTGTACGTTTATGTACACTTGTGCTCCTCGGGGGACATCTGCGGCTATTTCGCAAAATTCCGCATTTTTTTTACTATAACTACTCTGGTATGGATTGCTTATGCTTTTATTCATCTCAAATTTTCACTTTTTAATCGGGCGGACAATGAGCGGCTAATTGCGAATTTCTCTATATTTTTAAGAAATTTTGTCTAAAATACGTTTTTTGTTGCAAAATAAAAATTTCGGCGTTATTTTATGCGGCAGAAAATATTTCTAAGACTAATATCAACATTGTAAATATGGAGAATGAACAAATGAAACAATTAGCCGGAGCAATCAGAATCGGTTGGGTTATTGAATACAAAGGCAAACCGTGGACAATTACCAAAGCACAGCACATTAAGCCGGGCAAAGGCGGTGCGTTTATGCAGGTTGAAATGAAAGCCGTTGAGGAAGGAACGAAAACCAACGAGCGTTTCAGAACCGAAGATACCGTTGAAAAGATGATGGTGGAAGATAAAGACTGCCAGTTCTTGTTTGAAGACGGCACAGGATTGAACTTTATGGAAGCGGAAACATTTGAACAGTTCTCCATGCCTGCGGATATTTTGGGCGACTCGCGTCCGTTTTTGGTTGAAGGCATGACCGTCCGCATTTCTCACATTAACGACCGTCCGATTTCGGTACAGCTGCCGCAGCAGGTTGTCTGCACGGTTGTAGAGACAGAACCTGTAATCAAAGGGCAGACGGTTACTTCTTCTTACAAACCGGCGATTTTGGACAACGGCATGCGCATCGGAGTTCCCCCGTTTATCGCCACCGGCGAGAAGATTGTTGTCGGCACCGAAGAAGCCAACTATGTTGAGAGAGCAAAATAATGGCATACATTTCACCTATGCTCACCAATATCGTTACGGCGGTCAAGAAGGCTTCGGTCAATCTTAATCGCGATTTCAGCGAGATTGAGCGTTTGCAGAACTCGATTAAAGGCAGTTTGGATTTTACGCGCATCGCGTTTGATAAGATTCAAAAAGGCTTAAAGGCGGAACTGGGAAAAGTTTTGCCTGCGCTTCCGGTGGTTTCGGTTAACGAGAAAGCACCGAAGGACGGTATGTATCTGACAGTTTCAGGTATTGAAGGTCTGGCGAACTTTGCGCACGGCAATCCGGAATTTGCCATTTCCGCAGCTTTGATGAACGGGCAGACGATTTTGTGCGGCTTGGTTTATAATCCGGCGCGCGACGAGTTGTTTTTTGCCGAAAAAGGCAAAGGTGCTTATAAAGAAGGTTTCAGGAGCCACGAGCGTTTGCGCGTTTCCGCTAAACAGGAGCTTGAAGGCGCGCTGGTTGCGGTGAAGCCTGATACGGAAGAAGCTGAGCAGACGGCCAGGATTATTAATAACACGCTGGCAATGTGCCGCGATGTTCGCATCAGCGGATGTGTCGCGCTGGATTTGGCTTATGTTGCAGCCGGAAAGCTTGATGCCGTGATTGCGCCTCGTTTAATGCTTGCGAGCATGGCAGCGGGAATTCTGCTGGTTAAAGAAGCGGGCGGTATGGCGCTGGATTTGGAACAGGCGGACACGCGCACCGAAGACTTGGCGGCGGTTTTGAATTCGGGCAATCCGGTTGCGGTCAGCTTCAACCTCAGCCAAAAAATTGCCAAAGTTTTAAAATAATTTAAAAATTTGCAAAATTATGCTTGCATTCTATAAAAGTGTCATGTATAAGGTTGGTAAATTTTTTTGAGAAGTTTAATATTGGAGATAATAATGAAAAAAGGTATTCACCCCGATTATCATGAAATTACATATGTAATGACCGACGGGACAGAAATGAAAGTTCATTCAACTTGGGGCAAAGCCGGCGATAAGATGACTTTGGAACTTGATCCGAAATCTCATCCGGCTTGGACAGGCGTGCACCGCATGGTAGATTCCGGCGGTCAGGTCGGCAAATTTAACAATAAGTTTGCCAAGTTTGGTTTGAAAGTTGCAAACTAAATTTTGCCTCGGTAAGCGTTATGAAAGCCTGTATGAAAATACAGGTTTTTATTTATCCCGCATTTGATACAAGTTTGTGTAGAAAAAATGATAATGCTTGTATCTCGGATAAAATCAATATAGGTTAAAAACAACAGTTTTATTTTATTAGAAAGGATGATGAAATGACAGCACCTTTAATGCCTAAGGCAACAGCGGTCTGGTTGGTTGAAAATACAACCCTGACTTTTAAACAGATTGCGGATTTCTGCGAACTGCACGAGTTGGAAATTCAGGCTATTGCGGACGGCGATATTGCCTATAATATTCTGGGCGTCAGCCCGATTTCCAACGGACAGTTGTCCGCAGAAGAGATTAAACGCTGCGAAGCTGACGAAAAAGCCGTTTTGACGGCGACACCGCTGGAAAAGAATGTTAAAGAAAGAAACGCAAAGGCAAAGAAGGTCCTTTCGCCGACACAGCGTGCGGAAAAGCCGAATGCGGTTTTGTGGATTATCAAAAATTGTCCGGAAGTTATGGATTCGCAGATTTGCAAACTTATCGGTACGACAAAGCCGACGATTACGTCTATCCGCGAAGGAACGCACGGCAATATGGCAAACCTGCGCCCGATTAACCCGATGGCAGTCGGTCTTTGCTCTGAAAAAGATTTGGAAAAGGCTATGCTGATTTCGCGTCAACAGGCTGAGCTAAAAGAAAACAAGGGCAAAAAGAAAAAGGCAAAAAAAGCAACTGCGGCACCGAAAAAACGCGGTCGTCCGGCGAAAGCAAAGGTTGAAACGGCTCCCAAGAAGCGCGGGCGCCCGGCCAAAGTTAAAGCCGATGAGGCGCCGAAGAAACGCGGCCGTCCGAGAAAAGATGCGGCTAAGGCTTAAATGACAAGGTAAGCGAAGCTTGATTTTGAGACAAGGCAGGGAAACCTGCCTTTTTTATATTTGGCGCAGCCGTATCAGCAGTGTTGTATTACAGACAAAGAAAACCCCTTGAAATCCGAATGCGTTGAGCGCCGGAAATTCAAGGGGGAAAGGTTAGTTCAGGTCGGTGTCCTCGGGGTCGCTTGTGAGCGCGTCGAGGACTTTTTCAGCTTTTTTAGGGCGGAAAGCGGCGGCAATCCAGTAGATGACTAGGAATGCCAGAGCGCTGATCAGCCCGATTATGCAACACCACAGGGTGCCGCAGATGAAACCGACGACGCCGGCATCAACAAGCGAGTCGATGCTTGCGGCGAAGAAGGTTAATGCTGCGACGATTGCAATGCCACAGGCATACTGAACTTCTTTGGGTTGGTTGTTGTACCATTCTTTGAGATTCTGGTACGTTTTTTCGTTTGTCATGATTGTTTTATTTTGTGATTATTATTTACGAAAGAAATAATTAGGCCACATAGTGAAAAACACCATGAAAAACGTGACCTAATTATAGAAATAAACTTTAAATACAAGATAAGTATAGCACATTTTTTAAATGGCGTCAATTAAAATCGTTCCGCCATATAAATATACATACTTGTATGTATGAAATGCTTGCAATTTGATTTTTTATGCCGTATAAAATAAGTGAAACAACAAAGAGATGAGGTGTGTTATGACAAGTATGAAACAGATTATAAATGTTTATCCGTTTGCTTATCATAAGATATTGGGCGGGCAGCGGAGAATTGATATCCGCCCGTATTCCAAGCGCCTGCATGACCTGCATGTCGGCGATATGGTGGAATATACCAATATAGAAACGCAGGAGAGCGTTGCCAAAGAAGTTAAAGGTATTGCGTTGTTTCAGAACTTTGAAACGCTAATCAATATGTTGCCGCCGGAGATGATCGGCTACAACAGCAGAGAGGAAGTTCGCCTGCGCATTGAGCGCATGTACAGCCGTCAGGAAGAGCGTGAGTACGGCGTTTGCGCATTATTCATCGGCGAACCGGATGTGCGGCGGATGATGAAACTGAACAATTTGGAGCGCAGTGCTTAGAAGTGTTTGCGAAAAGCGGTTTTAAGCTTTTTGCCGCCATGTCCGATGTCTGAAATAATTTCAATTTCGGCGTTGCCGTGGGTGCGATAGAGTTCCCAGGCGCCTTTGAGCGGGCAGCACATATCCAGCCGGTTATGGACGATTAACATCGGGATGTGTTGTATTTTTTCAATGTTTTTAATGATTTCATTCTCTTCCAAGAAATAGCGGTTTGCCGCATAATAAAGGCCGATGCGGGCGGAATTAATGGCGGCGTTGTCAATGCGCACGTCTTTAAATGCCGAATCGGTGCTGCCGAGCAGATATTCGTACTGAACCATATATTTGAGCGCAGTTTGAATCGAACCTAAGTTTTCGGAAAATACCAATTTTGCATAGTGGGTATACGGATTTTCGCCTTCGCTTTGGCGGCGGATTTCTTCCAACAGGTCAGGATAGAATAAAGCGCTGTCTTTGAGCATCCATTCCATATCATCGCGGCGGGCAAGAAAAACGGAGTTGATACAAATGCGTTTGACTAGTTCGGGGTATTTTTCGGCAAACAGCAAAGCAAGAGTTGAGCCCCATGAACCGCCGGCAACAATAATCTGTTCGTTGACATTCAGATATTCAAGCAGGCGTTTGGCGTCTTTTATCAGGCGTTTGGTGTCGTTAAGAGTCGCAATATCCTCAAAGCGAGATTTGCCGCCGCCGCGCTGGTCAAACATGATGACACGCTGTTTTTTGAGGTTGAAATATTCGCCATGCCGGTTTTTGCAGCTGCCGCCGGGGCCGCCGTGAAAAGTCAGCACGACTTCGCCTGCGGGATTACCCATCTGCTGATAATAAATCTCATGCCCCTCGTGTTCGGGAAGCCAGCCTTTGTCAAAAACTTTGTTGTTGAAAAATCCGAACATTTTTTTCCTTTTTTGTTTATTTTAAGTAGTCTTTCAGGTAAATACTTAATATTTATTTAAATTCAGGAACTAATTATGAAAATAGTCGGAACAGCTATCATTTTTGATGAGCAAAAAAGAATTCTTATCGGACAGCGTCCGGAAGGCAAAGCTTTGGCCGGATTATGGGAGTTTCCGGGCGGCAAGCAGGAAGAGGGTGAAACCGTTGAACAGTGTCTGGTGCGGGAAATTAAGGAAGAGCTTGACGTTGACTGCGTTGTCGGGGATTTTTTGCTGACGGTTTCCAGAAAATACGAACACGGGGATTTTAAGCTTATGGTTTACCGTGCGGAAATAAAAGATACGGAAAACCTGAAAGCGGTGGTGCATAACGAACTGCGCTGGGTGAAGGCGGAAGAGCTTTCGGATTATGAATTTCCGCCGGCGGATGACGAGATTATCAAATATATCAAAAAGCATTTTTAAATATACTCTTAAAGTTTTTTTAGCAATTTGGTTTTATACTGGTAAAAAATAAAATTCGGAGCCGGTTATGATTTCTAGAAAAACTTTATTATTTTGGGGTGTGATTTCTCTTTGCGGCGGGTATATGCCGAGCGCTTCGGCCGCGTCTGTCAGTGCGGGCCTTATTTATAAGCAGGCACAGGCCGGCAATCATGATTATTTCCGCGCATTGTCAAGGTACAAAGGTGCCGTTGATATTAAGGATGCCCGCGGCAATACGGCTTATTGCTTTGCCTTGCGGAGTAATGATGAAAAAGCGCTCGAACTGTTAAAGAAATACGGCGCGAATACGGCTCAGAAATGTGCGGAAAATGTTGCGGAAGAAGAGGCTCCTGCTTTCCGGCAAGCGGAACGCAATTATCAAACGCAGCCTAAATTCAGAAAGTCTGCCGGATTTTTTGAAAATGATAACAGTTATTATTGGGCTGCCGCCGGTGTTGTTGCTGCCGGTGCGGGAATAGCCGCATTGGCCGGCAGCGGAGGCGGCGGACATTCTCACGTCAGCGGCGAGGTGCAAACGCCCGGAGGCGAAGTCAAAGATCCTGTCGGCCATTTGGATGATATGGCGCCGGATGAATTCAGAACAGAAGAATATAAGCGCACTAATTTTTTGGAAGGTATCAAGGCAGCAGACGCATACAGCCATATCTTCCGCAAAGATCTGACAGGTGCGGTGTTCAGTCATCAGGCAGACAGTGAAGCGGCATTGAAAAAAATTAAAGTCGGCGTCTTGGATTCCGGTGTGTATGCCAATAAAGATTTGGCGGGAAAAATTGTTTCCGGTATAGATGCAAACCCTTATAATAACGATAGCTCGGTTTGGGGCGTTTCCCGCGACGGCTGGGGACAGGGTTATGTTATAAAGAAAGGCTCAAAGTATTATGTTTTTCATGATGCCGACATTGTTACATATTATACAAACGCAAATGACACGCTGGGTTTGAGCGAAGCGGAAATGAAAAATATAGTGGAGAAAAAATGGAATATACCGTTTAGTGAATTGGCATTGATAAACAGCGGAAACGGGCACAATCCCGGAGCGGATATGTCCGGTCTTATTACGGATATAAATACGGGACCGGAAGTTTTTGTTAACAGCTGGCTTAATATTATCGACCAATTAAGCCACGGAACGCATGTTGCCGGGATTATTGCCGCAAATAAAAATAATAACGGCATACACGGTGTGGCGTTTGACAATGCGGAGCTTGTGGCGGCCAGCTGGGATTTGAAACAGGATATCAAGCCTGTTATTACCAGCATGGTGGATAGCGGGGTTAAAGTGTTAAACCATAGCTGGGGTGTTGATGTTACCTCGGAAAATAATGCGACAACTGCTGAAAAACTGCGTGGCAGCAATGAGTTGGAAGCTTATGTTTATGCTGCGAAAAACGGCGCGGTATGGGTGCAGGCTACCGGAAACGAAATGCAGCATGAATCTAATCTGCATACCGGTATGGGCAGATTGGATTTGTCTGATAAAGGATATGCGGGCCCGAAAAAATATGAAGCTCCCTTTATTGCCGTTACGGCGCTTGATTATGATACGAGAACGGCAAACGCGCCTTCCGGAAAACTGGCCGGTTATGCCAACTGGTGCGGTTCAACGAAAGGCTATTGTCTGGCGGCCCCCGGGACATCGGTTGAATCCACGGCGCCGATGAAAGACGGATTTACCGGTAAATCGGGGACGTCTATGTCTACACCTGTTGTTACGGGCAGTATTGCTTTATTAAACGGGTATTATCCATGGCTTTCGGCGCAGAATGTTGCGTATCTTTTATTGGAAACGGCGAATAATCAAGGCGAGTATGCCAACAGCGACAAATACGGCAGGGGTGCTTTGGATTTGAATGCGGCGGTTACGACGCCTATCGGCGGGTTGGGACTGCCGACGCAAACATCGTTTGAGCAGGTTTTGCCGGTTTCCGGTTCCAAACTTGCCTTATCTTCGGCGGTACAGAATAAGTTGATGGCCGCGATGCCGGAAAAAGTGACGGCGTTTGATGCTCTTAACCGGCCTTTTGAGTATGATACAAAAAATATTGTCAATCAGACGCATGCTTCCAATGCCGATTTGCGCAATGCCGTTTCCAGAATGGCGGCGGGCAACGGCAAACGCGTGGTTAAAGATGAGAAAACGGGTTTTCAATTTGCTTCGGAAGAGACGCTGGACAAAGGGGGAAAGAATAATCTGGCGGTTGCGGAAGTTGTCAGCGAGACGGTAGACGGTGCAACGCGCTTTTATTATGCCGTCAACAGTAAATATATGTCTCAGGACAATGTGTTATCACCGTCTTCAAATCCGTATTTGGCGATGAATGAGGCATATGGTGCCGAGAATATGCTGAAATTAAGCGATAGTTCCAAGCTTAAATTGTCTTTGCAAACCGGTGAAAACGGGCTGTATGAAAGGGATTATGAACAAGATAATCATTCGTTTGACGACAGGGCTTATGCATTCAGCGGCGAATACAGCTTCGGCATGACAGACTATTTGGAAGTGGCGGCGCTCGGCGGTATGCTCTATGAGGACAATGCTCTGTTGGGTATGAACGGCAGCGGCGCATTCGGTATTAAAGACAGTTCCACATATTATATGGGGGTCAGGGCGGCGCTGAACCTAACCCCGAATATTCTGCTGTCTGCGGCATATTACCGCGGTTATACGCAGGGGGCGGACGCGCCGATGCTGGCGATATCGGATCTGGAAAGCGAGAGTTTTATGCTTGCGGGCGAATATTTATTGAACAAGACAGATAAAATAGGGTTAAGTTTTTCTTCGCCGCTTTCGGTTGTGAAAGGCAAAGCTTCACTGATGTATGCGAACGGGCGGGATTCGGCAAGCGATACGATATATATGCAAAAATTGACGACATCGCTCAAACCGAGAGCGAAAGAATATGATGTCGGCTTGTACTATCAGGGTAAAACGAATGAAGATTTGAGCCTGACGGGAAAGGTTTCAGCGCGGTTTAATGCAGACGGCGAAAAAGGTTTGACGGATTATATCGGAATTGTCGGAGTTTCGGCAGCCTTTTAAAACAAAAGTACCGAACATAACAGGTATGTTCGGTACTTTTTCAGCAGCTTTTGATGTTGAAAGCCTGATTGCTGAGAGGGATTTTGCTGAAACGCAGATGTGTGTAATACTGCGTTTCTTGGATTTCGGCAAAATCTTTTTCCTCAAAGGAAAACGCAGGGTCTTCCTCGATGATTGTTCCATTATGCCAAGGCAGATAGTATGTTCCCTTATCGGTCACAATTTGCCAGGCAGGGCAGGTAACGGATCGGGTAGTGAGGGTCAGCGCGCCTAGCGTAATGTCGACCTTGCGGAATACTCCTTTCAGTTGTGCTTCCAGATTTTCCTTGTCCAGGAATGCGGGGGCGTCGTTGCTGTTGAAATGACGCAGTTCCCAGCTTTTGAACGGGCGAAATTTTTTACCGTCATGATAAAAGACGGCCAGTACGTCGCACAGTGTCATCCTTCTGATGCTGTTGTTGTAGACTTGTCCGGCTAAGCTTAAGCGCAGGATAGTGTTCGGGTCTGCGGTGATGAATGTATCGCCATAGACGGAATAGGCCACCAGAAATTGGTGATTTTTTTCGTGGTTCGGCATGTCCTTTATTTCTTCCAGCGCTCTTTCGGTGAAAGGTTTGTACTGCTCGGCATGCGGGATGCGCGCGCCTCGTTCCGCTTCTATGTCGAGAATCCGATAAGGGATTCCGCCAATCGTAAAACTAGTCATAGTGTTTTTTGTTTAATTATTTAGATATATATATATTTGATTAAGTGCTTTTTTAGCATATTTTTGTCTATTCGTCAAGGGAAAAGTAATACAGAAATAAAATATTATGTTTTTTCTTGCATTTTTAAAGAAATCTTCTAAATTGCGCGCTATACTGTTTCTATCGTAACTATCTTTTGAGGACATGTCTATGCTTGCAGCAAAAAACAATGTGGCACCAATTCGTGCGGAAATTATAAAAAGAGTGGCAAAATCTTTTATTGAGAACGGATTGGCTGATATTAACCAAGTTTGGGCAGAATTATCGGTTATGCAGAATGCCCGCCGCAATCCGGAGACGGAAAAAGCTGCCGTTAAGGGGCAGATTTTGGCGGCAATGGGCTTTTTGGCGCAGGAAGTTGATGCGAATCGCGATTTGGATGAGTTTGTTAAAGAAGCGATGGCGCGTACTCAGGCGCCGCGGGCGGGGATTTCCGTCATTAAAGCGGCGTGCAATGCCTGCCGTTCGAAAATGTTTGAAGTAACGCCGATGTGTCAGGCCTGTGTGGCACGCCCGTGCGAGGCAAACTGCGCCAAGAAGGCAATTTCTGTTACGGATAAAGCAGTGATTGACCAGGAGAAGTGCATCAAGTGCGGGCTGTGCGCGGGCTATTGTCCTTATGGGGCCATCCATAAATCAGTTGTTCCCTGTGAAGAAATTTGTCCGGTAAATGCCATCAGCAAAGATGCGGAAGGAAGGGAAGAAGTTAATATTGACAAGTGCATATCCTGCGGCAAGTGTCTGCAATCCTGCCCGTTCGGTGCGATTGTTTATAATTCGCAGATGATTGATGTACTGAATGCAATTAAGAATCCGGCAAAGAAAGTGGTTGCCATGGTGGCGCCGGCCATTTTAGGACAGTTCGGCAATGATTTGGGCAAGGTGATAGCCGCATATAAAGCGCTGGGTTTTGACGATGTGATTGAAGTGGCTTACGGTGCGGAATATACATCTAAAAATGAGTCGGCGGAATTTGTCGAGCGTATGGAAGAAGGTGCACCGTTTATGACAACGTCATGTTGTCCGGCTTATGTAAAAACGGCGAAGGTTCATGTGCCCGAGATTGAGAAATTTGTTTCGCACACCGGAAGCCCGATGTATTATACGGCAGAAATCGCAAAGAAGCGTTATCCGGATGCGGTAACCGTGTTTGTCGGGCCGTGTCTTGCCAAACGCATTGAAGCGGAAAGCAACCCGAATGTAGATTATGTTTTGGTGTTTGCCGATATTCAGGCAATGTTTGAGGCCAAAGGCATTGACATTAATGCATTGGATGCGTCTGCGTTTGCTGATGAAGCGTCTCAGCAATCAAGGCGATATGCGCTTTCCGGCGGTGTGGCGGCGGCTGTTGCCAACCTGATTGACGGCAAGGCGGATTATCGCCCGTTTGCGATTAACGGTTTGACCAAAGACAATGTTAAAAATTTAAAGAAATATGCACTTAAAGGACTTGATGACGGTTGCAATATGCTGGAAGTGATGAGCTGCGAAGGCGGATGCATTGCCGGTCCGGGGTGTTTGTCCATGCCGAAAAAAGCGGCGGTTGTGCTGGAGAAGTATGCTGCCGAAGGCAAAAACCAGAAAGAACTTGAAATTAAATAATCAGATTGAAAAAAAATTAAAGGGGGCGCAGCCTCCTTTTTTTATCCTGAAATTGTCGGTCAGATTGATGATTTTTTTTGACATAAATTTTAGACAAAATACTTTACTTTAAAAAATAATCATGTATCATGCAGAAAAAATAAAAGATTCTGAAAGGTTAAAATTCATGTATACTTCAATGATTGTATCATATCGCGTTGTTTGCAGCCGTAATCCGAAAAATCCGGAAAAGTTTTTTGTAGATATATGCCGTGACGGTTTTTGTTCGCATGAGGTCATGTTGAAAATGCAGAAGAAGCGCTATGGCGATGATAAGCTTGAAAGCCTGTGCAGCGCAGGGCGCGGTATTATGATACGCGAAGCCAGAGACGGAAGCGTCAGATTGGTTTATACGTATCATCGCGATTTTTATGCACGGCAGGCGCAGGCGAAAATCCGCGAAAAGATTGATCCACTTATTTTGGCAGCTTTTGCGGAGATGAGAAAGAAAGGGGACTTTCAAACTATCCATGAGTCATTGATTGAATGCAATAACGAATTGGTTGAAGCCAGCAGCAAAAAAGGGTATGCTGAAAGTCTGCAGGAAGAGCAGGCTTTGCAGGCGGCAGAAAAGGCAGAACGTTTGGCCAGACTCAAGGAAATCAGGAGAAGCTTTTATGAGCGGCAAAAATATGCCGCACAGCCGCATTTGCGCTTGGCGCTTATGCAGGCAGAGCGTTCGGGAGATTAACTTTCCGAGTTCATCAGCTTCTTAATCATCTTATAAAGCTTTTCCGAAGACCAGTTTGCTTCGCCCTGAATGGTGGCAACTTTTTTGCCGTGTTTGTTCATGATGACGGTGTACGGGGTTGAGCCGATGCCGAGGCTTAATGACAGTTTGTTGTTATTGTCGTTATAAAACGGGAGGGTCGGCGCGCCGAATTTTGTGAGGAACTTGCGCTCTTCCTCATTGCTGTTCCATTCCGATGCCGGCGAAACGAGCATAACGCGGATATTGTCTTTGGCTGCCACGGGATAGAATTTTTCCAATGCTTTCATTTCGCGCAGGCAGGGGGCGCAGCTTTGTGACCAAAAAATCATGATGGTCAAATCAGCCGATGTGTTTAAATAAGATATTTCTTTTCCGGTTTCGGATGTCAGGGCGACATTGGGCATATCAACCGGATATTGCAGCGTGTATAAGCCTTTGGGACCGCTGTATGCCGCGGCGTTAAAAGAGATAAAAAGCAAGAGAACGAGCAAGCGGTATAATAAAGCCATGATTTTTTTCCTGTTAATAAAGTGATTGAGCTTTGTACATTCTGAGCGTTTGATATATATTTAAACCAGTGTTATTGCAATACATAGGGTAAAAAATGAAATATTTAGTTAAATTTTTAATGATTTTTTCAGTATTTTTTTCCATTCTATATATAAGCGGGTGCGGTAGGGTTTCCGCCAATGTGCCGGTTGAGGGCAGCGGGTATCCGCACACATATCCCCGATATTAATTTGGCGATACAGCATTAGAAGGATATATAAATGGATAAAAGCAGCAATGATGATTTTTCGGATGTCATGATTCCGTATGTGGAATTTGCGGAAAATGCCAATGAGCGGACACCGTGTATTTTGGTTTTGGACTGTTCGGGGTCTATGCGCGGTGAACCGATAAAGCAGCTGAATACCGGTTTGCAGGCGTTGGAGAAAGAGCTCAAAGAAGATATTGACGCAAGTTCGCGCGTTCAGCTTTTGGTGATTAAAGCTTACGGTAAAGACGATGCTGAGATTTCCGCAGATTGGATTGACGCAATGAATTTTTCGGCACCTGTTATGGAGGCTTCGGGGCTTTCGCCTATCGGTAAAGCCATGGAACTGGCGCTGCAAAAAATTGAAGAACAAAAATGTTTGTATGACAGCTGCGGTATTACCTCAAAGCGGCCATGGATTTTTTTAATCAGCGACGGTGAACCGACGGATTACGGCTGGGAACAGGCGGCGGCAAAATGCCGCGAGGCGCAGCAAAACAAGAAGGTGGTTATTCATGCCGTTGGAACGCAGGGGGCCAATTTGGATAAACTTGCGAAGTTTTCGCTGATGTCGCCGAAGCGTTTGAGCGGGTTAAAGTTTACGGAGTTTTTCCTGTGGTTGTCGCGCAGCGTTTCATGCATTTCCCGCGCGGCGCCGAATATGCCTGACATATTGGATGACATTGAGGGCTGGAATGAAGAGGAAGCCTAAAAACATAAGGGTTATCGCGACAAAACTGACGGGGGGGCTGCATACGGCAAAGAAACTTCCGTGTCAGGATTTTTATCAATATGCCTGTTCGGGCAATAAATTGGCGGCCGTGGTTTCTGATGGTGCCGGCTCTGCCAAATACGGTAAAATCGGTGCGAAAATGATTTGCGAAGCGTTGGTCAATACTTTGATTAATACGCCGTTAAAAGATGTGGAACCGGCTGTGGTGCGGGTGATAGAATCGGTGCGCGAAAGGCTGCTCATTCACAGGCTGAACAAAAGTAAAAGAGAAGAAGAAATATTGAATTTTTCGGCGACGGTTGTCGGCGTGGTCTGTCATAAGAAAAACGGCGTGTTTTTTCATATCGGAGACGGGGCGGGAATCGCTCTGCACGGTGCTGAAAACTATACCGACTATACATTGTCGCGGCCGGCAAACGGAAATTTTTCCTGCGAGACATATTTTTATACGATGAAGAACTGGACAGAATGTCTGCGGTTTACAAAATTTGAAAAGGCAAGCGCTTTGTTTTTGATGACGGACGGGGTAACTAATTTTGCGCTGTCGGATGATTTTCATCGGCTTAAAAAAGGGTTCATCGAGCCGATTAACCGGTATCTCAACGACGAGCCTGACAGAGAACGTGCGCTTAAGGCTCTTAACAATACGCTGAATGCACAAAAAGCCTGCAGGCTCAATTCGGATGACAAAACGTTTTTATGGGCAGGACTGCAATGAGCGAAGCTGCGGAACAGAAAAATTTGAGCTATAATGCCATTTATGCGGACAGACATTTTGAACGGCTGACGCTCGGCGGACTTTTAAATAAAGGCGGCGCCGCCGGCAAAGTTTATGAGATTGCCGGACAGCCGGCCAAGGTTGCCAAAATCTTTCATGAACGGCAAAAAAGCAATACAAACCGTTTGAAGCTGGAAGCCATGGTTATGAATAACCCGCAAATACCGAGCGTTACCGCGGGCGGGGTTGAGTATGTGCAGATTGCGTGGCCGGAAGCGGTTTTGGAAGACGACGAAGGGTATTGCGTGGGCTATGTCATGCCGTTTATCAATACCAAAGAAGCGGTTTCTTTAGACCATTTAATGCAGAGCGCGGTGCGGGCAAAACTCGGGTTAAGCGACAAGTATGAGTACCGTGTTATGGCGGCATATAACGTGGCGCTGATGGTTGCGTCATTGCACCGCTACGGACATTATATTATTGACTTAAAACCTGCGAATGTTTCCATTTACAAAAAAACAATGACGGTGGCGGTTTTTGATTGCGACGGTTTTTCCATTCAGGGAGAACAGGCGCGGTTTCCGGCAGAGTTTGTGAGCGAGGAATATATTTATCCCGAGGGGATGACGCAGGGCTGCGAAGAAATGGGCGAAGAGCAGGATAAGTTTGCTCTGGCGGTTATTATTTTTAAATTGCTTAATAACGGTATTCATCCGTTTTCGGGCGTGGTCAAAAAAACTTCGGATACTGCGCTGTCCATTCAGGAGCGCATCGAACATTACCATTATGCATACGGTATGTGGGGTGATGATTATCAGGCGCCGCATCCGTACAGTATTCATGCTTTTTTGCCGCAGAGTACGCTCAAACTTTTTGACCGTGCTTTCGTGAAAGGGCAGAAACGTCCGACAGCCATAGAGTGGCAGGCGGAACTGGATTTTCTTCTGAAAAACATTAAAACCTGTAAAAAGAATCCGAATCATGCGTATTTTACCAATAAGGGCTGCGGCTTATGCGTCGCCGAAGAACGGTTGAAATCTAACTTGAAAACCATTAAGGAAAAAAGTTCCGAACCTAAAAAAATCCGCGGGTTTGAAGTCGGAAAGCTCTCCAAGGAAAGTTTGAAGGAAGATAAAATTCATAAACGCCAGAGTGAAAAAAGGGCTATGCGCACAGCGTATATTTTGATTATGCTGTACAGTCTGCTGATGACTTTTTTTCCGCGGATTGCCATGGAATACGAAAATGCGCTGGCAGGTATCGGCATTTCGGGACAGCTGATTGTGTATATCTTATTTTTTAATTTTCTGCATCGGGTTATTAAAAAATACCGTCATTTTTTTGTGCGTCAGATAGGAAGTATTACAATTAACGCTTTAATTACATATACTTACTGTTGCGTTGCAGCGGCGTTTATTGTCAGCAACAATGTGGAATGGGACAGATTGTTTAAGCCTTTTTGATTATCGGTATCTTTTAGGAAACTAACATGCCGTTAAGTTCCTACTTTTAATTTAAAAAAAAGGATGTTATAAATTTTCGTAAATGTTCATTTAAGTAAGGATAGACCGGTGATAAATTTAGATACTGTTGTAATTTCGGGTAAAGAAGTGTTTCCGATTATTGAAGGCGGAAAAGGCATTAACGGCACTGACGGCCGCAGCAGCGGGCATTTTGCCAAAGAAGGCTGTGTGGGGACGATTTCGCTGGTAAGTGCAGATTACTATGACAATGCCGGCAATGTTGTTTTGGAGCGCTCTGCACGTACTAAGCGGCAGGAACGGCATGAAGATTTGATTGCCGGCGCCATAAAAGGCGGTATTGCACAGGCGCGGATTGCCCATGAAATTGCCGGTGATAACGGCAGAATCCACGTTAACGAATTGTGGGAGCTTGCTGATTCGGAAACAGTTATCCGCGAAGTTTTAAAGGGGGCAAAAGGGCTTATTCACGGCGTTACCTGCGGGGCCGGTTTGCCGTATAAGTTAGGCGAAATTGCTTCCGAGAATGGTGTTTATTATTATCCGATTGTTTCGTCGGCGCGTGCATTTCAAATTCTTTGGAAACGCTCGTATGCGCATTACAGTGATTTTCTGGGCGGTGTGGTCTATGAAGACCCGTGGCTTGCCGGCGGGCATAACGGTTTATCAAATGCCGAAAATCCGGAAGAACCGCAAAATCCGTATAACAGGATTAAGGAATTGCGCGCTGTTATGAATAAACTCGGGCTTACTGAGACACCGATTATTATTGCCGGCGGTGTCTGGTGTTTGAGTGATTGGACTGATTATCTGCAAAATCCGGAAATCGGTAAAGTCGCTTTCCAGTTTGGCACGCGCCCGATGATTACGACGGAAAGCCCGATCAGCGATGCTTGGAAGAAAGTTATGCTGAATACGAAACCGGGTGATGTCGCCTTACAGCGTTTCAGCCCGACCGGCTTTTATTCATCGGCGATTAAAAATAAGTTTTTGACACGCCTTATGGAGCGCAAAGAAGGAGAAATATCTTATGCAGCAGAAGCTGATGAGGTTTATGATACGCCGCTGAATTTAAGCAATGTCAAGACGGTTTATATCAAGGCTGCCGATTTGGCAAAAGCGAATAATCAGATAAATGCAGGCTTTACCGTTATTCAGGAGACGCCGGACAGCACGGTTGTCTTTTTAACACCGGAGGAATGGAAGGTGATGAAAGAGGATCGGGCGAAATGTCTCGGTTGTTTGTCGCAATGCCAGTTTTCTTCGTGGTCCGGTGCGACGGGAACGACAGGGAAGATCTGCGACCCGCGGACATATTGCATTCATAAAACACTGTTTGACATTTCGCACAACGGCAGCACTGATGACAATCTTTTGTTTGCGGGGCATCAGGTTTACCGTTTCGGGCAGGATCCGCTTTATGCAAACGGGCATATTCCGACAACGCATGAGTTGATTGAAGCGATTAAAGCCGGCAGATAAGAATTGCCATATGGAAAAAATGAAAATGCGGGCGGTGTCAGCTCGCATTTTCGTTTGGTTTGATGTTTATATTGACAAATATGAACATCGCGGGTATAATTTGCCTAATACGCCTGTTTGCAGGCAATATCATGAAGAATATAATCAAAAACACCGGAAGATGTTTGAAATATAGGATGTATGTGCCTTTATCCACGGGTATTATACGGCGTGTCTTCTCGTTTCCGGAAATAATAAAATGAAGGTATAATATGTTAGAAAATTTTTCGGAGTGTATTCGACACAGCCGGGAAGCGGTAAGGCTTGCTTCAAAAAACGGCAACAGTCCGGTTGCGGATTGTGATTGCCGTATGCTGGGCGAGGAGCATGTCGGGGATATTTGCCGCCTTTATGAATCGTATGACGGGTGTCAGGAGTTTTTGTATGTTCCGTCTGCTGAGGAAGTAAAAGAAGGCATTTTATCTACTGACAGCTGTTATGTCGGGATGTTCGGCAATGGAAATAAACTTATGGGGGTGGCGAAGCTGAAACGTTTGGAATTCCCGTATCCTTTTTTTGTGCTGCCGAAGCAGGAAGAAAAAACAGCCGGAGCATGTTACGGACTTTCCGGGCTTATGGTGGCGAGTGAATACCGCAATAAAGGTGTTGCCAAAAAGCTGGTTAATGTTGCTTTAAGTGCATTGCATTCATATGGTGCCAAAGGGATTTATGCTGACTGCGAATATCGGAATCGGGCCAGTTTTTTAACGTTATCGCATACACTGAATTTTATCGGTTTTGTTGACGGGCGCAACGGTGCGGAAGGTGAAAAAACAATGTATATGACGTTTTACAGGAATTGCGCCGAACAGTATCCCGGTGAATGCAGGAGTTTGACGTTTGATTTTTCGCGCGCTGACAAACTTGATGATGCGGCAGATGTGTTGCGAACACAATTAGGCCGAATGGGGGCATATACATGCTCAAAGGTAGCATATCAGGGCGGGTATAATTTGCTTTATATGTCGGATTGTCCGGTACAGACGCCGGGGATGAAACTTATTTCGGCTGAAAGAGGAAAGCAAACAGCAAAAGGTATTAAAGACATAGAGCTGATTCCGGTTAAAGCCAAAGATGATAACAGCGAAAGGTGAAGCCATGGCAGATGTAAGAGATATTTTGGCGGATTTGATTGCTTTTAAAACAGACGGCGATGAGAACGGCATCAGGAAATGTATTGATTATATCTGTGCGATTTTAGAGAAAAACGGTATTTTATATGCACGTTTGCGCCATGCGGGAAGCAATAAAGAAAGTATTATCGCAGCGCTTAACGTCAGAGAGTTAAAAAACATCAAAGGCGGGCTGATTTTATCGGGGCATATCGATACGGTCGGTGCCAATGAAAAAGAATGGCAGGTGCCGCCCTTTCAACCTACGGCGGCGGAAGGTCTGCTTTGGGGGCGCGGAACGGTTGACATGAAGTATTTTGCAGCAGTTGTGCTGCATGAGCCGGGTGAATTAAAAAAAGCCGGATTTCCGATTATTCTGACTTTTACTTCGGATGAAGAAACTGATGTTTGCGGAATTAGGGAAATTATTTCTTTTATGAAGAAGAATGATATCGCGCCGCAATATGCTTTAATCGGCGAACCGACGGGGTTTCGGGTGTGCGTTGCAAATAAAGGATTTGCCGGATACAGAACTTTAATAAAAGGAAAAGCAGGGCATTCCAGCCGACCGGATTTGGGGGTGAATGCGAATTATATTGCTGCGAAGATGATAACGTTTATTGAGAAACTGAATGCGCAATATATGCCATTAGGAACGACTTTGAATGTCGGTGTTATCGGCGGCGGGAAAGAGCGGAATTCAATCAGCGATGAAGCATATATTGATTGGGAAATGCGTTATATTGAGGCTGAACACAAAGATTTCATCTTAACACAAATGGAAGCATTTTGCCAAGAACTGAGCAGGGAATATGCCGGAGCTTCGGTAACAACGGAAGCGTTTGAAACGCTGCCTGCGTTTGTGCGCATGGAAAATTCCCGTTTGGCAGAAACAGCGCTGTCGCTTTTGAATACCGAAAAATTGTCTTTGCCTTATGCAACCGAAGCGGGATTTTTTCAGGAAGCGGGGATTGAAACCTTTATCTGCGGGGCAGGGGATGAAGCGCTGGCGCATACGGCGGAAGAAAGAATTGCAGAAACTGATTTGGGAAAATATACCGGATTTCTGCGCAATTTGATAAGTCGATTGTCTTGTGAATTTATCAGAGCCATTTGATAACGGCGAATCCGCCGATGAGCAGAAGCAGGAAGAGGATTGAGAGCAGATTGAGGTTTTTCTCTATGAATCCTTTCATCGGTTCGCCGAATTTTTTCAACAGCCATGCGATAAGGTAGAAGCGTATGCCGCGGGCAAGAACGGATGCAACCGTGAACACTGCCAAATTCAGATGAACGGCGCCGCTGGCAATGGTGATAATTTTGTAGGGGAAAGGTGTGATACCGGCGCCGAAAACTATCCATGCGCCGTAATTATGGTAGTAAGATTCAAATTTGGCAAATTGCGCCATGTATCCGTAAAATTCCAGAAGCGGGCGGGCAACCAGCTCAAATCCGTACAGGCCGATGACATAGCCGAAATAACCGCCGAGCACACTTGATATTGTTGCAACCGCAGCAATTTTATACGCTTTTTGCGGAGCGGCCAAGGCCATAGGGATAATCATGATATCCGGGGGAATCGGAAAGAATGAGCTCTCAATAAAAGAAATGGCCGCCAGCCAGCACAGGGCATGCGGGCGGGATGCCAAATTCAGCGTTTTATCATAAATCGTTTTGGTCAGGTTTTTGAAAGCCATTACTGTTTCTTTCCGATAGTTCGTCCTATGGCTTTCAGGTTTAGTTTAAAAATTGTTCAACTTCTTTAACATTTTGCGTGTTGTCCACATAAAATGTTTTGGGAAATGAAAATAATTTCTGCGATTTGCTTAAGGCGGGCTTGAAGTTTATACATATAACGGAGGGAGCGTTTTTTTCCATATATTTTTTGGCGGAATTTATATTATGCACTTCAAACAGGCTGTATCCGCTCCGGCGAACGGAATCGGCAAAATCCGAACGCTCGTAAGGTTTGAGGTTAATATACAGAATATGATGTTTTTTATAACCGACGCAATAGCTTTCCAAGATGTTTTGCAAGTTTCTTTTGGCTTCGTCATGCGTCAGATAGTGACTGATAGAAGGGTGATATATTAAGGCATTCGGGGCTTCGGAAACGACGACAATCGGGATTGTGGAACGCTCAAACTTGCGTTCAAGCGAGGCAATGTAGTCTATCGGTGTTTGGCGTCCGAAGTCAAACAACAGCACATTCGGTGTTATCTCTTTGTGATACATGGTAAATTTATGGAGATTATCCGTATCAAACAAATAATAACCCATTTTTTCCAGATTTTCATGATATAATGCCTTATTGGCGTCATCGGTATTGTATAAGAAAATGTTTCCCAAATGCTGCATGCTTTTCCTCCTTTGTTTACGGAGTCTAAATATAATGCAAAACAAAGCAGATTTTAAGGGCGGTTTTGTTTTAAATATGCTTCATATGTATTTTCCAGCAGCATGGCGATTGTCATGGGGCCGACACCGCCGGGGACGGGGGTTACGTATGAGGCGATTTGCAAAGCGTCTGTAAAACAGACATCGCCTTTCAAGCCGTCCGGTGTGCGGTTGATGCCGACGTCAATAACGACTGCACCGGGTTTGATATGTGCTTTATTAATCAGTTCGGGTTTGCCGACGGCAGCAACCAGAATATCCGCCGTTTTGCAGACTTTGGCGAGGTTTTGTGTTTTGGAATGGGCAATCGTGACGGTACAGTTTTCATTTAACAATAACTGCGCACAAGGCAAACCGACAATCTGAGAGCGTCCGACGACAACGGCATTAAGCCCGCTTAAATCGTTTTTAACCTGATGAAGCAGTTTGATAATCCCTTTCGGAGTGCAGGGGATGAACGCGTCAATGTCTTTTTGCTGCAAGGCTGCGATATTTAACGGGTGAAAGCCGTCAACATCTTTAATCGGAGCGATGCAGCCGAGAATTTTTTTCGTATTGAGGTGTGCGGGCAAGGGGAGCTGTACCAATATGCCGTTGATTTGATTATCTGCGTTCAGATTATGAATGAGCGCGGTTAATTGTTCTTCGGTTGTATCGGCGGGAAAATGATAGGTCTTGGCTGTTATGCCCGCTTCATGGCAGGCTTTTTCTTTGGAGCGGACGTAGATTTCGCTGGCGGGATCCGTTCCTGCGATGATGACGGCCAGACACGGCGCGGCAGGAAGAAGACATACTGCTTCTTTGATTTTTCGGCGGATTAATAAGGCGTGTTCTTTGCCGTTAATGATTTGTGCGGTCATCGGCGTTTCCCATGGATTTCAGTTTTTCTTCTATATCGGATTGCTCGGTGCTTAATAATATTTTTTTATTGCGGTCGGTTTCGCCGCTGATAACGGAAAAGCTGCTTTTGCACTGTTTTAATGTTTTGCTTAAATATGCAATAAGCTCTTTGTTGGCTTTTCCTTTTTCAGGTAACGCATGCAGGCTGATTTTTAAATATTCTTCACCGGTACTGTTGACAATAAGCCCCGCAATACCGCATTTCGAAGAATTGGGCATGACCCTTATCTTTAAAATCCAGCCTTGGGGGACTTTGTCATAAAACATGCGGTCTCCTTAACCGATGAGAGCCTGACGCGTTTTTTCCAATATGTGCAAAACCAGCATGAGCGCCAAAATTAAAACATACGGAGAAATGTCAAAACCCTGAACAGGCTTTATACGTTCGCGTAATTTGGCGTATACCGGCTCGGTGATAAGGTGCAAAAAAGATAAAAACCTTTTGAATGCCTCCCCGCCCTGACCGATAACATTGAAATGCATACACCAGTACAAAACGATGTTGACAACAGCCAGTATAAAGTAAACCTCCAATATTCCTTCAACACACCAGAGGATTGATTCTAACATAATTTCCATAAATAAAGCTCCTTTAATAGGTTTTATCGCGTTATCTCATTGCCGTTGCGGGTAACAGCCGTTCTTTTTTGCGTGTTTTCCGCCCGGATGTCGGAACGCCGGTTTTGGCGGGAGTTTTTATCTAACTTGCGCATCATATATAAGATAATCCGACGCAAATGGTCAAGATAAGAAAAATCATCTGCCAAATCTTCATCATTATGATTAATATTTAGTTTTAAATTCAGGTTAATATTTTCGTCAAAATTTAATTTTTGTTTTTGAAGCTCATGGCAATAAGTTAAATATTTCTGCAAATGTTCACTGCATTCGTTATTACAGTCACGGTTGCAGCGCGTGGCACGGCTCGGCGTGTTGTTTACAATGCTGCGCATTTCCCGCAATCTTGCCAGCTTAAAACGCAGCATGTCGATTTTTTCTTTGTTGTTTGCGCTTCCTGCCGCTTCATATAAAGCCAGGCAAAGAAGAATCTCCGATTCACGGGCATGGCTCATGGCGATGAACGAGTTGCGTTCGGAAATGTTTTCCTCCGTAATATGGGCATGGGTACTGTTTTGAACAATTTCCGTCGTAACGTTTATCCAGCGGTAATATTCATTCATAGACGAAGTTTCGCAGTTTGTGCTTTCTATCAAGTCAGCAATTTCGGCATCCAGAGAATAAGGAATGAAACTGTTTTCCGCCGTTTTTTGCTCGATAAAATCGGCGAGGTTTTCACGAATACCGCTTATCTCCGAAGATGTGCCGTTTATTTCCGTCTTGTAATCTTTGGGGGCAAAAACAACTTCACGGCTCAAACTGCCGAGCTCTTTGTCGGATGCTTCGGGGTGTTGCCGTTTAAGGTGTTTTTTTATAACTTTGTAAAAATTGGTGCTGTCATCGGCGGTTATTTTTCTCATAGCGTCCTCCCCGGTTATTCATATTCTTCAAAAATTTTTTCGGCTTGTTCGAGCCAAATGATGCGGTCTATTACCCATGAGCTTATCTCCTGGACTTTATCCGGTTCAATATTTAAAACCTCGGAAATTTTGCAGATAAATATGCCTTCCGAATCGGAAAAAACATTGTCGGTATATGCCAGAATAAACATATGTTTTAACAGTGCCAACGCTAATTTGCGGTTTGTGAAACGGCGGGCTTCTTCCAGAAAAACTTCGTCCGGGCAGTTAAAAAAAGCGGGTCTGATTTCAATGCCGGCAGCACCTGCCAGCTCTTCTATATACTGCAGCTCTTCGGGTTTGATTTTACCATCAGAGGAGGCCAGTCTGCACAAGGCGGTTATGAAGAAATTTTTTTCTTTCGCGTCGGCTTCTTTCAGGTATTTATTATGAAGCGAGTTTAATTCTTTCATGGCAGTTCCTTTTTCATTTATACTTTATTGTGGCAGAAAAACAATAAACTTGCAACAGGAAAACGCCGAAAATGAAGAAAATAGGTATTTCTCTTAAAAATTGTTGAAAAAAATATCGGGTTATGTTATAATGCGTCCTATTAAAAATAAAGTTTATATTTCAGATAAAAGGTATGGTTAAAAAGTATTTTATTAAAACTTTCGGTTGTCAGATGAATGTGTATGATTCTGACCGTATGGCCAATATGTTGGAAGAGGGCGGATTTGTTAAAGCTCAAACGCCGAAAGATGCGGATGTGATTATTTTTAACACATGCCATATCCGCGAAAAAGCTGCGGAAAAAGTTTTTTCCGACTTGGGAAGAGCGTATCTTATCAAGCAGGAACGTGCGCTTGACGGAAAAAGTACCATTATCGGGGTGACGGGGTGCGTCGTGCAAGCGGAAGACAAGCAGATTTTGAAACGTGCGCCTTATGTCGATTTTGCGCTGGGACCGTTGAAATATTATCGTTTGAAAGAGGTCGTGGAGGCCGTTTTTAATCAAAAGGGAGAGCCGTTGCTGGATACGGATTTTTCAGCCTATTCCAAGTTTGACTATCTGCCTGAAAACAAATCGCACGGCGGATGTTCTTTTTTAGCCATTCAGGAAGGGTGCAATAATTTTTGTACGTACTGCGTTGTGCCCTACACACGCGGGGTAGAAATTTCCCGCCCTGTAGAGGATGTTTTACGCGAAGCAAAAAGGCTGGCCGATACGGGGAGCGTTGAATTGAATCTGTTGGGGCAGAATGTTAATTCGTATCACGGCGAGGACGCGGGTGGCAAAGAGCGGAATCTGGCATATCTGTTAAATAAAGTTGCGGAGATTGACGGGATAAAACGTATACGCTATACGACCTCTTATCCGGCGGATGTTGATGATGACCTTATCCGCTGCCACAAAGAGCTTGATAAACTTATGCCATATCTGCATCTGCCGATACAATCCGGTTCGGACGGTGTTTTGAAGCGGATGAACCGGCGCCATACACGCGATGATTATTTGCGGGTTGTCGAGAAATTAAAAGAAGCCAATCCGGCTATCGGCATGTCTTCGGATTTTATTGTCGGGTTTCCGGGGGAAACAGATGAAGATTTTGCCGCAACCCTTGATGTTGTGAACAGGGTTAAATATATTCAGGCTTTCTCTTTCAAATACAGCCGTCGTCCGGGGACGCCGGCAGCCGTCATGGACGGACAGATTGAAGAGAAAGTAAAAAAAGAGCGTTTGCAGGTTTTGCAGGATTTATTATTTGACTATCAGACAAAATTTAACAAATACAGCGTGGGTAAAATTATGCCGGTGCTGTTTGAGGGCAGAGGCCGCCACAAAGGCCAACTGACCGGACGGACGCCTTATATGCAGAATTTATATGCCGAGGCGGACGATTCATTGATTAACCAGATTGTTGAGGTGCGCGTTACCGGCGCTTCAACAAATTCTTTGAGCGGGGAGGCGCTTTAACATGGCAGAACTGAGTTTTGAACTTTTTAACAATCAGCTGTTGAAAGTTTTGGTGGGCGTGAATGACGAGAACATCCGCCTGATAGAAAGAATGCTGAATGTTGAAATATTGAGTTTCGGCAACCAAATAACCGTCCGTGGCTCGTCAGCGGATATTGAGAATGCAAAAACGGCAATGGATATTTTGTATGAAAAGGCGAGCAAAGGGCATATTATCGGCGAGCAGGAAGTCAAGGCCGCCGTGCGCATTTGCGGCGGAAACGGAACAGCCGATGAAAAGCAGTCATTAAGCGAGATTGTGCTTAAAACGAAAAAACGCTATATTTATCCGCGTTCGGCAACGCAGGCTCAGTATATTACCGAGATGATGAAAAACGAACTTGTTTTCGGTTTGGGACCTGCCGGTACGGGTAAGACTTATCTGGCGGTGGCGCTTGCCGTTTCCATGATGTTGGAAGGGGCAATCGACAAGATTATCCTTTCGCGTCCGGCGGTGGAAGCAGGTGAGAATCTGGGTTTCCTCCCCGGTGATTTGAAGGAGAAAGTTGATCCGTATTTGCGCCCATTGTATGACGCGTTGTATGAAATGCTTCCGGCAGAACAGGTTGATAAAAAGCTGGCGCTCGGCGAAATTGAAATCGCGCCGCTGGCGTTTATGCGCGGGCGCACGCTTTCCAACTCTTTTGTGATTTTAGATGAGGCGCAGAATACGACGCCGATGCAGATGAAAATGTTTTTGACCCGCTTGGGCGAGAATTCGCGCATGGTTGTCAACGGCGACCTCAGTCAGGTCGACCTGCCGCGCGGGGTGGTTTCCGGTCTGCGCGATGCGTTGGATACGCTGCACGGAATCGGCAATATCAGTTCGGTAACGTTTTCGGCAAATGATGTCGTCCGCCACGGACTGGTTGCCAAAATCGTCAAAGCATATGAAGAGAAGAGCAAGAAGGCGCAAGATGAAAAGTAATGTTATTTTGCATGTTGTCCTTAACAGCCCGCGCTGGACGGAAGATGTCGATTTTGATGTTTATAAAACAACGGAAGAGTTGAAAGAACTGGTGTTCGGGCATGTCGCCGATGTTGTTTCACATGAGCTTTTGGCGGAAGATAAAACTTTTATGGTAAATGTCTGCCTGAGCGATGATGAGGAAGTGCATAAGCTGAATAAAGAATTCCGCGGTATGGACAAGCCGACGAATGTCCTTTCTTTTGCCAATATTGATGACGATGAATTTTGGGAGATGCTTCCCGTTAGCAAAGAGGCGGAGCTCGGGGATATTATATTGGCTTTTGAAACGCTGAAAAAAGAAGCCGAGATGAAAAATATCAGCGTATATGCGCATTACTGCCATTTGGTCGTGCACGGTTTTCTGCACCTTTTGGGGTTTGATCATCAGGAAGATGACGAAGCCGAAGAAATGGAAAGCCTTGAAACCGAAATACTGGCTCTGTTTTCAATCGACAATCCGTATAAGGATGAGGAAAACGCATAGGTATGTGCTTTATGACTGATATGAAATCCGGCGCTTCTGCTCAGGCAAAGAAATTGGTGTGGCTGCTTATTTTGGCTTTGGGGGCGGCCGGGTCTTTGATTTTTCCGCCATATGTTTCGGTTTGGCAGGGATATATTGCGCTGATTGCATTTTTGATGTTACTGTTGGCGAATCCGGCGTCCAAGCGCAGAGCGTTCATGAGAGGTTATGTTTTTGGTTTTGCTTTTTATGCGACGGGTTTTGTTTGGATTAATAATGCGTTGTTGACGGATGAGAATCGTTTTGCCGCTTTTATTCCGTTGGTCTTTATGGCAACAGGGCTGTTTTTCGGTTTGTTTTGGGCGGTACCGGCTATGATATCGGCATGGGGCAGAAATATTTATGCCCGCGCTTTACTGCTCTGCGGTTCTTTTGTTTTTTTTGAGTGGGTGCGCAGTTTTATTTTTACGGGGTTTCCGTGGAATTTGTTAGGGACGGCTTTGGGATTTGAGCCGAAACTTTTGCAAACGGCGTCATATTTCGGCGGTTACGGGCTTTCGTTGATACTGTTGCTTTTTTTGTGCGGTGGGGCAATCCTTATTGCCGGTTTGGTGCAAAAACGTTTTTATACGGGCGCGGTTTTGTTTTTGATTGTTCCGGTTTTTGTTTTTTACGGGGGAGCCGGAAAATATCAGGTTTCGGAAAACGGTGATATGACCGTGCGTCTGGTACAGCCGAGTATTCCGCAGACGTTTAAATGGCAGGAAGATATGGCGTATAAGAACTTTCGCCGATATATAGATTTAAGTACTTCGCGTCCGACGGATGATATTGATTTGGTGGTTTGGGGCGAAACGGCGACTCCGTATTTTTTGGATATGGATGACGCGCATCTGAAGGAAATCACGGAGGCCATACCGGATAACGGTTTTCTGATTACGGGGCTTTTGCGTGCCGCGGTGGAAAACGGGCGGTATGTTCCGTATAATTCCCTGTTTGTTATCAACAAAGAAGGACATATAAAAGATTATTACGACAAAGCGCATTTGGTGCCGTTCGGCGAATATTTGCCTTTCCGGGATTATCTGCCTGATTTTATGACTCCGGTTGCAAATGTCGTCGGCAGTTTGGGACGCGGCGAGGCTATGAAAAATATTTCCGTAAAAGGGCTGCCTTTAATGGGGGGGGCTATTTGTTACGAGAGTATTTTTCCGGGGCAGGTTTTGAACAAAGAGCTTAAACCGGAACTTTTGGTTGTATTGGCAAATGACGGTTGGTACGGCGTGAGTGCGGGGCCGGCACAGCATTTGGCCGCAGCTCAGCTCAGAGCCGTTGAAGAGGGTATAACCGTTATTCGCAGCGCCAATACGGGAATCAGTGCGGTTATTACACCTTACGGTGATATTATCGGCAAGCTCGGATTGAATGAAATCGGCATATCGGACGTGAGTCTGCCGAAAAAAACGGTGCGTTCGACATTATACGGAAAATACGGCAATATTGTGCCGATGTTTTTGATATTGGGCATTATTTTATTCGGGCTGCTTCTGAACTCGGTGCCGGCGGCTAAAAAAAGAAAATTCTAACATCGGTTGTAAAATTCGCCAAAAAGTTGTTGCAATTTATAAAAAATTATGGTAAGCGATAATTGTTTTAACTTATTTTTTGGAGAAAATAGATGCCTCGCGGTCGTAAAAGAAAGTCAGAAGTTTTAAGCAGCGATACAGCTATTGACAGCGGTATCGGACCTGTGGATGAGCATGTCGGCGCAAGAATATGCGCCAGAAGACGTTTATTACAATTAAGCCAGAAAGAAATGGCTGAAAGGCTGGGAATAACTTTCCAGCAGGTACAGAAATATGAGAAGGGCATAAACCGTATCGGCGCCGGAAGGCTCTACGGTATTGCACAGATACTCGGTGTTGATATTGATTATTTTTATGATGATATCGATGCGAATGTGTATTCCCATTTTTCGGACTATAATAATGTGTACGGTCTCGGTTTTTTGCAGGAAGACGATGTTGAACAAAAATTTGAGCCGATGAACGGAGCGGAAGCGACAATGCTTTTGAAAGCGTTTTATTCCCTTCCGGCCAAGGCCAGATCTGCACTTTTGGTTATGTTAACCAGCATGCGTGACAGAGATGACACCGGTTCGGAATAACAGGGATAATACCTTAACGGAAACGCCGAAGTTTTTCGGACGCCGGAAAGGGCGCGTTGTCAGAAAAGCCAAGACTTTTTTGTTAGAGAATATGTTGCCGCAGTTGCGTGTTTCGACTGCGGCGGATTTTGCCGTTGAAAAATTATTTGGCGAATCTAAGCAGGAACTGTGTTTGGAAATCGGTTTCGGAGACGGGCAACACTTGTTCGGGCAGGCTGTACGCCATCCCGAAAACGGATATGTCGGTGTTGAGGTTTTTCAAAACGGCGTGGCTAATCTGCTCTCATTAATGAGCGGAATTCACGAAGGCGACAAGCTCCCCGAGGAAGTCAATCCTGCCGGTTGCGGTGTTCGGAATATCCGTGTATTTGATGATGATGTCAGGTTATTGTTTGCGCAAATTCCCGATGACTTTTTTGATAAAGTCTTTTTGTTGTTTCCTGACCCTTGGCCGAAGAAAAAACATGCGGGAAGAAGGTTTGTGAATGCGGCGAATTTAAGGGAAGTTTCACGAATTTTAAAACCGGGCGGACTGTTTCGGGTAGCAACGGACCATCCGGTATATAAGCGCCATGTTTTGCGCACAATGCACCTATGTCCGGACTTTGTCTGGACGGCGCGGTGCGGCAAAGACTGGAAAAGCGAACCCGCTGACTGGGTAAAAACCAAATATCAACAGAAGGCTTTGCGCGAAGGAAGGCGTCCGGTCTTTTTTGATTACAGAAAAGCATAAAGCAAAAGCGGGGTTAACCCGCTTTAACTTTTGAGATTGCCGTATTTCATTCCGGTTAATGCCAGCAAATTGAGTTCTTGAGTTTTGGGGGAGATTTTTATTTCTTCCCGTTCAACGGCTTCTTTGTATCTGTTTGCCAATTCTGCGGCGCCGGGAAGTTCCATAGAAAGGAATTGCTCTATGATGTCCGGGGTAATCATATTCATTTGACGCAATTCGTTGACGCCGTATTTCCGACTTTTGCCCGCCGTCCATTTTTTGGCAATCAATGTCAGGGCCGGAAGAAAATTATCGGGATCTTTTTGATAGATTTTTTTGAAATTTTGGGCATCTTTGACGGCACCCAGGCCGTTTCCGTGCCAATTGACCGTACTTACGGATGCTGCTATGGCGAAAAGCGGAATGCGTGTCGCGTCAAGGTTGCCGCTGTCGTTTTTCAAATCCATACTTTGTGCGAGTGTTGCCATAATTTCTTTGGGAGTTCCTTTGCGTCCGATCGGGAACGTCGTCAGGTTATATGTTTCAAGTTCTTTTGTCAGTTGTTCTTTATCGGGAAACAGTTCGCTTAAACATAAAAAGTTTTTGGTCGTATTGCTTAATGTTTTATGCCGTTTTGCTTCTTCTCTTGCAATGTATTTTTTTAATTCGGGCGAAGCAATATTTTTCCATGCCAGGCTGTTGAGGCGGATGTTTTGATAAACTTTATCGGTAAGGACAGACAGGCGTTGTTTCAGCGGCAGCATGACGGCAGAATCCGAATAACATGACTGTTCAAGCGAGTCTAATGCATCTGTGAGGGTTTGCGGCGCATCAGAGTGACGCGGTTTATTATATTTTAAAAGAGGCAATACATTTTGCCGCGTGGCAGGGTTTACGGCCAGATATTTTATAAACGAGGCAACGGCGACATCATCCATCTGCGACGGGCCTTTGAATGCTCCGGTAGGGTTTATGATTTTGAAATCTATGATATATTTTGCCATTTGGTCTTCGTTTTCGCTCGGAACGTAAGTCGCGCATTCGCTGCGGTAAATCAGACTTAATATATTTGCTTTGCTGATTTCGTCCGTTAAAACGCGTTTTAATTCAATTTCTCCGCTTTTTTGATAACGGTCGGCGTTTATGATATATGTATATTCGCTTTTATCATACATAAGCGCTTCTTCGTCCGATATGGCGGGGATTTCTTCAAACCTGTGATAGACTTTCCGTGCGCAGCGTTTTACCGTATCCGAAACAATATCGGAATGAGGCAGACGGGGCAGGGATATTTCTTTTCCGCCGGTTCGGGTTGACCCGTCGTTGTCTCCCGCAGATGCAGATGTGCCGATTGTTATGGTAGTGCCTGCGGTTAAAAGTCCCAAGCCGATGCCCAGACTTGTATATTTAATCTTTGACATTACAATTTTCCTCTTTTTTATTATTTTATCAGCCGTGTTTATTCTATATATTATCATCAGGCAATGCAATATGTTTTTTTATACATTTTAGTATGTATCTCCAATATATACACGGCTTCGGTTATGAGCAGTTTAAAAGTCAGTGGAAAAAAACTACTTTTTAAAGGCAAAATTAAATTTTATGTATTAAATTAATGCGAAAACCGGGGTGAATCCCTTTGTTTATCTCAAAAAGTAATAATTTTAAGGAAATAAAAATGGTATCATCAGCAGAGAAAATGGCAGCGAATATGGATTTCATGTCCGTTTTTAGGAAAGCCACTGAATTGCATAAACGTTTGTTGTTTACGATAATGGCTTTGATTGTCTTTCGTTTGGGGACGTTTATTCCGCTTCCGGGGATTGATTCCCGTGTTTTGGCAGAAGTATTCGCAAGGCATTCCAACGGCATTTTGGGCATGTTTAACATGTTTTCCGGCGGCGCGTTGGAGCGTATGACTATTTTTGCACTCAATATTATGCCCTATATTTCGGCGTCAATTATTTTGCAGCTCGGTTCGTCGGTTATTCCGTCACTGGCCGCATTGAAGAAAGAGGGGGAAGCCGGACATCGCAAGATGACGCATTATACCAAACTTTTGACGGTTTTGATTACGATTGTTCAGGGGTACGGTATTGCCATAGGTTTGATAAGCATAGCCAACGGTGACGGTTCGAGTGCCGTGGTAATTGCGCCGTATACGTTTATTTTTTCGACAATTATATCTTTAACCGGCGGTACAATGTTTATCGTTTGGCTGGGTGAACAGATTACTTCCCGCGGCGTAGGCAACGGTTCTTCACTCATTATTACGGTCGGCATTATTGCCAACATTCCGTCGGCGATTGCGCAGACTCTGGAATTAGGGCGTATCGGGTCGATGTCTCCGCTGGTGATTTTGAGCTTGTTTGTTATGAGCATCGCACTTATTTTCATTATATTGAAAGTGGAAATGGCTCAGCGCAGAATTTTGGTTCAATATCCTAAGCGTCAGGTCGGTTTGCGCATGACTTCTGCCGAAAGCTCGCATTTGCCGCTGAAGGTTAACCCGACGGGCGTTATTCCGCCGATTTTTGCCAGTGCGTTATTGCTGTTGCCGATTACGGTGGCAAATATCTGGTCGACGAACGGACCGGAATGGGTACAGACATTGAGCCGTTATCTGGGACACGGGCAGCCGTTGTATTTGGCTTTATATGCGTTCTTAATTGTTTTCTTTGCATTTTTCTATACGGCTGTTGTCGTCAATCCGGAAGAAACGGCGGATAATCTGAAAAAGCACGGCGGTTTTATTGCCGGTATCCGTCCGGGTAAAAACACTGCGGAATATTTGGATTATGTCGTAACGCGTTTGACGGTTTTGGGCGCGTTCTATCTGGCGGCATTGTGCATTCTGCCTGAAATCTTAATTGCCAAATTGTCGGTTCCGTTTGTTTTGGGCGGTACGACACTGCTTATCGTGGTTCAGGTTACAATGGACTTTATGACACAGGTTCAGTCTCATTTGATAGCCTATCAATATGAAGGGCTGTTGAAAAAAACGGCGTTGGTGAACAAGAAACGCAAGTAATGTCTGATGATGAAAAAATGCCGGTAATGAGATGCCGGCATTTTTTTTGCGGCGATGGCAGCGTTACGATTGGCAACAATGCCGCGGCGAATCTGTCGAGAAAATTAATTTAAACTGTATTTGCCTATGAAAAGCGATGGAATTATAGTCGGTCTTTTTCGATTCTTATATATCGGCAAATTAATTTTCTAAAAATTTGTTAAAAAAATGATTTTTTTTTAAAAGAATTATTGACTCTAATAATTTATGCTCTATAATCCGCATTAATTTTGAAAAGTGGTGATCAACTTTTTGAATGTTTTAATTGTTTATATAATGGAGAGTTAATTTGGCTCGTATAGCTGGTGTAAATATTCCCACTGCCAAGAAATTGGAGATCGCACTGACCTCTATCTACGGCATCGGGAGAGAAACAGCACAGAATATCTGTGCAAAAGCGGGCGTTGCCGGTGAGCGTCGCGTACATGAATTGACAGACGAAGACATCGCAAAAGTTCGTGAAGTTATTGACAGGGACTACCTCGTTGAAGGTGAACTTCGCCGTGAAGTCGGCGTTAACATTAAACGCCTGATGGATTTGGGCTGCTACCGCGGTCTCAGACATCGTAAAGGTCTGCCTGTTCGCGGACAGAGCACGAAACAGAATGCGAGAACCCGCAAAGGTAAGCGCAAAACTGTTGCTAACAAGAAGAAATAAGTGAGGCAGCAATGGCAAAAACAGTTGTAAAAAAGAAAGAGAAAAAGAATATTACGTCCGGTGTGGCGCACGTTAATTCTACGTTTAACAATACACGTGTAACCATTACTGACGCACAGGGTAATACAGTTTCTTGGTCTACTGCCGGAGCTCAGGGTTTCAAAGGCTCCAGAAAGTCTACACCTTATGCCGCACAGGTTGCCGCAGAAGAAGCCGGAAAGAAAGCTCAGGAAAACGGTATGAAAACTTTGGAAGTGGAAGTTAAAGGCCCCGGTTCAGGGCGCGAATCGGCAATCAGAGCATTGCAGGTAATCGGATTTACCATTACATCAATTCGTGATGTAACTCCCATTCCGCATAACGGCTGCCGTTTAAGAAAACGCCGCAGAGTTTAATTTTTGAGTTTTGAGTAGAGGAAAGGTTCCTTTCCTCTGCTTGGTTTTGTTGCAGCATATAAACTAGTAAAGAGGGTATTCCGGTGATTCAGAAGAATTGGCAAGAACTTATTAAACCAACTAATCTAGGGGTTGTTCCAGGCGAAGGCAGGAATGTTGCCAAGATAGTTGTAGAGCCTTTGGAGAGAGGTTTTGGTTTAACTCTGGGTAACGCATTGAGGAGAGTTTTATTATCTTCTTTGCAGGGCGGCGCTGTTACCGCTGTCAAGATTGACGGCGTGTTACATGAGTTTTCCGTTATTGAAGGCGTTCGTGAAGATGTTACCGACGTCATTTTAAATATTAAAGGTTTGGCCGTTGCCGTTCATTCGGATGGGCAGAAGACAATGCGCTTGAAAGCAACCGGACCGATGGTTGTTACTGCCGGGATGATTGAGACGGGGCATGATGTTGAAATTATGAATCCTGACCATGTTATCTGCACTTTGGATGCCGGAGCGAGCATTGCCATGGAAATGACAGTCGGAACGGGCAAAGGTTATGTTCCTGCCGTTCAGAACAAGGTGATGGATGCGCCTATCGGGATGATTGCCGTTGACGCGATTTATTCTCCGGTCAGAAAAGTATCTTACAAAGTTGATAAGACCCGTGTCGGACAAAATACGGACTATGATAAGCTGACGATGGTTGTTGAGACCAACGGTGTATTAACGCCGGAAGATGCGGTAGCTTTGTCGGCAAGAATTCTGCAAGACCAATTGAAGCCGTTTATTAATTTTGACGAGCCGGAAAGCGAAGTTGAAGATGTTAAGGAAGAACTGCCGTTTGACAGAAATCTTCTGCGTAAGGTTGACGAGCTTGAATTGTCCGTCCGTTCGGCAAACTGCCTGAAAAACGACAACATCGTTTACATCGGTGATTTGGTACAAAAGACCGAAGCCGAAATGCTCAGAACGCCGAACTTCGGTAGAAAATCTTTGAACGAAATCAAAGAAGTCCTTTCCAAGATGGGTATTCATCTGGGTATGGAAACGCCGGGCTGGCCGCCTGAGAATATTGAAGAGTTGATTAAGAAGTGTGATGAGCACTTTTAGAGATTTCTAAAATATTGTGTGAAAGAGCCGTTCCGTTTGGGGCGGTTCTTTTGTATTATATATTAAGGTGTGAGAATATATTGCTTGATTTTAAGGGATTTGCCGTATATAGAAAGAACTGTTAAAACGTTATTATGTCAAATAAAACAATTTATGCATATGGAGAATAAAATTATTGGAAGCTTTTCAGGTTCTGCAAAAGAGAAAAGGCGGGCTCTGAGGGAACTCAAACAAAAGTATCGGTACGAACACCGGCAGATTCTCGACTATTATGACTGCTGTGACTTCTTTCGTTCCGTTGAGGATAAACTGCGGGATGTTCCGGCGGTTTTCAGGTGGTTCCCGGAGCTAATACTGTTTATATGCAGGTGGATTGAGCGTCATCGTGCTGTTGCCGGCGTAGTCTTTTTGTTCGGATCGGTATGTTTGACGGCGGTTATAAGACCTTGGATGCTTGCCGTTAAATATAATACGATAACGACAGTATGGGCAGGCAGTTATTTGTCGGTTCTTTTCGGAATTTTTGCGGTTGCGTTCTTTATTTGGCCTTGGGTTTATCAAGCCATAGGCGAATCGCGAACAAATTTGCGAATGTGCGCTTTTGCTCAGGTCCTGTTTTCATTTTATATTATGATGATGACGGTATGGGTTATCAGAATGATAGTTGCCGGTACGCAGACAAGGCTTTTTCTTTTTGCTACCGTTGTGTGGGCGGTATTGTGCTTTTTTACGGCATGGCGGATAAGAAAAAAGTTTGTGAAACAGAGTTGGTAACAGGATTAAAAGCGGGGAGAAATCCCCGTTTTTTATGCAATAATGTCAGCAATGGCAAGAGGGATGATTGCGCTGAGGTCTGTCAGGGAAAGTTCCACTTGGAAGCCGATATGTCCGGCGGAGAAGATAATGGTCGGGAAGTTTTGCGCGGTGATGTGGATGACGGTTTTGAACTGCTTTTTCATGCCGATCGGGGAGCAGCCGCCGTGAACATAGCCGGTCAGGGGTAACAGGTCTTTTTGTTTGAGCATTTCAACGGATTTTTCATTGACGGCAAGGGCTGCCTTTTTCAAATCAAGCTCTTCGGCAACGGGGAGCATAAAGACATAGTGTGTGCCGGACTTAGCCGTGGTGACAAGCGTTTTGAAAACCTGCGCCGGATTTTGATTTAGGGCAGCAGCGACATCAACGCCGGAAATGGCGCCGGTGTTTTCGTAACAGTATGTTTTATAAGTAATTTTATGTTTATCCAAAATACGCATAGCGTTGGTTTTTAAGTTCGGCATCGTCGTTCTCCTTTGCGGATGTGATAGCGCATTGCGGGTGAGATGTAAAGTGTTTTTTACTTGCTATTTTTCGGGGATTATGGTATCCTTTTGTTCAGGAGAACGTGTATGGATTATGATGAGTTTTGCAATAAATATGAGCATTTCGCGCGCGATTTATGCCTGTTGAGCAGGGATGTAAAATCCGAGCTTGCCATGACGGAGGAAGACCCGTTGTATAATGCGGGAACAATGCGGCGCGATGCGGATAATCCGGTTGTTTCTCATATTTCACTTGTGAACGGGCACAGTGTTAAAACCGGTTTTGAACGGGCAAAAAAAGCACACCCCGAAATGAGCGATGAAGAGTTGAAAGCGCGCATGGTGTTTATGGTGCTGCAAGCCAGAGGTTCTTCTTTATCATATGAACAAAACGGACAGGACATTTTATTTGGCGATGTGACACGGAATTCTTTTTATGCGGAACAAATCTTCAAAGAAATAATCGGCAATACAAATTATCAGGCAAGGCATATCGGCAATATGCAACTCATTACATTGGAAGATAAAGGCGATGCAATGCCGCGGAAAACGGAAGAGTGCAGAGGATATGTGTCACATATTCCGGCAGAGGAACGGCAGGAGATGTTTTTAAAACGCGGATTTTATCACGAAAGCGTGCACGCCGCACTGGGGACGGACGATGAGCGCAAGTGCGATGTATTTGCGCTTTTGAAAGTCATGAAAGAGCATCCGACATATGCCAAAGAAGTGTTTGAAGTATATAATTATCAGCGTTCGCAGGCAGACTTTACAATAAACAGTATGCACAACAGCGGAAATATCGACAGAGAAGTTAAAAAGGGAACAATGACATACGTTATGCCGAGGACATACGCGGCGTTGAGGCAATATGCAGAGCACCCCGAGCGCATTCCCGAAACAGACAGGGATATTCTGAAACTGACTTACGAGATGACCTCAAAACCCGAATTCAGCCACGAAGAGTTGAAAAGTTTTACAGACGTTGTCAGGCAAAACCCGATAGATAAGAAAGCGCTTCATGAAACGGCTGTTATGCGGGCGTGCAGAGAACAAGGTGCATTTATGGAAAGATATATTGCGACAGAAAAGATGATATCCGCGCAGCATCAGACCGGTCGCTGCTGATTGCTTTTAAACGTTTTATTAAGGTAACGGGAATATGCTCCTCTTATGATTTACTGAGAGGAGTTTTTTATGTTTAAGGCAAAGCAATTGGATAAGCTCGTGAAGGCGGGGATAATCTCCGGCGAGCAGCAAAAACAGATTTTGGCGTATGACGATACGGCGGGCGGCGGTTTTGTGATGCGGGCGCTGAATTTGTTGGGGATTTTTACAATCGGTATCGGGGTGATTTCGCTGGTGGCGTCCAACTGGGAATATATCGGCGATAATTTGAAACTGATTTTGATGTTTGCGTTGTTATGCGGCGCGGCCGGACGTGCGGTTTGGTGCAAGAATAACGGACAGAGCGATAAGGCGGAAAAATGGCTCGTGGTGCTGTTTCTTTTGGTCGGGGCGGCAATCGGGCTGGTGATACAAGTTTACCACCTGAGCGGCAATATTTACCATCTGCCGTTTGCGTTTTGGTGGGCGGCAACGCTGCCGTTGCTGTTTGCGGCTAAAAAGAAATATTTGGCGTGGTTCTGGGTGCCGCTGTTTTTAGCGTGGTGCGCGATGTATGCCGGCGGGCGGTATTGGTTTGAAGCATTGCTTGCTGTTTATGCGGCGATGTGTGCCGGCGGTTGGTTTTTGAATACATATAAGCCTGATTTTGCAGCGGGAAGCGTGTTTAAGCGTGATGCATTTTGGGCGTTTTATATTGTGCTGGCGCTTTATATTTTTTCCAGCATGGATTGGTGGTCAAGGAATGCTTTGTCGCGATTGGTTATCAGCGCTATGATATTACTGGTTACTTCGTTTATTTTCCAATACTTTAAAGAGTATCGTAAGGTGCGCTTGAATGTGAAGTTTGCAGGACTGTGGGTGTTTTGCCTTTATATTTGGCTCGGTGATGAAATCGGGCTGTTCGGTACGGGTATCGGGCTGATTATCAGCGGTGCGGTACTGATTGCTCTGCTTAAAGGTGTGGCGCTGTTATCTAAAAAGTTTACGGAGGAGAAGAAAAATGCTTAAAAAATATGGTTATGCAGCGTTGGTGTTTTTGCCGGTTTTAATACTGGCGGCATGGGTCGGGATGATTGAAACCGAGCGCCATATGGGGCGTGAGGTGGTTGTGCGCCTGCAAGGATATGACCCGCGGGATTTGCTCTCGGGGCATTATATTTCGTATCAGATAGACTGGGATAAGACAGATTGCGAACAGTTTGAAAACGGCATTTGCCCGCGGGCGGCGTTTGAACGTTCGGGACGCTTTTATGTGCCGGAAGACAAAGCGGCTGCGCTTGATAAAGCGGTGCGCGATACAAACAACACGGCAGAAATGATATTTTCGTATAAACGCGGAATTAAGCCGTATGCGCTTAAACTTCTCGTGAACGGGGAAGAATGGAGCGCGGCGGCAGGTAAGTAGCCAGTTCTTTTAAAACCGTTTCGCGACGGTAAACAATGCCGTTTATGCCAAGCGTTTTGGCAGCGTCCACATTGGCTTTTTTATCGTCAAGAAACAGTGTTTGTTTCGGCGTGGTGTTAAGCTTTTCCAATACGGTTTCAAAGATTGTCGTATCGGGTTTCAGCAGTCCTAAATCATATGAGGTAAACGCGTATTCGGGGTTGGCTATATCGGCGCCGGTGTCAGCCAAAAGAGGCAGAGCATTTGATAGAAGGCAGATTTCCGTACCGTTCTGACGGAGAAGACGTATCGCTTTTATCGTTTCGGGAAAGCGCCCGCCGCAGCCTTTATGCAGTGCGGTGTTAATTTCCGCAAGCCGATTTTCATGATACGGCACACGGCAGAAAAAACACAGCTCTTCGGCAAATTCGGCGTCGGTCATTTCGCCTTTCATGTATGGGTTATAGTCATAAGAATAAGGCGAATGATGTTTAGCGAACAGCGCAGGTTCAACGGTTTCGCGCTGCATATAAGCGATAAGCGGCGCAAGCGTAAACGGATAAACCGTATTGCCGATGTCAAATATCGCATATTTTATCTGCGTCATGCGTTATCTTTCTTTTTGCGGCGGAAGGCTGTTGCCGGTTGCCTGTGCCAAAACGTTTAACAGGGCGTTATTATCGAGCAGGCGGCGTTCTTTTTGGATGGCACGGATATCTTCCTGATATTTAATTGCCATGGCTGTAATGCGGTCGAAGTATTTCAGATCGGCATCGGTAAGATTTTCCCAAGCTTTGTTGATGTGGATTTTGGCGTTTTTGCCAAGCTCGTCAAAACTTTCAGGCAGAATGCCGATCATTTTGAGGTAAAAAGCTTTATTGAGGTATTCACCTGATGAAGTAGTGAAAGCCGTGGCGCCGTCAAAGGGTTCGTAACTTTCCACAATGTAATTCTTGCGCAATGTTTCAACGGAAAGGGCGTATCTGCCGTCCTGATGTTCGGGTTTGCGGTGCAGTCCGCGGGAATTGTCATCAAGCCAGAGCAATTTGCTCATCAGATACATATTGCTTTGATGGACGGCGTTGCGGTGAATGCGGAGGCAGAGTTCGCGTTTTTCTTCGCATTGCTTTCTGAGCTGCGCCAATTTGGCTTTGGTTTCCGGTGTTATGCCGCCTCTCTTTTTCTCGGCCGAGTCTTTGGCGGCGAGATATTTGGCTTCTATAATGCGGAATTCTTCATAAGCGCTGTGCGAGCGGATATGCGCAAAAAACATGTTCGTCTGTTTGAACTGGAATTCAATATAAAACGTGCGGTCGCTGTTCGGGATGTTAATACGCGCCGTTTTTTTGATGTCAAAATAGTTGCGTTCGTTTTCGCTCAGGTTCTTTTTATAGAGGTTGCGTTCTCCCTTTTCAAACACGATGTATGAGGGGAAATGCTCTTCCAATGTATGGATGAGTTCTTCCAAATCTCCGGGATATTTGGAGGTAATGGATAGGCGGTAAATATCATGCGGGAGTTTGTCTTTGCTGAAAATACCGATAAGCGCGCCGCGGGTTGCTTTTTCCGCACGCCATTCTTCCAGTTTTTCGGCAGTCGGGCAGTGGTGCGGTTTCGGCGGAAAAGAGAACGGAAATTCGGGTTCGCTTTCGTCTATAGGGGCAAAAGCGCCTTCTGCAAAACGATCCAAGTTTTTCTCTTTGTTAATATCATAGTCGCGTTTGCACTCGGAGATGATTTTTTCTATCGTCCGTTCAACGCCTTTTATCGGCGGAATGACAACGTATACGTCGTTACATTCGTTATTAATGTAATGGAGCATTGTACCGCCGGTGCAGGGCGCCAGGATCTCGGTGGAATAGTTAATGCGGCGGCCGTTTTTATCCGATTCAATCGTACCGTCTTTCATATTAATGTTATAAATATATTCGGGAAAGCCGGGTTTGCGCGGCGTGGAGAAGCCGGCGACAAGTGCTTCATAAAGCAGGCGGTATTTCTCCATGGTGTCGGAATAGTATTCTTCCAGATGCTCGAACTGCTCGACAGAGAGAAAATCCAAATCGCTTTTGTGTTCGGCGATATAATCCAGAGCGGCGTTGTCGTTTGATTTTTGAATTATGTCTATTTGTTCGGAACTTAATTTGACAAGCTGGTCCGGCGTATATGTTTTCATGTTATGGGCGCTCCGTTATATATTTCGTTTATACAGTTTTATAATTTAGCACATTATTTGCAAGTTGGCAAATCATTTTTTTGAAAACTTTTCTTGACTTAAAGCGGGGTTTTATTTATGTTAAGCGCAGTTTGTAATATAGGAGAAAAGCCGTGCATCCGTGGCATCAGGTAAAACACTACGTAGAATTTCCGGATATTGTTCCGGCAATTATTGAGGTTCCTAAAGGGTCGCAGGTCAAGTATGAGCTTGATAAAGAAAGCGGGCTCGTGAAGGTGGACAGGATATTGTATTCTTCGGTGCATTATCCGGCGAATTACGGTTTTGTGCCGCAGACATATTGCGAAGATAATGACCCGCTTGATATTTTGGTTTTGGGGCAGGAGGCGATTGTGCCGCTGTCCATTATGCGCGCGCGTCCTATCGGCGTGATGAAGATGATTGACTGCGGGGAAGCGGACGATAAGATTATTGCCATTCATGAAGATGATCCGGAATATAATGTCTATCATGACATTTCGGAAATTCCGCCGCATATTTTGAAAATGCTGAAGCGCTTTTTTGAAGACTATAAGGTTTTGGAAAAAAAGCAGGTGACGATTGAAAGCTTTTTGGGGCCGGACGAGGCAAAGAAGCTCATTGAAGAAGCGCGTGACGCTTATGCGATGAAATATTGCGATGAGTAGAAAGATAAGTTAAAACCGCCGTTGAGGCGGTTTTAATTTTGCGGATATTCATATGCATTATTCAAAAACGACTTCAATCGTTTTACGGGCCAAAAAGATATATCCCGTTACGTCTTTTGTTCCTTCGCGGCGCAAAACGCGTTCTTCCATTTGTTCAACATTGAGCCCGCAGAATTTCAACAGTCTTGCAATGTAGCTTTGCGAATGGGCAAAACGTCCGGAAGAGGCCAGGAAATAGTCATTCTGGTTATAAATGTTTTTGGAGACGGAAAAACAGAACAACCCGTTTATTTTTATTGCTTTTGATACTTCGCGGAACAATGCTTTCAGGTCGCCCATATAAGTCAGGACATCGCCGGCAATGACCGCATGATACGACGATGTATCGTTTTCCAAAAAGCTCATAATGTCTTCTGCGTAAAGCGTTTTATAAATTTCTTTTTTGCCGGCTTCCTGCAGCATGTTTTCAGAAATGTCCACTCCGTAAAATTCCGTTCCGCCGAGGAGAGCCTGTACCGCTTCGGCACAAAGTCCCGTTCCGCACCCCAAATCCAGAATGCGCCGCTTTTTAAACAGATTTGTTTTGAGTGAATCTTTCAGCATTTTGGCAATATATTCGGGAACCCGGTAATTCAGTTCACCTAATATCTCGTCAAACGAAGGAGCAAAACTGTCAAACACGCCTTTGACATAAGTTAAATCAGTCGTATTAACATTTTCTTCATGTCTGAGCGCGCTTGCCGCATAGTCTACGACGGGGTTTCCGGCGAAAGCAGCTGTCCAGCGCTCCAAATATTTTTCCAGCAGCTCCTGCTCTCCGCCGTCTTCCGCTTCATACAGCAAATATCCGAAATTGATATGGTCGTCAGCCGTTGCCTGCAATCCTTTGATGGCCAGAGTTTTCCATGCATAATGCAGGCTTTGGCGGATGTTTCCCGCTTTTTGATACAGAACGGAAATAGAGGTACAAAGCCAATCGGAATTCGGGGCGATTTCGGCGGCTTTTTTCAAGCAGGCTGCGCCCTCTTCGTTACGTTTCAGCTCAATATAACAATTGCCGGCAACAATATAGGGTTCGGCGTTTGTCGGCCGCTTGTCAATTGCGGTTTGAGCATATTCAAGTGCTTTAAGGTATTGTCCCTTATTATAACAGGTGTTGGCAATGTTTATAATCGCATTATAAGAATTTTTGTTAAGCGCGTACATCTGTTCGTAATATGCCAGAGCCGTGTCATATTCCCCGCGCGAATAGGCGATATTTCCCAGATTCATCAATGCGGAGAAATTGTCGGGTTTGATGGCCAGCGCCTGCTCGGCATATTGTGATGACTGTTCATATTTTTTCAGTTCATAAAGCAGGGTGGATATATTTAATATAGCCGTTAATGACTGCGGATTAATTTCAAGCGCCTTTTTGTACAGGCTGAGCGCGACTTTTTTGTCTCCTGCCGCATCGTAACAATTTGCCGCAGAGATTAAATAATTTTCGTTTTGGTTATGTGCCACGGCAAGCTGCAGGTAAAGCTTTGCAGCTTTTTCGTATTCTCTGCCTTTAAAAAATTCCAACGCGTTTTGTTCCAATTCTTCCACTGCGCGCCCCTTTATCGTGTTATTGAAGCTTTATTTTTATATATGCTATATCATAAAAACTTAATGTTCTATTTCAATATCTGCAAAAAAATAAAAAAAACTGTTGACTGTTAAAAAAATATCAGTTAAATGTCTTTTCACCAATGGGGGTATGGCGGAACTGGTAGACGCGCTAGACTCAAAATCTTGTTTCCTCAGGAAGTGTCAGTTCAAGTCTGACTACCCCTACCACTAAGAGAAAGTCGGATTATTCCGGCTTTTTTCTTTTTAATGCGGTATGTGTGGTTTTTCGAGACCTTGGTGACAAATGCTTTTGCGGACACATACGATACGGTATCTATAATATTATATACGCCTGACAATGCGTCTATAAAACGTTGTTTCCCTTCAAGACAGCCATATATTTTCCATGTTTCTTTAACATAACAGAGGAGAAATAAAATGTCTGATTGTATTGATGACTTGCAAAGCCAAATTGATGAATTGAAAAGCAGCAGCTCAAGCCGCGGCAGAAAATCTTCTTCCGGTTCAGGTTCAAGCAGCCGCGGACGTTCTTCTTCATCAAACTCTTCTTCCGGTTCAAGCAGATCCGGCAGAAAGTCAAGCGGCCGTAGCTCATCTTCTTCAAACTAACTGATTAAGGAGGAGGAAATCTCTCCCGTCGCAAAACGGGAGAGATTTTTTGTTGTTATGGTGAGCGGTGTTGCGAGCCGGTCATATAAAAAGCGGCGCATTGCTGCCCCGCTTCTTTTCCCTGCTATTTTTTGATAGACAGGAAAATCCGGAGTTTCCGAATGACAATAATAATTTTTATTATCATTATTTTTTCCTTTCGTATTGCGAAAGGGGAAACCCACAGCCTATTTTATTCTTGACATTTCAAGAAAAATAGGTTATCTTTAACACAGAAATGAGTTAAAGGTGGGTTTAACCCTTTCTTGTTAAATAAAGTCCAGCGATTCGCCTCGCCGGACTTTTCTTTTATAAAACTTTTGTTATATAAAGTCAAGGATATGTTTTACTTTTGTTCTGTCAGGCTGTTGTAACAGGTATGGCGGGATGAGGCAATAAAAAGCGGAGCATTGCTGCCCCGCTTCCTTTCCCTGCTATTTTTTAACAGACAGGAAAATCCGGAGTTTCCGTATGACAATAATAATTTTTATTATCATTATTTTTTCCTTTCGTATTGCGAAAGGGGAAACCCACAGCCTATTTTAATTCTTGACTTTTGAAAAAAAATAGGTTATCTTTAACACAGAATGAGTTAAAGTTGGGTTTAACCCTTTCTTGTTAAACAAAGTCCTGCGATTCGGGTCGCCGGACTTTTCTTTTATAGAACTTTTGTTATATAAAGTCAAGGGTATGTTTTGCTTTTGTTCTGCTGATTTTGCTTGTTTTTTGTATTGATATGCGATAAACCATCTTTGGTCGGATGTCGGCAAAATATATTGAATATGCCGAACTGTTCTCTAGCAGTGTTCAACTCCGGCCGCCTTTTATTTTTTCATCGTTTTTTACTTGTTTTTAATACTTATGTATTATATACTATCAGCAGGGCAATTTTGGAATATTCCGATTTTGGTTAGCGCCAGAGGTGGCGCGGGTATTCAACACCTTCCTTCGTTAGGGCTACTTCCCGGAAGCAGCAATCTTTGCCGTGTCGGGAATCCGATTTGTATTACATCTCGGGTCGGGGAGCTTCCGGCGTATGTCCAGAACTCCGGTTTAAAGGCCGGAAGAGTCAAAAAAGCCTAACGAAGGTGACTGTTGAACTCCCCGCACCCGTCCTTTTAGCTAGCAATCAAACTTTTTCACAAAGAGCTTGACACCCTGTATATTATTATATACCGTGTAATCAGGTTATTTCTTTATGAAGTGCTTAGCATCAAAAAAAGATGCGGAGGTGTCAACAGCCTCATTTATTCGTTAGGAGCGTTGAAACAGCGCTGACTGTTTGTTATATAACAAACAACTGTTTCCTTGACATTGTTTCTTTATTTATGTCAGGGTGCTCTATGCTATAACCAAGGCATAGAGGTTACGTCCTAGCGAGTAATTGTTGAACACCCTGGCGCTTTCTTTAAGAAAAGCCTTTCTTCCAGAAGGACGTCAGAAATGAAGAAGCTTATTTTATTTATCCCCTTATTAACCGCAATCACTTACCAACCCGCGCAGGCTCAGAGTTATTACTACGAGCACGCGGGGCAGGGCGCGCACGACTATGTTATTATAGACGGTGAGCGCTATGCCCGCATTCCACAGCAACCGGCGCCAAGGGTTGAAATCCCGCGCTATGAATTGCAACGACAGGCGGAACCGCGTTACGAGCTTCGCCGCGTGGATGAGCCGCGCTATGAAACCCGCCGCGTGATTGAAACCCAGCCGCGCTACACGAAGGAACCCCCACATCTGAAAATCGCTTGGGATGTCAAACCGTATATCGGGATTGATGTCGGTACAACCGATTTCAGTTTCAGCGAAAGTGATGAGGTTAATCTTGACGAAGCTTATAACACAAAACCCAAGTTTTGGGGCGTGGTTGCCGGTTTAAAGTTTAATCCGTATCTGGGCATAGAAGCGTTTTATCAAAAATCGGGAGATGATACCAAGAAATATAATGCAGCAACAGAGTTCTCTTATGGCAGCATAAAAACATCCATGAATTATAAAGCTTATGGTGCGGATTTGCTCGGCTATTTGCCGCTGACTGATAGTTTGGAGATGGTTCTCGGGCTTGGTTTGGCGCAATATAAATTCGGCGGCAGTGTGAAAATGGATGTTATCAATACGTCGGTGAATTATGTTTATCATTCTAATGAAAAAATCTCGGCAGATAGCATGGCGGGTCGTTTCGGGCTTGGTTTGCAGTATAACATTAACGAGCATTGGGCGGTGCGCGCTACGGGGCGCTATGTCAAATTTTTTGACGATGATGAGTTTGAGAAGATGATTGAACTCTCACTCGGGCTCAGGTATTTCTTTTAAGTTGGCAGCCTATTAAAAAATCCCCTCGTTGGTGAGGGGATTTTTTTGTGTTATTTCTCTTTATTGATGATTTGAAGCACATCGCCCATGCGGGCAAAGAAAGTGCCCGTATCCTTAAAATATCGGCTTTTGAGGTCATTTTGGCTATGGATATCTTTTATCTCGGGTGCTTCATTATACATGCCGAGGTAGAAGGTGCCGCAAAGAGCAAAGATAATCAGCCACAAAAGCTTTCTGCCCAAGACAAAGAAGAACAGCGAAACAAACGCGCCGATGCCGACGGCCATATAGGTTGTATAAATGGCGGCTCCGGCATCTTTGGTCAGTTCCAAATCTTCGGCAAGAAACAGTCCGACCACGCCCAAAGCGAGAAACTTAACGAGAAATAAGCCGATTGTCAGTAAGATAAACATGGTGTTCCTTTCATCGGTTATCAGGCGCCTTTTTTAGCCTGAAACATTTCTTTAATGCCGTCAACCGAGCTTAACACGGCGGTGGCTTCATAGGGCATGTAGACAATCTTGTTATCCTGCCCGGAAGTCATTTCTTTCATTGTTTCAAGATACTTCATCGCAATCAGGTATTTGTCGGCGTGGCCTTTGTTGGACAGCGCCTCAATAATGCGGTTAATCGCTTCTTTTTCGGCTTCGGCTTCAACCATGCGTGCCTGAGCGACACCTTCGGCGCGGAGAATCGCTGATTCTTTTTCGCCTTCGGCCTGACGGATAGCGGCTTCTTTTTTACCTTCGGCAATGCGGATGGATGATTCCTTTTCACCTTCGGCTTCGTAAATCATCGCGCGCTTTTCACGTTCGGCTTTCATCTGCTTATCCATGGCGTTTTGGATGTCTGCCGGAGGGGTGATATCCTGCAGCTCGATACGGTTGACTTTCACGCCCCATTTGTCGGACGCGCTGTCAATGGTTTCACGCAGTTCGGTATTGATTTTGTCACGCGAGGTTAAGGTTTCCTGCAATTCCAATTTACCGATAAGTTGGCGCAGTGTGGTCTGGGTTAATTTCTCAATCGCTTCATAAAGATTTTCCACGCCGTAAACCGCTTTTTCGGGGTTGACGATTTGGAAGTACAAAACGGCATTAATGGAGATTGAGACGTTGTCTTTGGTAATCACGCTCTGGCGCGGAAAATCGCAGACGGTTTCGCGCAGGTCAATACGGGTGGATTTCTGCATGTATGACGACGTGCCGCCATCACGGTAGTTCACGGTGACTTTTTTATAAATTGCTTTCGGTTCGTCAATGAACGGGACGACAAAATTCAGGCCGGCGGTCAGTGTTTCTTTATAGCGTCCGAGACGCTGGATGATGACGACTTCCTGCTGTTCAACAATAATGCAGCCTTTGATGGTGATATAAATCGCAAGGATGACTAAAAGGGTGAGAAATGTAGACATTATTTTTTTCCTTTCTTTTCAACATACATGGTGAGGTCGTCATGGTGGACGATGGTGACTTTTGAGCCTTTTTTGATTTCGGGCGAATCAGGGGTTGCCAGACGGGCTTCCCAGTCTTCGTCATAAATTCTGATGCGGCCGGTAAACTCGGTAATATCGGTTATGGCGGTTGCCATTTGGTTGACATACTGCGATTCAAAGCTGTGCTTTTTTTCTTTTTTCGGATTGATGTTTAAGAACGGACGCAGGAACAGGATAAACAATATGGACAAGACGCAGAAAATCGGGATGAGAATATTGTAATTATCCGTGCCGATACCTAAAAGCGCGCAGACAACGGCGGCGGCGGCAAAATTCATAAAAAACATTATCGGGGTGTAGATTTCGGCAATGAAAAAAACAATCGCGACAATCAAAAAAACAAGCCATGCAGACATGAAAACAATCCTTGTATGATTAACGTTACGCTTTATCGTAGCGCAGATTGTTTTATATTTGGTTAAGACAAGCGGATTTAATCAGCGGCGGGGAGTTTTTGCTGATAGATTTTGTAAATCAAAAAGCAGAACAGGGCAATGTAAAAGGCGGCAAAGGCGGCAAAGGCGGCGGAAAAAGACAGCCCTTCGGCGCCGTCGGCGGGTGCGACGACAAACTTAAAACAGATGAGTGAAATGCCGGAGATTGTCTGCTGGAGCATGTTGTTGACAGACGAGATTGTGGCGCGCGTTTCTTCAACGGCAAAGGTGTGAATACGGCTGATGTTGGCGATTGCGAATGCGAGCTGGAATCCGATGCCGATGCAGACAAATATCAGGCAGGAAATGGCGATGTTCGGCATTTTGAAATAGAATCCGAATATCATGCAGGCGAAAGAATAAACGCATAAAAACGTGGTTACGAGCATCAGGCGATTGAAGCCGAAAAGCTTTTTTAAGCGGTTGACGTTAAAAGAGAATCCGGCGCGCAGGGCATGGTTGATGACGTAGACAAAACTGAACATGAATACAGGGGCGGAGGACATTTTCAACAAGGGTTGGAAGCACCAGCAGAAGAGTGATGTGGTAGAGAAAAGAAGCGCCGATAAAATAATGTAAAGATTGATGTTTTTATTGGCGAGAGTGGCGGCGGCGGTTTCTTTGATTTCGCGCAGTTTTTGCTTTATGTTTTGGGCGTGCGGTTTGGCGGACGGCGGGTTGGGCAGCGTCGTCAAAAGGGCGATGCTTATCAGGGTCAAAACCAGTTCAAGTGATAATAAAACCGCGGTGCCGAAACGTTCATATAATACGGCGCTGAAAACAGCGGCAAACATGGCGCCGCCGGACATGGCGAAATTGGTGCGTCCGCACTCTGTAAGCATGCGTTTGGTTTTGTTTTTGCTCTTCAGATAATCATATATATAGCTGTCATAAACGCCCGATAAAAAAGCGCGCGACAGGGCGTTAAAAAGCTCGCCCAGAAGGATGATGAAAACGCCGGAAAAAGACAGCCACAACGCAGCGCGCAAAAAGAAACAGACAAACGCCAAAACCAGCACTTTTTTCTTGGAAATGAGGTCGGCAATGTATCCGCACGGAACTTCAAAAACAATACCGGTTAACTGAAAAATTCCCTGAAACATGACGAAGTCTGCTATCGTCAAACCGTTCTGTTGGTAAAACAGCAAAAGCACGGGCGCCAGATATAACTGCGAGCGCAGAAAGCAGGCTAAATCAAGTCGTTTCAGAGGGCTTATTGTTTTCATCGGTCAGGCCTTATTAAAGTTGTTTTTGTGATTGTAATTGAGCCGGCTTAATATATGGTAAACAAAAATAAATTGCTTTGAGGCAAATAAAAAAAACCACCTTAAATAAAGGTGGTTTTTTCAGCTCAAACAAATCTTATTTCTTCGCTTTGGATTTAGAAGAAGATGTAGATTTTTTAGCAGCCGGTTTAGCAGCTGTTTTTTTAGAAGAGCAAGAAGAACTGCAGCAAGATTTAGCAGCTTTTGTGCCATAAATCTGCTCAATTGCCATGTTCCAGAACTTTTCGTCCTGACCGAACGGGCATCCGGCATTCTGCCAGTTGTAGTAAGCAGCTTCTCTGATTAAATTTTCATTGAATGTCATTTCAAATCTCCAATAATTTTGTTATAAAACATTGTTAAGTATAAATATAAAATTTTTTTTGTAAATACGAATTTTGCATCGTACTTCCGTTTAGGTTTGTATATACATAGATAGATTAAAAAATGATTAAAAAAAGGGGGGAGGCAAAAAAAATTTATGTCAAAAAAAATATGAAAAAAAATGATGAAAAATAACGACGGAAAAATCTTTCTAACATCTTGAAATTCGGTTTTAAAACGCGAGTGCGTGCAGATGTTTTCCGGCGGGTGGAAAAAGCGGGTTCGGGTTTGTTTTTTGATGTTGAATTTTATCTGATAATTTTTTTATTTTACTTGTGCAAAAAGCAGAACGGAAAGTTATATTTAAACGTAAAATAATGTTTATTTTTGCAATGAGCGTGCCGGCGGAAAACGACGAAAAACAAATTTGATTTTAAAAGAGGTTTAAAAACAAGAGGCTATTGATTTTAAAAGAAAAAACAAACCTGAAAAGCAAAATTTTTTTGACAATTTTCTTGCAATTTATTTGTTTTGTTTTTATAGATGATATGTAACCTTTTTTTATATATATTTTGGAGTTATAGTTATGGCCGACACAGTTAAAAAACAAACTGTAAAAAATGAGGAAAAAGAGCAGGCAAAATCATTTGCCGTTTTGAGCCCGACAGGAGAAAATATGAAAAATCTGCTTTCAAAAAAAGAAATGGAATGCATCATCAACGGCGATTATGAAAATGTTATGGCCGTCTTGGGAATCCACCGTGACAAAGGCAGCAAGGAAGTTTATATCCGCGCCTATAAACCGGGGACGAATTTCATTGAGCTTCTGGACGGGGCGGGCAATTCGCTCGGCATGATGACGAAGCTTGACGAAAGAGGCTTTTACCAAATCAATTTAGGGGTTACAAATACAGAGAATTTTACACACAAATTTAAAATTACCAATGATAAAAATGAGACTTATATCGAGGAAGATATTTATTCTTTTCCGTCTATTTTAGGTGATATTGACGAGTATCTTTTTGCCGAGGGGAATCACTTGGATTTGTATAAAAAACTCGGTGCGCATGTTATGGAAATCAACGGTGTCAAAGGTGTCGGCTTTTCGGTGTGGGCGCCGAATGCCAAGCGCGTTTCGGTTGTCGGCGCGTTCAATAACTGGGACGGCCGCGTCAACGTCATGCGCAAGCATTATAACTGCGGCGTGTGGGATATCTTTATTCCGAATATTTGTGAAGGCGAATACTATAAGTTTGAAGTGAAAACACATGAAGGTTATATCTTAACGAAGAGCGACCCGATGGCCTTTTATGCCGAAGTTCGCCCGAATACGGCATCTATTGTTTATGACTTGAATCATTACAACTGGAATGACGGCGAGTGGATGAAATACCGCTCTTCTTATAACAGCTTTGACCGGGCAACGAGCATTTATGAAGTGCACCTCGGCTCTTGGCGCAGAAAAGGCGAGAACGGTTCTGAATTTTTGTCTTACCGCGAATTGGCTGACACGTTGGTGCCGTATGTGATGAATATGGGCTTTACGCATGTGGAATTTCTGCCGGTTTGCGAACATCCTTTTGACGGTTCCTGGGGCTATCAGGTGACGGGGTTGTTTGCACCGACATCGCGCTTCGGGACTCCTGATGATTTCCGCTATATGATTGATAAATTCCACCAAGCGAATATCGGCGTGATTATGGACTGGGTTCCGGCGCACTTCCCGAAAGACGGGCATGGTTTGGTTGAGTTTGACGGTACGCATTTGTATGAGCATGCCGACCCGCGCAAAGGCGAGCATAAAGACTGGGGTACAAAGATTTACAATTACGGGCGGACGGAAGTCAGCAACGTGCTTTGTTCCAGCGCTCTGTATTGGTTGAAAGAATATCATATTGACGGGCTGCGCGTTGATGCGGTAGCGTCCATGCTGTATTTGGATTATTCGCGCAAGGACGGCGAATGGGTTCCGAATATTTACGGCGGCAACGAGAATCTGGAGGCGATTGCCTTTATCCGCAAAATGAATGAACTCTGCTACGGCAATAATGACGGCATTATGACCTGTGCGGAAGAATCCACGGCGTGGCCGATGGTATCGCGTCCGACCTCAATGGGCGGTTTGGGTTTCGGCTATAAATGGAACATGGGCTGGATGAATGATACGCTTTCTTATATCAGCAAAGATCCGGTTTACCGCCGCTATGAACACGGCAAACTGACATTCGGGCTTTTGTATGCCTTCAACGAGAACTTTATTCTGCCGATTTCGCATGATGAAGTTGTGCACGGCAAGGGCTCCATGCTTTCCAAGATGCCGGGCGACGAGTGGCAGAAGTTTGCCAATCTGCGCGCTTATTACGGCTTTATGTGGACTCATCCGGGCAAGAAGCTTTTGTTCATGGGCTGCGAGTTCGGACAGGACTGGGAATGGAATGCCGAGGAAAGCCTGCGCTGGCATTTGCTGCAATATCCGATGTATAAAGGCATGCAGAACTGTGTGCGCGATTTGAACCTGATGTATAAGGGGAATTCGGCATTTTATGAGGAAGATTTTGACGGCAAGGGGTTTGAGTGGATTGATCATGCCAATGCCAACGACAGCGTGATATCTTATATCCGCCGCGGACATGATTATAACAACTATATGATTGTGGTTTCCAACTTTACGCCGGTGGTGCGCCGCAACTTTAAAATCGGCGTACCGGACAGCGGTGCTTATCAGGAAATCTTCAACAGCGATGACAAGAGCTATTGGGGAAGCGGCGTCAAAAACGAAGGTGAAATTTATGCGTCCGATGAGGGAATGCACGGACGTCCGCACTCTGTTGAGCTGACGCTGCCGCCGCTTTCAACAATCGTGTTGAAGCACATCAGATATTAAGGCAAAACGTATAAGAGAGGTGATATGCCGGATATTAAAGTTTGGGAAGGAAGATCATATCCGTTAGGTTCGACGCCTGACGAATGGGGGGTGAATTTCGCTTTGTTTTCTGCCGGGGCAACACGGGTTGAATTGTGTTTGTTTGACAAAAGCGGCGTTAAAGAAACAGCCCGATATGCGCTTCCTGTCGTGGAAAACAATATCTGGCATATTTATCTTGAAGGCGTTAAGCCGGGGCAGGTTTACGGCTATCGCGTTTACGGTCCGTACGAGCCGGCGCGCGGTAAGCGTTTTAACCCGAACAAACTGTTACTTGACCCGTATGCCAAAAGGATTATCGGACGGTTGATATGGCACAAAGCGATATTCGGCTATGATACGGAAAGTCCGGATAAAGATTTATCGTTTTCAACGCTCGACAGTGCACCGTATGTTCCGAAGTCTGTTGTCGTCGGCGAGAGTGATTTTGACTGGGGCGGCGACTGCCCGCCGCAGGTTGACCCTGCCAAATCGGTCTTTTATGAGTTGCATGTTAAAGGTTTTACCAAATTGCATCCGAAAGTGCAGGACAGCAAGCGCGGCACGTTCGCAGGGCTTGCCAGCCACAGTGTTTGCAGTTACCTGAACTGGCTCGGTGTGACTTCGGTTGAGCTGATGCCGGTCAATGCATTTATGGGTGAGAAGAGCGCCGGACAACGGGATAATTATTGGGGATATGAAACGCTGAGCTTTTTTGCGTTGGAACCAAGTTATCAATCCGGAACCAAAAGCGACGGTTTCAAAAAAATGGTCAAGCGATTTCATGAGAACGGAATGGAAGTTATTTTGGATATGGTGTATAACCATACCTTTGAAGGCAATCATCTGGGACCGACTTTGTGTTATCGCGGTATTGACAATGAAAGCTACTATACATTAAGTGCGGCGAATAAACGTTATTACTATGACAGCACCGGATGCGGCGCTTCGTTTAATTTGCAGAATCCGTATGTATTGACCTTGGTTATGGACTCTCTGCGTTATTTTGTGGAAGAAATGCACGTGGACGGATTCAGGCTGGATTTGGCGACTTCGCTGGCACGGGTCAGGGAAGAATTTAATCAAAACAGCGGTTTTCTGATGTCTGTCCGGCAGGATGAAGTTTTGCAGTTGGTAAAAATAGCCGCAGAACCGTGGGATATCGGAATCGGCGGTTATCAGCTCGGGGCTTTTCCTCCGGGAATGATGGAATGGAACGACCGCTATCGTGATGTCGTGCGGCGTTTTTGGCGGGGAGATGAACGGCAGGTCGGCGAGCTGGCAAGCCGGATTTCCGGTTCCAGCGATATTTTCGGGCCGAGTAAGCGTACTATATGGAGTTCGATGAATTATATTGCCGTGCATGACGGTATGACGCTTAATGATTTGGTAAGCTACAATCATAAGCATAATTATGCCAACGGTGAAGACAACCGCGACGGGACGGATGCAAACTGGAGTTATAATTCCGGCATTGAGGGTTTGAGTACGGACCGGCAGGTGGAGGAAAACCGCAAGCTGCGCCGGCGGGCAATGATGAGCACGCTGCTCTTGTCTTTCGGAACGCCGATTATCCGTGCGGGAGATGAGTTTTTGAATACGCAGTTCGGCAACAATAATGCTTATTGTCAGGATAATGCCATTTCATATTTGGTATGGGAAGCTTTGGGCGGCGAAGAGATAGAAAATATCCGTTTTATAAAAAAACTGATTAAACTGCGTAAAAGGATGGGAATTTTTAACCGCAAAAATTTCTTTACGGGTACGGTCGTTGACCCGAAGCATGGGGTTAAAGATTTGGCATGGTATACGGAAGCCGGAACCGAGTTTACGCAAGACGAGTGGATGCGGCATAACCGCCGGGCACTTTCTTATGTGGTTTCACAGCATGAAAAATTTTTTATGGTTATTTTAAATGCCAATGCGAATAACGTTAAATGGAAGCTGCCGCATCTTAAAAGAACATATAAATGGAATTTGCTGTCGGACAGTTCCGATAAATTTGAGGCGGAACGCTTGGCGGCGGGAGCCGAAATTTGGGTGCCGGCATGGTCGGTACTTTGTTTTGAAATAAAAAAGTAGGAGATTATGTATGACTGAACTATTAAAAAAGCTGGCTGAAAAACTGAATATCTGTACGAGTTATACGTATGGCTGCGGTACGATTAAAACCAGTACGGTTTCGGATGAGCAGTTGAGATATTTTATTGAGAATTTCGGTTATGGCGCCAAGAACGAAGACGAGATTAAAAAATCGTTGGATCGTTTGGAAAAGAAACGCTGGCAAAATGCGTTGGATGCCGTTTATGTCGTGACAACGGATGATAAAGCTTTTGATATAGTTTTGACAAAGGAGGAAGCAGAAGGGAAAATTTCCGTCAGTTATGCCAAAGAAGGCGGCAAAAAATATCAGCCGCTTACTGTCAGCTTTACCGAATCGGAGCGTCGGGACGAGGGCAGAAAAACCTATGTTAAACTGTCGGGTCGCGTGGAAACGGATTTGGCTCCCGATTACTACGATTTCAAAGTCAAAACGGTAAAGGGCGAATATAAATCAATGCTGGCTGTTGCGCCGAAAGAATGCTACGCTTTGGATAAAAAGGGAAAAGAAAAACTCTTCGGTTTTGCCATACAGCTTTATTCCCTTAAAAGCCGCCGCAACTGGGGTGTGGGCGATTTTACGGATTTGGAAAATATGGTCGATTTGCTGGCAGACAGCGGCGGTGACGTTATCGGGCTTAATCCGCTGAATGTTTTGCTGCATGACTATCCCGAAGCGGCAAGTCCGTATGCTTCGGTCAGCAGGCTGTTTTTGAACCCGATTTATATTGATGTGGAGAAGGTGCCTTATTATGAGGAAGGCGATAAAGACGGTGCAGCAATTTGGTTTGCCAAAGAGAAGGAGAATATTGACTATACGTCTATTTATAATGCAAAGATTAGAGCTTTGCGCAATATATACGCGCGGGTGAGAGCCAATGCCGACAGCGAATATGCCAAAGAATTTGAGAGTTTCAAAGCTGCAGATACCGGAGAACTGCACCGTCTGGCGGTATTTCAGGCCATCGGCGAAGAGAGAGTTAAACTCGGCAATAAAGCAACCAAGGCGTGGGAGAATTCAGTGAGTTCGGCTTTGGGCAGCGGCGTGGCAAAGTTTGCGGCAGAACATGAAAATGAGGTGGATTTCTTCAAGTTTTTGCAGTTTGAAGCAGACCGTCAGCTGCGGTTGGTGGAAAAGAAAATCAAAGAGCGCAATCTTGTTATCGGTTTATACCGCGATTTGCCGGTAGGTGTTTCCAAAGACAGCGCGGAAGTTTGGGGCGATAAATACCTTTATGTTCAGGGCAGCGGTGCGGGTGCTCCGCCGGATAATTATTTCCCGACGGGACAGAAATGGTGTTTGGGCGCGTTTAATCCGTTTGAATTAAAAGAACGCTGCTATAAACCGTTTATCCGTATTCTGCGGGCAAATATGCGCTATGCCGGTGCGGTCAGAATTGACCATGTGATGGGACTTTCCCGTTTGTATATTATTCCTGATAACGGTGACGAAGGGACGTATATCCTCTATAATGTAGAAGATATGATGAATATTTTGGCATTGGAGAGTTACTTAAATAAATGCGTTGTTGTCGGAGAATGCATCGGCAATGTTGCGGGCGGTTTCCAAGATATGCTTACCGAACGCAATATTTATTCGCTCGGCGTTTTGTGGGTGGAACGCAAAGACGAGAACGGTACGCTGAAAGCGCCGCATGAATATGAAACAAAATATTTTGCTTCCGTCGGCACGCATGACATGCCGCCGCTTAAAGCCTGGTGGTACGGCAGCGATATCGGCACAATGAAAGATTTGGGACTGTTTACGGAAGAGGAAATGCGTAACGGTTACAGCTGGCGCGAGCATGAACGCAGGCTGCTGTTGCAGGCGCTGGACAGGGAAGGCGTTTGGCCGCAGGACAAGTACCGCTGTTCGGATTATCTGTATGGCGACGGTTATCCGGAAGGCATTGAAGAAGCCGTCCATTCATATATGGCGAAGACAAACAGCGAGGTCTTTATGTTGCAGCCGGAAGATATTTTCCACTCCATGAAAATTCAAAATCTGCCGGGGACTGACATAGATAAATTTCCGAACTGGCGCAGCCGATTGCCTGCCGATATTGAAGACATGGCAAACAGCGAGGGCTATCGCCGCAACATTAATGCCGTAAAAAAATGGCGTTAATGGCAATGGAGATGTGTTGCCTATCAGATAATGCGAAAAAACAAAACGCCGGTTGTCTGCCGGCGTTTCGGGGCGGAACGGTTTAGGCAGTCGGTTTGACGGGCAGGGGTGATGAAAATTAAGTTTAATTTTTCTTGTTTGAAAAAATGGGTTATCCGATATGTGCCGCCGGCTGCCTTTGCCCTTGATTTGGCGGCGGCGGCAATTCTTTGTTCGCTGGTACTGACATACGTTCCTACGCAGAACGGTGACAATGTTGAGCATATCCATTCCGGTTTTATGATTGCCTTAGGGCAGGTTCCCTACCGAGACTTTTTTCAGCATCATAATCCTTTGTTGTGGTATATATTTGCACCGCTGATAAAGATGTTTGCTTATAATGCGACAATCTCCGAGGTTGTCTGTTTTATATCGTTTCTGGTATTTTTGAAATCATTAGTTTATGTCTATCGCATAAGCGCGGAATTTTTAAGCAATAAACTTTGGGGGCTGGCAGCCGCAGCGGCGATTGCGACGCCGGGGTACAAGCTGTATGCTATTGATTTTCGTCCCGATAACTATATGCTTTTCTGCCTTATGGGCGGAATGTATTATTTGTTTTCTTATTTGAGAGATAAAAAAACGTTTCAGCTGTCAGCGGCTTTTTTGTGGTTTTTTATCAGCTATTTGTTTGCCCAGAAAGCGCTTTTCCCGCTGGCGGTTTTGGGCTTATGCATTTTATATTTTTGGAAAAAAAATGAGATTAAAACGCCTGATATGCTAAAGGCGCTGATTATGCCGTTTATCGGCGGGTGCGGTTTTTTATATTATTTATACCATTATGATATGATAGAGTTGTACTATCTGTCAAACTATACGTTTAATCTTAATTTGGCGGCCGGATTCGAAAAAAGCCGGATAGCGGCGTTACCGACATTAATGCTGGTCTGGGTTTATCTGGGCGTTTCGGGTTCTTTATGGGGAATTTTTTCCGGCAATAAATATTGGCAGGTAACAATACTTTTGTTTGTGAGTGAATTATTACAGCGTACGTTGTATTTTTCACCGTATTCATATTATTACTGGCCGTTGATTTACTTTGCGGTGTTAAGCGGTGTGCCGGTCTTGTATAAACTTGACGGGAAAAATCGCTGCGTTCGTTTTGTTTTTGCCGCCGTGCTTTATTATTTTTTGTATAAGGCGGCCGTTTATCATATGCAACAAATAGAAAAAGGGAAAGACCGGCCGTATCTGCCGGATTACGTTTCCCGCCAAATTACGCCGTGCGATTATGTTTTTAACGGCGACGGCATGATGTATAATATATTCGGCAAAGATCCGGCATATTATTGGCAGCTTATCGGGCAGTTGGACGTTATCGGCGAACAGACGGGAATCAGCCCGCGTCCGAATATCAATAAGCTGATTGAAGAGCTGAAACCGAAATTTGTTTTCGGGAAAAGTTATTTTAATAAGTTTGCAAGCGAGGGCGGCCATCCGCAGGTGGTGCATTACGTTAATCCGGATTTGATTGCGCGTTATTATGACCGGACGGAATTTAATGTTATTTACAGATTAAAACCGGAATATGATCGGCGCCGGTGCGTGAAAGATGAACAGACCGGCAGGTGGCGGTATCAGGAATAATTTTGCTTATTAAGCAGTTATTAAGCAAAATGGCGTATGATATCGGCATGAAATAATATGAAAGGCGGCAGCATGGCGGAATTCAGGGAAAGAAGCGGATTATTTAAATTTTTTTATATTGTGTTGCGGGTGATTACGTTTCCGCTGTTTGCCGTGCTTTATGTTTTGAAACATCCGCTGGCAGTAACGGTTCTGCTTGCGGGTATTGCCGGTATGGCGCTTTACTATCCGCTTTCCGAGGGTAAAACATTTGCAGAAGTTCCCGAATGGTATAAAAATAAATACGACGAAATGCGTTTGAAAGCGGTTAAAAATTTGGCTGTTGCAGAAGGAACCGGTTTACTTTCGGGGGATTTGCAACGGGAGGTCGAAGATGCTGACAGATATAAAGGCGAGAATTATAATAAAAAAATTGTCAGAGAAGATAAGGTCGAAGAAAAAACGGCTGAATTGAAAAGACGCGGCGGATTTAAGAGAAAAAAAGCGGGGAATAGTGCGGAAGCGGCCGGCGGAGATGACAAAGAGAGCGTCTTAAACCAGAGTTCCGGTACGGTCGGCGGTTTGGCCGAAGTTTTGAAAGGGTATGGCGAAAAAGAAGAAGCAAAAGAAAAGGCTGAACCTGATGCGGCAGAAAAAGCGGCGGTATCCGTGCCGGAGGCAGCTGTCATAAAGGAAGATATTCTTCCTGCACCGGTGTCGCAAAATTCAGGTATAACTTCCTCTTCTGCCGTTAAGAGCGAAGAAGAATTTGACGAATTTGATTTATTTTAACGCGATAAAAGCTTTTCCTGCAATGATTTTAAAACATAAAGCCTTAATGCCGATGACAGGTTTGTTGTTGAGCGCTCGGAGTCAATCATGGTAATAAGACGGTTGACGCAAATGCCTTTTTCTGCGGCAAGTCGGCACAGCGCTTCATAAAACTCGTCTTCCAGCGTAACGCTGGTTGCATGCCGTCCGGCGATGATTACAGAGATTTTTTTCATTATTTTTTTCGGAAACTGTCAAAAGAAATGATTTGTGCGGTTTCGCCGGAAACTTTCTTTTCCGGTTCCAAATCTTCCAGCGAGTGCACGTCGCCGTTTTCGTAAAATGAGAAGCTTAATCCGAATTTGGCATAAGGGTCCGCAAAATAAGTGATTGCGTCAAAAGGGATAAGCAATGTTTGCAAGCGGCCGCCGAAACTGAGTTCAACGGAAAAATAATTGTTACTGACAATCAGGTTGGAATATTGGTGCTGCAAGACGATGGTCATGCTTTCGGGGTATTGGATTTTTAATTCATCGGAAATTATTGTATCCGGATGGTCGGTTTTGAAAGTGATGTAAAAATGGTTTTCTCCCGGTAAACCCTGCTCTTCGGCAATTTTTAAAGCCTCAACAACAACCTGCTTTAATGCTTTTTCTATCAGTTTATCATAATTGATGTCGCTTACGAATTCAGTCATCTTTATTTCTGCCGCCTGTTATAACATTAAACAAAACGAGCCGTTCTGTTGCTGGGCGGCTCCTTCCCCACTCTAAGCTAACCAAAGCTTAAAGAATTTGAGTTTGCTGCTTTGCCTTATGCGGCTACGGCAACAGGTGCAAAATTATCATTTGCGTTTATTTGATTTGAACCGGTAACGGTGGTATCCTGCCGGATACAGCCCACATATCTTTACTATATACTGTCAAACCTGTTTCGCCCCCGTAAAAACTGGTGGAGGCGCCGGGTACCGCCCCCGGGTCCAATATATCTATTTCATACGGCTTTTCGTATCATAGTTTCGGTCAAGACCAAAACTTTTTTGATTATAACGGCAATTTTTAAAATTTCAAGAGATATGATAAGTTATATTTTTACATTCTCCGGTATTTGTTAATTTTTTGTTTAACAATATGCGGTAATGTCAGATATATCATTTTTGAATAGAGGTAATTATGGTAACCGGCGTTAATACGACTAAAAAAGTTCAGAAGAAATCAGCTTTTGTTTTGCGGCTGCTTAACGGGGCAAACAGTTTTTATGACAGAATATTCAGAGCTTTATACCTTACGCTTTTGTTTGCTCTGGATTTTATAATGTTTGTTTATTCCGTTAACGGCAAGGTTTTTGAAGGCGGCGTACCGAATGAGGCTATTGTATGGATAATCGGCGGTTTTTTTGCCGGTGCGTTGGTTTTGATGCTTTTATTGTCTTTTTCGGGGCTGGCGCAGAATATTGTCTGCGCCCTCTTGACAATGGCTTTAACGCTGGTGTTTTTTAATCAGTTTGCGCTGTTTAATATTGATACCTTTATTGAAACCTGGCTGCAGCAACACGCCAGCGCTTTAACCTTTATCGGCTTTATACCTTCCGCTGTTTTGGTCGCATTGGTTTTAGGCCTTATAATCTTTTTTGCTTTCGGTTATACATTTCCGATTATTTTGTTTTGTTTTGCCCTGGCTTCTTCGATCATTGCCGGCATAACGTTTGCGGAATTTGATGTGAAGCGTCCGACCGATGAATATATCGTGACAAAAGATTTTAACAATACAGCCGCAGATAAAAACGGAAACAGCCTGATATATTTCATGTTGCCGAGATTTCCTTCTTATCATTTTTTAAGCACGGTCAAAGATGTTAATTTCCGAGAACTGCGCGATTTGATGATAGGCTTTTATGCGGTTAATGATTTTGAAATTTATCCTAATGCCTTTGTGCAGAAAAACAATACGGTAAGCAATATAGTGGATATTTACAATCAGGTTGATTATACCAGTACGGCAAGCGGAATCAGGGGATATGCCGAAATTCTCAATGATTGGAATTTTATTCACGGCGGATTGAATACTTTCGGGTTGGAAGAAAACCGTTTGTATCAGGAACTCAAAAAAGGCGGATACAGAATCAGCACGTACCCGATGCCTGAATTTAATTTCTGCTACAATAAAGATAAAATGGATACGGACCGCTGTGTGGAAAAAGCGTATAAAACAGTTCCGCTGTATGATAAAAAAAGCACGTTGGAGAAAAATATATATGCGTTGCTCGGCGAATGGGTTTTGAGCATTAACAGCAGAGATTTGAATTCTGTTGCCAAGATGATGATTGATTCGTCTTCTCTGCGCGGGTTTAAAGTTATTTCACAAAACCGCCGCGTTTCGGAAGAAGGCAGCGCGGCACTGTTTGACCGCGTCAGCGGAGATTACGGCAGAGACGGCAGCGGTGTTGCCTATATGGCGTATGTCGATCTGCCTTCGGATATTTATATTTACGATGAATTTTGCAATATTAAACCGCGGAAAGAGTGGGTCGCAATGAAAGACAATTCACTTATGCGGGGCGGCATTGATGCCAAAAGGCAGGCTTATGCCGATCAGGCAAAGTGCGTTATCGGTTTGATGCAGATGTTTATGGAAGACTTTTTGCAGGATGAAAAAAGCAAAAGAACCGATGTTATTGTACAGGGGTTAAGTACGATTAAAGAATTTTCGGGCATGACGGCCGGTCAGTATGAAAATTTTGTGTCGGACAAACTTGTCAGTTTGGGTATACGCAAAGCACAGTCTCCCGCCTTTTTAGTTAATACCGTGATTTGTCTGGCGAGTGATATTACAAAATCATTGATAACGGGAAATGATGTCTGCTATTCGCTTGAAAATATGAAAATGTCGACAAACGAAATGTTTAATCTGGAACAGAATCTGATTAACAATGCGGTTATCCGCGGCGGGCGCATTATAAATATTGCGGAAAACTATCGTGACTGGTATGAGGAATTTAAAAATAACAGTCCGTTTTATCAGGCAAAAAGGGAACGCATGATTGAAGAACGCGTCAGAAGGGAAATGCAGGAGGAAGCCGAAGCCCGCAAAGCCTATTTGAACAGCGGACAGAAAAATAAATCCGACACCCCGGGGACGGTACCGGCTGCTGCGGAAGCAGTTGAAGAAGCGAAGCCGGATGTTGAGGTAAAGCCCGTACAGGATGCGGAGGTTGCGCCGGCAGAGGTTGCAGTGCCCGTGCCGGCAACAGTGAAAGTCGAGTCCGAAGCAGCTGTGGCCGCAGAGGCTGTATCAGAAACGGAAACAGAGGCCGTCGAAGCCGCTGTCCCTGTGCCGGAAACGGAAGCGGCAGCAGCGGAGACTGAGCCCGAAGCTGTTGAAAGCGACGCGTCGGCCGATGATATTTCCGAAAACGAAACGACCGGTTCGATTACCGAGGACGTTTCCTTATCTGCGGCGGGTACTGAACAACCGGTTGCAGTTGTTGACGAGCCGGCTGCCGGGGAGACGGTTGTTGAAACAGTCGCGGAAACAATATCTGACACGGAAAATCCGGCAGTAACGGTCGATGCGGCGGAAATTACGGACGCTGACAATGTGTCAGGTGCGGAACCGGTTAAAGAAGATAATACAGGAGAATCGGTTGCAGAAAATGTTGCGCCGGAAGAGTCGGTTGTAACAGAAGATTCCGTTGACGGCGCGGAAGAGGCAAAGCAAGAAAGCGTAGAATAAATTACAGTTAATTATTGAATAAAAGCTTGTCTCAACATAAAAATAAATCAGTATATGCGGGTAAACAATAAAAAGGCAGGCATCATGCGGTTAGGCAGGTATCTGAAAAACAAGAGATCCAAAACAGCGCTGGCATTGTTGGCGTTTGTTTTGCTGTTGTCGGTTTTTGCCGAGTTTATCGCTAATGACAAGCCTTTGCTTTTGAAATATCAGGGTGAGTACTATTTTCCGGTTTTTAAAGTTTATACGGATGCGCGGTTCGGCGGCGATTTCCCGACCGAAGCAAACTATAAAGATGAGTTTATTAAAAACAATATTGAAGAAGACGGCTATATGATTATGCCGTTGATAGAGTTTTCATATAATACGGTGGATTATGAGCTCAACGAACCGTTTCCGGCACCGCCGTCCAAACGGCATTGGCTGGGGACTGACGAAGAAGGGAGAGACATTGCGGCGCGTTTGTTGTACGGTATCCGTTTGTCTTTTGCTTTTGCTTTTCTGCTTACTTTGTTTTCTTCCCTTATCGGCATTTTGGCCGGCGCCGTGCAGGGGTATTTCGGCGGCAGGACGGATATTGTTTTGCAGCGTATTATTGAGATATGGGATTCCATGCCGCAGATGTTTATTTTGATAATTGCCGCAAGTGTTTTTGTTCCGACATTTTGGACGCTTTTGTTGATTTTGCTTTTGTTTTCGTGGACGGAACTGACGGGAATGGTGCGGGCGGAATTTTTGCGGGCGCGCAATTTTGAATATGTCAGAGCGGCGAAAGCCATAGGTGTCAGCAATTTCCGGATTATGCGGCGGCATATATTGCCTAATGCATTGGTGACGACGGTGACATTTGTGCCGTTTATTATGGCCGGGGCAATTACCGCTTTGACCGCACTTGATTTTTTGGGTTTAGGGCTGGGGCAGGAATATCCGTCACTCGGCGATTTGGTCCGTCAGGGCAAAGATAATCTGCATGCGCCGTGGATAGGGCTGAGTATATTTGCGACGCTTTCCGTGCTGTTAACGGCGTTGATTTTTATCGGCGAGGGCGTGCGCGACGCCATAGATAAGAGGGCGAGATGACGGAAACAATATTAGAAGTTAAAAGCCTGAATGTGCGTTTTCTCCGTGAAGACGGCGGATTGTTTTCGGCCGTTTACAACAGCAGCTTTGCCGTCAATAAAGGTGAGGTACTGGCGATTGTCGGTGAATCGGGTTCGGGCAAGTCGGTGACCGCGCTGTCGCTTATGGGCTTGATTAATCCCAAGAAAGTTTTGTATAAAAGCACAAATTCCATTGAATTTGCAGGGCGGGAACTGACGGCGTTGAGCGAAGAAGAATGGCAGAATATCCGCGGGAACAAAATAAGCATGATATTTCAGGAGCCGATGAGTTCGCTCAATCCGCTGATGTCTGTGGGCAGACAGATTGCGGAAGTGATTATGCTGCATCAAAAAGTGTCGGAACGAAAGGCATTTGCGCGCGCGCGTTATCTTTTGCGGCTGGCGGGGATTGACAATGCGAAAGAGAGGATGAACGCATATCCTTATGAGCTTTCCGGCGGGCAGCGGCAGCGGGTTATGATTGCGATGGCGGTTGCCAACCGTCCGGCGGTTTTGATTGCGGACGAGCCGACAACCGCGCTCGACGTGACGGTGCAGAAGCAGATTTTGGAGTTGTTGCTGCGCTTAAAAGAGAAATTCAATATGGCAGTGATTTTTATTTCTCATGATTTGAATGTGGTCAGAAAGATTGCGGACAGAGTTATTGTCATGCGGCAGGGCGTGATTGTGGAGCAGGGAAGCGTCGGCAATATTTTTAATGCGCCCGTGCATCCGTATACCAAAGAGTTATTGAATGCTTTCAATAAAACCGCGTTTTTAGCTGATTACAAAGCCCGCAAGCTGATGGAAGCGAGGCATATATCCGTTTCGTTTCCGTTAAAGAAAAACTTATTCGGCAAAACAGTTAAAGAGATTAAAGCGGTTAAGAACGTTTCATTATCGCTGTATGAGGGGAAAACACTGGGCATTGTCGGCGAATCGGGTTCCGGCAAAACAACACTCGGGATGTGCCTGGCGGATTTGATAAAATATCAAGGGGAAATTCTGACGGCGAAATCTGTACGCATAAGCAATGAAAAAGATTTCAGGAAAAATGTGCAGGTTGTTTTCCAAGACCCGTATAATTCGCTTAATCCGCGGATGACGGTTGAAGAGATTGTCGGGGAGGGGATTGCGGTTCACTTTCCGAAATTGAGTAAAAGCGAAAGGAAAGAAAAAGTCTGCCGAATTCTGAAAGCCGTCGGTCTGGCGGGGAAAGATTTGCTGACACAGTATCCGCATGAATTTTCGGGCGGGCAGAGACAGCGTATCGCGATTGCGCGCGCTTTGGCCGTTGAGCCGAAGATAATGATATTGGATGAGCCGACATCGGCACTGGATGTAACGGTTCAGGCGGAGATTATCAGGCTGTTGAAAAAAATACAGCAGGAAACGGGCATTGCCTATTTGTTTATTTCGCACGATATGCGGGCGGTTCGGGCAATTTCGCACGAAGTAGCAGTGATGAAGAGCGGGGAAATAGTAGAGTTCGGAACGGCAACGGATATATTTAACGCACCGCAGAGCGATTATGCCAAAGAGTTGATAAAAGCGGCAGGGTAATTTTGTGAAACTCCGATTTCAGATAAAGAAAAACGCCATAGAATGTTCTATGGCGTTTTGTGCAGAATGAGGTCAACCGATGCGGAAGTGCTTCATGCTTTCAGGCGCAACGAGGCAGGTTATGCTGCTGTATGAGGCGGGGATTTCCTTGTCGCTGAAATTATAAATGCAGAGCATTTGGGCGTTGCTGTCTTTAACCGTGCGGATAAAAACGATGACGTCTTCGTAATGAGACGGCAGGAAAATCATTTCGCCGTAACGGTCAAAGATGCCGTTTTTGCGGGCGGCAATGAATTTCTTTGTCTGTTCCAGCGTTGAGGTTTCCGCAGTCTGGTTGGATGCGGCCAGCGCATACTGTCTGTCGTCCGGGTGCAGCGCCATATTGCGGCTCGAATCATCCGACATGTCAGTCATCGCAAATCCTGCTCTTCCGGCGTCCCACGGCATAGTGAACGGTGTCCAGATGCCGAGCGGGTCGTTGTCAGGATTTTTGCAGGCCTCAAAGTCAATAGGGTTCGGAAGTCCGAGCTCGTCGCCCTGAAAGAAGCAGATACTCCCCGGAAGCGTGGTGAGCAGGCTCATCAGCAAAGACATTTTCTGAGGTGTGAAATTTTCACCGAAAATGCGGGTGGCTGCGCGCTCCAGATCATGATTGCCGAATGCCCAGTTGAGCTTTTCGCCGAGCGGGAAGACGCTCAGGTCGTCAGAAACAGAGCTTATGAAATCTTTGATTCCGCCGTTGAGGGCGCCGGTGAAGAAGGCGTCGCAACCGCTGTTTTTGCCGATTTCACGGGCTTTTTCCATACCTTGCGGCGTTTTGCCGTACCAGTATTCCGCAAGCAGCGTTTTGGCGGGCGAATAGGTTTCGCCGAGTGCTTTCAGGCGGTTGATGAACAGGCTGCCGTTTTCCGAGTTGATGTCGTACATACGAATTTGACCGCCGTCTTCATCAAGCGGGTTATCGCGAAGCAGCGGGTCGCAGGCGTAATGTGTGGCGGCATCCAGACGGAAACCGTCGGCTCCGAGGTTAAACCAGTGTTCGGCGATTTTCAGCAGCTCGTCCTGAACGGCAGGATTGTTGATGTTCAGGTTCGGCATGCTGCGGTCAAAGCTGTGCAGATAAAACTGTTGCCGTTCTTCGTTCCAGCTCCAGGCACTCGGGCCGTCGCTGTTCCAGATGGACATCCAGTTGTTCGGCGGCAGCGGCGTTCCGTTTTCGTCAAAGCCTTTGGCGTCTGCCCAGACGAAGTACTCATCGTAAGGCGGTTCCCTCAAAATGCTTTTTTGAAACCACGGATGCGTTTCAGCGCAGTGATTGTACACCTGGTCAATGATGACACGGATGCCGAGAGCGTGATACGTTTCGCAGAGCTCGGCGAAGTCTTCCACGGTTCCGAACATCGGGGCGATTGCCGTGTAGTCGGTGATGTCATAGCCGAAGCCGGTTCCGCCCCACGGATAGAACGGGGTTATCCAGATGGTATCTACGCCGAGAGAAGCCACATAGGCGGCGCGGGCGGTGATACCTTTGAGGTTACCGTAAGCCCCTTTGTATGGGTCGCTTTTGCTGCCCGAGGCATAGTTAAACGTCAGCGGGTAAATCTGATAGATTACCTCATTGTTTACGTGTTTCATAATGATTGAAGTTAAGAATTAAACATAAAAATAGGATGTTATGTTGTTTTTGTAGGCGTTGGAAAATGTTTTGTCAAGTTATATCGGTGCTGTCGTCAGTTGAAGGTTATAACAGCTATTTCGGGGCGGCAGTTGAAGCGGACAGGCAAAATGCTGGTGCCGAGGCCTTTGCTGACAATCATGGTTTTGCCGTTTTCGCGGATGAGTCCGTTCATATAGCGATTACCGTATGCGGAATTGACGACAGGTGCGCCGATGAAAGGCAGCCGGATTTGTCCGCCGTGCGTGTGTGCTGCCAGCGTTAATACGGTTTTGGGGCTTTGCGGGAAAATGTCCGGCGAATGGGAGATTAATATTGCAGGTGCGGCGGCATTTTGAAAAGCTTTGATAAAATCCGGCTTATCAGTTGCCATATCGCTGATGCCAACAAGCGTTATATGTTGTTTTTTGACGGTTAAAAGGATGTTTTGATTATCCAAAATTGTTATGTTATGTTTCTTAAAGGCAGCGGCCACGGCGTTTTTGCCGTACCATATATCATGGTTGCCGAGAACGGCGTATATACCTGCGGGAGATTTGATGTCGGAAAGCTTGGCGGTAATGTTATCAATCGGCATGGAAGATGATTGTTTATGCCCTTTGACATAGTCTCCGCCCAAAATGACAATATCGGGCTGTTCACGGTTAATTGCGGAAATGATGTTGTCTATGCGCTTGTCATCATTCGGCGCAACATGAAAATCAGCGGCAAATACGATTTTGACACCTGAAAGTTCGGGCGCGCTGAGGGTATATCGGGTGACTTCAAGAGTGTGCGGTTCGTATAAGCAATATGCCAATAAGGCTGATATGGCGAGAATGCCGAAAGTGAAGATTTTATAAATCGTTTTTTTCATAAGCTGCTCCGATTTGTTATCCTATCATAAAATAAAAAATCTGCGGCGGCAAGTGAAAATTATGCTTGCAAAATTATATGGCGTTATTTATAAAAGATGCAGGTTGGCGGCGTAGCTCATCAGGATAGAGCAACAGTTTCCTAAACTGTGGGCAGTGGGTTCGAGTCCCGCCGCTGCCACCATTAAAAAAGCTCCCGTTATGGGGGCTTTCTTAATGGTGATAATAAGTTTGAGGACGCGAACCCACAAAAGTGGGTTTGACTACAAGCGAGAGGCGGGCGGGAGAACGCCGGTCGGCGATAAGCCGATGAGCGCCCGTGCGGCCGAATGAAATGAGGTCAGTCCCGCCGCTGCCACCATTAAAAAAGCTCCCGTTATGGGGGCTTTCTTAATGGTGATAATAAGTTTGAGGACGCGAACCCACAAAAGTGGGTTTGACTACAAGCGAGAGGCGGGCGGGAGAACGCCGGTCGGCGATAAGCCGATGAGCGCCCGTGCGGCCGAATGAAATGAGGTCAGTCCCGCCGCTGCCACCATTAAAAAAGCTCCCGTTATGGGGGCTTTCTTAATGGTTATTTTCAATAGGTTATTACCGACCATGTTCTTTTATGTATGGGGTTTGTATGTTATTTTTAGAAATAATAAAAGAAGGAGACATGAATTCCCCACCATCACCGCAACCGTAATACAAGCTGTGTTTTGTTATTATGTTTTTAGCTTCTAAAAATGCACAATTTCTTCTACTGCTGTCTTCAGTGTGTATCTTATTTTCAAACTGTTTCTTTTGGGCTGGTGTGGCTTCTATAGTGGATATCCGCGGTAAATACATACCGGAGTCTAGCATCGGATTTGCAGGATCATAAATATAATCATCTTTTTCGGTTTTGATTGTAATGAAACTATGAGGTTCACCAGACTCGTCGTTGGGTGAACGCAATAATTCACCACCAAAATATTTAGTTTCAATCCCCTGTTTTTGGAAATATGATTGAGCCAAGATTGCTATCTCTGCGCAGGCACAGATACCCGCTTCAAAAGATTGAGATAGCGATTGGCTTCCTTCTTTATCATAAAAACTGTTTCGATTGGAAATATCAGAAGACAGATTCGGGTACATTCTTCTTAAAACATTATCAAAAGCCCACATATGGGAAAATGTTCCGGCATCAAAATCAGGGACAAAGCTATTCAGCCATTTTTTCATATTTTCGTTGTTTTGAAAGTTGGAAGCATTTTTTTCAACTGTTTTAAAAAATTTTTCAAAATTATCAATATCAGCAGTAACAGCTAAATCAAGTGCACCAGAAAAAGAGCCGCCTACTAAAATTTTATCATTATTTCGGATGTCGCTGATGCGGCAATTGGCTTCGTTTAGTTTTTCAAAATTCATTAATTGGCCTCCGATTTGATTAGAATGTAAAGTTATTCTATCATAATTTAATTTTAATTTAAACTAAAATAAAAATCAGTTTGTGAATTTTCGGTTCGGTCCTATCATTAAAAAAGCTCTCCCTTGGGGGCTTTTTTAATGGTGACAATAAGTTTGGGGACGCGAACCCACAGAAAGCGGGTTTGACTATAAACGAGAGGCGGGCGGGAAAATACGTTATTTTTTCAGACGCGGTTTAATAAAATTTTCGTATGTTGCCCATAGCAGAGCCAATACTAAAATAATGAAAAAAGCAGCAGCGGCATTAATAAGATATTCTTGATTGGTTGAATCGTATTCACTTCCGTTATATTTTGCCTGTGCGGTGTTATAACCGTCAATCATTCCGGGAATCATGATAAAAAATAAGGCAAAAATTTGTGCGGTACCCAGGGCTTTAAGATAATTACAAATTTTGGGCATTTTGTTATGTAATTTTTTTATAAATTTGAATTCTTTTTTAAAAGCCAATATCAATATAGTCAGGATAAATATAAGAAAAAAAGCGGCGTCAAGCAATTCAGCAACAGTATTTTCCGATGTCGGTATTAAAAAGGAGATAATAAAATAAATTCCTCCGACAATAAGCAAGTTTTGTAAAAAGGTTTTCATTTATATTATCTCCTCTTATTGGTTCAGATTAATGATTATTCCTTGCGTTTGCAGGTTTCATCAAAAGTCTCTTTGGCAACAAATCCTATTTTTCCACTATTAAAACCTGTATTAAAAAATTTTACAAGTGGTAAAATATCATAGATGTCAATACTTTCAGACTTTAAAAATACAATATTTTTTATGGTAACAATGAGTTCGGGGATGCGCTTTATAAGGAAAAATATTTTGCTTGCATGTATCCTGAAAATGTGATATATTATGACTGTATTTAAGAATTTAGATATTACTGTGTTTGACCGATGGCGATTTTTGTCTGAGGGATTTGTCGCACAGTATTTTGTTTAATCTCATAAAAAAAATTTATTATGACAAAGAAACTTGAAATTGTGTGGGTAGTCTTTCTAGGACTTGCTGCAATAGGTGTCGTCGTGTTCTGGTGTTTAGACTGGCACGGCCACAAAGATGCAGCCGCCTGGAGTCTTGTTGTTGCGGCCGTGTTCGGCTACATCGCTCTGGGGGCCAAAGGTCTTGCAGCTCTCCGCCACCGTAACGGTGCGATCGGCTAAACAAACCGGCGCATACGTCAAATAACAGCCTCTCAATCGGGGGCTGTTTTTTTTTATTAAAAAAACTCCGAACAGAATATCTGTTCGGAGTTTTAATCAGGGTTTCGGCGGAATGGGGTAAGACTCAATATAGACGAGGTCGTACCGGTCAAGCTGCTGCAGCGCTTGCGCGCGTTCTTCATCTGACTTTTCCCGCCAATCGGTGTTGCGGATGTGGGTTACAAAGTCGTCATATTCCTTTTCGGAATAGACTTCGGGGATTTCCAGAACCGTTTGCTTTGCCTCATGCGCCGAGTTCGGATTGCCGCTGACGAGCGGGTGCCAGTCCGGCAAATCTTTGCCCGCAAGCAACAGCCGATAGGGGCAGGTTTCGGGCAGAAGCTGAGGTTCTTCGGTGAGCAAACGCAGATCCACTTTGAGGCAGTTTTCGCTCAGGCGGGTTGCATAACACGAGCAGCATCCGGTTTGGAAATCAAACTTTGCACACATTTTATTTGTGAACCAGATTGTGCTGTCGTCTGCGCCTTTGGTCAGGCAGCATTTGCCGCAGCGCATGCAGATTGCCTCCCATTCAACGTCCGTGAATTCGGAAAGCTTTTTGCGTTTCCAAAAATTTTTATCCATATCTTAATAATTTTGATTTTGAGAATGTATAGCATGGTTTTAAGCAAGAGTCCAGAAAAAAACGCTCCCGAAGGAGCGCCGTGTTTTATTTTAATAATTCATCAAGTTTGATTTCCCGCGGTTTGGCGATAAATTTCAACTCTATCCAGACGCCATAATAGCGCATTAACCGTGCAATCGGCCCCCATTTAAGCCGTTTGCATCCGCTTTCAACCAGTTTGATTGTGGCAACCTTTATGCCGGTGGCGTCGGATACGGTTTGTTTGCTTAAACTGCGGCTTTCACGCAGGTGAAGCAGCATGCCGCTGATTCTGCCGCAGATGTCATCGCACAGCTTTGTTCCGCTGTTGCTATATTGCTGCATGTCTTCCAGTGATTTGAATGTTACTTTACTCATGATATAAACTCCATTTTTTAGTAAATTAAAAAAACATTGGCGCCGGATAATCCAGCGCCAGGGAGTTAGTAAATCACAAAGCTATGACTCTCTTGGCCTTCAATATATAGCCAAGAGCTCCCTGACTTACATCAAGGAAAATGCTTTGAGAGCCTACTACAGCCCTGACGGTATCTCTACCGACATTTATCAATATAAACGAGGAAGGGTTAATGTCAAGTTAAAAAAGTCATTGCGAGGAGTGGAACGACGCGGCAATCCAGCGGGGAGAGAAGAAGCAAAGCCTGACGGCTTTTGGTCTGTGGATTGCCACGGCATTATGTGACTGACGTCATGTGCCTCGCAATGACGCTGTAAAAAGGGGTAATAGAAGTGATTGTAAATTATCTTTTCCGGGTGCTTGAAAACGGTTTTTGATATCCTATTTCAGAGGGAGAAAAGGAGATGAAACATGGCAAAAGAAAAGTTATTTCGCGACGTTAAAGTATTTGTTGACAATTTGAATGAAAAAGGCGGCAAGCCGTTATATGAGCTGACGCCGCAGGAGGCACGGCAAGTGCTTCTGGACGTGCAGAAAACGGAGGCGGAAGTTCCGGGGGTGACGGCGTTAAAAATTGATGTTCCGGTCAGCGGGGGCCGCAAGCTTAAACTGCTTATCGTTAAGCCGGCGGGGCTGACGGGTGAGGTCGGCGTAATTTATTATATCCACGGCGGCGGTTGGGTTATGGGTGATGATGTGACGCACCGGCGGTTGATTTCGGAATTGGCGGCGGATATTCCGGCGGGCGTGGTGTTCCCGATTTATACGCAGGCGCCTGAAGGGCAGTTTCCGCAGGTGACGGACGATTTGTTTAAAGGATTGCAATACATCGCAGAGCACGGCAACGAATACGGCCTTGATACCAAACATTTGGCGGTGGCCGGAGACAGCGTCGGCGGCAACATGGCAACGGTAATGGCGCTCATGGCCAAAGAGAACGGTTTTATGCCGAAAGTTTGTTTTCAGCTGCTGCTTTATCCGGTAACGGCAGCGGGATTTGATACCGAGTCGTACCAGACCTTTGAAAACGGGCCGTGGTTGACGAAAGAAGCGATGAAATGGTTTTGGAACCAATATCTGCCCGATGAAGAAAAACGCTTGGCAAAAGAGGCCAGCCCGCTCATGGCAACGGTTGATGAACTGCGCGATTTGCCGCCGGCTTTGGTGATTACGGGAGAAAACGATGTTTTGCGCGATGAAGGCGAAGAATATGCGCGCAAACTTGACGAAGCGGGATGTCCGGTCATTGCGGTGCGATTTAACGGCGTTATCCATGACTTTATGATGTTGAATGCTTTGAGCTCCACACCGGCAACGCGGGCGGCGATGTCTCTGGCAAAAGCCAAACTGCGCTGGTTTTTGTATGGCACAAAATAATTTTTGAAAAAACTGTTGCATTTGCAGTCGGATTGTGCTATTGTTCGGCTATTCAGTAATTACTTAAATATAATCGTGTATGAAAAGAAATCTCTCGTGGGGACTCTTCTTTGCTGTTCTCCTGATGTTTGTTTTATCAATGCTGCTGCCTGACATTGCGGCAGTCGTGCTGGCTCCGACGGGTGTCTTAATCAGCCTCGTCGTTCTCGTGATTGACATCATCTGCAAGTTTTTCCGGAAAAAAGAGCAGGTCTTCAAGATGTTCGTCAATTTCATGCTTGTCGGCAAAACCTGTCAGCTCTATGATTTGCAGACGGCATCTTATTTTGCCGGAGCGATAGCTCTTGTGTTGGCTTTTGTTATCGTTATTTTCTTTGCTGTCGGTTTGGATAAGCTTTCGGAAGACGCGGCAAAAATCAACAAACAATAAAATTTTCCCCCAGCCAATCAGGCTGCGGGGATTTTTTGTACCTGAAATATATCAGCAAGCCGGCAACATATGGATTGCGGGTTGTTTGAAAGACGGTTGATGATGCGGAAAAACTTTTTGCATCTGACGATCGTTAAAAAATTATAACAATATAAGCATATCACTTTATGACGTATTATGCAAGATATTAATATTTTCAACGTGTCAGCAGTGTAGCCTCCGACTTCTTAAAATTTGATGAAAAAACGATCGTTTTTTGCAAAATTTTAAGGAGAGAAGTTATGGTTGAAGTGAGTGATATCAAAGCTTATGTGGAAGAAAGACTGGCAGAAGGGCAGAAACCGCAGCTGTATGCCAAAACCGCACGCATTAAAGCACGTGAAGGTGTTGTCGGTGAGGAAATCGTGACCAAAATGGCTGACGGACATACGGAAACAACGAACAGCGTGAAAGCGGAAGGGGACATGGTTGCCACCAACCCGAGCGGAGAACAATATATTATTGATGCGGCGACCTTTAAGAAGAAGTATGAAGTCGACCCGGCCAATCCGCAGCAGTATCGTCCCAAAGGCGGTGCGCAGCAGTTTCTGTTTTTGAAAGAAGATGTACAGTTTACGGCGCCCTGGGGTGAGAAGATGGATATTAAAGCCGGCGGCGTTTTGAATATTACCGGTCGCGAAAGCGGTGATATATACGGTATTCAGAGAAAGGAATTTAACGAGACGTATGCCATGTGCGACAAAAACGGTACACCGTTGCAAATGCCGTTCGGACAAAAGCAGAGATAAAGAGAGCTGAATAAAAAAACACCCGCGGCGAAACGCTGCGGGTGAAAAAGAATCGGGACTGCAATTCCTGCTTTCAAGGAAAATACATTATCCCGAACTTTTTTTGTGATGTTTGCCCATTGTCGTCGCTGCGTTCGCTTGCCGCTACCAGCAGAACGCCGTTGCGCATCAAACCATTAATTATTTATAAGGCACAGCCTTAAAGGACAATTACACCTTGCGGGTTGTGTAGCACAGCAGCGAGCCGGAATTAAGAAAACATCGAGAGCCGCTTTCCCTTTTATTTCTCGTGTAAAAGGGGAGTTCGGACGCTTAATAAATATATTTAACTAATTGTTATCAGAAGTATTTTTAGCACTTTAGTTTTTATAGTCAAGTGATTTATTTTTGGCTTTTTCACTTTCATCTGGGCGGTCATTGTGGTCAAACGCGCTTGTTGTCATCGGGGCGTCGGTTGCGACCGCTTCGGTTTCTTTTTCGTTCAGGCAGTGCAGATTAAAGTCATGCGGAATATTGTTCGGGTAATCGCAGCCGCATTTATCATCTTCCGAGCAGTCACATTTATTGGCGTAATCATATCGGCAGTTCGGGGTATCTGTCATATTGTTCTCCTTATATCTTAAAAAAGCCGGAATATTACATCCGGCTTTTTATATAGGCTGTTTGAAGTTATTTTTTAGATATACGAAACTTCTAAAACTTCAAAAGTTTTTTTGCCTCCCGGGGCAACGTAAACGACTTCATCGCCGACTTCTTTGCCGATTAAGGCTTTGGCAAGCGGGGAAGACAGAGAAATTTTGTTCTCGTTAATATCCGCCTCATAATCGCCGACAATTTGGTAGCTGTTTTCAGCGTCCGTGTCTACGTCAACAACAGCAACGGTGGCGCCGAAGCGAATGACATTTCCCTGAATTTCCGCGGGATTAATAACCTGTGCGCGGCTGACAACGGCTTCCAGTTCCTGAATACGGCCTTCGATAAAACTTTGTTTTTCTTTGGCAGCGGAATATTCGGCATTTTCGGACAAGTCGCCGTGAGAGCGTGCCTCGGCAATGGCCGCAATAATATTCGGACGTTCAACACCTTTTAAGTTTTTCAGTTCCTGTTCCAATCTTAAAAAACCTTTTTGGGTCAGCGGAAATTTTTCCATCGTGCTACTCCTAAAAACAAGTTATCCGCAAACGCGGATGTACGGTTGATAAAAAGTTTGAAAAAATTTGACTGCAACCCTGAAGGTACAGCCAATCAAATTTATCTTAACTGAAAATCAGTATAATGTTGAAGAAATAATAAATCAAGAGAAATTTTCAGCTCTCTGTGCGCAAGAGAATGCTTGCCGGTCGGAAAGGCTTGTCATATCAGGGAATGCAGCGATATTGTTAATTAGTTATACTTTATGCTATACAACTGTAAGATGTGTGTGATATAGTACCCGTGTATTTATTTTAGGAGACTTATGATGAAAAAAATCTATCTTTTGGCGATTGCCGGCATGATTGCGGCATCACCTGTTCAGGCGATTGACTCTACCGGCGGCTGCGGTTTGGGTTCCATGGCATGGCGCGGTCAGTCCGGCATTATTCCGCAGGTAGCGGCGATGACGACAAACGCAACCTTTTTGAACACAATCGGCGTGACGCTCGGTACGTCCGGCTGTGATCCGAACGGACGTGTTACGGGCGGTACGGGCAAATTGGTTTTGGCCGTTATTGAAAACAACATGGAGCAGTTTGCCATGGATGCTTCCGCAGGCAGAGGCGAGACCATTGAAACGCTTGCCGGCATTTTGAACGTGGACAGCGAAAAACTCGGCGCAGCGGCGCAGGAGAACTTTGCGTATCTGTTTGTTGACGAGAATGTTGAAGCAGTTGATTTGGCTTTGAAAATTATGGAAATCGCCAACGCTTAGTTTGGTCAGGCGCAGTGTGAACCTGCGCCTTTTTTGTATCATGAGACGGATTTTACTGCTATTTTTGTTGTGTCTGACGGTAGGAAGAGCAGCGCTTGCCGATGATTTTTCGTTATCCGGTGCTTGGCTGAAACTGCTGCATTATCAAGGTGAAGACGGCAAATATTTATCATTGGTTGAAAATCAGGAATTTTTTATTTCTCCTGAAGGGCGGGGCAATCCGCAGGCAGAATATCAGGCGGCGGTGGAAGCGTTTAATCGTCCGCATGATAAACGAAAATGTGATTTTCCGGCACGGTTTATGATTCTGCAAAAAAAGAGAAAAGTTAAGGGAACGCTTGCCGATTGCGAGGACTATCAAAAGTTCTTGGCGGATGTGCAGCCCAAAGCTGTAACCATGCTTTTTACGAATGCGTATATGAGCAATCCGTCGTCTTTATTCGGGCATACGCTGTTTCGGATTGACACCAAACGCAAAGGGACGCAACTTTTGGCGCACGGGGTGAATTTTGGCGCGGATACGGGCGATGAAAGCGGGGTTATGTATGCGCTCAAAGGCTTGTGGGGCGGTTATTACGGGACATTCGGCATTAAACCGTATTATGACGTTATTAATCTTTACAACAATATAGAAAATCGGGATATCTGGGAATATCCGCTTAATTTGTCAGAAGATGAACTGGCGTTGTTTACGGCGCATATGTGGGAGATGAAACAGGCCAAAATCCGCTATTATTACTTGAATAAAAATTGTTCGTATGTGCTGCTTTCGGTGTTGGAAGCGGTGAAACCGGAACTTGATTTGACCGGAAATTTTGTCTGGCATGCGATACCGCTCAGCACACTGAAAGTTGTCAATGAGGTGCCGGATTTGGTTAACGGGGCGGATTACCGACCGTCGCGCCAATCCAAGCTCAGATACAGGGCAAAGCAGATGAATGAGCGACAGCGGGAAGCGTTTCGGAAATTCATGAAGCATGATGCCGCGGGGTTTGACGGATTGGATGACGAAGAAAAGGCCGATGTGCTGGAAACGGCGTACCAGTATGTGCAATATCGTTATGTGGAAGGCAAATTGGAACTTGGCGATTATCGTAAACAAAGCTTTAATCTGTTGCGGGAGCGGAGCAGGATAGCCAATCAGCGGCAGTATTTTGATGAGTTGAAAGAAGGGGAAAATCCTGCGGAAGCGCATAAGGCGGCGCAGGCAAACATGCTGTTCGGCGTGCGTAACGGCGAGGCTTTTCAGGAAATAAGCTTTAAACCTGCTTATACGTCATTGACAGATGACAGTTACGGTATGCTCAAAGGGGCGGAAATCAGTTTATTGGAGACGAAGCTGCGGCACTATGACAGTCGGGATAAGTTAGTTTTGGAAGAATTTAATCTGCTTAATATCAAGTCACTGGCGCCAACTGATATGATGTTTTCGCCGTTTTCGTATGAAATAAGCGCGGCGGTAAAGCGGGTGTTTGGCGCCGAACGCGGCGAAGAACATCCGGCGGCGGTTCTCAAAGCGGGGACGGGGCAGAGCCTGGCGCTGACGGAAAACACGTTTTTATATGCGCTGGCTATACCGAATGCGGCGTATGGCGGCGGGCTTGAAGACAACGGTTATGCGGGAATGGCATTTAAAGGCGGCGTTTATTATAACGGCGGAAAGTTTCGCTTAAACCTGTCTGCCGAGCAAAATTTCACGACAGGCAGGACGGCACGCGGGCAGACGTATGAGTTTGAAGCGGCATACGGAATCAGCCGCGATGTATCATTATATGCGAAAGTAAGGCTGTTTCATGCCGCGTATCATAATGACGAAGAATTCGGCGCAGGGGTAAAGGTTAATTTTTAATTATGTTTTCAGGATTAATCCTTACAGTCGGAACGGGAAAACAGCCGGCTTTTCATGATTGTCAAATCGCCGCGGGCAGTCGGGCGTTTTTGATGTGGATTTTTGTTGCGCAATGTAAAAAAGTATGATATTATTATATTAATAAATGAATTTTGGCAGGAGACGTGTTATGTCCGGCATATCAGGTGATTTTGAAAGATTTTTATATGCTAACTATCCGGATGATTATCGGAGAGCGACGGCAAAAGACGTTCCGGAAGATGTGCTGACGGCGATTTTATCACGGCATAAGGCGCATTATTCCGTTTGGAAAGATATTCCCGAATGGATTAAAACCAAATATCAGGACAGGCTGCCGCGCGATGTTTTGAACGGCAACGAACAAGTCAAGCAATTTGTTAAAAGCGAAGAACAGCAGAAAAAGAAAGACGAAAAAGAAACAAGCGCTCTGATTGACTACAGCGTAACGCTGCTGGCGCTCGGTTATGCTGCCGATACGGTCAAAGCTTTGGCCGAAAACAGGATGGCGAGAGAAGAACTGCTCAGGGCGGCAAACGGCGGCGAATTTACGGAAGAGCAAAAACGCCTTTGGCGCCAAACGCGTGAACGCGACAGAGATGTTATCCGGTGCGACTGGGCAGAAAACCAGCCTGAAAAATATTTATTTCATTTATTTAAAGAAATCAGCCGCGGTAAACGCCGTTCCGAACGTGCGCAAACAGCTGATGACAGGCACGATGCCGTAGCGCAGATAACCCGCAGCGAGCAGGAACTTGCCGGGTTAATGGAACATTTCAGCAGCAGAGAAGCGCGCCAAAAATTGGCTGAATATCTGCGGCAGCCGCAGCAACAGGCGGCGTTAAGGCATTTTTCGCCGGAGATGCTTGCTGTGTTTACGGATAAGATGAAATCGCTTGGTATTGCCGTTACACCCGCAGGCAGAGAGCGTTCGCCCGTACGGGAAGAAAACCGCGAAAGTTTGGCTGAAAGCCTGAGGCAGAATTTTCAGCGCCGTATTGAGATGGAAGGGCTTATGCGTTCAAGGTATCAGCAGGGGAACGTCAGCTTTTCCCGTCAGGAGATGCGGGATGCCTTTCAGGCAAGGGAAAGTAATGATGACATTAACCGTATGATGTCATTACGGCGCGGCGGTGCCGAACAGCGTCGGGCTTAAAACCGGAAGATAAAAAAAGAGAGGTTTTCCTCTCTTTTTCGTGTTTTCTAATCGGCAACGCAAGAGTTTCCGCGCCACTGCCATGAGGTGACGATATTGTTTTTGAGATAAAATTTGGTATTGCAGTAATCGGTTATAACCTGCCCCATAAAATTGCCGACCGGAATTTCATCACCGCCGTAGGTGAACGGGGCAAACATTTCGTCTTCGGTCATGAAATCATTATTAAAGAAGTAGTTCGGCGAAGGCAGAACCTGATAGTTGACGCTGACATATGAGATGATTTCGTCACCGTTGGCAAGCTTCTTGACATGGGTCGGGTTACCGTATTTATTCATCAGCTGTTGCGATGTTTTTCCCAGTTCGTTATTTAATTGGTCGGTATAGTTTTGTGAAGTGGCGCAGGCGGCCAATCCGGCGGCACAGGCCAAAAGCAACAGAATCTTTTTCATTTTACTTCTCCTTTTTGTATTTATACCGTGCGATATATGAAGGCGATTGTGAATTTCAAGCGGCAGCTTGACTTTTATTTGCTGTCGGATAAGATGTGAGGTATGAGAGGCCGAAGATGAGTGATTTACGTGTATGTGTTTTCAAGTTAAAATTTTTTTTTGCAGCGTTAATCAGCACGGCTTTTATGCTCAGCAGCGCATTTTTATTGTATGAAGAAATTGCGGGCGGTATTGATGGAAAAGCATTTTATATGTGTTTTGAGTTTTATGTGCATGCAGTTATTTTTTTATTCTTTCTCAGCTGTCTTACCGGCGGTGCAGCGCAATACAACAGAGGAGAAAAAGAAAGCATCAAAACACTTTTGCGGCCGTTTTATGTTGTGTTTTCTTTGTTTCTGCCGTCAAAGCAGGCAGCAGGGTTCGGCGCGGCGGTTTTTTTGTTTGCGGCGGCAGTTGTTATCGTTGCTAAGTTATTTCTTTAATTCGCGGTCACGGTTGGCATAAAACGACAGCATAATACCGAAACTTGCCATAACGGAAATGATGACGGTGCCGCCGTAGCTCATTAACGGCAGAGGTACGCCGACAACGGGCAAAAGGCCGATAACCATGGCAATATTGATGAAAACGTAGAGGAAATAATTTGTGTTCAGCCCCAAGATGACCATTTTACCGAAATAATTCGTGTTATGAATGCGAAAGGCAAACCAATAGCCGTAACTGATTAAAAGCAAGTTCAGAAACAAAACGGCGATACCGCCCATCATGCCGAATTCTTCGGAAAACATGGTGAAGATAAAATCGGTGTGCTTTTCGGGTAAGAAGTTCAGGTGGCTCTGGGTGCCCGACAGATAGCCTTTGCCCCACAAGCCGCCGGAACCCAAAGCAATTTTAGCCTGAATGATGTGATATCCTGCACCCTGCGGGTCTCTTTCAGGGTTTAAGAAGGTTAAGATACGATTTTTTTGATAATTATGCAGAAAATGCCAGAGAACGGGGCCTGCGGCGGCAATTGCCGAACCGGCAAGCGCAAACTTCCACCATTGGACGCCGGCCAAATAAAAGAGGACGATGGCGCAGAATAAAATCATCAGCGAGGTACCGAGATCAGGCTGAATCATGATAAGCGAAACGGGAAAAGCTACGATTGCCGCGGGTACGGCCAGTCCTTTAAGGCTGCGGATGCTTTCCAGCGGTTTGGTACTGAAATAGCGTGCCAGTTCCAAGACAATGGCTATTTTCATCAATTCTGACGGCTGTAGTTTAAAAAATCCCAGATTTATCCAGCGTTGGGCACCCATACCGGTGTGCCCGGCAATTTCAACCAATATCAGCAATACTAACGTAAAAATATAAAACGGTGTGGCAATTTTATAATAAAATTCCGGCGGAATGAGGGCAGCAATAAGCATAATACCGAAGCCCATGCAGAAGCGGACAGCCTGATTTAAGGCCCATGGGGAAAGCTTCCCGCCGGCGGCAGAATAAAGCGTCAGGCAGCCGACAGCTGCCACTAAAATAATGATGCCGATGAAAAAGAAATTTAAGTTAAAAAAACGTTCTTTCAGCGTAAGGTCTTGGTTTTTGTTCAGAACTATACTCATTTCGGCTCCTTATCTGATATCAAGCTTAATGGCTTCTTCAAGGATTTTTGAGGCAATCGGGGCGGCGACGCCGGAGCCGGAACGCCCGTGTTCGACAATAACGGCAACGGCATATTTGGGATTATCATGCGGTGCATAGGCCATAAACCAAGCATGATTACGATATTTCCACGGCAGGTCTTCATCGCGCTTTATGCCCCGGGCCCGCTCCTGCAGACTGATGCGGCGGACTTGGGTGGTTCCGGTTTTGCCTCCCATTTTGACGTTTTTCAGTTTGAGTTTGGCACGGGCAGCCGTGCCGCCAAGGCCGTTGACGACTTCAAACATGCCTTGTTTGACAACAGCGATATTTTCCGGTTTGATGTTCAGCTTTTCGGGAGAAGGCGGCGTTTCCTGTTTGATGAAAGTCGGTGTTACGGCATAGCCGCCGTTAACAACACGGGCGAGCATGGTTACAAGCTGCAACGGCGTTACCAAAACGTAGCCCTGCCCGATACCGGCGATGACGGTTTCGCCCTGCTGCCAGGAGGCTTTGAGTTTTTCTTTTTTCCATTTGCGATCGGGAATAACGCCTTCTTTCTGATTTTCCAGCCCGAGTTCGTAGGTGGTTCCCAAACCTAAACGGCGGCTCATTTCGGCTATTTTATCAATTCCCAGTTTCAGCGCGGTTTCATAAAAGAAAATGTCACAAGAGTTTTTGATAGCGTCAATGACGTTTTGCCGGCCGTGACCGCTATGGCGCCAGCAGTGGAAAAGGTGATTGCCGAGTTTCATTTTGCCTGAACAATATGACGTTGTTCCGGTATCTATGATGCCTGCTTCAAGCGCAGCCAGCGAGACAACAATTTTAAAGGTAGAGCCCGGAGAATATTGCCCCGATACGGCTTTATCCGTCAACGGGGTTTTCTCATCAAAGAGCAGGCTGTTCCAGTTTTTGATAGAAATTCCGTCAACAAAAAGGTTCGGGTTAAAAGAGGGAACGGAAACGAACGCCAAAATTTCTCCGGTGTGTACGTCTAAAACAACGGCGGCACCGGCTTCCGCCCCAAAGGCATCATAAGCCGCTTTTTGCAAACGAATGTCTATGGTCAGGTCAAGGTCATTGCCTTTTATGCCGTCTTTTTTTTCTATCTCGCGCATGATGCGCCCGTAGGCGTTGACTTCGTAAGCAGAGTAGCCTTCCGTTCCTCTCAGACTTTCATCGTAAGTTTTTTCAAAGCCGGATTTGCCGATTTTGAATCCGGGAACCTGTAACAGCGGGGCAGCGGAATTTTGCAAATCTTTTTCGGAAACGGAACCGACGTAACCCAAGGGATGAGCCGTATATTGTTTATACGGGTAGTTTCTGGTCAGTCCTTCATCAATCACCAATCCGGGGTAAAGGTGGTTGTTCAGCATTAATACGGACACCTCTTCCCAACTCAGGTTATCTTTGATTTTGACCGGAACAAAGCGCCGGTGTTTGGTAATTTCTTTTTTGATGCGGTTGATGTCGGCTTCTTCCAATTTGAGCAACGGGGATATTTGTGTTAAAAGCGTGTCTATGCTGCGTACCTGTTCGGGGATCAGCATGGCTTGAAATATCTGGTTGTTTGAAGCAAGTTCAATGCCGTTACGGTCATTAATGCTGCCGCGGGGAGGGACAAGCAGGCGTTTGGAAATGCGGTTGTTATCAGCGAGCAGGGCATATTTTTCACCTTGGTAAATTTGCAGATAATACAGCCGTCCGGCCAAAACAAACAACAGCAGGATGTTGATGCTGAATAAAACAAGCGAACGTTTGAGCAAAAGACGGAGTTTGTGATTAGATTTTTTCATACCGTTCCTCCAAATGGATGTAACGGCGTTCCACTCCCATATAAATTCTTGCCCAGAGCGGGTAAAGGGCAAATGTAAGCAGGAACTCAAACAACAAGTAATTCAAGGGGATAATTTTCCGGTAAAATATGCTGACCACCGTACCTTTGAACACCAGCGTGAGGAAAGTTGCGAGCATAAACAACAGCCAGGAGTATGAAAATTTTTTGATGTTAAAATATGATGACAGGCGTTCGGAAACAAGGTGCAAGACCATAAAAGAGGTGATATTGATACCCAGCGGTACGCCGCTCAGCACGTCAGCGAAAATGCCCAAAATAAATGCGGAGAGCAGATTGAAAACATCCGGCCGTTGGCTTTGCCAAAAATAAATTCCGGCATAAAAAGGGGTGATATGCAAAAAGTTCCAAAAACCGGCCGAACGGGGAATATACAGGAGCAATGCCGCGGCAAGAATGCTCAGTATCGGAACGAGGTATATTCCGATATTTGTGCAAAAACGTTTAACGGCGGTTTTCATTTCTGTTCTCCGTCGATTGAGCTGTCCGGATTGAGGTCATAGGCAATAATTTTGACGATTTCCAGTTTTGACGGCGTAAACAACGGTGCGGCAATGATAGAATCAATTCCCGCTTTTTTGATTCGCGCTACGGGAATATCCGGCGGCAGTGCTCCGCCGATACCGGAAGTAACCAGCAAGTCTCCCTTATGAAGTTCTGCCATGAGCGGAGTAAAAATCAGTTTCAACTCGGGCGTATTGCTGCCGATTAAGATACCGCGGTCACGGCTTTTTTGTGCGACGACGGGGATTTTGGAATTAATGTCGAGTATCAGGGCAACACGGGCATAACTGCCGCTGACAATGTCAATGCGCCCGATCAGCCCCGCTTCATTGACGACGGCATATCCCGGTTTAATCTGCGGCGCATTTTCTCCTAAATAGAGTATAATGGAATTTGCAAAAGCATTGCCGTTTTCGGCGATAACGCGGGCAGTAAAGCTTTCGGTTTGCGGAATGTCAAAATGATGAAGCAGTTTTTTCAGGATTTCATTTTCGGTTTTAACCGCTTTCATGCGGTCTTTTAAAAGGAATAATTCTTCATTTTGCTTTTTGAGGCGTTCATTTTCCTGATATACATTGATAATCTCGGCGGCTTTTTTGTAGGCATGGCTCAGGCCTTCCGCCGGCAAAGTCACCAGATGTATGACAGGGGCGGTTATATGGAAAACGCCTTTGGATATGCCGGAAATTAAACCTAAGTCTACTTTATGCACCAAAATCAGGAGCAAAGCAACTGCGAATAAACCTGCCATCAGAAAGTTTTTCAGCAGGCGCAAAACGTAGTTTTCTTTTAAGAACAATATCCGCTGGCGTTTCATGTATTATCCCGTGCCGATAAAGTTTTATTCATAAAGGACGCCGCGGAATTCCTCAAAATTATCCAAGGTTTTGCCGGTACCGCGGACAACGCATGTCAAGGGATCTTCGGCCAAAGAAACAGGAAGCCCCGTTGCATTACGAATAACGGTATCCAGATTGGCAAGGATTGAGCCGCCGCCGGTCATCATGATGCCTTTGTCAACAATATCGGCAGCCAGTTCGGGGGCGGTGTTTTCAAGAGCGACCTTGACCGCTTCCACAATAGCCATAACAGGCTCGGCAAGGCTTTCCGCAATCTGGCGTTCGGTAATGACGATTTCCTTCGGTACACCGTTGACAAGGTCACGGCCTTTGATTTCCATGGTGCGGCCGTCGCCTTTGGCGGGAACGCAGGCCGAGCCGATTTCTTTTTTGATGCGTTCGGCGCTTGATTCGCCGACCAGAAGGTTTAAGTTGCGGCGGATGTAAGAGATAATCGCGCTGTCCATTTTGTCACCGCCGACGCGGATAGAGCGGGAATAAACAATACCGCCCAATGAAAGCACGGCAACTTCGGTGGTGCCGCCGCCGATATCAACAACCATGGAGCCCGTGGCGTCGTTGACCGGAAGTCCCGCGCCGATTGCCGCAGCCATCGGTTCGTAAATCAACCAGACGCGTTTGGCACCGGCGTTAACGGCAGATTCTTTGATTGCCCTTTCTTCCACTTCGGTGGCGCCGGAGGGAACGCAAATGATGATTGTCGGGCTTAACAGACGACGGCGGTTGTTGACTTCTTCAATGAAGTATTTAATCATCGCTTCCGCGGCTTCAAAGTCAGCGATAACGCCGTCGCGGAGCGGGCGGATGGCGCGGATGTCGCCGGGGGTACGCCCCAACATTTGTTTTGCTTTGGCGCCGACGGCCCAAACTTCTTTTTTGCCGTTAATGTCTTTGACGGCAACAACAGACGGCTCGTTTAAGACAATACCTTTGCCTTTGACATGCACGAGCGTGTTTGCCGTGCCTAAGTCAATCGCCATATCGGCTGAAAACAATCCCAATAAATTCTGAAAAAACATATTTATCCCCCGTTATAATTTCATATTTCTTTTGTTTTAAGTATAAAGTGCTTATTTTGCAAGCATTTTATAGCGCTTTTTTAATATCATCAACAAAAATTTTGTCTTCCCCGTAACATGCATTATATTTGAACTCCGCATCAAAGCGGTTGTTGAACCATGTGGACTGACGTTTGGCGTATTGGCGCGTGTGAAGTTTGGCGTTTTCCACAGCTTCGCTTAACGGGCATTCCCTGTTAAGATAAGCTTTCAGTTCCTGCACGCCCAAAGCCCGCATGGCCGGCAGCGAATCGGGAAGATTTTTGGCGATAAGATTTTGCACTTCTTCAACAGCGCCGTTTTCAACCATGGCGTCAAAACGGCTGCGGCAGCGGATATCCAAAGCTTCACGCGGCGGATTGATATAAACCGTGACAAAACTTTGTGACGGAAAATGCTTGATGAGCGGAACACTGTGCCAATAGGTCAGGTTTTTGCCGGTATGGAGCCAGATTTCATAGGCGCGGCGAATCCGTGTTGTGTCGTTTCCGCTCAGTCGGGCAGCAGTTTCCGGGTCGGTTTCCTGCAGTCTTTTATAAAGGAAAGAGAGCCCTTCTTCTTTGAGTATTTCGTCAACTGTTTGTCTGATTTCGGCGGGCGTTTCGGGTATGGGCGTAACGCCTTTGGTGAGTGCTTCAATATACATTCCGGTTCCGCCGACGATTATCGGTGTTTTATTTTCTTTTTGCGCAGCGGTGATTTCCGTTTGGCAGAGGTTCAGCCAATCAACAACATTGCCGCGGCAGGAGGCGTCATACATGCCGTAGAGCTTATGCGGTGCGCGCAGTCTGTCTTTTTCTGACGGTGCTGCCGCGAGAACGGGAATGTCTTTATATACCTGCATGGAATCGGCATTAATGACGATACCGTCCAGCTCTTCGGCAAGGATGAGCGCCAAAGCGGATTTTCCCGAAGCGGTCGGGCCGGCGATGATAATTATTTCAGAGGTCTGCATGAGGCTTCTTCCACAAGGGTCTGGCAGAGGTCTTCATAGCTGACGCCGATGTATTTTGCCTGTTCGGGAACCAAGGACAATGATGTCATGCCGGGGTGGGTGTTAATCTCCAAAAAGACAACGCCGTCTTCGGGGTTGTAGCGGAAATCGGAGCGGGAAACGGTTTTGCAGCCGAGTTTGTTATGGATGGTTTCGGCGTAAGCTTTGCAGATTTCAGAGATTTCATGCGGGATGTCTGCCGGCAGCTGATGAACGGTCTGGCCGGCGGTGTATTTGTGTTCGTAGTCATAAAAGCCGCCTTGGGCTTTGAGTTCGGTGACGACGTACGCGCGGTTTTTATAGCACATAACGGTTAATTCTTTGCCGGGGATGTATTTCTCAACCAAAATTTCCGTGTTTAAATCAGGGTATTTGACAAGCAATGCTTCATCATGGTTATGAACGATAAAGACGCCGACCGACGAACCGTCGGAAACAGGTTTGACGACATACGGAAAGTCAATCGTTGTAGCGTTTTTAAGGAATTCGCCGGCAGTCATTCTCTGCGAAGCGGCGGTGCGGATACCGCTGTTTTTGGCAATCAGTTTGGTCAGGTATTTGTTCATGCCGACAGCGGAAGGAAGAGTGCCCGAATGCGTATAAGGGATTTGCAAAAGGTCTAAAAGCGCCGGAATTGTGCCGTCTTCGCCCCAGTTGCCGTGCAGGGCGTTAAATACGACATCCGGCTTTTCGTTGTTTAATTCATTAATAAATTTTCGCGTATCGGTCAGAATATGCTCAATTACGTCATAGCCTTTTGTTCTCAGCGCTTTGGCAACTGAGGTTCCCGAATCGATGCTGACTTCTCGTTCGGATGAAAAACCGCCCATTAAAACCATTATTTTTTTAGTCATTATTAACCCCTTGTGTTTTAGTATTCTTGTTATGGTTATGATTTTAAAAGAAAAAAATTAAGAAAGGTTAAAGTTTTGTTGCGCGGGTTGTTTTTATTTTTACTTTTTTTTGCGGCGGGAAATGCATATGCGTCAGGGTTCAGACAGGAGATGGACGTCAGTATCGGCGTGTTTGACGCAGCGTCGGTGACGCTTAATTATGAAGAGAATAAAAACGGGTATGATATTGCGGCGGATGTGGCAACGGCAAACCTTTTTGATACGCTTTATCCTTTTAAAGGGAAATATCGGAGCGTCGGAAAAAAACTTAAAAACGGCGTTCTGCCGCAGTTATATCAGGCGGATATGCAGTCGCGCAGCCACAAACGCTTGAAGAAAATTTTGTATGACAAAAGCGGCAGGGCTTATAAGCGCGTTTCGGCCAAAGACGGCAGGCAGAATGAAAAAGCAATAACGAATATATCGAAGAGCGCGGATGCGGCGGATTTGCAGGCGGTGTTTGCGGAAGTGATTATGAATTTTCAGAAAAAACAAAGCTGTGCTTTGCAGCGGGAAATTTATGACGGTAAAAAGCATTATCTGGCGATTGCGGCGGATAAAGGCAGTGAAAGCCGCTATTTTGATTTTACGGGGAAGGCGGAACCGGCTTATAAATGTGCTTTTTATATCAAAAACCTCAAAGAGAACAATGACAATATTTTATGGGATGTCAGTGCGGATAAGCCGATTAATATCTGGATAGGGCAGGATAAAAAAACAAAAATGCCGTTTCTTTTGGAAATAGGGATTGACTCAACACCGTTAGGGGCGTTAAAAGTAGTGCCGAGAACATTAAAAACATGGTAAGGAATTTGTTATGCATAAGTCAGAACTTTTGTTGCCGGCAGGCTCGCTGGTGAAACTTAAAACCGCATTGCTTTACGGGGCGGACGCCGTTTATGCCGGAACGCCGGATATGAGCCTGAGGACCCAGTCCAAGTTTTCATTGGAAGAGTTGGAAGAAGGTATTCGTATTGTTCACGAACAGAACAAGAAAATCTATCTGACTTTAAATCTTTATATCCATAATGAAGAAGCCGCCAAATTGCCGCAGTTTGTGGAGACATTGCGCCGGCTTAAACCGGACGGAGTGTTGGTGGCTGACCCCGGCGTATTTTATTACCTCAAAGAGCATGCGCCGGAGCTCAACCGTTTTGTTTCCACGCAGGCGAATATCTGTTCGGCGCAGACGGTGAAGTTTTGGCAATCCATGGGGGCGAAGCTCTGTGTTCTCGGGCGCGAGGTGACGTTTGCCGAAATGGAAGAAATCCGCCGCGAGTGTCCTGATGTCGAACTGGAATGCTTTATGCACGGGGCAATGTGCATGTCGTATTCGGGGCGGTGTCTGATTTCCAACTTTATGGCTGACCGCAGCGCAAACAAAGGCAAATGCGCGCATTGCTGCCGCTGGCATTATAAGCTGCATGTCAAACTGAAAGACGGTTCGGTGCGCGAGTTGGTAATTAACGATGAAAACAAAGACAACTTTGAGTATCTGCTGGAAGAGGATTTCCGCCCCGGAGAGCTTTATGAAGTTGTGGAAGACGAGCACGGCAGCTATCTCTTGAACTCAAAAGACATGTGCATGATGCCGCGTTTGAATGACTTGCTCAGAATCGGAATGGACTCGCTGAAAGTTGAGGGGCGGAACAAGACGGAATATTATGCGGGAACGGTGGCGCGCGCCTATCGTCAGGCGATTGACGATTACTATGCTGACCCCGAGCATTGGGATTATAATAAATATATGCCGGATTTGATGGGGCTGCAAAACCGCGGGTATTGCTTAGGTTTTCATGACGGCAAGCTGACGAATATCAGCCAGAATTATGAATATACGCGCACGCTCGGCGAGTGGCTGTTTGCCGGTTCGATTGTCGAATGGCAGGGCGATGACGCGATATTTGAAGTTCGCAATTACATTAACGGCGGCGAGCCGATTGAATTTCTTATCCCCAGAGGGTTGGAGAATTATAAATTGGTGTTGCATGAGTTTGAAGATGCTGAAACCGGCGAAATCACGCCGAAAGTTTCCGCCGGACAGGGCAAAAAAATCCGCATTAAACCCGACGCATGGGGCAAAGATATTAAAGAGATTAAAAAGCTGTTGCCGCAATATGTCATCGCGCGCAAGTTTCAGGGATTGAAGGGGGAAAATGCGGAGATGTATCAGCATAAGCTTGCCGAATGGGAAATGTTAAAAGGGTAAATTTTGTGAACTAATTCGCGGATGAAAGCCCCTCATCAGTCGGGTTACGTAGGTTTACTACGCGCCCCTCTTTCGGGGGATATCTGCGGTCACTTCGCAAAATTTCAGATAGCAAGTGCATGCAGTAGATATTCATGTATTTTTTGTACACTGCAATTTTTATTTTCGGACATAGATTTTTATTCATCTTTATTTTACAGGCTTGACAACCGTACGAAAAAAATGTATAATAAAACCATTATATTCAGGGATAAGGAGATACATTATGACTGATGAAGAAAAAGAGACTGCAAGAAGAGAGATCAAAGCAATTGCTCCGGATATGCCGCAAGAAGTTGAAGCTTATTTGGGAAAAGTTAATGAACCTCAACAATATGATGATTTGAAAACTGTTTTAAGAGAGCAAACCGGAGAACCGGTTGCATATTCTTATAATGACAGAGGGGTTAATATAGTAAACGGTTCTTCCAGATGGCAACATTCCGACAATAGTTATTTGTTTGAAAACGGAAATACCGGAGAAAGAACATCCGTTCAATATAATCCGCAAACCGGAGAGGCCAGGGGAGTCGGTACGCGGAGCGGCGAAGAAGAAATGGATTTTTATATGAATGCGCAAGGTCGATTTTCTGCCCGTGTTGATGATCACGACGGTATGACGATGGAGATGAGCGGAAGGACGACAGGTTCAGGGGCACGTATAAACGGGAATGTAACCATACGCGACGGGGACGGTGATATTGTGTATTCTGCCGCGGGGACGGTTAAAACCGGCGAGAGCGGCATTACTGTAAACGCTGTGACCAAGGACGATCCGGGAACGGAAGATCAGAGCGTTTCAACATTGCATGTAAATATTGATAAAAATGGGAATGGAACGGTAAAAACGAGTGAAGACGGCGTAACAACGACCACAACCGGTAAAATGGATCCTACGCTTTTGGCGGCAATAAGCAGTCGCAGCCGTTAAAAAACACTTTACAAATAAAAAGATATCGTGTATAAGCCGTGTCAGATTGTGAGAATCGGTGTTCTTAATGTTGCCGCGTTTTGTCGGTGAGGTGGGGCAACGGTTCTCCTGTTTGTCCGCATACATGAAGGTGGTGCGGGCGTTAGTAATTATCCGCTTCGGGTTCCGAAGCACAGAAAAAAGACGAAAGGAATCTAATATGAGACACGGTGACGCACACAGACGTTTTAATATGCCGAAAAGCCAGAGAAGAGCATTGTTTGCCAACCTGACAAACGCTTTGTTGACACACGAACAAATCACAATCACTCTGCCGAGAGCGAAAGAGTTGAGAACTTTTGCCGAAAGCATGATTACATATGCCAAAAAAGGCGATTTGAACTCACGCCGTTTGGCATTGTCTTTCCTGCGCGACAAAGAAGTCGTTTCCAAGCTTTTTTCTGTTTTGGCTGAGCGTTACAAAGAGCGCAACGGCGGTTATACCCGCGTGTTGAAGTCCGGTTTCAGATACGGTGACTGCGCTCCGATGGCTATCATTGAATTGGTTGACAGAGATGTTAACGCCAAAGGTTTGAAAGACATTGAACGCGTTAAAGCAGAGAAGGCTGCTGCGGAAGCTGCTGCGAACAGCAACGAAGAAGCTGCCGCGTAAAAACAGTGTAATTTTGTGAACTAATTCGCGGGTGGAAGCCTGTCATCGGTCGGGTCATGTACCTTTTGTACACTCCCCTCCCTCGCAGGACATCCGCGATTATTTCGCAAAATTCCGCAGTTTTTTAGTGGATATGTAATTTTGTGAACTGATTGCAAAATTTGAAAAATCCCCGAGGTATTACCACGGGGATTTTTGATTATGAGTCGGGTTATTATTGATTCCGCGGGGCGGCGTTGGTGCTGTCTGCGGCCATATTGTCTATGGCTGAGGCTGCTTCGTTTTTCATGTCGCGGATGGTTTCCACGCTGCCGTTTTTGACTTCCGTTGCGGCTTGGCCGATAGTGGTGTCGGAATTAATCGTACCGGTATATGCCGCGCGGATTAAGACATATATGGCGACGGCAACCAGAAAATAAACAATGTAGGTGATGAGTTTTCCCATAATTTCCTCCTTTGCGGCGTGTGTTTAAATAAATGAGCGAATAAGCCAGATTAAGATGACGGCGATTAAGATATAAACGAGATAGGTAATGACTTTATTCATGATATCTTCCTTTTGATTGAATTAACGGTATGATTCAGATAATCTCTGCGCGCGGTTTTTAAAGTAGAAAATATTTGACTCGGAATGATTTTTTATTTATAAACGAAGCAATTAAACAGCAGTATGTGAATTATTAATCTTAAATATATGTAATTTATGGAAACAAGATTTGTTAAACCTTTTGCTGCACCGCAGATGGTGGTGAGGCAGCAAACCGGTGAAAGCCTCGGTGTTTTTGACGGGGCGCGTGCTTTCGGGACCGGGTACTATGCCCTTCTTAAAGACGGTATCGTAAAACTGTATGATTATCGTAAGCAACAGATTTACGGCGATTTGGAAGATGCATGGGTGACGCCTAACGGTTATCATCTGATAAGAGAAAAAGGCAGCGCAAAATGGAAACTTTTCCTTTCCCCCGGAAAATGTCGGGCCGAGGGTGACCGTGCGGTAGTTTTTGCAGCGAACGGTACAGCCTTGGTCTTTCTGAAACAGAGCGGCGTGCCTGAATGGCGTTATTTTGATGTCAGTAAACACAGTGTTGCTCCAAAGGCGAATTGTATCTCAGCTGATGAAATTGACGTCCGGCAACAGAGAAACAAATTGTACTTTATCCTGACTTCGGGAGAAAAAAACGTTTTGCAGTATCGCACGATGTTTACGCTGAAACTCGAGGGAGAGCTTTCTGATGTTCCTTATTATGCATTTCTGCCGGACGGAAGCATTGCCGTTGCCGAAAAGCCGCTGTCTTGTATTGAAGGGCCGGAATTTCTGCACGTTACTCCCTCTGAGGGCAGCGTTATGACGGTTTATACCGGTTTGAAATTTCGCTTTCGGTCGGACGGTATCGTGATGACTTCGTCGGGTGTATATTTGCAGCGCTGCGGTGAGGAGTGGTCGCTGTTTGCCGGCGGGCGTTTGGTGAAAGACGGCATTTTTAACGTTGTGTCATACGGTACATTTATGAGCTGCGGCAGAGATACCGTCGGGCGGACTGCCGACGGAAGGCCGGTCGTGCTGCAAGCCTGTTCGCCGGAGGACGTCATGCTGGACTATGCCGGTGAGATTTTCCACATTTTGAAAGGCAAAAAGGTTATTTGCGCCGGTATGGGAAAAGGTATCGTCTTTATCTGACTTAAAAAGGAGAGCTTCGGGCTCTCCTTTTTGTTATGAAACTTTTTTTCTGCGGCGTTCCTGAATCTCGTTATATGCATTGAGCGCCGGGATGACAATGTAGTCCAACATTTCAATCTGCTCTTGTGTGAGTTTGGCGGTAAACAGCTCGCGCATGGTGTCTATCATCTTAACGGTAACGGGCTTTTTGCCGCGGTCAAGCGTGATTTTAATACTTTTGTTATTTTCTTCGGCAATGAAAGCGTAGTGTTCCACCGGGTGGTCATATTCATAGGTTTCCCGAAAGACATAATCGCTTGCGGTTTGGTATTCTTCTTCGTTTTCAAAGAAAGGAATGACATTGCTGATGTTTTCATCAAACTGCAAAAGGCCGCCGATGCTTTGTTCTTTGAAATGCTTGAATGAATTTATTACCAGATAATTTTGGCGGTCATATGTAACAATGGCAACAAAATTATGGGTCAGACTGGTTTCGTTATAAGCCGTTTCGTTCGGGGCTTTAATGCGGAGCTGGTTTTCCTCTTTGGCAACGATATTGTCATACAGCGGATGTCCGGGGTGGATAAAATTAACAACCGAAGCATCGCGTTTAATGTCAACGAATTTTTGCGGCTTAATGTATGCCGGTTCGCTGTTTGCCAATGATTTGAGCCAGTTAAACAATTTGTTCATTCTATTCTCCTTTGCCTTTTATGATTATATCATAAAAAACGGTATGGTGCAATATATTTGACATTAGCTGTTGAAATCCTAATTTTTAGTTTAGAAGCCTAAAAAATTATTGATAAATTCAGTAACGGCTCTTGAAAAATCTTCGGGACTGCCGATGCGGCTCTGCAAGCCCGACATTTTATCGTAGCCGAATGCGGCGCCGTCGGAAATGCGGATAACGACAAGGTTTAACGGACCGCTTAAACGGAAGGCGTCTATGAACTCAGGCTTTTTCTGCACGTCTATCAGATAAGCGTGGAGCCTGCCGCGGTAGTTTTGCTTTAAGACGCTGATGAGCATATTTATAGCTTCGGGGCAGTGTTCGCAGGTGTTTGCCGAGTTATAAAAAATGACGGCTTCGGGCAGGGTTCTGCCTTTCGGATTGACATAGAGGTTTTGCAAAGTGCCCTGCTCTGCGAAAGAAACAGGGCAAAGCAGAGCGACAGCCGTCCAGAGTGCTATCCAAAAACGCATGGTTGAGAACCTTTTATCTCAGGGTTAAAGCGGAGCGCAGGCGTCTTTAAACCATTCCAGTTCCTGTTTGGTCAGGTATTTCTTCAAGCTTAAAAAGACCTGCCGGTGATAACGGTTGAGCCAGTCCAATTCGTCTGCCGATAAAAGATATTTATTGATAAGCTTTTTATCAAGCAGGGCAAGCGTTAAAACGGCAAAATTAAGGAATTTGGGATTTTTGGCTGGTTTCACATAATAAAGATTTTCAATGCGGATACCGAACGCGTTTTCCTTATAGTATCCCGGCTCGATGGAGGTGACCATGCCGGCGGCAAGCGGTGCGCTTTTCTTGGCATGGATTGAGATGCGCGCAGGACCTTCGTGAACGTCGGAGAAGAAGCCGACTCCGTGCCCCGTGCCGTGTTCATAATCCAAGCCCTGTTTTAAAAGCGGTTGGCGTGCCAAAAGGTCAAGCTCGTTGCCGGCAGTGTTTTCAGGAAAAACGGCGGAGGCAAGCGCTATATGAGCTTTTAGAACCAGTGTGTTTTTTTCTATCATATCCGGTGTCGGGTCGCCGAGGGCAATGGTGCGGGTAACGTCCGTGGTGCCGTCAAAGTATTGTCCGCCGCTGTCCAGAAGCAGGACGGAGCCTTTCTTCAATTCGGCGGCGGTTTCTTTGCAGGCATGATAATGTACAATGGCGGCGTTGGAGCCGAAGCCGGCAATGGTTGCAAAACTTTCGGAAAAGAAATTCAGTTCTTTTTGGCGGAAGTTTAGCAATTTGTCGGCGATATCGGTTTCGCTTTTGCCTTTATAGTTTTTAGAGAGCCAATACATAAATTTGGTTAAGGCAACGCCGTCACGCAGGTGGGCATTGCGGAAGCCTTTCAGTTCAGTCGGGTTTTTGACGGCTTTAAGGGTTATGATTTCATCCGGCGTGTTGATGATTTCGTGGGCAATAGTTTTCAGCATGGCGGGCGCCGTTGTAAAATCAGCGCCGAGCCTGCCATATTTGGAAAGCTCTTTTTGCAATCCGCCGAAAGGCAGAGCTTCTTTTAAATCCGTATTTTCGGCGAAAACTTTATGTGCGCCGCTTTTTTCCACCAGCACATAAGCGCGCAGGAGCGGCGTGTAGGGCAGGGCGTCGGAGCGTAGGTTTATCAACCAGGAGGAAGCCGCAGCAGAAGTGACCAAAAAGGCGTCAAGCTTTTGTTTTTTGAGATAAGCGCAGACAAGGGCGAGTTTTTCTTTGACGGATAAGCCGGCGTTTTTTTTCTGGTGCACAAATACTTTTACCTTTTTGGGACTTAACAGCATATCGGCACCGGTTTCGGGAACAAACTCCGTTTGAGGGAATCGGGTTTGCAGTTCGGCCAGGTTTTGCAGACTTAATGTCCACGGGTTATAACTGATGCGTGCGCTGGTTTTGGGCATGTTCTTTTTGAGCCAATCGGCAAAACAGATTTCGGAGAGTTTGACGATTTCGGTTTGTCGGAAATTAATTTCTTTTTTAGCCTGAATTTCGTAACGCCCGTCGACAAAGAGGTAAGCTTTTGCCGGTGTGATGAAAAGCAGGGCATAAGAGCCCGAAAAGCCGGTCAGAGCCATGATACGGTTTTCTTCGGGGAGGATGTCTTCATCAATAAACATATTGCCGAGCGTAATGAGACAGCCGTTTAATCTTTCCTCTTTCAGCTTTTTCCGGATGCTCTTTATATTCATTTTAGATACTCCTTTATTTTTGCAGCAGGGCGGCACGCCAATTTTCGTCCTGATAAGTTTTGACGATGTTAAAACCGGCTTTGCGATGATGTTCCAATATATCTGCTTCCTGCGGTTCTATAAAGCCTGATATAAGATAATAACCGCCTTCTTTTAAGCTTTGGTAAGCATGGGGTGTCATTTCTTTTAACGGATTGGCAAGGATATTGGCAAATATCATATCATAGGGCGCCCGGGTTTGGATAAGCGGATTTTGATAACCGTCGCTCAATACGGCGGTTATGTTTGTTTCGACGTTATCGGTAACGGCATTGTTGGCGGTGACATCCACCGATTCCGGGTCAATATCAGCTGCGATTATCTGCGGCTTATTCTCCCAGATTTTGGCGGCGGCAATGGAAAGGATGCCTGAGCCTGTTCCCATATCCAGAATGTTTTTCGGGGCGGGTGCCTGATGATAAAGCTCACTGATGGCGGTCAAGCACATTTTGGTTGTCTGGTGTTCGGAGCCGAACGCGGTGGCAGCGTAGACCTGCACGGGGATTTTATCGGTTTGCGGGCAGGCTGCCTCATGTATGCCGTAAATCAGGAAATCTTTGATTTCATACGGGGCAAATTTGATAACATTTTCGGTAAGCCAGTTCCTGCTTTCCAAAATTTCAACCGTAAACGGCGGCAAATTTAAGTTTTGCGCGGCAACGGATTTGCGGAATGTTTCGGCGTCAAAATTCAGCGGCGCATAACAGACGTATTCTTCCAGCCCGTTATCCGTGTAGTTGATGGCGACGACGTCGAAAGTTTCATCTAAAAATTCCGCTTCGATTTCCGGCATTGTTTCCTGCGGTAAAAATTTAATTAAGGTGCAGCTTTGAGAATTGTTATGCATAGGTTCGCCTTTTTTATTTACAAGTTTCAAATAACGTTGCATAAATATAATGAGGAAAACGTTAAAAAGAGATTATATTATGAAAAAAATATTTATCGGTTTGAGTGTTTTGGCGGTGGCGGCCTGTTCGTATCTTAAAGGAGATTATACATTAGGGCGGCGCAATACGTTTAATGACTTCTTTTATACATATAATATAAAATATTATGATACGGATGCGTTTGATCATGTCAGCAAAGAAACGGAAACCGTCAGCGATTACAAGCTCGGCGTTGTGCGTTATGCCGTTCCGGGAGGAATTGTCGTTTCATCGAAAATTTTGCAAAAAGATGTTTATTCGGAAGAGTTTGTCCGTCCGAGTGTGAAAGGCGCTTTGGTTTCTTATACCGTGCCTGTAGAGTTTTCTGATGAGAAAGTATACAGGACAATCGGCGAATCCGAAATTAACGGAAAAGTTTACCGCCTTGTTGAGCCGAGCAGTATCGGTGATGTCATTTTGATTGACAAACAGGGGAAGATTTACAAACGCGTGGGGCGGATTTTTAATGACAGGCTGGCTCTGTTGAAGACTTCTTTCATTTTGGAACCGGCGGATGTCATCTTTAAGAACGAAGTTGAAAACCGTGTCGGAAACGAAGATGTTATATCCGGGTTTGAAGTTCGTTATGCCGGAATTGAAAATTACCAAATGGTCTTTAAGTATTCATCAGTGCGCCCGAACGGTGATTTGGATATGGAAGAGCAAAAAACATACAGATTTCCGATGTATGACAAGAATGTGTCTATTGACGGTATAGAATTGGAAATCTTAGATGTCAGCGACAGCGGCATAGAATACAAAATCAACAGCATTTAGCTTTTCTTCGAGCGCTTGTGAAAACAGGCGCTTCTTTTATGCCCCGGGGGTATAGCGTTAAAACTAAAATAGAGGTTTAACAAAAGCGTATCAGGCTTATGTTTGAAAGGTAAGAAGGAGGGAAACATGCGTTTTGTTAAGCCTGAAAGTCTGGATAAAGACTCAATCATTTTGGATGTGCGCAGCGAAAGCGAATATGCACAGGAACGTCTGGCCCTTCCGCATGTGGTGATTAAAGCCGACGAAGTTGATCCCGAGAGATTTATGGCAGAATATAACCCTAACGGGAAAAAACTCGTGAATATTTTATGTACGTCCGGCGGCGTGGCGTCTGAGGTTGCCGAAAAATTCGAAGAGGCCGGCTATCCGAATGTTGCGGTTGTTGTCGGCGGGATTATTGAAGCGGAATATGAAGGGCTGCAAGTGCTGAAAAACTGATAAAGGACTTGTTTTTTATATTTGTATCAGGCATTATGAACTCAATTACGGGAGAGTTATGATGCCTGATTTTTTATTGGAAGACTATGTTGACGGTATGGCAGCCGGTGTGGACGAGGCAGGGCGCGGGCCCTGGGTGGGGCCGGTGGTTGCCGGATGTGCCGTTTTCTTAAACCGAAATGTGGATGAACGCTTGCTGCAACATTTGAATGATTCTAAAAAATTATCCAAAAAGAAAAGAGAAATGCTGTATGATTTGCTTTTGAACGAAAAAGCAAAAGGCAATATGCTCGTCGGAATTGGTGAAGCGAGTGCGGAAGAGATTGACAATATCAACATTCTGAACGCGTCATTCCTGGCAATGAAACGGGCGATTGAAGCTGCCGGAGCAAAGCCGGATATGGTGTTGGTGGACGGCAATCGTGAACCGAAAAACTTCGGTTTTAAGACAAAGGCTGTCATTAAAGGCGATGCCAAATGCTATTCCATTTCCGCGGCATCCGTGTTGGCAAAGGTTTACCGCGACAGGCTGATGGAAGATATGGCAAAACAATATCCCGGATATGGGTTTGAGAAAAATGCCGGATATGGTACCAAGGCGCATATTGAGGGATTGAAGAAATACGGCGTGACGCCGCAGCATCGTAAATCTTATGCGCCGATTAAGGAGTTCTTAAAATGACGGTGGCGGCGATTTGGTGCAGGCATGAAGGCGATAATCTTATCGGTATCGGCGATAAGGTGCCTTGGCAAATCAAAAGCGATAAGAGGCGCTTTTGGGAGATTGTTGACGGGCAGACACTGGTGTGCGGGCGCAAGACATATGAAAGCCTGCCGGTGCAGCAGATTACGGGGTGCAGGGTTTTTGTGATGACACATGACGCGGCGTATGACACTGCGGATAAAGAGAATCATTTTGCCGTCAGTTCCCAAAAGGCGTTGGCTGATTTGGAAGAAGATATCTATGTGGCAGGCGGCGAAGAGATATATAATCTTTTCATGACGGGTAAAGAAGCGTTGAAACCGCATATTGTGGTTGACTGCGTTTATCATGGTGCCGCAGATGGGATTGACGGCGCGCGTATAGATATCTCGGATTGTGTCGGCGTGATGGAAAAGAAGTATCGGCGGATTTCGCCATATTACTGTCTGGATGGTGTTACTTCTTCGCTTTGGGTGCGCAAAGGGGAATTTGTTGAGCAGAGCGTATTAAAGAGGATTATCGGTATATTAGAAAACGAAGCGGAGCTCAAATGGCAGTTATAAATACGCTTTGGGTTTGAATTACTGTTAATAAAAATTCATTTTTGGTTATGTTTGTATATAAATGTGTATATTTATACTGTCAGAATATTTAATGAAAGAAGAACTATGTTAAAGAAAATCTTTTTATCTCCGTTTTTTATGCCGGCGGCATTTTTGGTTTTGTGGTTGTCTTTTATGGGCGTTGTTTATTTCGGTTTTCCGAATGACGTGTTGGCGCTGACGGAAGAAGGCGCTTTGATTGAAGTTATTACCCACATGGGATATATCGTATTGATTGCCGTTTTGCTTTCGGTCACGGATGATTATCAGGATAAGATTAAGAGCTGGGGCGTTTATTTGTTTTTGGCCATCTGCTGTCTGCTTCGGGAAGCCGGCATTCAACATCATTTGTCTACGACGGATACGACTCCGTTTAAATCGCGTTTTTTCTTAAACCCGAATAATCCTCTGGGTGAAAAAATCATGTTCGGGGCGGTTTTGCTTTTGGTGTTCGGCGCGGTGCTTTATCTGGCTGTTAAATATTCCAAACATTTGGTTTTTTCCTTTTTCAAATTCAATACGGTTACGTGGTCAGTTGCCGTGCTTTGCACCGTCGGAGTCTGCGCTAAAATTGTCGACCGTTTTCCTTCTAACTGGAAAAAGGCTCATGACGGGGTGCCTTTACCGGAGGGGGTATATGAAATCTTTCAACTGCTGGAAGAATCGAGCGAGATGTTCCTGCCTTATATGGCAGCATTAATTCTCTGGCAGTATCATCTTTTGAAAAAAAATTGAGTAATTAAGGCGGGTTGACCGCCTTTTTTTTATTTTTATTGAAAAAAGGCTTGAATAATAGCTTTTTAGATGATAGCTTTATAACGATTAATTAAATCTATGTTTTATAAATATATTCATTATTTTATTATGGGTAGTATACAAATGACGCCTCCGCAAGTTGCAGCTGCTCCCGGTTGCTTCACTATCGGCGGCTTTCAGGTCGTTTCGGACAGCGTTCCGGAAGTTGATGAAGCTTACAACCTCGTTCAGGGCAATGCTTTGAGTGTTGTCGCTGCTGACGGGACAGTTGTTCACGAAGGTATTCGCGGGTTTATCTTTCTCAGTGAGGTATGCCATCTCGTCAGACTGGCAGACAAAAGCTGGTGGTGCTGCGATGCAAACGGCACCCTGAAACAGAAAAGCGCTTTGCGCAAGAAGAACCTCACGCTGGGTACGTCGGCATTCATGTTCGACGAACGCGGCAAACTCAGATTAGGGCAGCAGTGCCCCCAATATCCGATGCTGTCGTATTGATACGACTGAGCGGAGACGAAAAAAGAGCGGGTGTTAAAACCTGCTCTTTTTTATGCCTTTTAAGGAGTAGTTCTGATATAAGATGCGGTTAGGTATTACATGCCTAGGTCCATCTCTCTACTTGTTTTTAATTGTATTATCATAACCAGGGAAACCAGGGAAATTACGCCAATTATCAATCCAATAGAAGGGCCGAAATACCACTTGTGTTTCTTTTTGCCAAACGTTACTTGGTATACAATACCGATGCTGGTGAAAATTGTTATCCAAAGTAATAATGCAAATATGACCACACGAGGCACTGAGCTTCCGCAGCGGGCGCAACTAGTATGCATTACCTGATAGCCGTATGAAGATTTTACGGTATATAAAAAATACAACAGTGTTAATAGAATCGATTTCACGTATTTCATTTGCCTTTTTCTTTTCGTAGTTTGTTTTGCGGTGTTCAGTATAATGTCAATCAGTTAATTTTTTCTTTTAAATGCGTTTTTTATGGAAGTGTTGAAAGGATAATGAGAACAAACGGGCGTGGGAAAAGCAAACCCCCGAAATGATTCGGGGGTTGATGTTACAGCTCGGGTACGGAAGATTTGGTGCGCTTTTCTTCCGGAACCGGGGCATCTTTGGTCTTGTCAATCTCTTTTCCGGCAAGGACGTCTTTAATTTCGTCTCCGGTTAAGGTTTCATATTCCATTAATGCCTGTGCAAGCGTTTCCCAATCTTTTTTATTCTTTTGCAGAATCTTTTTCGCTTCTTCGTAACCGTCAGTGACAAGGCGTTTGATTTCCGTATCCACAAGGCGCGCGGTTTCTTCGCTCATGTTTTGGTTTTGGGTAACGGAACGCCCGAGGAAAACTTCATTGGAGTTTTCGGAATAGCGAATCGGTCCCAATATATCGCTCATGCCCCATTCGGTCACCATGGCACGCGCCAGATTGGTGGCGGCGTTGATGTCTGACGAAGCGCCGGATGTTACGGCGTCATAACCGAATTTCATTTCTTCGGCAACACGTCCGCCCATCATGATGGCAAGGCGGGAAAGCATCTGCGCGCGCGTGTATGAATACCGGTCTTTTTCCGGCAACTGCTGCACCATGCCGAGCGCGCGGCCGCGGGGGATAATTGTCGCTTTATGTATCGGGTCGGTATCTTTGACGTTTAACGAGCAGATAGCATGCCCGGCTTCATGATATGCCGTGAGCATTTTTTCTTTCTCGTCCATAGCCATGGATTTGCGTTCGTTGCCCATTAAGACTTTATCTTTGGCCGCGTCAAAGTCGGCTGAGCTGACTTTGAGCTTATTTTTACGGGCAGCCAAAAGTGCGGCTTCATTGACAAGGTTTGCCAAATCCGCGCCGGAAAATCCCGGTGTGCCGCGGGCAACAATGCTTAAATCCACATCTTTGGCCAAAGGCACTTTGCGCGTGTGTACTTTTAAGATTTCCTCACGCCCTTTGACATCGGGGTTCACAACCGTTACCTGTCGGTCAAAACGCCCGGGGCGCAAAAGCGCAGGGTCAAGCACGTCGGGGCGGTTGGTTGCGGCAATCAGGATGACGTTTTCGTTGGCGTCAAAACCGTCCATTTCCACCAGCAATTGGTTTAAGGTTTGCTCGCGTTCGTCATTGCCGCCGCCGAGACCGGCGCCGCGATGGCGTCCGACGGCATCAATCTCATCAATAAAGAGCAGGCAGGGTGCGTTTTTTTTGGCTTGGGCAAACATATCACGCACACGCGAAGCTCCGACGCCGACAAACATTTCGACAAAATCCGAGCCGGAAATGGAGAAAAACGGTACGTTAGCCTCGCCTGCCACAGCTTTGGCCAACAAGGTTTTACCTGTTCCCGGAGGGCCGACAAGCAAAACGCCCCGCGGAATTTTGCCGCCCAGACGCTGGAATTTCTGCGGGTCTTTTAAAAAGTCGATAATTTCTTCCAGTTCCTGCTTGCTTTCATCCGCGCCGGCTACGTCCGCGAAAGTCACGCGTTTGGTGTTTTCTATCAGTTTGGCGCGCGATTTGCCGAAACTCATGGCTTTATTGTTGCCGCTATTGGCCTGACGCATAAAGAATATCCAAACGCCGATAAGAAGCAGCATCGGGAACCAGGAAATCAGCACGCCCCAGAAAGTGCTTTCGGATGTATCTATCGGGCGGGCTTCGATTTTGATATTCAGCTTTCTTAAACTTTCAATCATATTCGGGTCAAAGGGCGCATAGGTATGGAATTTGGTACCGTCATTATAAGTGCCCTGTATATCGTTGCCGACAATGGTGACAGAATTGACGCGGTTTTCTTCCGCACTGTCCATAAAGTCGGAAAAGGCGATTTTTTCGGCAGTTCCGGTTCTGCTTTCGGGAGCGAGGCCGTTTAAGGCAAGGCTCAGAAAAACAAAAGCTGCCAACCAGATGATAATATTTTTTCCCTGTTTCATTCTCAATGTTTCCTATCAGAAATATGTTGCATGATTGCGGGAACTGTTTTTTTTACAAACAATCCATTCCTGTATTATATAGGGGGAAAACTCATAAAACTCAATAGCTATTTTAGATTTTTGAGATGTTTCAAGCAGAAAATGAAAAAGCCCGCACGAAAAGGCGGGCGGACGTTCAGAAACCGTAAGCAATCAACGGCTCGGCTTATTTGAGCAAGCTCTTATTCGCCGACGTCCGTCCTTTAACTCCTCAAAACGCGATGTCCTTCGTTATGGAAACGATTGCTTACAGGGTTTCTGACGCCCCGGACCTGTTTATTAGCAGCTTCTTAGATGGTTTATATAACGAATTATCTATTTTTGCAACTGTTTTTTTGTATTTTATGGCAAAAATGCTATGTTATTAATAGTGTGCGGTGAGCCGTTAAGCATGGCGGAGTTTGAAAACGCCGTCTTCGTAGCCTTGGATGGTTTTGTCTTCGGCAGCCCTTTCCAGCCTCTTTTCGGCCAAGGCTACATATTCTTTTTCGCGTTCAATGCCGACATAGTGCCGTCCGAGCTTGGCCGCGGTGACGGAAGTGGTTCCCGAGCCGAGAAACGGGTCAAAAACGACGTCGCCCTCATTGCTTGAAGCCAATATCAGCTTGGCAATGAGTTTTTCCGGCTTTTGCGTCGGATGAGATGTGTTTTCAGCCATTGACCAAAACGGAATGGAGATATCCGTCCAAAGGTTTGACGGTGCTGTCAGGCGGAATTTTTTACCGTCATTTTCATCATCTTCCTGCCAGTCTTTCGGGGTACCGTTATCGTCTTTATACGGTGCGAGCACCGGACGCTTTAATTTGACAGCATCCAGATTAAACGTGTATTCGGGAGATTTGGTAAAAAACCAGATGTCTTCAATGCAGTTTTTCCAGTTGTTGCCGGAGCTTCTGCCTTTTTCGCGCTCCCAGGTTATGCGGTTTTTTAAGAGGAAATATTTGCCGGCAATTTCGGGAACGGCGATGGATGTGTTCCAATCGGAGCAGATATACAGACTGCCGTTGGGCTTTAAAGAGATAAACACTTCCGCCAGCCATTTATCCATCCAGCGTTTGTAATCATTCCAATCCATGGACTTGAATTCTTTGCTGCCGAATTTTTTGGTCAGATTATAAGGCGGGTCGACAACGACCAAATCGGCGAAATTGGCGGGAAGAAATTTTAAGGCTTCGAATGTATCCTGCCAAATGGTGCGGTCTATGATATCTTTTAATGAAGATTTTTTGGTAAGCGTTACGGCACGCGCTGCGTATTGTTCCGTTTCTTCGGGTGTCAGAACTATGGTTTTATTACGGGGGGCAGGGGTGCCGCTCATTTTTCCTCGCCGAATTTATTGTTTACCAAATCAGAAATATTGTTGATGGCTTTTTGGGCATCCGCGCCGCTTGCCGAAACTTTAATCGTTGTTCCTTTGCCGGCGGCAAGCATCATCAACCCCATAATGGAACAGCCGCCGACACATTGACCGAGGCGTTCCACTTCAACATCGGCATTCAACCCGTCTATACTTTTGACAAAGTTGGCGGCAGCTCTGGCGTGCAGTCCGCGTTCATTTATGATTTTGAGTTCTACGCTGATTTTATCGCTCATTTTATTTTCCCAACAATTCGGAAGCTATGGTGATATATTTGATGCCGGCTTCTTTGGCACCGGTTACCGCTTCTTTTAAGCTCTTTTCTTTGCGCAATGCATTTAATTTTACCAGCATCGGCAGGTTGACGCCGGCAATAACCTCAATATTGGCGCGGTCCATAATGGAAATAGCCAGATTGGACGGGGTGCCGCCGAACATATCAGTTAATACAATAACGCCGTCGCCGCTGTCAACTTTTTCTACTTTTGCCAAAATATCATTCCGGCGTTCATTCATATCGTCATTAGGGCCGATGCAGGCTGTGGCTATCTGTTCCTGATGTCCGACAACATGCTGCATGGCAGAAAGAAATTCGTCAGCCAAATTACCGTGCGTGACCAATACTATTCCAATCATTATTTTTCTCCGCTTTTCCAGATTTTAACAGCGCCAAAGGCTTTGATGATTTCATCTTTGCTTTTAATCCGCTCCAGTTCGTCAGCCCTTGTCTGGCGTCCTTTGAACGAAAACTCCTCCACGGTATCAACAGGAACGCCGTATGTTCTTTCCACGGTTTCGCCTTTGAGTTCCACAATCATGACAAACTCGGCTTCGGCCAAAACGGCGCCGGTTTCGGAATTAATTCCCTGCATTTTGACGGCGATGCGGTTATCCCTTTTTAACAAAGCGGTGTCTTTACCGTCAAATTCCAGCTGGGGATTTAAAGGTTCACCTTTGCGGGCGTCAATAAAAATTGCGAGTTCGCCGAATTTGTTTTCGATGATTTCAAAAAAATCCTGTTTTTCAATCAAAGTATAATACTGGTTTTCCATAGCCTGGCCTTTGTTTTGCAAATTACAACGCATTCAGCATATCACAATTATTTATAAGTGTCAATGAGCTTTATACGGTTCAGACGTTTTCTCTGTTGTCCGGTTCATTGTTTTCAATGCTGTTTAAATTGTTAAGGCCTTTGGCAATTTCCGACAGGCTTTTTTTAGGAGCTTTTCTGCCGGATTTGCGTAAGATTAATTCAGCCATGTCTTCTTCGTCCAAAGCGGCAAGTTCTGCGGCATCACCGGCAGGAAAATCAGCAAGAGAATCCGGCGGCAGGTTTTCTTTGGCTTTTTTTATACCTTTGACGGCGGTGCTGATGTCTTGTTCGGGAAGTTTACCTTTCAAACCCAGCGGTTTTTCCACTTTTGAGTTCAGCGTTTTACTGCGGATTTTTTTAAGGTCATATTCTGCCGTGTTGGCGAGTTTTGCGTCTTCTGCCGTCATTTTCGGGTTCAGTCCCGCCTGTTCGGCAACAAGTGCCGTATTCATGATAAGGTTGAGTTTTCCGGCCAATTCCATTTGTTTGGTGATGCGCAATGTTTCGGATGCTTCTTTTTGTTGTTTGTTTTCATCCATTTCTTCAAACAGTTCAATATTAAACAAAGGTGCATTTTCATCTTCGTCTTCTTCTTCGTAAATCTCTTTTATTTTTTTGCGCAGGCGCAGCAACGGCTGTCCGACGGCGCGCGGCGGTCTTACCGGAAAGGAATCGGGAACGGCACAGGCTGCGGGTTTGCGCTTTTTCATTCGTTTATTAATGCGTTCGGAATCGCTGCCTGACTTTTTTTCCCAGTCAACTACTTTGTGTTTATCGGTTTGGCTGTTTTGAGACATTTTTTTCTCCTGCGTTTTAAATAAGTATGCCAAAATATTTTTTAAGCTGCAAGTTTTTTATTGTTTGTGATAAGAAATCATCAGAGACGTGTCCGGCAGAATAACAGGTGTGACATTGATTTTTTGTTTGTTTTTGAGTTTCAGAGTAAACGGGGTGCAGGCGGTGATGTGTTTTAACATGTCTTCGCGGAAGGATTTCCAATCTTCTATTTCGGGCAGTGCCGGCTTTTGCATATCCACAAGCTCGCGCAGGAAAGGCATTTCGTCTAATTGAAAAGGGCTCAATCCCCAAAGTTTTTGAAAAGCGATGTTATATGATTTCAGTTTTAATGACGGTGAGAATAAAACAACGGAATCGCTGATATTGTCCAGAATGCCCTGCTGCACGGCAATCAAATCACTCAGTCTTCTGGCTGCGGTGAGCTGTCCGGTTATATCTTCAAAAGCAATTAACGTTCCGCTGGGGTGCGGCGCGCGAATGCGGCGAAATGTCCTGCCGTCGGGAATATACATGAGGTCTTCGCGCTGTTCGGTCAGGGCATCAAAGGCTTTATTTTCTTCTTCTTTGTAGGCTTTGAAGTCCGAAACTTCGGGCAGCGTTTTTTGCTCGCGTATTTTTTCCAGAAACAGATTGTAATGCGGTTCGTTGTCAAGAAAATTATCAGGCAGGTTCCATAATTTCAGGAAAGCGGCATTGCCGAATGTAAAGAGGTGTTTGTTGTTTATGATGCAAAAAGCGGTATCAAGCGAGCTTAAAATATCGAGATGCGATTCAAGATGTACCTGATAGCTGCGCTTTGCTTCGTCAAAACCGGTTATATCCATCAGCGACCCGACGGTGCGGGTGGTTTTCAACGAGGTGTCGTAATAGGGCGTTTCAATGATTTCATATTTTTTCAGGTCGCCGTCATATAAAATATTGATTTGTTTTTTTTGTGACGTGTTGGACTCTTTGGCATTTTTGGCAAGCTCCGCCAGATTTGTCGTATTGCCTAAGTCGCGCAGGACAGTGTTTTCCGGGGTGGCGTCTTTGAAATCTTTTAGTCCGACAAGGTGCAGATAGTGCCGGTTTAAAAGCGTGATGTCCAGATTTTCGTTTCTCAGCCAGACAGGGCAGGGGATATTGTCAATCAGAATCCGATAATCTTCCAGTTTCTGCCGGCAGGTAAAGGCCTCTTCGGTAACGCGATCAATGAAGTCTGTCGTTCGGGTGATGTCGCGGAACCATAAACAGCTGCTGCTTACCTCCGAATCGGCGGAATCAATGCGGACACCGGTGACGGCAAAGATTTTGCGGCTTTTGGTGCGGGCAATGATTTCAAAGCCCGAGCCGCTTTTTTTTAAGGCGGTAAGGGATGAATTTATCTTGTCGGCATCGGCACGTTCAAAAACGGAAATAACTTCGGAGAAAGAGCTGTCTTCCCCGTTTTTGAGATTAAGCAGCGTTGCCAGGCGGCGCGAGCAATATTGAAATTCTTTGTTTTTATAAAGCGAGAAGGTCAGATAGCCGTCTTTGGACGCATAGAGCATTTCTTCATAATAACGGTTGGCGCCGTTTTGTTTGGCCAGTTCTTTTTTGAGACGGCGGGAACGGTTAATCAAAATCGCCGCAAACAGCGGGAAAACAAGGCTTAGAGAAAGCCAGACATATAAAAATACCGTTATGGTTTCAATGGTCATCGCGTTTTCTTTCAAGAGCCGAAAATAAAGGTTGTCTGTTTATTTATTTTGGTATATAGCCTTTTTTAAGACATAAGTCCTGCGATAGCAAATTAAAAATTGAAAGAGTAAACAAAGATGTATACAATGGTTTTTGATACGACGGGTTTCGGCGTCTGCCTCGGCATTTATAAAGACGATACGCTTTTGGATAAATGTGAGAAATCAATGGAATTCGGGCAGGCGGAAGAATTGGCTTCGGGTGTAAAACAAATGCTTGACAGACAAGGCCTTCGTTTTAAGGATATCGGGCTTTTGGGTGTTTGTACGGGACCGGGGTCGTTTACGGGCGTGCGCGCCGGGCTGGCGTTCGCGCGCGGTTTGGGAATCGGGGCGCCCGAGACGAAATTGACCGGCGTGTCTGCTTTTGAAGCGTATGCCCATATGTTAAAGAAAGAAGACAGGGCGTGTTATAACGCGGTGATTATTGAGACAAAGCGCGAGGATTTTTATTTTCAGCTGTTTGACGAGAATTTAAAAAGAGTTAGCGAGGCTGCGGCACTGATGCGCGAAGATATTATCAAAAAGCTGAAAAGCCATCAAACAAGTTTTATCGGCGACGGCGTTGAACGGTTTTTGTCGGTCTCTTCGGGGCTGCAAATAAAGCAGGTGGAACTTGCGGATATGATAAATACGGAGGCGCTGTTTGCCGTTGCGAGGGAAAAATATTTTGAGAAAACCCTTGATTTTCCCAAGCCATTGTATATAAGAGGTACAGACGCTTGTGTAAAATGATTAAAATTTTATAGCTATGTTGCAAAATCGGTGCTAACCGTTGAATAATAATTATTTTTATTGAAAGAGGTATATCGTGACTAGATCTGAATTAATAGAAAATATTGCCAAGAAAAATCCGAATCTGATGATCAGCGAAATTGAACGGATTGTCAGCGTTATTTTTTCAAGCATTGTTTCGGCATTGGCCAAAGGCGACAGAGTGGAATTCCGCGGGTTCGGCGTTTTCTCAATCCATAAGCGTGCGCCGCGTATTGCGCAGAATCCGAGAACAGGCGCCAAAGTCAGCATCGGTGACCGCAATATTGTCCATTTCAGGGTCGGTAAAGAATTTCATGAAAAACTGAATGAAAACTAATCCGCATTATTTTTAGAGGAGACGGATATGTGGCTTTTGAAAATATTGATTATGCTTCCGTTGTTGACGGCGTTCGTTATGTTTTTGGTGCAAAATAACGAATTGGTGGCGCTATGGCCTGTTCCTGATTTGAAGATTGCCGTCAGCGTCGTTTATTTCGTATTGTTCTGTCTGGGGTATTTTTTCGGACGGCTTTCGGCATGGTCTGCCTACGCGCCGCTGCGCGCGACACTGCGTCAGCAGAAGAAACAAAATAAAGCCCTTTCCAAAGAACACGAAAAACTTAACCATGAGCATGAAAAGCTCAACCAACAGATTACGACTTTGCAGGAAGAAGCAGATAAAGCAGACAAAGGAACCGGCTTTTCTTTGAACAGGAAAATCAAAGGGTGGTTTTCCAAATCCGCAAATGAAGATTAATAATAAAAAGAGGCTAAAAAATGAACTGGTTAACAGATATTGTCAGACCGAAAATCAAGAAAACGACACCGAAAGAAATTTCTGACGATTTGTGGGTTAAATGCCCCGAATGCGGGCAGATGCTGTTTTCAAAAGAATTGAAACAGTCTTTGTATGTCTGCACCAAGTGCGGACACCATCTGAGGCTTTATGTTGACAAGCGCTTGAAGCAGCTGTTTGACGACGGTATTTATATGACGCTGTCTCTGCCCAGCGTTAAGGAAGACCCGTTAAAGTTTAAGGATACGCAGCGTTATACGGACAGATTGAAAGTTTACCGAAAGAAAACCGGCAATAATGACGCGATTAAAGTCGGCGTGGGCAAAGCCGGCGGGATTGATACGGTCGTGGCTGCGATGGATTTCTCGTTTATGGGCGGATCCATGGGAACGGCTGTCGGCGAAGGAATCGTTTCGGCGGCGGAATATGCCTGCGACCATAACTGTCCGCTCGTGATTGTCAGCGCTTCGGGCGGTGCCAGAATGCAGGAAGGCATGCTTTCACTCATGCAGATGGCGCGGACGACGGCGGCAATTAATCGCTTAAAAGAAAAAGGTCTGCCGTATATCTCTATTTTTTCGGATCCGACGACCGGCGGTGTTTCGGCGTCTTTTGCGATGATCGGCGACATCCATATTGCCGAGCGCGGCGCGACAATCGGTTTTGCAGGCAAGCGTGTGATTGAGCAAACCATTCGTGAAAAGCTGCCGGACGGATTCCAGACGGCGGAATATCTCAAAGAGCACGGTATGGTGGACATTGTGGTTGAACGCAAAGATTTGAAAGAAACGCTTGACCGCGTGTTAAAGCTTTTAATGGCAAATTATAAAGCTGCTTAATTAAGGCGGTATCGGAAAAACGGGGCTTCGGGCTCCGTTTTTTTATCGCTGTTTCAGCGTCGCTATACTTTTTACACCGACGCTTAACCGACGCTGTATCTAAAAGAAAAGAACCAAAAGAAATATATATATTATATAATAAAAATAATATTTTTTTTTACAGGAAAACGGATTTTCAAAATTTGTGTATATTTTTGAAAAAAGTGCTTGCAAAATAAATTAATATATACATATTAGTATGTATGTTAATTAAAAGCGAGGTTAAAATGAGAAAAGTGATTTATTTGTTCGGGCTTTGCCTGCTGGCGGCCGGTAATGTTCAGGCTGAATCTATTGTGGTGATAGACGGCGAGGGGCGCGTGGTACGTCAGATGTTTACCGTTCCTTCCACGTTTGATACGCCGGCACCGACAGCGGTTAAAACCACATCGACAACTACCACTACAACAGCACCGACGACGGTTGTGGTGCCGCCGATGACTGTGGTCAGAGAATCGCCTGTTATTCAAAACAGTTATTATTACGACAGGGATGTGACCAATGCCGCGTTGGCAGCGGGGGTAACGACGGCGGTTGTCGGCGGACTGATTTACGGCGGCTATCATCACCATCATCACAGACGGGGTTGGCGTCCGCATCGTTGGGGGCGTCCGTGGCATCACCGGTGGTAATGCGTATGCGGACTTTGTTTATGTTGACAGTTTTGCTGTTGCCCGCGCAGGCGTTTGCCAACAGTTATATGGAGATGATTACGACAGCACCGGCGGGGTATGAGGCAGCAAAGGATGAAGTCGAAGAGGTGAGAGTTATTTCTGCTTTGCCTGCTTGGCATGAGGCGCCACAGCCTGTCCGGGCGCCTGTTGTTGTTTCGCCGGCATATAAATATGCGGTATGGAAGCAGGCGCAAAGAGAGAATTGCTGCCATTCATATTTACGCGACGTTATGCAGAACTTTATATATTTTTTGAGCGGAGCGGCTGCCGCACGTTTGGCTTATGACATATGGGGGCCGCATCATAAACATCATTTGCTCGGCAGGTAGTTTGTTTGGCGTAAAATGTTTTCAAGGCTTGACTTAACTGTTTTTAATCCCTAAATCTATGACAGATATATTTTTTTAATTACAGAGGGTCAAATGAGCACTGAAAACGAAGAGTTGAAAAATAATCCCGAGGACGAACTGCCGGCAGAGGAAGAAGTTTGCGCTGAAGCCGAAGAGGACGCTGCGGAAGAAACCAAAAGCATAGAAGAATATAATAAGCTTAGAGACGACTATCTCCGCCTGTATGCCGAAATGGATAACATGAAAAAACGCGTGCAGCAGGAAACCGAAAAAACAATTAAATTTGCCATTTCATCTTTTGCCAAAGAGCTACTAGGTGTCGCCGACAATCTGGAGCGCGCGGTTACCGCCATGTCCGGCAACGAACAGGCGTGCGCCGACCTGCTCAAAGGCGTGGAGCTGACACAAAACGAATTAACCAAAGTGTTTGAAAAATTCGGCATCAAACGTTTCAATCATATCGGAGAGATATTTGACCCCAACTTTGAACGCGTCGTCCAAGAAGTGGAAGACAAAAAAGCCGAACCCGGTACCATTTTAGCCGAATTACAGGCGGGGTATACCATACATGACCGCATTCTTCGCGAAGCAATGGTCGTTGTTGCACGATAAAATTGTGAACTAGCTTGCGGATGGAAGCCCCTCTTCGTCGCGTCATGTACTTCTATGTACATTCGTGCTCCTCGGGGGACATCCGCGGCTATTTCGCAATTTGCAGCACAATACGAGGCCTGACTTCGGCCGGCTCACGGGCAACTTGTTGCCTTTAAAATGTACGCTGCGGTTTGGGAGGGGACTTTTGCTTTCAGCACAGCACTTTCTCGCCTAACAATCCGTCAGAGTGAGAGATGTGGCAGAGTAAAAATCAAAGGGCGGAGTTGACAAGCTCCGCCTCATCAGTTATCTTATAATGACAATGATGATTTTAAGCATCAAAATCAGAATGCTTAAAACTTTGACTGTATCAAACATCCAATTCCGGCAAGCGCTTTGTTTCACTTCGGCTGTCGCCTTGTTCACAAAGCTGAGCCTCATTGCGTCTCCTTATAAAAAGTGCATTATAGCACTTTTTGTTGCGGCCGTCTTTCAGCCCGTTTGGGCGGTTGGGAAAGACGCTGACTACCACATAAAAATAAAAAGCTGTTGACTTTTATTATTTTTATGCTATACTTCCTAACATCAGGTAGGAAGTTGGGAGTTCAACTCCTTTCCGTAGTTAGTAAAAGCCGAGACGTTGCCGCGTCAAGGCTTTTTTGTTATATAAAACTTTGGTTTTATTGTCAAGAAATTTGTTCTACTTTTGGTCTTTTGGCGTAGAGTAAAAATTAACTTTACTTTTATAATTCTTCCCTTATACTTCCTTTTGTCGGTGGAGACACCGTCAGGGCTGTCAGAGGCTCTCCAAAATAATTTTTCCTTGATAATAAGTCAGGGAGCTCTTGGCTATATATTGAAGGCTAAGAGAGTCATATTTTGGTGATTTCTGAACTCCCTGGCGCTTTTAAGCGCCTTTTGTTTTAACTTAAACAAGGAGTAAAAAATCATGAATAGTGAGGAATTTAGTAACTTTATGCGCAACGGCGAGATTTGCTGTCGGCATATGCGTCAGCTGGTCGGGCAGGCGTTGTTTGCAGAGCGGCAACGGCGTCGGCTGCGGTTGACGTTGGTCAGCGACAAGACAGGGCTGGCGGAACGGACGATTGAGGAGGTGGAACTCGCCAAAGAAAAGCCACACTGGGGAGCCGTGGAGATATTGCTGGATTTTTACGGTAAGACGCTGGCTCTTCGTTTAGAGAATGCGCCGACGCTGGGTTTGAAATACGGCAGTGAGCCGCCAGCGGAGACAAGTACCGAAGCTGTTGAGTAACAAAAAGCCCGCCGGTTTGATTGCAGGGCGGCGGGCGGTTTTTTGCGCGAGGATGTTATATGCGGTTTTTACATTCTAAATATTTTAATTTAAATGATTTTCTTAATGAATTTTAAACGGAGAGTTTATAAAAATAAAGTTTGAAATTTAAGTTTTAATAAGCTAACTTTGGATTTATGAAAAAACTTGATGTTTATATAACCAAACAGATTATGACAGGGTTTCTGTTGGTGGCGCTGTCGCTGATGTCCATGCTGTGGCTGACGCAGTCGCTTCGGTTTGTGGAAATGGTCACTGACAAAGGGCTGCCCGTGTATCTGTTTGTGGAGATGACGAGTCTGTTGATGCCGCGCGTTTTTGCCATTCTGTCGCCGATTGCGCTGTTTGTGGCAGTGATGTTTGTTTATAACCGCCTGATTACGGACAGCGAATTGATTGTTATGAAAGCGGTCGGCATCAGTTCGGTTTTGATTGCGCGGGCGGCAATAATCGTCGGGATTGCGCTGGCGCTGTTCAATGTGTTTGTTTTGAATGTCGGCATTCCGGCGGCGGAAAAGAAGTTTCATGATTTGGAATTTGAGGTTAAAAACAGCTTTACGAAAATGATGCTGCGTGAAGGGGCGTTTACTTCATTTAAAAACAATATGACCATATTTGTTGACGAGTTTAAAGATGACGGTACGGTAAAAGGGATATTGGTCAGCGACGGCAAAAAGCCGCAGGAAAAAGTGATTACGGTGGCGGAAAGCGGCAAGCTGGAATATACGGACTCGGGGCCGAAGATTTTGCTTAAAAACGGGACGCGTCAGGTCATGAACCGCAAAAGCGGGCAGTTTTCGTCCATGACATTTGATGATTACGTTGTGGATTTCGGCGATATATCGGTGGCGAAACGCAAAAATAAAGGTGTGCGCGAGCGCAGTATCAGCGAGCTTTTTGCCGAAGCTGCGAAGCCCGAAACGCCGGAAAAAGAAGCGCGGGCGTTTAAAGCAGAGGCACACAGGCGGATTTTGGCGCCGCTGTATAATCTGGTGTTTGCACTGCTGGCCTGTACGGGACTGCTGATTGCGAATTTCAACCGCCGCGGGCAGGGGAGGGTTATCCTTATCTCTATTTTGGCGATGATTTTCGTGCAGGCGATGGATATGACGTTTGCCAATGTCGCGCGCAAACACGAATGGGTGGTTGTGTTGATGTATATTAACTGTTTGCTGCCGCTTTTAATTACGGGGTATCTTTTGTACAGAACACCGGTTTTCAGACGCAAAAGAAAGGAGGCGGCGGATGAGGCGTAGCTCTTGTGCCGTGATGGCAGCGTTTTTACTGCTTTCCGTGAACGCGCAGGCGGTCAACGAACCGCATGCCGGCGCGATTGTGCGCAAAGATACGGTCAGGTCTCCGAAAGCCGAGTTTTCGCCGGGGAATATGACGGATATTGTTCCCGCTTTAAATACGAAGAAGAAAACGGCGGAAGAAGATATGGAAATCTATTTTTCCGCAGACGAGCTGGAAGCCAATGAAGATAACGGCGTGATTATGGCAAAAGGCAATGTTGTGGTTACAAGGGGAAATTTGCAGCTGACCGCAGATCGTATGTATTATAATCAACGCAGTGATGTGATTACAGCGGAAGGCAATGTTGTTTTGGTGGAAGAAGACGGCAGCGTTTTATACACCGATGAAATCAAGCTTTCGGACAAGATGAGCCGGGCGGCAATTAATAAAGTCAAAGTTATCATGCGCGATGAAACGCGGATTTGGGCGGATTCATTTGTTAAGAAAGCTAATGACAACAAACAGATGCGCAATGCGTCTTATACGGCGTGCGATATGTGCGAGGGACGTTCGCCTTTGTGGCAGATTGACGCGCGCAAGGTCAACTATGACGCGGAAGGGCAGAATATCAACTATAATGACGCGGTGGTACGGATTAAAGATGTTCCGGTGTTTTATCTGCCGTTTTTAAGTCATCCGTCGCCTGAGGTTAAGCGCCGCTCCGGTTTGCTGATGACGTCTATGGGAAGTTCGTCTTATCTCGGACAGTATTTGCAGCCGATGTATTTCTGGGATATTTCGGATCAGACGGATATTATCTTTTCGCCGTATCTGACAACCGACCGTGATGTTGTTTTGGGCGGGCAGTATCGGCAGTATTTTTATAACGGTCATATCAAAATGGAAGGCACCTATCTGGAAGATAACGGCAAGAATTATGAAAAAGTGCCGTATCGGCGTTTCAGCCGGCCGGAACACCGCGGCAATTTGTTTCTGGATGCGCGGTATGAGCTGAATGACTATTGGGTCGCCAATCTTGATTTTAATTATTCGTCTGACGTGTTTTATCTGAAAGATTTGAATCTGGCAGGGCGCGACAATGCGTGGCTGACCTCCAAACTGGCGTTTGAACGGTTTGAAGGGCGCGATTATGCGGCAATAGAGGGGTATCATTACCAATTAACGAGCTATAATTTAAAAATGGCTGATGCCGATGAATACCGTTCGCGTATGAAAAGTAAGCCGCTGGTTGCCCCGTTTATGGAATATGAAAATATCAGTACGCCGAATAAGTACGGCGCGTATATCAAGACCAATCTCAGCTCGGCTTCCGTTTATCGGGAAAATGACGAAGAATCGCAGCGGGCATCGATGATAAATTCGTGGGAACTGCCGTATACCAGCCGTTACGGCGAGCAATATAAATTTGTCGCATCACTTAAATCCGATTTGTATTATGTCAGTGATTATATGTATCGGCCGAACAGGGAATATGACGGTACCCTGGCACGCATTTTTCCGCAGGCGGGCGTGGAGTGGCGGCTTCCGTTTGTACGGGCAAGCGACGACAGCAGGCAGATTTTGGAGCCGGTGATTGTGGCGGCATTCGCGCCGAAAAATGATAATGATGCGGAAAAAATCCCCGATGCGGACAGCGTGGATGCGCAATTTGACGACACCAATATTTTAAGCCTTGACCGCTATGCCGGGTATGACCGCAATGATGACGGCAGCCGTATCAGCTATGGTTTGAATTGGAGTTCGTACGGCGATATTCTGGGGCGCACGTCGGCATTTGTGGCGCAGACATACCAGTTTTCGGATGACAGTTCTTTCATGCGCGCGGTAAATGAAAAAGACCGTTTGTCCGATTATGTCGGGCGTGTGTATGCCAGCCCGCATAAATATCTGGATTTGAACTATCGATTCAGGCTGGATAAAGATAATTTTGAACTGAAATATAATGAATTAGGTGCACGATTAGGTACCGATATATTTAATGTTTATACTTCGTATATATATTTACAGCCGAATCAGAACTCGTATTATGTCAACGATGCGCGCAAAGAGCTTTATTTGTCGCTGAACTCAAAATTGACACGGGACTGGTCTGCCGGGATTTATGACCGCATTGACCTGACTGACCACGGCGGTTCTTTGGAGCACGGCGGTCATTTGACCTATGAAGACGAGTGTCTGCGGCTTTCGTTTGCGGTAAAGAAATATAATTATGACGATCCGACGCTTGACAATGACTATGAAATCGGCGTGACGTTTTTCTTTAAAACTTTGGGCGGTTTGGGCTCAAATTAAACAGGAGTATTACAATGATGAAATCAGCCTTGTTTTTGCTTAGCATGTTGTTTGCGTTTGATGCGGCGGCGGCAGATTTGGATATGTCGACCTTGGACAGGGAACTCAGGAGCTCTTCTTCCAAATCAATCATGTTTCGGCGCAACAACGCGGATGATGAACAAATGATGCGCGAAAGGGCAGAAGAGGAAGCCAGAGAGCGGATGGAAAGAGAGGCAAAATTAAAGCGGGAGGCGGTTGTTTTCCGACCTTATAATTTGTTCGGAAACGGTTTGAAAATCGTGGCGACGGTCAACGGCGAAATGCTCTCAAACAAAGATTTGCAGGAGAGAGCCAATTTGTTTGCCCTGACAACCGGAATTCATATTAATGATAAGAATAAAAAAATGGTTGCCGAAAAAGTTTTGCAAAATACCGTTGACGAGAAGATTAAGTTTCAGGAAGCCGAAAAACAGGGCGTGGGCGTGACGGATAAGGAAATCAAACAGGCGTACCGCAATTTTGAAAAGTCCAACAGCGTTCCGGCCGGAAAGTTTGCCGCAGTGTTGAAAGAATATCATGTCAGCAAAGATGTTTTTATGAACCAGATTAAAGCAAATTTATTATGGAACAAGCTGGTCAACCGCAAACAGGGACAAGGGATTTATATTTCGGAAAGGGAAATCGCGGAAGAGTTGGAGCGTATTAAAAAAGACATGAATACACCGAAATATATGGTCTCTGAAATCGTGATTAAACGCAAAGACGGCGAGCACATCGGCGAGCTCGTGGACATTTTGCAAAAAGACCCGCGCTTTGAGCTTTATGCCGCGCAGTTTTCGCAGTCGGCAAGCGCACCTTCGGGCGGCAAGCTCGGCTGGGTGGCTCCGGGGCAGCTGGCAGCACCGTTGGATAAGGCCGTACGGGCATTAAAAGAGGGCGAAATTTCCAAAGCCGTACCATACAGAGCCGACTATTATATCTTTCGTATGGATAAAATTTACAATCCGGCGAAAGATAAGCAAAATCTCCCGACGGAAGACGAAGTGCGTAAGTTTATTGAAGAGCGCAAAACAGGCGAGCTCGCGAATAAATATATCCGCGATTTGCGCAACCGCGCGGTGGTGGAAAAGAAGTTTTAAGGTCGGGTATGGCGGACATTTTAAGCACAAAAGAGTTTGTTGATAAATACGGGCTGTTGGCGAAAAAGTCATTAGGGCAGAATTTTTTGCTGGACGGAAACATCACCGACAAGATTATCCGTTTGTCTCTTACCGAGCAGAAACTTCCGTCTTATGCCGGTGAATGTGTCGCGGAAGTCGGCCCGGGGCCCGGCGGGCTGACGCAGGCGGTACTCAGGCAATCGCCCGAGAAGATGACCGTCATAGAAATGGATGAGCGCTGCATTGAGATTTTGAAAGAAATTAAAGAAGGTTATCCGCAGTTGGAAATCGTGAACGGCGATGCACTGAAATTTGACTGGGCGGGCAAAGCCGCTGTGGACGGCGCTTTTCATATTGTCAGCAATCTGCCGTATAATATTTCCGTCGTTTTGCTGACCGGCTGGCTGGAACAAATTTCGCGTTTTAAAAGTCTGACGCTGATGTTTCAGAAAGAAGTCGCCGACCGGATTTTGGCGGATACGGGTTGTAAGGATTACGGGCGCCTTTCGGTTATTTCGCAGCTGCAATGCGAAGTTGTCCGTCTGTTTGATCTGCCGCCGACGTGTTTTGTTCCGGCGCCGAAAATCTGGTCTTCGGTTTTATTGTTTGTGCCGAAAAAAGAGGCTTTGCATAAAGATATTTTGGAGAAAGTGCAGATGTTGACCGGGCTGGCTTTCGGGCAGCGGCGCAAGATGATCAGGCAGAGTCTGAAAGGCATTCCGCAGATTGCGGAGCATCTGGAAGCTTTACGGATTGAGCCGACATTGCGGGCGGAAAATTTATCGCCGGTGCAGTATCTTGATATAGCGAAAAGGCTAGTTTGATTTTTGGGGCGTTTAAAAAATTAAATTAAAGGTTATGTATTCTCCTGCTTAATTAATTTTTTATAAGGAGAAGAATATGACAGAAGGTGTAAGATTTCCTACATTAGCATTTATTACCGGCGGTGTCGGCCAGGCCAACGAAGGTATTCCGCCGCAGCCTTTTGAGACTTTTTGTTATGACTCTGCATTATTGCAAGCTAAAATTGAAAACTTTAACGTTGTTCCTTACACATCCGTTCTGCCGAAAGAGATATTCGGCAACATCGTTCCTGTTGACAAAGTTGTCAACCAGTTCAAACACGGTGCGGTATTGGAAGTTATTATGGCCGGACACGGTGCCAGCCGCGACGAACATAAAGCGATTGCGACAGGTCTCGGAATCTGCTGGGGTAAAGATAAAAACGGCGAACTTATCGGCGGATGGGCTGCCGAGTATGTTGAGTTTTTTGATACTCAGATTGATGATGAAATTGCCAAAGGGCATGCCGAAATGTGGCTTAACAAATCTCTTAACCACGAATTGGAAATCCGCGGTGTGGAAAAACACAGTGAATTTCAGCTGTTCCATAACTATCTGAATATTGAACAGCAATTCGGTTACAGTTTGACCTGCCTCGGCTTTTTGAACTTTGAACATGCTCCGGCTGCAAAAGTTTAGGCCGTCTTTTAACTAAGTCAGTGGTTTAATTTTAGTTAGAGGATATAAAAATATGGCAAAACAAGAAAACATTAAAACAACGCCGGCAACACAGCCGGATAAAGGAAAGCTCGGCGTTTTGGCTTTGGCCGGCGTTGTGGTCAGTTCCATGATCGGCGGCGGCATATACAGTCTGCCGCAAAATATGGCTGCCGGCGCTTCGGTCGGAGCAGTCTTATTGGCGTGGCTGATTACCGGTATCGGCGTTTATTTTTTGGCAAATACTTTCCGCATTTTGTCTGTGGTTAAGCCGGATTTGACTGCCGGTATTTATATGTACAGCCGGGCAGGGTTCGGACGATATGTCGGCTTTACAATCGGCTGGTCATATTGGCTGTGCCAAATCTGCGGCAATGTCGGCTATGCGGTTATTACCATGGATGCGCTGAACTATTTCTTTCCGCCTTATTTTGTCGGAGGGAATAATCTTTATTCCATTATCGGCGGTTCTATCCTTATCTGGGGATTTAACGCGCTGGTATTGAAAGGGATTAAACAGGCAACGATTGTAAACCTTATCGGTACGGTAGCAAAAATTGTGCCGCTGTTGTTCTTTATTGTGGTGACAATGGTGTTCTTCAATTCGGATAAATTTTCATTTGACTTTTGGGGTGAGCGGGAAACCAATCTCGGCAGCCTGACAAAGCAGATTGAAGGCACAATGCTTGTGACGTTGTGGGCATTTATCGGTATTGAAGGCGCTGTGGTGATGTCAAAACATGCCAAAAATCCGCGGGCTGTCGGTACGGCTACGCTTCTCGGTTTTTCGGGTTGTTTGCTGGTGTATGTATTGCTTTCTGTTTTGCCATATGGTCTGATGAGTCAGGAACAATTGGCCAAACTTCCTAATCCTTCCACGGCGGCCGTGCTGGAAGCGGTTATCGGCAAATGGGGGTCATATATCATGAATATCGGTTTGCTGGTTTCGGTTTTGACGAGCTGGCTGGCGTGGACCATGGTTACGGCGCAGATTCCGCAGGCAGCGGCTGAAAACGGCACGTTTCCGAAAGAATTTACCAAAGAAAATGCCGCACAGGCACCGTCAGTTTCGCTTTATGTGACAAGCTTTTTGATGCAGCTGTTTATGCTTATGGTTTATTTTTCGGGCAATGCGTGGAACACGATGCTCAGCATCACGAGCGTTATGGTGCTGCCGGCGTATTTCGCGAGTGCGATGTATTTGTGGAAATTATGCGAAGACCATGAATATCCGGCTGATTTCTACATCCGCCGCAGCGCTGCGTTGCTTTCGGCCGTATTAGGTTCGTTGTATGCCTTATGGCTGATATATGCCGCAGGTCTTAACTATTTGTTGATGGCGTTGATATTTATGGCCATCGGTATTCCGGTCTTTATTCACGCGCGGCATCAAAACGCGCCGCATGAACCGGCATTTACCGCAGGCGAACGCTTTGCGGCCGGTGTATTGGTGGTTGCCGCGCTGTTTGCGATTTATGCCATGGCCAGAGGGTTGGTTGCGGTATAAAATGTGTCATTTTGTAAATTAATTCGCGGGAGGGGCCTGTCGTCGGTCGGGCCATGTACTTCAATGTACTCTCCTCCCCGGCAGGGCTCCCGCGATATTAAAGCAAAATTCCGCATTTTATATAAAATTATGAACGCAGAAAGGCTGATGTAACAGAGATAAAAAAGAAGCTCTGTTTTGCTCGACAGAGCTTCTTTGACTTAAAGTCTACTTTAAACATTCAGCGCTTTGCGGTATGTTTCAAGCAAAAATTCCTGCTCATCGCGGTCAGCCTGATTCATCTTTCTTAATTTGATGATTGTTTTCATGATTTTAACGTCAAAACCGACGCCTTTGGCTTCGGCATAGATATCGCGGATATCGGAAGAAATTCCCTTTTTTTCTTCTTCCAGGCGTTCAATACGTTCAATAAGCGAATTTAATCTGGTGCTGTCAATGCCGCCAACTTCATTTTCTGACATGTCGTCTCTCCCATTTTTAGTATTACAAAATCATATCGGCTGACACCATAGCAAAGATATTTTTTTTTGACAAGAAATAATTGTGGAGAACATAAAGAATAATAAGTTATTAAACATTTATGTTATATATGTAAGAAAGCGAAATACGGAATGTAACTAATGGAGAAATATTATGCCGATCAGTACGCGTACAAAGATTTTAGCAACATTGGGACCCGCTTCAAACAGCGAAGAAAAAATTGAAGCCCTTATTGAAGCAGGCGTGGACGGGTTTCGTCTGAATTTCAGCCACGGTACGCAGGAAGAACACAAAGAAACATATGATACGGTGCGCAGAATCGCAAAAAAGAAAAACGCGCATACGACAATTGTGGCGGATTTGCAGGGGCCGAAACTGAGAATCGGTACGTTTAAAGAGGGAAAAGTCCTGCTGCAAAAAGGGCAGAAGTTTACGTTGGATATGAAGGATGAGCTCGGTGATGAGACTCGTGTTACCCTGCCTCATAAAGAGATTTTTGAAGCTTTAAAAGCCGGCGACACGCTGTTGGTCAATGACGGCAACATTATCTTAAAGGTTTTAAAATGCAATAAAGATTCTGCGGAGACCGAAGTCGAGGTCGGCGGTATTATTTCCGGACATAAGGGCGTGAATCTGCCGAACTCTTCGCTGAATATTTCACCGCTGACGCCGAAAGATTTGAGCGATTTGGATTTTGCCTTAAAGCTCGGTGTGGACTGCGTCTGCCTGTCGTTTGTGCAGCGGGCTTCGGACATCAGGGAAGCGCGTAAGATTATCGGTAAAAAAGCGTGGATTATTTCCAAGCTTGAAAAGCCGCAGGTTTTGGACGAGCTGGACGCGATTGTTAAAGCTTCGGATATGGTTATGGTGGCGCGCGGCGATTTGGGCGTGGAATGTCCGATTGTGACGGTGCCGGTTTTGCAAAAACGCATTGAAGCGAAATGCCGTCTGTACGGCAAGCCGGTGATTGTGGCGACGCAGATGCTCGAATCGATGATTTCGGCGCCGATACCGACAAGAGCCGAGGTTTCGGACGTGGCGACGGCGGTTTATGACGGCTGCGATGTCGTTATGCTTTCGGCGGAAACGGCTGCAGGCAATTATCCTGTTGAAACGGTCAGGACCATGCGCGGCGTGATTGAAAATGTGGAAGCTGATCCGCGTTATTTTGAAAATGTTAACCGTTTCTGCGAGCCGGCATGTTACAGCGATGAATCGCACGCCATCACACATGCGGCAAGTACGGTTGTGCGCACGATGAACAAAGTTGCCTGCATTGCGACGTTTTCGGTTTCCGGCGCAACAACATTGCTCATGGCGCAGGAACGTCCCGTTTTGCCGGTTATGTCTATCAACCCGAGCGAGGAAATCGCGCGGCGTCTGAACCTTGTTTGGGGTGTGAAGACCTTTATTGACAAGAAAGTTTTTGAAAGTTTTGATAACATTGAAACGGTGTCGCGCGGGTTTGCGCGTGTCTCCGGCCTTGCGCAACCGGGTGAGCATATTGTCGTTACGGCAGGCTATCCGTTCGGAAGGGCGGGGATTACCAACGTTCTTCACATCGTCAAAGCTTAATTACAGGGGTAAATTTTGGTATTGAGTTCTGAAATGGAAGCCGCTCTGCAGGGCAGTCATGTACCTTTATGTACACTCCTGCCCTTTGGCGGATATTTCAGGCTCACTACCAAAATTTTCCGCCTGTAATGGGGCAGGGTTCCCGCGGTTATTTCGCAAAATTTCCCATCTGTAACGGGGCGTAACGCGGGTAAGGCTCCCGCGGCTGCTTCGCAAAATTTCTGCCATATTTTTTCCATAAAAAATATTTACATCTCTGTCTCTGAAAGTATTGACATTCTCCCAAAAGTATATTTATTATAATATACGATTTTTAATTCAGGACTTCGGACGGTGCGGTTTGAAGTCTTTTTTTATAGAGGAGAACGATATGCACAGCTTTGCTGATGAATTGGAAAAAACGTTATTCGGGACCCCAAATCCGAAAACCATCGCCAAGAAAAAACTCAATGAATATTACGACCGTTTCGGCGAAAACCCTTGGGACATTGAATACCAAATTCCCGACGAGGAATATCAGGATTACTGCTCAGTACGCTGTTACGCCGGTGAGGTATTGAAAGAACGTGCGACAGCCCGTGAGCTTGAAAGGCAGGAATCTCTCATGCAACGCAACACAACTGAGGCGTTTCGAGCTGATATGGCAGAACGAAAACAACAGCTGCAAACAAATGACCTGCGTGCTGTTTCCGGACAGCCTGATCCGTTTTCAAATCAGAATGATGACGCGGAACTTATAAAAATATCGGAAGAAGAAAAAGGCTTGACATCCTCTCCCTTCCCGCCGCTCTTCACCCCCGAAGTGTGGCACCGAATGAGTGAAGAAGGCCGCATATCTTTGGAAAAGGAATGGAAAGAACGCGCAGCGCAGGAAAAAGAACAACGCCGTCTTTTTGAAACGGACAAAGCCATACAAAAACACATCGCGGAAACCAAACAAAAGCTGGCTTCAATGGAGATAAAAGGAGAGCAAAAAGAATCTTTAAGATTCGTTGACAACTATTTGAGTAATGATTTTTATAACTTATTAGCTCAAAAAGAATCAAGTAACAATTATAATGCCTTTAATTCGGAAGGAGGAGGAATAGGGGCACTGGGAAAATATCAAATGCGTAAGGGGATTCTTATTGATTTGGGATATGTTGACAAGCAGGGAAATTGGTTAGGAAAAGACGGTATAAACAGCGCACAAGATTTTTATAATGCACACGAAGTCCAAGAAAAAGCGATAAAAGATATGATGAATTTAAATTATATTCGCTTGAAACGAATGAACCTTTTGCCACAAACGACAATGCATGTAAAGGCTGTTCTGAACAAACAAGAGGTTGATTTTGATATTACTCTGTCAGGATTACTGGCTGCCGGACATCGCGAAGGGCTTGGTTTTGTCCGTACCTATTTTAAATCACTTGAAAAAGATAAAAATGGAGTATACCGTTTACCCTATGATAAAATAGAGAAAAATTTAAGAGGACATTTATACAATGTTGAAAAAAGGTTATATGATTTTTGTATGTAGTATATTGTTTTGTTATACAGTAAATGCTCTTCCGCAAGATTGGCCGTGCGGTGAATTTGCCGTCAGCAAAGGTGAGTTACTTGCCGAAGATGAGGATAGTGTTGAATATATATATCGGGGGTCAAAAGACACATATCAAATTGAAGTCCCTCTGTGGATTGACAAGGCAGAGCCTTTTCGTTTTGCGGATTGCGGCTCACACGGCTGTTCCGGCACTGTTAAGGATACTGCCAACCACGCGCAGGAAACCGTTTCTTTCTTTTGCGAGGAAAATAATAAAGATAATTTTGATAAAGCGTCATGTTACATTGGCGGTAATGACGAACTTATTTTCTCGGCAAGTAACAATGTTTATATATCCAAATCATGTAAAGGTTCAGAAATATACAGCCGGATAGACTTGCAAAAGTGTCATGATTGCCGCTGCATTGCGGAATATTTTGACAAGAATGGCGCTAAACGGCAAGGAGTTTTGCCTTTAAATTGTACCCGTGAAACAAAAGACAAAATCCACTGTTACACATATAACGGTTATGAAAACGCCGCATTGGGAACAATGGAAGATTTTAAAAACTGCACAGATTTTGCTTTATAAAGCAGGGTAAAACAGCAATATTATGGTGCTGAGAAATTTGAACAAATGTTCGGAAAACTTAAAGAGGAATATTTATCCGGGGCGCGAAAATGAAAAATAAAATTTTAATCTTTATCTCTGTTTTAATGCTGTTTCCTATATACATGGCTCGGGCTGATTATTGCGGATGCGATGCCCTCAGCGTTGAGGAAATGGAAAAAGCAGAAAATGTTTTATCATCCGCAAAAGAAATTCTGCTGTTTGAAAACACTAAACCGCAGGAGATTTCTTTTGCCGATATTGATTTCACAACAGATGAAAACAGTTTGGAGTTCGGACGTTTCAGCATAAAAGACAACAGTTATGCGGCAACGGATTTCTTTGTTTATTCTGAAATATCCGGAACATATCAAAATTTAGGACTGATAATCGGTTGCAAAACGGATGATAATCGTCTTTTGAAAGAAATAGGTTCTGATAAAATATATATTTCCATGCGTGATAAATTTATGCAGACGCAGAAACGATATCAGCAATGCGAAGAACTATACGGCAATGTACAAAACAGTAATCTTACAGAAGCGGAAGAATGTTATTTGCAAACACTGTCTTCATTGTTTAAAAACTGCCATCTCGATAACGCAGATAAATATAAAAAAAATTTTGATAATTATTTGACTGCATATGAAACTCTGCTGCGGGATATATATACCCCGACGGAAAATTATGACAACGGCACCGTCGTTGAGGATTATATTGCCGCATTCCGTTATACTGAAATTAAAAAAGTGGTTGCATGGTACATGAACGAAACGGCAAAAGTTTTTAATTTAGAACAAGAGTAAATCATGAAAAAATTATGCCTTTTAATATTGCTGTGTTTGGCTGCGTTTGCCAAAAAGGCACATGCGACAAGTTATTATGAATATACATATAAAACAAGCTGTTTGCCGAATGTAAAAGAATTCCGTGCAGACAGAAAAGTTTTTTTTGATGTTCGGGATGATGCAGATTGGTTACAAAAAGCTGAAAAACACGGATTATACAGGCTCAATGTGGATACATATGAAGAAAAGCCGCTGCCGAGGGAAGAAAGCTGCACCATAGACGGTGTTGAATATAGAATGAAATTTATTCCTATACTTGTTCGGGAATATTATGGCCGTCATGAGACGGCTGTGCAGCTTTACGCCGGAAAAAAATATAGGGGCATCCTTTTTCCGTTTGGTGCGGATTATGATGACGGCTACGATTCCGTCGGCATAAAAGACGGCAAAATTTTTGTGCGAGGTTGTATTTACGAGGCAACCAATATAAGTTATTGCCTTTATGATTATAAAGAGTTGGATATGCCTGAAGAAACCAGTTATGAATTGATATTGGCTGATAAAAACAAGGTTGTCTTTCCGGAATTTAACATCGTTGAATTGAACTGCTATGAAGACTTGGAAAAAGGATTTGTTGAGCTGCGTTCTTATAAGGAAGAAAGCGAGTTGCCGGAAAATTATTATCGATTGAAAGATAATCCTAAGCTTACATGCGGCAGGGCTTCCATAAAATTTAAAGCTGACGGTTCGGTCATCGTCAGCAAAGATGAAAAAACGTATGCTGACTTTAATCCGGCACTCTGTAACAAACAGATTTATCAAATAGCTTTTGATGCGAGTTTGCTTGCGGGTTTTTATATAAAATATTTTGATAAAAAGGAACTGTATTCGAACAGCAGATTTTGCTCTGAAAAGGAAGAATGCTCCGGCTGCAATATGTTTAAGGAGATAAATTGATGAAAAAATTATGCCTTTTAATATTGCTGTGTCTGGTTGCGATAACGGCACATGCGACAAGTTATTATGAATATACATACAAAACAAGCTGTCTGCCAAATGTAAAAGAATTCCGTACGGATATGAAAGATTTTTTTGCCGAACCGGAAGATAAGGATTGGGCACAGAGAGCACAAAAACACGGATTATACGAATATAACGTCACAACAACTCAAACAAAACCAATACCGCGCGAAGAAAGCTGCGTTATTGACGGTGTTGAATATAAAATGAAATTTACACCAGTGTTTATGCAGTCATATCCATATAGCTATAAATTGGCCGTACAGCTGTATGCAGGGAAAAAATACTTAGGCAATTTATTCCCGTTCGGTCGAGAAGCTGACGGCATATATGATTCCGTCGGCATAAAAGACGGCAAAATTTTTGTGCGCGGATGCGCTTATGAAGGGGCTGACCGAAGCTACTGCCGTTATGATTATAAAATGCCGGATATACCGGAGGAAACCAGTTACGAACTGATATTGGCTGATGAAGATAAGGTTGTCTTTCCCGAGTTTAACGTCGTTGAACTAAACTGCTATGAGGATTTAGGGAAAGGATTTATTGAACTGCATTCATATGAGGAAGGAAGCACATTGCCGGAGAATTATTATCGGCTGAAAGATAATCCTAAGCTTACATGCGGCAGGGCTTCGTTTGAATTTAAAGCTGACGGTTCTGTGATTATCGGCAAAGACGGAAAGCCTTATACTGAATTTAATTTAGACCGCCGTAACAAATTGATTCATCAAATAACTTTTAACCCGAATGATTTTTATGCTCTTTATATAGACTATTTCAATAAAAAAGATTTATATCTCGTACATAAAGATTGTTTTGAAAAACAAAACCGCCTCAAATGTGATTTAAATGAGGAGTAAATCATGAAAAAATTATGCCTTATTGTTTTGCTGTGTTTGGCTGCGATAACGGCGCATGCCGATATCTGCGTTTACAATACGGCAGACATTGCTGAAAACGCCGTCAAACTGTTACAGAATGCCAAAGAGGTGATACATTATTGTCCGACGTGTCAGGGCGATAACAAAGCGCGTAAAATAGCGCCGGCTTCGGTCAAGGCGATTGCCGATGATAAAATACAGGAAAGGCTCATATATATTAACGGCTTGGAGACGGATATCGCTTATATTTACATACCGACTGACAAGGCTGAAATATACCGAAATCTTGGTTACATTGTTCAATGTGCTGATTTTTCGCGAACCGAAGTCAAAGAATATTTAGATGCCGAACATCCATATGGAATAGAAGCAGTTAATGCACTGCGGCAAAAATTGGAACAGTGCGGCGATTTTGTCCCCTATCGTTCGGAACTGAAAGATGATGACGGCAACATCAAGGCAATTCATGTGGCGGAAAGAGCATATGCCGATGGTTACGAGCGGTGTGTTTATGAAATTATTGATACGGCCGCAACGCAATTTTACCCTGATAAAGCAGCAGAGGTAACAGAAGCTTTCGTCAGAATGGCAGATGAAACAAAAAAGTATTATTCATATCTGAATCCGGAATATCAGCTTAGAGAATATACAGTCAAATTCAAAACCAATGTGTTGCTGGAACATGCCGCAGACACCCTTTTAAACGAAGCGGCGGCCAAATACGGAGAAAACAGGGAACCATGAAAAAATTATGCCTTATCGTTTTGTTGATTGGCCGGGATGCAATTTTCCATGCCCTTGATTTTAAAATATAAACATTCGTCACAATCGGAAATATTTTGTGTCGGGACGGCGGGTTTAAACGTCTTGTTAATTTTTTAAATGCTACTATGCTGGCAATAGTGGTTAATTTAAGGAGTAATATCAGCTATGGCAAAAGAAAATCAGGTTCAGGTAACCGAGGAACAGGAAAAGGCATATATTGACGCGCTGGTTAAAAAAGTGGCCGCGGCGCAAAAAAAGTTTGCGGAATATTCGGAAGAGCAGGTTGACCATATCTTTCGCAGAGTGGCTTTGAAATTAAGCTCTCTCAGAATTCCGCTGGCGAAAATGGCGGTTGAGGAAACCGGCATGGGCGTGGTGGAAGACAAGGTGATTAAAAACCATTTTGCGTCTGAATATATCTATAACAAATTCAAATGCGTGAAGACTTGCGGCGTGTTGGAAGAAGACAAAGCCAACGGGCTGATTAAGATTGCGGAACCGCTGGGGGTGATTGCCGGCGTTATTCCGACGACGAATCCGACATCCACGGCGATTTTCAAGTCTTTGATTGCGTTGAAGACCCGCAACGGCATTATCTTTTCGCCGCACCCGCGCGCCAAGAAATGCACTGTGGAAACGGCGCGTTTGATTTTGGAAGAAGCGGTGAAGGCCGGTGCACCGGAAGACATTATCGGCTGGATTGACGAGCCGTCTATTTTGCGTACGCAATATTTGATGCAACATCCTGATGTTGATATTATCTTGGCAACCGGTGGTCCGGGGATGGTGAAATCGGCATACAGCTCAGGTAAGCCTGCTTTGGGCGTGGGCGCGGGCAATACGCCGGCGCTGATTGACGAAACGGCGGATATTGAAATGGCGGTTTCTTCCATTTTGATGTCCAAAACTTTTGATAACGGCATGATTTGCGCTTCCGAGCAGTCGGTAACGGCCGTCAAAGACGTATATGACGCGGTTAAGGCAGAATTTATCAAACGCGGCGCCTATATCCTGAATGCCAAAGAAAAAGAAAAACTCGGCAAAGTGATTATGATTGACGGGCATTTGAACGCCGCAATCGTCGGACAGCCGGCGCACAGGATTGCCGAAATGGCAAAAATTTCCGTTCCCGCTGAGACAAAAGTTTTGATTGCCGAATGCACAAAAGTCGGGGCGGAAGAACCGTTTTCGGCGGAAAAATTATCTCCGGTATTGGCGCTGTATAAAGCCGATGATTTCAAGAGCGGTGCTGATTTGGCGAAGTCTCTGGTATCGCATGGCGGCAGAGGACATACGTCCGTCCTTTACACCAACCCGATGAATGACGACCGCATTAAATATTACGGGCACCTCATGATTACGGGGCGTGTGATGATTAACTGTCCGGCATCGCAGGGTGCTATCGGCGATATTTACAACTTCCGTCTGGAACCGTCTCTGACTTTGGGCTGCGGTTCGTGGGGCGGCAACTCGGTTAGTGAAAATGTAGGAGTAAAACATCTGATGAATATTAAAAGTGTGGCTAAGCGCGAGGAAAATATGTTATGGTTCAGAGTTCCTCCGAAAATCTATTTCAAACCCGGTTCTTTGGGTGTGGCTTTGAAAGAACTCAAAGGCAAAAAGAAAGCGTTTATCGTAACCGACAAGCCGTTGTTTGACCTGGGTATGACGCGTAAGGTGACCGATGTGCTGGAACAAATCGGCGTGCAGTATAAAGTCTTCTCCGATGTTCATCCCGATCCTGACTTGACGACCGTCAACAAAGCAATTGAGACGCTGCGTTCGTTTGAGCCCGATGTGATTATCGCCTTGGGCGGTGGGTCGCCGATTGACGCGTCCAAAATTCTGTGGCTGATGTATGAACATCCGGAATTGAAGTTTGAAGATTTGGCCATGCGCTTTATGGACATCCGCAAACGTATTTTTGAATTTCCGCCGCTTGGCGAGAAGGCTATGCTCGTTGCTATTCCGACGACATCGGGTACGGGTTCTGAGGTAACGCCGTTCTCCATTATCACCGACGACGGTGAGGGCGTGAAATATGCGATTGCCGACTATGCGCTGACACCTTCCATGGCTATTGTAGACAGTGATTTGGTGCTGACCATGCCGAAAGGTCTCTGCTCGGCTTCGGGTATTGATATTCTGACGCACGCGCTTGAATCTTATGTATCTTCCATGGCGACCGAATATACGCGCGGATTGTCTTTGGAAGCGGGCAAGCTGGTATTTGACTATCTGCCGCAGTCTTATGCGACGGCGGACGCATACGCCCGCGAAAAAGTTCACGCGGCGGCAACGCTTGCCGGTATGGCATTTGCGAATGCTTTCTTGGGCGTTTGCCATTCGATGGCGCACAAACTCGGTTCGCACTTTAACATTCCGCACGGTGTAGCCAATGCATTGTTAATTTGTCAGGTTATCCGTTATAATGCAACCGACAAGCCGACGAAGCAGTGTGCTTTCCCGCAATATAAGTTCCCGCACGCCAAAGCGGCTTATGCCGAATTTGCGGCTGCGATGGGCTTTAAGGGCAAGACCGATGACGACAAAGTTAATGCGTTAGTAGAGGCAATTAAAGAGCTGAAGACGAAAATCGGCATCCCGGGGTCTATCAAAGAATGGTTTGCCATCCGCAACGAATACACCGAGGAAGACTTCAAGAAAGCTATGGAAACGCTGCCGACATTGGCGTTTGACGACCAGTGCACCGGTTCCAACCCGCGTTATCCGCTGATTGAAGAAATCCGCAAGATGTATGAGTTGGCATGGGTTGGGGATACCGACACCGCCTTTTAAAGGGGTAAATTGTTGTGAACTAATTCGCAGATGGAGGCCTGTCCCTAAATGCTCTCGTACCTCTATGTACGCTGCGCTTTAGGGCAGGACATCTGCGATTATTTCGCAAAATTTCCCTCCTTTAATTTTTAATGAGTGAGTCTGATTGGTCTCACTCGCAAAATTTCTCTCCTTTAAGGGTGGGCAAAATCGCTCCTGTAACGGGGCGATTTTCTGTTTTAAGGGGGCTAAAAAAAGGGAGCTGTATAAACTCCCTTTATAGATGTTCGAAAACGGCGGTTTTATGGTCTAATATCCGTATGACGGATATGTATCATAATATTGCTGACGGCGCGGTGCTTGTTGATACGGCCGGCGGTAGGGCTGAGGGCGTGAATAATCCTGATTATAACCCGGCGTGCGATAGCTTGGCGTATTACTGATGTTTTCAAGATTATTAAACCTTGTGCCGGAGCCGTTGCCGTATTTGAGGTAATTTAACATATCGCGTTTGTTGATATTGTCCGCATCAATGGTTGCTTCCGGAACACCCCAGATAATGGATAACGGCCAGGTCAGCAGGTTAAGCACGCCGTAAATCCAGTGCGAAGATTCGGAAGCATTGCCGTTGGCAAGGTAAAAATTGCCGAAGCCGGGGAGAATGTTCAGCATTCCGGCGACAGGCGGGTTTGCGGGTTTTTGCCAGCCGCGGGGGCCGCGGTCTATGCTGATGCCTTTATACTGTAATTCGGAAAGTTCCTGCTGTTCATGAAATGTCAGAGAGGTGCAGGCAAGCAGCAGTGTCGATGTTATGATTAACGCTAAAATAATTTTATACATAAATACAGTCCCATATTGTATATTACAACAAAAAGACCGCTTCAATGAAGCGGCCGGGGCACAGCAAGCATAACAACCGTAATGCCGTTCCTTATTTGATAAAACTTATTCGGAACTACCCCGGCCATAAAAATTTACGGCATATCGGGGATATGATAACGGTGTGTAGAAACTTCAACAGTTTCTGCCAAAGTTTTTTAACACGGGTTAATACAAAACATCAAAAAGCTTTGAGCCTGTTTTGTTTTATATCATATAGTTAACGGTGCATATCCACACACCGCGGCTGTTAGGGGTTGCTGCCCCGAGTCAGACGTTCAACGTCTGCGAATAATGAGCAAGCTCATATTCATATTCTGTATAGAATAAATTTTTCCAAATTGCAATAAAAAAATATATGGCTTTTCATCCTTTGGTTTTAAAAGCTGGGGACAGGAAATGCACTTGTTTTGACGGATTAAAAATTCCTGTTAAATTAAAACATTAATGATATGGTATGAACCGCAATGATACACTTTTTGAAGCAGCATTATTTTTGGTTAAAAACCTTTTTTCAGGTATGGGGCGCCATAGCTGCGGTTTTTTCTTTTTGCATTGTTACGTTCTTTTCAGGCAATCATGATTATTTGTATCTGCGTTACGGTATGTCTTTGAATTCGGGCGTCTGGGAAGGGCGTCTGACGCAGTTTTTGTTTCCGTGGCTTGTAAGCGGCAATCAAATTCTGCCGGTTATCAATATGCTTTCGGCTTTTGCATTTTACGCCGCCGCCGCGGTTTTGACGGCAAAATGGTACGGATGGGGTGAACATAAAAAAGGCGGTCTGTTATTTGCGTTGCTGATTGTTTTAAATCCGCATATTGTTTCACAAATCTATTATACATATACGATACTGTCTATCGGGTGTTGGCATTTGCTCGCGGTTTCCGGGGTAGTTTTATTATATGACGGGTTTCAGAAAAATAAGCCGGTCAATACGTCGGAGATTGTCGAGTGTGTAAACGTGACATAAGTTTGTTTCGCCTATTTTGCGCTGGTCTATGTAGTCTTAATGTTATTTACTGCCTTTTTCATTGTTGGAAGGCCCGGCTTGCGGTGGGCAAAAGATATAGTTTTTAAGATGCACCGTCTTTGCAGCTGGTGCTGACTGTTTTGGCGGGACGGTTTTTGCTCGATGTCTTAAACAGGGACATGTCTTTGAAACGGCTGTTTATGTTATATTTTAAGATTTCGGCTGCCGTTTTGGTTGCTGCTTTGTGTTTGGCCGCGCTGATAATTTTTTTGAAACAAAAGGGGCTGGTGTTTGATATGTATAATGTTCAGCTGCTGTCGGCAGAGGATGTGTTTAAGCGCATTCTGACCCGTGCTGCGGAACCGTGGCGGGCGTTTTTTACCCCGATGCCGTATTGTCCGTCTTTCAGTCCTTTGCTTGCGGGCGGTTTGCTGCTGTCGGCTTTTGCCGCGATGAGAAGCGGGAAAGAGCGGTTGTGGTTTGTTTTTGCCATTTTGGGGACAGGGTTTGCCATGAGTGTTTCTTCATGGTTTGCGGTTAAAGAAGTTTTTCATTATTATCGGACAAATTCTTTTTCTTTTCCGTATGTTGCGGCATTGTTTTTTGCCGTTGCGGAACTGCGTGGCGGTTTGTGCGTGCGCAATTCAGCCCGTGTTATGGTTTTGCTGCTGCTGTTTTATTTTGTGCAGGCGGACTTGGCGGTGCAGAAAGTCTGGTATTTGGGTAATCAGCAGGACACGAAAATTATGGAACGGGTTAAAAAAGACGTACTGCCGGAAATCACCCGCGGGCAGCGTTACAGAATGGCGGTTGTCGGAAACCTTTACGGGCAGGCGAAATTTGCCGAAAATAAATTTATTCCCGAATATACGGACTATGTCAGGGAATACGGATATTACCCTTTCTACCTGCCGATATTTTTCTCGCACGGCTTTTTTTTGACAGAAGCAATGAATCCGGTGGCGGGCGATGCCAATTACTATGCCGGCGGGATGATATACATTAACAACAACGAGCATTTGTCGGCAGCGCAAAGAAATGCCGAAAGTGAGAAATTGTATGAAATTCCGGCAGATGTTTCCGCCGTTTACAATGCAATTGAGACTTTATCGGTTTTTCCGGCGGGAAAGTATTATTTTGTGGGAACAAAAGACATTATTATCCGGTTTTCGGACGGTTTGGTTCAGAAAAGCAAGCTTCACCGCTATCTTTATTAAAACATTATGCGGATATTAACCTGCTTTTTACACCTTTGTTTTTACATTTGTTCCAGAGATTAAAATATCCGTAAAAAAGGAGCACGTTTTTAATGACGCAAAAAAAGACTTGGAGAGAGAAATACGGCTTTTGGCTTAACTGCCTGGGGTTGGTTTTCGGCATATTGACAACGGTGTTTCTTTTCTATCTCGGCAGCTTTTATGTCGGTAATCACGATTATAAATATATGCGGTACGGCGTTAAGATGACCGAAGGACTTTGGGAAGGGCGTTTTACACAGTTCGTGTTGCCCGTTATTTTGACGGAAGGTCAGCTTTTGCCGATATTTTCGGCGCTTGTCGGATTTTTGTTTTTCAGTGCCGCGGCGGTGCTTTCCGCCTGTTGGTACGGTGTGCGGAAGGATTATATTCCGGTTGTTTTGTATTCGCTTCTGATTGTTTTGAACCCTTATTTGTTAACGCAGATTTGGTATGTGCATTCGGTTATATCCGTTTTGTTCTGGCCGCTTTTATGCGTTGTCGGGATGATGTTGATTTTTAAGGGTGCGGAAGAGGGTAAAATTTTATACGCGTTCGGCGGGTGCCTTTGTTTGTTTATCAGTATGGGGGGATATGCGGCTTCGTTTGAACTGGCGCTGGTTTTGGTGTTCGGGAAATTTTCGGCAGACGTGATGCAGGGCAGAAAAGCAGACAGGGCAGCGATTTTTGCTTATGTAAAAGCCGGCGGATGGATAGCGGCGGCAGGGTTACTCTATCGCGGAGCTATTGCCTATCTGCGTTATAAAATGTGGTTATCAAGGGGAATGTATAATATCCAGATGCTTCCCGTTAAAGATATGTGGGTGAAGTTTCGGGAGCGGTGGGATGAGCCCTTGCGGGTGTTGACCGACGGGTTTCCTTATTGTTCGGACGTTGTCGTCTGGTGCCTTTGCGGGCTTGCCGCAGCGGCTCTTTGGGCGACATATTGCCGGCGGCGCTTTGTCATGGGTTTGCTCGGTATTGTCGGACTTTTATATGTTTCGTTTACGATGGCGTTTATGTCACCGAAAGATTTCTTTTATACTTATCGTATTCATTTCTTTTCTGTTCCCTATGTCGGCGCTATACTTTTTGCCACGGCTTCTGCGGGCGGACGAAAATGGCTCGGCAATGCCGCTTTTGCCTTGGCTTTGGTTTTGACGCTCAGCTATGCGAAAGCTGATTTGACGGCTCAAAAAGTCTGGGTTTCGGGCGACAAACTGGATGAGCGCACGGCAGACAGGGTGCGTTCGGAGCTTATGTCGGAGCTTGTTCCGGGGCAGCATTACCGTCTGTTTGTGCACGGCGGGTTTTACGGCAGGGAAAAATTTACCGGAGACGAATATGTGTATGGCGAAGACAGGGAGAGACTGAGAGAGTTGTACGGCTACTCCAAATTTTTGCATCATATTTTCTCTGCCGGTTTATTTTTGTATGAAGCGGAAAATCCGATTTGGGGTGACGCGATGTTTATCAAGGATACTTTCATTTATGTATTGTCGGGCAACGAGCAGTTGACGCAAGAGGATAAAGAAAGCGCAATATTCTTTGCCGCCAAAGTCGATTTTGAGGAACCGCCGGATCTTATTCTCGGACTTAGTAATTTTCCCGCGCGCCCTTATTTTTTTGTCGGGAAAAAGTCAATTTATCTGAAATTGGGATATCAGCGATCCATAGAACGTTTTTAATCTTTATTAACGCGGTTTTTACCACTTTGCGCTCATACTGAGCAAAAGCTGATTTTTAGGAGACGACAATGAAAGACAAAGGCATGAAATGGGTGATTGTGGCGGATGTTATGGCCGTTATCGTGGTCGGGCTGCTGCTGTGGGCAAATTATATAGATGAAACGGCGCCGGCAAACGGCAGCGCGCAGTTTGAAACGGCCGAACAGGCGCAGACGTATGATTTTGATTTGGCCTTAGCACCGGAGGACTGCACCGGCGTGGACGGAACGGTTGATGCGGTTTTGATTACCGATACGAATTATATAGATTTTACGCGCGTGGCGATAAATTCGGCGAAGCAAACCAAATGCCCGCTTTCCAAATATAATTTTTATGTTATGACTTTGGGTGTTTCCGATGCGGATGCGGAAGCTCTGAAAGCAATGGCGGATGAAAACGTTACCGTAACCGTTTTGCCGCAGAAAGAAGTTGATTTGTTCTATATCCGCGATACGCATGTTTCCAAAACCTCGCTGTTGAAATATTATATCGCCGATGTTTTGCCGAATCTTGACAAGGTGCTTTATATTGATTCGGACGTGTTGGTTTTGCATGATTTGAACAATATCTTTAAAACCGATATTGAGGGGAAATATCTGGCGGCGGTTAAAGACCCGTCATGGTTTTTTGAAAATATGCACGTTGTTGAGCTGGGGCTGGAAGAACGCGGCTATTACTTCAATTCCGGCGTGATGCTCATGAACTTGAAGAAAATCCGCGATGATCATCTGGTTAAAGCGCTGGAAGACTATACCAACAACAATTTCCGTACTTATATGGATCAAGATGCGCTGAATGTGGTGGTCGGCCATGATGCGGTGCTGCTGCCGTTTGAGGCCAATGCGATTAATTTCTTCTTTGAGCATATTGATTTGAAGACGATGAATGAGTTTTACGGGCGGAATTGGCAGAACTTTGAGCAGGTTTTTGCGCCCGTGACGATTTTGCATTTTGCATCCGCCAAAAAGCCTTTGGGTATCAGCATACCGAAGACGGAGTTCTTTTATATGCTACAAAGGTTGTGGTATAAGTACTATAACGGTTTAGAGGGATAAAATTTGAGCATCCAGCGCGGTTTCTGCGGGACGCTTAAAATTCATGTACTATTGTGTACACTAAAATTTTAAGCGCCCTTGAACCCATCGATGTCTATCTCAAATTATTGTGAACTAATTTGTGGATGGAAGCCGCACTTCGGTCGGGTCATGTACTTTTATGTACACTTCCCTCCCTTGGCGGACATTTCAGGCTCACTCACAAAATTTCTCTCCTCTAAAAAAACGGCGCGATACCACAACAAAAAAATTAACTTTACTTTTATAAATTCTCTTTTATACTTCTTTTGTCGGTGGAGACACCGTCAGGGCTGTCACAGGCTCTCAAAGCATTTTCCTTGATGTAAGTCAGGGAGCTCTTGGCTATATATTGAAGGCCAAGAGAGTCATAGCTTTGTGATTTGTGAACTCCCTGGCGCTTTTAAGCGCCTTTTGTTTTAATTTAACAAGGAGTAAAAAATCATGTTTCAAACATTAGAAGAAGAAAAAAAGTATATCCTTAACGGCGATATATTATGTAATGATGTCAAACGCCAAATAGGTACGCTTTTGCTGAACGAACGGATGAAAAAGCGGGCGTCATCGCAAGAGTTGAGCGCAAAAATCGGTGTGCCGCCATATAAGATTGAAATGGTGGAAATGGCGCGCCGCAAATTCAACTGGTTTGCCGTAGCTGAGTTACTGAAATATTATAATAAGCGGCTTGTGGTGCGTTTAGAAGATATGAAAGAGGAGTAATATAAAAGCCCGGCAGAGAATGTCGGGCTTTTTAATGAGGGTTGTAATCTTACAACATCGCAAGCGCTTTTTTTGTATATTCGGAAAGTGTTTCGGCGCTTTTGGTCAAAGCGTCAAGTTCGCTGCCGCACATAGACGGCAACAATGCTCTTTCTACGCCGTTTTTGCTGACAATGGAGGGCATGGCATAGCAGATATTGTCATAACCGCCGATGCCTTCGTCATGGTGCGAACTGACGGTTAATATCGCGTGTTTGTCGCTGATGATTGAATTGCAGATGTATTGTGTGGCGGAAGCTATGCCGAAATAGGTGGAGCCTTTGCCTTTGATAATCGTATAAGCAGCGTTGCGAACTTCATTATCAATGGAGGCTTTAATCACATTATCCAAAACGACGTCGCATTCTTCGGCAAATTTTTCCACGCACGATGTTCCGGCAACGGCACTGGACCAAAGCAAAACTTCGGAATCGCCGTGTTCACCGATAACGTTGGCGTGAATGGATTTCGGCGATACGCCCAAATGGCGGCCCAAAATACTGCGGAAGCGCGCCGAATCCAAAACGGTACCGGTGCCGAAGACTCTGTTTTTCGGGAAGCCGGAAAGTTTCAGCGTAACTTCGGTCATAATGTCTACCGGGTTGGCGGCGATGATTAAAATCGCATTCGGCGCATGCTTGACGACTTCGGGGATTATGCTTTTGAAAATGGAGACATTCTTTTCCAAAAGGTCAAGGCGGGTCTCGCCGGGCTTTTGGTTGGCCCCGGCGGTGATGATAATGATTCCGGCTTCGCTCAAATCTTTATAGTCTCCGGCAACAACCTTAACGCCGAAGGTGAAAGGCGCCGCGTGGGAAATATCCATGGCTTCGGCTATGGCGCGCTCTTTATTGGCGTCAATTAAAATTAATTTTTCGGCAGTTCCTTCGCTGGCCAGTGAATAGGCAATGGCACTGCCGACCATTCCCGTTCCGATAATACCTATTTGCATTTTTGTTCCTCTAAATATAAATTCGATTAATTCATTGGTATATATAGTGCGTGTTTTTTTAGAAATAAAGTGTTAATTTGGGGAAAAATACGATTTTTTTAGTCATTCTTAACGTATTGAAATATAATAAATTATCCGTGTAAACAGGGAGGCTGCGTTGAAAAGTTTAAAAAAAAGCTTGTCAAATAATTATTTTGTGTGTAGCGTTTGTCTCAGACGTTAGTCTAAAAATTGTTTTAATAATATTTAGAGGTTGAATTTAATGACTGATACCGCTGATCGTGTTAAGAAAATTGTTGCTGAACATTTAGGTGTTGAAGAAACAAAAGTAACAGATAATGCAAACTTTATTGATGATTTGGGTGCTGACAGCTTGGATACTGTTGAGCTGGTTATGGCATTTGAAGAAGAATTTGGTTGCGAAATTCCTGATGAAGCAGCAGAAAAAATTCTTACAGTAAAAGATGCTATTGACTATCTTTCAAAAGCTGCGTAAGTCTTTGGAATTATCATAAGTTAGAACTCGCTCAAAAGTTTTAAGCGAGTTTTTTCATATTAAATTTATCCGCGTGCCGGTTCGGTTCGGATTGTGCGGGGCGGGTAAGCGTGAATGAGGTTATTTAATGAGAAGAGTTGTCGTTACAGGTATGGGGGTTGTTTCTCCGCTCGGCAGAGGTGTTAAGCATAACTGGGATTCCCTGCTGGCAGGAAAATCAGGTGTCCGCCCGATTGAAGGGGTCGACCTGAAAGATATTCCGGTAACAATCGCCGGACAGGTTCCGTTCGGTGAAAGTGCGCCGGATTTTAATCCGGACACGGTGTTTGCTCCGAAAGACCAGAAGAAGAATGATAAGTTCATTATGTTCGGTATGGCTGCCGCCGGTGATGCATTGGAAGATGCGGGCTGGAATGCGGAAACCGCGAGCGACGAAGAAAAAGACCGCGCCGGCGTGATGATGGGCGCAGGTATCGGCGGATTGCAGGGAATTTATGAAAATGCAATCTCGTTTAATGAATTCGGTATGAAGAAGATTTCGCCGTTTTTTATTCCGTCGGTTCTCATTAACCTTATTTCAGGCAATGTTTCGATTAAGTACGGGCTTAAAGGTCCGAACCACGCCTGCGTGACGGCTTGTTCAACAGGGACGCACGCCATCGGTGATGCGGCGGCCATGATTGCGCGCGGTGATGCCGATATGATGGTGGCCGGCGGTGCCGAATCGGCGGTGAACGTTTTGGGCTTGGCCGGATTTGCCCGCATGAAGGCGATTACGTCTGATTATAACGAGACACCGGAAAAGGCTTCCCGCCCTTGGGACAAAGGCCGCAGCGGCTTTGTAATGGGCGAAGGCAGCGGCGCGTTGGTGCTGGAAGAACTGGAACACGCGAAAAAACGCGGCGCCAAGATTTATGCCGAAGTTGTCGGCTACGGCATGAGCGGCGATGCTTACCATATTACGGCGCCTTCGGGTGACGGTGCATACCGTGCGATGAAGATGGCGGCGGAACACGCCAAAGAGAACGGCGTTGAGTTGTCTGACATCGGCTATATCAATGCACACGGCACGTCTACCCCCGCGGGTGATGTGGGCGAAGCCATGGCCGTTAAGCGCTTGTTCGGCGATGAAGGCATTAAGAATGTTTCCATGTCTTCGACAAAATCTGCTATCGGGCATTTGCTCGGGGCAGCAGGTGCCGTGGAAGCGGTTTACACGATTATGGCGATTCAGGAGCAAACTTGTCCGCCGACGTTGAATTTGGAAGATCCGGCTGACGAACTCGGTGATTTTGATTTGGTTCCGTTAAAAGCCAAGAAGAGGGAAATTAAAGCAGCAATGTCGAACTCTTTCGGTTTCGGCGGCACAAACTCTTCGGTTATCTTCAAGAAGTATAACGGCTGAGCCATAAAGGCACTGCGATGAAAATATTAAAGCGGCTTTTAATAGCGATATTGATTTTATTGCTGGCGGGAGCCGCTTTTGTTATGCTTATCAATAAAAAATTTTCAGAATCTTATCTGCTTAAAACGCCGGTTGACGTGATTATTCCGAAAGGGGCGGGGCTGAACCGGACAGCCGCGCTGCTTATGGAGAACGGCGTGGTTGCGGATGCGCGCTGGTTTGTGCTGTACGGGCGTTTAAACGGGCTGGCGGATAAGATTAAGGCTGGCGAATACGTCTTTACGGGCAGTATCTCATTAGAAACAATTGCGCAAAAACTGGCGGGCGGCGACGTTGTTATCCGCAGCGTGACTATCCCCGAAGGGAAAGCTCTGGTTGAGATTAAAAAAATCCTTAATGAGAATCCGTATTTGAGCGGCGAGATTACTTTGGCGCTGAAAGAAGGGGATATTTTGCCGGAGACGTATCATTTTGTGCGCGGGGAAGAAAGAAACAGTATTTTGAAAAAAGCGCGGCAGGCGATGAAAAAAACGCTTGCCGATATATATGCAACCCGCGACGGGGATATTCCGCTTGCCGATGAGCGCGAATTGCTGGTACTTGCAAGTATTATTGAAAAAGAAACCGGTTTGGGGGATGAGCGGGCAAAGGTCGCTTCTGTCTTTGTCAACAGGCTTAAACTCGGTATGAAACTGCAAACGGACCCGACGGTTATCTATGCGGTAACGGACGGGCAAATGAACCTCGGGCGCCCGCTTTACCGTAAAGATTTGGCCTTTGATTCTCCTTATAACACCTATGTTTATGCAGGTTTGCCTCCGGCGCCGATTTGCAGCCCGGGGAAAGCGGCTATGACGGCTGCCGCGCATCCGGCGAAGACGGGATATTTGTATTTTGTGGCAGACGGCGTTACCGGCGGACATCGTTTTGCCAAGAGTTTGGGCGAGCATAATGCCAATGTGGCGTTGTATCGGAAAACGCAAAATTAGGGGTTAAAATCTGCGTCCGGCACCGCCGCCACCGAAGCTTCCGCCGCCGCCGAAGAAACCGCCGCCTCTGCCGCCAAATCCTCCGAAGCCACCTCCGAAACCGCCGCCGGGGAATATGCCGCCGCCGCCTTTGGACATGGCATAAAGCATCAGGAGCAAAAAGAGCGCGGTGATGAGGGCATTAATCTTATCATCTTCTTCGGCAGGTGTCGCGATTTTTCCGCCGGAAATAACCGTCATGACCGCTTTGGCGCCGTTGAGCATGGCTTGGTTATAATCCTGATTTTGTTGTATGGGCGGAAGAATTTCGTATTGTAAAATTCTACCGCTTATACTGTCGGTTAAAATGCTTTCCAGTCCGTAGCCGACTTCTATGCCGACGTAACGGTCTTTTATTGCCAGCAAAATCAGCGCGCCGTTGTCTTTGCCTTTTTGTCCGAGCTGCCACCGGCGCGCCAAATCAACGCCGTATTCGCGCCCGTCTCTGCCGCGCAGGTCATTTAAGACGGCGACGACAACCTGATTGTCAGAGTCTGCGGAAAGCAGGGCTTCCAATTCGGCTTTGGTTTGCGGGGTGAGGATATTGGCTTCGTCAACGACATGGCCGGTTAGCGCCGGATATGACGTTTCGGCGATAAGCGGTGCAATGAGGCAGAAAAGTCCGACGATGACGGCAAGAATAAACTTTTTCATTTATGCGCCGTTAAAAAGCCACAACAGGTGCGGTGTCGGCGCCGGCGGCAGCATCAAACGTCGGTTTGGCACGCAGGCCGGAAATCATTGCCCAGATTATTCCCGGAAAGGTGCGGACGCGCTGGTTGAAATCTTTGACTATGGCAATATAATCCCTGCGGGCTACGGCAATACGGTTTTCCGTGCCTTCAAGCTGGTCTTGCAGCGCCATAAAGTTTTGGTTGGCTTTTAAGTCAGGATAGTTTTCGGAAACGGCCATTAGGCGCGATAAGGCAGAGCTTAATCCGGCCTGAGCCTGCATATATTCCTGAAATTGCTTGGCGTCGTCAATATTTAAGGAAACTTTGGTCGCATTGGCGCGTGCTTCTATAACGGCCTGCAAGGTTTCTTTTTCATGCGCGGCATATCCTTTGACGGTGGAGACCAAATTCGGAATTAAATCCATGCGACGTTGGTATTGGTTTTGGACCTGCGCCCAGGATGCTTTGACCTCTTCATCCTGACGGACGAGACTGTTGATACCGCCGACGGCGGAGATACCGAATAAAATGAGTAAAATAACGAGTATGGTGCCGAAAATTTTCATTGCTGTTATCCTTTCATGAGATATTTTTGATATAGATATGTTCGTCTTTGTATTATACAAGGTGTTTTATATCGGAAATATTCTGAAAGCGGCTTTTTAGAAGAAGCTTTCTTTTCCGGCTTGTGTTTATGTTTTTTTTATGTTAATATACAAAAAATGACAATTCAGGAGGAAACCATGTCAGAAGTTAAAGATCTTATTGAACACAGACTGACCAAAATGGGGATAGAAAAAGGAACATATTTTCTTTTGGAACAGGCCGATGAAGCTTATTTGAAATTTGGGTATGATGATACGGTTTATCCGGCGGTTGATTTTGAGGCAGAACAGGCGCTTCTTGAAAAATATGACGCGCCGCTTCGCTGGGGACATAATAACGGTTTGGACGCTGTTTATTTCAGCGAAGGCGTTTATATGGTTTCACGCAATCCGCGTGTAGCGGAAGTTATGCAGGAGATTGGTGCAAGTGATACGGGATTGGGGGTTATCCTTTCAAACGGTGATGAATTTGCTTATGCCGACGGGCGTCCGAATAATGATTTGAATATTGAATGGCGTTTTGTCAGGGCGTTCGGGGATAAAATCAGGAAAGACCGCGAAAAAGCACGTCATGACGAGGAGAGAAAAGCGGTTGAAGAAAAAATTTCAGCTTTGAAAACAACCAAAAACAAAGTTATTGAAGACGTCACTTTTACGTTAACTTTTGAAAAAGACACATATCTGTTATTTGGTCCCAATGATGCAAATGTCTGTGTTTCCGGTATAGACGGGGAGATTCATTCGTTGGGCAATTTTGTGCTTATGGCGGAGGAAATGAAAGCAAAAGGGCAGGATATGGTATGGTCATTTAACGGCGGCATAACCGCAGTCGGATTTAAAGAAGGATTTTATCTGTTATCTCCGGACCCTGATGTCAAAAAAATTATGCAGGACAACAATGTTCCGGAAGACAGTATGCTTCCCGTAGCACTTTCAAACGGCGGGCAGTTTGTGTTGGAAAACGGGCATCCGAATAAATGGCTGAACCATGCGTGGAAAACGGCCGAGAGTCTGGTTAGTGAACGTGATAAGGAAAGAGACGTGGTCGTCACCGCCAGCCGTATTCCGTTCAAACCCTTAAAAACGTTTGATGATGAACGTTAAAGCAGGTTCAACAACTCTTCGGGGCGGTCAATAATCGGATCGGCGCCGCAGGATTCCAGAAACGCGCGCGAGCGAAAACCCCAGCTGACGCTGACACAGGGAATGCCTGCGTTTTTAGCGGTGTTGATATCGACATCCGAATCGCCGATGTAGATATTGCGCTCATTTTCGGCGTGCTGTTCTTTGATAAGCGCGAAGACGGCGTCGGGCGCAGGTTTCTTTTTCACCGTGTCGCTTGTGCCCTGCGCATATTCAATTAAGCCGCTGAAATATTGCTTGGCAAGGGCTTTGACGCCTTCGTCGAATTTGTTGGAAACAATGCCCGTTTTGATATGGCGGCCTTTAAGTTTTTTTAACAGCGGGAGAATGCCGTTATACGGCTGTGTGAAGTCGTTTAAGTGCTGCGAATAGTATTCTTTGAATGTCGCATAGGTTTCGGGAAACTGCGGATTATCCTTCCCCTCAGGGATTGCGCCGGCAACGAGAATATCGATACCGTTGCCCAAAAGCATTTGCGTTTCAGCTTCGGTCTTTTCGGGGAAACCGTGGGCTTTCAGCGCATAATTTAAGGCGTTATGCAGGTCTTTGACCGTGTTTAAAAGCGTTCCGTCCAAATCAAATATCAGCATGAGTGTTTCCTTTCGTCAGGAATTTATTTAATCTTTAAAATCGGTTTTGTATATAAAATATTGCTTTTTTTGCAATTTACTGTATTTTGCGTAAAAAGGAGTCTGCCATGAAAGTTATTTTTGAAAATGAAAACGAAAAAAAGTTTGTTTCTGACGACGGCGATCAGATGCTGATTCGTTTCGGGGAAAACGGCGAGCCCGGCAGTTGTATGATGCTGTTTGTTGAAGAGCAAAGAGCGCGGGCGGAATTGCCAAAGCTGTTTGAAAAGGCGGGAACATTGCCGGACGACTGCTATTATGACGAAATGGTGCGGCTGTTTCCGGAGTATCAAAATGAAGAAAGGCTTTCAGAAAAGCAAATTCAGGACTTGTTGATTGAGAAATGCGGATGTTTTATGATTGACGGGCGGCATGCTATATTATGTGCCGAGGAATATTGGGGAATTAAAGTCGGGGAGGATTATAAGCTTCCTGACGGACTGTCACCAAGGCAATTTCATTTGAAGATGTTTTATGATTTCGGGTGCGAGGAATATTTGCGGATTTTTGACAGACGGCAGGAAAAAAGCGTTGAACCGGCTTATATGTGGGCGTGGCAGAATTTGCATTTTAAAAATTACGCGCCGGAGGCTGCACGGGAGCAATTGGCAGGCGTTTTGAGTGAATTGAAACGGCTTAATCCGCAGTTGGAGAAATTAGAAATAAATGAGCAGAGCTTATTGAGTCTGCACAATGCAATTAATGGCGTGATGTATGGTTTCCCGGCAGCAGATATTGAGTTTTTCTGCAATGAACAGGAAAAAGGAGTGCTTTGCAGCAAGGATCATGAATCGCGGGTGCAACGGGATCTGGCGGAAAACGGATTGCCGCCATTTACGCTGATGTGGCTGCCGACAACGGAAACCATTGTTGAATTGGGCAGACGCTATCGGGAAAAACAGCAGGCTTAAATTCAGAGTGCTGATTTAGTGCGCTTCGTCCCAGTTGTCGCCGATGCCGGTTTCGGCAATGAGCGGGGTTTTGAGTGCTATAGCGGTGATGTTTTCCATTTCTTTTTTTATCAGTGCGGCGGCGGATTCGGCCTCTTCTTCGGGCGCTTCAAACACGAGTTCGTCATGTACCTGCAAGAGCATTTGCGCTTTCAGTCCGGCTGCTTTTAATTTGGCGGGGATTTTGTTCATCGCGAGTTTGATTATGTCTGCCGCGCCGCCTTGTATCGGGGCGTTAATCGCCGCCCGTTCGGCAAAAGCGGCGAGCTGTTTGTTGTTATCCTGAATGCCGAAAATAGTGATTTTGCGGTTAAAAGGCGTTAAGACATAACCGTTTTGACGGGCAAAATTAATAGTTTCTTCCATATAGGTTTTGACTTCGGGCATGTTGGCAAAATAAGCGTCTATGTAGCGCTGGGCTTCTGCGGGCGTTGCGTCAATTTCTTTGGAAAGTCCGAATGCGGAAATGCCGTAAACAATGCCGAAGTTGATTGCCTTGGCGCGGCGGCGGTGGCCGGCGTCAACTTCTTCATACGGAATAGCAAAGACTTGGGCTGCGGTTTTGCGGTGAATGTCAACATTTTCTCTGAACGCCTCCTGCAAAAACGGTACATCGGCAATCGTTGCCAAAAGGCGGAGTTCCACCTGCGAATAATCGGCGGCAATCAGTTTATGCCCCGGTTTGGCGATGAAACATTTGCGCAGTTCGCGCCCGATTTCGGTGCGGATAGGGATGTTTTGCAGGTTCGGATTCAGGGAAGACAGGCGTCCGGTGTTGACGGAGGTCTGGCTGTATGTCGTATGCACGCGGTGGTTTTTATCCATAAGTTCCAGAAGGGCGGTGGTGTAGGTCGATTTGAGCTTCTGATATTTGCGCCATTCCAGAATCTTTTTCGGCAGCTCGTGGGTTTCGGCCATTTTTTCCAGCACTTCGGCACTGGTATTAAGCGCGCCGGAGCGGTGCTTTTTGCCTTTCAAGCCAAGTTTTTCATATAAAATTTCGCCGATTTGCTTGGGTGAACTGAGGTTAAATTCGGTTTCCGCCATGTTATAAATTTCGGAAGAAAGCGCGTTCATCTCCTTGTCAAACAGTGCGTTGAGTTCGGTCAGCTTTTTCGTATCCAGCATAATGCCCGCCTTTTCCATATCGTATAAAACGGAAGACAGCGGGCGGTCAATACCGTCATAAACAAAGAGTTTCTTTTCGGGCAGGAGCTGCGGGTGGAAGAGCCGGTGCAGACGCATGATGAAATCGGCCTCTTCGGCAAAAAAGGCTAACGCTTCTGACGGCGGCATGGTTTTAAAATCGGCTTTTTTATAGTCCGGTTCGGCCGTTTTAAGATTCTTTTGCAAAAATGCGGCAGCGAGTGCAGGCAAAGTGTGAGCAACGGACGAACTGTTCAGGTCATATGACATAATGGCAACATCGTCATACGGGAACGGATAGGCGGATATTTCAAATGCTTTTTGCAGCAGGGAGACGTTTTCTTTCATATCCAGCGATATTTTAAGAACGGCAGAATTGGCGAACAGAGGGGATAAAATTTGTTTGAGCTGTTTTGCGGTTATGCCGTCCGCGGCTGTCGGCGCCGAAAATAAATCTGCTGCCGGTGCGGTTTGAGCAACAGGGAGGTAAAAAGCGCGGGCGTTCGGGAGGCTTATTGACAGTCCGATGAGTTCGTCTTTGACGGTATGCGCTTTGAACGAAAACATATTTTCGGCTTGAATGGCGGCAGAAAGGGCGGGCAGTTCTTTTTCGCTCAGGATAAGTTTATAGTTCGGCGTCAGTTCCTGCGGCACGGTAACAGGTTCTTCGGGCAGAGAAGCACATTTGTTTTTAAGCCAGTTGGCGGCTTTATTTTTCAGGCTTTTGAAAGCGTGGCGGTCAAGAAGCGCGTTCAGGACTTCCTGATGCGGCGCCATGCAGCGCAGGTCTTTTAAGGGAAGCTCAACGGGAACGTCAGCTTTTAAGGTGACGAGCTTTTGCGAAACAAGCGCGTCTTCTTTGTGCGTCATAATCAGTTCACGGCGTTTGTTTTGCTTGATTTCTTCGGCGTGTTCCAAGACGCCTTCCAGCGAGCCAAATTGGTTGACAAGCTCGGCGGCGGTTTTAAGCCCGATGCCGGGGACGCCGGGGATATTGTCTGTACTGTCGCCGGCCAGCGCCTGTACGTCGGTGACGCGTTCGGGATAAACGCCGAACTTTTCTTTGACGTCTTCGGGGGTGAAAAATTTGTTTTTCATGCTGTCATAAAAGGTGACGCCGGGGCGGATAAGCTGCATTAAGTCTTTGTCAGCGGAGACAATCGTTACTTCCTTGCCGTCTTTTAAGGCCATGTCGGCATAGGTCGCAATCAGGTCATCGGCTTCATAGCCTTCCATTTGGAGCCAATGCAGGTTCAGGGCTTCCACGACTTCGTGTATCAGTGCAAACTGGGGTTTCAAATCTTCCGGCAGTTCGGGGCGGGTGGCTTTATAGTCGGCAAAAAACTCATTGCGAAAGTTTTGGCGTTTGGCGTCAAACAGCACCAGACAGTAATCGCATTTGATATTGGCGGTCAGGCTTAAAAACATATTCAAAAAACCGTATACGGCATTGACCGGCAGCCCTTCGGGGTTCGTCATTTTGGGGCTGGCGAAAAAGGCGCGGAAAATGTAACCCGAGCCGTCTATCAAACATACTTTTTCTGTCATTATTTCATATCCTTTGCTGTTTTTTCCAATATAGCGGCAAATTTCGTTTTGGCAAAGTTTTTTTAAGGGTTTTGCGGGGGATTTCAGCGATAAAATTACATCTGTAAGATTTATTTTAATCTTTTGCTAACTAATTTTTCTTATTCTTTTTTTAATTAAGAATATCTTTTTTCAGCAGAAAGAACTATGGTACAGGGTAGAAAAAGGAAATCCAAACCGGTATTAAAAGAAGAGAAAGCTAAGAAAAAAACGCTGCGTAAGCGGAAGAAAACAACAGGGCGCAAGCGGCGTACGGCTGCGGGGCTGTTGATGTTTGCGCTATGGTGTTTTGTTGTCGCGGCGCTTATTTCAGGGATTTATGTCTGGTATTGCAGCAGTACGCTGCCGGCCTTTTCTACCGCTGCATATGTGGAGCGGCAGCCGGGGATTAAAATTCTGTCCGATGACGGGAGGGAACTTGTCTCCTACGGTGCGTTGTTTGCCGAACCCGTTGATGTTGATTTGCTGCCGAAATATGTGGCGCAGGCGGTGATTGATACGGAAGACAGAAGATTTTATAAACACAAAGGTATTGACTATGTCGGTCTGGTGCGGGCAATGGCGGTGAATGCGGTTAAAAGGCGGTATGCACAGGGGGCTTCCACCATTACGCAACAAGCGGCCAAAAATCTGTTTTTAACCCGTGAGAAGAGCATTAAGCGCAAAGTGCAGGAGTATATTTTGGCGCGCTGGCTGGAAAAACATTTCAGCAAAAAACAGATATTAAATATTTATCTGAACCGCGTTTTTTTCGGTAGCGGCGCGTACGGCATCAATGCAGCGGCCAAACGTTTTTTCAATAAGCCCGCGAAGCGTTTGAATCTGCGCGAGGCGGCGATATTGGCAGGCGCGTTGAAAGCGCCGAGCCGTTATAATTATTTCAAAAACAAAAAGCAGGCGCTGTCGCGCGGGGATGTTGTGCTGTCACTCATGAAACGTGCAGGTTCCATATCAGACGAAGACTATAAAAAAGCGCTGAAAATGCCGGTAGGCAGTGCCAACGGCGATAAGATTGCGGATATCCGCTATTTCGGCGACTATATTATGGGCGATATGGCACAGATGACGGAGGATTTTAAGCAGGATGTTTATGTGCGTTCGACGCTTGACTATGATTTGCAAAGACGGACAGAGTTTATTTTAAGAAAGCATATCCGCGCCAATAAAGGCAAAAACGTGACGCAGGGAGCCGTTGTCGTCTTGGACGGCAGCGGTGCGATTAAAGTCATGGCCGGCGGTTATGATTATAGTAAAAGCCAGTTTAACCGCGCAACACAGGCTTTGCGCCAGGCGGGCTCTTCGTTTAAGCTGTTTGTTTATCTGACGGCGTTGGAGCAGGGTATCTCTCCCGATGATGTTTTGTCGGACGAGCCGATAAATATTGACGGCTGGACGCCGCAGAACTATGACAAGCGTTTTTACGGCGCGGTGACGGTGAAGCAGGCATTTGCAAAGTCGCTTAATGTGGCGACGGTTGATTTGGCAACCTATCTGGATTTGGACAACATTATTAAAACGGCGTTGAAAATGGGGATTACTTCGGATGTTAACGATGAGCCGTCAATTATTCTCGGTGCGCAGGAAGTCCGGGTGATTGACATGGCGGCGGCGTATGCGGCGACGGCAAACGGAGGATATGCCGTTTTTCCGTACGGGACGGATTATATCAAAGATACGGACGGAAATCTCCTTTATCAGCATGAAGCTTCGGCAAAAGTCCGTGTTATATCGGAAAAAGCTCTGGCGGATATCCGCCGGCTGCTTCGTTCGGTTGTTTTGGAAGGGACCGGCAGGAAAGCGGCGAAAGTTGCCGAGGCGCGCGGGAAAACCGGAACGTCGCAGAATTATCGCGATGCGTGGTTTATCGGGTCAAACGGCAAATATACGACGGCTGTTTGGATCGGCAATGATGACAACAGCCCGATGAAAGAAGTCGGCGGCGGCAGCGTACCGACTGAAATTTGGGCAGAGATTATGCAGTAAGGCCTTATTTTATCAGACGCCCATATCGCGGACGAAACGTACATTATCAATATAGCCGTTGCGGAATTTTCCGCGGATTTCAATGATATGATTATGGAATTTGCGCCATTTGTTAACCATTGAGTCGTTGTGCGTAAAGTCTAAACCGACATTGGCGGCGCCGCTTTTTTCAATCCTGTCGGTATATTCGCTGATAATGCAGCTACTGCTTCCAATTCCAAAATCTGCCCGCGCCAAACGGATATATCCTCTTCCTTGTTCTTCAATATATGTTCCGCACCAGTTTTCAGTATCCGCACTATTAGCTGTACCGAGCGGCAATATACATAAAAAAAGCGCCAGTAAAGCTAATTTTTTCATCTTAAACTCCTTAAAAGTTAACGTATAATTAAGATATAACATTTACCCATGTTTTTGTCAATAATATTTTGTCTATATTAATAATCTTAACATTTCCGCAATAAAACTTAAAGATATAAAAAAAAACATCATGAACGAACACCTTAACGGTTTTGTTCATGATGTTTCCGGAATTTTCCGCATCAGTTTATGATGACATAGCAGGCGGCAAATTGTTCTGCCGCGAGCGGATAAAAATCATTCGGATCCGCATGGATATAGTCTCCCGGAGCAAGGATACGGGTTTCGCCGCGCCAGTCCATTCTGCAGTCCATGGTTTCTTTTATGCAGATGAACGTTTGACGATTATTCGGCGCATTTTTACTGCGACACTTGACAATGTCGATGCCTGATGCGAGATGTTCTTTGACAAATTCCCGCATGTCTTCGCTGGTGTAAATGTTCATAATGATTAATTGATTTTATAATGATGTTAAAATAATTGCATGATTTGCAGGCAGTATATGCTTTTTTTCGGAAAAGGCAAGAATTTTATTTATTAAGCGAATTTTTAGAAGATAAAGTTTATGATGAAAAAAAGGAGAAACGCAATGGTTTTGCACTTTAACCTCAAAGGGATGTTTTTACTTTGTCTCGGGCTGATATGCTGGCAGCTGCTGTTGCCGTATCCGCTTTTCGGCGCTGCACTCGGAACGGCGGTATTCGGGATTTATCAACGGCGGAATTTCACCGCGGCCGACGGGATTTTTGCAGCGGCTTTTCTGATGAATGTGTGGTATATTTCGGCATCACGGGGCAATGTGAGGCAGTATGATTACTACAATTTTGTCATGCAGGCGGATTATTTTTTGCAAAACGGATTTTTTCTTGCCGCACCGGAAAGGTATCTGCAAACGGTTTATTTTCAGCCGCCGCTGTGGGGTGGAATTGCTGCTGCGGTAACGAAATTCGGCATGCTTTGCGGGGCGGCGCAGGAGGAGAGTTTTGACTGCGTGCGGTACCTTAATTTATTTTTTGTAAGCGGAACGGGAATTATTTTGTGGCGACTTATGGAAACATTCGGGTTTAAACGCGGAGTCTGTTTGGGCTTGTTTGCGTTGTTTTGCTTTTTTCCGGCGCATGCGATTTTGGCGAATCTGGTTAATAATGACGCCGCGGTTTACTTTTTGATGACGGCGATGATGTTTGTCGGGTATCAATGGTATTTGGCGGGCGGTTGGAAAGATGCGCTTATTCTTGCCGGGTTACTGTTGGCGGCGGGAATGATTAAGTTTTCCGGATTGATGATTGTGCCCGCGCTCGGTGTGTTCGGGCTTTGCCGGTTGGTGCAGACGAAAAGCAAATTTTCATCGCGGTTATGGGGACAAATCAGCGTTATCGGGCTTGGTGCCGTGCTCGGGTTCGGCTGGGGATGGTTTTTGCTTTATTATGATTTGCCGCTGGTTCCTCCTCTGCAAGATGCCGGTTTTCAGGCGATGTCCGGTTATCCTTTAAACGAGCGGCTTTTTTCACTGCAATCGGCGTTTATTCCATATGTCGATGTTCGGGCAGGGATTTTGGAACCGAATGTCTTTTTGGCGCTTGTCAAAACGGCATTGTTCGGCGAATGGGGCTGGCAGGGTTTGTTTTGGGCTTATGTGCTGTATGGTTCGGGTATTGTGCTGTCTGTGCTGCTTGTCATGACTTTCTTTTCGCTATGGAGATACAAAATCGGGTACGACTATGCGTTTAATATGTTTGCGGTTGTGTGTGTGTTTTCGGTTTTGGCGGCATGGGTAAATTTTTGGCTTGATTATCCGTATTTTTGTTCTACTGAATTTCGTTATGCGGCGATATTGCTGCCTGTATCATTGTTATGGTTTGGCAATTATCTGACGCAAAAAAGCCTGCCGAAAGCTGTGAATTATGTTTTGGCAGGCGGTTCGGCTTTGTTTATTTTTGCAAAATTTATGCTTTATCTGCATACCATTTAACGGTTTTGATGATGCCGGTGTCAAAGGTTTCATCCGGCGTGTAGCCCAGCTCTTTTGTAATCTTTGCCGGGTCAATCGCGTAACGGAGGTCGTGTCCGGCGCGGTCTTTGACAAAGGTAATGAGTTCAGCGTATTTTTTGCCGTCTTTACGCGGGCGGATATCATCGAGAATTGCACAGATAGTATGAGTGATTTCCAGATTTGTACGCTCGTTGTGTCCGCCGACGTTGTAAGTTTCGCCCGATTTGCCGTTATGGTATATTAAATCAATCGCTTTGGCGTGGTCGGTAACATAAAGCCAATCGCGGATATTCTGCCCGTTGCCGTAAATCGGAATCGGCGAGAGATTCAGGCAGTTACGGATAATGGTCGGGATGAGTTTTTCGCCGTGCTGTTTCGGTCCGTAGTTGTTTGAACAGTTTGATGTTGTGACATTCAGTCCGAAAGTGTGATGATATGCCCGAACCAAGAAATCGGAACCGGCTTTGGAAGCGGAATAAGGGCTGCTCGGAGCGTAAGGCGTCGTTTCCGAGAAGTAACCTTCCGCGCCCAACTGGCCGAAAACTTCGTCGGTAGAGATATGGTGGAAACGGTTGTGTTCCAGTCCCTTTTTCGGGGTGTTCGGTGCGTCAAACCAATGGGTACGCGCGGCTTCCAAGAGGTTAAACGTGCCGACGAGGTTGGTATTGATGAAAGGGCGCGGGCCGGTAATGGAATTATCAACATGCGTTTCGGCGGCAAAGTGGATGACGCCGGTGAAATTATGTTTGTCAAACAGCTCATTGACGAGCTTATCATCGCAGATGTCGCCCTTAACGAACGTATAATTCGGGTTGTTTTCCACCTCTTTTAGGTTGTCAAGATTACCGGCGTAGGTCAGATTGTCGAGATTGACGATTTTATAGTCAGGATGATGCGCCATAAAATAAGGAATAAAATTTGAGCCGATGAAGCCGGCGCCGCCGGTGATTAAAATTGTTTGAGACATTTTATTAATCCTTCTTTCCAGTGGGGTATTGCAAGATTAAACCGCTGTTTGATTTTGGTTTTGTTCAAAACCGAATAATGCGGGCGGTGTGCCGGTGTGGGGTAATCTTTGCTTTCTATCGGATTTATCCGGCATGGCAGTTTTGATTGTTCCATAATTTCACGTGCGAAGTCATACCATGAGCAGACGCCTTCATCGGTAAAGTGATAGATTTCTTTTTCGCCGTCTTTAATTTGCGGCAGGGCGGAGACAATTGCTTCCGCCAAATCATAAGCGTTGGTCGGGCTGCCGATTTGGTCAAACACAACGTTTAAGAATTCTTTTTGAGCGCCTAATTTGCGCATGGTTTTGACAAAGTTGCCGCCATGCGGGGAATACAGCCATGCGGTGCGGATGACAATTGCGGTATCGGCATATTGAAGCACGTTCAATTCACCTTCGTGTTTGGTTTGGCCGTATACGGAAACGGGGTTTGCCGCATCGGTTTCATTATATGGTTTGCAGTTTGTGCCGTCAAATACATAATCGGTAGAGATATGCACAATCCGCTTGCCGTATTTGGCGAGGTAAAGCGGAGCGAGCGCATTGACCTTGCGGGCATTGTCTTCGTCTGTTTCGGCTCTGTCCACGGCCGTATATGCCGCGCAGTTGATAATAAAATCAAACGGGTTGGCGGCAAGGTAATCTTTTACCGCGGCTTCGTTTGTTAAGTCCAGTTCTTCGCGGTCGATATAAACGGCTTGGTCTTTTAAAAGACATTGCAGGGCTGTGCCTAATTGCCCGTTGGCGCCGGTGACTAAAAACATGGTTCCAAATCCTTTAACAATGGGTGGTTTAAGTCGCGTTCCAAAATGTTGGCTACGGACATATCAATCTGCCAATCAATAGCTAGTACGGGGTCATTGACGCATAAGCCGCCTTCAGCCTCTTTGCAATAGAAATTATCACATTTGTAAGCAAAGACGGCAGTATCGGAGAGGACGGAAAAGCCGTGCGCAAAGCCCCGCGGAATGAGGAGCTGCTGCTGATTTTCGCCCGATAAGCGGACGGCAACATGTTTGCCGTATGTCGGCGAATTACGGCGGATATCTACGGCAACGTCCAGCACCTCGCCCGAGATAACGCGGACGAGTTTTGCCTGTGCATGGTCTCCTTTTTGAAAGTGTAGCCCGCGGATGGTTCCGTAGCCGGAAAAAGATTGATTATCCTGCACGAAGTTATAAAAAAGCCCGTGCTCTTCAAATTCCTTTTGATTATAGCTTTCAAAGAAATAACCGCGGGAATCGGTGAAAACGCGCGGGGTCAGGATATACACTCCCTCCAATTCGGTTTTAGTAAAGTTCATGATGTTCCTCGTATACTTTTTGCAGATATTTTTTATAAGGCGTACCGTCTTTAAGCTTTGCTATCAGCTTTTGCATTTGAGCCGCGCCGATGAAGCCCTGACGGAAGGCAATTTCTTCTATACAGGCAAGTTTTAACCCTTGACGTTGCTCAATAATCTGCACAAACTGTGAAGATTCCATTAAGCTGTCGGGCGTGCCGGCATCAAGCCAGGCATTGCCGCGCTTTAAGGGGATGACGTTTAAGCGTTTTTCTTTCAAATAGAGTTTATTAAGGTCAGTGATTTCGAGTTCACCGCGGGCTGACGGAGTTAACGACTCAGCTTTTTCGACAACATCCGGCGGATAAAAATACAGCCCGGTTACCGCGTAGTTTGATTTCGGTTTTTTCGGTTTTTCCTCTATGGAGACAACCTGTTGGTTACGGTCAAATTCTATAACGCCGAAACGTTCGGGGTCAGAAACGTGATAACCGAAAACGGTTGCGTTATTATTTTCCTCACGCACAAGGGTACGGTAGTTTTTCATCTGCGATTGGATATAAAAGATGTTATCACCCAAAATCAGGCAGACTTTTTCATTGCCGATAAACTCTTTGCCCAATAGAAATGCTTCGGCGATGCCGTTCGGTTTGTTTTGCACTTTATAAGAAAGTTTCAGCCCGAGTTTTCTGCCGCTGCCCAACAGGCGTTTGATGTTCGGTGTATCATGCGGCGTGGAAATAATCAGAATCTCTTTGATACCAAATAACATCAGCATTGACAGCGGATAATAAATCATCGGCTTGTCATAAACGGGAAGCAGCTGTTTGGAAACGCACTCAGTAAGCGGATAAAGCCTGGTACCGGAGCCGCCGGCCAAAATAATACCTTTCATGGTCAGTCCTTTGCCGGTTTTCCGGCGGTTGAGGTTAAAATGCAATTTATCAATTTGAAAATTTCCGTATCCGGATATTTTTGTTCAAGGTCAAAAGCATAAATATAAGGCATTCTGGAATTGAAATCGCGGCTGTTTTGTGCCAGAGAAGTATTCTTCTGCAAATAAGATTTATATTCTTCGGTTTCTTTAATCTTATTGCGGAGAAGTCCGTTGCGGCGGGAAAACAAACGGTAATACCGGCAAATCATTATTAAGCTGATTATCATGAGTACGGTATAGAGGTTTGATGTATAAACGGCAAGCCAGGCGCCGACGGACAATATTGCGGCGGCGGCAAATATTTTGAGCGCCAAATCGGCATATTTATTTTTAAGCTTTATGAAATAAAAGACTATATTCGGCAGCATCAGCAGCATGCATCCCAGAGCAACGCCGAACGTATGCGGCGGGTTGACGGACAGGGCGGCGGCACCGGCCATGCCGCAGATAACCATGGCAAAGCTGAATACCAGATATAATCCGTTCAGTTTTAATTTATACATCTCAAAACGGCGGTAAACGGCAAGTTTGAGGTATTGATAAGCGCGTGTAATCTTTAAGGCAGATTCGGCGGTTGAAGGCAAAGCCGTGTCCGTGCCGGGGAACAATATCCGCACAAGCTGCCGTTCGGTTTTGGAAAGGCTTTGCAGATTATCGGTCTTTTTGATGAGGACGGCGCCGTTATTTTTCGGCTGCAGCTCCAAAATGTTTTTAGCACATAGATTTAAAATCTCGGCGCCCAAAGAGCGGCTGTCAAACACGTTGGAATTGACCAGTCGGAATACGGCCGGTGTTTTTTTCAGCGTTGCACGGGTTTTGTCCTGATTGCGGCGAATCTGTGCCAGCGAGATTTTATAGGAGAAATAAACCGCGGCCAGTGCCAAAAGCGCAAAGATGACGGCGCCGTGGTCTTGGAGAAGCCAGAAATATCTTTTGGCAAAATCAGGCGGGAGAATGGTATCTTTCTCCAAAGTGATGAAGATATGCATATCTTCGCCGACGTCCAAGGCTTCGGTATCGGCAAAGCCCAGAGAATTCGGCGCCAGTGCCGCAATGGTTACGCGTTCGGCGTCCAATCCCTGCTTTTTGCTGATGACGGCGTTTTGCGCCAGAAAGGTTTTGCCGGTCGGCAGGATGACCAAGGCGTTGGCGGAACCGACAACATTGCGCAGCGTTTTAGCGGTTATATCCCAGTAGAACTCGTCAAAATTATCATTAAACCAAATCATACGGTCGACGATGTAATTGAACTTGTAGGTATGAATGCCGGAAGGAAGGTCGAGCGGATTTTCGGGTTCAATATAAAGATAGTTGCCGATTTCGGTAATTTTGTAAGGATAGGCATCACCGTTGACGGTAACGGAATCAAGCGCCAGGTCCAACCGGCGGCGTTCACCGCTCTGTGAATACGCATATTTGGGAAGAATACGGAAAAAGCCGGCGGGAAAACTTTCGTTATTGGAAACAAAAATAAATTCTTCGGTTATACGTAACAGCCCGGTGGCTTCAACATTGAATGTCGTTAAGAGATAGGCAATGTGTTCTTCCGCAGGGGCGAGGATTTCTTTGTTGTCTGAAAGTTTGACCGTTACGTAGGGAAAATCGGGCACGAAAGCCTGCGGCTGTGCAGTGTCTTCTTTTAACCGGTAAAATGTTCCGTCCAGTTCCAGACCTTCGTTTATCGTGCCGCTGCCCTCAGAACGGCGCATGCTTTCCTGATAAATGCGCTCGTAAGCAGACATGGCGGCCTGTTGTTTTTGCTTTTGTTCTTCGGGGTCAACGATGCTGGTTGCCGAAGGCGAGAGCATCTCGTCAGGTGAGATATCCGCTCCGGTGACGATTTTTAAACGTTTTTGCAGATATTTCCGCACGGCTTCGGGGTTGTTTAAATCCGGAATTTCTGCATAAAGTTTTTGCAGGCTTTGCCGGTTTTCCTGTATATTGCGGGGGGCTGACGGCGCTTCTTCCGCGGCACTGCGGACGCCGGAAACGGCAGGGTATATCGGCAGGATGAGGGAGATAAACAGCAAATATATAAAAAACTTCTTCATATCTTTTCCTTCGCGGTTGCGAAATCTTTGTCGTGTTGTAGAGTATAAATATATTTTATGATAAAGACAAGAAGTTAATATTTTTAAAAGAGGATAACTATGAACAAAGAAAATATTGCTGCGGTTATTTTGGGCGCAGGCAAAGGAACAAGGATGAAATCCGATTTGCCGAAGGTGATGATGCCGGTGGCGGGAAAGCCGATGATACGGCATATTATTGATACGCTGGAAGAGCTTCATGCCAAAGAAATCGTGACGGTGATTGCACCGGACGGCGATATGGTCAAAAAGGAAACAGCGCCTTATAAAATCGCGGTGCAGGACAAACAGCTCGGTACCGGACATGCGGTCAAATGTGCGCGCGATGCGTTACAGGGGTTTGACGGCGCAGTTCTGGTCATCTTCGGGGATACGCCGCTGATTACCAAGAAGACATTTTTGCAGGCTGCGGAGAAAGTCAAAGAAGGATATGCGGTTGCGGTTTTGGGGTTTAAGCCCGCAGATCCGGCGCGGTACGGGCGGCTGAAAATGAACGGCAATGAGTTGACGGGCATTGTGGAATTTAAAGACGCCGATGAAGACGAACGGGCAATCGGCTTTTGCAATTCGGGCTGCATGGCGTTTGACGGGAAACATCTGTTTGATATTTTAGACCGCATAGGCAATGAAAACGCGGCAAATGAATATTATCTTACAGATGCGGTAAAAATTGCCCGCGGCATGGGGCTGAAATGCACGGCAATCGAGGGAAACTGCAAAGAAGTGGCCAGCGCCAACACGCGTGAGGAATTGGCACAGCTTGAAGAATTTTATAAGGAAAGAGAAAGTTGGCTTTAAGGCTTAGGGAGTATTGGTTCGGCTGGCTGCTCGGCGGTATGGTTTCGGCGGCACTGTTATTTGTGCTTGTCGTGGCGGCTGCACCGCATAATGATGCTCGAATGCGCGGGTTTGCACCGTGCACGTACCGCATGGCGGCTGATTTAAACGAAGCCGGCGCGGCGCGGAATATGTCAGAAACCATTGCCGGTGTGGGGCGCGGTTATGCCTGCTATGCTGCGGTTATCGGCAAAGGGGCTGTTTCGTGGTTTGAAGGAAAGCAGCCGGCACCGTGGTCAAACTATATGTTTGAGGCAGAAACGGCTCAGGATATCGCGCAGCCTGATGAGGTTGAACCGTTTTCGGAAGATTTGATAAAAGCAAATTTGCTGGACGAAGAAGAAAATCCGGCGTTTATGATTGATGAAAATGTTAAGGAGAATGAAAATGAGTGAAAACAAAAAAATGCCTGAGTGGGATTTAAGCGAGTATTACAAAGGCGTTGACGATAAGAAAATTGACGAAGACATCGCTCTTTATGCGCAGAAAGCGGCGGAATTTGCGCTGAAATACCGTGGCAAAGTGGCTGAGCTTGACGCCGATGCGTTTTTGCAAGCGCTGCATGAGATTGAAGCATTGGAAAGAATTGCTTCCACGCTCGGCGGTTTTGCCGGATTGAATTCGGCGACGAAACTGACAGACCCGAAATCATCGGCGTTGTATCAGAAAGTAACGGAAGCTTTGAACGACTCGGGTAAGAATCTGGTCTTTTTTGCTTTGGAATATAACAAACTGACAGAGGAACAGGAAAACAAACTGCTCAGCGATAAGCGAATCGCTTTCTACAAGCCGTATTTGAAGCGGGTGCGCAAATATAAGCCCTATGAACTCTCGGAAGATGTGGAAAAGACGCTTTTGGAAAAAGACGTGACATCAGGGTCGGCGTGGGTGCGCTTTTATGAGGAATTTATGTCGCGCTTGTCTTATACGGTGGACGGCAAGAAGTATAATGACGCCGAAATCGGCAAGCTTTGCATGGACCCCGATGCGAAAGTGCGAGAAGAAGCAGGCAAGGAAATTAACAACGTTTCCAAAGAAAACAGCTTTCAGGTTGCGTATATCTACAACATGATAATGAAAGACAAGGCAGTAGAAGACGAAAAGCGCGGGTTTAAACTGCCGATGTCTTCGCGCAATCTGGCAGAAGAAGTAAGCGACGAAACAGTGGAAAATCTGGCTGAGACGGTCAGAGAGAATTACAAAAACATTGCCTGGCGTTTCTATGAGCTGAAAGCGAAACTTTTGGGCGTTGATAAAATCCAGTATTGGGACAGGAACGCGCCGCTTCCGTTTGAGGACGACAAGGAATACAGCTGGGATGAGGCGGTTAAAACCGTATTGGACGCGTATAAAGAATTTTCGCCGAAGCTTTATGCCGTGGCGCGCGATTTCTTTGACAAGCCGTGGATTGACGTGGCTCCGAAAGACGGTAAACGCGGCGGGGCGTTTTGTTCAGGTCCGTTGGTGGAAGAACACCCGTTTTTAATGTTGAACTTTGTCGGCAAGCGCAATGATGTTTTGACATTGGCGCATGAGCTCGGGCACGGCTGTCATCACCAGCTGCGCCGTGAGAACGGCGTTTTGAACGAAACAACGCGCATGACAACCGAAGAGGTGGCGTCCGTGTTCGGCGAAATGCTGGTGTTCCAGTCCATGCTGAACAATGCGGCAACAAAAGAAGAGAAAATCTCGCTTTTGGCTATGAAAGTCAATGACATGATTAACACTGCGGTTCGCCAGATTGCGTTCCACTTCTTTGAAACCCGCGCGCACAACGAACGCAAAGAAGGCGAACTCACCGCGGAACGCCTGAACGAAATCTGGCTGGAAGAAATGAAAGAGAGCTTGGGGCCGTCGGTTGTGGTGGATGAGTATTCCGCCTGCATTTGGGAGCAAATCGGGCATTTCTTCTTCCTGCCGTTTTATGTCTATGCTTATTCGTTTGCCGACTGTGTCGTCAACTCGCTGTATTGGCTGAAACTGCAAGGCAAAATTGAAAACTTTGAAGACAAGTATCTGACGCTTTTGTCGCAGACGGCTATCGGCGATTACAAAGAGATTTTCGCACCGTTCGGGTTGGAGCCGGGCAGTAAAGAGTTTTGGCAGGGCGGGCTGAATCTTATCTCGCACTACTTAGATGAGCTAGAGAAACTGATTAAAGGGTAAAATTTGAGTATCCAGCGCGGTTTCTGCGGGTCGCTTAAAATTCATGTACTTCTGTGTACACTAAAATTTTAAGCGCCCTTGACCCCATCGCTATCTATCTCAAATTTTTTCCCTTTAATGCGTAACTGAGGAGGAAGCCTCGCGTCGGTCGGGTTACGTACCTTTATGTACGTGCCCCTCCATAGGAGGGCTCCCGCGGCTACTTCGCAAAATTTTCCGCCTTTAATGCTGTCGGGGTGAGTTTGATAATATGGATATAAAAATCCCCGTCACACATGGTGTGCGGCGGGGATTTTTGTTGGTTTCGGGTTTTAAGCGTTCAGGATGTCATCCATAGTCATCATGGGGTTGACACTACTGCCGTAAACTTTCGGGAAGTTTTTGGCAAGAACTTCTTTGATGAGTTCGGGGTGGGCTTTGAGGATTTCTCCCAGTCTTTCCCTTACTTCGTTCTCTGAAGCGCCTTTAATCCTCATGGCTTCTGCTTCGGCGTCGGCTTTTATCTTTATTGCCTCAGCCTGTGCTTTTTCCGAAGTGACGAGTTGTTCGCCTTTGGCTTTTACCACTTCCAGATCCTTTTCAGCTTTGGCCAGTTCGGATACGGATTTGGTGAACTCTTCGTCGAACTGTACGTCGATGATGGCGACGGACATATTGGAAAAAATGTTCATGCCGACGATATTGCGGCACTGCAAGTTCACCTTGTTGAGATAGGCGGTTTCGATTTCGGAAGAGAGGTCGGCAAGTCGGCCGTTGATGTCTTCGTACTTTTTAGACGCCACGATTTGGGTCATGACAGCGTCCAGCCAAGGGCAGAGCGCTTTTGACACGAAATCGTTCTCGCCGAAGTGAGCATGCAGCAGATGAACATAATTCTTGTCCACCTCGAAGTTGAGCACGTACTTAAGGGTTATATCGCGCAGGTCGGCGGTCTTCATGGTATTGGTATCCTCGTGCTTCTGTAAGCGAACGTCTACCTCGGTGACTGAGGAGATGAACGGAACCACAAAGCGCAGGCCGGATTGAATCGGCTTGTTGATGAGGCGTCCCAGGACGATGAGATAGCCGGCGTTTCCGGGCATCACAATGCACATGGAGTTGACCACGAGTATCAGAGCCACGGCGATGACCACGATTGTCCACCCCCAGCCGGTGCTGTAAAGCAGGGTGAGCAGTCCTACCAACGCGATTGCTCCCGCAATCTTGTTGATGAGGGATTTGGCTGAAACCAGCCCGCTGACAAAATCAGTTTGTGCCATACTATATATTTGTTTTAAGAGCAAAGGACTTAGACTCTTTTCCGGATTTATTTTAACCTGCGTTGTTTAATCATCTCTCCGCGTAGGAGCATCGGCGTCAGTTACACCTTCTAAATTAAACAAGACAAGTGAACGTTCAAAATCAGCTGACAATCCGTGAGGACCGGCGGCAAACCCTGAATATTCTAAACCTTTCCAAAAATCCAGCAATCTTTGCATGGGTTAAATAATAAACATCATTTGTATAACGGTTTCAGTATATCATATTTTCGGGGCTTAGTCAATGATTTTTGTATACGGAAAGCCCCCGCACAGGGCAGGGGCAGGACGTCAAAAGGTTTGGCGCAGTAAAGGCTTAGAACTTATATTTAATGCCTAAGTCAAACAGCTGCGGGTCATTCTTTTGCAACAGGCGGTTATATTTGGCATAAACGCCGAGGTTCTTGTATTCATAATCAACCATGGCTTCCAAGACGGCGCGGTCGCGGCTGTACAGGTTTGCATAGTCGTTGATACGGTACCACATGCCGTTGGCGCCTTTGTTGCGGGCGGAAATGGAGTCATACGGCGAGGCAAGCTCGTGATAATATGCACCGCCTACTTTAAAGCCGAATTTGCCGTATTTTTCGGTTGCCATTTCCTTTTTGAGGAACAAACCTATTCCCGCTTCAACGGACGTATTATGCGTCTTTTTGGTTTGCAGGGCTTCGGCATTGTCACCTTCGTCAAAACCGTCTTCATAATAGCCAAGAGCATTGAGCATTAACGCCGGTTCAAGGTCGGCGAAGCCGTTCAGGTTAATCGTGTAGCGCAGTTCGTTGGTGAGACCGTAGAAGATGTCGGTGATGTCCGATTCTTTGTTTGAGCCGCGGTCGTATTCGCCCCAGCCGTAGCCGACGCTCAAAACGGAGGCCAGACGCAGGTTTTCGGAGAACTTGTGCATATAAGGCATAAAGATACTGACGATGTTCAAATCGCGGTCGCCGCCGACGTCATAGTCTGACGAAAGCTTGGTAAAGCTTAATCCGAGGCCTAAACGGTTATAGTTGTCAAGCCGTTTGTCGCCGAAGGTATACATGGAGTTGACCGATAAATCGGCACCGGAAAGAAGGCCTTTGCCGTCTGTTTCCCAGTTGATGTTATCGTAACCCGCAACCACACGGTTTTCTTCATCCGTCGGTTTCAAAATCGTATCGGCGATATTACGGTTTAAGCTCTTTAAGGCCGTAAAGTTCTCGTCGGCAAAGTTCAGCATGGTGTCATAACCCAGTTTGTTTGCCGTTTGCTTGGAAACACCGAGATCGTCGGTTTCGGCTTTCAGGCCGTCAAATGCGGATTCCAGATAGCCTTCTTTGTAGTTGGCTTCAAGGTATTCGGCAACGGAAGCGTTCGGTGCGAATTCGGCAAAGTTTTTGCGCGTCATGATGACGTCATGGGATTTGCCGTCTTCGGAAGTTTGTGTTTCTGCCGTGAAGAGCGCGGATTCCGAAGCCAAATTCAGGTTGTCAATGTTGTCCGCGACGAGCGCAGAGGTGTTGGCGTAAGTATCCTGATTGCCGCCCATAACGGTGGAAACGCCGACATTCATATCGCCTGACAGGGTATCGGCTTCGTAGGTGCCGCCTTTTTCAAGGTAGACATCGCCGCCCATGGCATTCAGGTCAGCATTGCCCATAAAGCGCATGCGGCTGAAGTTTTTGAGCTTGGCGCCGTTTAAGGTGATGCCGCTCTGACCTGCTTTGGTTTCGCCGTTGATGACAATCGTGCCTTGGTTGGAAACGACGGCGTCTGCGGAATTCTTATCAATGAAGATACCGTGCGCTTCGTTAGCGGCATTAACGGTTATCGTGCCGGTGTTCAGGACATCCGTGCCGCTGCCGTCTTTGACATAAATACCGTAAGCGTTGTGTCCGGAAACATCTATGGTGCCGGTATTTTCAATCGTGTTCTGACCTTCGCCGTAGATACCGTAAGCGGTGCCGTCAGCGCCGTCAATGCGGATGCTGCCGCGGTTAATCGCGGTTCCGCCTTGTGCGGCGTACATGCCGTAAGCGCTGCCGCCGGCGTTGTTTTTAATCGCAATGGACGCGCCTGTGTCATTGACGAGCGAATTGTCTGCGCCCGCGAACATGCCGTATGCCTTGCCGGTCGAATTGTGGGCAATTTCAATGCGTCCGCTTTCGCTGGTAATGGCGCTTGTCGTGTTTTTGAGCGTCTCCGTGCTGCCGGATAGGCCGTAAACGTCTTCATTGCCCGATGAGGTACGGGTCAGAAGCGTCGTGTTGCGCGATTGGAAAACGTCTGCCGAAGCCGTGCTTGTTGAAGAGATATAGCAGGTGACGTTCCCTGATATGGTGCTGATAGAAACGGATTTGCAGCTGCCTTCGTTGTCGTTACAATCATCTTCTCTGGTATATGCGCCTTGATTGCTGTCGCAGGTGTAAATGCATTTGTAGCATTGAGTTTCACCATAGTAGTCGTCTGCCTGGCCGATGCTGTTTTTGCTCAAACGGCTGACAGTCGGGCAGTTGCCGGGGACATCATAAGATGTGCTGGTGTTATTGCGGCAGGGTTTTTCTTCACATTTGCCGCATTTCAGACCGCCGGAAGTTCCGCTGGACGTATAAATCCAGCCGTTTTCGGCGCGGCTGCCGCAGTCTTCGACGGATTGGTAGGTGGTGGAGTAATCTGTCGGGCAGCTTTTGGCAGTGTCAGGTTTCCAGCAGTCTGTGGCACCGCTATTGACGCAGGTGTAGCCGGGGTTTGCAGTTTCACAGGCTGTTTGCGTACTGTATGCGTAATCTGTCGGGCACTGCGGGTTTTGCTGGCAGACAGTGCCGTCGGGTGTCGTGACCGGCGTACAGGTCTTGCCTGTCGGGCAGGTTGTTTCGCCGGTTTTGCAGGCATAAGCGCAGCTGTAACATGTTCTGCCGCCATAAGTAATGGAATCCTGAGTGGTGACATATCTTGTATCTTTTACGCAGGAGGTTTCACTCGGGTGAGTTGTCGGACAGTTTGCCGCTTTACTGCGGACATAACATTGGACTGTGCCGCCGATTGTCGTAAAGCTTTGACGCGTGCAAGTCCAACCGCCATCGGTGCAGTCTTCGCTTGCTGCAAACGCCGTTGATTCGTTACAGGTATATACGCATTGATAGCACTGATTTTGTCCGGAATAACTGCCGTTTATGCCTATACTGGTTTTGTTCAGGTTATTGACGGTCGGGCAGTTGGCAGCGGAAGAGTATGTGGTGCTGGTATTGGCTGCGCAGGGGATTTCCGTGCATTTGCCGCATTTTTTGTCTCCCGACATTCCGTTAGATTCATATTTCCAGCCGTTTTCAGCCTGACTTCCGCAGTCATTGACGGACTGGTAGGTGGTTTCATATCCTGTCGGACATTGTTTGGCCGTATCCGGTTTCCAGCAGTCTGAAGCGCCGCTGTTGGTGCAGGTGTAGCCGGGGTTGGCGGTTTCGCATGCGGATTGTGAAGCATAAGAGTAACCGCTCGGACACTGCGGATTTTGCTGGCAGACGGTGCCGTCAGGCGCAGTGACCGCCGTACAGGTCTTGCCTGTCGGGCAGGTTGATTCATCGGGCCGGCAGCTGTATGCGCAATTGTAACATGTTCTGCCGCCGTAAGAAATGGTGCTTTCGGTGGTGATGTATTTTGTGTCATCTCTGGGGCAGGCCGTTTCGCGAGGGTGGCTGGCAGGGCAGGTTAAAGGTGTGCTTCCCGGTCCCCAGCAGTTTGAGCCGGCTGCGCTTTCAACACAGGCATAGCCGCCGCTTGCGGCTTCGCAGGCCGCTTTGGACGTATAAGGATGTGATGCGGGGCACTGTGTTCCCGGCAGCCAGCAGGTTGTTCCGCCTTGGGCAACACTGGTACAGGTTTTGCCGGATGCGGTTTCGCATGATGTCTGAGAGGTATAATATCCTGCCGCGGTGTTACAAGCGTAATTACAGGTGACGCAGAGGCTGGTTCCGCTGGTTTCGCCGTTGGGCGTTTCGCTCAAAACGAGTCCGGTGATTGCCGGCGTACATGTGTTTTCAATCACGGCAGGCGGTGTGCATTGTTTGGCGGTTCCCGGTTTCCAGCAATCGGAAGCTCCGCTGTTAACGCAGGTATAGCCGGGGTTGGCGGTTTCGCACGCTGATTGAGATGCATAAGCGTAATCTGTCGGGCACTGCGGATTCTGCTGGCAGACAGTGCCGTCGGGCGCGGTGACCGCCGTACAGGTTTTTCCCGTCGGGCAGGTTGTTTCGTTGGGACGGCAGCTGTATGCGCAATTGTAACATGTTCTGCCGCCGTAAGAAATGGTGCTTTCGGTGGTGACATATTTTGTATCGTCTTTGGGGCAGGCCGTTTCGCTCGGGTGGCTGGCAGGACAGGTTAAAGGTGTGGTTCCGGGACCCCAGCAGTTTGAGCCGGCTGCACTTTCAACACAGGCGTAGCCGCCGCTTGCCGCTTCGCAGGCCGCTTTGGTCGTATAAGGATGTGATGTCGGGCAGTTTGCACTTGGCAGCCAGCAGGTTGTTCCGCCTTGGGTAACGCCGGTACAGGTTTTGCCGGATGCGGTTTCGCAGGCAGATTGACTGCCGTAGTAGCCGCCGGCAATGTCGCAGGCGTAGTTACAGGTGACGCATTGTTCGGTTCCGCTCATTTCACCGTTGGGGTTTTCCAGCAGGGTGAAGCCGGTGTTTGCGTCAGGACAGTTGCCTTTGGTAACGGCAGGAGGCGTACATTGTTTGAGATTATCTTCATCTTTTTTCCAACAGCCGGAGCCGGGAGCACTTTCTTCACAGTAATAGCCGGGGTTTGCAGTTTCGCAGGCGGCCTTTGTGGTCTCAGTATATCCTGTCGGGCATTGCGGGTTGGTCTGGCAAATTCCGGCAGGCGTGGTGACGGGCGTGCAGATTTTGCCGGTCGGACAGGTCGTCAGATATCCGTTAGCCGTGTCGCAGGCGTATTCGCATTTGAAGCATTTGCCGCCGGCCCAGTCTATGGATGTTTCATCTGTTACAACATAACCGGTTCCGGCCGTACAGTGGTTTCTTTCGGGATATTCTGCGGGACACTCATTGGCAGTTTGAGGTTTCCAACAATCGTCAGCGCCGCTGTTTGCGCAGGTGTATCCGGGGTTTGCGGTTTCGCAGGCGGCCTGTGTGGCATAAGCGTAGCCTGTCGGACACTGCGGGTTTTGTTTGCAAATGGTGCCGTCCGGTGTGGCGACATCGGTGCAGGTTTTGCCCGTCGGGCAGGTCGTTTCTCCGGTTTTGCAGGCATAAGTACAGCTGTAGCACTGTCTGCCGCCGTAGGTTATGATGTCTTCGGTGGTGACGTATTTGGCGTCGTCTTTAACGCAGGCCGTCTCGCTCGGGTGGTCGGCCGGACAGGTTAACGGTGCGGTTCCCGGTCCCCAGCAGTTTGAGCCGGCTGCACTTTCTACGCAGGCGTAGCCGCCGCTTGCGGCTTCGCAGGCCGCTTTGGTGGTATACGGGTGTGTTGTCGGACACAGTGTGCCGGGCAGCCAGCAGGTTGTTCCGCCTTGGGTTACGCTGCCGCAGACTTTGCCCGACGCGGTTTCGCATGATGTCTGAGAAGTATAATATCCGGTTGCAATATCGCAGGCATAGTTACAGGTGACACAGTTATCAGGGCCGGTCTTTTCGCCGGTAGGCGTTTCGGTTAAAACAAATCCGGTGTTTGCCGCGGGGCAGCTGTTTGCGGTAACGGCAGGAGGCGTACATTGTTTGAAGTTATCATCGTCTTTTTTCCAGCAGCCGGAACCGGGAGCACTTTCTTCACAGTAGTAACCGGGATTTGCGGTTTCGCAGGCTGTTCGTGTGGTTTCAGTGTATCCTGTCGGGCATTGCGGATTTTGCTGGCAGACGGTACCGTCAGGTGCAGTGACCGGTGTGCAGGTTTTGCCTGTCGGGCAGGTTTCTTCGCCGGTTTTGCAGGCATAAGCGCACGTGTAGCATTGTTCATCTCCCGATTTGGAGGATGTCGGAGTTGAGGAAATTACGAAATCTTCATTGACAGGGCAGGCTGTTACTTCACCCTCAGGGCAGGGAACGGGAATACATTGGGTATGTTCGGGGTTCGGCGTCCAAAATTCATCGCAGTAGTCGAGGCGGTTTTTATCTTTACACTTTGAGCAGTGTCCGTGTTCGGGGCAGGTGTCCAACGGATAATCGGCGACTTTGCATTTATCACCGTCGTCGTCATCAAGCAGCAGGTAAGCGCCTGCGGCGGCACCGGCTCCGAGCAGCAAAAGACCGGCGGGGGAAACTTTGGTCTTTTCGCCGGCAATTATCGCGCAAATCGGGTCATCATCGTCATGGCAGGAAACTTTTGTGCTGGCGCCGAATTTCAGCAGGAGGGAATATGCTTCGCGGTTTTGCGCTTGCTGCGCTAAGCAGAGTGCAGTGTTTTTATCGTTATCCTGCAAATTGATATAGCGCTTAAACTGATGCAGGCGCGCGGTGTTGTTTTCATCTGCCCAGCGGTAAAGATGCTGCGGCGTTAATCTGGCGGCAGCCGATGCGGCAGAAGACGATACGGCAATGACTGCCAATACGCCCAAACACATACTTAAACATTTTAATATCTTCATATAATCCCCCTTTTATCTGCGATATTTTCCGCGGCGCAAATAAAAATTCCTACGTTAGTCCGGTGTATAGATACACCATGTCATTTTTTTATCATGCATATTTGAGGATGTAAAGATATTTTTTGTATAAAAATGGTTAACAAAACGGCTAAACCGGTTTCAATCCGAATCTGTGTAAGGCTTTTAAAAATTTCAAAAAAATTGCGGAGCGAATCGCAATATGCACAATCTTAACCGAATAGTAATTTCTTGTTAACCTGATGTTAATTTTTGTCCAAATTTTCGGGCTTTGCGATTCTTGTTTATGTGCTCTGCGGGCATGATTTTGGGGATAAGCAGGCATAATGTGTTGACTTAGAGTAAACTCTAAAAATTAGAAATATCATTGATAAAATTGTTGTGAGGGATGTCATGAAGTTTTTCAAATATATTTTAATGATGCAATTTTTGTTTTTATCAACATCGTATGCGGAGGATATGAAAATGAGCAGGGCAGAACGGGCAAACGAGACTTATGAGGCGTTGTTTCAAAGCAAACGGACGGCAAGTCCGACAGACCCTGAACTTTTGGAAATTTTGCAGCGCAATATTTTCGGCGAAGTGTTTTACCAAGGGGAGCTCGGCAACAAAGAGCGCGAGTTGATTACGGTTGTGATTTTGACGACGTTGCAAACACTGCCGCAGCTGAAAGCGCATATCGGCGCGGCGCTGAATGCGGGCAATACGCCTTTGGAAGTGCGCGAGGCGGTATACGGTTGTGCTCCATATATCGGATTTCCGCGGACTTTGAATGCAATCAGCGTATTTAATGAGGTTGCTACGGCGCGGGGTATTGTCCTTCCGCTTGAAACTGCCGGAACAACGACCGATGAGAACCGCCATGAAAAGGGGCTTGCAATTCAAAATGTGCTTTACGGCGATGAAGTCAAAAAGGCGATGACGGCGCTTCCGGCGGAATATAAAGACATTGTGCCTGATACATTGACGGATTTTTGTTTCGGCGATTTTTATACGCGCGGCGGATTGGATGTTAAACAGCGCGAATTGCTGTCACTGGTGGTATTGACGGCACTGGGTGCGGAAAAGCAGCTTGAAGCGCATGTTGTCGGAGCGATGAAAGCGGGGAACGATAAAGAAACTCTGCTGGCGGCGATGGTGCAGGCCATTCCGTATATCGGGCTGCCGAATGCTTTGACGACAATCAATCTGATTAAAAATGCGGATGCGGAAAATTATAAACCGATTTATGAGTAACAAGGGGAGAAACATAAATGAAAAAGTTTTTGACAAGTTTGGTTTTAACATTGAGTTTAGGAGTTAATGCAATGGCTGATGAGGCAATTAAAACAATGAACGAAGCGGAAGCGAAGAAGGTGTTGTTCGGATTTGGCGAAGAGAATACGGCGTATGCCAAATATTTTATCGGCAAGAGTTATTTGAATCCGCTGACAAATGAGGGTGTGCATATTGCCAATGTGACATTTGAGCCGAAGTGCCGCAACAACTGGCATATCCACCACAAAGGCGGGCAGATTTTGCTGGCGACGGCGGGACGCGGCTGGTATCAGGAATGGGGCAAACCGGCACAAGAGCTGAAAGCGGGCGATGTTATCAACATTCCGGCGGAAGTGAAACACTGGCATGGCGCGGCCAAAGACAGCTGGTTTACGCATATTGCGCTGGCCGTTCCGGCAGAAGGCGCAAGCAACGAATGGCTGGAACTGGTGAGCGATGCGGAATATGACAAATTGAAATAAAATGCGATAAACGAAAAAGGCGGGTTATTATTTGATTTCTTCGCCTTTTTTGATGCCGTAGAGAATACTGCGCTGCATCCAGCCTTCGATATTGTTTTCAAACAATAAAAAGCAAAATGTCGGCGTGCAGCGTTTGATTTTGGCAACGGTACCGTTTTCGGCACGGGCGATGATGTCTGAGTTCAGGCTGTCTTTTTCATATATGTTGTTTTCGCCCTGTTCGGTGACAAGCGCATAGCGTGCGTTGGTCAAAAGGTTTTTCCTGACCCATGATTCGGAGCCTTCGTGGTCTTTGATTTTGCGCCATTGCTCATATTCGGCGATAATCTCCACAGGGTGGTTCTGCTGCTGGTAAATCCATTCTATCGGGTAGCGGATATTGGGGCCGGAACGGGCATTGACCTTATCGGCGCGCATGGCGACAAAGCGGGTTTCGGCAGGGCTCAGTTCAATGATTGCCGCATTTACCCGTGCGGCGCTAAAAAACACTAGCAGCGATAAAATAATCAGGCGCATTTTTCCCTCTTTTGATTGTCTTTTATATAAGTTTAGAATGACGAGGTTAAAAAAGATTTAAAAGAATATATTTTTTAAGCAGGGATATTTTAAAGGTTTATTTATAAACAGAGGCTAAACTTACCTGAAATATGCGAAAGGATAAAACAATGGATTTGATTAAGACAACAGAAGATTTGGTGCGCTTTAAGACAGAAACCGGCAATGCGGCAGAGATTGACAAGTGTCTGGAATATATTAAGGCGAGTTTTGACGGAACGGGCGCCGTGGTGAAGATTGAACGTTTTGCAGACGCAAGTCCGGTCATATATATTGCCAATAACGATGATATGCGGCAGAATGCGTTAGTGTTGGGGCATATTGATGTGGTGAAGGCGGCGGATAATATGTTTGAGCCTTATATCAAGGACGGCAGAATGTATGGGCGCGGGACATTGGATATGAAGTCTTTTGCCGCGGTGGCGATGAATTCCATGCACTATGTGCTGGAACACAAGCTGCCGGTAAGATTTGCGGTTATCCTTTCCACCGACGAAGAGCAGGGGAGCAAAAGCACGCATGCGTTTTTGGCACGCTATCCGGAGCTTAATGCCGATGTGGTGCTGGACAATGACGTTGGCGGCGATATCGGCGAGATTATCAACAAATGCAAAAATCCGGTGTTTGTGAAACTCTCGGCTGAAGGCCGGCAGGCGCACGGATCAACGCCGTGGGACGGGCTGGACGCCAACGAAATGCTGATGAGAACGCTGATGAATTTGCGGGCAAATTATCCGTATTTTGATATTAACGGCGGCAAGCCCGTGGACACATGGATTGACACGATGCATGCGGCAAAAATCAGCGGCGGCGAGGTTTCCAACATTATTTCCGGCCATGCCGAAGCGCTGCTTGATTTTCGTTTGACGGAGCATTCAACGGTTGAAGGATTGGAAGAAAACCTGAAAAAAGCCTGCATGCCGGGGGTGAGCTATAAAATTGTTTCGGTTTCCACGCCGGTGGTCATGCGCGAGGATAATCCGCAGATTTTGGCTTATAAAGCGCTTGCAGAAAAGATTATGGGCAGAGAAATCAAGTTCGTGCAAATCGGCGGGGCAACGGATGCGCGGTTGTTTGCGGAAAAAGGCGCGACGGTGATTATGCATTCGGGTACCGGCGAGGGGATGCATGCCGACGGCGAGTATGTTGTTTTGCAGTCGGTGGAGGAACTGGCGAAGATTCAGATTGAGTATCTGAAAGGGCTGGCGGGTTGCTAAAATTGTTGACTGAACTGAGGAAAAGTGATATAATATTTTAATATAATTATTTTATGCGAGGCTGTTATGGCTTTAAAGGAAGAGATTAAAAAACAATGTGAGACGATGGCCATTAAAACGGCAACGGCAATGACGCTGTTAACGAGCCCGATGCAGATGTCAACCGCTTATTTGCAGGCAGAAAGCGCCTCATCGGAACAGCAGATTGAAACCGCGGCGCCCGAGCAAACGGAAAGCGAAAAGCTGCCTAATCCTTTCAGTGCGGAAGAACGGGCGGATTTGCATGAAACGCTGCGCGAGGGAGATGAAAATGTTGAGATAGTGCAGACGGAGATGGCCGATAAAGACGAAATGACGGCGGACGTGTTTAATAAACTGCAAACGCCGGTTATTGAAGACCTGAATAAACGGAATGCGAATGAAGCGTTCAATGTCGGCAATTGGAACGGCAATTTTCGTGAAGTTTATGAAATTCGTGCGGGGTGTCAGGATATGTCTTTGCCGCCGGAAGAGCGTTTGAACTATCAAAAAAGACGGGCGGAGATAGCTAAAGATGTGGCTTATCTGAATACCAGCCGAATACAGGATGTTCCCGAGAAGGCTGACAGGCTTATTGACCGCAGCCGGCTGAGAACCGTATATGCCGAAGACAGTATACTCAGTAGCTTTGTGCTTGCTCATTTCTCACCTGATACACAAAATGTAACCATGTATAAATATTTGCCGCATAAGCAAAGCAAATATTTGCCGCAAGAACAAAGCAAAGATGCTGAGAATTTAACGGAATATATCCGTGGGAATCCGATTATGCAATCGAGCGTACTGTTTCATGAAAACGGACATGAAGACCATTGGACTTATGACGGCATGGGACAGCTGTATCAGTGTTCTGTCAATGCCGCAAAAGGCAACCGATTGACGGAAAATGTTGCTAATACGGTGGAGTATCTGCATGCGGCTCATCAATATACATTACTGAAAGAGCAGGGGATTGAAACGCTGCAAATTTCCCGAGATGTGCTTCTGTCAGACGTCTTAAAAGAATATCAAAATATGGATGCCGAGAACCGTCCGGCGTTAGGAGACTATCTCCGCAATGCCGGAATTGAACAACTGCGTGTACCTGATGAGGAAGGTTTGTATTCCATTCTTGATGATTATGAGGAGCTTTCTGACGAAAATAAGCCGTTGCTTACGGACTATTTGGCCGCACACGGCATTACGGAACTGAAGACATCCACAGAGCAGAGCATAGAAGAGACGGTTAACGGCTTTGCCGATTGGCAAAAGGAGAACGCAGGTTCAAGTTTTAGGGATTATATAGATGCTTTAACGAAAAACGGGGCACAGGTTACTATTGCCTGTAAGTCTTATCCGTTGGCAAACTATTTTGACGATAACGGTATCACGGATGCGGTTGAAGCGGGAAAGGACCTTAAAGAACTTATGGATGAAAAAGGCCTGGCGAAAGCAGAGGTTGAAATATTTGCCGTCAGACCGACAGCAGAAATGGCGGAAACCCTGAATCAACCGGGTAAATCGTCTAAGGAGATATTAAGAGAAAACCATCTGGTCCGAGATGAAGAATACCATGTTTTTTATGACAGGCCGGTTGAAGAACTGATGCAAGGTGAACCGTCTGTCGGGGAACGTTTGGCAGCGGGTGAGGACGTTTCTGACATTTTGTATGATGAAGATTTGGAGGAAGCCTATGTTTCAACTTTTGAAGAACAGCCGATAGAGGAGATTTTAGAGGCTTTTCCGGGGTTGAAAGAAACGGTCGATGAGCATGGGTTTGATGTGAACAATCCCGAAAGCGTGAGACATGTGGTTGAGGCTTCGTCCGGATATTGGCATGACGTCAGAATGGAACCTTATAATCAACAGGCTGCCGGTGCTGCAAATTCGGGAAGGTGCGTATTTTACAGCCAATCATGGTCTGAGCAGATGAATATATTGGAAAATAAGGATGAGGTGTATCAGGAAGTTTCGGAGAGGATGATGAAAGATGTTTATATCGGGCACAATACAACGGTGGATTTAACCCACTGCCGCGATTTGCTGGATACGATGTCCGATGAGGATGCAATATCATTATTCGGCGGAGATGTCAGTTTGGCAGAAATGAAAGAGATTGATGCATATCTGACAGGAAAAGGATTGACAACGGATGAACAGAAAATGAGATATATGGCTGAGTTTTTGGACAATACGGCTTATCGGCGCGGAGATAACCGCGATGAGGAATTGACAAAAATCATGATGTCATATTGTCCCGAAATCAAATATCAAGATGGTATGACGCTTCGATATGACAATAAAGACGAGGCGTTTATCTATGAAGTCGATGGTAACAATGTTGATGTGACGGCAGGCTTATTCGGAAAGGAAGAAACGTGCACGGACAATGCCGCCAAGGAGGAACAGGCCTTTTTGAGTGCAGAAGGGCTTAGCAACGAGCGATAATTTAATCCGAACATCAAAATCCCCGCTGTTCGGCGGGGATTTTGTCTTATTCGCTTTCTTCTTCGTCAATTTGGGCTTTGCCTTCAATGACGTAGTTTTCACCGAACCAGTTGCCTAAGTCAACATCGGCGCAGCGTTTGGAGCAGAACGGGCGGTATTTGCCGTTTTCCGTCAGCCGGCCGCATATCGGGCATTTGTGCACTTTAACGGCGCAAGCGTCAGCTTCAACGTCGGATTTTGTGTTCATTTTAAGGCTCCACGCGTCCGGTACCGCCGCAGGTCGGGCAGGCGTCGGAAAAGCGTTCCAATAACGACGGGTGTTTGCGGCGGCGCAGAATCTCCACGTTTCCGGCTTTGGAAAGTCCCAAAACATGCGCACCCTGAGCGTCTCCGGCAAGCTCTTCGCTCAAAATATCCATTATACCGCGCATAAAGCGGTATTCGGTGGAACCGGCGAAATCAATGATGATTTTTCCGGCTAAATTGCGCAGGATAATCTGGCGGGCAATTTCGCGGGCTGCTTCCTGATTTAGGGTATCGGTCTGGCCGCGGGCGATAAAACCGGCGCTGTCTACGTCAATCGCAACAAAAGCAGGGGTTTCGTCAATAAGGACTTCACCGCCGCAGGGAAGCTTGACGCTTCTTTCCATTGCGGTTTGCAACATATCCTGAATGCCGAATGTTTCGGACGGGTCTTGGTCAAACCTGACTTCACCCGCAAATACGGCTTTGACTTTGTCTTCCAGATTATGATCGTTGACAACAACCGTCTGCAAATCGTCACGGTAACGGCGGATAAGGTCAAACAGCGGATTTTCTTTGGCATACAATAAAGCCGGGGCTGTTGCCGAGCGGGCTTTGACGCGGATATTTTCGTAAATATTGCGAAGTTCGTTCATTTCTTCCACAACGGCGTTAATGTCGGCATCGGCAGCCGCGGTGCGGACAACCCAGCCTTCCTGCTGCGCGCTGACATTTTTGGTGACGGCACGGCGAAGCTCTTCTGCTCTCTCTTCGTCGGCGATTTTGGTGGAAACGTCAATGTAACTGCCGAACGGGCGGTAGACGAGGTAGGTACCGGGGATTTGTACGGCGCGGACGAGCTTGGCGCCTTTATCGGCGCGTGCTTCTTTGGAAACCTGCACGACAACGCATTGTCCTTCGGTCATGTTAACTTCAAGCAGCCCTTTTTCGGAAGCGCTCATAAAAGCTTCTCTGTCATCGCCGATGTTGACCATAAAACCGTTTTTGTCTTCGGATAAATTGACTTTTTTGACGATGCGCCCGAGATAGACATTGCCTTCGGCGGCGCCGTTTTCATTAAAAACTTCAAATTCGGCGAGCCGTCCGTTGTCCAAAACGGCAAGGCAGGCGTCAGTCCCTGATTTTTCGTATACGATAGTATCTGCTTTTATCATTTTTTGCTCCTTTTAAAGGTTGCTTTTATTTCCGGCATTTGCAGTTAAATACCGGCTCCGTTTAACATGTTTTTGGTTTCATACAGCGGCAAGCCGATGACGCCTGAGTATGAACCGATAATTTTTTTGACGAAACCCGCGAGCATTCCTTCAATTTTGTAGCCGGCAACGCCGTGCCATTCGCCTGATGCGATATAGTCCTTTATTTCCTGTTCGGTCAGGTGTTTCATCATAATTTTCGTGGTGATTGTTTTTTGGCTGACCAGTCCGTCTTTGCGGATGAGGCAGACGGAAGTGATGACCTGATGCGTCCGCCCGGACAAAAGACGCATGACAGCCGTCTGCTCTTCGTCTGTTGCCGATTTGCGGATAATTTTTTTGTTGGCAACAATAACCGTGTCCGCACTTAAAATGTTTTCGTCTTTTAAGACGGCGGCAACGGCTTCGGCTTTGGCGCGGGCAATGCGTTTGATATAAACAAGCGGCGTTTCGCCGGCGGCAATATCTTCGTTTATGTCTGCGGGATGGATGTCTTTCGGAACATAACCGATTTGCTCCAAAAGGCGGCGGCGCTGCGGCGAACCCGAAGCCAGAATAAAATCTTTATAAGCGTTTTCGGGGCTAAGCTTCGTCATCGTAAGTTTTTTCCATGCGTTCGTGGCGTTCCTGCGCTTCAACGCAAAGGGTGGCAATCGGGCGAGCCATCAGACGCTCAATGCCGATTTCTTCGCCGGTTTCTTCGCAATAGCCGTACGAACCGTCTTCAATGCGCTCCAAGGCCTCGTCAATTTTCATGATTAATTTGCGAGCGCGGTCTTTGGTGCGCAGGTCAATGGATTTGTCGGTTTCAAGCGAGGCGCGGTCAATATCGTCGGGTTGGTTTAAGCCGCCCTGACGCAAATCATCTAGCGTATCGCTTGATTGGACAAGCAGTTCTTTCTTCCATTCCAGCAGCTTTTGGCGAAAATATTCCAACTGCATTTCGTTCATATATTCTTCTTTTTTGTTCGGAACATAGTCCGGCGGCAGAATGACAGAATTTACCATTAATTTTCTCCTTATCTCTTGGCGTATTACCGTCTTTAAAAATATATTTATGCTAAAATAGCAACAGAATTTCTAACTGCAAGCAAAAAAAAGCATTAATCAACTGCTTTAACTGAAAATCCAGGTGATTTGATTGTCATTTTGTTTGTCGCATATTTCCAAGGCTTTGGTGATATGTATGTTTTGGGGCATGATTTCTTTATTGTTCTCATCCTTAATTCGGGTGTAGCCGTCCGCCGGAAACAGCGAATAAGGGTACATTGCGATATAGTCGTTGACCATCAGGGCATCCAAATCGGAACCGTTACCGTAAAACTGTCCTTGGGTGATGATTTCCATACAGCTTTTCTGCGGGAGATTTTCAAAAATGATGTAAAACATATAATTGTAAATTTGTTCGTTGTTTCCGACGGCAAGAAGGTCTGCTGCGGGGCCCAGTTTGATTTTGCCGCCGAGGGCATGCACGCCGGCTTTCATGTCCAGCGGCAGGGCTTTATCTTCCATCATACCGTTTTTATCGCCTTCTTTGGAAAGTCTGAGTTCCTGATAGTCGGCAGCGGCGGCCGTATATTGCGAGATTGCTTTTTTTAAATCGACGACCTGCTGAGTGACGCGGCCGGTTTTGTAGCGGGTAAACACGTTTCCGATGTAAACGGCGATGGACGTGCCTAAGAGAATCATTAAGCTGATATACATAATTGTTTCCAGCATGGTATAGCCTTTTTCATCAGAGCTTGCAGTCATTGGCGTCCTCCTGTTCAGTCTGCCTGCCAGTATAGCAGAAAACTACCGTTTATGCAACAGTTTTGTTTGATAACGTTAAGTTTTTTCTATACTTTATAAATCATCGGAGTTAAAAATATCCTAAAAGCAAGTTTATTTTTTGAGGGAACTGAAATGAAAAAAATATTGATTTTATGTCTGTTTACGGCTTTTTTTGCCGCGGCTTTGTTTTTGGTTTATAAGATGCGCGGCGTATCGGCGCCGTCGATTGAGACTGCCGTCATAAACGGAGAGAAGAAGATTACCGGTGATGCCGTGCATACATATCGGGCGGAAGACGTTAAAAGCGGATGTTCGGCGGAAGACGGCATATTCTGTGCCGTGGAAAGGACGGTGAAATGCACTTTGGCGCCCGAACTCGACGGCTGCGATGCGGGCAATGTGCCGGCCTTTGTTTTGGGTAAAAGCGGAGAAGTTCAGCGTCCGACGGAAATTTCTTTCAGCATTACAAAGTTAAAGCCCGTTCCGGAGAGCAGCGACATTTCCGTTTATACGAACTCCGACTGCGATGCCGTGTGGTTCGGGCTGTGCAAAGGGACGGTCATTTATTCGCTGACGCAAAAAGACGGGCAGTGGGCAGTTACCAACATTTATGCGCTTGAGCAGTAGGCTTTAAGATTTTTTAAGGCAAAAAGAGGGGGCGGGTAACTGCACCCCTTTATTTCGGTTGACAAAAAAGATTTAATCGTGTAATCACATAGCACAATTCATATTTTTGTGATTAAATCAATTTTTCTGTTTCATCTTTAAAAAAAACGTATTTTTATGGAAAAACATCGTCTGAACAACGGTATGACCGTTGTCTACGCCGGATACGCAAAGGAATACTCGGTGTGCCTGAGCGTTAACATCGGACACGTGAACGAGCCGAGGCTCGGTCTCGCCAACCTCTTCGAGCGGGTTCTCCTGCTTCAAACCAAAGGCATCATCCCCGTTTTCGGCGGCACGATGACGGCTTATACGGCCGGCGGCGACGACCTGCCTGAGATTCTGGGCAGAATGTCGCAGTTGTTTAACCCTGAAGCGGTGACCGACGAATATGTCACCAAGGCGAAGGCGTCCATCGTTCAGGAAACCCATGACACGGCACCTCTGACGGTTCGCCGCATGAAGCTTCTCTACAAACACACGGCTTTCGGTGCAGACCTTGTCCGCCCGACGGAGGAATATCTCCGTTCCGTGATAACGTGCAGCGTTGACGAAGTTTGCCGTTTCGCCGGGAAGTATTACACCGCTTCCAACGCGGTGTTGGTTGTTGCCGGTCCGGAGCTCTCGCTTTGTGAGCTTAAACAGCTTGCACGGCAGTACTTCGGTGCCGTTCCCGCAGGGGAAAAACAGCCGCAGCTCAAAGGCGACATCTACACCGGCGGTTACGGCCGCATGGATGTGGCTGACGGCATGACGCGTCTGATGTTCGGCTGGGACATTAAACACCTGTCGATTCAGGACAGCCCGGTTGCCAACGTGATGATGAGCATGTTCCTGCGCAGGCTGGAGCGTGCTTATGCCGAAGCCGGCGTGAGCGATGCTTACGTTGACTTTAAGGTAGCCGGCTACTATGGCTTGCGCACGATGCGTACGACGATTACTTCACGGCTCGCCGGCCCCAAAGAGCTGACGGATATTTTCACGGCGGCGCTCAGGCGCATCTGCGATACCGAGGCTTCGGAAATGCGCATGGAACGCTCCCGCAATGCGGCCATGGTTGAAAAGCTGGACAAATATGAAAAGTCTGACAACAAAGCGCTGGAGACAGCCTGGCAGCTTATCGGCCGCGGCGATATGTACAACATCGCCAACCGCATCAACAGCATCAGCGAGACGACCGCGCACGATGTCAAGGTTGTGTCCCGCAACGTTTTCCGCCACATGAAGCCGACGTATATCGTCGCCGCAGCGCCGGAAGCGGAAGCGTATTCGTACGACGAGCTGTTGAGCATGCTCTGAGGCTTTTGCCGGACGGATAAGCCGGACAACGTCTGAAACAAACGGGAAGAGAATACATCTCTTCCCGTTTTTTGTTATGGGTGAAGGAGATTATCTGTTTTTGACTGCGTCAATGAAGCGGAGGGCTCCGTCTACCATTTCCACGGCACCGTGAAAAGCTTTGCGGGCGCGGGAGCCGGCACGGCTGTGGTGATGATGCGGTCCATAGCCGTAACCCGGACCGTAATGGCCGTTGTTAAACTTCGGATGCCGCAAAAATCCGCCATTTCCGGCTTCAAACTGGTCGCGAAGATTTTGTCCCGATACGTGATGAAATTCATAAACGCCGTTCGGATGTTGGTAAGCCAGTACATAGCTGTCAATGGGCTCGTTGTATTGGTTAAGTTTTGAGTATACACCGGTCAGACTTTTGCCATTATATTCGGCATAAGGGTCAATTCCGCTTGAATAATATGTATCGTATTGACAGCGGTAACCATCAATTTCCACGATATCCCGTCCGGTTTGGCGATAGGCGTCCCGGTTGGCATAAGCCGGGTGATCGTAGACTACTGGGTTGGAACGGCGTGACCTTTGAGCCAGAGCGGCGCCAATTTGATCAGCAGGAACTTCCTGATATTGTGTCGGGCGCTGTGCACTGATGTTTACAGCACTGATTAAGGTCAACCCGATAAGGACTTTCTTTTTCCATTCGTCTAATTTGTTCCAGGCTGTACTCATGGCGGTTCTCCTTTGGCTGTTTTTTCTATCATATCATATTTTCAGGGGGTATGCAAGCATTTTGTACAAAAAAGTTTTTTGGCAATTTTTCTGCGCTTTTCAAGACAAGAATAAAAAAAGCTGTCCGAAGACAGCTCTTTGAGGGTTAAAATGTTTTTAGGCTCTCGTTAATTTGGATAAATTATAGATACGCTCTGCAACTTCACTGCCCGCTTGTAAGCCGCCTGTTACCGTGTGTATATTATGAGAGTCTCTGTGTCCGATTACGCCTAATCTGTCCGCCATGTCAGTCAGAATATGAACCCCGTCAGCGGCGGTGCGTCCTATTTCCAGGCCGACGTTGACTTTATCCGGAGCGTAGGCTACCACGCCGGTACCATAGGCGGATCTGTATCCGTACCCATATCCGCGGGCGTAATTTCTGTCAAATCCGCATTCTTCGATGATATTTTGCTCTGTTCTCTGGTTCATGTGTACCGTGCCGGCCGGTGTAACCTGCTGTTCATAGAATTGTCCCGTCCGCGGGTCTTGGTAGATGCCTGTGGTCATATTGCCATTGGAATTTATTTTTCCGCATAACGGATCGGAATATACATCCACGCGTATCATCGACGGATTCTGATGAGGATGGTGTGCGGCATATACCTGTTCGGTCGGATGGACAACGGGAGGTTGCGGTTGTTGTCCGTTACCGCTCAAAACTGCATTTAAATCTTCCAACCTGACCTCAGGCGCTGCGGGTCTCAGTCCGGAAGGACGGCTGTCAAACTCTGTCGGATTGTTTGCAGGCTGTGTCGGGTGATGTGCAGGCGTATTGTGGTGATGTACGGGCGGCTGTGTCGAGTGCCACCTGTCTTGTGCGTCAAAATGCTCTGCGACATAGTTTTGGAAGCCTTCGTTACCGGCTAATTCGGGATGAGCCGCCAAATGGTTTAAGACAGCACCTGAGAAATTATGCTCAATATCTATTCCGGCTGTTTGCGCCGAAGCAATAACATCATTGGTGATACCCATTTTATCAGCTAAGGCGTATGGGTCAGCCAATGCTGCGTGCATGGCCTCATATGAGTTTGAGCCATACCCTTTGGCAAGATTTTCCATAGTTTGAGAAGCTTGTTCCGAATTTAAGCCAATTTTTGCGGCGTAAGCATTCATGTCTTTTTGCATGCTTTGCATATCGGATTGTCCGCTCCAACCCGAGCCGTCAGCTTGGGCGGCTTCCAGGTTGGCATTAGCCTGTGCTTGCGCCTGTTGCTCAGGCGTCAGTGTTTTGTTGTTTTCCGGTTGTTCGTTTGGTGATCCTTTTTCTGCCACATCTGCGGCAGCATCGGCGGATTGCAACTTGGCAGCTTCGGTATGGTTGTGCATTGTCGTTGTATCTGCGGCGGCGACATTAGTTGTATCAGCGGCGGTAACTTGCTCAACAGGGGGGACTGCTGTATCCAAAGCTGCCGGATCTACTGTTTGTACGGCTGCTGCGGCATCATGGGAGAATAAAGAAGATACAGCCGGAGCGACGTAATGATGTACAAGGCCGCCAGCCGCAGCACCGGTAGCGGCAGATACGCCTTTGGTCAGAAGTTCCTCGTTGTTTAAAGCTGTCTGTTTATCCAGTTTCTTTTGCTGCTGTACTAACAGCGCAAGCTTTTGCGGGTCTCTTTCCTGTGCAATTTGTTTTTGCAGTTTTTTGCGTTTGTGTTTGAGTACCCCCATTTCCACCCAGTTCGGCAAGGTTGATGCACCGGCGACAAAAGCGGCTCTTCCTAAAATACCGGCATGTTGGACGACGTTTGTGCACAGCTGGCCGACGGCAGAGTTGCCGATGGCTTCTATTCCGCTCAAACCGGCGGTTGCAGTTGCGGCAGATAGGGCTGTCGTGGCTAAGGCGCCGACAACAAGCGCAGCTTTTTTCCAGCTGGAAGCGTCTTTGTCTTTCAGGCTCTTGGCAACGTTTTTCCAGTTTTTAACCGCGTAATAGCCGGTCAGAGCCGCGATACCGACCGGTCCGGCCATACCGGCGACGGCGGAAATGGCAAACCCTTTGGCCATTCCGGGCGCTATTTTTTTGATTGTTTTGCCGATTTTTTTAGCCATGATATAAGGTTTGCCGAGTTTTTCGGTGAGCTTTTTATCAATCCTGTCCCACCAAGAGGTGACGGCTTTGCTGAATTTGGACTTGGGATAATGCTGTTCGGCACGGGTTTTGAATTGGTGCGCCGCTGACATAACGCCGCCGAGACGCCCGGCCAGTTCGCTTTTGGTAAACTGAGTGCTGGCTTTCTGCCCTTCTTTCAGCGCTTTTAAGTATTTATCCTGCGCGAGAAGGTATGCTTGTTTGCGGGCTTCGTCCACTCTGCCGGAATCATCTTCGAAATCCGGTTCTTTATTTAACGGCAATCCCAATTCTTTGCGCGCCTGCATAGCAGCGATACGGTTAACGGTATCGGCATCGCCGGCAAGAAGCTGTTGCAGGGTTTGCTGTCTGACGCTTTGCAGGGAAGACAGCTGTTGAGCGTATTGCTGTCGTGCCGTCTCTTGGGCCTGTCGTATATTTTCTTCCAGCGTTTGCAGTTCCTGCCGTTTTTCTTCATCTGTTTTTTGTGAAGCTTCAATTTCCGCCTTTTTGGTGTCAAAATACTGTTGTATGCCGGCAATGTTTGCCGCAAGCTGATTATCGGTGGTTTCTTTTGCTGCGGCAGTTATAAAATCGGCAGCGTCAATAAGCGCGGGGTCTGTTTTAACCGCAAGAATTTGGGCGACTGCTTCCCGCATTTTGGATTCCAACATCTGCTTACGCAAAGCAGGGTCTTCGGGAACGCCTTGGGTCGCCAGTTCTTTTGCGGCAAGAAGGCGGGCTGCTTCAAACAGAGAATCCATCGTATCTTTGCGATCGTTGCCGGCGCCTTCCAGATACCGAAGCGGGTTTAGAAGGCCGCGGTTACGGTCTTTCAGCTCTTTGCCGTTGTCATCAGTGAACTGATAGTCTTTGACAAGGCTTTCCAAAAACTCATCGGTGATGATGTCTTTGTTGTTAAGGTCTTTTTCCGCTGCGGCAAAATTTGCGGCGAGGTCTTCTTCGGACAATCCTTTGAATGTTTCCAGGTCGTACTGTTTCAGACTGCCGACAAGCGTTTGAGTAAATCGGGTGTAGGTTTCTTTATACGCCTCGTCGTCTTTGAGCTTGTCCGCCAAAGTCAGCAGGGCAAAAGCATTATCCGGCTCAATAGATTGAGGATCGTTTGTAAAATTTTTAAGGTTTTCGGCAATGACTTCCTTAATATCTTCAACGTCTCGGTCCGGGGTTTTGTTGTAATAATCATATGCTGCAAGCAAATCGTCAACATTGCCCAGTGCAATGGCCGGGTTTTGCGGGGAAAAAGTATCATATGTCGTTCCGTCATCATCTTCATGCGATGTAATGCCGGTGTTCATCGCCGCGATGATGCTTGCTTCGCTGATTTTGGGGTTTATATTGGCCAGATAAGCAGCTTCATTGTCTGATTGGCGGATTTCATCAAGATAGGTGTTGTTTTCATTGTCTTCTTCGGTCAACGGTTCGTCTTCCGGATTATTCAACTCGGTTAAGACAAGTTCATCTTCGTCTTCCGTATTCAGATAGGTTAAGCCGGGTTCATCTTCGTCTTCGTTTTCATCTTCCGGATTATTCAGCACAGTTGTGACAGGCATGTCTTCTTCTTCGTTTTCGTCTTCCGGATTATTCAGCACGGTTGTGACAGGCATGTCGTCGTCTTCCAGCGACCCGCCTCCCGTTTCGGTGCTGCCGCCTTCGTGCGACTCTTCTCCGGTTTCGATGTTCGGTTCGTCCGAATCAACAGTTTCTGCTATGTTTTCAGCTTCTGCAACTACTTGGGCAAAAATATCTCGCAATCTGTTCGATCCTTCATTGGCAAACAGAATACGTTCTCTTCTTGCTTGCGCCTCCGCTTTCTTTTCTTCGTATTCCGGTTGAAGCTGGGCATGGAGTTGTGTAAATGCAGGTGTCGGTGTATAGTCGTTGCCGTCTTTTTCGCTTGCCTTTTTCAACAATTCTTTCGTGCTGATACCCAGCGCTTTGTTTTGGCTCTTGTCAAACGGGAGCAGTAATTCTTGCAGTCTCTTAATTTGGTCAGAGGAAAATTCACCGCTGACTTCGTCAAGCGAAGCGCTTAATTCTCTGAGTGCTTCGTTAATTTCCTTTTTGGCCTTACCTTTGTCACCGAAATGTTTCGGAGTGCCGTATTTGGGCGTTCCGTCCGCATTTCTTCCCGCGTAGTTATAAAGTCTTTTTTCAAAGTTATTTAATGCCAGGGCTACTTTAGCCTTGTCTTCCTTCGACATCGGCTGCGGGGCAGCTTCCGGAACGTCTTGCTGTCCGGTTTGTGCGTTGTAATTTTGTCGGATTATGGCGGCTTTGTCTTTCAGCATTGTTAATACACCGGCGGCTTCGGCCTCGAAAACAGGCATATATGTTGCTAAGATATTTTTTTCTTCGGGAGAAAGCCGATAGTTGTCGGCAAGGCGGTTAAACATTGACATAAAGCAGAGTTGAGCCGTTTCTTTATCGTCATTTGTCAGTTCTTCTTTTGTTTGAGGGAGCGTTTTCAACCTTTTAATTGACCAAGCGTCATTAAGTGCTTCTTTTCTTTCATTTTTATAGGAGGCTGAATTATTGAGTTCTTTTACACTTTCAAGGGATAGAGATACTTTATGTTGATATATTTGTTTATAGATTTCTTTAACTTCCTGTTTTTGTTCAGGGGAGGCATCATTCTCGTTTTCGGGGAATGTTTTTAACTTATCCAGCAGTTCATTAATTTCTTGGAGGATTTGAGAATTGTTTTCATCAGCCATAGGTCTTCTCCTTTGAGCAAAAGGGCTTATATCTATAACCATACCACAAAAATGTGGGTTAGGCAAGTTTAAATTTTTATCTTATTTTAACCTTGTTTTCTTAATATAGGGTAAAATTTTACGGCAAACGGAGCGAAGATATGGAAAAAGCAACGACTGCAATCGGCGAAGGATTAGCCAAAGAAAGCAAAGTGTTGGAATATTGGAGAAAACGCTATCTGACGCAGGCGGCGGTGGTGCTTTGTCTGGCATTGTCGGCGGCGGGAACAGCACTCTATACGATTGATTTTAAGTTATTGGCGGTGTTGTTATGTCTGCTGGCGGCGATTGTGGCGTATGTGATGCTCAAAGAACTGCGTGACGGTTTGCAGGCGCGCGGTGAAGGCTTGGTATTTGCCAAGGGAGAAGAGTTGTTTCCGGAGCTTGTGTTTGACGTGGGGCGCGGGCTTTGTGAAAGTTCGCTTTTGGCGCAGGAGGTTGTGCAGGGTTATCAGGTGCGCGAATGCCGCAATGTGATGCGCGGGAAGGGGTTTTGGCTGGAAGAGGATTGGTTTTACGCTGTGGTGTCGGCTAAATATATTCCGGTTAATCAGACAATGTTTGAGGGTGTTGTGCTGGCGTTTGCGGCTACGAAAGCCGCGGACGGACTGAGCGCGGAAGTTTCGCTTGCCGGCGGCAGGGCGGTGATTACGGGCAGTCTGGCGCCGTATCTGCGCGAGAGCGGCGCGGCGGAAATCGTGACGGCGTTTTTGGCACTGTTTAAGGAAAGCAAGGCCCGGTTGAATACGGCGGATAAAACGCTCTATATCTGGATTAAGACGGAGCATAAACTGTTTTACCGGTTCAGTCTGTCGGTGCCGAACACATTGGCGGCTTTTCAAAAGCGCATTAAGGCACTGGAAGAGGCGGCAAAACGCATGGTAAAAGTTCTTAACGGTTGACAAGCGTTTGTATCCGGACTACAAAGATAACGGTTATTTAATTAGGAGAGAGCAATGTATATAAACAAAACATTATGGGCTTTTTTGACGTTGCTGCCGGCCGTTCAGGCACAGGCGGCGGAACCTGTTACCGAACTGACGATTTACAATAAAAATCTGGCACTGATAAAAAAAACGCAGAGCATGGATTTGCAGAAAGGCGAGAACGAAATCGCGTTTAACGAAGTGGCGCAGCAGATGCGTCCCGAATCGGCGTTTATCTACGGCAGCGGTGTTCGGGTTTTGGAGCAGAACTACGATTATGCGGGCATTAACTATATGTCATTGCTGAATGCCAATATCGGCAAAGAGGTTAAAACCGTGCGGCAAAATCCGGCGGACGGCAAAAATATTTTTGAAAAAGCGCTGCTTGTTGCCGTGAACGGCATGAGTCCGGTTTTGAAATTTGATTACGGGATTGAAACGGATTTTCCGGGACGGGTTTTGTTTGACGAGATACCGTTCGGATTAAACAGCACGCCGATTTTGAAAGCAAAAGTGGAAGCGGCGGAGGCCGGCGCAAAAGAGCTGAAACTGGCGTATCTGGCGAGCGGCTTTTCGTGGCAGGCCAATTATGTGGTCAGCGTTAATGACAGAGAGACTTTTTCGGTTTTGGGCAGGGTCGCACTCAACAATACTTCCGGCAGCAGTTATGACGATGTTACGGTTAATCTGATTGCCGGCGATGTCAACATTGCGGCGGATGATGCGGCACCGCGGATGTTTAAGGCGGCGATGATGAACACCATGGCGCGCGGCGTGATGATGTCCGAATCGGCATCGGACGGCGCGGTTATGGATACACCGGAAAGCCTCGGCGGCTATTATGTTTATAAGATTCCGCAGAAAACGTCGCTCAAAGACGGGCAAATAAAACAGGTTTCGTTTTTGGATGCTCCGAAGGTTAAATATAAAAAGCGCGGTATTGTGCATTCGCAGCTGATGTTCGGTACAAACAAGAGCTTTTATAAAGACGTGCATCCGGAGGTCGTTTATAACTTTGCCAATACGACGGAAGACGGTTTGGGTATGCCGCTGCCGCAGGGGAAAATCAGTTTTTACGACCATGATAAAAACGGCGCGTTGCAGTTTGTCGGCGAAAACCGTATAGACAACAAGGCCGAAGGGCAGAAAATTACGGTGCAACTCGGTGAGTTTTTTGACGTGTATGCATCTGGCGCGGTAACGGAAATCAAAAAGATAAGCGAGCGCAAATATAAGAAGAATCCGACGCATTCGTGTCCGACGACGGAAAGCGTTTACCGGTACAGCATTACTTACGATGTTGCCAACAAGGCCAAAGAGGCGGTCAATATCGTGCTTAAACAGCCGCTGTACGGCGAAGCAAAAATTTTGGAAGAAAGCCTGAAAGGCGAAGCCGGAGAAGGCAACTTACACGAATGGCGCTTTACGCTTGAACCGGACAAGAGTCAAACGATTACCGCCAAGGTGGAAAATACCTTTGAGCGCTACGGCTGCGACGACGGCGAGATTAATCTTGATTAAAAAAAGGAGGGCATGTCCCTCCTTATTTGTCTTCCAGCAGGCCGGCAATGACCGATTCAATTTCTTCGGTATTTTTTTGCGGAGCGGGGAGCTTTTTTGCCGCTTTGCCGTTTTGTGCCTTTTGCGCGGTGTCGGGTGCTGTTTTGCAGGCAATTTTGCTTAAATCCGCGCTGAATGCCTGTGCCAAAATATCCTGCATGGACATGCCTGAGGCAAGCAGTTGGTTTGCCGTTTGTTCGGCGACGCTTTTGACCAATGTTTTGCGAAATTCCAAATCCAGCGCTTCTTCCTTGCGCATTTCTTTGCGGTTAAACTGTTCGCGCATTTTGCGTTCAAAACGTGAGAATTCGTCAGAGGGGTGTCCGCCGCGTTTGTAGTCCGGCAGGGTCTGCAGACGGTTTTTGACATCCATAAGCGTGCGGATGCCGTTATGCCCGTAAGCACGGTATATCAACCAGTCGGTAATGATTTCTTCATTAACGGCTTTATTGATTAATTCCGCCGGCACATGTTTGAAAGTGACAATCGTATGTCCGTCCGGGCCTTTGTGAGTCACGATGTTAGATTCGAAAAAAGTGCGGTTCCAGTTATACGGGCAGGACGGGTCAATCAAGCGGTATGAAATCATGACGCCCATTAAAGCAAGTTTCATCTCGCCCAATGCGTGAAAACCCAAGACCAGCGGATTACGGCGTACTTCGGGCGCATGTATGCTCTGCTGGCAGCAAAAGAGGTGCAGGCGGTAAAGCTGCTTTTCGGCTTCCGGCGACAGTTTAGGACTGATTTCCAGCGGGAGGCTGACGGCCTTGTTGACAAAGTCGCTTAACAGCATTTTCTTTTTATGGCGAATAGGGGCGGGGAGGGCTTTTTCAGCCTCATCGGCAATTATTATTTCCGTTTTTAAGCCGTCCCATAGTGCCGGAGCAAAGCTGTTATCGGTTTCTTCCAGCTTTTCAAGCAAAACTATTTCGGGTATGATCAGGTCTGTTCCCATTGCTTTTAACCATATTCTCCTATCTTAATTCAAGCAAAAATAATATCACTTTTTTATGGCGCTGTCAAGATCTAAACGCGGTGATACGGGTGGTGCGCGATAATGGTTTCGGCGCGGTAAATCTGTTCGCAGAGCACGGCGCGCATGAGGATATGCGGTAGCGTCAGTTTGCCGAAAGAAAGGATGAGATCGGCTTTTTGTCTGGTTTCTTCAAGGTGTCCGTCCGCTCCGCCGATAAGGAAACAGATTTCGGAAGTTCCGGCGGTCATCCAACCTTCCAGTATGGCGGCAAGTTCGGGACTCGTCATATTTGTGCCGCGTTCGTCCAAGACGATGACTTTGGCATGCGGCGCGATGCAGGATTGGAGAAATTTTGCTTCTTCCTCCTGTGTCGCATTGTCTTTTTCCTTAATCGCCAAATCCCATTTCATGCGTTCCTGATAGCGGGCGATGATTTCGCCTTCGGGGGAATTTTTTTTGCATTTACCGATGACGCCTAAGGTTATTCTCATGCTTTGTTTTCCTTTTCCGCAATAAGGCGGGCGGCGGCAGCGCGCCCTGAGGCCAGTGCCTGTACGACGGTGCCGCAGGAACCTGTCATGTCGCCGGCGATGATAAAGCCTTCGGGCAGGTTTTCTTTGGGAAAAAATGAACCCAAAGCCTGAATGACAAGGTCATAGCCCGTGAGCTCGCATTCCGTACCTTCGCAGTGTACGGCTTTGCCTTCGGCGTTAATCTCGTTGCCGACGGTTGTCAGGCAATATCCGTTTTCGGTTTTGTTGATTTCAATAACGGAGGTCAGGGCGCGGACGGTAACACCTTTTTCATCCAGTTCTTTTTGGTCGCGCTGCATAATGCGCATATCTTCGCGGCGGCGACGGACAAACATTTCCACTTTTCCGGCAGCAGAGAACGCACAATCCAACGCCACTTCGCCTCCGCCGCAGACGGCAATTTTATCCGCAGGATATCGGCCGGGGTTTTGCAGAAAATCTTTATATGAGATACAATATTCTTCGCCTTTGACGCCGAGGGTGCGGAGATTTGGTTCGCCGAGCGCCAGAATAATACCGTCGTATTTTTCTTTCAGGCCTTCGTAATCCGTGATTTCTGTATTCAGATGAACCGAAACGCGGTCATTTTTCGTCAGACGGGCAATTTCGCCGTTCAAAACACTTTCGGGCAGGCGGTATTCGGGGATAAGCCTTGCCGCGCCGCCGAGCGTGCCGCTTTTTTCATATAAATCCACCTGCCAGCCGTCGGTGATGAGTTCAAACAAAGCCCCTAAGCCGGCAGGTCCTCCGCCGATGACAGCGGCTTTTTTGCCGTTTTGCGGCGGCAAATCCAACGGCGGCAGTCCGCCCTTTCGGACAACTTCGGCCTGCAGGCAGGGAATTTCCACAGCGCCGTCCATACGCGAACGGATGCAGACTTTTTGGCAAAACATATCCGGACAAATGAGGCCGCAGGTTTGCGGCAACGGATTTCTTGCGGCGATTACGGCAGCCGCTTCCTGATAGTTTCCCGCTTTGGCGGCGGCAATAAAATCATGCGGAGAAACGCCCAGCGGGCAGGCTTTGGCGCACGGCATGACTTTGCAGCCAAGGCAGCGGTTCAGTTTTTTTAATATTGTTTCATTGTCCATATGTCTTCTCCTTTTTGAATGTTTTTAAGATAACATTGCTTTGAACCGCGGGCAAGCGGAAATAATTTGCAGTGGATATTTTGTCAAGAAAGTTGTTGACTCTCTAATTCGGCAATGATATAAAATCCGCAGTGTTAATTATCATTATGTTTCATTAAACAAGTAAGTATATGTTAGAAAAAATCAAAAGCCTTTTAGGCTTAGGCAAAGTTGATGCCGCCGCTCTCATTCGTGACATCATCAAAGGCCATGAGTCTCAGGACGTCCTTTTTGCCCCTGAGAATGCACACGTTCTGAAAGCGTATGTGGAATACGGGCATAAGTTCTCACACGGGTATTGCGCAACCTTTCTGGAGACTGCCGACCGCGAACTGGTGAAAATCTATCTCGAAACCGGTTTCGAGCTTGATGACAACGCCAAAAGCGCCGTCATAGCCCGCAAAGACGACGAACTCACTCAGCTTATGATCGACTCGGGAAGCTGGGCTCCGTTTCCGTACGGCAGCTGTCTGAGCCACCCCGGAGCCATCCACCACGACCATCACGACTTTCCGGAAGAAAGCGTTCCGGCGATGGTTTGACCAACTTAAAAACGGCAGAAGATTCTATAATGTTTCTTTGCCGTTTTTATTTTTGTTACATGAAAAAATATAAAAAAAGATTTACATTGTCTTATCTGCATGTTAAAACCCGTATAAATTGTTTAAGGAGACATTTTGAGCACAAAAAGCCGGAAATTGCGTTTTATCTCTCTGATGTGGGACTATGCCAGCGCGTTATCGTTGATTGCGCTGTTGGTGTTGCTGTGGCATTTGGGCAAGGGGCCGGTAAGGGTCAATTTTCTGCGTCCGTATATTATTCAGGCTTTAACGAACGAAACTTCTTCGTATGATTTGTCCGTCGGGTCGGTTAATCTGGAACTGGTGCATTCGGTGCAGCCGGTGAAGATTATTGCCAAGAATGTACGTTTTCAGGATAAAGATGAGAAATATCTCGTGGAGGCACCGCGGCTGTCACTGTCCTTTTCCGCCAGAGCATTGCTAAAAGGTATGCTGGCGCCGAGCGCGGTGGAGATTGAAGAACCGAAAATCCGTATTGCCGCGGCTTACGGCGTTAAGGCAAAAGAAGGCGAGAAGGCGGAAGACAAACTTAAAGAGCTTAATCTTAAAAAGTTAGAGTTTTATTTTGAGCAGTTTGAAGACTTTATGGAACGCTTCAATTCGCATGAAAAGCTGTATCTGGAAAGCTTTGTCAACAGCATAAAAATTACCGATGCCGTTTTGACGGTGGACGAAGTGGAAACGGAACGGCAGTTTACGTTTACGGATATGGATTTTTCCTTTGAGCGCGGCATCGCCGATATTATCATCAAGGCAGACAGCGCGGTGGTGTTTGACAACCGGACATCGGGATTTGACATGGCGTTGAAATATCGCCTGATTAATGACGAAGTCGTTTATACGCTTAATTTTTCGGATTTGGTCATAACCGATATATATGATATCGTGGTACCGGAAAAGGGGGATATCCGCGCGGTTGATGTACCGGTTAACGGGCAGGTTTCCGCGCTGATTGATTTCGGTAATGTCTTGCGCGATAAGGAACATTTTGCCGATAATCTGGGGCAAAATATCAAAGATGTGCGTTTCGCGATTGAGGGCGGACAAGGAAAAATAGGTTTCGGCGACAGCGATGATTTTGACTACAACGTCTCTTCGTTTAATCTGGCAGGGCAGCTGCACGGCGGTTTGGATATAGTGAAAATTGAAAATGCAGCGTTTGACTTTGACGGTAAGAAAGCGGATTTGAGCCTGTCGGCGGAAGGGTTTAAGGATTATTTTCTGCGCGGTAACCAAGAGAATTTTAAGCTGAATTTTACGGCAAAACTCGGGGCTGTCGAAATGGACGAACTGTCGCTTTTGTGGCCGAAGTATCTCGGGGAAAAAGCGTGGGCATGGTGTAAGGAAAGCCTTTACGGCGGGGCGATTTCCAACGGAATTTTCTCGTTTGATTTCGGGTGGGATAAAAAAACAAAAAGCTTCGGGCTTCTGAAACTTGACGGCAAAGCCGATGTTGCGGATGCCAACTTATATTATTTGGACGGTATGCCGGTTATCCGCAATGTGTACGGCGCGGTTTCGTTTAAGCAGGATAAAATAGCGATTGACGTGGACAAAGGCGTTTCAGACGGCGTTATTTTGACCGGCGGAACGGTGCTTTTGTATGATTTGAATAAAAAAGACAATTTTATTGCCATTGATCTGACCGGTAATTCGACAATTACCGACGCCTTAAAGCTCATTGACCATGAACCGCTCGGGTTTGCCAAAGAAATGGGCGTTAATCCCGAGTTGGTTGCGGGCGATATTGATGTCAGGCTGAAACTTGACTTTGAGCTTAAATCAAACTTAAAACCGGAAGAATTGAAGGTTGAGGTTTCGGGCGATTTGAAACAGGTTGAATATTTGGGGATGGATGAAGGGCAGACGCTTGTTGCGGATGCATTGAAGCTGAATGTGACAGACAAAGGTTTTGCACTTTCGGGCGTGGCAAAATATCAGGGGATTCCCGTAGAACTGACAATAAAAGAAAATTTCCGCGAAACGGCATATAAAAGCCGGATAATTGCCGATGTTAAAATTGACGATAAAATCTTAAAAACATTGGGTGTGGACAGTGAGATTCTGGCGGCGCCGTATTTCACCGGACAATCGGATATCCGCGCCGTGCTGACGTTTTTGAATAACGGTGATATGGAATTGGCCGTTGACGGGTCGTTAAAAGACACGCTGATGGACTATGCGTTTTTGGGTTTTGTGAAAGAAAAGGGTATTCCCTGCCGGGCCAAAGCGACGATGCTGATTTCCGGCGATAAAATTAAAGAAGTGACGGATTTTTCATTGTTAAAGTCGCAGTTTTCTCTGAAAGGGAAGATGCGCACCGATGATAAGGGCAAGCTTAAATCGATAGATATTTCAGAGATTAAAGCGCCGAAAGCGTTTGCAAGGGCAAAAGTTGAGTTTAATTATGCACCCAAGTTAAAGCTGAAAGTAACGGTTAGCGGCGATTCTTATGATTTGACGGAGTTTTTTGATACGCAAAAGAAAAAAGCGGCGGTTGAAAAGAAGACTAAAAAAAGTTTGAAAGATCCGCTGGAAGACGTTATGGACACGGATATCGTGGTCGGAGTCAACAAGCTTTGGACAAACAATAACGTGCCGGTGACGAACTTTGCCGGTAAAGCGGAACTGCGCAAGGGTATCGGCTTGCATAAGCTGAACCTTGTCGGCAACTACGGCAGCAGCCGCGATGTGAAAATGAAACTGGATTTTGAACCGCGGGGCAGCGAGTATATTTTGAATATTGATTCAAACAATGCGGGCAGCACGCTGAAAGTGTTGCGTTTGTATGAGCATATGCGCGGCGGTAATCTGAAAATTGAAGCCAAGCGCGACAAATACAAAAACTTTAAGGGGCAGGCGAGAATGTGGAACTTTGCCTTGTCGGATACGCCGGTGTTTGCCAAGATTTTGAGTGTGGCATCTCTCAGCGGCATAGTGGATATGCTGACAGGGGAGGGGTTGACGTTTTCGCATTTGAGCGCACCGTTTACCTATACTTTTTCAACCAAAAACCTGGCGACCGAAAATGCCCGCATGTCGGGTTCGGTTTTGGGCGTGACGATGACCGGGCGATATAATCTGGCCGACGGGGATATTGAGGCGCAAGGCATGGTTATTCCGGCTTACGGGTTAAACAAGTTTATAGGCAATATTCCGCTTGTGGGCAAAGTTTTGGCCGGAAAAGACGGCACGGTTTTTGCCACCAATTATCGTATCAACGGCAATGCGGATAAGCCGGACATTTCAATTAATCCGCTGTCAACGTTGGCCCCAAATTCCGTCAAAGAACTGTTTTCGGGCGAAAACTGATATTCGGGGAGAAAGAGATATGGAACACAAAATCGGGATTGATTTTCACGGTGTTATCTGCGCGGCGCCGGAGTTGTTTGCCGTCTTCTGCAAAGAAATCAGAAAACAGGGTATCCGTGTTTACGTTATCAGCGGCGGGCCGGAAAAAGATATCGTGCATTATATGGCCGAAAAGCAGATAGAATATGATGTTATTTGGACGATACTCGACTTTTATGCGGCGCAGGGCAAAGCTTTTTATTTTGATGACGGCAGCTTTCAGGTTCCGACGGAACTCTGGGACCGCGCCAAAGCGGAATACTGCGCCAAAGAAGGGATTAAATTCCATATTGATGATTCCGGTATTTACGGCAGGTATTTTATGACGCCGTACTGCAAATATGAAACCGGTACGGATGAATGCACACTTGCCGGCGGTTTAAGAATTGACTTCAAGAAACCTTCGGCGGCGGCGCGTAAAGCGGCCGAATTCATCAAACGGAATTGATTTTACAGTAAGGCAAAGGCCAGCCACATGCTGCCGATAGTCAGAACAAACAAAGCCCAGATGCAGCTGAGGTTTAAGGCGTGTTCTTCGTGTGTATCGTCATTATAGCGGGCGGCGCCGAATTCGTTGGCGTTTGTATTGCCGCGGTAAAACATCGTCATGATTAATACTTTAAGCCCATAGAAGCCGACGGAATACAGAATGGTGACAAAGCAGACGCTCAGCAACAGTGCGGTATAGGCATAATCGGTGTTTTCCAGTTCGGTTAAGGCGATAAAGAGCATGCTGATAACGACGCACCCCATAAATATCGGTTCCATGTAATTTTTCCATGCGAGTTTATTCAAATCATGCATGCGGCGGATAAGCATGGTGCAGAAAGGAATGAACGGGATAAGGAAAGACAGGTAAAATATTATCTCGGCATTTGCAATATATCTTTCTATCGTGTCGAGGTCGAGAGCCGCGTCGGCGGCAGCGCGCAGAAATCGTTCGGACATATAATAGCTGCATTTGAGCTGTACAATGGCTGCCAGAACGGCGTTAAAGAGCAAAAATGTCCAGAGTTCGAAACGGGAGCTGCGCCCTTTAAGGTTAAAAGTATTTTTCCAGCCTTCAAACCAGACTTTGAAAAGTTCGGTGATTTGAAATTGCGGTTTGGGCTGCGGCGTTTTTTTACTTATTTTTTCGGGTTTTCGGACAGATGTTACTTCAACATCCGCCGTTTTTACCGGTGTCTTTTTTTTCGGGGTTTTAACACTTTTTGCTTTGGGGGCGGATGATGTTGTTTTAACCATTGGTTTTCTCCTATCTGTGATATTTGCGGTTACTTTATCAGGCAAACTTTAATTATTCGTAAAAAATTAGTTCAGGCATATAGCCGAAAAAAGTGCTTGCAAAAAGAACAAAAGTAGTATATCAAGATAGGCCGGAGGTATTTTGAGACGATGGCTGAAAGTAAATTTATAGATATTAAGGGCGCAAGAGAACACAATCTTAAAAATATCAATATTGCTATTCCGAAGGATAAGCTGACGGTTATTACCGGGCTTTCGGGGTCGGGTAAATCTTCGCTGGCGTTTGATACGATTTATGCCGAAGGGCAGCGGCGGTATGTGGAAAGTTTGTCTGCTTATGCGCGGCAGTTTCTGGACTTGATGAAAAAGCCCGATACGGACTCTATTGAAGGGCTGGCGCCGGCGATTTCCATTGAGCAGAAAACGACGTCGCACAATCCGCGTTCCACGGTGGGGACAATTACGGAAATTTATGACTATATGCGTTTGCTGTGGGCGCGGGCGGGGACGCCGTATTCGCCGGCAACGGGGCTGCCGATTGAAGCGCAGACGGTGAGCCAGATGACGGATAAGATTTTGGCATTGCCTGTCGGGACAAAAGTTTTATTGACGGCACCGATGGTGCGCGGGCGCAAAGGTGAGTTTAAAAAAGAATTGGAAAGCCTTTTAAAGCAGGGGTTTCAGCGTGTGAAAATTGACGGCGAGGTTTATGACCTTGAAGAAGTGCCGAGTTTGGAGAAAAATATTAAACACACGATTGAAGTGGTGGTTGACCGCTTGGTGATTAAAGCCGAAGACATGGCGGAACGCATTGCGCAGTCGGTGGAAACGGCGCTGAAAATCGGCGACGGGATTTTGTATGTGGATAATCTGTCGGACAACAGCCGTTTCACGTGTTCGGCAAAGTATGCCTGTCCGGTATCCGGCTTTACGATTGAAGAGATTGAGCCGCGGCTGTTTTCGTTTAACAATCCGCAGGGTGCGTGTCCGCATTGTGACGGTTTGGGAGCCAGGCTTTATATGGATGAAAAGCTGGTGATTCCGAATGAGAATCGCAGCATTGCGCAAGGGGCGATTGCGCCGTGGTACGGGTTCAAATCCGCTTTTTACAAGCAGACGTTGGTGTCGTTGTGCGATTTTCTGCACATTTCGCAGGATACGCCGTGGAAAGACCTGCCGGAGAAGGCGCGGAAAATTATCTTGTACGGCTCAGGCAATGTCTGCGTGCCGCTGTATTATTCCACGTTTGTTTCGGACAAGCCGTTTGAAGGGGTGATTCCGAATATGGAGCGGCGCTTTTTGGAGACGGACTCGGCGGCTTCGCGCGAAGAACTGTCTCATTACCAATCGGCGGCACCGTGCACGTTTTGCAACGGCAAGCGTTTGAAGCCTGAGGCGCTGGCGGTTAAGGTTTGCGGTAAAGACATTATGGAAGTGTCGGATATGTCCATTAAAAACGCTTTGGTTTGGTTTTCAGGCGTTGAGAAACAGCTCAGCCCGCAAAAGCAGCAGATTGCGCATAAAATCTTAAAAGAGATTATTGAACGGTTGCATTTTTTGAACAATGTCGGTCTGGATTATCTGACACTTTCGCGCCAATCGGGCGGGCTTTCCGGCGGCGAATCGCAGCGTATCAGGCTCGCATCGCAAATCGGTTCGGGGCTGACGGGCGTTTTGTATGTGTTGGACGAGCCGTCTATCGGGTTGCATCAGCGTGATAATGACCGCCTGCTGGAAACGCTGAACCGCCTGCGTGACATCGGCAACACGGTGATTGTCGTGGAGCATGACGAAGATGCTATCCGCGCGGCGGATTTTCTGGTGGATATGGGGCCAGGGGCCGGCGAACTCGGCGGGAATGTCGTGGCGTCGGGAACGGTTGGTGAGGTGTTGAAAAATAAAAAGAGCCTGACCGCGCAGTATCTGAACGGTGAGAAAGAAATTGCCGTGCCGCGCCGGCGCCGCAAGGGCAACGGCAAATTTTTGGAACTGACCGGCGCGAAAACGCATAACCTCAAAAACGTCAAACTTAAAGTCCCGTTGGGTACGTTGACGTTGGTAACAGGGGTTTCCGGCGGTGGCAAATCATCGCTGATTTTGGAGACCTTATTCAAAGCGCTGAACAAAGAACTGAACGGGTCGCGCGAGCCGACGGGCGTGTATGACGAACTCAAAGGGTTGGAAAACATTGACAAGGTCATTGATATTGACCAATCGCCTATCGGGCGGACACCGCGTTCCAACCCTGCTACCTATACGGGCTTGTTTACCTATATCCGCGACTGGTTTGCCGAATTGCCGCTTTCCAAGGCGCGGGGCTACCAGCCGGGGCGGTTTTCGTTTAACGTCGCGGGCGGGCGCTGCGAAGCCTGCAAGGGCGACGGCGTGACGAAGATTGAGATGAACTTTCTGCCCGATGTGTATGTGGAATGCGAGCAATGCCACGGCAAGCGTTTTAACCGCGAGACGCTGGAAGTGACCTACAAGGGTAAATCCATTGCCGACGTGTTGGATATGACGGTAGATGAAGCGCATGAATTTTTTGCCAGCATTCCGTCTATCCGTTCGCGTTTGGAACTGCTGCAAAAAGTCGGACTCGGCTATATTCACCTTGGGCAGCAGGCGACAACTCTTTCCGGCGGCGAAGCACAGCGTATCAAGCTTTCCAAAGAGCTTTCCAAACGTGCAACAGGCAAGACCGTTTATATCCTTGACGAGCCGACCACCGGGCTGCACTTTGAAGACATCAACAAGCTCCTGAAAGTATTACAGGCGCTGGTTGACCAAGGCAATACCGTTATCGTTATTGAGCATAATCTTGACGTCATTAAGGTTGCAGACCATGTGATTGACATGGGACCGGAAGGCGGCGACGGCGGCGGGCGGGTTATCGCCGAAGGGACGCCGGAAGAGGTGGTAAAGAAAGGGCGCGGGTATACTTACAAATACTTAAAGGGTAAATTACAGGGGTAAATTGTTGTGAACTAATCCGCGGATGGAAGCCTGTCCCCCAAATGCTCACGTACTTCTATGTACGCTGCGCTTTGGGGCAGGACATCCACGGTTATTTCGCAAAATTTCCCGCCTGTAATGGAGTTGAAACGAAAGTAGGGCTCCCGCGGCTACTTCGCAAAATTTTACTCCTTTAAGCTATCTGCTCACTACCAAAATTTTCCACCTGTAATATGTACACTAAAATTTTAATCGCCCTTGAACCCATCGCTATCTATCTCAAATTTCCCACCTGTAATGGGTTTGATGCTCCCGCGGCGGTTTTGAAATTTTTCAGTTTAAAGTCGGATAGACGTGTGAACGGAAGAATAAATTTTTTTGTGTAGATAAATTAAAACCGTGGTTGTATTATTCGCGTAAAGCGGGCAAAATTACAACCTGTATATTGCAGAACGGAAAACCGCACACTATATAATGGTCATCCCTGTTTTGCCAAGGGACTTTTATCAGATAAAATGCATTTTAAAGATAAGGAAATTATAATGAGCCGTATTGATGAAAACGAAGTAAACAAGGACGCAGATAAGAGACAGGCAAGCGGTGCCGAGGCAGGGGAGACGCTTGTTACGGAGAATACCGAATATCCGGTTTTGCCGCTCAGGGATATGGTTGTTTTTCCGGGGAATACCGCTTCTTTGTTTATCGGGCGGACGATTTCGCTCAAAGCCGCGCAGGCCGCGTATCAGTTCGGCACGCCGCTTATTTTGCTGACGCAGAAAAAGGCGGATATTGAACAGCCGAAAGAAGACGAGCTGTATAAAGTCGGTACGGCGGCGCGTATCCGGCGTTATGTCGTTATGCCGGATGGGACGCTGAATCTGGCGGTGGAAGGCATGCAGCGCGTGAAAGTGCAGAAGCTCAATACATTCGGCCCTTATTATACGGCGTTTGCCGAACCCTATGAGACCGAAGACGGCAATACGGCGCCTGAGGAGATTGACGCGCTTTTATCTATTGCCGGTGAGCGCTTCAAGAAGCAGGCGATGGATATTTCCAAGATGTCAAAAGAGGGGTTGTGGAACTTAAACAGCCCGATGAGCACGAGGAAACTCATTGCGACGGTAACCGGCAATTTGGAAATCAAGACCGTTGACAAGCAGGAATTGTTAGAAAGCAAAACCGAAAAAGAACAGCTGGAAAAACTTATTTCCATTTTGAGCCGCGAAAGCATCCGACAGGAAATTGAGGTCAAAATCAAAGACCGCGTGCGCTCGCAGATGGAAAAGAACCAGCGCGAATATTACCTGAACGAGCAGATGAAAGCCATTCAGAAAGAGCTTTCGGGTGCCGATGAGATTGAAGAAGACGAGATTACGCAGTACAATAAAAAAATTGAAAAGACCAAGCTGCCGAAAGAGGCGAAAGCCAAGGCGCAGCAGGAACTGCGGAAACTGAAAGCCGCGGGGCCGATGAGTGCGGAATCCACAGTTATCAGAAACTATCTGGACTGGTTGGTGGATTTGCCGTGGGGCAAAAACTCGCCGGTAACGCATGATTTGAAAAAAGCCATAGATATTTTGGACGAAGATCATTACGGATTGGAAAAGGTTAAAGAGCGGATTATAGAATATCTGGCAGTACAGGGGCGCGCCAAGAAAATTAAGAGCCCGATATTGTGTCTGGTCGGGGCGCCGGGTGTCGGCAAAACCTCTCTCGGGCGTTCCATTGCCCGCGCCACGGGGCGCAAATTTGTACGCGCGTCATTGGGCGGCATGCGCGATGAGGCGGAAATCCGCGGACACCGCAGAACGTATATCGGGGCCATGCCGGGCAAGATTATCCAGAGTTTGAAAAAAGCCGGTGTTTCCAATCCGCTGTTTTTGCTGGACGAGATTGACAAGTTGGGCGCGGACTGGCGCGGTGACCCGAGTTCGGCGCTGCTGGAAGTATTGGACCCCGAGCAGAATGCGACGTTTAATGACCACTATCTGGATTTGGATTATGACTTATCCAACGTGATGTTTGTGACAACGGCGAACTCGCTCAATATGCCGCGGCCGCTGTTGGACAGAATGGAGATTATCCGTATTGACGGTTACACCGAGCAGGAGAAAGTGCAAATCGCCAAGCGGCATTTGATTCCGAAAGTCTTTCAGGAAAATGCGGTTGAACCGCACGAACTGCAGATTACGGACGAAGCGATTGTGGATGTTATCCGCTATTATACTTCCGAATCCGGCGTGCGCAATCTGGAACGCAAGCTGGCGGCGATTGCTCGCAAGTCGGCGAAAGATATTGTCCTTAATCAGGAAAAAGACGCGCATATCGTGGTAACGCCGGAAAACCTGAATAAATATCTCGGGGTAAGGATATACCATTACGGCATCAGGGAAGAAAAGAATCATGTCGGCGTGACAACCGGACTGGCATGGACGGAAGTCGGCGGTGATATATTGTTTATTGAAGCGGCGGATATGCCGGGCAAAGGGCATGTCAAGCAGACCGGAAAACTCGGCGATGTGATGAAAGAATCCATTGACACCGCTTATTCGGTGGTGCGCTCGCATGCGGTATCGCTGGGCATTGACCCGACAGTATTTGAAAAGACGGATGTGCATGTGCATGTGCCGGAAGGAGCAACGCCGAAAGACGGTCCTTCGGCAGGTGTGACGATGTATACGACGCTGGTTTCGGTGTTTACGAAAATTCCGGTCAGGAGCGATGTGGCGATGACCGGTGAAATTACGCTGCAAGGAAGGGTTCTGCCCATCGGCGGGTTGAAAGAGAAACTTTTGGCGGCGTTGCGTGCGGGCATTAAGACGGTGATTATTCCGAAGAGCAATGAGAAAGATTTGGCGGAAGTACCGGATATTGTCAAGAACGAGTTAGAAATCGTTTTTGCCGAGCATGCGTCGGATGTCTTGAAGGTGGCGCTGGAATGTCCGTTAAAGCCGGTGTTTGAGCAAAAATCGTGTCCGGCGGAAACAAGGGCGGACGCCTGATTTTTAAGCACTATCTTTTGTATTGACAAACGGGGCGGGTATTTTGTATATTCGCCCCGTAAAGGATTTTATAATGGCTAAAAAAGTTAAAAAATCGGATTTTATCGCTACGGGGCAGATTGCCGTCAATCGCCGCGCCACGTTTGACTACGCGCTGGAAGAGGTTTTTACCGCGGGCATAGAGCTGAAAGGGACGGAAGTCAAGTCATTGCGTTTGGGGCGTGCGAGTCTGGTTGATACCTACGGGTCATTTGAAGACGGCGAGCTTTATATTGAGAATCTCAAAATTGAAGAATATGCCAACAAAGGGTATGAAAAGCACGATGCAAACCGCAAGAAAAAATTGCTTTTGACCCGACATGAGATTAATAAAATCATCGGCGCCATGGCGAAAAAAGGATATTCGCTGATTGCCAAAAGGTTATTTTTTAACGAGCGCGGGCGGGCTAAGCTGGAAATCGGAATCGGCAAAGGCAAAAAGCTTTATGACAAGCGCGAGAGCATTAAGGAGCGCGAAGTTTCCCGCCGTATGCGCGAATGGCAGTAATTTTATAATCCGATAAAGGTGCGTATCTAATACTTTTTTATAAATTTGTACAAAAATAGCTTGATTTTGTATAAAAATTATGCTATTGTTTCGGCGTTCAAACAAATTATTGTGCCCTGTTAATCAGCTTTTATGTTTTATTATCATCAGGGTGCGCTTTTCAAACTATTCTCTCAAACATGCCGAGCGATTGCTTTGTCATGTTTGTCTATATATAAATGTAATAATACTAACACTTCAAATAACCAGTTTATGGAAAATCAAAAGAAAAAAATGAGAAGTGCACTGTTGCGTGCATGCTCAGCCGGCATGATGCTTATCATGGTGGCAATGGCCATGGTGCTTCCTACCGGTTGCGCCGATGAGTTGAAAAGACCTTATCCCACCGGGGATACGGTTACGATTTTCAAAGACCTGTACTGGACTTCGGAACGTACGGGTTTTGCCTCAGTCTCGGTGAAGGATACGCTTGTCAAGAGCGATGTTACCTTCAAGCAGACTTCCGCGCTCTTTAACGAAAAAGAAGAAGTGCGGCTGTCGTTTAACCCTGCGGCGTATCTGAATGTACGGCTTTCCAGGCAGCGCATAGACGTTCTGAGCAAGGACGAACTTCCGGTGACACTGACAAAAGAGCAGGTATTGTCGCGCACTCCCTACAAGAATGACACTGAGTTCGGCGAGGATATCGTCAAATCTTATGAGTTTTCGGACGGGCAGACGGCAACCGTGTCTTACGGTTGGCGCTATACCGGCGTTGTTGTCGGCAGCGACACTCTGGCGGCTCCGCATGTCGAGATTACCTCTGTTACCTATCACAAGCAAAGCGTTGAAGCTTTCGGACAGAAAAGCGAAACCGAAGACCCCTACAAGTCCATTTTGGCTTTTACGGCCGAATATGTGATTAAAGGCGTTTCGGGCAGCGAAATTGTTTCGGAAACGGAAATGCGTCCGTGGTATCACAAAGTGGTGACATCCGAGGCTACAAAGGTTCTGAAAGTGGACTATGACGGGAAATATCTCGGATGTCCGGTCAGCGCTTACGAGCTTACGGAAAAGGTGACGACAAACAAGAGCGAGTTTACCAATACTTACAAGGTGGACCTGTCGATGAACATCACCGCACCCGACTTGCGCGAACAGCCTTCGCTGGACAGTCTGTTCAATGCGTCTTCCAAAGGAAAGATGGCGGAAAAAACTTTCTCCGAAACCAAAAACAAAGACGGTTTTACCATCAGGACGATGACCGGTACGTATGTTTCCTCCAACACGGGAAAAGAAGCCCGCACCGCGGTTGAAAGTACCATCAGTTTCACCTATGAAACGCCGGTCAAATTTGAGAGTGAATACGGTTCTTACACCATTGAGCCGCTCAAACTTAAATTTGAAGAAGACGGATTTGAGGTGACGAAGATTTCCGAAGATAAGGATTCCAAGCTGTTTAAATCGGTTAATTCCGTTCAGGGCAGTATCGGCACCTGTCTTTTGGATGTCATGGACGAAGTGGTGAATCTGCGCGTGCAGAAAGGGAAAGCTCCCAATGTGACAAAGGTTGATTCCGTTTATACGCTTCGAGGCCAAGGCGACGATTATATCGTTGACAAGACGATTATCTGGAGCGACGGCAGCAAGACCTCGTCCACGTATGAGTACAAAGGCCGCCATTCGGCTTCGGCTCAGGCTTTCGGTGAAAAAGTGACGACGTCTTTGAACTGGAACGAAAGCGCTTTGGAGCGCGTGTCGCAGAGCAAGGAAAACGAGGAAAAGAAATTTTCCGCAACGACCAAGTTTACGGCTGTCTATACGACATCGAACTGGAAGAGCAACGCGACCAACGGCAGGGAAAGCGGTTCCTTCTCGTTTAAGGAAACGAGCCCGGTGGTGACTTTTATTGACGGGAACATAACCAAAGTCTTCCCCGAAAGGAAGTACACGCTGACGGGCCTCGGGGCAGATGTGGCTTCGGCTCCGAACACAATGGTGGTTAACGGCATCACGTACAATGCGTATGCTTATGACTATATCACCAAAGTTGTTTGGAACGGCAACAACGAGCCTGATCTGGTTTCGAAAGGTTTCCTTTTGATGTCTGCCGACACTCCCGGAACGCCGACGTATGTACCGAGCCAGACCTGGAACGGCAACACGACAACGGTGACGGTGACAAAGACTACGCCGCACAGTCATGCTCCGAGCGAGGTGGAGACGTTCACAAAGAACTTCACCATCAGCCTCGGCGGATTGACAAACGGCAAGGTTTACGCCGACAACACGTCTTTTGCCGCGACGGAAACGCATAACGAAACCAGCTCAACACAGAATGACAGTCCGTGGACGGTCGTTTCTTACAAGCGGAATTATGCTTATACGCTGTCGAACGGTGTCGTTGCCCGCAATGATTTGCGTGTCGAGGTTGTTGACGCGGTCATTACCTTTAATGACGGGAACTATCAGCACACGTTTAATGTCCGCCTGAACGTAACGAAAGGCGAGCGTTTCGGTGCCGCCCGCAGTGAAGGCGACTATGTCGTGACGCCGCATATTCTGACGGTTAACGGTACGACGGTTGACGGCAAGCAGGTCAGCTCTGCCGGGACGACGGATATTTACGTCAAGTCTCAGGCTCCCGAGCCGCCGCATTTCGGTAAGCCGAAAGGCTTTACGGTGACGGCAACGTATGACCCGACGGCCAAAGTGACGCGCCGCGCGTTTGTCTTCAACTGGGAAGACGGCGTGACCTATGCGGTCTGCGACTACGAGACCTCTCTGCCGAGTACCGGTGACTTTATGTTCAAGGCAGATGCCTATGCGGGTTACAATTCCGTCGGCTATGACAAGAACAACGGCACCAACCATTGGCAGCCGGCCCGCGGTTCGGATGACAGCGACGCTATCCGCTGGTACCATTCCAACGGCGTTCTGATGTCAGGCATTGACAAAGATTTGACCTGTCAGGTTATCGGTTGGAAGAATGTTGTTAACGGCAAGTATGCGCTGGTGATACCGGGGTATACATACACCATTAACGGCTACAACATCACGGTGAAGGCGCCCAACGGCCAGACGGTAACGTTCAACAGCCACTACGGCAATTAAACACGCAACACTCTTATGAAAAAAGCTCCTCCGTTCGGGGGAGCTTTTTTTGTGCAAAAAAACACCGTCCGAATGAACGGGCGGTGTTGGGGATTGATGTCAGCTGTTGCGCTGGTTTTTTTGCTTATGGAAGTCCTTGATAATCAGATAAATCTTGTATTCATCCTGCTTGTTGCGGAAGAACAAGGCGGCTTCGGCATAGAGGCAAAGCTCCGGTTTCATTTGTTTGAGGAAAGCCATAACTTCATCATGTGTTCCGGTTGAGAACAGGGTGAGGTTTGCTTCTTCCTTTTCGCTCAGATGCCGCGGGCGGGGGATACGCAGGTAGAGCTTGGAAAGCGCCGCGTAATCCGGCGTCGGGACCTGCGTCAACGCGTCAATAAACATGGCGTCGTTGCAGGTCGGCTGTTCCAGATACAGCATGTTCAGCGAACGGAAACCGCGACGGGCCAAATCATAAACGCCTTTGCCGAGGTAGTGGTGCTTTTTGATGTAAGCTTCCAGTTCGGTTTCGGAACGTTTGGCCGCGAGTTGCGGCAGAACCTGCTCCCAAAAGCCGTAGCGGCCGATGTAGGCGAGAAACTCGGGTTCCTTGGCGATGTCCAGAAGTCGTTCCTGACTTTTGACGGGAAGCTCGCGCAGGGCGATGAACTTGTAGAAGTACTCGGTATTGCCGCTTTCAAGTTCGTCCAGAAGCTCGTCGAGCAGTTCGGGCGCAAGGCCGTGGTGCTTGATGTGCTGACGGATTTCATCGACGTTGCCGCGGGCAATCAGCATACGCTGCTGCGTAAGCAGGAAGCCGTGGCGTTCCAGGTACCACATCAGTTCGTCATGGTCGCCGCGGCCGAGAAGAATGTCCTGTCCTGAGGCTTTGAAACCATGCTTGCCGCAAAACGCTTCAAGTTCTTCCCGGTTGCCGCGTCGTGCGATGAAGTCCTGCAGGTAATCCGGCATGTACAGCGGGGAAGTGTTGCCCTCGTAGGTCGTTGTTTCGCTGTGGCGGGGCGGCTCTTCGTTGTAGGCCTTAATCATGGCCATGACTTCATCGTGATTGCCGCGCTGCATAAGCAGTTCGAGGATTTCCGCGGACGGATATTCTATGCGGCAATCATAGATATCTACGTCGCAGTGGGGCCAGTAGGGCTCCTCAATGGTTTCTTTGAAAGAAGTGTGGTAGAAGCAGCGGTCGACAGCATCCATGACTTCTTTGTGTGTCAACCGTTCTTCGCGTTCCTTTTCTTCATGGAGGCGTTCCTGTTCCCGGTGCAGGCGGAGTTCTTTCTCCTTTTGCTCTCTTGCGCGCCATTCGGCTGCGCCCTGAGCAACAGCGTCGTTTGCGTTGTCTGTTTTCATATGAGTAGAATTTATGGGTGGATAATTGAGATTATTTGCGAAAAATCGTACTCTTATGAAAGTCATGATAATAACTCCATAATTGTACACTTACGAAACAGTTTATATGTTGTTTTTTATGAAGAGTCAAGCAAAAAGGGCTATGCGGGCCCTATTCGAGCGTTAAACGCATACTTTCAAGGCGTTTGATTCGGTCGCGGCAATCCATGGCTTTCTCAAATTCCAAATCGGCGGCAAACGCTTTCATCTCTTTGGTTAAGCGTTTGATTTCCTTTTCGATGTTTTCAAGCTTGTCACGGAAAATCGGCGCCGGCAGGTTTTCGTCATCAACTTCGGTCATCGTCAACAGGGTATTGGAGATAGATTTTTTAATCGTCTGCGGGGTGATGCCGTGTTCAAGGTTGTATTCAAACTGCTTTTTGCGGCGGCGCGCGGTTTCGTCCAGCGCGCATTTGATAGAATCGGTCATCTTATCGGCATATAGTACGACGCGTCCTTCGGCATTGCGGGCGGCACGCCCGATGGTCTGGATGAGCGAGCGGGTGGAACGCAGAAAGCCCTCCTTATCGGCATCCAAAATCGCCACCAGCGAACATTCGGGAATATCCAGCCCTTCGCGCAACAGGTTAATCCCGACCAAAACGTCAAACACGCCCTGCCGCAGGTCACGGATGATTTCTATGCGCTCCATGGTGTCGATGTCAGAGTGCAGGTAACGGACTTTAATGCCGTTTTCGTGCAGGTATTCGGTCAGGTCTTCCGCCATTTTTTTGGTCAGGGTGGTTACGAGCGCGCGTTCTCCCTTGGCAATCACGCGGCGGCATTCTTCCATCAGGTCGTCAACCTGTGTTTCAACGGGTTTGACCACGCAAATCGGATCCATTAATCCCGTCGGGCGGATGACCTGTTCGGCAAAGACGCCTTTGCTTTGTTCCATTTCCCAGTCGCCGGGGGTGGCGGAAACGAAGATTGTCGGGGCGCGGAAGGCGTTCCATTCTTCAAATTTGAGCGGGCGGTTATCGACGCATGAGGGCAGGCGGAAACCGTAGTCCGAAAGCGTATCTTTGCGGTTACGGTCGCCGCGGTACATGCCGCCGATTTGGGGGACGGAGATGTGGCTCTCGTCAACAAAGACCAAAGCGTCTTTGGGGAAATATTCAAACAAAGTCGGCGGCGGTTCGCCCGGGGCGCGTCCGGTTAAATAGCGCGAATAGTTTTCAATGCCTTTGCAGTGGCCGGTGGTTTCCAGCATTTCCAAATCAAAACGCGTGCGCTGTTCGAGCCTTTGCGCTTCCAACAGCTTGTTCTGTTGTTTAAATTCGTCAAGCCGCAGCGCCAAATCTTCCTTGATGTGCACCATGGCTTGCGACAAGGCGGGACGCGGGGTAACATAGTGGTTGGCGGGGTAAACGGTAATTTCTTCCAAATCGGCGGTTTTTTTGCCGGTCAGCACATCAAATTCGCTGATTTTTTCAACTTCGTCGCCGAAAAAGGAAATGCGCCAGCCGCGGTCTTCATAGTGGGCGGGGAAAATATCCAGCGTGTCGCCTTTGACGCGGAAGGTGGAGCGGACGAAATTCATCTGATTGCGCTCATATTGCAGTGCCGCAAGGTTTTTATATATTTCCTGCGGGGAAACGGTGTCGCCCTTTTTAAGGTGAAACGCCATGGCGGAATACGATTCCATACTGCCCAAACCGTAGATGCAGGAAACGGACGCGACGATAATCACGTCTTTTTCTTCCAAGACGTTACGGGTGGCGCCGTGGCGCATGCGGTCTATTTGTTCGTTGATTGCCGAATCTTTTTCAATGTAAGTATCGGTTTTGGGGATGTAAGCTTCGGGCTGGTAATAATCATAATAGGAGACGAAATATTCCACATGGTTGTAGGGGAAAAATTCTTTCATCTCGGCATAAAGCTGGGCGGCAAGGATTTTATTAGGCGCCATAATCAGCGTCGGCTTTTTCATTTGTTCAATGATTTTGGCCATGGTAAAAGTTTTGCCGGAGCCGGTCACTCCCAACAATACCTGATTTCTTTCGCCCCTTTTTAAACCGTCGCATAACTGCTTAATTGCTTCGGGCTGGTCGCCTGACGGTTCAAACGGGCTGACAACTTGAAATTCTCTGCTCATGGGGGATTATATAGCAGCAATACAGGCGTAAAGTCAATAGATATAACGGCGGAAGACGCAACTTTATGCTTTACTTTTTTTTTGTTTTGTACTAAATCTCGTTTAATATGTTTTGTATGAAGTAAGGAGTTTTTAAGATGAAAGCAAGAACGCGTTTCGCACCGAGCCCGACGGGGTATATGCATATCGGCAACCTACGCACGGCATTGTACGAGTATCTGATTGCCAAAGCCAGCGGCGGCGATTTTATCCTGCGTATTGAGGATACCGACCAGAAGCGTTATGTGGAAGGGGCGACGGATATTATTTACAACACGCTGAAAACCGTCGGCATGAACTGGGACGAAGGTCCTGACGTCGGCGGCAACTACGGACCGTATGTGCAGTCGGAGCGGTTGCCGCTGTATCAGGAATATGCGCATAAGCTCGTGGAGCTCGGCGGCGCGCATTATTGCTTCTGCTCTAAGTCGGAAGCAGACGAACAGAAAGACGAAGAAGCAAATATCAAATTCAAAGATCCGTGTCTGCGTCTTTCATTAGAAGAAGCCAAAGCACGCGTGGCAGCGGGCGAGCCGTTCGTCATCCGCCAGACAATCAACAAAAAAGGCAAAGCGACGTTTCATGACGTGGTTTACGGCGACATTGAGATTGACTATGACGAGCTGGACGAAGGCGTATTGCTGAAATCCGATGGTTTCCCGACCTATAACTTCGCGAATGTTGTGGACGACCATTTGATGAACATTACGCATGTGGTGCGCGGCAATGAATATATTTCTTCTACGCCGAAATATAACCTCATTTATGAAGCGTTCGGCTGGACGCCGCCGGTTTATGTGCACGTGGCACAGGTGATGAAAGACGCGCAGCATAAGCTTTCCAAGCGTAACGGCGATGCTTCTTTCCAAGATTTGGTGGCAAAAGGCTATCTGCCGGAAGCGATTTTGAACTATATCGCGCTGTTGGGTTGGAACCCCGGTACGGAGCAGGAAATTTTTTCGCTTGCGGAATTGGAAAAAGTGTTTGACGCCAACAGGCTGAACAAATCGCCGGCTATCTTTGACATTACCAAACTCAAATGGATGAACGGCTGCTATATCCGCGCGTTGCCGTTTGATGAATTTCACAAGCTGGCGTGCAAAGAATACGATACGTTTTTAACCCGTCAGGTGAACCGCGAAGAGCTTTCCAAAGTTTTGCAGCCGCGTATCGAGACGCTGAAAGATATCGCGGAAACGGCTGCGTTTATTGAGACACTGCCGGCTTATTCCGAAGAGTTGTATGTCAATAAGAAAATGAAGACGGACGTTGAAGTTGCCAAGAAGTCTTTGGCGTTGGCCGTTCCGGCTCTGGCAGCTCTGAATGAATGGACGAACGAGGGCATTTTTGAATGTCTGAAAGGTGTTGCCGCGGAGAACGGATTGAAAAACGGGCGGGTGCTTTATCCGGTACGCATTGCTTTGACCGGTTTGGAAACAACACCGGGCGGTGCGAGCGAGATTGCCGCCGTTTTGGGCAAAGAAGAAACGCTGCGGCGTTTGAACGCTGCGGCTTAATGTCGGCAAAAGCTTAAAGCGGGCGGGAAATTCCGCCCGTTTTGCATTGGTATAAACAGGCAAATATGCTTGCGAAATTATCTGTCCGCCATATAATTATATCAAAAATTACGAATGAGAACTTCTATGAATTTGAGAAAAAAAATTAAACATATCGTGCGGGATTTTCTGCGCCTGCCTTTTTTTCTGAATTTTATCGGCACAATGGCGGGCGTATACGTTTGGCTTGTGGGAAAGACCGGACGCTTTGACGTGCAGGGGCAAAAAGAATTCGAAGCGCTGATTGCGGAAAACGACGGCGGTATTTTTGTGACATGGCACGGGCGGGCGTTGATGCTGCCGTTTTTTTGGCGCAATACGCGGCAGATGAAAGCGCTGGTTTCACCGCATCAGGACGGGCGGATAATTGCGCGGCTGCTCAGGATGTTTCACATTTCAAGTATTGACGGGTCAACCGACCGGCATGCTTTCGGCGCGGCGCTGGAAATCGTCAAAGAGCTGAACAACGGTACCGTCGTTTCGCTGATTTCGGACGGACCGAGGGGGCCGAGCATGCGGCTCAACAAGAGCGTTATTTACTTTGCGCAGAAATCAGGCAAGCCGGTGATGGGTTTTACATACAGCGCAAAAGGGGCAAAAATTGCCAGGAAGAGCTGGGATTCAATGCTTGTCCCGCCGCTTTTCTGCACGGGCGTGGTCAGAGCGACAAAGCCGCTTTTTGTGCCGGCGGAGGCAAACGAAGCAGAGCTTGATATTTTGCGGCAGAAGTTTGAAGACGAGTTGAACGGGTTGACGTTTGCTGCGGACAAGCAATGCGGATTGCCGGAAATTATGCCCGGCTGTTCCAAAAAAATCAAAAGGATTGGGGAAAAAGCGGCGGCAAAGGAGAATGCAGCATGATTACGGGTTTATATAAAACGCTTATCAGTTTGGCATTTCCTCTGATTAAGGCGACATATATCAAAAAAAGGCAGCGTTCGGGCAAAGAACATCCGACGCGCTTTAACGAGCGATTGGGAATGTATACGCATGTGCGTCCGGAAGGAAGGCTTTATTGGCTGCACGGAGCTTCGGTCGGCGAAGCGATTTCCATGCTGCCGTTGATAGATAAGCTTTTGGCGGAAGATGACAATCTTTCCGTATTGGTGACGACGGGGACGCTGACTTCTGCGGAGATTATGAAAAAGCGGTTGCCCGCTCGGGCGTTTCATCAGTTTATTCCGTTTGACGTGCCTAAGTTTGCCAAACGTCTGCTGGCGCATTTCAAGCCGGATGCGGTGTTGTGGTTTGAATCCGAATTATGGCCGTCGCTGCTTTCGGAGGTGAAAAAAGCCGGTGTGCCGTTGATTTTGGTTAACGGGCGGATTTCGGATAAGTCGTTTCATATGTGGCAGAAGTTCAGGTTTGTTTCTGCCGAGCTGTTGGGAAATTTCTCGTTGTGTCTCGGGCAGTCGGAACAGGATAAAAACCGCCTGCTGCTTTTGGGCGCAAAAAAAGCCGAGTGCTGCGGTAATCTCAAATATGCCGGAATGCCGCTTCCGGTTGATGAGGCAAAGCTTGCAGAGCTGAAAACACTTATCGGCGGGCGGCCGGTGTTTCTTATCAGTTCCACGCATCATAATGAAGAAGAGCAGTTTGCGCCGCATCTGATGCGTTTAAACAGTATCGTGCACGGCGTTTTGACAATCATTGCGCCGAGACATCCGAACCGCGGGAGAGAGATTGCTGAAATGTTGAGCCGCAAAGGATATAAAACGGCACTGCGCTCCGCGGGTGAAACGATTGCGGCGGATACGGAGGTTTATGTGGCGGATACCATCGGCGAGATGGGGCTTTGGTATGCACTGGCTCCGGTGTGCTTTATGGGCGGGTCGCTCATCAGCCACGGCGGGCAAAACTTTATGGAGCCGGCGCGTGACCATACGGCAGTGATCATCGGGCCGCATATGCATAATTTTACGGAGATGACTGCTCGGGCAAAAGCTGCCGGTGCGGTATGGCAGGCAGCTTCGGCTGCGGATGTTGTTGAAGAGGCGATAGAACTTTTCAATGAGCCGGAAGAACTTTCGGCGCGTCAGGATAAAGCATATGACTGGACGATTAAGGAAGCGCAGGTATTAGACGGGATTTCCGCCGCGTTGAAACGGGAACTCAAACAATGAAAACACCGAAGTTTTGGATGAAAAAAGGGATAATTTCCAGGCTTTTGTTACCGATTTCATCGGTTTACGGCGCAGTAACGCAATGGCGTCTGAAAAGCAGGGAACCGTATCGCTGCGGCGTGAAAGTTATCTGTGTCGGTAACATTACTGCCGGCGGCGTCGGTAAGACGCCGGTTGCGATTGCCATGGCGGAGAAATATCTCAGCGAGGGGAAAAAGGTTTTTTTCGTAACGCGCGGTTATAAAGGCAAGCTCAAAAATATATTGGTGGATTTGTCCAAGCACACGCCGGCGGAAACAGGAGATGAAGCCAGACTTCTGGCCGCGACGGCGCCGACGGTTATCAGCCCGAAGCGGGAACTTGGCGCGCAAACGGCCGTTGAAGCGGGCGCTGAAATAATCATCATGGATGACGGGTTTCAGAATCCGGGGCTTTATAAAGACGAGAGCTGGCTTGTTTTTGACGGTGAAACGGGTATCGGCAACGGAAGAATTATTCCGGCGGGGCCTTTGCGTGAAACGTTGGCCGATGGTGAAAAACGTGCGGATTATATCCTGATTATGGGCGAAGACAAAACAGGATTGGCGGCGCAGTGTTCCCTGCCGGTATATCACGGACGGTTGGAGGCGCAGCCGTTTGACCTGCCGAATAAAAATGTTTCGGCATTTGCGGGAATCGGCAAACCGGAAAAGTTCTATAACACACTGCGGTGTTTGGGATATAATGTTGTTTTAACGAAAGATTTTGAAGACCACCATACGTATACCGCTGCGGATTTGGCCGAACTGAAAAAAATTGCTGCTGCGAGAGGAGCAGCCTTGGTGACGACGGAAAAAGACTATGTGAAACTGTCGGAAGCAGAGCGGGCAGACATACATTGCCTGAAAGTGCGTGCGGTAATTGAAAAAGCTTAACTTACTGTTTTGTGCTCAGCTTAAAAAACTTTCGCTTTATGGAGGTGAGGCGGGTCAGAGTGTGCGGTGGTTTGAATTGTTATATGTATAGTCGCGTTCGGGGGTGAGTTGGGGGATGGTTTCGGTGGCTTTAACCAGATTTTCAAATGCTTTTTGCAGTGAGGGGCTGTTGTTGCTTATACTCCGACGGTTTATGGCGGTGGTTTCATCGACTTTGGACTCGCGGGCTGCGGCGGTGTGAACCGCGGTGCGGGCAGCAGGGAGGTTTTGCATAATATCTTGTTCGATTTCGTCAAATTTTTGCAGGCATGCGGACATAGCATTTTCACCTTTGGCGGTTTGATAATCAGGCCGGTAGCCCAGACCTTCAAGCCTTTCGCCGGCGGCGCCGGTAAAGCCTTCGGGCGGAACGGCAATTTTCAGGCCGTAGGGCAGCGGGATTGCGGTTTTGGCGCCGGCCGCAGGGTGATATTGGATAACGCCGCAGCTGTGTTCGCCGACGGTGCGCACATACGGGTGTTCTTTGAGGCGGCCGATGGTCAGTTCGGCATTTGAGCCGGTGCTTTGGTCGGTCAAAATCAGAATCGGTTTTTTATAACCGAGAGCGGGGTTAAACGGATAGGTTTCCGCCCAAGGGGTGTTTCGTGTGTCATACTGTGTGTTTTGGCTTTCATGGACAAGGTTTTTCCGGTACAGAATATCGCGGTTTTCCATATGGGCGTAGCTCAGCTTTGCGGGCAGGGTATCCCTTTTGACATGTCCCAGCGGTTCGGTTGATACGGTGTTGCCGTAGAGGGTGCGAGCCATGTAGTCGCCAAGATACGGCCAGCCGCCGCCGTTGCCGCGTAAATCCAGCACCAGTGCGTCACAGCTTAAATATTCCTGTTTGGAGAATTGCTGCGCTAAGGCAGTGAAATCATTGATTAAATCTTCGCTCATATTACCGTTTTCATTTATGGCGGCAAAACGTGTCATTCCGATCATCATCAGTTTTTTGCCTTGACAGGATACTTCTGACATGCGCCAGGTTTTGCCTTTTTTATCGGTCAGAATTTCGGCGCCGTTTTGGGTCAGGACGGAAAAGGATTCGTCGTCGAAGAGATTTTCTCCTGCCTGACGGCGTTTGGCGTACAGGTGTTCGGCAATGCCCCGCTGCGAGGCGTCAAGCTGTTCGGTTCGGATATATTCTTTCAGTTCGGCTTCGAATGCGGCGTGTTCTTCTTTGCTCATTGTCATGCCTACGGGCATATTGCCGGCAGTGAAAACGTTAAAATGATTATCCGGAATGTATTTTTTTGAGAACTTAAATAATTCTTTGCCCATATCGGCAACGGTGCGTTCGCTGTTTGTGCTCAGATATAATTTGACCAATGCGGTTTTGAAATTATTTTTGACGGTTTCCGTAAAGCCGATGTTCGGGGCATCGGTAAAGCCCGGGTGGCCTTCGAAAACGCAACGCGCAAATACGGCAAGCATTTTTTGCTGCTCGGCGGCGGTAAGCTTATCGTTGTCGTTTTTCGGCGGCGCGGGCATAATTAAATCATTGTCGGCAGCTTGGCTGACAATCATTTGAAACGCAGTGTCGATGTCGTTTTGCGTTATCATTTTTTCTCCTTTAAAGAAATTGTAGCATATATGCGGAACGGTGTCAAGTTCCCTTCCGCCAAGAGAAGGGATTAAAGGAGTGAGCCTGCACCGTGTGAAAAGTCAGGAGAGGAAAGATTTAATGCGCGGGGAGAAGATAATGTCATCTTCGCAAAGTGCGCATTTAATGTACATATCTTCTTTTTTGCGTGTGCGGGAAAGGGCGACATACAGCTGGCCGTGGGCAAAGGCGCCGCGATCTATGTCAATAATCACGCGGTCGAGGGTTTTGCCCTGCGCTTTGTGGATGGTCAGCGCATAGCCCAGCTGTAACGGATATTGGATAAACGAGCCGGTTTCTTTTTCGGTCACTTCGCCGGTTTCGTCATTAATGTCATAGGCAAATGATTTCCATTCTTCGCGGCGGACGGTGATGAATTTGTTGTCTTGCAGGCAGCGGACGATGATAAAACGCTCTTCCAGCTTTTCGACAATGCCGGAAGTGCCGTTGATGTAATCGGGATAATTGTTTTTGTTAAAGATAACCAGCGCACCTTCTTTTAAAGTTAAGGTTTTCGGCGACGGTGTGTCCTGCATTTTTTCAAAGCTTCCCGCGAGCTGCGCTTCATAGCTTTTCTCGGGCTTTTGCAGTTCTGCCAAACGGCGGCGGTTGATATTGTCGGCAACCGCGCGGTACGGGGTAATCGTTATGGCGGTGGCGGCAAAGTCGGCGGGATAGTTTTCACGGCGGTTGAAATAAGCAATGGTTTCGGGGATGTTTTCATCGTTGCGAAGGTTTTGCAGATAGTTCAGCAATTCGTTGTCATTCTGACGATAAACCTCTGTTAATTCAATCTTTTCAAAAGCGCCTTTTTGGTAAGACTTAGCGTCAAAGAAATAGGGTTCCGCAGTTCCGTATTCCTGCTTAAAAGCGGCTTCGGCGCCGTATTTGACAATCGGGGGGAGCTGGCAGAGGTCGCCTATCAAGATAATCTGCAAGCCGCCGAACAGGGCGAGATTGCCGCGCGCCTGACAGCAGAGCGCTTCGATGGCGTCCAAAATATCGGGGCGCAGCATGGAGGCTTCATCAATGATAAGGATGTCGGTTTTTTTCAAAATTGATTTTAATTTGCGGCGTCGGGAAGACATAACTTCGCGCAGGATTAAAAAATCGCTTAACGGCAGCGTGAACATAGAGTGAATCGTGGCGCCCTCAATATTCAAGGCGGCAATGGCGGTGGGCGCAACAATACGGATACGCTTTTTAGAATGCTTTTTTAGGTATTTGATAAATGTGGATTTACCGGTTCCCGCCTGCCCTTGGATGAAGATGTTGTTATGCGTGTGTTCTATCCTGTCAAACAGTTTGCGCTGGACAAGGTTTAAGGTACCCAAATCTTTAACGGATTTGGAAAGCGCGGTCAGGGCATTTATTTCTCCGGATGTCATCTGTTGTTCCGTATTAAATCGCGTTTTTGTTTTGTTCTGATTATATCCGGTTTTGATAAGGTGTCAAGCGGTTAATGAATTGGTGCAAAAAAGGGGGATTATTTCCCCCCCATTGTGCTGTTATTCGGCGGCAAGTGCTTCCGTCTTTTCCTGATGTCGTTTCATGCGCAGATAGCGTCGGGTGATTTTGAGCGCGTTTTCAAAGCTTGAAGCAATGGCAATATTATGCCAGGTCAGGTTGTTTTGCAAGAAAGCTTCATGGAGCATGCGCCGCGGCTGTTTTTTGACGTTGGACAGAATGATTTTGGTATCATATTTTCTCTTAACGCGTTGGATGAAGCCGACCAGCGCATTGGCGCCGCTGATATCTACCATCGGCACATATCCCATACGGATGATGATAATTTTCGGGTCGCTTTTCAAACGTTGCAAAAAGCGGGTGACATCAAGCGCATCGCCGAAAAACAGCGGGCCGGAGAAACGCAGCGAGATAACGCCCTGTTCGTGCAGTACCTGTGACAGGTCGCGGCCGCCGCCTTTGTATTCCAGTGCTTTTTCATCGGTCTCAATTTCAATCTCTTTGCTCATGCGGTGCATAAAGATAATGCTCGACAAGATAAAGCCTACGGAAATACCGGTGTTTAAATCGACGAGCACGGTCAGGAGCAGGGTGACAACGAGCGTTAAAGCATCGCCGCGTGCCCCTTTGAGGAGATAATACATTTTGGTTAAGTTCAGCATGTTCCAGCCGACAAGAATTAAAACGGCAGAAAGGCAGGCCAGCGGGATGTATTTGGCAACGCCGGCCAAAAGCAGCATAAACAGCAGCAGGATAACCGACTGCATAATGCCGGACATCGGCGAATAGGCGTGCGATTTGTAGTTGGTGGCGGTACGGGCAATGGCGCCGGTGGCGGGAACACCCGTAAAGAGCATGCTCATCAGGTTGGCGATGCCTTCGGCAATCAGTTCGGCATTGGAGTTATGGTTATCGCCGCTCATACCGTCGACAACCGTCGCGCTCAAAAGGGATTCCACACCGGCCAGAAAGGCAATAGTCAGACCGCTCGGAAAAACTTTGAACATCAAATTGAGGTCAAATTCGGGGAAGTGCGGCGCAGGCAAAAAGTGCGGAATAGCACCGAATTTGGAACCGATAGTGTCAGGTGCGGCGGAGAACATGGCAAACAACGCAACAAGCAGTGTAGCGCCGACGACGGCAACCAGATATGCCGGCAGGTTCGGGCGTTTTTTCTGCACGTAAAAAATAGCGGCAAAAGAAAATGCGGCAATAAAAACGGAAGCAAAGCTGAACGAACCGAGGTTTTGCAGGTAGGCTGCCCATTTGGGGAGAAATTCGCTAGGCACCGTTTCCATTTTTAAGCCGAACAAATCTTTTATTTGCGTCGAAATCAGCAAAACGCCGATACCGGCGGTAAAACCTGTAACGACAGGGTAGGGGATATATTTAATATAAGTGCCGAGTTTTAAGAAACCCGAGACGATAAGGATAATTCCCGCAATCAGCATGGTCATCGCCAGGCCTTCGGCACCGTAGTTTTTCATGACGTTAAAGATGACAACGACAAACGCGCCCGTGGGGCCGCCGATTTGATATTTGGAGCCGCCGAGAAGTGCAATAAAGAATCCGGCGACGATGGCTGTATAAAGCCCTTGAGCGGGCGTGACGCCCGAAGCGATGGCCAGAGCCATGGCGAGCGGAATGGAAACGACGGCAACGGTCATGCCGGCAAGCGTATCGCGTTTGAATTTGTTCATATCATAACCGCGGCGCAAAATCTCCACGAGTTTGGGGCAGAAGTTTTTTAAGTAAAAGCCAAGCATATTATTTAGTTTTTGTTGCAGCATATTCAGCATTTTCTTTTCCTTTATTAAAATAAAACAGCCCCGAAGCGGGGGAGACGAAAATTCAAACAAATGACGTTGATATAACGCCCGTGATGAAATAGCAAGCAAAAAGTTAAAGTGTGATTAAAATTTTTGCCGTTCGTCTTATTTATTTTCAATGAGGCTAAATTTCAAAAAACGGTTGCCTTTTTATGCCGGCGGGATATTAGTTGAAAGGACAGGAAAAGTTGAGAGAAAAACATGCAGAATTTTACATTGCACACGCATAATAACGAATTGAGATTTGACGGCAGGGCAACGGCCGAAGAAATGATTGCTGCGGCGGAAAGCAGAGGGTTTAAGACAATCGGCGTTTCCAACCATATGATAATGCATCATGAGCTTGGTGAATTTTCACACTTGGACCCGATGCATTTTACGGATTATCAGAAAGCGGAAGAGGCGTATAAAAGGCATATAGAAATTTTAGAAAATTTGAAGAGCGCATTTAAGATTGAGATTAAGATAGGTTTTGAAGTTGATTTTTTTGCGGGGAAAGAATGGCGCAACGCGTTTGAAAAGATGCGGAAAAATCTGAACGTTGATTATCTTATCGGGTCAAACCATTTTCTGCGCAATGAAGACGAGAGCTTTTTGTGCAATATCTATCATTTGAAACATCTGTCGCCGCAGCCGGATGCGGAAACGTTGAAGCGTTTGACGCGCAATCATTTCAAAAGCATTGTTTCGGGTATCAGGAGCGGTTATTTTACGTTTATGGCGCATTTGGATTACTGTACGATATTCGGTTTGGGCGAAGGTGCGGAATATGACGACTGTAAATATGAAATCATGGAGGCGTTAGAGGAGACTAAAACGCCGATTGAGCTTAATACGAGCGGGTATAACCGAATCGGGCGGCCGCATCCGGCGCCTGAAATGTTGGTGGTATTGGCGAAAGACGGGCGGGTTCCCGTCCTTATCAGCGACGATGCGCATGACCCGCAGGCTCTGGGGCAGCATTTTGAACAAGCGGAAGAGTTGCTGAAAAGCCTTGGTTATACAAACAGATTTAGGCTCTGACGGCTTTACATTTTGAGCTTAATATTTCCCCAGCCTTTTTTGGCTGCCGGGGCAACAGATGACGACGGGGTTTCGGCAGTGTCGGTTTCAGGCTGTTTCCATTTCATCAGCGGTGCGGTTTCTTCATTTTTCTTATTCAGCGCGTCAATTTCTTTATCAGCTATGGCTGTGCCGTTGGCGACCATTTGCGCGGCCGGCGAATAAAATTCGGCAGGCGATTTTTCCAGTTCGCTGATAATGTCGTCTATAATGCCCTTTTTGATGTTGAAGGCTTTGTATTTGCCGCCGTAAAAAACCGTGAAAGACGGACAGGGAGAGGATAAAAGAACGTCGGCATAATCTACGCCGCGGACAAAGCGCAGCATAACGCGCGGTTCTATACGGCAGTCGGCGCGGGCGGTGATAATGTTCGGGCTTTGGGTAAACAGTGCCTCATATACGGTTATCTTCTGTCCGGCATCCATTTCTCCGCAGTAGCCTTTGATTGCAAAAGAATTCAGCGTATGTCCGGTGTAACCGGCCGGGCGCTTTTCAACAAGATAGCAGAGAACTTTTTCGGCGTTGCTGAGGTTATATGCCGCGGCTTCGGGAATAGCCGATGAAATGGCGGGAATGATGTTTCTCGGTTTGGACGCGCGGCGGACGGGCTGCGCAGGCAAAAAGCTGTCAGTCGGCAGAATGTCGGCGTAAGCCTCAAACTCCTGCAATTCCTGTGCGGCGTTTTCGTCAGCGCGGGCGGGCAGGGCTGCGGCAAGCAAAATTAACAAAGCATACTTAAACATCATAATCTCCTTTGTATATCATTATAATACAGACGGATTAAGAAAATGTAAACAGTTATTATAAAAACAGGGGGATATATATTTCAAAGCCAAACAATAAAAAATCTGTATTTTATGACTTTTTTTAAGACTTCATTTAGATATTGACAGTTAAACTGAAAACAATATAGTTTTTGATTTCGGTTTAACCTATGTATGGGAATATTTAATATGTGGTCTATGTGGTCTTATGCGCCGGAAACAATCCCGCTGCGTGCGGTGATGGCTTTTGTTTTGGCGTTTGTTCTTTCGTTATTAACCGGCGGCAGGCTTATCTCTTATCTTAAAGGGCATGAAAAAGGCGGGCAGCCGATACGTACGGACGGGCCGCAGTCACATATTAAGGAGAAAAAAGGGACGCCGACGATGGGCGGTTTGCTGATTTTGGGGACGAGCATTCTGGCAATGCTGCTGTTTGCCAATATCAAACAGCATTTTGTCTGGATTTCCATATTGGTTCTTATTGTTTACGGGGCAACCGGATTTGCCGACGACTATGTGAAAGTCAAAAAACAGACGCCGAATGCGATGACGGCGAAAGTGAAACTGTTTATTCAGTTCATGGCGGCAGTTTTGGCGGTTAACGTGATTGCGGCGGCTACGCCGAACTCGGTTGACAGCCGGCTGTATATCCCTTATCTGGAATGGAGTTTTGAAATTTCATGGATTTATATTCCTTTTGCGGTGTTTGTGATTTCGGGGGCTTCGAATGCGGTTAATCTGAGTGACGGGCTGGACGGACTGGCGGCAGGCATGCTGGCGATAGTGTTTTCCGTTTTTATGGTTTTTGCGTTTGCAACCGGTTATCCGGTGTTTAATGAAACGGCGTTTCCGTATATTCCGAAAAGTGCCGAAATGGCGGTTGTCTGCGCGGCATTGGTCGGCGGCTGCCTGGGCTTTTTACGTTTTAACCTGAAAAAAGCGCAGGTGTTTATGGGCGATACGGGGTCGCTGGCGCTGGGGGCGGTACTCGGCGTGATTGCCGTCATTTTGAAGCATGAGATTATTTTGGCGATTGTCGGCATCGTGTTTGTCGCCGAGACGGTTTCGGTGATGATTCAGGTGGTTTATTTTAAGAAAACCGGCAAGCGCTTTTTTAAGATGGCGCCGATACACCATCATTTTGAACAGCTCGGGTGGAGCGAGGTCAAGGTGGTGTACACTTTTTGGGCGGTTACGGCAATCGCTTCGCTTATCGGCCTGATGTCGCTGATTTAAGGAGATGAGGATGTTTTCTTTTGCCCGACATAGTAAAAGCAAGATATCAAACTGGCTGTGGACGGTGGATAAAGTCAGCCTTTCTCTGGCATTGTTTTTGATTTTTGTCGGGGCGATGCTCGTGCTTTCGGCGAGCCCTTCGGCCGCACATCGCGACCGGCTGGTTGATGAATTTGCATTTATCAAAAAGCAGAGTGTGTTTATTTTTGCCGGGCTGACGCTTTTGGTCGGGATTTCCATGCAGAGTCTGCGAACCATCCGCAAGTTTGCCGTTTTGGGCTTTTTGTGTGCGTTGCTCGGGGTTTGGATGACCTATGTGATGGGGGATGCGACAAAAGGCGCCGCACGCTGGATTAAGTTTGCGGGTTTTTCTTTGCAACCTTCGGAATTCATTAAACCGGCGTTTATTGTGGTAACGGCATGGTTCTTGGATGCACGCAAACGTTCGGATGATTTTCCGGGCATGGCTTTGGCCGTTGCGGCATTTCTTATAACGGCGCTTTCTGTTTTCGGTCAGCCTGATTTGGGTATGACGGTGCTGATTTCAGGCGTTTGGGGATTGCAGATGATTTTGGCGGGCATACCGGTATGGCTGATATTTACGCTGATTTCTTCGGGCGTGGTTCTGGTGACGGGCTCGTATTTCTTTTTGGCGCATGTGCGTGACCGTATCGACCGCTTCTTGGCGGCGGAAAACGAAGTCGGTTCGCAAATCCAAAAATCAATGGATGCGTTTGCCAACGGCAACCTGTTGGGCAGAGGCCCCGGCGGCGGTGAAATCAAAATGTCGCTTCCCGATGTGCATACGGATTTTATTTTTTCTTTGGCCGGCGAAGAATACGGCGTCTGGCTGACAACAATTATTGTGGTCGCATTTGCGGTGATTGTGGTTAAAAGCATGCTGACGTCTTTGAAAGACAACAATCTGTTTCAGATGTATGCCGGAGCGGGGCTTGCCGCTTCGTTAGGCGGACAGGCAATTGTCAATATGTGTTCGGCTTTGCAGCTGATGCCGGCAAAAGGTATGACACTGCCGTTTATTTCTTACGGCGGGTCGTCAATGCTTGCCAGCTGTTTGACGATGGGAATGCTTTTGGCGGTAACGCGGAAAAACGCCGCGGCGGAAGACAAAGATAACGGATAACGGAGGCAACAATGTTCGGGAGTTTTTTTTCATCAACAAACAAAATCATCGGCATATTGCCGGAAGTGCGCGGGAAGTATATTGAAAATGCCAAGCTGGCCAAGCATACGTGGTTTGGTGTCGGGGGGCCTGCCGAAATTTTGTATCTGCCGGAAGACGAAGACGATTTAAAACTGTTTTTGATGCGCAAACCTGAGGCGCTGCCTCTGACCGTTATCGGCGGCGGCTCCAACCTGCTTATCAGGGACGGGGGGATTCCCGGTGTGGTTGTCAAACTGGATACGCCGGCGTTTCAAAAGGTTACCGTCAGCGGGACGGAAATTACCGTGGGAGCCGGTCTGCGCAATAGTGATTTGAAAAAAGTATTTACGGAAAACGGTATCGGCGGTTTGGAATTTATCTGTTCGGTTCCGGGACGCATCGGCGGGCTGTTGCGGACAAATGCAGGGTGTTTCGGCAAAGCGGTTTCCGATGTTTTCGTGCGGGCACGGATAATGAATGACTGGGGGGAGATTTATGAGGTGGAAGCGGAAGACTTCAATTTTTCTTACCGTTCCAGCATGTTTCCGGAAGACTGGATTATTTTGGATGCAACCTTGAAAGGCGTGAAGGCAAAAACCGAAGAGATTAAAAAGGTGATGGACGAGCATGCCGCTTACCGCAAGGCGCATCAGCCGATTAATAAAAAAACAGCAGGCTCCACTTTTAAAAATCCCGAGGGGCTGGCGGCTTGGAAACTGATTAAAGAATCCGGCTGCGGAGAACTTAAAGTCGGCGGAGCGGAAGTTTCGGACATGCACTGCAATTTCCTTATCAACAACGGGCAGGCGACCGCGGAAGATATTGAAAAGCTGGGCGAAATGATTGTAGAAAAAGTCAAAGAAAAAACGTCTATCACTTTGGAATGGGAAGTTCGCCGCATGGGAGTGAAAAAGTAGAAAGCCATGCGAAAGACGGATACCGAAAGCGCGAATTTGACCGAGATGACGGTTTATCCCGAGTGTGAGCGGCTTTACCGCTCTATCGGAATTTTGGTGTGTTTTTTGGTTTTTCTGTCATTGTCGCTGACGGCGGTTACCATTCGGGAGAACGTGCTTTCCGCGCAGTTTGAGCGCTTTATGCAGGCAGTATATAAAATTTCGGCTGATTACGGTATGTATGTTGAAGACGTGATTGTGGAGGGCAACCGCCGCACGTCATATGACGACTTGGTGCAGGCGCTGAATTTGTCTGAAAACGAGAGCATTTTGGGCATTGACATCGCGTCTTTGCAGAGCCGTATCGAGCAGCTGACGTGGGTGAGAAACTGTGTGGTTAAAAGGAGCTTTTTTCCGAATAATATTTTGGTGAATATTGAAGAAAGGAAAGTGAAAGCCATTTGGCAATATGAAGGGCGGTTTTATCCGGTGGATTCCGAAGGCAACGTGATAGAGGTGGAGGAATATGAGCCCGATGCGCCGCTGCTGCTTTTGGCGGGAGACGGTGCGCCGCATCATTTGGCCGAACTTTTGAAAGTGTTGCAGACAGATGAGGAACTGGCCGGAAAAATCAGGGCGGCGGTGTTTGTTTCCAACCGGCGCTGGGATTTGGTGTTCGGCAGCGCGCAAAACGGTGTCGTGGTGAAACTGCCGGAAAAAGATTTTGGCAAAGCTTATCAAAAAATTGCATTATTGAATAAAAGACAGGGAATTTTTAAGCGTAAATTAACTTCCTTTGATGTAAGGTACGACAACAGAATAATTGTGGATATAGATAAGTCTGTTGAAGATTTAATGCTGAAAAGATAAGAAAAGGGGTTAGAATGAACCATTCTTTTAACAGATCGCCCGTCGTCGCGGCTTTGGATATCGGCACCTCAAAAGTCTGCTGCATTATCGCACGCATCACGCGGGAAAAAAGAATTTCTATTTTGGGGTACGGCTATAACGCGGCCAAAGGAATTAAAAACGGTGTTGTCGTAGACGTTAATCAGGCAACAATTGCCGTATGCAATGCGGTGGAAGCGGCAGAGCAAATGGCAAACGAGCGGATTACAAACGTGATTGTCAATGTTTCGGGCGAACGCAGCCGCAGCGTGGTCAGAAGCTCGTCGGTCAATATCCATAAAAACAGGCCGGTCACCGAAGATGACGTTAAACGAGTAACCGATAAAGGGTTGATGAAAGTCAACGTTGAGGGTAACGAGCCCATTCATTTTTTGACGATGGGCTATCATGTCGACAACGGCGAAGAGGTCAAAAACCCGATGAATATTTACGGTGAGAATTTGAGTGTTGATATTCTGCTGGGGCTTTATCCGCGCCCGATGTACAAAAATCTGGCGACCGTGGTTGAGAGTTCTCATCTGGAAGTGGAGATGAAAGCGTTTTCGGCGTATGCTTCAGGGCTGGCCTGTTTGGTTGAAGACGAGAAAGAACTCGGTGCGACGATTATAGACATCGGCGGCGGTACGACGAGTATTGCCAGCTTTAAGAACGGGCATCCGGTGTATTTCTCATCTATTCCCGTCGGCGGCATTAACGTGACGAATGATATTGCTCTGGGGCTGACGACGTCGTTCAATTATGCCGAAGAAGTAAAAAACCGTCACGGTTGTGCGTTTTTAATCAGTCAGGACGAGCAGGAAATTATCAACGTTTATCCGGTCGGTGAAGAAGATGACAGCAATATCAAGCAGATTTACCGTTCGGATTTGATTAACATTATTTCGCCGCGCATTGAAGAATTGTTTGAACTGGCGGGACGCAAACTTGACGAAGCCGGATATAAAAATGCGGCGACACACCGTGTGGTTTTGACCGGCGGTGCGTCTCAACTGCCGGGCATGCGCGAAGTAGCAAGCATGGTATTGGACAAACAGGTGCGAATCGGGCGTCCGCGCAATATTGAAAATATTCCGCCGATTTTGCATAATCCGACTTTTTCAACCGCGCTCGGACTTTTGTTGTTTGCCGTGAATAATTCGGAACGGAAAATTGTCAAAAAAGTCAATGTCAGTGCCGGCAACGGCGGAATTTTTACAAAAATTCTGGAATTGTTTAAAAAAACCTGCTGACGGTAACGAAAACTTAAGTTATTTAAAGCTAAACTCCTCTTAAAATCGGAATTTAGCTTTTTTATTTTACGGAGAAAACAAATGGCAATTAAACTGGCTGTCGGCGAAACGAATTTTACACATCTGAAACCCCGCATTACGGTTATCGGCGTGGGCGGCGGCGGCGGTAATGCCATTACCAATATGATGTCCAAAAATCTGGAAGGCGTTGACTTTGTCGTGGCTAATACCGATGCGCAGGCTTTGGCGCTTTCTCCGGCAACCCGTAAGATTCAGCTCGGACTTGAAATTACCCAAGGGCTGGGCGCGGGCGCGCGTCCGGAAATCGGTAAGCTGGCCGCGGAAGAAGCCAGAGAAGACATTGAACGCGAACTTGCTGATTCCAACATGGTGTTTATTACGGCCGGTATGGGCGGCGGTACGGGTTCCGGCGCGGCACCCGTCGTGGCTAAGATTGCCAAAGAAAAAGGCGTTTTGACCGTCGGCGTAGTGACAAAGCCGTTTGCCTTTGAAGGCAAAAAGCGTATGGAAAATGCGGAATCCGCTTTGGAGAATTTTATTAAAGAAGTTGACAGCATTATCGTTATTCCGAATCAGAACCTGTTTCGCATTGCCGATAAGAACACGACATTGAAAGACGCGTTTGTGAAAGCGGATGAAGTGCTTTATGACGGCGTGCGCTCGATTACGGATTTGATGATTATGCCGGGGCTTATCAATCTGGACTTTGCTGATGTAAAGCGTATTATGGAAGACAAAGGAAAAGCCATTATGGGAACAGGCGAAGCCGAAGGCGAGGACCGTGCGAAAGTTGCTGCCGAACAGGCGCTTTCCAACCCGATTTTGGACGATTGCTCGATGAAGGGCGCCAAAGGCGTACTGATTAATATTACCGGCGGGTCGGACATTACTTTAATGGAAATCGACGAAGCGGTTAATATTATCCGCGAAGAAGTTGACGATAATGCCGAGATTATTTTCGGTTCCAGCTATGATGACACGCTGTCGGGACGTATCCGCGTTTCCATCGTGGTTACGGGAATTGACGATGATGCAGTTTTGACGGAAAACAGCAAAGATAACGGTTCTTATGTCGATTTGAATCCGGTTGCCGAGGAGGAAGAAACCGAAGAAGACGGTGCGTTGTCGGAGCCTGTTGTCGCACAGGAAGAAACCGTTGAAGAAGAAACAAATATTATTGAGTTGGAAGCTGTCAGAAAGGCGGATGCGCCGGTGCAGGAAGAGTTTGCCGTCATGAAAGAAGAGGAAGACGAGCCTCATTCTTCATCGGCGTTGTTTAATGCGATAATCAACAAGCCGGTTGTGGCTAATGCGGAAACCTCAGAAGAAGCGAAAAGCGAGTTTTCGACGATTAAGCTCGACAAGCCGTTTACGCCTAGTGCGAAAGTAAAGATTATCGAAGAAGAGCCGCAGTTGTTTCCGGAGCAAGGCGAGGTTGAACTGCCGGTTGAGCGCCAAGCCAGAGAAGAACGTCAGGCGATGATTCAGGACGAACCGGAAGAGCCGACGCGCCAACGTTTTATTGACAAGATTTTAGGAATTTCGCGCGCTAAGGCCAAAAAGCCTGCCAAGCCTGTGGTTATGCCGAAGTTTGACGAGATTGAAGACTTTGCCGAAAAGGAAAGCGAAAGCGATGATGATTTGGAAATCCCGTCCTTTTTGAGAAGACGCTAGAATAGGTTGTCAGAAAAAAAGGAAGGCGCTCGGATGAGCGCCTTTTTTGTGTGGTCGTGCGTTGAGTATCAAACGTAGCCGAACCACGGGTTGTCTCTGACGATGAGCCAGAGCGGGCGGATGTACTTCTGCCACTTTGGGGAGGTCAGGAAACGATTGGGATGTTCCTTGACGATTTCCATGAGCTCGGCGGGAACTTCGGCGATGATATAGTCAGGACCGGGGTAGGTCTTGTCTTCATCTTCATCGAGGTATGTGCCGATGACACGGATGGATTTTCCTTCCAGATAGAGGTTCGCGAGAATCGGACCCCAGTTTTTTGATGCGAGATGTTCGCTTTTTTTCATTTCTTCTGACATAATTTTACAGAATGGTTTTGGTGAAACAATAGTATTTATTTGTGCACTAACTTATCATGTTTCGGAGTTTATGTCAATACTTTTGTCTAAAAAATATTTAGTGCGTTTATAAATAAAAAAAGCTCTGATTTATCAGAGCTTTAACATCTTGACGATGCGCGGGTCAGACGAAATCGAACCAAGGATTCTGATTGCGGACGGCGTTCCATAACTCATCTGCGAATTCGCGCAGGTGGGCTGACATCGGCGTATCCCATGACGGGCGGCCTTCTATTTCTTCTTCCAGAATTTCGGGGACGGCGGCGATTTCTTCCAGCGTCGGCCCGTCGCCCGTGAGGTGGTTGTTGTCATGGTATTTGCCGTAGACGGTGATTGTATCGTCTTCGTTCATTGCCATGAAGGCCATCTTCTCATCAGACACGCGTCTGCATACATAATATCTCATTTTGCAGTAATTTGAGGGTTTAACATAATTATTATTAACTTTGCGTATGGTATACTTATTTTATTTATTAGTCAATGATTATTGCGGCGGATATAAAAAAAGAGGGACTGAAAAGTCCCTCTTATCCGTGTAATCAGTTAAGATTAGAATGCGTATCTGATACCAACGGTGAATTCATCCATGGAATCAATGTCGGATTTATCCATCCAAACATGGTGATACATAACGCGCAGAGATGTATTTTCACTCATGGCATACTGCAAGCCGCCGCCCAAACGATAGCCGAGGCCGGTATCAGACCAACCGGTTTCTTCGTTTACTTTCAGTTTATATTCACCGATACCGGCAGCACCGACGAGTTCCCAACGGCCGGAGCAGCCGAGCTGCTGGAAGGCCAAAGCGTCAACGCCGTAGCCGGAAATACGAGAAGCAGCGCCGGCTTTGTGCTGTCTCAAGCTGTTCATATAGAAAGCTTCCAAACCGAAATGGTCAGTTCTGGCGCCCAATACGCCGGCCAAAGACCAGTTCTTTGTGCTCAAATAACCGTTTGTGTCTTCATTGCCGTCAACCATAGCGTAACCGGCATCCAATCCAACATAAGGCATTACGTCAACAGCTTCTGCGTTTGCAGCTACCATTCCGGCAAGTCCTGCCAATAATAAAGCTTTTTTCATTCTCAGAGTTCCTCTCAATAGTTTATCAATCATCGTTAGTCTCTAAACGATGTTTTAACTTTAGTTTATATTTTTTTCTTTGCAAGCAAAATTTTCGGTTTTTGGTATAAATATCCTTTAATTTTCGTTTTCGGACGCATATATCTGCCCTGAAAAAAGTATGAGGAGGAGAAAAGCATGCGTTATGTGGAATTAAACAATGAAATCAAGATGCCGGCTATCGGTTTGGGAACATGGAAAAGCGATCCGTCTGAGGTATACAGCGCCGTACGCTGGGGATTAAAACTCGGTTATACGCATTTTGACTGCGCGTCGGTTTATAACAACGAAGAAGCTATCGGGCAGGCGTTTACGGACGCCATGAACGAAGACGGGCTGAAACGCGAGAATATTTTTGTCACATCCAAGCTTTGGAACAACGCGCACAAGCCCGAAGACGCGGAGCCTGCGTTAAAGGAAACCTTAGCTCGTCTGAAACTGGATTATCTGGATTTGTATCTCGTACATTGGCCGGTGGCGCAGAAAAAAGAGGCCGTCATGCCGCTGAAAGCCGACGATATGTTGTCGCCGGAAGACGCGCCGCTTGCGGATACCTGGGAGGCCATGGAAGGGCTTTACAACAAAGAGCTTTGCCGTGCCATCGGCGTTTCCAACTTCGGCGAAAAGCATTTGACGGAAATAATGATGACGGCGGAAGTCAACCCGATGGTCAATCAGGTGGAATGCCATCCGTATCTGCCGCAGGAAGAACTTATTGACTATTGCAAAAAGAATATGATTGCGGTGACGGCGTATGCGCCGCTCGGATCAGGCAGTTCCATTATGCTTGAAGACGAGACTATTCGCCGAATCGCCGAGAAGAACAACGCGACACCGGCGCAGGTGCTTTTGGCATGGAATATGGAGCGCGGCCTGGCGGTTATTCCGAAGGCTGTCAGCGAGGCGCATCTGCGGGAAAACATCGCGGCTTTGACGGTTGAGCTTGATGAGCACGATATGGAAGAGATTGCGGCTCTCGGCAAGTCAGAGCGCTTTTTAACGGCTGATGTGTTTAAAATCGGGCCGTATGCGGGAACGGATATTTTTGCTTAGCGTATGGCGGGCGTTCTCATGGAATAAACGCAGCCGCAGTAATCCTGATTATATAATCCGAGTTCTTTGATAAGGGCGAGGCGGGCTTCCTGCATGCCGCCTTTTCGCCCTTCAATCTGCACATAAGGTACGCCTGTTTTGGCGGAAGCGCGGGCTGCGGCGGCGTTGACCTGATTTAAGTCTTTCCAACGTGAGACGCCCAAGACGGAAGCGACGGCGTCATAACCGTTTTGTTTGGCATATTCCATGACGCGGGTCAAGCGATATTCAAAACAAAGCGAACAGCGGGCACCGCGCTCGGGTTCGTTTTTATACGGTTCCGCCATTTTGAGCCAGTCTGCCGGATTATATTCAAATTCAATAAACGGGATGTTCCATTCGGTGCAGAGGTTTTTCTGCTCATTGCGGCGCTTTTCGTATTCGGTTTCGGGGTGAATGTTCGGATTATAAAATGCCACGGTAAAATCAGCGTCGTCATCATGCAGCTTTTTGATAACCGCGCAAGCGCATGGTGCGCAGCATGACAAAAGGAGGATTTTTTGTTGTTCCGGCATTTTGTGTCCTTTAATGTATAAAAAAAGCACCGCAAGGGTGCTATTTTATTAACTGGTGGAGGTAAGGGGGATCGAACCCCTGACCTATTGATTGCGAACCAATCGCTCTCCCATCTGAGCTATACCCCCGCAATAAGGGCTTTCTACACCTCCCAAAAAATAAATACAAGTACTTTTTGCATATAAGGCATAAATTTTTTGACGACTGTTAAAAAATTTTTACCCACTTAGCGGATTTTATGCTTGCAATTTAAAATAAATGCCGTTATAAAATGCTCTGTCTTGAACGTATGGGGTTGTAGCTCAGTTGGGAGAGCGCTTGAATGGCATTCAAGAGGTCAGGGGTTCGATTCCCCTCAGCTCCACCAGTTTAGTAAAGCAGGGGTTTTCCCCTGTTTTTTTTGTTTTATCAAAAGAATTTTCTTACAGCGGCAGATATAGTGGCGAGATACAAAAAAGCCGGATTATCCGGCTTTTCAAATAAGTGGTACGCCCGAGGCGATTCGAACGCCTGACCCACAGCTTAGAAGGCTGTTGCTCTATCCTGCTGAGCTACGGGCGCATCAATGTATCTTTACATAAAATATTTATTTTTGTTTGTAAAGAGTTTTTTTAAGATTTTTTATTGCCGGCCTTGTTTGAGTGCGGCTAGCGCTGAAGTTGTATCTGCATAAGCACGGCCGGGGAAATTGTTCGGGTGCCGTCTGCTGCTGCCGGCGTGTCGCGCTCTGTCTGCGGTACCGGGCGTGACAACTCTTCTGTGGCGGCTTTTACATCCAGGTCGTGCCGACGGCGTGCCGCATTCATGTCTGAGGATAACATTTGCGGATTTATCGTCAGGCCTGTTATATCATAACTGTCAATGCCGCTGCGTGCGACAGTCTGATTATCGCTGATTTCAACAGCCAGTCCGTCAACGTATCCTATGCTTGAATTATATGACATCATGATTTCATATAGTTTAGCATCCACGGGGGTTCCTGTTCTGGCTGCACAATTGCTGAGGAAGTCCGCCATGTATTTCATTTTATCGGTTTCGGTAGTCAGGCCTATGCTTTCAAAATATGTGTCTATCTGTTTCATTTCTGCATATGATATTATGCCTGTGCGATCGTCGTTTCCGGCGGTTTTATTGCTTTCGGTAATCAGTTTGCCCGCATCTGCCGAGGACATTGTATCAAGCAGGTCGCGGCAACCGGTTAAGTCTACGGATTGATTCTGGCCGATATATATGTTTTTCAGCATTCTTTCGACAGCTTCATTGTAGGTTTTGTCCTGATTTTGAAGGATTTCCAGCTGTTCATTCCATGTATAATAAGAGAAGTTCAGTGCTGCCACATTGGCTGCATCGGTGCTTTGCCGGTTATATGCCGCTAAGCATTCAGGATCGTTGTGCCAGCTGTCGGCGGCGGCTTTGACGATGTTTCTTACCTGTTTGGGATCGGATGAATCAAACCCCGATTGAGGGATATTTTCTTTTAATCCCGGGTAAAATTCCAGCATATTGTCAATAGTTTGTTCCTGCATGGAGCAGGTGCAAACCTGCTGTATTTTAGCAAAATCCCGCGCCATTCCGTCTATATCGGGATAACGGGATTTTAGTTCCTCAAACGACATCTTTTCGCCGCCAATCTCAATAGAAGAGATTTTAGTACCGGTTGATTGCTCGAACCTGCTTAAATATTCGGTCAGCGGTTTACCGGCGGTATTTGAGGCAAATCCCGATAAGCCGTCGGTTTCGGCTTCGTCTCCTTCGCCAAAAGTTATCTTGGCGTTTTTCAAGAGGTTATAATTATTGCAGGTTTGTTTGATATCCGGAAAAATGTCATTTAGGTTATCTATACTTTGTCTTTCGTTATTAACAGATATTTCACTGATGTTTTGCTCTTTAAGATAATCGGCAAACGAACTGTTTCCGCTTTGGGTAAATTTGTCCAGAACATCCGAGAACGGCTCAACTTGTGCTATTTGCAGCGTTTCAATTCCCTGTTCCCTGAGGGTGCTGTACATGGCGGCAACGGCCAGGTATTCCACGGATCTGGCAGCGGTTTCGGTCAAACGATCTCCTTTGGCGGCATTTACGGGGGTTTGAGAAAGCTCGGAAGCATCAAACAGATAATGTTTTCTGTGTGTGTTTTCATGATACAATGTTGCCATTTGCGCTATCGGATTAGCCTGAATGTATTGGCTCTGATGATCGTTTTGATTGGCATTTTGTGCTTTTTGGCTATCGTTATATTGCATCATGTAGATTTTTTTTGCCGGAAGTATATTCTCCGCGTCCGGTTCTTCGGATCTGCCGAAATATGCCAAAGCACCGTCTTCCATCGGTCTGTCGGGAGCCGCTTTCGATACATAGTCAATATTGTGCCGCGGACGCATATCTGTCGGTGTGTTTCTTACGTTTTCTCCTGACAGTTCGGCTCTCTTTTGCCTGATGTATTTTTCATATTCCGGAGCGTTTTCGCTTTTTTCATCAGACGGTTTGGCCATATTAAGCAAAGTCAGATAATTTTCAGCCGAAAAAGAACCCCAGTTACCGACAAATCCCCATTCGTCGTTTGTGGCAGCAGGCGATTGCAGCCGGTCAATTATTTCCTGTCGTTGTTCCAAATATTCCGGCATATCTGCGTCCATGGCCGCAGCAAAATCTCTGTCTAAATCAGTTATGCGCGGTTTGGTCTGCTCAACTACTGCCGTATCATGTTCTTCGCGGTCGGCGTGCATTGAAGCTCTCAGCCATTCGTCAGAGCCGAAAGCGGGCATGTTTTCAGCGTCTTCAAGGCTTGTAACCATGGCGCTGCCCGGGGCGGCGGATACGGTTTGTTCAATCGGCGGGAGAGAACTTTCCTGCTGAGATGATGCCTGCTGCGCATTTGAGACCGCAGGAGCAGCCGCGGAAGCAACCGTTGCGCTGATGACCGCGGATTGGGCAAGGCGCGCTTTGGCGGCGGCAATTTTGTCTTTCTTTTCTTCTTCCGTCATAACAATATCTCCCGTATACTTCAAAATATTATAGCAAAAAGGGGGAAATTTGTCAATGTTTTTAATTTGCGGTATGATTTATCGTTTGACGCTCTGCATGTGGTTCAGTAAAGCCATTTGATTGATGTTTGCCGCAGTCGTGAGGGCATTCTGATCAATTGTGTAGTTATGGGAGGTCGTATAAGTTGTTTGGCGGTTTTCAGGCGTGTGCGTTTCAATTAAGCCGTCGGCATAACGGATTTCTCCGCCGTTTTCCAGCAGTATGTTTTTGAAATCGTCATATTTTTTTGCATCTTTACTACGCGTAATTATGGCGGTGTATGCTTCGGCGACATATGAATCTTTTTCCGCATCGCCGGTTATTCCTTTGTTTATGAGGTAGCGGTCAAGTTTCAGCAAGGTTTCTTCCGGTATCATTTGAGATTTTTTATCTTCTAATGTTGCGGAGAGAAGCTGCCGGGCTTTAGGGTGTTCATTAGGTTTGCCCAGATTAACAATCTCTTCGGGGTTGCCCGTATCCAACAAATCGCGGCATCCGTTTAAATTAACCGAAATATTTCCACCGATATATATGTCTGTCAGCATCGTTTTGACATCTTTTTCATATTTTTCTTCCGGAGAATTTTTTTCTTTCATCAACTTGAGCTGGGCAGAAAAGCTCGGCATGCGGCCGAGTACGCCGACGGCGGCGCGGCAAGCTTGCGCTTTATAGACTTCGGCCATTCGCTCATCCCATAATTTTGATGAAGCTTCGACAATTTTGCGCACGTCTTCGGGTTTGTCGGGAGAAAAGCCGTCTTTGGCGGCTTCTTTCAGTCCGGGGTAGAGATCAAGAAGATAATCCAGCGGGACTGTTTTTGTTCCGTCTTTATCGGTATAGCTGAACATTTTCACCCCTTTGTTTTTCAGAGAGGCGTAAAGGTTTGAAACTGCAAGAAATTCAACGGCAAAAGCTGTTTTTTCCGTTAAGGTGTTTTTTTTCATCGTTATGACGGGGGTATCCGTCGCATCTTGCGTGGGCGCGCGTTTATTTTGAGTTAAATGACAGGCTTCGTGCAGGGCCACAATCATTCTTGCTATGCTGCTGCCGTTGGCAAATTCTTTATCCATATTGAACTGTGTCAGTCCCTGTTCGGCAAATCTCTGTTGCGTTTTTTGCTTTTCTTCTTCCGAGGGCAGAGCCGTATTAATATAGATTTTTCCATTCTGTTGATAAGCTATTCCGCTGCTTTCTTCCAAGACTATATCGCTTCTTTTAAGCTGGTGATGCGGTTGGTTGAATGTTAAATCCGGATTTGCTTCCGGCGTGGATAAGGTCAGAGCATTTTTATCCGCCAACCCGCCGATGTATGTATGCGCATTGATTATTGCGGCCGGAGTGGTTTTGCTGCATGGGGTGTTTATTTGCTTTTGCAAATTTGCTATTTGTCTGTCGGCAGATTTATCGGCGCTTTCAAGTGACGGGGCATCAAGCTCTTCGCTGTATTTTGACAAATCGATTGTTTTATCCGCCATGGGGAAGTTTTTTAAAATATCATCTAGTTTTTGGTCGAATTCCTCGGAATTTTGTTTGCCGACAGTTAAGATTGTCGGGCGGTTTTTAAGAGTTGATAAATCAAGTTCCGCGGTGCCGTTTTCCAGACATACGGCTATGACTTCGCGAACATTTTCCGAGTTTTGCAGAGAAAAACCCTCTTGTCCGACGATGTCCGACAGCCCGGGTGTTTGTTCCAACAGATATTCAAGAGGTATTGCGTTATTTTCGGTATCGACAATTTCCGTAATGCCTTTTTCTTTTAACTTCGTGTATATTTGCACTTGCGATAATCCGTTATTAACAGCGGCAAGCGTGCGTGCCAAATCGTCTTTTCGGATTGTCGTCGCAAAGTTATCTGAGGCGGAATATAAATTTTCCAATGTTTGTCGGAATTTATTGCCGCCGGCGTTCAGCATGGATGATACATCGTTTGCCGAAATTTGAGAAGACGGCTGCTCGGATGACTGCCGCGTCGCGTCGGCGGACGTTTGGTTTTCGAGCCATTCGTCAGAACCGAAAGCGGGAGCGTTTTCAGGGCTGGTAACGAAAGTACTGCTTGGTGCGGCGGATACGGTTTGTACAATCGGTTCAGGGGTATTTTGAGGAACGTTTTCAGACATCGTCTGCGCATTTGAAACCGCAGGAGCAGCCACGGAAGCAACCGCTGCGCCGATAATCGCATGTTTGGCAAGGCGCGCTTTGGCGGCGGCAATTTTGTCTTTCTTTTCTTCTTCCGTCATAACAATATCTCCCATGTATTAAAAATACTATCATGCTTTGGGATTTATTGCAAGCTTTTTTAAATAAGCGGGCGTGATAAAAATTTTGAGAAAATTGTTGTATTTGCGGGCGGAACATTATATGCTCTTATATATTCAGAACCATTATTCAGGAGTAAAAGCAATGCGCCGTTTGTTTATATATTTGTTCCTCTTTTCATTTTTCCGTATTCCTGCGGGGTTTGCGCAGTCCCGATGGGAGGGGAAGTGGGCGTTTGAGCGTTATATTAATGATATCGGCGGATATTTGCACATTACGGATTGTCATGAGAATGTCTGCCGTTTTGAAATAGGCACCAGCCACGGGGCGCATACCTGCTCGCTTGACGGGGAACTGAAAATTGACGGGAATAATGCCGTTTTCAGTGAGACAGTGGAGATTGGTGATGAAGCGCCGATAGAGACACTGGTTGAATTTGCGCTGGATGCAAAGAAAAGGATTATCACGGTTGAAATGGAAGAGGGAAGCCACAGTTATTACTGCGGCATGCGCGGCGTTTTTGAAGGTAAATACGAACATGAGGATAATCCGCTGCGCTATGAGTCAAGTTTTGACTGTTGGAGCGATGGTCTCAGCGAAACCGAAAAGGTAATCTGCGCAACGGAAGATCTGGCCAAAGCGGATGTGGAACTGGCGAAAGATAATAAAGACGTCATGAGCGGCGCATGGTTGAAAGAAAGGGAGAACTGCGGCAAAGATAAAGCGTGTTTATGGGATTTTTATGTCAAAGCCGTGCGCAACGGGTATGAAAAACGCGCGGGCAGGCCGCTCAACTTGTATGAATATATGGGCAAGCTTGAAGATGACGCTTTTTATTTCCCCACAGATTTTGTATTGTTGAAAGATTATTTTAAGCGAAATATGGCGGACGGTGATTACGGGCCTTGGATTGTCAGTTTTTGCACTGTATCAATGGGGGAGAATGCCTGCAAGGATTGTTATTTCCATTCCTATGGCGTTGCCGGATTATATACAATTTATGAATCGGCGTTTTATATTGACAAGGATGAAATATGGCTGGCGTTTATCTCTGCCAATCTGGATGACGAGGAAAGCAAATATATTATCGTTTATGCGCCGGAAGGTAAAAGCGAAAAAGATATTCCCGAGAAGTTGGGTGCATGGATTGAACGTTTAAAGCCGCATTATCCGAAGGGAATAAAATTGAAGCATTTTAAAGAGGGAATACAGTTTTGAAAAGATGTTTTTCAGCGGAACCGATTGACAATTTCCCGATTCGGACGCAGGGCTTTAAACACATTTAAATTAAAAAATGTTTAAAATAATGGTTGACTTCATAGAAAAGCTAAGGTATGTTGCCAGCAACTTATCAGGGGGCAGTGTATCTGTCCGCTTGGTTTGTTTTGTCTTTAAATACTGATAAATCAACGGCTTATATCTAAATAAAAAGAATGCGCCGCTGAGAATCCGTTTTTTGAAGGCAAGTCGTTTTAATAATTTAACTTTTAAGGAAATTTGTGATGCCTACAATTAATCAGTTAATTCGTAAATCACGA